>OZ250151.1:0-1200000 GCA_965237725.1 Candidatus Spongiihabitans sp.
ATTTCTCCATTTTGCACTACCACGGCATTAATCCCTCGGAGATTTAGAGACTTACCCCTGCGGGAATTTACAAAAATCATGGCATCCTTACCAAAACGTTCAACAAATTTTGCGCAACCCTTGTGCGGCACCTCGGATACCTCAATAATTGCAGTGCCCAACGAGAGCCTCGTAAATGGGGGTAGATTATCTGGGGATAGATTCATATCGACAAAAAGCTGATCTCCCGCCAGTTGCCACCGATCCTTCGACTGGGAGACAAGATCGATTACTCTAGAATTCATTATATTGAGCTGCATTCGAGGATGGGCGGAACCATCTTCGGTAGCCTTGCTGCCGCGAGTCTTCCAGTTGTCACCCATTAACCCCGATTCCACATCCAGCGAGCCCGTCGCAATAATTTCTCTTTCGTTCACCTCAGGTCGCCGAACGATCATTTGCAATTCTCCTCCATCCAGGGGCGTTTCCATAACATGATCAAATCCGATTTCCAGTTCTTCTGCAGACAAATGCTTCATGATCTATTCCTGCGCAATGTGATTATTATTGGATCGATTTTCCACGTTTGATGCTACCTTTACCAAATTTATGCTTGATTTCATCAGACAATTTATCCAGTACATGTTCTTCTGGCTCGCTCTCGCATACCGCTTCTCCAGGGCTGGTATCGAACAGATCCGATTGTACCGTGGATGGCGTAGACAGATTATCAGAAAAATTTGAGACACCAACACCAATCAGTCGAATTGAAAATCTCTTAATTTTCAATTCCTGTTGAAATAACAATTTTACAACCTCCCAAAGTGCATTGGTTTGATTTGTCCGCAAATCCATGCTTCGAGATCGGGTGATGGTCTTAAAATCGTCAAAGCGAATTTTAATTGTCACGGTTTTTCCCTTCATATCCGACTCCCGCAACCGATAACCTACACCTTCGGTGAGGTAGATGGCAGTAGATTCTATTGACCGATAGTTGGTGATATCGGTATCGAAAGTGGTTTCCTGAGAAACCGACTTAACCTCACCGTCCGTCGTCACCTTGCGCTCATCAATTCCATGGGCCAGGCGCCAGAGCTGTTCACCATATTGCCCAAATAATTCGTCAAGGAATGCCGCGGATCGGGTTTTCAGATCAGCCACTGTTCGAATATTTTGCTTGAGTAATTTGGCATTGGCGACTTTACCAACACCCCAGATTCTACCCACGGGCATGGGATCGAGGAAGGATTGCACCTGCTCTGGCAAAACAATGGTGAAGCCATCGGGTTTATCGTGATCACTGGCCAGTTTTGCAACAAATTTTGTTGGCGCAACGCCAACGGAAGCCACCAGATCCAGGTCCCGTTTAATATCTCTCTTAATCAGTTTGCCAATGGTAGCGGCATCACCGTGTAGTCGCTCACTACCTTGTACATCAAGAAATGCTTCATCAAGGGAAAGCGGTTCAATCACAGGGGTGTAGCGAAGAAAAACATCTCGGATCTGGCTGGATATTTCGCTATATAGATCATGTCGAGGTTTTACAATAACCAGATGGGGACATTTTTTTACAGCGGATGCCGTGGGCATAGCACTGTGAATACCGAATTTTCGTGAAGCATAATTTGCCGCGGCAACAACACCTCTTGCGGTGGGCTGACCACCCACGATGAGTGGTTTACCTTTTAATTCAGGATTCTCCCGCTCTTCAACAGAAGCATAAAACGCATCCATATCGACGTGCAATATCAATTAAAATCTCTCAAGGTTAAATACAATAATTTATGCAGATGTTTCAGTATGGTGAGTTAAGGTACACTCCACGATTTTAACGGATCAGACACTGTTGACCCACAGTTATCACAAAATTCCATTCGATTATCAGGCTTCGCTCAAAGCGGTTGACCTGGAATGTGTCCGTGGTCACCGCCCTCTGTTTGAAAACCTGAATCTCTCAATTAATTCCGGGGAAATTACCCAGGTCACAGGAAGTAATGGCGTGGGCAAAACCTCATTGCTACGGATTTTGGCAGGGCTTTCCAATCCCGAACTCGGCAGCGTAAATTGGAATGACAACGATATCTATGTGGATTCCTGGAAATACCAATGTGATTTGGCCTATCTGGGCCATAAATCGGGACTTCGACCCGGATTGACGATTTATGAAAACCTCGAATTTTTTGCTGCTCTGGAATATCGTCAACCGGATTTACCTATCGAAAACAGCCTAAAAATATGGGCATTGGAATCTATGGGCGACACCCTGGTTTCTCAGCTCTCATCGGGGCAACGTCAACGAGCGGCGCTGGCACGATTAATTCGTAGTCACGCATCCTTATGGATTATGGATGAGCCCGCCACCTCGCTCGATGATGAAGCCCAAATTATTCTGGAGCAGGTTATGAGCACCCATGTTCGGGCAGCTGGGTTAATAATTTATACCAGTCATCAATCACTGAATTTGTCGGAAATTGATCACAGCCAGGTTGTTTTGAATTGACAGAAATTTTAGATTGATATATGACAACCAATAAAAACACCCTGCTGGCAACCCTGTGGCAGGTCACCATACACGATCTGGAAATTTCATTTCGTCGCATCAGCGATCTGTTTCATCCGCTACTATTTTTTATTATTACTATCAGTCTGTTTCCATTGGCACTGGATCCGGATCCGCAATTTCTTCAGAAACTCGCGCCCAGTGTAATCTGGGTCGCTGCGCTGCTGGCAACATTGCTGGCACTGGATGGGATATTTCGTAATGAATTCGATGACGGTACCCTTGAATTGCTGGTTTTGAGCCCTCACCCTTTGGCGATATTATCCATGGGAAAAGTATTTGCTCACTGGATTGTGACGGGTCTGCCATTGATTATGATTTCCGGTGTGCTCGGTCTAATGTTGGACCTGCCGGATTCCGCCTACCCTGCCATGTTAGTGGGGTTGCTGCTGGGGACGCCGGCGATGAGTATGATTGGTGCGATTGGCGCCGCATTGACCGTAGGGGTTCGCAATAGTGGCGTATTAATTACCTTGATAATCCTGCCACTGTATATTCCCATTCTGATATTCGGAACCAGCGCAATCCAGGCCGCAGTACTGCAACAGGACTGGACTGGACAAATATTACTGCTCGCGGGTATTCTGGTTCTGTGTATCACTTTGGCACCCATTGCCATCGCAACGGGCTTAAAAATAAGCCTGAACTAAATCTGTTTAACTGATACTAATTCGGGTACGACGGCGCATTGGTTTAACGTAAAATAGCCCAACCCTGATCTATTTTCATCCCAAATATTTTGTGATCTAATTTTTTAAACTGATCCTGACTAATTATTGCTACTGTGAGCGATTCCAAAAAGACACAACCCGCTACCGGAAAATCCTGGCTCTGGTTCCACCGCTTTGGGTCCCCCGCCTATTTTTATTCGTTTTCAGGAAACTGGGCACCCAGATTTGGCTATGTTGCACTAGGATTATTTCTGCTCGGATTATATTACGGGCTGGTGGTTGCGCCGGAAGATTATCAAATGGGCAATAGCTACCGTATTATCTTTATCCACGTTCCCAATGCCTGGATGTCCATGTTCACTTACGTGGTCATGGCCGTTGCCGCTGGAACCGGATTGATCTGGAGAATGAAAATGGGCCATGTTGTGGCCCGGGCCTGCGCCCCTTTGGGTGCGGTATTTACGTTTTGCGCACTGGTCACGGGATCTCTTTGGGGTAAACCAACCTGGGGTACTTACTGGGTCTGGGACGCGCGACTAACTTCCGAACTGATTTTATTATTTCTCTATTTTGGTTACATGGCTTTGAATGTTGCCATCGAAGACCGAAACAGCGCCAACCGCGCGGCAGCGGTTCTGGCTTTGGTTGGACTGGTCAATATTCCAATTATTCATTTTTCTGTTGAATGGTGGAATACCCTGCACCAGGGATCAACAGTGACTAAGCTGGGCAGACCCTCTATTGACGTCCAGATGTTGATTCCGCTGTTAATTATGTTTGTAGCGATAAATTTTTATTTTTTCTCTGCGCTGTTAAACCGAGTGCGTTGTGAACTTCTTGATCAGGAACGGCGTACCCAATGGGTAAAAGATATCGTTACCAAGGGGGCAAATTGATATGATGGAATTTTTTGAAATGGGTGGTCATGGATTTTATATCTGGATGAGTTACGGCATAGTGGTTTTAATGTTGGGCTATAACTATGTTATTTCCATCGTTAAGCGCAAAAAATTGTTGATCGAATTATCCCGGTTTCACAACAACAATATTTAAGCCATGACGCCAAAACGTAGACAGCGAATTATTATCGTCGTATGTATGGTGCTTGGTGTATCCATCGCTATCGGTTTGACTCTGGTTGCCCTGGAGAAAAACATCAATTTATTTTTTAGCCCCTCCCAGATTGTGGCAGGGGAAGTTCCCGACAATACCAGCTTTCGAATTGGCGGCATGGTTGTTGATGGCAGTGTCGATCGCAATCAGACAAACCTTATAGCCACATTTGATTTAACCGACACTGCTGAAACTGTCTCGGTATCATACAATGGCATTCTGCCGGATTTGTTCCGCGAAGGTCAGGGTATCGTCGCTCTTGGGAAAATGAATAACGGCATATTTGTTGCAGATCAGGTATTAGCAAAACACGATGAATCCTACATGCCACCCGAAGTCAATGACGCATTAAAAGCAGCAAACAAAAATCGTTATAAAAATGATTCAGCCAGCGAGCCCAATAGTTGATTCCTGAACTCGGCCAATTTTCCCTGTTATTGGCACTGGTTGTTGCGGTGTTACTAGGGACCTTGCCGTTGATTGGTACTCAACGTGGAATATCCAACTGGGTTCTATTCGCTAAACCTGCGGCCCTTTCTCAGCTGATTTTAATCGCAATATCTTATGCATGTTTGACCTATGCATTTATTGACAATGATTTTTCCGTAGCCTATGTCTCCCATCATTCAAATTCCCACTTACCATTAATATATAAGATTTCTGGGGTCTGGGGCGGCCACGAGGGTTCTTTATTGTTGTGGGTTCTGATTCTTGGGGTGTGGACTGGTGCAGTGAGTCTGTTTACCCGTTCGATTCCCGATATGATATCCGCACGCGTGCTCGGTGTCATGGGATTGATAAGCACTGGGTTTTTGTTATTTCTGGTATTCACCTCCAATCCGTTTGAGCGAATGTTTCCGGTTCCAGTAGAAGGGCAGGATCTCAATCCGGTGTTGCAGGATATTGGACTGGCCATCCATCCACCAATGTTGTATTTGGGCTATGTGGGATTTTCCGTCGCTTTTGCCTTTGCCCTTGCAGCGCTGATCAGCGGAAAATTCGATGCTGCCTGGGCCCAGTGGTCCCGTCCCTGGACCAATATTGCCTGGATGTTTTTAACTATTGGAATCGCCCTTGGTTCCTGGTGGGCTTATTATGAGTTGGGCTGGGGTGGTTGGTGGTTCTGGGATCCCGTAGAAAACGCATCTTTCATGCCCTGGCTGGTCGGAACTGCACTGATTCATTCTATGGCCGCAACAGAAAAGCGAGGCGTGTTCAAGGCATGGACAATCCTGCTCGCTGTATTTGCATTTTCTCTGTCATTGCTGGGCACCTTTCTGGTGCGTTCCGGGGTACTGATATCCGTCCATGCCTTTGCCTCTGACCCATCCCGGGGATTGTTCATTTTAATATTTCTTTGCATTGCCATTGGCGGCTCACTTTTGCTATACGCCTGGCGGGCACCTAAAATAGTCAGCCACGTGAAATTTACCTCGGTTTCCAGGGAGATGGCGTTGTTGCTGAACAATGTATTTTTTGGGGTCTTGTGTTTTGCCGTATTACTGGGAACCCTGTATCCATTGATCATGGATGCACTGTCTTTGGGAAAATTATCCGTTGGCCCGCCCTATTTCGATTTGATCTTTGCGGTGATCGGCATTCCCCTTACGCTATTAATTGGCATCGGCGCATTGTTGCGCTGGAAAAAAGATCAAATCAGCCGGATAAATAAATCGATTTTCACAGTATTGGCGCTAAGCGCATTTACCAGCGGATTCGCTGTTTTATTGATGCCTTATTTCTCCTGGAGCGCGTTACTGGGACTGATTCCCGGAAGCTTCGTAATTTATATGAGTATCTATGGGCTTTTTGATCGTGGTAACTCTGGAACGCGTTTTAAAAGCCTCCGGACCACACCGCGATGGTTTTACGGTATGACCCTGGCGCACATTGGCATTGGCGTTTTTGTGATTGGTGTCACCCTGACCAATGTATATAGTGTGGAACGGGATATACGTATGGAGCGTGGACAGGAATTCTCCATATTCGATTATCGGTTTTTGTTCAATGGTACAGAAAAATTAGCCGGCCCCAATTACCAGGCGACCCGAGGTCATTTCGAAGTTTTCTATCAAGATAAACCCATTGCAAATCTATATCCGGAAAAAAGAATCTATCTGGTTCAACAAAGCCCTATGACCGAGGCGGCAATTGATCCAGGGCTCACCAGAGATTTATACATCGCTCTGGGTGAGCCCCTGGAAAATGATCAGGCCTGGGCTATTCGTATTTACTACAAACCTTTTATTCGATGGATCTGGTTGGGGGCATTGATAATGGCAGCTGGTGGATTTCTCGGCGCAATGGACCGCAGATACCGGCAAAAAAAGACGGTCAGCGAATTACCACCCTTAGCCAGCATGGCAAGCTGAATCATTGTGTTTAAGAAATCCATTTTGCCGTTTATCATTTTCATTTCCATTGCTGGTTTTCTTGCCCTTGGATTAAATCGCAATCCTGGAGAGATCCCCTCCCCCCATATCGGCAAACCTGCACCGCAGTTTGAACTCCCCTTGCTTCCCACCGATGATCAGAGTCTGGTTAGTTCCACGACAATGCCAACGATCTCAAAAGCGGACATGTTGGGTAAGGTTTGGTTGATGAACGTGTGGGCGTCGTGGTGTGTGGCCTGTCGAGTGGAACACCCACTATTAATTCAGTTGGCCGAAAACAAACTGGTGGAAATTATTGGTCTTAACTATAAAGATACTAATGATGCTGCACACCAATGGCTTATGGACCATGGAAATCCCTATTCGTTGGTTGCTGTTGACGCAATGGGTGATGTGGGCATTGATTATGGTGTTTATGGCGTACCAGAAACCTTTGTGATTGACCAAAATGGTTTTGTTCAACTCAAGCACGTTGGCCCACTGACCCCCACTGACCTGAAAAGCACTATTGTTCCATTGATTATGTCACTCAAGATGACAAGCAATTGAAAAACCCTTTTTTAAATTGCTTGTGTATCACTATATTCGCCCTAAGCTTAAGCTTAGGGCGAGCCTTCGCCCAATCTGAAATTGTCGAATTTGAAAATGACGCTCAACGAGACCTCTATACTAAAACCATAAAAGAATTGCGTTGTTTGGTATGCCAAAATCAGAATCTCGCGGATTCAAATGCCAGCCTGGCACAAGACCTGCGCCGCAAGACTTATGAAATGATACGGCAGGGCAAACAGTATGATGAGATCATAGAATACATGATTGACCGATACGGGGAGTTTGTGATCTATCGGCCCCGGTTAAAGTCATCAACCCTGTTTCTATGGTTGTCTCCATTCGCATTGTTTGTTCTGGTTATGGTATTAGCCATAAGAAGAAACAGAAAGCTACCTGATGAACCCCCTAGTAGTTATTCCGACGAAGAACTCCAAAGAGCAAAATCGTTAATCGATAAAAACTAAAATGACGGTGTTATTTTCAGTCCTGATATTTGGATTAATCATGATTCCAATTGTGATGCTCCTGCCGTCTCTTCGAAAATCCCGGCAAACCTTGTCTAGTGATCATGACAGCGATAATATTAATATTGCTCGGCAGCGCCTGGCGGATCTGGAAAATTACAATGACGAACAAATTGCCAAATCGGCGGAAAAGGAATTACAGGCGACGCTGCTTGAAGATTTAAAATCGCCCCAGCAAACAACGGTAAACGCAGTATCCCTGAAGTGGAAATTATTCGTGGTTGCGCTAATCCCAGTGATAAGCATCGGGCTTTACAGTTTTCTCGGCAGTCCTCAATATATAAATCAATCCACTCAGCGTGCCAGCTCTTCAGAGCTAGCAAGTATTGAAGACCTCGATATAAACCAACTTTTGGAGCAGCTCGAGGTCAAGATTTCAGAGAACCCTAACAATCCTACGGGCTGGGAAATTGCTGCAAAAACCTATTTGAAATTGCAAAGTTTTGACAAGGCTGAAGTTGCCTATGAAAAACTCAATACCCTGGTTCCCGGAAATCCAGATTTCCTTGCAGGATGGGCGGATGCCACAATCATGAAGAATCAGGGAAAGTATACTGTTGATGCTAGACAAAGAATCGAAAAGGCTTTGAAAATCTCGCCTGATCATATTAATTCGTTGTGGATATCAAGTTTAGGTTCGGAGAGCCTTGGAAAATACGATTTAGCTTTGACCCAATTACAAAATCTATTGAAACAACTGGAAGGCGACAACGAAGCGACGGAACAAATTGAAATTATGATTGCGCGCAATCGTGAACTCGCAGGGAATCAGAGTAACATTAAATCAGAATTAGCAATTGAGCAAAGAATAATCAGTGTCAAGGTCGATCTCGATATATCACTGGCCGATAACATCGACGACAATGATGTATTGTATATTTTTGCCAAAGCTCAGAACGGGCCACCCATGCCCCTTGCGGTAAGCAAACACTCAGCAAATAAATTTCCAGTTACCACAACCCTTTCCAGCAAAAAAGCCATGATGGAGAATTTTACTATCGATCATTTTGAGAATTTGGAAATTAGCGCCAGGATCTCAAAATCTGGTGACGCTATTGAACACCCTGGCGATTTAACCAGCGACACTATTGTGGTAAGACCCACTGACGGAGAGGAGTCTCTTTTATTGATTATCAATCAGCGGACGGAATGAATACCCAGTCTTTCTGAGCTCAGGATGTTTTTGTATCCGCTTTTGGAGTCAGTTTATTGTCTGCGTCGCCCGACAAACTTACAACTTTGGTTGAGTCATGAGGCTGCTTACGAACGCTTTCGCCCTGGAAAGTAGAACTCGAGTCGATACTCAAACTGGCACTGGTAAATTTACCTTCAGCATCGCCCCCAGAGACAAGCTCGATAGAATCACAATCCGCATTACCGAAAAACTTACCGGTAATAATTAAAGCGTGTGCTTTGAGGTTGCTGTTTACAATTCCCGTTTGACCAATTTTCACTGTACCGGTTGAATTGATCTCAGCGTCTACCTCACCATCAATATGCAGTTCGCATTCGATGTCTATTTTGCCGGTAATATGGGATCCAGCTGCGATAGTTGTAACGTTTGATGAGTAATCTGTTTGTTGATCAGACTTATTAAAGATGGCCATTGTATTCCTCTGACTTGTGTAAAAATTTCATGTGATCCGAATTCCCATTCCAAAAATTGAAATGGGTCGATTGATTTCCCCAGGTACCGTATTTCATAATGTAAATGTGATGCGCTACTTCTGCCTGTATTTCCCGAATATCCGATTAGATCTCCCTTGTGAACAACTTCACCAGGTTTAACAACCATTTTATCGAGATGGGAGTATCGAGTTTCGAATCCAAAATTATGCGCTATGACAACACGATTCCCACTCAAATCAGAATAATCCGAGATACTTGCAAAACCATCTGCGGTTGCATATACCTTGTGTCCAGTCTTGGCGCGTAGGTCTATACCTTTATGCAGTGACTGGATTTTTGTAACTGGATGTTTACGCATACCAAATTTACTGGTGATAACATGACTTTCTGTTGGGTATCCATTAGGAATACTGTCGTGCAGAATTCGTTCCTGGCTTGCCGTTAGGCTAGCTAATACTACTCGGGTTGAAAGATCATCACCATTTACCTGGATGGCTTCTTCATCCATACCAATAATGCCTTCAATATTCTCTACTCTGTTGCCTATATCCGAGTATTCTTCTTCTTTAGCGTTATAAAATTGTCCAATTAATCTGACTCGTTCCTCCAGCGAAATATCCAGATCACCCGTATCTACGCCACTAAATTCTTCGATGCTTACCAGTTCTTTACTAATATTCAAAACCTGATCTTCGTACGCCGCAATTATCTGATTGACTTTCGAATAATAATTGTCGATTCGGACCAGTTCATCATTGAGTTCCTTATTTACACCAGCGAGGGAAGAAACCGTATTTTGTTGTATATAATTACCAAAAAAAGAAGCGGCAACGATTGTTAACGCTACGACTCCAGCAATGATTAATTTACGTTTACCATCGGCACTAATTGAAAAGTGCTTTGATCCAAACTTGTCAGATATCGTGATCGCGTAGTTATTCTTCATAGTTTTTAATCAGTTTTTATCTACCGACCAAGCCTGTTCCATTTATCAGGCCCGTATGTCAGACAGTTGCTATTTTTATGTACAAATCGCGGACCCCGAAGAATACCCTAATTCGATGAAAAATTAAATATAGGATACAATTTATCTCTTTATAGGGTAGCTGAAGAAATTTTATGCGCGTCGAGCAACTTTTGATATGTCGTTTACGCCTAAGTTGATGTCGATTTAACAACCATCACCCTTTCATTCAATAATCCTTTATACGAACAAACCGGCTTCTGAACCATATTAACTCTGAAATATTAAATTTCAATGAAAACTATCGAAACAATTATTACCGATGCGTGGGACCAGCGCGCTGAAATTACGCCAAAAAATGCTAGCAAACCATTGCGGGATGCGATCAATCAATCCCTAAACTTGCTTGATTCTGGTGCCGCCAGGGTGGCCGAGTTTAAAGATGAAAAATGGCATGTTAACCAATGGCTAAAAATGGCTGTGTTGTTGTCATTTAGAATTGAAGAAAATCAGGTTCTGGCTGGTGGGTTTACCAATTACTATGACAAGGTTGAATTAAAGTTTGCCAACAAAACCAAAGCTGAATTTAAACAGGAAGGATATCGCGTTGTTCCCCCCGCAGTGGTGAGAAGGGGCGCCTATATTTCTGATAATGTGGTTCTCATGCCTAGTTACGTTAATATCGGCGCCTACGTGGGATCCGGGACCATGGTTGATACCTGGGCTACAGTAGGCTCCTGCGCCCAGATCGGTGCCAATGTTCATTTATCTGGTGGTGTCGGAATCGGTGGTGTATTGGAGCCAATTCAGGCGTCACCAACAATTATTGAAGATAATTGTTTTATTGGAGCGCGCAGCGAAGTGGTTGAAGGTGTCATTGTCGGCCACGGGTCGGTCATTTCCATGGGCGTATTTATAGGACAAAGCACCCGGATTCTCAACCGTGAAACTGGGGACGTCAGCTATGGTTATATTCCACCAGGCTCGGTGGTGGTATCAGGGTCGATTCCGGCAAAAGACGGCAGTCACAGTTTATATTGTGCGGTAATCGTTAAAACCGTGGATGAAAAAACTAAAAGCAAAGTTGGCATTAATGAGCTGGTTCGGAATATCTAAGGAACCTCTGATTAAAACTGGGCAGATCAAGTTGTGATTGAAAATGATCAAGTTCAAGGCGCGAAACGCACGCCCAAGTCAAATAGAATAGGGCACGGCTATTGCGAAGTTTTGCAACGCAGAAATTGCCACGCGATAAATTGGGTTTGAACTCAAATTGATAATTCATGTTTTAATCAGAGGTTCCTTAACCATAATCATTTTTCAAAGTATTGCCATGGACTTTAAATACCAGATGGTTGCAGCGACCGACATTGGTCAGGTACGTGCGGCCAATGAAGACAGTTTGAGAATAATGCCAACAATAAATTTGGCTGTAGTGGCAGATGGCATGGGCGGGCACAAAGCCGGGGATGTTGCCAGTCGTATGGCAGTTAATTCTTTATGTGATTACTTTGAAGAACAGGTCATGGTACGAGATGAACTCGGTGGAGAGGTTTCTTCTGAGATTATGGCTGATGCGTTTTCGCTAGCCAATAGTCAGGTATATGCAAGTGCGCAACAGCTTCCCAATTGTGAAGGTATGGGCACAACCCTGTTAGCGGCTTCGTGTCAGAAAGACCTGATTCAGATCGGGCACATTGGTGACTCCCGGGTATACAGTTTTTCCCATGGAGAATTAAAACAGTTAACAATCGATCACACTCTGGCCACTGAACTCGGTGCTGATACGCCGAACTGGGAACTACCAGCGTACAGCTTTCATGTGTTAAGGAAGGCTTTGGGAATCGAATCAGGTTGTGCCCCTGACATCTTTTCGTTTGCCCCAGAACACAATCAGATTTTACTGATGTGCTCAGATGGATTGACGGGTATCGTTGAAGATCATGATATCAGTACCATTTTGACCCTTCGAGCCCACCAACCCGAACATTGCATTGAAACGTTAATTGATACCTGTTTGGAAAATGGCGCACCGGATAATATTTCAATTATTTTGATATTCGTTTCCAAAGCTTCAAACTAAGGAACCTCTGAACAAGTCATGACCGATCAACTTGAGTCCAAAATAATCAATATCGTCGTTAAAAATTCTCGGAATAGCCCTGCTATTGCTACGATTTTTTGCCTTGATCTTGATCATTTTGACTCTCAACTTGATTCGCCCAGACTTGTTCAGAGGTCCCTTAATCTTATTTCGCCGGGAACGACGCCCTGATTAGCGTACCACCTAGCGCGCTACTTTCCAGATCCAGCTTGCCATCGTAACGCTCTACAATCTCCCGGACTACAGCAAGACCAATGCCCTGCCCCGGCGTTTGTTGGTCGACCCGCGCTCCTCGTTGGAATACTGCATTTCGCTCAGAAACAGCAATTCCAGGCCCATCATCATGAATTTCAATGATCAGCCCCTGGTGAATTTCGCCTTTACTGGTATTGACTGAAGAATGGTATCGTACAATTGAATTTGCCCACTTATATGCATTGTCCATAATATTGCCCAGTAATTCATACAAATCGCTTTCATCGCCATAAAAGATTGAACCGCTTTCAATTTCCCACTGTGATTCCAGGTTTTTTTCTGCGTATACTTTCTGTAATGATGCATCGAGTTTTTTAAGCACGTCACCAATATTAATGGCGCCATGCATTATAGAAAATTGAGAAGATGCGGCACGTTTAAGCTGATACTCCACGATCTTGTTCATTCGCTCGACGTGTTCACCGAGATTGCTACGATCAATTTTTGATCCGCTTTCGGTTATGCCTTTAATTACCGCCAATGGTGTTTTCAGACTGTGGGCAAGATCACCAAGAGTGTTGCGATAACGAGTCAGGTTTTTTCTTTCATTTTCGATGAATAAATTAATTCGCATACTTAATTGCGCAATTTCGTCGGGATAGCTTCCAAGAATCTTTTTCTGTTTAGAATGTTCTATTAAATCGAGTTCCTCAATGACCTGCCCCAGGGGCCTCAATCCCCATCGCAAACTGATTGCCTGCATAATTAAAAGCAACAAGCCAGCCATACCCAACCAGAAAACAAGTTCCTGACGATGGGATCGAATGAACTGCAAATAATTTCGACTCTCGGTAATCATAATCAGGCTCAATTGCACTTCCCGATCCAGATCGATTTCCCAGGTAATACCGAAGCTATAATAAAAAGGGCTGTCGATACGATCGTTAATCTGAAAAAATAGCTCACGACCCGGTTCAGCAACTTCCAGGTAATCAAGAGAAATTCCAACAGAAGACTGAGATCGCCAGATGACGCCACCCACTTCATCCAGAATAATTGCGTATAATCCTGAATTTGGTGAGGTCAAACGCGTTTCCGGCATTCTTTCCGGGAAAATCAGTTGCCCGTTCTCGTCAATTTCTAACACCGTCAACAGCGCATTGACCTGGGTTTTTAATTGATTTTTAACCGTGGATTTCGAGCTTAATATGAATGCTCGATCAAGTGCGACACCCGCCAGTCCCAAAAATGCGATCAACATAAATGTTGCGCCAACTAATAATCTTTTTCTAAGGGAGAACGTACTCATAACGTACTCATAGCAGATTTATGGAGAACCAAAAAGACATGAACCCTTAAATCAGGGTCGAGTTGGTTGTTTTATGTAGCGGTAATAAACCGGTATCCTCGGCCGCGCAGGGTTTCTATGGGATTGAGAATATTGTCCGGATCGAGCTTTTTACGCAACCTGCCAACAAAAACTTCAATGACATTGCTGTCTCGGTCTGCATCTTCGTCATATAGATGTTCGGTAAGTTCCATTTTCGAAACCACTTTGCCGGTGTTCATCATAAGGTAATGCAACAGACGGTACTCGAAGGCTGTAAGCTCAAGCCGGTTGTCATTTACAAAAACATCCTGAGTTCGCGTATCCAGCGTTATACTGCCATTTTCCAGAGTTGGTGCGGCGTGTCCCGCAGAACGTCGTATCAGAGCTGAAATCCTTGCCTGGAGTTCTTCAAAGTGAAAAGGTTTGGTTAAATAGTCATCCGCTCCGGCTTCAAGTCCTTCAACTTTTTCCTGCCAGCGCGTACGCGCGGTAAGTATTAATATCGGAAACGTCTTGCCCTCATCCCGAAGTTTTACAATGATTTCGATACCAGACATTTTAGGGAGTCCTAAATCGATTATTGCCAGATCAATGGGATAATCCCTGCCGTAATAATATCCATCTTCACCATTATCTGCACTGTCAACAGCATATCCGCTTTGACGGAGTTTAGCCGTTAATTGTTCTAGTAAATTTGCCTCGTCTTCTACAAGGAGTATTCTCATTTTTCGAGCCGTCGCAGGTTAGGATTCATCGGATCAATGTTAATAATTTTTACTTTTCCGTTGCTGTGTAATAGTTTGAATCTAAAGTATCGAACGCCGGATTTCTGGTGTCGCGGGCTGGCATCCAGAATTTGCCAGCTCTTGAATTGCCTGATTTTCATCGCCACTTCATGAATACTGACTGCACCAGATCCCTGCCCTTCTGCATCAAGGGCAAAGCCAGGATTGCTGCTGATGCTTAAGAACATCAGCAGCAATATGGCCCCAACTTGTATTAGAGGGCGAATTTGAAAGCGAGTCTGGAAACGAGTTAACACAGCTAAATGGACTGGTTTGAAATTTAGAGAATTATACCACTTCATTTTGAAGATCAATAATTGATCTATTCCAGTTGCTGAAAATTAAGTCAATCAGAATATCAGATAAATCTCTATTCTACAGGAACAACATTTACGCTTACTTTAATTGTTGCGCCGGGGTTATGTTGAGTTCGGGTGGTAAAAGTCTGACCATTATATTGATAGGTTACATCATAGCCTTCGAGTCGTTCCTCGGTGTGATACTGATCAACAGTTTTACAACGCTGTTCATATTGAACAGTACTCCCATACTGGTGGTGTCTTTTGGTATCTCTACCAATAGACCCCCCTAATACTGCACCAGCCACAGTGGCAAGATCCTGTCCCCGACCACTACCGAATAATCGACCTACCCCTGCACCAACAATGGCACCCAGTATTTCTGGCGTACGAGATTGGGTTCGTTGAACTGGCACCGAAACTGCTTCCTGCCAACACTCCTGTCTAGGGTTATTTATTTGGACAGTTTGATAGATTGGATTTGCGCTCAACACCTCAGCTTCATAAATATTGCCAGTTCCATCATAACCAATGGACATATTAGACGATGCTAATAACACTGCAGGTATTGCAAAGCCCAGAACTAAATTCTTGTATTTCATTTTCAAATTCCTCATAAAGTTAAACATTTATAGGGAGCAATTTCCCCATAACGCAACTCTACGTTTAACGCATGAACGCGTTATGAATAGCAAATGAATCGAAACTGAACGGCTTTACAGTCAACCTTTATTTATCAGGCATTTTTGATGGAACTGCAAAAAAAATGAAAATTAATTTGCTGACTGTTTTACCTCGAGAAGCTCAATATCAAATAACAATACTTCGTTCGGACCAATGGACTGGCCTGCACCCCGCTCCCCATAGGCAATTTCTGAAGGTAATACAATGGACCATTTGTCTCCAGGTTTCATCAACTGCAATACTTCCTGCCAGCCTGGAATAATAGAGGCTAAACCGAATGAAGCCGGTTCCCCTCGCGCATAGCTACTATCAAATACCGTACCATCGGTTAAAGTACCTTCATAATGAACCACCACAGTATCTAATGTTCCAGGGCTGGTTCCGCCAGAATCCCCTGCAACCAGTACGCTGTACTGAAGCCCGCTATCAGTAACGACCACGCCGTCTTTTGATTTATTTTCTTCTAGATAGGCCTGTCCCAACGCGATCTTCTGTTCTGCCAATTCCGCAGCAGCAGCGAGCTGTTCTTGCTGTCTTTGCTGGATAATTGCCGTTGATTCGGAACTGGATAATAACGGCGTGCCAGAGGAAATAATCGCATCAATCCCTGCCAGTAATTTATCTATCTCAGTACCCTGTTGATTGCCAAATTGTTGCAGCAACTGCTCGCCTATTTTTGTTCCAATAGCATAGCTGTATTTGTCATCGTCGGTCTCCAGAGCGATTTCACTCTGGGCAACTGATACCTGGGCGTAATAAAAACAGCTGATAAAAGTAAAAATTATGATGATTTTGCGTTGCATGGTATGTCCTGATTAATGGCTAATGATTGGGCGAGCACACCACCCTAAAAGGATTTGAATATGAACAGGTAAATTGTGCTGAATCTAGATGACGACTAAATTTCAAATATTTCCAGGGCTTCCTCTATTCTTCGAGGGGCGATGATATCAATTTTCGACCCCAATGACTTCGGTTTGTTCGCCGCGGGAATCAATGCCCGAGTAAATCCAAGCTTCTCAGCTTCTTTCAGTCTTTCGAGGCCGCGTTGAACCGGGCGCAATTCCCCGGACAGGCCAACTTCACCGAATACAATCAGGTCACTTCCTACCGCCCTGTTTTTTACGCTGGATAAGATGGCAATCAAAATTGCAAGATCCGCACCAGTTTCTGACACTCTGACACCCCCCGCCACATTGGTAAAAACATCATAGCTATTCAGGGAAATTCCAGCGTGTCTATGGGCAACTGCCAGCAACATCGCAATCCTGTTTTGTTCTAATCCGACACAAAGTCGACGCGGATTTGCCAGCGCGCTGTCATCCACCAACGCCTGAATTTCTACCAATAATGGTCGAGTACCTTCCTGAGTTGCAAGTACAACACTGCCGGGTTTCTCAGCCCCATGTTTACTCACAAACATGGCAGATGGATTGCTTACATCTTTTAATCCCAGTTCGGTCATAGCAAACACGCCGATTTCATTAACCGCACCAAATCGATTTTTAATTGCCCGAATTAATCGAAAGCTGTTTGAACTTTCGCCTTCAAAATAAAGCACACTGTCCACCATATGTTCGAGAATTCGTGGGCCGGCTAGAGCGCCCTCCTTGGTAACATGGCCAACCAAAATTACGCAGCATCCACTTTGTTTTGCATAACGAACCAGTCTTGCTGCACTTTCCCGCACCTGGGAAACACTGCCTGGAGCTGCTGTCAGTGCATCGCTATAGAAGGTTTGGATGGAGTCCGCTACTAAAACAGTTGGCCGTTCCTTCTGTGCGGTTTCTAGCAAATTTTCCAACCGGTTTTCAGCCATAACCTGTAGGCTATTTGTGTCGATCTCCAGTCGATGAGCACGCAGCGCAATTTGTTCCGTGGACTCTTCTCCCGTTACATACAAAACGCGAGATGATTTACTAATGGTACTGAGGTATTGCAACAAAAGGGTCGACTTACCTATTCCGGGATCCCCGCCAATCAAAATCACCGACCCGGGTACCATTCCACCCCCTAATACCCGATCAAATTCGGGGCTCCCACTGGACAGGCGTTTAATATTGGATATTTCTATGTCGCTCAAATTTTGAACAACTGCTTTTGGTGCAAAACCCGAGAAACGTTCTGAGGTTGTGGTGTTTTGTTGCAACTGCTCAATCATGGTATTCCATTCACCACAATCACCACATTGGCCAGCCCATTTCGGGCTTTCATTACCACATTGGGAGCAATAAAAAATCGATTTTGATTTTGGTTTCGCCATAATTTATTTAACTGGTTCCTGAAAAATTCTGCGAATTTTCAACTGCAATTCTTGGAATTCGCGTGGTGACTTTGCACATTAACTCATAAGGAATAGTACCCGCCCAATTTGCAACTTCCTCAATTTTCAGTCCATGGCCCCATAACGTTACCTCATTGCCTACGGCAACTTCTGTGAGATCGGTGATATCAACGGTTATCATGTCCATGGACACTCGGCCGATAATCGGCGCCTTTTGGCCATTTATTAGAACCACCGCCCTCGAATCAACCAACCTGGGATATCCATCACCATAACCCAATCCCACCATAGCAATGGTGGTCTTGCGCCGGGTACGAAATTGACCGCCGTATCCAACGGGCTCCCCGGACCCAATGGTTTTTATAGCAATTAAACGAGCCTGTAATTGCATAACGGGTTTTAATTCAAATTTAAGCTCATCGGACTGATCAAATGGAGATGCACCATATAACATTAAACCAGGACGAGCCCAGTCAAGATTGGTTTCCGGCCAGGCCATCACGCCAGCGGAGTTGGAGATACTTTTTTCGCAGTCAAACGTATTCGTTGCGGCCAAAAATGAATCCAGCTGCGTTGTGGTAGTGTTATCACCTAATATATCGGCATTGGCCAGATGAGACATGATACGAATGGTCTTTACACATTTTAATGTTTTCAAACCGCTGAATATTTCTCCTAGATCCCATTGCGCAATGCCCAGCCGATTCATTCCACTATCTACTTTGATCCACAATGACAACGGTTTTCCCCTATAGCGATGTAACCATTTCGCCTGGACCACATTGTGAACCACGGGCTGCATTTGATATTCATCAAACAACGCGAGCTGAGCTTGATCCCAGAACTCAGATAAAACGATGATAGGTCGGGTGTCCTGAGTTTCGCGGCATTGAATGCCTTCAGCGATGGTTGCTACAGCAAACCCATCCACCCACTGGTCAACGGCTCTGCAAACGGTATGTAAGCCATGCCCATAAGCATCGGCTTTAATCACAGCCATTAACCTGGACTGGGGTGCCGCGAGACGAATTTGTCCAATATTATGACGCAGCGAACTCAGGTCGATCAGGGCTCTGGCCCGCCATTCTAAATCTTCCACTTGAAAGTCAGGACAATAAACGTGGGCACAATTAATTTTGGGAAGGATGAACCGGCGTCAGTGAAAATTAATGCGGGTCATCCTGCCCGTAAAACTGGGATGCAAAGTTTTCGAATCGAGTGAATTCTCCGCGGAAGGTTAGTTTTGTTGTTCCTATAGGGCCATTTCGCTGTTTTCCAATAATTACTTCGGCCACGCCTTTTTGCTCGGTTTCCTCGTTATACACCTCATCCCGATAGATAAAAAATATAACATCCGCATCTTGTTCTATAGCCCCTGATTCGCGAAGATCGGACATCACCGGGCGTTTGTTGGGCCTCTGCTCCAGACTACGATTTAACTGTGAAAGCGCAACCACAGGTACATTGAGTTCCTTGGCCAGAATTTTCAAAGATCGGGTTATACCCGAAATTTCCGTGGCCCGGTTTTCATTGGTTTCGGTGGCACTCATTAGTTGAAGGTAATCCACAACTATCAATCCTAAATTATTGTTATCCCTGGCGATTCTTCTCGCTCTGGATCTCAAGTCCAGGGTATTCAACCCAGCAGAATCATCCACGAACATCGGTGCCTTGTCGAGTAATCCTACAGCGGAATTTAGGCGCGGCCAGTCTTCATCGACAAGCCGGCCAGTACGAATTTTATTCGAATTAATTCTGCCCAATGACGCCAGCATACGCATCGCCAGCTGCTCTCCCGGCATTTCCAGACTGAATATGGCAACCGGTAATTGTTTCTCCACTGAAACATATTCTGCGATATTCATGGCAAACGAGGTCTTACCCATGGAGGGTCGGCCGGCGACAATTACCAGGTCTCCAGGCTGCAACCCTGAAGTCATGGCATCTATATCAGAAAATCCCGTAGGAATGCCGGTAATGGCCTCCTTGGATTCATAAAGTTCTTCAATACGATCTATGGAACGGGATAGCAATTCCTGAATTGAGGTAAATCCCTTGCGGCTCCGTCCATCTCTCTCAGAAATGTCAAACACCAATTGTTCTGCCCTATCCAGCACTTCTCGGGGCGTACGTCCTTCTGGATTGTATGCAGTGTCGGAAATATCATTGGCGGCACCGATCAACGATCGCAAAATTGCCCTTTCGCGGACAATCTTGGCATAGGTCATGATATTCGCGGTGCTGGGTGTATTGTTTGCAAGGGTACCCAGATACGCAAGACCACCAGCGGCTTCAAGATTCCCTTCATTCTCCAGCCATTCCGATGTGGTTACAACATCTGCCGGGTCCCCGTTTCCTTGTAATCCCGAGATGGCATTAAAAATCAGTCGATGACTCTGGCTGTAGAAATCTTTGGAGCCAACTTCCTCTGTAACTTCATCACATTTACGATTATCCAGTAGCAGACCGCCGAGTAGCGACTGTTCTGCCTCTAACGCCTGGGGCGGGAGTTTCGGTGAACTGGAAATAAGGTGTGCAGTTTCCGCCAATTTGTAAAATTAATATTAATATGAACTAAAAAAGGATATTCCTAGGATACCGAACTTCTTTCCGGCTGTCATGGCTGATAACCGCTTTGTGCTAAATTTATTTTATGTTTTTATCAAATAGGCTCGACCCTTTAGAAATCGGGTTGCTATTTATTGACTCAATTATTAATAGCGTCAAGAAAAAATAGCCTGGATCGGTTAGGAGGCAGGGTTATCCCTGCCGTCCTCCCACACCGTCATTCCAGAAAATTCTGCCGGAAGCAGAATTTCGCGTAGCCCCAACGGGGTGAGTATCAGGGATGATACGAACAATTCCGAAGGAATATTCGGAATCCATCCATGAAATTGCAATGGATCAGATTCTACGTGAACTCAGACCAAAGCATGGATCCCGGATACGCCTTCGGCGTTCCGGGATGACGCTTCTTTTTTAAAGCCCCCTGCTACGACCGCCACAGCCTGCCAACACGTCCTGGTAATCGCCGCTCCTGTGCATCCAACAATAAATTTTGTTGCACAAAGGATTCGAGTGTTTGGGATCGCTCATTCGCATGACCACCATGGACCGTGGAAATGCCGAAAATGCAGGAGCAATTTTCGGCCCCAAGAATGCGATCTACCTACATCGATGTAGGTAAAAAAAGCACCGCTGGCGCGATGCTTTTTTTGGATAAGGTACAGAAATTAACTTTCAGTTGCGTCATCCGATTCCTGAGATTCTTCTGTGGATTCTTCGGTGGAAGCTTCTGCAGCTTCATTTTCTGGGCTATCATCTGTACCTTCAGTATCGTCAGGCGCGTCTTCACTTTCAGGTTCCGCAATTGGGTTTTCAGATTGTTCGCCTTCAACTTTAATTTTTACAGTAAAGCGCACTTCGGGATGAAGAATCACATCAGCTTCAAAATCACCAGTATGCTTTATTGGGCCATCAGGTTGGAAAACCTCTGATTTTTCAATACTGGATCCTGTCGTAGACATGGCTTCGGCAATATCCGCTGGTGAAACAGAACCATACAGCTGACCTTCTTCTCCACACAGACGGCTCAGCGCGATTTCTCTCACCGCCTGATCTGCCCTGGATTGGGCCTCAGCCATACGTTTGCCCTCTTCTTCAGCAAGCTCGCGTTTTTTCTCTTCTACTTCTGCTTTTGCTGCCGTTGTTGCGATCATGGCTTTTTTGTGTGGAATCAAAAAATTACGCGCATAGCCATTTTTGACATTGACCAGATCACCAATGTCACCCACATTCTGGATTTTTTCTAATAAAATAATTTCCATAGCTGACCTCTAATTGTCGTGTTGATCGGTGTACGGAATCAACGCAAGAAATCGGGCACGTTTAATCGCAGTGGCCAGCTGCCGCTGAAAATGCGCCTTAGTGCCGGTACTGCGTCGTGGCAAAATCTTGCCGGTTTCACTGATGTTGGTTGTAAGGATATCAAGGTCTTTATAGTCAATGGACTTGACGCCGTCTACGGTAAATTTACAGAACCTGGGGCGTCTTTGAAATTTGCGCATCATAGTACTTCTTCCTCCTCAGCGGCTTCTTCATCAGCGATTTCATCATCCGCTATATCATCAATAGGCACGCCTTCTTCAAGGGGATTTTCAATCCCTTCAATCAGCGCTTCTTCAGACTCAGCTTGCGCCCCGTCATCTGCGGCTGCTTCAGATTCCGCGGCGCGTTTTTCAGATTCTGCGGCGCTCTTTTCAGCTTCAGCAGCCTGTCTCTCGGCTTTTTCTGCTTCTGCGCTATCTTCACGGGCTTTGGCAATGGCCATTGGTGATTCTTCGGTTATTGCAACTTTACGTCGAATAATCAGATGTCGCAGTATCGAATCATTAAATTTAAAGTTTTTCTCAATTTCACCGAGCACATTCAGATCACATTCGATATTAATCATAATGTAATGCGCTTTGTGAACATCATTGACCATATAGGCCAGCCGACGCCGCCCCCAGTCTTCAACTCGATGTACGTTACCTTCGCTCGATGTAACCATTTCTTTATAACGGTCAATCATGGCTGGAACTTGTTCGCTCTGGTCCGGATGAACCAGAAACACGATTTCATAGTGTCTCATAGACGCTCCCTATGGATTGTTATCTTCCTAATTCCGAATTTAACTTGGATTAAATCCTGGAAAAGTGAAGAAAGGAGTTAATGTGGATTTTTGCGCTGGCGATTCTATATGAAGTAGTCTGGATACACAAGAACGAGATTATAAAAGCTTACATCAGCATCGTGGTAAACTTTACATACAATTGAAGGTCACTAATAACAGCATTTACCACTCCAAAAGACACTATGTCCAACACGGAAAATCCCATCGACACCGATGAAACCGAAACCCGGGAATGGCTCGAGGCCCTGGGCTCGGTTATTGAAACCCAGGGACACGATCGAGCCCATTTCCTGATTGAATCTTTGATAGACCAGGCTCGCCGATCCGGAGCCCATATCCCCTATCGCGCCAATACGGCCTATTTAAATACTATTCCGACTCATAAAGAAGAACCCAGCCCCGGGGATCATGGCGTTGAACATCGAATTCGTGCGTTAATTCGCTGGAATGCCATGGCCATGGTAGTCCGTGCAAATCGTATCTCATCTGAGCTCGGCGGCCATATTGCCAGTTTCGCCTCCGCAGCGACGTTATACGACGTCGGTTTCAATCACTTCTGGCGCGCCAGCACAACCGATCACCTAGGTGATATGTTATTTATTCAGGGCCATTCAGCACCGGGAATTTACGCCAGGGCCTATCTCGAACGCCGTTTGCACGCGGAAGACTTAAGGTTATTTCGACAGGAAGTGGATGGCGCTGGATTGTCGTCTTACCCCCACCCCTGGTTAATGCAGGACTTCTGGCAATTTCCGACGGTGTCTATGGGTCTCGGTCCGATCATGGCTATCTATCAGGCCCGGTATATGAAATATTTACACAATCGAGGATTAATCGACGCCAAAGACCGAAAAGTCTGGGCCTTTTTAGGGGATGGCGAAATGGACGAACCGGAATCCACCGGTGCATTAGCCATTGCCGGGCGAGAAAACCTCGATAATCTGATTTTTGTGGTCAATTGCAATCTTCAACGTCTGGATGGTCCGGTTCGTGGCAATGGTAAAATTATCCAGGAACTCGAAAGCGATTTTCGCGGTGCCGGCTGGAATGTATTGAAAGTCATATGGGGTGGTTACTGGGATAAGTTACTGGCCCGAGATGACAAGGGGCTGCTAAAAAAACGCATGGAAGAAGCGGTGGATGGTGAATACCAGGCATTCAAGGCCAATGACGGCGCCTATGTTCGGGAGAAATTCTTTGGGGTAAATCCCGAGCTCAAAGCCATGGTTTCCAATATGACCGACGAAGATATCTGGCGATTGAATCGGGGCGGTCATGATCCTCACAAAGTATATGCAGCATATCATTCTGCCACCCATCACACCGGCCAACCCACGGTCATTCTGGCCAAGACTGTAAAAGGCTATGGTATGGGTGAAGCCGGTGAAGGACAGAATACCACCCACCAGCAAAAGAAAATGGGTGAAGAGGCCATGCTGGCTTTCAGGGATCGATTTAACATTCCATTGACCGATGAAGAAGTTGCAAAAGCGCCTTTTTATCGCCCGGCAAAGGATTCACCAGAAACTGAATACTTGCTCGAACGCAGAAATTCTCTGGGGGGATTTCTACCTGCACGACGAAGTCTGAGCGCCGCACCATTTAAATTGCCAAAACTATCAATTCTCGATTCTCAGCTGGAAGGCTCAGGTGATCGGGAAATTTCTACGACCATGTCGTTTGTGCGCATCCTGTCTGCATTAATGCGAGAGAAGGAGCTGAAGAAATATATTATCCCGATCATTCCCGATGAGTCGCGTACATTTGGCATGGAAGGCATGTTTCGTCAACTGGGTATCTACGCGCCCAAGGGACAATTATATGAACCCGTGGATTCTGATCAATTGATGTTTTATCGGGAAGACAAAAACGGCCAGGTATTGCAGGAAGGTATCAATGAAGCTGGTGCGATGTCATCGTGGATCGCCGCAGGAACCGCGTACAGTAATCACGATATATGCACCATCCCATTTTTCATTTTATATTCCATGTTTGGCTTTCAGCGTATTGGCGATCTGTGCTGGGCTGCCGGAGATAGTCGGGCCCGGGGATTTATTATGGGCGGCACCGCCGGCCGCACTACCCTCGCCGGTGAAGGTCTGCAACACCAGGACGGCCATAGCTTGATCTTGTCAGCAACGGTGCCTAACTGTATTTCTTATGATCCGGCCTACAGTTATGAACTGGCGGTGATTATTCACGATGGCATGCGCCGCATGTACCAGGAACAGGAGAGCATTTATTACTATATAACGGTAATGAATGAAAATTATCCCCATCCCAAAATGCCAAAGAACTCAGCAGAAGGCATACTTCGGGGCATGTATTTACTTAAACGGGTTGGCAAAAAGAAGAATAAAATCAAGGTGCAGCTACTGGGTGGTGGCACAATTTTACGCGAAGTCGAAGCCGCTGCAGAAATGCTCGACAAAGATTTCAATATAAGCGCTGACGTCTGGAGCGTCACCAGTTTCAATGAACTTTGTCGTGATGGCCAAAATATCGAACGCCACAACAGACTTCATCCCAATGACCCGCCGAAACAGAGTTACGTTGAAATGTGTCTTGGAAACACCGAGGGACCTGTGATTGCCGCAACGGATTACATGAGATTGTATGCAGAACAGATCCGCGCATTTGTACCCAATAAATATTACGTATTGGGCACAGATGGATATGGTCGCAGCGATACCCGCGAGAAATTAAGAAAATTTTTTGAAGTCAATCGAAATTATGTCACCGTATCAGCACTCAAGGCCCTGGCAGATCAGGAAGCCATCACCAATAAACAGGTCGAAGATGCCATTAGAAACTATGGCATCGATCCGGAAAAACCAAATCCAGTGACGGTGTAATCAAGATGACGGAAATCAAGGTTCCAGATATTGGTGATTTCGATGCAGTAGAGGTGATCGAAGTTCTGGTTGGCGTCGGTGATGTAGTCGCCGTGGAAGATCCATTAATTACTCTTGAAAGCGATAAGGCAACCATGGATATTCCGGCCCCGGGTGATGGAAAAATTACCGATATTCGAGTCAAGGTCGGTGATAGCGTATCTGAGGGCACCATAATCATGATGATTGAAAGTGGCCATTCCGATGATCAGGCCAGTGATACGGCCAGTGATACGGCCGATGATAAGACAACCAAAAGCGATTCTACATCCCCAGAGCCCGAAAGTGCTCCTGCCCCAGTGCCCGTTTCGCAACCCATAGCCGAGCAAGAACATTCTCCACCCTCCAGCCTGCCACCAGCGGTAAACGCTGACCCAGGTAGTTTAGCCCACGCCAGTCCGGGTGTGCGACGTTTTGCCAGGGAACTCGGTGCCAATGTTAACTTGATAAAAGGTACGGGCTCCAAAAATAGAATTCTAAAACAAGACGTTGTTACGTGGATCAAACAACAATTAAGTTCCCCCGCGGCGGCAGCAACTACGGTTGGCTCTGGTATTCCAGCCATACCGGCGGTAGATTTTTCCGAGTTTGGTGAAATTGAGCATTTAAAACTATCGCGTATCAAAAAACTGTCCGGGCCTCATCTGCAACGTGCCTGGCTCAATATCCCCCACGTAACCCATCACGATGAAGCGGATATAACAGAACTTGAGGATTTTCGAAAATCACTAAAAGCCGAAGCGGAAAAGGATGGCGTGCGGATCACCCTTCTTTCTTTTGTCATGAAGGCATTGGTGGGGGCGATGAAAAAATACCCCAATGTCAATGCCTCCCTGTCCCCTGATGGTACGGAATTAATACTTAAGAAATATTTTAATATTGGTATCGCTGTGGATACACCCAATGGCCTGGTTGTTCCGGTAATAAAAGATGTGGATCGAAAAAGTATTTTTGATCTTGCTAGAGACATGGCCGATGTCAGCGAACGGGCCCGGGATGGCAAACTAAAACCGGATGACCTGAAAGGTGGCTGTATTAGTATTTCAAGCCTTGGTGGAATTGGTGGCACCTCATTTACCCCCATCGTCAACGCCCCTGAAGTCGCAATACTTGGGGTTTCGAGATCAAAAATAATGCCAGTATGGAATGGTGAATCTTTTGATCCGAAATTAATCCTGCCCCTTGACCTATCCTATGATCATCGAGCAATCGATGGTGCTGAAGCGGCCAGGTTTGTCGCCTATCTAACCCAGTCCTTTGGCGACGTTCGAAGGCTGTCTTTGTAACTCGTATCTCTTCAATGGAAATTAAAATACCAGACCTGGGGGAATTTGAGAATGTTCCCATCATCGAGATTTTCGTCAATGTAGGAGATCATATTTCAGTAGATGATCCCCTGGTTGCAATCGAAAGTGACAAGGCAACCATGGAGATTCCGGCCAGTCACAGCGGCGTGGTTACTGCAATAAACGTTTCCGTCGGCGATGAAGTTTCGTCGGGCCAGTTGCTTTTAAATTTGGATGCCTCAACTGTTGCTGCAGCTGATCAAAACCCAGGGGATGAAGACAACACAATCGCCGATGAATCAACTGGTGAATCCTCTGTAGCAGAGACTAATCAGCCTGTTTCCCAACCATCGGAACAAGAACCGGAAACCGATATTGCACCCGCTATTTTCGAAAAAGGCGACCATCACGCAACCCTGGTTGTGATCGGTTCTGGACCTGGGGGCTATACCGCGGCGTTTCGTGCTGCAGATCTTGGGCTCGATGTGATTCTGATCGAACGCTATGAAAGACTCGGTGGCGTGTGCCTTAATGTCGGGTGTATACCTTCAAAAGCGTTGCTCCACGTTGCTAAGGTAATCAGCGAAAGCAAAGAAGCCGATGAAATTGGACTAAAGTTCTCGAAACCGAAAACCGATATCAAACAGACCCTGGTGTGGAAAAATGGCATCGTTAATCAGCTTACCAATGGCTTAACCGGATTAGCAAAAAAACGAAAAGTAACGGTTTTAAATGGTGTGGCTCAATTTACCTCGCCCAATATGATTGAAGTAAAATCGACAAGCGGCACCGAAACCGTATCCTTCGACAAGGCAATCATTGCAGCGGGCTCCCAACCGGTAGAAATTCCCGGTTTTCCCCACGATGACCCCAGAGTAATCGATTCAACGGGCGCATTAGAACTATCCAAACTTCCGAAAAAATTGCTCATTGTGGGTGGTGGCATCATTGGCCTCGAAATGGCAACGGTTTACCATGCCCTTGGAAGCCAGATCAGTATTGTGGAAATGCTCGATGGCTTAATGGCTGGGGCCGATCCTGACCTGGTACGCCCATTAATGAAGCGCATCAAAAGCCAATATGAAGACATTTGGCTAAAAACAAAAGTCACCGCGATGCAGGCCCGGAAAAATGGAATAAAAGTAAGTTTCGAAGGTGATACCGCGCCTACCAGCAAAATTTATGATCAGGTCCTGGTCTGCGTAGGGCGGGTGCCAAATGGCCAAAAAATAAATGCGGACTCCGCAGGTGTCAAGGTTACAGATCGGGGATTTATCGAGGTCAACGATCAGCAGCAGACCAATGTTCCCCATATATTTGCCATTGGCGATATTGTGGGCCAACCTATGTTGGCGCATAAAGCAGTTCACGAAGGTAAAGTTGCTGCGGAAGTTGCTGCGGGGCTAAAAAGTGGATTCGATGCCAGGGTAATTCCAAGCGTCGCTTATACCGACCCCGAAGTGGCCTGGGTTGGGGTTACAGAAATCGAAGCAAAAGCCCAGGGGCTGGATTTTGGCAAAGGTGTTTTTCCGTGGGCAGCCAGCGGTAGAGCATTGTCCCAGGCCCGCAGTGAAGGCGTTACCAAATTATTATTTGACAAGAAAACTGATCATATTATTGGTGCGGGAATAACAGGCATTAATGCTGGGGACTTAATTGCAGAAGCCGCACTCGCCATAGAAATGAATGCCGACGCCGAAGACATCGGGCTGACTATTCATGCCCACCCTACCCTGGCTGAAACACTGGGATTTGCAGCCGAGGCTTATGAAGGAACCATTACCGATTTATATTTGCCCAGGAAAAAGTAGAGTTAATTTAAACCAGAAATTTCACTAAACTGTTGTGCGCGGATAATAAATTGTTTTTGTGAGTATGTTGAACTCCAAATTTTCATCTGCCCTACTGATAGTTTCGTTTATGATTGTCATTTTCCTGGGAAGGACTATGTACACTACGATGCCGGAAATGCTGGACTCTGTGCACAAATGGAATGTCGCGGTCACCCTGGCAGAAGAAAATCGCCTTTCGGTTTTATTGAGAAAAGAACATCATTCTGCACGTTGGGGGGTAATATTTCCCGCAGCTATTGCGATAAAAATAAATGGGGAGAATCTGACCACCTACTACGCACTGACCATAGTGTTTTTCACCCTGGCCTTTACCATTTTTATTGGCTTTGCCAGAACGATTCTCAAGCCGACACTTTTGATTGTGTTTGCAGTGCTGCTGTATTTTGAGCCGATGATGTTTCGAGCATCAACTCAATTACAACCAATGGTGTTTGCTTTGACCTACCTTGGAATTGCACTATGGGGTAGTACAAAATTTCTGGCAAACCACCAAGTTCGATACCTATTATTGGCCGCGTTATTTGCGTTCTGTGCATATGGAGCCAAGGAAACCTATTTATTTTTCGCTGTTGGACTATTTGGATTCCTGGTATGGAAAGGTAACATTCGGGCTGGAGCCTGGTTCTCCATATTTCTATTGATATTTTTTGCTGTGGAGACGATGGTTTTTAATTTAATTTCTGGTGAATTAGTTTTTGGTCGAATTCAGCATCTAAGTGGAGGCAGCCATCTTTCCCAGATGAGTGGCCAGAAACCAGTAGACCTTTACCAGTTCATCACCGCAAGATGGATCAAATTACCCATTTTGGACAAGCTATTTTCTAGTGTCACAGTTGTATATATTGCCTACCTAATATTCTCCAGACGATTGGGGCAATTACACCCGTTTGCACTGGGTATTATTTTGATGGCTGTTTCATACTCCTTATTGGTGACGATTATTCCACTTCAAGTCAATCCACTAATCCCACTGCAACCTTTCAAAGTTGAATATCTCGCCATAGCAATGCCCTTGATGGTCTTTATTACATCGCTTGCATTAAATGAAATTGTTAGCCTCGCATCGCCTGGAAGGAATAGTCAGGTATCACTGGCCGCAAGCATAATCGCAATTGTATTTTTGGTCTTTGCGACGACTAATGAATCACCGTTCAAATATAAATTGAAAACACCGTTGTTGACTACAATCCATCCAAGCAAAGAGTATATGTTCTGGAAATATAACAATATAAACAACAGTTTATGGTCTGGGAAAGGAATTTGTTCGCGTAGAACGAAAACTTTGTATTTGACTCTAAATATAATTTCAAACTACCTTAATCACGACAACATTAGCGAATATTTAGAAACCTCAAAATTCGGAAGCATTCGGATTTTGCACGTTGTTGGTATGGAACCAGAGAAAATCAAAACGTTTTCTCCGGCCAGAAATTTATTTCGTCAAATATCAAAAGCGCAATGCATTGAAATTTACGGCAAGTAAAGAGCATGTAACAAATAACAGCCGGGGCTGTCTTGTCAATATTAGCTAATCACTGTCATCCAACTCCAACGATTTAATTGTCGGCAGACCCGATCCAATAATCCCTCGCATTTCACCATACATTCCAACGGTATTATTCGCCATTCGATCAATTTGCTTTTCCCTTTCTTTCCATATCTTTTCCATTGCCCGGCGCTCTCTGATCAATTGCTCCTGCATTGCATTAAAGCTCTCTACAATGGCCTCGATACGTTGCTTAAATTCTTCACCAGACAGATAACCATAGATCATTTCTACTTTTTCATTTTTCCCTAGGGAAGCCTGTCGAACAAAACTCAAATCAATCAGGTGTTTTCGTAACGCCAGGGTCAAACCGAGATATGAATGTAAATTGCAAACCCAGACACCATCAATTTGTCCAAATTGATTAATTCCATCGGGCAAGGTTGAAGTTACAATTACAGAAAACGTTGCAGACGCACTGCGCTGATCATCTTTTAGTTTTTCAATCCAGCCTTGAGACCAGCGCTTGGCGTTTTTCGCCTCCCAGATAATCGTTCCGCATATTTTCTGGGACTCATTAATTACTTCTTGAAGGATATCTGCACCACGGACGCCTTTGGATACGGGCAGGAAGTTATCCTGAGGAAATGTCTGGGATAATTTTGTCTCGAGGTCATTTTCCAGTAACTCACCCTGGAGCTCCTGAGAACCAACTTCACTTTTACGCTTAACTTCTGCTACCGAGGCCCTTAAGTCATCAATCTGTTTCTCTTTTTCTTTTAACTGGAAATGGAATTCCTGATCCAGTTGTTTTCGAATATCCTGAGCTAGAGAATTTTTTTCCGCATCAAGTCGCCGTTGTAATTCCACGTCCATTTCTTTTTGTTTTTGTTCAAGTAGTCTGGTTTTTTTCCTGATTTCCAGCTCCGCTTCTTGCGCTAGTTCAGCAATCTTGTTTTTTTCCACCAACTGGGCCTGCAAGTCAGCCATTTCCATAGCCAGCCGGGTTTCCCTTTCTTTTAACTGTAGATTGAATTTATTTTCCGCGCGCTTCATTGAGTCTTCCAGCGCTTTCTCTTTTTCCATGTCAAAATCTGACTGAATTTCCAAACGAATCTGACTCGCCAAAACTTCCGAAATTGCGATATCTTCGCCGCAGTTCGGGCACTTGAAATTATGTTGTTTTTTATCCATCATTTCACTGTTTGAATCTCATATTGTTTCATTTCTCTGACCACTCGCCGCGTTCTCAAATCCCGACCGTTTAATTGAATATCGATTAACGAACGAGTTAACTTTTGAGCTTCGCTTTGCACTTCATCGGATTCAAATTCTTCCTGTTGTAATGCCAATAGCGTAGAGCCGGATATCGAATCTGGAGTTTCAGATTTTGCGATAACCGGACCTTTTTGTGGAAAATAACGATATCGACTACCGCTAACGACCACTTCACCGGTTTCCACGTCATGGTCGAGCACCAGGCCAAAACCAATTTCCTGTAATAAAACCTTTTCGAATACGCGCAATACTGTATATGGATTGCTTCCCTCAATCAACGATATCACTGAATCATAATATTTATCGTATAACAATTCATGGGGGTCGTGCCGATGTAACAACTTTAACAACAATTCATTCATATAATATCCGCTGGACAATCCGGACGCACTTAGCTGAGGATAGAACCCCGTTTGCTCGATACTTGTCAATATGGGTAGTTCGCCTTTTCCAGTCCAGCTCAATAGCAGGGGTTTAAATCCGAGAAACAGGCCTTGAATCTGCGACTTTTTTCTGCGACAGCCTTTTGCGATCAAAGTTAGCCTTCCATGATTACGAGTAAAAATCTCGACCAGTAAACTGCTCTCTCTATAGGATCGTCGATGAAGAACAAAACCGGATTGCTGATTGGCTTTCACAATTAATTCCGTAGATCAACTTTCAGAATAGCCAAGCGATCGCAAAAGTACAGCATTTTCTGCCCAACCCTTTCTTACCTTGACCCATAAGGTTAAAAAAACCTTTTGATTGAACGATTTTTCCATTTCAACCCGTGCTCGTGTACCGATATGTTTTAGTTGCTTTCCTTTCTTGCCAATTACGATGGACTTTTGGCCATCTTTTTCAACCCAAATCACACCATCAATGCAAAGTAAACCTTTGTCGTTGACTTCAAATTTTGTGATTTCGGTAGCTATGGAGTAGGGTAACTCCTGCCCAAGGAAATTAAAAACTTGTTCGCGAATAAATTCCGCGGCCATAAATCGGCTGGACCGATCGCTGATCTGATCTGATGGAAATCCTGGTGGCCCCACTTCAAGATGATGAGATATGGTGTCAAGGAAGCCGTCAACGTTATCCAACTTGAGCGCAGATAATGGAATTATTTCAGCAAAAGAATGAATCGATTTTGAACTCTCTATTAGCGGTAACAACTGTGATTTATCTTTCAACTGGTCAATTTTATTGATCAATAATATCACTGGGCAGTTAAGGGATTTAATCGGCTTAAAAATTGTTTTCAAATCTTCATCCCATCCTTTGTAGTCCGTCATAAAAACAATAAGATCTACATCAGACATACTGGATATTGCAGTACGGTTAATCACCCTGTTCAGGTTTTTCCGTTGATCCTTATGCATGCCAGGGGTGTCAACAAATACAATTTGATGATTCTCGGTGCTTTTAATACCCAGTATTCGATGACGGGTTGTTTGCGGCCGTCTGGATATGATTGAAATTTTTTCACCAATAATTTTGTTGATCAAAGTCGATTTACCGACATTAGGCGGTCCGACCAACGCAACAAATCCAAATCGATGGTCGCTATTCTTTGACAACTTAACCTTCAAGCTCATGAGATGCCATGGCTTCCAGAGCCAACGCCGCAGCGCCCTGCTCAGCATGTTTTCGACTGCTAGCAGAACTTACAAATTTCGTGCTAATGCCTGTGACTTCACAGGAAACGGTAAAAACCAGATTGTGTGCCTCACCTTGCTGATTTATGACACTATAAGCTGGCAGCGGCAGATCTTTTTTCTGCAGCATTTCCTGCAATTGGGTTTTACTGTCTTTGAGCCCGACGGGTTGTATTGAACTCAGCATTTCAGCATAAAGTGGATCCAGCACAATATGTACCGCCTTCATTCCGCCATCAAGATACACAGCACCTACAATTGCCTCGATGGCATCAGACAAAATAGAATCCCTGTTGTACCCCCCACTTTTTAACTCTCCACCGCCCATTAACATATTCTCCTGAAGTCTTAGATTCCGAGCCAGATCTGCCAGGGTGGTTTTGCGAACCAGAGTTGCTCGCATCTTGGTTAAATCACCTTCGGAATTCCTTGGAAACTTGTGATAAAGAATTTCCGCAACGACGAACCCCAAAATGCTATCGCCTAAATATTCGAGGCGCTCATTATTTGGGCTTCCCACACTACGATGGGATAAGGCCCGAACTAACAGTGAAGAGTCAATAAATTTATAACCAAGTTTTTTCTGCAGTGAAACGATATCACTCATTCATTAAATCGCAAAAATTTAAACCTTGAATCATATGCGGTCAATTTATGGGTGCTAGCACATGATTCTTAAAATCAAACAATAAGCTGACATTATAGGCAATTGGAATGACCACCTCATAATCCAGAGACAAATCCCGTTTTCCCTGAATAGTTTTCACCTTAAAGGTTTTATTCAGATTGACGACTTGGTGCGCAAAATCGATATTCAGTTTACGATTTAATTTTCTAAGCAGCTGGGCGCGGTGCATTGTCATTACCGCGGGATCTGAAGCCAAATCTGTCAGTCCCCGATGTAGCTTGGCATTATTGAGATAGGGTGGAATCGATAGTATCAGCAAATAACATATGGAAATAAAAAGTACTGTTCCCCAGATGAACCCCCAAAAAGACAATCCACGTTGTCGCTTCATTTTAGTCAAAATCATGATTTACCCTCTTTAATAAAAAATAAAAATCTTTTTTATGACGATTGATCCATAGAATTATCGAACCCGAACGCGCTCTATTTAATAGAGTTGCCAATTCGACTCCATTTTACACCACCCCCTGTATTACTTTTCCAGCTAAACCAGATAAAAAAGGCTCTACCCACCACATTACTCTCTGGTACAAATCGCCAATAACGGCTGTCATTGCTGTGATCCCGGTTATCTCCCATAACGAAATAATGCCCGGCCGGAACAATTACCTCGACCAAATCTCTGGATTTTTTCGAATCATCCAGCAATATTTTGTGGGCTACACCATCGAAGGACTCAATAACCTGGCTCGCGGACTTACCTTTTAGCTTGACCTGTTCAAATTCAAATATACCATCATGTTTGACATCCACTTCCACACCGTTTATTGAAAGGTTTTTATCGATATAAGTCAATTTGTCACCGGGCAGGCCAACTACTCGTTTTATGAAATTTAATTTTGGATCCACTGGATACCGAAAAACCATAACGTCACCACGATTCGGGTTGGCTATGGGCAAGATCTTCTTATTAATCACCGGCAATCGAATGCCGTAAGTAAATTTATTGACCAGAATAAAATCGCCGATGTGCAGGCTTGGTAGCATCGAACCCGATGGAATTCGAAACGGCTCAACGATAAATGAGCGCAATACAAACACGATCAGTATTACTGGAAAGAGCGCCCGAGCATACTCAACAATAATTGGCTGTGTTCTTACCTCATCAGCACCACCTTCGTGTCCAGGCACATTAGATTTTATCCGTCCTCTAGTGAAAATCTTATACAGCAAAATAATACCACCCGTCACCAACAAAGCAATAAATAACAGCAATGAAAAATCCACAGTAACTCCCGTCTAGAAAATAATTCGAATAATAAGGTTTATTGTGCGGTCAATTCCGCTCCACTTTGAGTACCGAAAGAAATGCCTCCTGGGGAATTTCAACCGATCCAATTTGTTTCATTCTTTTTTTACCTGCTTTTTGCTTTTCCAGTAGTTTTCGCTTTCTTGTAATATCGCCCCCATAACATTTGGCGGTTACATTTTTTCGTAATGCTTTAACTGTTTCCCTGGAAATAATTTTAGCACCAATAGCGGCCTGAATGGCAACATCAAACATCTGTCGAGGAATTAGTTTTCTCATCCTTTTAACCAGGTCTCGGGCACGATACAGACTTTGTTCCTTATGCACCAAAACTGCCAGAGGATCAACTTTTTCGCCGTTAATCATCACATCAACCTTAACCATATCCGCAGGCCGGCTATCGATCAATTCGTAATCCAACGAACCATAACCCCGGCTAACGGATTTTAGCTTATCGAAAAAATCCAGCACAACTTCGGTCAATGGCATCTCAAACTCGACCATAACCTGCCTTCCATGGTAGTGAATATTTTTCTGGATACCGCGACGCTCAACACACAAAGTAATTACCGCACCAACATATTCGTGGGGAACCAGAACTCGGGTGATCAAAAACGGCTCTTTGATCAATTCAATTCTCGATGGATCAGGCAAATCTGTGGGATTGTCGATAAATTTCACATCACCATTCTTAAGGTGAATTTCGTATACCACGGTAGGCGCTGTGGTGATAAGCTCAATCTGATACTCCCGCTCGAGCCTTTCCTGAACAATCTCCATATGCAACATTCCCAGGAAACCACAGCGAAATCCAAACCCCAAAGCCTGGGACGATTCGGGTTCAAATCGGAAACTGGCATCGTTCAGACTTAATTTATCCAGAGCAACCCGAAAAGCCTCAAAGTCTGCGTTGTTAATCGGATATAGTCCTGCAAAGACCGTTGGTTTGACTTCCTTAAATCCTGCCAGGGCAGTACCAGCAGGTTGATTGGCCAATGTTACCGTATCCCCTACCCGCGCCGCTTTAATTTCTTTTAACCCGGCGATCAAAAACCCAACATTTCCCGCTGAAAGTCTTTCAACATTAACCGGCTTGGGCGTGAAAATACCAATATTCTCCACCTGATAATCTATACCGGTAGACATCATTTTTATCTTGGCACGCCCCACTTTTAATTCACCTTCCATAATCCGAATCAGGGAAACCACACCGAGATAATTATCAAACCACGAGTCAATAACCAGGGCTTGAAGTCTTGACTCGGCCAAGCCTCTCGGCGGCGGTAAATGGGTCACAATTTGCTCAAGAATATCAACCACCCCTTGCCCGGTTTTTGCACTGACAGAAATGGCTTCACTGCTATCCAGACCGATAACATCTTCAATTTCCTGTAAAACCTTTTCGGGTTCCGCTGCGGGTAAATCAATTTTATTGAGTACGGGTATTACAGTGAGTCCGAGGTCCACTGCAGTGTAACAATTTGCAACGGTCTGGGCTTCCACACCCTGGGCCGCATCAACCACCAGTAAAGCACCCTCGCAGGCATTAAGGGATCTGGATACTTCATAAGCGAAATCAACATGGCCAGGCGTGTCGATGAGGTTTAACTGATACAGGTGGCCATCTTTCGCGCGGTACTCCAAAGATACGCTTTGGGCTTTTATGGTTATGCCACGTTCTCGTTCCAGTTCCATGGAATCGAGGACCTGCTCCTTCATCTCTCGTTTTTCAAGTCCACCGCAGGTTTGAATGAATCGATCAGCCAGGGTGGATTTTCCATGATCTACATGAGCAATAATTGAAAAATTACGGATTCGCGCAGGGTCACTAATCATTTTGACTGTCAATAGCCCAGGTTGAATAGAATATTAAACAAGATATAGAAAAAATTGAGAATACGGATTGAGGCAAAATTCGCAGGTTCAGGTTGAAAATTTAAGGTGCGCGATTTTACCCTGTTCCAGTACCCAGTTGTGGGCTAATAAACCGCAATTGACACTTTATTTCGGTAATTACAAATATAAGCCAAACTAATTATTACCCACCACAGAAGTTATTATTTTTAAAGGGGAAAATCATTTTTTAAATTCTGGGCTCCTATAGAATACAGCTCTAAAACTACCATAGCCAAATTAATTTCCTGTGCAATCCAGCGATTCCAACAACCAACAACCAGATGCGCTTAGAGCTGACGTACGATTACTGGGTAATCTGCTGGGTGAAACCATACAAAAACAACACTCGGAAACCCTATTCAATTTGATTGAAGAAGTGCGCGGCGTTGCAAAGCTGGCGCGCAAAGGTGATACGGATCAGACCCAAAGGCTTATCGATATACTATCGGAGCTCAAACCAACCCATTTGCTCAACCTGTCCCGGGCATTTACCCACTTTTTGAATCTCGCAAATATTGCCGAGCAACATCACCAAATTCGGCAACGACGGACCCTGGCCGTAGAAAAGTACCGTCATTCAAATCATGAGCATGGGAAATTGCAATCTACCCATCCGGGCGGGTTTTTGGAAGCTGAATTAATAAAACTGATTGAGGCAGGAATCAAACCCGAAACCCTGGTTGAACAAATTTGCAATCTGAATATCGATCTCATTCTAACCGCGCATCCTACCGAAATCTTGCGCAGAAGCATCTCTTCAAAGTTCCAGAGAATATCCAAATTACTGGGAGAGCGTGATCGACAGGACCTGTCCGATACAGAGCGTTTCGAAATAAACCAATCACTGCATTTGGCCATTGCCGAGGTCTGGAAAACAGACGAAATTCGCCGACTTCGCCCCACTCCCGTGGACGAAGCCAAGTCCGGACTGGTGGCGATCGAACATTCTCTTTGGAACGTGATTCCAAAATTAATGCGCGAACTTGACCATGCTGTTGTCAAGGTAACAGGGAAAAGCCTGCCCCTGGATGCAGTACCGATAAAATTTGGTTCCTGGATGGGTGGCGATCGGGACGGCAATCCGAATACCACGTCGGAAGTAACCGCACATGTTTGCGCACTGTCCCGACTGAAAGGTGCAGAGATGTTCTGGATGGAAATTGATGAGTTACGCAGGGACCTGTCCATGATTAAATGTAATCAGGCATTGCGAGACGCGATAGGACCCGATGCACTCGAGCCTTACCGTGCACTTCTGGAGCAGGTGCTGAAAAAACTCAAGGCGACGATAAAATACTACACCAGGGTATATGATAATTTTGTTGCAGGTAAAGATTCAACCAAAGTGGCCATTCCTAAAAGCGGCCTACTTATTTCCAGGGAGGATTTGAAAAAGCCATTAATGCTTTGTTACCAGTCCCTGATCGATTGTGACGATGAAATGATCGCTAATGGTCGACTTACGGATATTCTTCGAAGGCTGGATGCCTTTGGTTTAATCATCTTAAAACTGGATATCAGGCAGGAAGCATCCCGACATGCTGACGCCCTGAATGCCATCACTCGATTTCTCGGTATAGGTAGTTACAACGAGTGGGATGAAAGGAAACGACAGGAATTTTTATTATCAGAGCTTAAAAGTAACCGGCCATTAATTACATCAAAATTCCCTACACCAGAAGAAGCCAGCGACGAGGTTAGAGAAGTGCTCGCTACCTTTCGCATGATTGCATCAGAAAGTCATGAATCCTTTGGTGCATACGTTATTTCAATGGCAACCGCGCCATCCGACGTTCTCGCCGTAGCCTTGTTGCAGAAAGAATGTCGGGTTATGCAACCTCTGCGAGTGGTACCCTTGTTCGAACGGCTCAATGACCTGGAAAACGCAGCGGAGTGCATGGATACCCTGTTTAATTCCAGTTGGTATAAAAAATATATCGGTGGCAAGCAGGAGGTAATGATTGGCTATTCAGATTCAGCAAAAGATGCGGGAATTCTTTCAGCATCTTGGGGTTTATACCAGGCTCAGGAACAGCTGGTGGATGTGTTCGAAAAACATAAAATCAAACTCACCCTGTTCCATGGTCGTGGCGGTACCGTAGCACGTGGCGGCGGCCCGGCCTATGAAGCAATTCGCTCGCAACCACCTGGTTCGGTTAATGGCTCCATTCGCGTAACCGAACAGGGTGAAGTTATCCAGGCAAAATTTGGACTCGCGGGCATGGCTATGGAAACACTGCAGGTTTACCTTGGTGCGGTTTTGGAAGCGAGCCTGACACCGCCCCCCAAACCCAGCAAACAGTGGCGAGACCAGATGATTCAATTGTCTGCAGACGCGGTTAAAGAATTCCATGACGTCGTAAGGCATCATGAAGATTTTGTTGCCTATTTTCGCTTTGCCACACCGGAACAGGAAATTGGAAATCTTAAAATTGGCAGCAGACCTGCACGACGACGCAAAGGCGATGGCATCCAGCACCTAAGAGCCATACCCTGGATATTCGCCTGGACCCAGACCCGACTACTCCTGCCCGCATGGTTAGGGGTAGGCAATGCCCTGCAACAGGCTGTGGATCGGGGTGACAAGGAAATTCTAATGGAGATGGAAAAAAACTGGCCTTATTTTAAAGCCGCTTTGAATGCTATCGAAATGGTATTTTCCAAATCTAATTCAAATATATCCGCAATTTATGACGAGCGCCTGGTGCCGAATGAGTTGCAATACTTCGGAAAAACACTGAGAGAAAAGTATCACCAGACGCTGAAACTACTGCTGGAAATTACCGAACATAACATTCCATTGGAAAATTCGCCTATCGTTCGTCAATCCGTGGATGTGCGAAATACCTATGTTGTGCCGCTAAACTTGCTGCAGGTCGAATTATTGTCCCGGATAAGAGAACAGAATGATGATCAGGTTCTTGATGCGCTTTTGGTGACCATTAATGGAATTTCTGCGGGAATGCGCAATACTGGATAAATCCAGTGAAACATATCCAAATTTCATGTAGGGCCTTCCACAATTAAACACTATTAGTTACATCCCAGGCTGCAATTAATTGAGCTTTAATTTATCTAAGGGAAAAGAAGTAGTGATTGCGTATAATCTAGGGTGCCTCTAATTGAATTTAGCCAACCGATACTGTGGATTCCCTTACAGCTGTTACCTTTGACGCATTAAAATTACTTCTCAGCGGCGACCGCGGATTGTGGGAAATCATCGGTATATCATTTAGGGTATCTTGCACCGCAATTTTTATTTCAAGTCCTATTGCCCTGGTAATCGCATTTATCCTCGCCTATTTTAAATTTCCCGGAAGGCGGTTTCTGATTTCTGTTTTCAATACATTGTTGGCATTTCCCGCAGTGGTCGTGGGATTAATAATTTATCTCATGTTGTCAAATCAGGGGCCACTGGGTGACTGGCGCTTATTATTTAGCCAAACCGCGATGATAATGGCGCAAATTGTTCTTTGTTTACCGATTCTAATTTCCATTAGTCATTCCGCGTTTCAGGCCGCGGACCATCGATCATGGGAAACCGCAAGAACGCTTGGACTGTCGGCATTTAGGTCATTTCTTCTAATAATTAATGAAGTGAAATTTGGACTATTGGCGGCACTACTTGCCGGTTTTGGTCGAATTATTGCCGAGGTCGGTGCATCGATGATGGTAGGTGGAAATATATTGCATCATACAAGAAATATCCCCACCGCAATCGCTCTGGAAACCAGTAAAGGAAACTTTTCCCAGGGAGTCGCTCTAGGTATTGTATTGCTAGTACTAGCATTTGGTTTAAATATATTGCTTCAGTATTTTCAGGGACGGGGTAAACTAACCCAATGACGGGACAAAACGAAATTTGCTGTAGTGGAATCGCTAAAACATTTTCCGGGATTAGTTTATTTGATGACCTGGATATTTCTCTCCGCGGTGGATCTGCAACAATCCTCACCGGGGATAACGGCACGGGGAAGTCAACTCTGCTTAGAATCATAGCTGGTCTTGAAAAACCCGATGCAGGACGCTTCGATTTAGGCTATGGATTTGAATCATGGAAACAGGTACGCAAGAGACTAATCGCAAAAGTCATGTATCTGCATCAACACCCTTATATGTTCGAAGGCAGTGTATATAAAAATATTGCGCTGGCACTGCCCAAATCATTGAATGCACAACAAATCAGTGACCGGGTTAATCAGGCCTTAGAGTGGAGCCAGCTCACGAAACATCGCGATGCCCAGGCAAAAACCCTGTCAGGCGGACAACAACAGAGGGTTGCATTGGCACGAGCATGGCTTCGCCAGTCCCCTTTTCTTTTACTGGACGAGCCAGTTGCCAATATGGATACTCAAGCGAGTAGTCGAACCCTTAAATTGCTCCACGAATTAAAATCCGCAAACATTTCTATTTTGATTAGCAGCCATATCCACCAGATTTTTGACAGCCTGGTTGATCAGCATCTGGAACTAACCGAAAAGAAACTGGTTGATGTACATAAAATTCGATATCAAGGCAACATAACCCCGATCAACAAAGAAAAATCCTCTGACAACGCTGTGGGTTAGTTCTGGTCATGAATGAAATTATTAGTGACGGCTCTACCAATCAGGTTACCGGACTAATTCTTGCCGGTGGCATGGCTCGTAGAATGGACGGGCAGGACAAAGGCTTGATTGAATTTAATGGCATACCCATGGTCGTCCACGTAGCCAACGGGTTAAATCTACAATGTGATCAAATCATCGTAAATGCAAATCGTAACCTGGATGCATATAAACAACACGGCCATCAGGTTATTAACGATGAAATTGATGATTTTCAGGGACCCCTGGCCGGGATGTACGCTGGATTGGGCAAGATAGAAACAGAATGGATGATCACCGCACCCTGTGATGGACCCTTCATGGCCGATGATTATGTATCCAGAATGTTAGAAGCAATATGTGACAGTAAGCATTCCATTGCAGTGGCCACCTGTGCTGGCCGGCTACAACCGGTATATGCATTGATCAATCATTCGTTAAGACAAAGTCTAGGGGCATATCTTGGGGGCGAAGACCGAAAAATAGACCGATGGTATCAACAACATCCGTTTACGGAAGTCGATTTTTCTGATTCTCCTGATATGTTTGAAAACATAAACACACCAGAACAACTTATGGAATTGGAGAGCAAAATTTCCTGTTAGGTGTATATATCCAGACTTAACCTGATATTGCTAAATTTTTGATTCGATCTAATCTGACACTGACTGTAGAATACTCGAAGCGGTCATACAATCAACTAATGGGTTTTGCAAATTGTTCATTGGAAGTTTATCGATCACAGCGGCATAAAGCCGTGTTTTCCATCAAGCTGATCGAGGTCTGATTTTTCTACTGGCCTATGAGAATCTAATTGCGAGAAGCGTAATAAATATCCGTCTGGATCAAGCAGACCAAATTCTGTTCGTTCATCCATTTGATCAGTTCTCCAATACCACCTGGTATGTAATTCAACAAATGGCTTGACTCCTGCCGACAGTAGCCGGTTGTACATAGCACGGACATCCTCGACCAAAATTTGAAAATTCACGCCGCGGCCATATGGTTTCTCCAATGGTGCGGGGTCCCAAACGCCGTCTTGTTCCCAATGTGCAAGCATGAGCTGTGCGTTCCCAAGCTCCAAATAGGCATGGTGACCCTCTCCGCGTCGTTGAGTCACCGAAAACCCGAGCATCTCAGTGTAGAAGCGAACGCTTTCTTCTAAATCGGAACACCAAAACTCTGGTACAAGACTATGGATATGAAACATTTCGAATTCCTCTGGTAAATTCAAACAGTCGAGGAACTATACAACTTCAAGTTAACTTTAAGTCAAGTACTGCGCTCCACCCTTTCTCACATCTATTATTAAGAGAAAACCAAATCTTATCAAATGTCAGCTTAGGGCAGAGGGTGTGTAAAAACGCAGTCTTTAATTTTCATTTTGGGACAACGCCACACAAGTGCTGTCAATCCTATTGATAGGCATAATTATCGTTCCACTAGCATATAGATTTCGATGAATTAGAGACCTGTTCTACCACTGACTATTTCTATTTTGAGTTTTTACACAGCCTGGGCAATTTACAGTCAGTCACTGTACGAAAAAATATGAACTAGATTGGTCAACCCTTACGATCTAGTCTAAGATTTTACACATTAGGCATTTTACCTGAGAGGTAAAATTAATTTACACTGCGAATACCACCGTTACTCTACGATTTTGTTTGCCTTTGTTTTTTATACTTTCCACCGATATTTTGCCAATTTCACCACTGTTCGCGACATGGGTACCACCGCATGGCTGGAGGTCGGCATCGCCAAATTTAACCAACCTGACTTTTCCGCTGCCCATGGGTGGCTTTACCGACATGGTCCGTATTAGATCCGGATTCTGTCCCATTTCCTGATCAGTGATCCAGCTCAATGACATAGGATGATTACCCTGGATAATTTCGTTTAACCGGATTTCAAGCTGTTCGCGGCCTGGCGGATCTGGCAAATCGAAATCCAGACGACCACTACCATCCCGGATCGATCCACCCGTCACTGGAGCTGGGATGGCCACACAAAGCATATGCATACAGCTATGCATCCGCATTAATCGATGTCGACGGTCCCAATCCAGTGTCAATGTTACTTTTTCGCCATTTTTCGGCAATTCCCCACCCTCATTTACAACGTGCAAATGATCCCCCGTTTCCCGATCTTTATAACAATCGACGATATCAATGATCTCGCCATTCTCCAGGGTTAGCTTGCCTGTATCGCCAGGCTGTCCACCTCCAAGGGGATAAAATACGGTTTGCTCAACACAAAAAGTATTTTCAGCTACCGATACAATTTTAGTCTCACAGGATTTCAGGTAGCCATCTTCTCGAAACAATTCTATTGTCATTACGCATTCCCCATGGATTGATTAATTTTCTGCCGCACCATTTCCGCAACTTTTACCGCACGTAATCCATCTTCTCCGGATACCAGTGGTTGGGCATTATTTTCTACACAATTAATAAAATGTGCTAACTCAGCATTCAAAGGCAGCTGGGGGGTTACCTCAATCCTGCTATTTAACAGTTCAGGAAATTTACTGCCAGATTTCACTTTTCCAGGTTTGACTTCATCGAGTTGCTGGTCGGAAAAATTGAGCCCCAAATATCTTTTCTCTGAGAACACCCTGATTCTTCTAAACTGATTTTGCGATACCCTGCTTGCAGTTACATTGGCAACAGCACCATTTTCAAATTCCAGCCGCGCGTTGGCAATATCCACGTAATCTGTAATTACCTGAGAGCCCGTCGCAGATATAGACTGCAATTCAGATTTGACCAGAGATAGCACGATATCGATGTCGTGAATCATCAAATCGGTGACGACATCCACATCAGTAGCGCGTTCCACGAATTGCCCAAGTCGATGAACTTCGATAAATCGCGGGTTATCTGCGAGCTCAGCTAATTTCATGACCCCAGCATTAAACCTTTCGAGATGACCAATTTGTAAAATGACGTTATTTTTCTGTGCAAGATTGATAATTTCTTCACTCTCTGCAACACTGGGGGCAACCGGTTTCTCCAGCAGCATATGAATTCCAGCTTGAAGAAATCCGGTTGAGACCGGTAAATGCATACTGGTCGGAACAACGATACTGACTGCGTCGATCTCACTCTCCAACCCTTCCACATGGGTCATAGATTTGCAGCCATAATTTGCTGCAATACTGGACGCAGTTGTTTCATCGCTGTCTACTACAGCAACGAGTTCGACGTTTTCCATCCCATGATAAATTTTCGCATGGATGCGACCGAGATATCCCACGCCAACAACGGCTACACGAACTCTTTCAGGCATTTGCTTGACAATAATTATTTGATATATCGTAGTGTATTACTTCAATCTGATAGATAACAGCCTGTATCAATTATCAGTCAAATTTAACTCTAAAAAGTAAAGAATACAAAACCGGCACTACAAGCAACGTCAAAAGCGTAGCAAACAACAAGCCAAACATGATCGTAACCGCCATAGTTTCAAACATCGGATCCCGACTGATCCATAGCGGCAACATCCCGCCGATGGTAGTGGCGGTGGTCAATAAAATCGGTCGTAACCTTTGCTTGCATGCTGATAAGACAGCATGGTGAGGCTCCAGTCCATTCTGATTAATTTCGATGTCAATGCGATCCAGCAACACGATTGCATTATTAATAACGATTCCAGAAAGGGAAATTATTCCAAGAATAGTAAAAAACCCAAAAATGGATTGGGCCACGAGCAATCCATAAGAAACTCCAATTAATCCAAGGGGAATTGTTGTAAAAATGATTATAGGTTTTCGCACATTGTTGAACTGGGCGACCAGAAGCAGCAGAATCAACATGCCGGCCAAGGGTAATTTTGCAGCGATGGCTTCATTGGCATCACCCGAGGTTTCTGATTCACCGCCTAATTCAAAACTGTATTTTTTTGGCCACTCACCAGTAAATTCTTCAAGCCAGGGCAGAAATGTTTTGTTCACATCTGTGGGAGTGGCACCAGGGACGAGTTGCGCCTGCACACTAATGGTTTTATTTCTGTCCCGTCGTTTAATTATTGCAGGTTGCCAGGCAACTTCAAGATCAGCAACCTGACTTAAAGGCACGCTTTGGTTGCTGCTCTGGGAATAGATTGTCATGCTTTCGAGTTTGCTAATATCCTGTCGATCCGTAGCAACGGATCGCATAGTAATTGGGATTAACTCATCTTGTTCTCTAAACTGAGATAACTCAATACCAGACAGACCAGCTTTTAAAGACGTTGCAACATCATCGTTTGTAACCCCCGCCCTGAGCGCGCGATTCTGGTCAATTTTGATCAGCAGCTTTTTGGTCCGTGGTCCCCAGTCATCTTTGACGGCATTAATTCCAGGGGTGTCATATAACGCTGTCTTTATCGGTTTTATCAATCGATAAAGCTCCTCCATATCCGGCCCCGACACTCGTACTTCAACGGGATAAGGAATCGGTACGCCATTTTCGATTTTTCGAAGTTGTACATCCAGGTCGGGGTAACTTACCCGCGCATATTCCTGAATATTACTAACCACATCTGCAATGATTCCATCGGATGTGGTATTCAAAATCATACTAAATGCCGAGGGGTCGCTAGAACCAGGATCGAGACCCAGGGTATATCGTGGTGCGCTTTCGCCAAGCCATATGGCCCAACTGAGTACGCCCTCTTCACCATTGGATTGTTGATCTGAACTAATTTTCAAATTTTCCGAAATATGCTTTTCCAGATTAATTGCGAGATCCAAAGTGGATTCAATGGCAGTGCCCCTGGGTAAGGTCAATGTTCCATTTATTACTGGGTCGGTTTTGGGCGGTATGAAAACCTTTGGCACAAATTGAAGGGTCCATAGAGCGCTATAAAATATTGCCCCTACAAGCATGAGAAACACCAAGCGGTTACGAACGGACAAAAGTAATAAATACTGATATGCCCGATACATTCCAGATTCATGGGTCACGGCATCTAACTCGTCGCCATTTTTCGGTTTTTTTACTTTTAATAATGCAACGGTGAGCAGCGGTATAAAAGTTATGGCCAGGATCCAGGATGAAAGAAGTGCAATAGTTACGACCTTGAATATATCTGCGGTGTACTCACCCACGGCGGATTCAGCAAGAAAAATAGGCAAGAATGCGGCGCTGGTTGTAAGCGACGCGGTTAATAGTGGGACTGTCATTTCCCTACCCGCAAGAATCGCAGCATCAATTGCTGACTCCCCGTTTTCTCTTCTGACCAGTATGGATTCCGAGATTACGATTGCGTTGTCTACCAATAGACCCAGGGCGATGATCAATGCCGCAAGTGAAATTTGATTAATGGTAATGCTGAAAATATCCATTAACATTAAGGAAGCCAACATGGTTATTGGAACCAGGGTCGCGACAATAAGTCCGGTTCGGACACCCAGAAAAATCAACATCACGGCTATTACGATTAATATTGCCTGGAACAAATTGGACATGAAACTCTGCACCGAAGTTGCAACCACTGTGCCTTCAAGAAAAACCGGATTTATGGCAATGCCATAGGGATAATCCAACTCAATTTGTGGAACCATTTCATCGAGCACGGCACCCAGATCCAAAATATTGCCACCCGTTCGCAGGGAAATTGCCATGATGATGGCGCGGGTTCCATTGAAACGCGCATAGCTATTAGCGGGATCCACATAGTCGCGGTAAACGTCTGCTATATCACCCAAATGGACGATACTATCCGTTTCAGGAATCTGGATTACAGTACGACGTAAATCATCCAGCGTTTCAAAATTTCCCGTAGGTTCCAGAGTAATGCGCTCGGTTCCCGAGGTGAGTTGCCCACCACCTTGAATAATATTAACCTTTGCTAGAATTTGCGAAAGCTGTTGCGGGGAAACACCTATTTCTGTCAATCGGGCTAAATTATATTCAACGTAAATTTCCTCTTTCTGAATACCCTGTAACTCTACTTTTGCAATATCTTCTACTTTTAATAGTTCATCCTTGATTTCATCTGCTACCAGCTTTAGTTCAGCGTAACTATAGCCGTCACCCGTTAGAGCATAAACACTGCCAAACACATCACCGTATTCATCGTTAACCGTAGGACCTTCGATACCTGTTGGCAAGCCCTCCACACCATCTACCTTTCGGCGGAGTTTGTCGAAAATCGGACGCATGTCCGTATAGCTCTCCTTGAAATTCGCTGTAATAAAAGAAAACCCGGCCTGTGATTCGCTTTTAACAAAATCTAGTTCCGGCATTTCCTGGATGGCCTGTTCGATTCGATCTGTGACCAGTTGCTCTACGCGCAGCGGACTTGCCCCGGGAAATCGCGTCGTGACCACGGCCGCACGTATGGTAAATCCTGGATCCTGTTGCTTGGGTAGATTATTAAATGCCAGAATCCCCGATAAACAAATCAGGAAAACCAATACATATACCGTGATGCGGTTGTTAATCGCTGCGCTTGTGATATTCACAATGGGTTTACCGGTTAGTCTATTTGCACTAGCAAACCATCCCTGATAACCGATACACCGGCAGTAACCACCCGATCACCTTCTTCTATACCCGTCAGAATTTCGATACCACTGCTAACGATGTTTCCCACAGTAACATTTCGTCGCTCAATTTTCCCTTGTTTGCTGACGTCACTCGGTATCACAACGTACACATACCTCCCGTCTTGATCTTCACCCACGGCGGATGAGGGAACAATAATTGTTTCAGAAATTTGATTATTAAATCGGAAACTCACCTGGGCAGATAAACCAACACGCAAGTCTGATATATCAAGTAGGCTCACCGTTACCGGAAAAGTTGTACCGATGGCAGAGATACCCACTTCACTAACCCGACCCGAATAAACCACGCCGGGAATGGCATCAAACTCTACCTCCGCCGCAACACCGAATTCAAAATCCGAAATGGCACTTTCCGGTACTGACACATTAATATTGAGCGCATTCCCACAATTAACCAGTACGATCTCCTGCCCTGCAGTAATATTTTCACCTTGATCAACGCTGGTGGTTGCAACAGAGCAATCTGTAGCCGATATCAACTCGGTGTAAGACAAGTTTAACCTTGCGAGCTCTACTCCTTTTTGTGCCGCATTGACCAAGGCATTTGCCGACTCTGCAGCTGCTCTGGCGGTATCCAGTTCATTTTTAGATGCACTCTGGTTTTCGTATAATCCGCGAACCCTTAGGTATGCAGCCTGGGCATTGCGTTTTTCCGAATTTGCCCTGGCAAAATCAGCCTCGGATTGCTGTAATTGCAATGCATAAGTTTCGGGGTCGATTTCTGCGATGACCTGACCAACGGATATGGCATCACCCACGGAAACATTAAGTTTGATCAGGTTTCCAGGAACCTTAAAACTCAATTTGGCTTCCTGATCTGATTCCGATACACCGCTATACTTTCTGATTCGATCACTATCCGATTTTGTTACTGAAATATAACGAACCGCTCTAAGGGGGAGTTCTTCGATTTCCGCCGTATTGTCACAGCCGATTAATCCAAATCCAACGACCATCAGTAACAAGCTGGTTATTTTATTTTTGCTGAAAAAATATCCATTCATAATTTATTCATCTCCAAGATGTTTTTCGTCTATTTATTTTTTGAAACATATTCGATGATACGACGAGTCGTTTGCTCTTTTGTGACTGGATCCAGGAAGAAATCGAAAACCCCGGTTGAGCGCTGTAAATTCATTAAATCGATAAGAAAATTGTATACTGCATCCGTAGCTGATTGCTGGGCATTAAACGCAGCATCTCTGGCATCGAGCAACTGAATGATCGATATTGTGCCTTCAGAATAATTGTTCTGGACCAGATCGAGGTTTTTTTGCGCCGATTCCGATGCAAGCTTGGCCAGGTTAATTGAAGGATAGGAAGCTTGTATTGCATGCAAGCTTACGCGAATATTATTTTCAACCTGATCCTTTACAAAATCTTTCTGTAATTTTAGTTGCTGTAGTTGGTAATTGGACTGGCTTACCCTGGATTTTTTCCCGCCTCCCTGATAAAGCGGTATGGAAAAATTTAGACTGACCTGCCAGTCTGACTCACCTTCGGATGAACTAGTCAGTTTTGGATGCTCGTCTATAGTCTGGCTGACCTGTCCATTTAAACTAATTTCGGGACTCCAGTAGGCCTGGCGATTGGAAGCGAGCTGGCGTTCAGTGGATAAAATTTGATGTTCCAGCTGCTGAATTTCAGGGGATTCTTTCAAACCCTGTTCGATGAATAATATTCTCATTAAATCGAATGATCGCTGGTTATCGATCACTTCGATTAATTCCGGATTGCTAATCAACAGGGACTCATCGTCAAGGGTCGCTGGGTTTGTTTGAAATTTTTCAGCGATTGGTCGAGATAATAATAAGTTCAACCCATTCATTGACTGGCGAAACTGTGCCTGGGCCTGGTACAGGCTTTGTCTTGTGGTGGCAACATCGCTCTCCCAACGATAGATATCCGATGTATTGGCGGATCCAATGCGCACCCGATCCTGAGCAAGATCCAGGTTGGTACGGCTCAAATTTAATGATCGGGTCCTGATGTCTACCAGGGTCTGGGCTTTCAAAATATCCAGGAATCCAACCGTGGCCTGTTGAATGACATCGAGTTCTACAACTTTGTGTCCTTGTACAACGGATTGTTGAATCAGTTTCTGCACGTCGATGTCTGAATTTACCGTTTGAGAATACAACAACTGGTTCACAGAAATTGCTGCCACAGTGGTGCGTTCTGCTGAAACTCCGCTGAGCACCCCTTGGTTATCATCAGCAAGCTGAGTGGCACCGAAGGAAGTTGAAATTTGCGGTTTTCGTAATGCCTGCGCCTGAATCTGGTTTTCGGCACTGGCATTGATACCGGCTTTGCTTGCACGAATACTCAGGTTCGATGCTAGGGCTTCAGCAGCAACTTCGGAAAGTGTCCATATCGGTCCGGTATTTTCATTTTCGTTATGTAAAAGTATCGCGGTACTCAAGATATCAAATTTCGGAGATATCCCTAATTCCCGAGCGGTTTTCATGTTAATCGTTAGTTGCCGTTTATGCCTGAACGATATCGGTTGATCCCCAGCGTTTTCGCCGAGCAACACAGCCTGCAGATTCAGTGCATTTTTTCGAGCCAGGCGTTTCCAGTCTGAATCCGGTGCACTGGCTGCCAACATACCCAACTTAACCGGTGTGGTTCCAATCAGGCTATAGCTGGGGATTTTTCTTTTGATTAATTCTTTAGCCAGAACCGAAATGTTATCCCGTCCCAGACGGGGCAATGCGGCTACTACCACGGCTTCGACATCCAGGGGAATTTTTTCTACCAGATTTTCGGAACTGGATTCATTGACGACATAAATTAAATCAACTCCTAATTCCTGCGCCCACTCGATACCGCTCATTGCCAGCTCGGGCACAGATTCAAAAATAGTTGAATCAACCAATAAAGCTAATTTTGAAAATTCTACAATACTGTGGAAAGTAGTCACATCTTCGCTAAATCGGACTTCTTCGCTAAGGTAATTCAGATTTTCCACACCGCTGGAATTTCCCTGTTGGGGTAAATTCAATAAATTGGAGTCCAGAACCAGAGGCGCAAATGTGGGTTTTGAAATGTCCTCAGATCGGGTTGCCACCAGGCTGGATACAAAACCCAGTGCGAGCACCATATCAATTTCCGAATTTGACTGGAGTTCACTAAATGCGGCCTGGATGCCATCTAGATTCCAATTACCCGACTGGAAATTTTTTTCGTCAAACCTGACTTCAAATTCTCCACGGGTAAGCTCCAGAATTTCTTCCTGAAAAAGGGTTTTTACTTGATCAAAGTCGGGTGACGGGCCATCACCTACAACGCCAATGGTAATGAGTTGCTGACTATAGCCAGATTGGACCCACAGTAAAGCTGGAAATAACAGCCCAATCAGTAACCGTTTTAGAACCATTCGAGAAAACATCAATAAACAAGATATCACAATTTTGAAAATCCGTACACCAGAGCATACTCCAGCGCCGAGATTTCTAAAAGCGTATCAACGTCAAAACACATCTGATCTCTCGACCTCATAGACTCTTTTATCGGGATAAAACACAAGGGATTTCACCGAATTAATGTGTCATTTCCACACAGGACATCGAACAACTTTGAATAGCCTCTTTCAGGGTTTCCAGTGCATGTTCTCGGGGATAACCTTTCCGCCAGGCCAGGATGACATCACGGCCTGGTTTTACATCCGAAAAACGTTTAATCGATAACAGTCGGCGGGTGTACTCATCCGCACCAGCAGCTGTGCAGGGCAAAATTGTAATTCCAACACCACTTGCGACCATATGCCGTATGGTTTCAATAGATCCGCTTTCGATGGATTTTTGCAAATCATCCTGACTGCCATTGCGTAGGCAATTGGGACAAAATTCTAACACTTGATCACGGAAACAATTGCCCTGCCCTAACAATAAAACCGTCTCACTTTCCAGATCAACAGTGGATACGTTGTCGCACTGGGCCAGCGGGTGGGATGCCGGTAAAACGACTACAAACGGCTCCTTATAAAGTTCCCGCGTTTGGACGCCGGGCTCGTTAAAGGGATTTGATGCCACAATAGCATCCAGACTGCCCTGCTTCAATCGTGTAATCAATTCACTGGTAAATCCCTCCTCTACAATAATGGGCATGTCCGGGGCCTGGTCCTGCAACGCCGGAATTAAATGCGGTAAGAGATAAGGACCAATGGTGTAGATAACGCCTATTCGCAAAGGCTCAATCAGATTATCGTCACTGGCAGATGCCATGCTCTTCAACTTGTCCGCAGATTCAAGCACCTGTTGTGCCTGGGAAACAATTTGTTTGCCCATGGGGGTCAGTACAATTTCATTTGACCCACGCTCGAATAAAATCACATCCAGCTCGGATTCCAGTTTTTTTACCGCTACACTCAAAGTGGGTTGACTGACAAAACAAGATTTCGCAGCGCGTCCAAAATGCCGCTCTCTCGCCACAGCAACGATATATTTAAGCTCGCTTAAAGTCATCCTGACGGATACATGAATCTCAAATCTTCCGGTCTCAGTGATGCAATACCAGATCGTCGGCTAATGAATTACGGATATTCTCTGGCAAGGTGCCGGTTTCATAGGTGTATTGTGGATGTTCGGAACCGACTTTTATTTCGCTGCCAATTTTTGCAGCTTCAACCATTTCTGCGCTGAGTTCAAATCTCAGGAAATGTACTGCGGATGTCTTATCTTCGGTCTCGCGCACCAAATCTTCGTTGGCGATTGGAAAGACCCGATCATACTCACCAACTTGTACCCAGGTCTGTTTTTCTATACCAATTAGCTTCGACAATGCCACTCTGCGTTCTGCCTCGTCTTCATACTCAATCATAAACGTGACCTTCCAGTTCATGCCATCGGGAATCAGCGGATTGTATGCTTCCAGTTCCTCCTCAATTGCATTGGCCTCGAATACTTTTTCAATCCGCAAAATTTCCTGGATTTGATATTGCATGGTCAGGCGATCTTCAAAATGCAGTGTGGCATTGGGGCCCAGAGAAACCTGGCGGTTCTTTTTATGAGCAATGACCTGCTCGCGGTACGCAGGTCGATTCTCTGCATACTCTTCAAGGGTCATTAAATCTGATCTATTTAACATTGTAATACAATAAGTTATATTGTTAATTTAAAATATTTTCTAGGTAATAATCTGTGAGAATTCCTAGATATCATATGCCTTACGAACCAGTGATATGGGATGGGATGTCTTCGATCCATCGTCTAATCCGTGTTCAATAAACTTGCCCGCCATGGGGCAGTCGCTACCATAGTGATCTGCGCCGGATTCAGTCACTTTTCGAAGCACAGGGCGGGCAATCTTCTTGGCGCTTTCGTAAAATTTCGATTTCACGCCATAGGTACCGTCATGGCCGGAACAGCGTTCGATAACAGTCACTTCAGTATCGGGAATTAATTCCAGACAGTCGCGGGTTTTTGGTCCAATTTTCTGCACTCGTTGGTGACAGGCAACGTGATAAGCAACTTTACCAAGGGCAGTAGGAAATTCAGTTTTCAACAGACCCGCTTTGTGCCTTAACATCAGATATTCGAAAGGATCAAATATGGCGTCGGCAACCTTGCGAACATCTTCGTCGTCGGGAAACATCAAAGGCAATTCCTGCTTGAACATTAATATGCACGACGGTACCGGGGCCATAATGTCCCAGCCTTGATCTACCATTTTAACAAGCTGAGGAATATTCCCCTGTTTCGCCCGGGCTACTGCGTCCAGATCACCCAGTTCCAGTTTTGGCATGCCACAGCACTGTTCTTTTTCCACCAGTTGTACCGGAATATCATTATGTGCCAGCACACGAATCAAATCTTCCCCCATTTCCGGGGCATTATAATTTCCATAGCAGGTGCCAAAAATTGCAACTTTGCCAGTGGTTTTATCGCTTGGTATGGCAGTTATGGTCTGGTTGCTTTCCATGGACTTCATGGACTTTACGCGCTTTCTTAAAGTCTTACTGTGGTATTCGGGTATGCCTGCATCGGGGTGAACCCCTAAAACTTTTTCCAGCACCTTTCGCATCGGTTGGGATTTGTTAGCGGCGTTGACCGTATTAACGATGATGGGAATGCTCGAGAGTTTGCCTACTGCGTCGGTGGACGACAGGATCTTTTCGCTCGGGGTAACTTTGCCATTTTTAAACTTGGCTGCTTTAGCCCGAAGCATTAAATGGGGAAAATCGATATTCCATTCATGGGGCGGAATATAGGGACATTTCGTCTGATAACACAAATCACATAAATAACACTGGTCAACGACTTTGGCATAATCTTTTTTATCCACGCCATCTACTTCCATGGTGCTGGATTCATCTACCAGATCGAACAGGGTCGGAAACGCATTGCACAGACTGACACAACGCCGACAACCGTGGCAATGGTCGAAAACCCGTTGCAGTTCTTTTCCCAGAGACTCGGGGTTGGTGTAATCTGGACTCTTCCAGTCAATAGCATGACGAATGGGGGCCTCCAGACTGCCTTCTCTTTGACCGCTTTCAGACATTTCCTTTTACTTTAATTTTTCTACATAACATATTGATAAAAAAGGGCACTGGATCATGGATTTGACCCAGTGCCCATTTTTAGAAACTAAATTTCGTCCAGTGCTTTCTGGAAACGGTTGGCGTGAGAGCGTTCCGCTTTTCCCAAAGTTTCGAACCAGTCCGCAATTTCATCGAAGCCTTCGCCTCGAGCGGTTTTGGCCATGCCCGGATACATATCGGTGTACTCATGGGTTTCACCCGCTACAGCTGCTTTGAGGTTATCTGAGGTCGGGCCAATAGGAAGACCTGTTGCTGGATCACCGGTTTCTTCAAGATACTCCAGGTGGCCATGGGCGTGTCCCGTTTCACCTTCTGCAGTTGAACGAAATACCGCTGCCACATCGTTGTAACCTTCAATATCGGCTTTTGCTGCGAAGTACAAATATCTTCGGTTTGCCTGGGATTCCCCAGCAAATGCATCTTTGAGGTTTTGTTCTGTTTTTGAATCTTTTAAACTCATTCTGTTTTCTCCTAATCGAGTGTTTTAGATCTAAATTTCATGTCACGTTTTCGACATGGAGGCATTCTAATCCAACACTCCCGATTAATCTAATTGATTGTATTAAAAGGAACGATAGATATCTACTATGAACCAAATTCCAAAGGATACCCTAGATAAAAAGTTTGTCCTGATTACCGGTTGTTCCAGCGGCATCGGTTACTGCCTTGCAACAGGCTTGCATAAACGCGGTTATGACGTGATTGCATCATGTCGAACTCCCGAAGATACGACGAAAATTTCCGAGTTGGGAATCCCCTGTTTGACTATTGACCTCGATAACTCACAAAGCATCCAGGCGGGTATTGCTCAGACTCTGGAACTCAGCAAAGGAAATTTATATGCACTGATAAATAATGGCGCTTATGGCCAACCCGGAGCGGTGGAAGATTTAAGCCGCGATGTATTGCGTAGTCAGTTCGAAACCAATGTTTTTGGAACCCAGGAATTGACCAATGGTTTTATTTCCACCATGCGAAAAACTAACCAGGGACGCATAATCCAGATTAGCTCGGTCCTTGGATTTGTCTGTCTTAAATTTCGAGGGGCATACAATGCCAGCAAGTATGCACTGGAAGCGCTGACCGACACCATGCGTCTGGAATTTGCTGATTCCAATATAAAGTTTTCGTTAATCGAGCCCGGCCCAATAACAAGTGAATTCCGGGAAAATGCCCTTAAAAAATTCCATCAGAATATTAATCCTTTAGATAGCGTACACCGCGATGCCTACCAGGCAGTGGAACAACGCTTAACCAGCACGGACCCGATCAGATTTTGCCTGCCCGCCGACGCGGTTCTCAAATCGGTCATCCATGCCCTGGAAAGTCCGAATCCAAAAATCCGCTACCGAGTTACCGTGCCGACAAATATTTTTGCCTGGTTAAAACGCATTTTGCCTGATCGTCTGATGGATCGTCTGCTGTCAAGAAGTTAAAAATAAACTTGAAAAATTTTTCCTTTAAGGATATTTATATACTGTTAATTTGATTCAAAATTCCTTAGCGCTTCGATTCGTTCATCAAGAGGTGGATGAGACATGAACAATCTTTTGATACCCATGCCATTACCACCAGAAATTCCAAACGCAGCAAGTTGATCGGGCAATACCGATGGTTCATGCTGTGCGCGTAATCGTTCCAGCGCGGCAATCATCTTATGCTTTCCTGCGAGTTGTGCACCGCCTTCATCCGCACGAAACTCCCGGCGACGACTGAAATACATCACAATAGTTGAAGCCAATACGCCCAGAATCAATTCAGCAATGATTGTGGTAATCCAGAATGCAGGGCCGTGACCCCTTTGCACTTTGAATATTGCCTTATCAACTAATTGCCCAACCACCCTGGAAAGGAAAATCACGAAGGTATTCACGACACCCTGAACTAATGCCAGAGTTATCATGTCGCCATTAGCAACGTGAGATATTTCGTGACCCACCACCGCCTCGGCCTCATCCTCGGTCATGACATCCAGCAATCCACTACTCACCGCGACCAAAGCATTATTTTTCTTCATCCCCGTGGCGAAGGCATTCACCTGGGGTGATTCAAAAATAGCAACTTCGGGCATGCCGATGCCTGCTTTTTCCGACTGGCGTTTAACTGTAGATACTAACCAGGTTTCCCGTGAGGTTGATGGGGTTTCTATAACCCGCGCGCCAGAAAAGCGTTTCGCCATGGATTTGGACATGGCCAGTGAAATAAAGGAACCCACCATTCCAAATAAAGCTGCAAAAATGAGTAACCCAGTTAAATCCTGTCCGTACCGTGCTAAATAGGGGTCAATACCCAATAGGCGCATGGTGATGTTCAAAACGAAAATGATTGCCAGGTTGGTAATCAAAAAATAAGCAATACGTTTAAACACAATAATTTCCTCCGTTGCGGGTAAATTAATTCTATGCCATTGAGTTTACTAATTTGGTGGCTAACCCCATACTTTCAATTATGCATTTTCAAGCATATTGAATAGCAGGTCTATAGCAGACTGAGAATTGTTTCAGCGCTAGATAATTCAAATTTACCAGAGTGATCAATATTCAAATGGGTAACGATGCCATCTTCAGCGATCAACGCATAGCGTTGGGATCGAAGTCCATAATGATTTGCCGTTAAATCCAGTTCCAGCCCCAGGGCCTGGGTTAATGCTGCACTCCCGTCCGCCAGCATCAGAATATTATCTTCTACATTTTGGGCCTCGCCCCAGGCCGCCATGACACAAGCGTCGTTAACAGAAAGACAGGCGATGGTGTCCACTCCTTTGGCTTTGATTTCATCATGATTGACCACAAAGCCAGGTAAATGGCTGGCAGAGCAGGTCGGTGTAAACGCACCGGGCAGGGCAAATAGCACAACTTTTTTACCACTAAATATTTCATCGCTAGAAATGTCAGTTGCACCATTTTTCGTCATGGTTGAGATGGTTACGTTTGGGATTTTATCCCCGACTTCAATTGTCATTGGTCATACCTCTTTGTTAAATTTTGATTAGTCAAGATTAAAATTTTTTGAACTCATACGATAATCATACTTAGTCGAAATTGCTATAGCAACCACGAAAGAACCAGGCTGAGGACAACAACTGACATGGCATTGCCGATTAACACGGTGGAGGCGACTAGCTCTGGATGCTGCTTATATTGCTCCGAAAATAAATAGTTCAGCACTGCAGGGGGCAATACAGAAAACAGAATCAGCATCTCGGATTGAAATTTATCCAGGGGTAGTATTAAATTTGCAATTAGCGCAAATATTAACCCGGTTGCCGGGCAGACAATTGCACCAACCATACCCACCCGCCAGTGTTCCGTTCGTACATTGATCATTCGTACCCCCAGGGAAAACAACATTAGTGGTACCACAATTTGACCCAACATTGAAATTGGCAAAAGCACGATTTCAGGTAAGCGGGTATTAGTCAGATTAATGATGAGTGCCAACGCCGTTGCAACATTGACTGGCGTAGTCAGCAAACCTTTCCACGATACCACACCACCAAATATATAAACCCCCAGGGTGAAATGGCCGAGATTGCTGATCACAAATAATACAATTGCAGCTTCAAGTGCATGATCACCAAACACCAATACAGCCAGAGGTAGTCCAAGATTCCCGCAGTTGTTAAACATCATACTCGGGACAAATGCCCGGTTGGGATATTTGAAAATTCGACCAATTGGCCAAGCTAGTAATCCAGAGCCCAGGACAACAATGACGCACCCAAGTATCAACCAGCGATAAGATATGATGGCGAACTCAGCATTGGATAAAACGTCGAATGCCAGTGCAGGTACGAAAATTCTTAACGCCAGTCCATTGGCAACATCCATGTCGGGCTTGAATTTTCTGGCATAGGCATAACCGATCAAAACGATAATGACTACCGGAAATAAAATGGAAACGATTTGCAACGTTGCGCCCTTGAAAAATTATGCTGACATTTTAGCCAGCCCAACGTCGATTCCATCGACATAATCAAGCCGGATGTAGTACGGGGTTTTACCAGCTAAAACAGCGCTTTGCTATACCTATATTAACCAAACTGGAATCAAAGCTATATTTCAATTACCAATTGCATTGATAAGGATTCAACTGGGTTTGAAATTCATCACCGTAACTATTGCGATTTATTTCAAAACAATTTCCGTTACGATCTTTGTGTAAGCGACGTACCGGTGCCGTGGGCACAACCCGACCATTGTTGTAAATGGTATAGCTTACGCGCCGATTAGAAGGATAGCTGCTCGAATAGTTTACTGGATAAGAATTAGGATAATACTTGGGTTGGTTGTAATGCTTCTTCTGGTAATGGTGGTGGTTGTAAATCTTGCTGATGCCGTAACCAATGATACTACCAATTATTAAAGCCCCTGCAACATGACTGCTATTATTATGGTAGCCATGACCACCATAACCAAAATTGATACGACTATTGTAGTGGCCATATCCCCTTCTATTGTGATGATAAGGTTGGTAATGCCGTCGATAATGTCGATTATAATATTTATGGCCGTAACGACTGCCATAACCATTTCCATAACTATGGCCATAATTATGGCCATAGTTATGCCTGAAGTTATTTCCGAAATAATGGCGTTTTTTATATCCATATCCATACTTATAACCATGACCATAGTGATTGTTGTAACCGCCACCATGTCCAAAACCAATATTAAATGAAAGATTACCCCCGGCATGGCTCAGCCCACTGAAACCCAGGAGCGAACCAAACATCAGAGTTATGAGTCCAGATTTAAAAAATTTCAGCATATTGGTTTCCTCAAAAATTCGGAGTCGAAAATTTCCGGTTCACATTAATATTTATACAACAAATTATCCGCTTGGTTCCGTTTAATTATTTAACAACCCTAGCTTAAGCCAAATGAATTCAGGCTGAACCAAACCTGAACGGATAGTGTTCAGCCTGGTATTGGACTTTCGTCGTGATTAAATACTGCTTCGATTTTATTTCCGTCTCTATCTTTTATGAATGCCGCGTAATAGGTTTTACTATACTCTGGCCGTAATCCAGGTTTGCCATAACTACAACCACCCTGTTCCAGAGCGACCCGATAAAAATTATCTACAGCCTCCTTTGAATTGGCATTGAATGCAATGTGAACACCATTGCCCGCTGTTGGTTCAGATTCGTTGTTTAACGGAATGCCAATCCAAAATTCGCAACCTTGACCGTAGGCAATGGCCACGCCCGGAATTTCATGACAACGATATATGCCCAGACAGGCCAATACGGCATCATAAAATTTCACAGATTCTTCAATATCCCTAACCCCTAATGATACATGGGCCAGAATAGAATTGGTGGTTGAGTTCGTGGGGGAGTTCATGGTTGAATATTTTAACCTGATTAATTGTTCCCAAAGTGGGCTAAATATTATTTCGTCAGTCGCACTTGGATAAGTTTCGCTAAATTTTGGGGTTCACAATCCAATCCTTCAAATATTCGGACTGCGGTCCTTTCGATATCGTAAATAGGTTTTAATTATCATGTCACAGTCAGAAAATATTCAAGAGTTTCTAACCGGTTTTACAGCAGAAACCACGCCAGGTTCTGCGGCGAAAATCCCGGACTTCAGAGAACATTTACGACCCGGAACCGTGGTTTACATTACTTTTCTGCCGGGCTCAGATTTTGCTGATACCGTAGCCGTCGCGAAACGTCTGCGCGAAGAAGGGTTTATCCCGGTGCCTCATTTTGCCGCACGTAGTATTTCAAATGCAAACACGCTAAATGAGAATCTGTCCAGGGTAGCCGGTGAAGCTGGCGTGGATTGGGTGTTATGTATCGCTGGAGCAGTGGACAAACCAATTGGTGATTACGCGAATTCCATGCAATTACTCGACTCTGGTTTATTTGATAAACATGGCATCCAGCGTATCGCATTGGCCGGGCACCCCGAAGGCAGTCCAGACATGAGTGATGAAGCAATTCTCGCTGCGGTAAAATGGAAAAATGAATTCAAAAATAGAAGCGATGCAGAACTATATCTGGTGACTCAGTTTGCATTCGAATCTGCACCGGTTATTGCCTGGGACAAAATGTTGCAAAGTGACGGTAATAAACTACCTATTCATATCGGCATACCTGGCCTTGCGACACTAAAGACCCTGTTAATGCATGCAAAGGCCTGTGGTATTGGCGCTTCGATGAAATTCCTGACCAAACAGGCCAAAAATGTAACCAAACTTCTGGTGGTCAATACGCCGGATAAACTGGTCACCGAACTTGCTGAATATCAGGCAAACGATGTCAATTCTGGAATCACCGGCGTACACATGTATCCTTTGGGTGGGCTTCGTCGAAGCGCGAAATGGAGCTATGCCGTGGTTGATGGTGAGTTCACAATGAACAACAAAGGTGGCTTTAAAGTTGATATCGATATCGACTGATCTTGATTGATCCTGCTCACATGATCCTGAGGTTATGAAATATTAGTTTTAACTGTGCTACGCAACTGTTGATACTGGTTTGGTCTTATATTTGCATTGACTTCGCACATAGGCATGGAAATCCATTTACCGTCTTGCTGAACGGCGCCGCGAAAAGAGCATGCACTTAACCTGTCTTTGGTAACCTGGGAGGTCGGCGCTATTACCTCTTTGGCATCGATAAAATTATGCATAACGATATTAAATCCTTTGGCCTTTCCGGTCAGGGCAGAAAACATCATCGTCATACGCAGTCCTTCTGAATAGATAAGTAGCTTCAAGTATAAAAAGAATCGCCATATCAAAAGCGGCTGGCAACCAATCAATATCGTATTCCTAAAAAATTTCAAAGCCCTCGGCTCACATGGCGAACCCAATTTACTGGAATGCTTGAGCAAGGATTGCCAAAATTTTTGTGAAACGACATCGCCCGGGGACAGATTGACAATTTTCCTGCCAAAATGTCGATCTGCACTCCTGACCAGCACTGTAGCCGTGGTCGAACAATCCGGATGGCCAAATAATAAATGATTCCTGGGCAGGTCCTTACCCATAGCATCACTGACACTTTTCCAGACATCTTCGGGATACACCCGCCGAGATTGCAATTTCGATCGCCCTACTTCGGCCACGGTCTGAAAACTGATCGTCCGGGTGACGTCCATGTTTTGTGGGCGCGACATTAACCAGATCAGGATTTCGTCAATGCTCTCGATATTTCCTGGGGTTACGGTAACGGTCTGAGCAGCTGTTAGATGGCAGCCGGTCTGTTTTCGAATACTTAAGACCAAATCAACCAGTTGATCACGTATTGGGTTAAGTTGTTTTTCATTTTTTAAACTCTTTATCGGAAAACCGCGCCGACCCGCCTGGGTTAAATCGATATGGCAGCTCAATTTTCTAAGTCCCGCAACTTTTACCAATTGATACAATAAAGAGGGATTATTCAATAAACCCTGACCGTGGGTCATCAACATGGGTACCAACCCCCTGGATACGGCATATCCCACAACTTCTACCAGTTCATCGAATCGATCCGCGCCGAGATAAGCATCGACCACATCCCCACCTGTAATTTGTATGCCACCACCCTTGCCAATTAATTTTCGGTTGGCATCAATTTGTTGCTTCATTTCCTCAATAGGGATTATCGGTACTTTATTCGCGCCACCTGGCAAATAGCAGTGACTACATCCAAAAGAACAATAGGACGGTCCCATGGTAAATCCACACTGTACCCAGTGACGACCAACCACCTGATTGTCCGTTTGCAGGTATTGAGGCAATGAATCCCAACGGGATTTCAACAATGCTTTTGCTTCAGAAATTTGAAACATTTATATTAATTATTAATGAAATTATTTTATGACGAACCAACAGCGACTATGATGGTCCTATGGTATTGAAAATTATCGGAACTATTTATTATGTTATTAAAATCTTTCGCCTTACGCAAACTTTGGATACTTATATTTTGTTTAGTCTTTGGTGCGTTAACTACAATAAGTTCACAAAGCGCTGATATAAAATATGCGACGGACTCGTGGTTTACTGTGCTTGAAAACTACGTTGATGACCAAGGTTTTGTAGATTATGAAGGACTCTACAATAATAGTGATGAATTGAACAATTATGTCGAAATTGTTGAATCTGCAGGACCTGTAACCAACCCCGCAGAGTTTCCGACTAGAAACCACGAACTCGCTTATTATATTAATGCCTATAATGCCCTGGTTTTTCAGGGTGTACTAGACCGAGGCCCGGAAACAAAAAGCGTATGGAGCGGATTAATTTCCGGTCTGAACTTTTTTGTCCGTATGGATGTGTTGTTAGACAACGACAAAACTAATTTACGCAATTTGGAAAACAATGTTATTCGGGAAAAATATCAGGATCCCCGAATTCATGCTGCCTTGGTATGCGCATCGGTGAGTTGCCCGAGGTTGATTAAACAGCCCTATTCCGCTGACACCCTGGATTCTCAGTTGGATCAGTCAATCAAGGAATTTATCTCAAATCCTGATAATGTTTTCGTGGACGAAGATCAGAAAACAGTTTACCTATCAGAGATTTTCGACTGGTTTGATATTGATTTTATTGAATATGAACGGCAGGCCGGAAATAACGATGACCCTAATCAAATTGATTACATCAATCGCTACCGCGACGCGGGTCAAAAAATCTCAAAACAATATAAAATAAAATTCTCCGACTACGACAAATCAATCAACAGTCAGGCACGAAAAACACAAATCGCTAATCAGCAATCATCATGACGTGGAATTTTCTCGGCCCATGAGCACCATAGACGATAGTCTGCTCGATGTCCGCTGTCTTTGACGGCCCGGTTATAAAGTTTATCGCCCTGGGCTGATTTTCAATCATCGGCCAAATTTCCTCGATGGTTGAAACCAGTGTGGATTCGAACAACACGACGACATTTATTTCTGGCAGGAAATTATGTGTAATGGGCGACCTGGGCGATGACAGCATCACTATTGTCCCCGTCTCAACGATCCCGGCATTTGCCAGGGTTATAGAGATTCTGTCGAATTTCTCTGCTGGCCGCTGGGCGGTTTGAAATTCGTTCCAGTCCAAACTGGATATTGTCTCATCAAGAGACATCAGAACACTCAACTGTTCGTTTAACGACAATAGATATTTCTTCACCGCCTGTGGCAAGTCGAAAATTTCGTCTAGCCGGTCACAGCTACCATGCACCTGATTCAACATGTGAATAAATTGCGAGGGCTTGTCCTTATCAAATTCTATTGCATACTCGGGCATTGGCACCTCCATAGGTATCACCGGCGGGTTGCCTTTATCCAGCGGCAAAGTCCGGTCTCGTATATTCGATAAAATAGCTTCTCTGGAATCCATTATTTCGCCTTCCGTGATGTCTTCCACATCATTTGGAAAGTCGAGCCCTGGGGCGCGGGAAAATCCCGGCTCGATGTCCATGGGGATGCGAGTGGGAGATATGAAAAACGACCTTTTTTCGACTTTGACTTAAACCCGTTTAACCAACTTAAAGGGGTAATAATCAAAGGCGTCACTAATTTATACAATCCAGGTCTGGAGGCTATGCCGTACCAGATCCACATCCCAAACCTCTGAGAAAATGTCGTTTGCCCTATTTCAACCAAATCAGCACGATGTTGACGCAGTAATTCCGGCAAAGGAATCTTCACCGGGCAAACACTCTCACATCTTCCATTCAATGTACATGCATTGGGCAGGTGCACCGCATTCTTTTGCCCAACCAAAAGTGGTGTCAACACCGATCCCATGGGCCCAGGATAAACCCAGCCATAAGCGTGCCCGCCAATGTTGGTGTATACCGGGCAATGATTTAAACAGGCACCGCAACGAATACAACGCAGTATGTCCCGATATTTTCCATCGAGTAAATCGCTACGCCCATTATCCAGCAGGATCACATGAAATTCCTCGGGACCATCGATATCCTCACTACGTCGTGGCCCGTTAAACAGAGTCGCATACACCGACATAATCTGGCCAGTGGCGCTGCGCTTGAGTAAACGAAAAAAACCACCAAGGGATTTCATATCCGGAATAACTTTTTCTATGCTGGCCGTTACGATATGCACTCTGGGCAAGGTTGCGGTCAAATCACCATTCCCCTCATTGGTAACGATGGCAACGGATCCCGTTTCGGCAACCAGAAAGTTTCCACCGGTAATGCCCACATCAGCGCTACAAAAATGGTCGCGAAGTATTTGGCGTGCCTGGTCCACGATGTCTTCATGTTCTGTAACCTTCTCAGTGAACCCCAGTTTCAAATGATGTTTATGAAACAAATCCGTCACGCTTTGTTTTGATTTGTGAACGGCTGGGGCAATAATATGGCTTGGAGATTCGTTGGCAAGCTGAATAATATATTCACCCAGGTCCGTCTCAATCACCTCATAACCGTGATCTTCCAAAGACTGATTTGTACCCGCCTCTTCAGAAACCATGGACTTTCCTTTGGTTATTTTCTTTGCATTTGTTGCCTTGCAAATGTCGAGAACGATTTGATTGGCTTCCTCACCGTTACGAGCCCAGTGCACCTTTCCACCATATTTGATCACATTGCTTTCAAACAGGGTTAAATAATATTCAAGATTCTCCAACGTATGGTTTTTTATCTCTCGACCATAGTCTCGATAAGCTTCGAAGTTTAGTAGCGCTGATACCGCCTTCTGTCTGGTATTTACAAAACCGCCTTCCGCCCGCCCCAGTGCCGCGCGCAGGTCCTCGTCGAGTAATGCCGCCCGGGATGCACCTTTAAAGTTATGGGTCAATACTTCCACGAATCTTTAACTTTCCCCAATTCCGCTTTCCGGTTTTTCAGCCTGTAATATTTCGGCGAAGTGAAAAACCTGGGTTGTTTTACCCAACCGCTTGATTCGCCCAGCGAGATTCATCAGGCACCCTAAATCACCACCGACAAGCACATCTGAACCCATTTTATCTGCACCCTCGATTTTATTGTCTGCAAGGCGGGTAGAGATTTCCGGATATTTGACGCAAAATGTGCCGCCAAACCCACAGCAAATTTCAGAATTATCCAACTCCTCGATTTTGATATCCCGCGAGTCCTGCAACAATTTTCTTGGTTGAGAGCGTATTCCCAACTCCCTCAGTCCCGAGCAGGAATCGTGATAACTGATTTTTTTATTGTTCCATGCAACGCCTTCAACTGACTGGGGTTTAACGCCCAACACATCAACCAGGAACTGGGAAAGCTCGTAGGTCTTATTCGCCAACCGCTGTGCGCGTTTTAACCACTGAGCATCCTCTTGAAAGAGTTTTGGATAATGTAACTTGACCATGGCAGCACAGGAACCCGATGGCGCAACTATGTAGTCGTAATTTTCGAAGGCCTCTATAATATTTTTTGCCAGGACGTTGGCCTTGGCGCTATCACCACTGTTATACGCCGGCTGACCACAGCAGGTTTGAACTGGAACTATCACCCGACAACCGTACATTTCGAGCAACTCAACCGTCGCAAAACCAATCTGGGGTCTGAATAAATCAACCAGGCAAGTTACAAAAAGACCTACCTCATGTTCAGGATTTTTTGCCGAATCCACCATATCGATTTTGAATATTGTTTAAATATGCCGTAAACCGTTTATCTGATCAAACAATTGACGTGCCTGGATTTCTGCAGCCTTGGCAAAATCATCATCTTCACTGGCATAAGCCACCGACCTGGAAACATTGATAATTAGTCCGGTTTTGTTGGCGGTTAGGCCATTTTTCAACACCAGCTCCAGATCACCACCCTGGGTGCCTATTCCGGGTACAAGCAAAGGCATCTCGCCTACAAGCTTGCGAACATCTTTGATTATTTCCGGGTATGTAGCGCCAACCACTAGACCAACATTGTTATTTTTATTCCAGGCATTGGTCGCACGTTCAGCAACGTGTTGATAAATTTCTTTATCCCCGCTTACAAGCTGTTGAAAATCGTGACTGCCCGGATTGGAAGTCTTGCACAGTATAAATACCCCACGATCCGAACATTCCAGAAATGGCTCCAGGGTATCACCACCCATGTAGGGGTTCACCGTTACCGCATCTGCCTGATAACGCTCAAATGCTTCCATCGCATACATTCGGGCGGTGGATCCAATATCTCCACGTTTCGCATCCAGGATTACTGGGGTATCAGCATAATGGTTATGGATATAGTTGATGGTTTTTTCAAGCTGTGCTTCCGCACCGAATGCGGCGTAGTAGGCGATCTGGGGCTTGAACGCACAAACCCAGGACGCCGTTGCATCAATAATGTGGGTGTTAAATTCGAAAAGTGGTTCTTTGCTGGATTTTATTTTTGCCGGAATGCGGTTCATATCCGGATCAAGCCCGACGCACAACAAAGAGTTTTTCTGATTCCAGCTGGCTTTGATTTTTTGGTTAAACGCTAACATCACATTATTGGGAGGAACAAACAATCCGGTTATAATAATTGCTTTGCACCCTATTCTACCCGATAGCATAGACATCCTAGTACCATGACTGAGAAAATTGACATTCTATTGAACTAATGTTGCCCTATATTTGTGAAAGCGTTGAACTCCATGCATGTGTGCACGCCCCAAATCTTCTAATTGTTGACATGGGTTCTGCTGATGAATATAGCCAGGGTCATATACCAGGGGCGATTCATCTAGACTATAGCGCGCTGCAATTGGGTCAGCCTCCCGCACCAGGGTTGCTCCCGAAACTTTCCAGTCTTGAAAATTCATTACGCCAAATCGGTCTAAACGCCAACAGTCATATAATCGCCTATGACCATGACAATAGTGCTAAAGCCTGTCGATTATTGTGGACTCTCGAAACCATTGGTCATCAAACTCATTCACTGTTAAACGGTGGGATGGCAGCCTGGATGGATTCAGGATTTGAAACCGAACAAGTGATCAATAGCGCCAAACGCGGAGATTTCACTGTGGATAACCTGGAAAACACGATTGTAGACAAAGAATATGTGTTGCAATCCTTTGACAATGAAAAAATTCAAATTCTGGATGCAAGGTCAGCTGACGAATTTAATGCCATCAAATCACAGTCCAGCCGCAAGGGTCACATACCCGGGGCAATCAATCTGGACTGGATGGATACCATAGATTCCTCGAATAGCAAAAAATTAAAATCAAAACCAGAATTGTTAGCCATGGTTGAGGCGGCTGGGTTTTCCAAGGATAATGAAATTATTGTACATTGCCAGACCCATCGCCGCTCTTCCCATAGCTTTGTGATGCTAAGGTCCATCGGATTTAAAAACCTAAAGGCCTATCCCGGATCATGGTCCGAGTGGGGTAATGACCTGGATCTTCCTATAGCGTAGCCAGGAAACACCCATCATGGGTATCCGGGATACAAATCATTAGATCAGCGTGAAAACATAACCAGGCAATATGATCAGGCCTCTTTCGATTTCAATTTTGGCAATATAATTTCTTGCCCGACCCGCAAATTCGCTAATTTCAACTTTGGATTCAATCGATACAAAAGCCAGACTGGAAATCCGGAACTATTGGACAAAGACCACACGGAATCTCCAGACAACACCCTGTACTTTTCGATTCCGACCAGATCGTAATGTTCCTTTAATGATTCACTGAGAACCTGGTGATACTCCATCCTTTTTTGCTCAAATCGCGACACCATATCAGCGGATTCCACAGGCAGTTTTAATAACTGACCGATTCGAAGTGATTTATCTGAAGTTATTTTATTTAGTGACCGCAGCGTTTTAGTCGATCCCATGCCTAACCAGTCAGAATAATGACCTAGGGTTTCATCCGCTTCGATCCAGATTCTGTACACTGGATTGCCGCCGGACTCAGATATTGAAATACTCAAATCAGGCAATGTGTCGAGAAGATTACTCAATGACTCATTTTGAACTGTGGCGTCAGATGAACCCTGCGTATTGGTGTCGGGCTGATTAATCTGCGCAATGGATTTGTCAACTTCGGCCAGTTGCTCAGCGGTTTCAGTGGTATTTGGGACAACCAGGCCAGGAATTTTGAGTTTTTGGCCAGGATAAATGGTTGCTTTCTTATTCAATTCATTAATGCGTTTAAGCTCCGCACAGTTCACGGAAAATCGTGCCGCAATGGAACAAGCAAAATCCCCTTTTTGTACCAGATACTGATTGTTTTCATCGAGGGTGGTTGCTTTCGCACGGTCAGAAATTAAGCCCGGAATGACCAGCTTTTGCCCAACATAAATGGTTGCCTTCCTGCCAAGCTGGTTTACACTGATCAAAGTTCGGCAGCTTACCGCGAATCGACTGGCAATTTTACAGGCACTGTCTCCCCGGCGTACCTTGTAAATCTTTTCTGATTGCTGCCCGCTTTTTACAATTTTCGGCTTGTCGGGGCCTTTGCTTGCACTGGAGGCAACGACAGTCAGCTTCCTGGGAATTGCCAATTTTTGACCAATAATTATTAGCGCTCTTTTTCCGAGACGATTGACATTAATCAATTCCCGGCAATTGACTTTGAGCGCCCGAGCGATTCCGCAGGCAGTATCCCCTTTTCTGACAATATAATCCTCCGATCCAGGGGCCACGGTTTCTGGAGCCAGTGATTTAAGTTTCGATATTGATGCGGCGTACTGGTCCTCTCTTTTCGGTAGTTTTAATTGATATCCCGCTGGAACCATTCTCCAGCTATGCCAGATAAATCGGGTCAAACCTAGATTCAATGGTTTTAATTCTTCTTCATCGATTTTGAACACGGATTTGATTCGGTCAATGGACGTGGAATGATCCAAAACCACGGTTTGATATTCCAGTTTTTTGGCGGGATAAAATTCTCCAAAATATTTATGAGCATTGAGGGCAACATGACGGGCGGCGAGAAAACTGGTGTAGAAATTTTTTACAGCAATTTGAAAACTTGGAGACTTGTATTTCTCTAGAACGCTTAGATAATTCGGTTCCACCGTTGAAATGGCCCGCCGCATCCCGGTCAAACCAAAATTATAGGATGTGATGATAAACGGATTGATTTCCTGATCTGTGATACCAGGATCAATGGATCTGGCGAGTTCGCCAAGGGAGTTTCTCGACTTCACCAGATATCGCGCCGCACCGTGGGTTGCCGCTTCGGGGTCGAGACGTTCGTCGATCGTTGCATCCAGTTCCAGTCCAAGCACCCGAGCAGTTCTGGGCATGATTTGCCACATCCCCGCTGCCCCGGCTTTTGAATAAGCCGCTGGATTGTAGGATGATTCCACAAATGGTAAGTATCGAATTTCATTGGGAAGATCGTATTGCTTTAACACCGTATCTACCAAATAGCTGTATCGATTAAACCTTTCCAGGCCTGCAAGGAAACTGTCGCGGACGCCGCTTTGGCATCTTATTCGCTCACTGGCATTTCGTATAGTTTTGACGTTTTTTTGTGGAAATAATCCGGCCAGATGAATCTCCTCCTTTTTAGTGATTGTTTCTCCCGATTCGATTTTCAAAGCCACGTTATACAATGCACTTTTCAATCGTTTGCGCTCATTTTTGATTTTTTTAGACACGCTTCGACCACAACCGTCACCGGTATCTACTACTGAATAGACTCTCTCAGGCAGCTTCGGATCGTGGAATATCGCGCTTTTTTTGCCCCATCCTCGGAACACATTTATCCAGAAATCAATTCTGCGTTCCAGCTCTTTTGGGCAGGGAAAATTCTCGCTGCAATTCAGTTCATGCCTGGGTAACAGGTGGTCGCCATGGGCCTGGTTTGAAGGAGAGAATGCCGTAAATAAAAAACAGCAAAACACAAGAATGGAAATTGGGTACCGACTCACAACTTGTTCTGGAATTAACGAAAATCGAAAACAGCTATTGTACGCCAATTTGACTGATGCGGTGGTTTAGCGATATAACCAGACTACATCAATTTCATCAATTTCAATATGAGCAAAATTAAACAGGACGACATGATAAAAAGCGTCGCTGACGCGCTTCAATACGTTTCGTATTATCATTCCCGGGATTTTGTAGATGCCATGCATCAGGCGTATCTGAAAGAGCAATCAGATTCTGCCCGAAATGCCATTGCCCAGATTCTGATCAATTCCAAAATGGCCGCTGAAGGCAGGCGACCAATATGCCAGGATACGGGAATTGTGGTTGTATTTGTGAAAATAGGCATGGAAGTGACCTGGGATGCCAAATTGACTTTGGATGAAATGATAAACGAAGGAGTGCGCCAGGCCTACCTCAATCCGGACAATCCGCTACGTCCTTCCATTGTATCACCGCCCATTGGTGTTCGTAAAAACACCAGTGACAACACCCCTGCGGTGATTCACGTAGAAATGGTAAGAGGAGACAAGGTTGAGGTAGTGGTTTCTGCTAAAGGCGGTGGTTCTGAAAACAAAAGCAAATTTACAATTTTGAATCCCAGCGACAGCGTGGTTGACTGGGTTTTGAAAACCTTGCCAACCATGGGCGCAGGTTGGTGCCCTCCGGGAATTCTCGGTATTGGTCTGGGAGGAAGCGCTGAGAAAGCCATGGTTCTGGCGAAAGAGTCGCTCATGGACCCCATCGACATCCAGGATCTGATTAAAAACGGACCTGACAATGTCATTGATGAACTGCGACTGGAGTTGTATGAAAAAGTAAATCTACTTGGCATCGGCGCCCAGGGGCTCGGCGGCGTGACCACAGTGCTGGATGTAAAAGTCAAAGACTATCCGACCCATGCTGCATCGTTGCCAGTTGCCATGATTCCCAATTGTGCTGCCACCCGCCACGTCCATTTCACTCTGGATGGTTCAGGAGCGGCAGTTCTTGAAAACCCTAAACTAAGCGATTGGCCGGATATCAGTTGGGAAACCAGCGATGACAGCATTTCTGTGAATCTGGATACGGTTACCCGGGAAGATATTCAGTCATGGAAACCAGGGCAAACCGTTCTATTGAGCGGTAAACTATTGACTGGCCGTGATGCTGCGCACAAACGCATTGCCGAACATTTTGCCAACAACCAGCCATTGCCCAATGGGGTAGATTTCAAAGATCGATTTATCTACTATGTTGGCCCTGTGGATGCAGTAGGACAGGAAGTTGTTGGACCAGCGGGCCCCACCACGGCGACCCGGATGGACAAGTTTACCGATATGATGCTGGAAAAAGCCGGTATCCTGGGAATGATTGGCAAGGCTGAGCGCGGCGAAGAAACTATCCAGTCGATCAAGAATCATAAATCCGTATACCTGATTGCCGTGGGCGGCGCAGCCTATCTGGTATCAAAAGCGATTAAATCAGCAAAGGTTCTCGCATTCGAAGATATGGGCATGGAAGCAATCTACGAATTTGAAGTTGAAGAAATGCCAGTTACCGTAGCCGTAGATAGCCGGGGTGAATCTGTTCACCACGCTGGACCAAAAATGTGGAAAAATAAATTAAAAGTCGCAGCACCAATACTGTAGATAATGGCGGCCCTGAGCAATCCAGGCTTTTCGAATTATGCAGATTTAGGCATAAAATAGATTCAGCATCGATATCACCACGACGATAAACATGATGCTCATGATGCTGCCAGCTTTGATGAAATCAGAGACCTGATAACCACCAGGCCCCATTATTAATGCATTTACCTGATGGGTTGGAATAAGAAAGGAATTTGAAGTGGCCAAAGCTACAGTTAATGCGAATACAGCAGGGTTGGCGCCTGCGCCAATGGCAATGTTGATTGCCAGGGGTACCAGTAAAACTGTTGCGCCAACATTGGAAATCATTAGTGTAAATAACGTTGCCAAAATTGCTATTGCGGTTTGTAATATCCATATCGGTACGCCATCGAGATAAAATAACACCTGCTGGGCTATCCACGCAGCGGTACCGCTATTTTCCACAGCAATTCCAAGGGGTATCAGGCTTGCGAGCAAGAATACACTTTGCCAGCCAATGGCCCTGTAGGCTTCTTCGATATTGATAACCCCGGACAGAATCATGCCAACTGCGCCGGTCATCAACGCTGTTGATAGCCGTATATCGGTAAAAATTACCAGGAAAAGGGTTAATGCAAAAAACCCGGCGGCAAATTTTAACTTGTCGGGGCGTTCATCTTCTCTGGGGAAATCGGTAACCACCACAAAATCATTTCGTTCATCGGCGATAGCACCCAAATTATTCCATTTAACATGAACCACCAGCGTATCGCCGGATTGAATTACAAACTCTGGAATACCATTATCGATGACGTCTTGGGCACGGAACACGGACAATACCGTGGCGTCGTATCGACTTCGTAGCTCCAACTCTCGCAAAGATTTTCCAATCAGGGATGAATAGGGTGGAATTACCACCTCGGCAATACCTGCGCCACTTGGACTCAACACCTCAGCAAACACATCCATTTCGTTTTTCACGTTCAACGCATACTCCGCCGCGAACTCGTATACCGCATCTCGTCTTCCCATGATAGCCATTTCGCTTCCATCCCAAAACTCGGTATCCCCTCGAGGTGCGACAACCAACTCATGACCCGTACGAATGGCAACGATCCATCCTGCCCTGCCCGCCGCATCAATTTCCGAAAGCGTGCGGCCTACCAAGGGACTGTCCTTGGTCACAACACATTCATACACCTCGCCTTCAATGCCATACACTTCCTTGAAGTATTTCAACATATTTCCAGATTCACCCGGCTTGTCTTTGATCACGGGCAATACAAATCGCCCCAGAAATACAAAGTAGCAAATCCCCAGAAACAACAACACAATACCTATGGGTGTGACTGAAAACAGTCCGAACGGCTCAATCGGGGTCACATCCGCGGCTAAAGCCTGGTTCGAGTTTTCGATTAAATCATTTAACAATATCAGTGGGCTGGAGCCAACCATGGTGATTGTGCCCCCCAGAATCGCGCAAAATCCCATGGGCATTAGCAGCCTGGATATTGCCAGATTACCTCTGCGGGCGATCCGGTTTACTACTGGCAGGAACAAGGCTGCGGCGCCAATATTCTGCAGAAAACTGGAAATTATGCCGACTACACCTGAGATGATCGTAATTACCCGACCTTCAGTTTGCCCGCCCATTTTCAGTATTTTGTTGGCCAATTGGCCCATTACACCGGTTTTATCCAGACCCGCGCCGATGATCATCACTGCGATGATGGAAATCACCGCATTACTCGAATACCCGCTGAAAAGTTGATCGGATGATACAAGACCATCGTACCCCGGAATAAGAGAAGTCAAACCGATCAACACCAAAACCGATATTGCGGCCACATCAACTCTTACAACTTCAAATGCAAACAGGCAAATTGTTAATAACAGGATTAACATAACTCCGCCCATCTCAACGGAAAGAGGCAGCACTTCAGTCAATCGTTAACTCCGGAGTTTCATAGCACAGCTATTTTTAATGATTAAAAATTTTTTACCTTGCTTAAAATTATTATGGCGTAAAGTTGTAATTGCGTAAAATTCTAAGCGCTCGGGTCGGGATCATTAACAAACACTAACCACATCTTAGATCCGAACAAATCATTGCCAACCGCTCAAATCTTTTAATTTGAAATCAAATATTGATTTGTGCGGCTATAATATATACGTTTGAATGTATACGTTTGGTTCAGCAATATTTACAATACACCAAATGGGCGCCTTCAAACAATGTCAGTCTGACCAGACCAACAACCTCGGGCTAATTCTAACACTATAAAAATTTACTGTCAGATTGTGAATATTATTCAAATTCATTTATGCCTGCCGCGTTTAAAACTAAATAACTGATCGAAATTGATTTCCACAACAACCCAAAGATATAAGTAAAGCTATGGGAGCAAAACCCCAAGCCCCGTTCTCCGCTAAATTCGAATTCAAAAATTTGCCAATTATTTTGTTTTTCGGATTGCTTCGGCTATTTAGTTATATACCCTTTCCATTAATCTACTTTCTGGGACTGGGCATCGGCGAGATACTGTATTGGTCCTATGTTTCGAGAAGACAAATTACCAAACGAAATTTATCAGCCTGCTTTCCCGAACTTAGCGAAAAGAAAATTAATGCTTTAGCCCGCCACCACTTTCATTCAATGACCATTGGCAGTATCGCAATGACCACTAGCTGGTGGGCGTCTCCCAATAGAATTCAAAGATTGGTAAATGTTCACAACCGGGAAGTTCTCGACGAAATAATGACCAACAACCAGAATGTAATCTTGTTAGCGCCCCATTTCATCAGTCTGGAATTTCTATTTAGTTATTTTTCTACCCAATTTCAAATATCGACAATGTATCAAAAGCACAAGAACCCCGTTGTCGATAAATTTATTTATGAGCGACGATCGAGGCTGGGCATGACTTTGTACAATTATCGTGATACCTCTGCGGGATTAATTAAATCAATTCGCCGGGGCCAGCCGTTTTATTATTTGCCCGACCAGGATCCTGGACGCAACGGCGTGTTTGCCAAGTTCTACAAAATCGAAACAGCGACCTATCCATCCTTAAATAGAATAGCCGAGCTGGGAAATGCCTGTGTGGTTCCATGTATGGCCAAATTACGACGCTTCGGAACGGGTTTTGATATCTATTTTGACCCACCGTTAAAAAACTATCCAACGGGAGATGACATCGAAGATGCTACGCAAATGAACAAAGCTATCGAACGGCTAATATCCTACGCGCCGGCCCAATACTTCTGGTCCCACCGACGCTTCAAAACACGCCCTGAAGGTGAAGAAGCATTTTATAAGTAAGGGTGGCAATCAGAATATTTACTGAACGAGTTGATTTTAAATTCCATTGCCAAAGCAATAAAATCAGTTATGATCAGTTTTTTTAGTTATACAAATCATCATTTCACCTTCACAACAGAACAGACAAATGTCTAAACCAATCACAGAATCTATCCAGCTCCAGGACAATCAATTTCTTCATCCCTGGGAGGATGTCAAAAAAATCGGTGAAAATAAGCGCACCGTTATTTCAAATGCAGACGGTATCTATATCGAAGATTCCGATGGCAACAGGTTGCTCGATGGACCTGCAGGGATGTGGTGTGTCAACATTGGGCACCGCCGTCAGGAAATGGCTGATGCCATTGCTGAGCAGATTATGCAACTCACCTATGTAAGCCCGTGGAGTCTTACCAGCGCACCTGCGGCAATTCTTGCGGAAAAACTGGCCGAAATTTCACCCGGTGACTTAAATCATGTTTTCTATACCACGGGGGGATCCACTGCTGTGGATTCTGCGTTGCGATTTGTGATGTTCAGGAACAATGTTCTTGGGCAACCCGAGAAAAAACATATCATTTCCCGGACCAATGCCTACCACGGTAGTACTTATTTGGCCGCGTCAGCATCGGGCAAATCCAGGGATAAGAATTACCTGGATTTTATGGATGATACTTTTCATCATATTAATGACCCCAATTTGATGGATAAAGCCGAAGGCATGAGTGACGATGACTACTGCAAATTGCGCGTCTCGGATCTGGAAAACAAGATTCTGGAAGTTGGCGCTGAAAATGTCGCCGCATTCATTGCTGAACCCATTCTCGCTTCTGGCGGGGTGCTAATGGCACCAGATGGATATCACGCGGGCTGCCTGGCAGTTTGCCGTAAACACGATGTGGTTTACATCTCGGACGAAGTGGTTACCGCTTTCGGCAGACTGGGCCATTATTTTGCTTCTGAAGATGTATTTGGCATCGTCCCGGATATTATTACCAGTGCAAAGGGAATCACTTCAGGCTATATACCCCTTGGTGCATTTCTGGTCTCTGACAAATTATTAAAGTCAATCGACGCAAAAGACCCCAGCGTAGTTTTTTCAAATGGCTTTACCTACTCGGGACACCCGGTAGCCTGTGCCGCTGCGCTGAAGAATATCGAAATAATTGATCGGGAAAAAATACTCGAACATGTGCGAGACGTAGCGCCTTATTTTCAACAACAACTGGCCACACTTCGAGATATTCCCATTGTTAAAGATGTTCGTGGGATTGGTTTGATGGCCTGTGTGGAGTGCGACATCAATGAAGGCGGTGACAAGGCTTTGGAAAAGGATTATGCCATTGGCGACCTGATCGACAAGCATTGCCAGGATCTTGGATTGCTGGTGCGACCGATAATCAACATGTGTGTCATGTCGCCACCTTTGACAATCAATAAGCAGCAGATCGATGAACTGGTTTCGATATTAAGAAAAGGCATTGAACTAGCCTGGGAAGATACAAAGTCAAATATTGAATCTGCTGGGGAGCGGCGAATAACCTGACAATTTTGCGCATTTGGCAGCTGCACCGATTTGAGCATCGCGATAATTCACAAAGCTAATATCAAATCTCGAATTTGGGGGATAATTCGGTTTTTTTCTGTTTTGGTATCTGTACTGAAACGTTATGCAAAGATTTACCCTCTGCTCCTAATAATTGTGCTATTTCAGGCACCTGTTGCCTACTCACAATCTGCAACACCAACCTGTCTGGGCCCACCGGAAAGGCAAATTCTGGATGCTGTTTTTAATCTTGAATTTGATTTAGCTAGAAACTTTAACGTTGAGTCTCACCAGGGTATAACCCTTATTCCTTCAAATGATTTTTATCTGGGATTAATTAACTGGTTACAGGCTGGCACACAGAATAATTTAGACCTACAGGACGCCGCAGTTAAATCCTTGGAAGCTGTGGTTGAAACCCTAAAAAATAGCCATGCTAAAAACCATTCTACGGAATCGTTTCTAGGCTGGAATCTGGCGGCGGCATTAACCGCTAGATTGCTGTTAGCCAATGATCACCTGATTGCCGGTTACAACCTTGGCAATCCAGCCATAAAAAACCTGGAAAAATACACCCGCGGTAACACAACACCCGAAGGCATTGCTGCTGCAAACCTGGCCATTGGTTTAGATCAGGTATACCGAAATATTATTCCTGATAAATTCAAATGGGCAACCCGCTTTATCCAGAAGAATGGAGATGCAATTCAGGGACGGAAACTTATCGAATCAGCATTGCAAAACTCCAGTTATCTTGGCCCCGAGGCGGCGCGAGTATTATTGTTGGAAGTGCCTTGGTCAAGCCAGGCAATTTGCAACTATTTCGATATCAGCAATGACCTGGTACATCGATATCCTGATAATCCAGATTTTTCAATCGCTAATCAGGCAATTTCGATTCGATGTGGTTTTGCAGAAAACGCCCTAACGGAAAATCATAGGTTTAATTCGAGATACAACATTACATCAATTTCTGGGTTCACAGATGAAAATTATTCCGAACTATTTGAACAGGGCTTGATCAGAGCCTATGTGGAAACAGGAAACCTGGACTCTCTATTAAACTTTGAAAGTGATAACCTAAGCATCCACTGGTTTAAGCAATATGCCTATGCCTATGCCAATGCGCTGGATATTTCCGGGAAGCGTGAAAACGCAGTAAATATTTATCAGTCGCTGTTAGAGAAAAACGACGTACCCAAATCCATTCGAGTGAATTCTAAAATGAGATTAAATTTTCCCTATACTCGATTAGAAAAATCGGAATTGAAAACCCAGCTAAAAATGGCAAACTGTAGTCAATAACGAAAAGTTTAAAATTTAAAATGATGATCCTGAATATTGATCAATTGCAATTGCCAATTATGATTTTTGGTGGCCCCTATAGCAATCTCGAAGCGACCCAGGCAATACACGATGTGGCCACCAAAAATAAGCTTGCACCACACAATGTCATCTGTACTGGAGATATTGTGGCCTATTGTGGCAGCCCGGAGGAAACCACAAATTTAATTCGGCAATGGGGCTGCCATGTGGTAATGGGGAACTGCGAAGAATCCGTGGGATTTGAAAAAGATGATTGTGGATGTGGCTTTGATCAAGGGTCGTTATGCGAAACCCTGTCCATCGACTGGTATGGGCATGCCGTAAAAACCGTAAGCCAAAAAAACAAAATCTGGATGAAATCCCTGCCACATCAAATAAATTTCGCTATCACCGGAATTAATTTCTCTGTTATCCACGGAGGCGTAAAAAATATCAGTGAGTTCGTTTTTGAATCATCAGATCGAGATAAAAAAATTCAGGACATCAATCTGCTACGGAGTGATTGTGTCATCGGCGGGCATTGCGGAACGCCATTTGGGCAGAACTTGAATGGCAAATTTTGGTTAAACCCAGGGGTAATCGGAATGCCTGCGAATGATGGCCGTCAAACTACGTGGTACATGCTCCTGGATAGACAAAATGACGTCCTCACGGCCAGTTGGCACAAACTCCAATTCGATAATGCCGGGGCAATACAGAAAATTAAACTTGCCGGGCTACCCCCGCCCTACCAGGACACCTTGCGTACAGGACTATGGCCATCTATGTCGGTTATGCCGGGTGCTGAGCAGAATAAACAGGGAATGGATTTAAACCCCGGTCCGATACAAATCAGATAGACATTGTTAACAGCACTTAACTGTAAAACCTTGGACTGATCTTACAAGGATTGATGATCCAGTTCGGATACCGCCGTTCCGTGACTGGCGGCTTTTTGTTCAGTAGAGGCAGTCGACTAAACTCAAACCTGTCTCAGTTTTGCCACAAAGATGCCATCGAATTGATTCAATTCCGCTAACACTCCGGTGATTGCTTTGAGTATATAAATAGAATTGTCATAATTTGGTAGAAATTAGAATTTTTGAATTGTCATATCAAGCCAAGGTTTTTACAGCTTAATCCAGAGTCTCAATCACCGCACGTTTACCCGAAAGATAAGCGCCGTGGGCGGTATTGAGAAAATCAGTTGAGGTGGCTTCACCGGCAAAATACAGACATTGGTCTATTGGCGTCCCCAGTTGTTTGCGCATACCGCTATATCCCGATTTTTGGGAAGAATACGCACCCCGAACCCATGGATCGTATCCCCAGGCGCTGACTTTAAACTCTCTTAACCCTTTGCGAACCTGGCTACCAAATATTTTCACCAGGGCATCTTCAAAATAAGCCTTTGACGCTTCGCTTCCCTGATTTTCCAACCACCACGCAAATCGCCCGACGGTAAATGTATAAATCGTTGGAAATCCAAATTGCCCAACTTTGATATACATCGCTACTTCGCCGTCGTTGTATTCAATATTCTCAGGTGTATCACTATCAAAAGTACCTGGTTCACAACTAAAAAACTGATAGTTGTAATTTCCCATGGGAAGGGTGGCTATGGCGTCTGTTTTTTCTGCTGGCAGTTCGGGAAAAAATTTTATCGAACCCGAATTCAAAACTCCTGTTGAAACCGAAATGATCACCTTGTCTGCAGTTATTGCTCCAGAATTTGTTGTGATTTTCACCGGAGATGCGCCCCAGTTTATTTCGGTCACTTCTGAATTTAACTTCACCGGGCAATTTTTGCCCTGCTCTACAATCAATGCCCCATAGCCATTTTTTACCGGCCAGTCCTCATTGGTATCATCAGATTCTGCAACATCCTGCACCGAAACCTGATCCGGATCATTGGAATGCATGGCGCTCATCCAGTAGTAAAACTGCGATGTCCACTGACTATCAGGATCGATTGAATCGATTACCGCATTCGCTGGTGACTGCTGATATGACTGCTCCATCACTGAATAACTTTCGTTAACAAACTGATCATAGTTTTTCACCTGGTCTGGATTCAACCATTCGCCATTAAAATGCATGGCGTGTTCATACGGTAAATTTTCGTATTCAAATCCGAGTTTATCCGCCCAGTCGACATATGGGTTTTTACTCGCAGAATGCATCCAATGACATCCCAGATCTACAGGTATTGATTCTTCGAGATACTCGGTTAATCCCCGACCTCCGGTTCGGTGTGATGACTCCAGTACGATGTGGTCTATTTTATTCGCAGTGGCCGCTTCCGAAGCCCCAAGCCCCGCTGCACCGGCGCCAATAATAACCAACGGATAATCCGCATTGCTTTTCATAGTGTAATCCTGATATTGAACGTTTGTTCAAAATATTATATAATCGTTCAACTATTTTCTCAATAGCATATCAACGGTAAATTAGGTAAATCAACATGTTATCCCAAAATCAGGTCACAGCTAGTCACAAGGACCAACGTCGCCAACAACTCATAAACGCCACAATTAAAACAATCAGTCACTATGGTTTGTCTAAAACAACGGTGTCAAAAGTAACCAAAAATGCCAATTTATCGGCGGGAATCGTTGGATTTTATTTCAACAGTAAAGAACAATTGTTGATTGGGACCCTCGAATCCATCAATGAAGAACTGAGACGGGAAGCTAATCGGGTCTTGGAATCCTATAGCGATCCACGAGGGGCCCTGGAAGCATTAATCGATGTCTACTTTGAACCCGAGCTATGTAATGTGGACAAGATTGCGGTGTGGTATGCGTTTTCCAGCGAAAGTACAGCGAGAAAAGAATATATGGAAATTTGTGGCGAGCACTACGCCGTATTCCACCAAACCTTACTCGATTTGACCCGACGACTATGCGCACAAACCAGTATCAATCCAGACAACGCCGAAGCGATTTCTCGTGGTCTGGACGGCATAATCGACGGCTACTGGCAGGACTACTTATACCAGCCCGAAGATTTTGATCGTGAAGTTGCAAAAAAAACCTGCCGCGACTATCTAAATACCATTTTCCCCATTCAACTAGATTCAGTCATGGCAACTGTATCCAGCACCCAAGAAAAAGCTGACGCCAGCCAGGAGCAAAGCGACTGTCTTCCGACCTGGACATATTTTGACTCTGAATTCCTTGACCTTGAAATTCAGCAGTTATTTCGAAAAAATTGGCTACTGGTTGGCCACATCAATGACATGCCCAATCCAAGGGATTATTTGACTCTAGACGCCATCGGTGAGCGTGCAATGGTTATTCGTGGAAATGATAATCAGATCAGGGCATTCCACAATGTTTGTCGACACCGTGGTGCTAAATTATTTGATTCTCCATCGGGACAATGCGCTCACGCACTGACCTGCCCTTTTCATGGTTGGACTTATCAGCTCGATGGCAAGTTAATCGGTGTTCCCGCTGAAAATACCTTTGATAATCTGGATAAGACTAAAAGAGGTTTGGTGCCTCTGGATATGGAAATCTGGATGGGTTTTATTTTTATTCGTTTCGTCAAACAGGGACAATCACTGGCTGAACAAATGCAGGCCGTAGCCCATCGGTTTGAACCGTATAAGGTGGCTGAAATGGTTCCCCTGGCCAATACTAAATTCCATGAAGTTGTGCCCTATAATTGGAAGGTGGTTCACGACATTGATAATGAAGGTTATCACGTCCCTATTGGCCATCCGTCACTACAGCAGCTTTATGGAAAGAGTTATAAGGACTTTACGGAAGATGGGCATTCCCTTTCAACCGCCACCATTAATGAAAAACCGGGCAAACTTTGGAGCGTAAAAAACTACCAAAATCTGCTGCCGAAATTTGATCATTTACCTGAAGAAAATCAAAAGCTATGGTTGTATGGCAATATTTTTCCAAGCATGGTGTTGGGTTTTTACCCCGACTGCATGGAGTTTTATATGACTATTCCAGTATCAACAGACAAAACAATCCTTCGGGGCGGTTCCTATTCCTTGCCCGACTCTCGCCGTGGTATGGATGCGGTTCGTTACCTTAACAGGCGAATTAACGACACCACCAGTGCGGAAGATGAAAGCTATGTAAAATGGCTGCAGGAAGGAATGAATTCCAGCGCCTTCCCAGAACCCAAACTGTCATCCATAGAATACGGCGTCCGGGAATTCCATCACCAAATCCAAAATATTTTACCTGTGGGGAAATTAAAGCATCATCCTGGGAAAGGACTGGTTTCCCAAACCAATGCATCTCTCACCGGTTGATATTGTAATACGCATTGTATAAACCATGACTACGGATCAACGCTATTCGGTTTTGTTTGAACCGGTTCAAATCGGCCCAGTTACAGCAAAAAACCGTTTCTATCAGACGCCCCATGCTGACGGATTTGGACACCTACGCCCTAAAGGTCACGCTGCCATGCGTGGCATAAAGGCTGAAGGCGGCTGGGCCGTTGTCAACACTGGAGAAACTGAAATTCATCCAAGTTCCGATCTTTCACCTTATGGTGAATCCCGATTGTGGGATGAACGGGATATTCCTGCACTGAGTCTGATGGTAGAGGCGGTTCATAAACATGATGCATTGGCGGGTATTGAACTGGTACACAATGGCCATCATGGAACCAACTTGTTTTCCCGAATTCCAGCCATTGCGCCCTCGCCTATCACAATCGAGGGGATATACCCAAAACAGGCTCGGGCTATGGATAAGTCTGATATTGGGGAACTGCGAAAATGGCATCGACAAGCGATTCAAAATGCCAAATCTGCAGGCTTCGATATTATTTATGTGTATGCAGGTCACCACATGACCCTGGCTCATCATTTTATCAATCCGTTATACAACCAGCGCAGTGATGAATATGGTGGGTCGCTCGAAAACCGGATCCGTCTAACCAGGGAGTTACTCGAAGATGCGCAAGATGAAGCCGATGGAGAATGCGCCATTGCCTTCCGTTTTGCAGTGGATGATATGGCGGGTAGCGACGGTATGCAGGCCAAAGAGGAAGGTTGTGCAATCGTAGAAATGCTAGCGGAAATTCCGGATCTTTGGGATGTCAATGTCGCCGGCTGGGACAACGATACCCAAACCGCCCGTTACGCTGCTGAAGAAGGCTATCAGGAGCAGTACACTGCGTTTGTAAAATCAGTTACTTCCAAACCGGTCGTAGCCGTTGGACGATATACCTCCCCGGATCGCATGGTATCTTTAATTAAAAAGGGCCATTGTGATTTTATTGGTGCCGCACGGCCGTCCATAGCGGATCCATTTTTGCCCAACAAGGTCAGGGATAATCGTATTGACGATATTTGTGAATGCATTGGTTGCAACATTTGCGCATCCAGCGATGCCCTGGGCATTCCCATACGCTGCACCCAGAACCCTACAATGGGCGAGGAGTGGCGACGTGGATGGCATCCGCAAAAAATTGCAAAGAAGACCAGTAACGATCCCGCATTGGTGATTGGTGCCGGTCCTGCCGGACTCGAATGCGCTCTTCAATTAAACCGTCGCGGCTATGAAGTAACTCTTGCCGAAGCCGATTCACAATTGGGTGGCCGGGCCCTAACTGAATCCGGCCTAAAAGGATTATCGAGTTGGAAAAGAGTTTCTGATTACCGCATAAGCCAACTCCAACAATCTGCGAACGTCAATATGTACTGCGAAAGCAAACTTGGCGTTGAAGACATTATGGAACTTGGGATTCCCAATATTTTTGTGGCAACTGGCGCCGTTTGGCGAAGGGATGGTCTCGGCCGATCCAGCAGAAATGCCTTAAATATTGCAGACAGCGCCCAGGTTATGACCCCCGACGATATTATCTCAGGGAATCTACCAGCGCTTGGCCCGATTGTTATATACGACGATGAACAGAGCTATATGGCCGGTGTTATCGCTGAACATCTTAGTGAAACCCACAAGGATATTACCTTTGTTTCGACTACTGGTTGTGTGTCCGCCTTTACTACCTATACCCTGGACCAATCCCGAATTCATTCGTCCTTGATAAAATCCGGCATCAAGATTTGTCTCAATCGAACCTTGGGTGAATTCGACGGTTCGCAACTGTGGTCGAATTGTATTTATGGCAGAGAAGATATTTTTCATCCCTGCACCACCTTAATATTGGTTACAGAACGATTACCTCGGGATAATTTGGGCCAGGACCTTCGCTACCATGTAAATGAATCTGAAATACCGGTTAAATCTATCGAAGTGATTGGAGATGGTCTGGCGCCGGGATTAATCGCTGATGCAGTATTTTCTGGTCATCTCGCCGCCAGAAATTTTCAAAGGGGCCCAAAACTGATTGAACAAGAACTTTTTGCCCGAGAAATGCCCAGCCTTTCAGAATTTCCGGGTGTGATCTAAATATTTTTTATAACTTAATATCAATGTCAAATTTTATTAACAGCCAAACAGGATTCAACAATGGGAATTGAAGATACAAAAATTATTAAGCCATCCCGACGCGCTAGCGGTGGTCGTAGCGCCAGAGTTACCAAGCGCAAAGCACAAACCGCTTCCAAAGCGATATGGCCCGGAATTTCCGGCGGCCAGTATAGACCTCTTAGCGAATCCGACATGGAGAATGTTCACGGTGCCGCTCTGGAAATTCTGGCGACCATTGGTATTGGCGACTGGACCCAGGATCTACTGGATGTTGTTCTGCCAAAAGGCTGTCATCTCAACGAACACAACCGACTGTGTTTTCCCAATGCCTTGATGGAAGACATTATCGCAGGGGCGGCGAAAAGTTTTGTGGTCCATGCACGCGGCTCCCGGGCTGGCAAAGATGACATCGAATGCAGTGGCAATAAAGTACATTTTGCCACCTCGGGTTCCGCGGTAACCACATTTGAACCTGAAACACGAACCTATCGAGCTTCGGTTTTAAAGGATGTTTATGATTTTACCCGGGTAACTGACAAACTGGATAATATCCACATGGTTGGCGACACCGTGGTACCCACGGATGTGACTGACGATCTAGAGCATGATTTGAACATTCCCTACGCCATGATAGCGGCCACAGAAAAGCCATTGTGTTTTGCTTTTCGAAGTGCGAACAGCGTCAAACCTGCAATCGAAATGTTCGACATGGTTCTGGGTGGTGAAGGTCGCTTTAAAGAAAAACCATTTGCTATATTCGGCGGATGCCCTATTGTTTCACCCCTTCGGTTTGGTCTGGAAAATCTTCAGGTGATGATGGAGGCAAGCCGCATGGGATTGACCAGCGATCTTGCGGTGGCACCACAAAGTGGTGCTACGGCCCCGGCCCCCTTAGCTGGAATTCTAGCCCAGGTGGTGGCCGAGACCCTCGCCTGCCTGGCGGTGGTAAATTTGATCAATCCAGGTTGTGCCATGGCATTTGCGGCATGGCCATTCATAACCGATCTTCGCACCGGTTCATTTACCGGGGGCAGCGGTGAAGAGGCATTGCTGTCCGCAGCATCCATACAAATGGGTAATTATTACGACTTACCGAATTCGGTGGCCGCCGGCATGACCGACTCAAAAATCCCCGATGTTCAACACGGATTTGAAAAAGGCATCACCCTGGTTCTGGCCGCCATGGCTGGCGCCAATCGGGTGTGCGAAGCCAGTGGCATGATGGGCAGCCTGATGGGGTGCAGTTTCGAGTCTCTGGTTATCGATAATGAAATTTTAGGAATGGTACTTCGAGCTACTCGGGGCATTGAAATTAGTGACGAAACCCTGTCTGTTGATGTCATTCGTGAATCGGTAATCAATCCAGGGCACTTCCTCGGCCACGAACAGACCCTTGGATACATCGAGACAGAATATCTTTATCCGGACCTTTCGGACCGCGGGCCTTCTGCAACCTGGGAACAGGAAGGATCTCTGGACTTATATGAACGCAGCAGAGATGTGGTCAATAAAATCTTGGCAACCCACAAACCATATTTCATCGATCCAGTCGTGGACCAAGCTATTCGAGCCAAATTTCCAATATTGCTGCAACAGTAATTCCAGTGTAAGGGCAAGTCACAGGAAAAAACCAAAGGGTTTAGATTGCTATGAATATCGTATTGCGTAGATGCTTCGGGATGGGGATTATTTATTCGCCGCTGTAGCCATCTGCATATCCCGATCTTTTTGTTTTTCCTGGCGGAACATGATCCATGCTGCCACAAGCACACCGATGGCCACGGTAATAATAATTATAGTCGCCAGTGCATTGATATCAGGCTTCATGCCTGTGCGTATCCGAGAATAAATCATTATCGGCAAAGTAGTGGATCCCGGACCTGTGACAAAGCTGGCGATTACAAGGTCGTCCAGAGATAAAGTAAACGCGAGCAGCCAGCCTGCGAGCATGCCGGGGGCGAGCAAAGGAAAAGTAATGTCTTTTAAAACCCGCAATGGTTTAGCACCCAAATCCATAGCGGCTTCTTCCAGGGACTGTCCCATTCCTGCTAGTCGAGATTGAATGATTACCGCCACATAGGCCATGGAGAATGTAATATGGGCAATGGTAATGGTGGTAAAACCACGCTTGTCTGGCCATCCAATAAACTCTTTTAAAGTGATAAACATCATCAACAGGGACAAACCGGTAATCACTTCGGGCATGACCAATGGCGCTGTAATCATGCCACCAAACAGCGTGCGACCGCGGAACTGGCCGAATCGAACCAGTGCTAGTCCAGCCAGGGTTCCTAAAATGGTGGCAAATGTCGCATTAACGACGGCAATTTCTACACTCAATGTTAAAGCCGACCAGACCTTTTCACTTTCGAATAGGGTTGTATACCAGCGCGTAGAAAATCCGCCCCAAACCGGAACGATTTTAGAATAATTGAAGGAATATACAATCATCACAAAAAGTGGGATATACAAAAATGCCATTCCAAAACTCAATACGGATATTAGAAATGTTGAACGTTTCTTATTCATACCTATTCTTCTACCTCTTTTGCCTGTACGCGCTGATACAACATCATCGGGAGCACTAGCACTATTAACAATATAATAGCCACTGCAGACGCTACCGGCCAGTCATGGTTCAGGTGAAATTCGTTATACAATAATCGACCAATCATCGATACGTTACCACCACCCAGCAAATCGGGAATCACAAACTCTCCAGTCGCCGGAATAAATACCAGCAACGATCCTGCGATAATTCCAGGAAGGGTCAGAGGCAATGTCACTGTAATGAAAGTTTTCATTGGTCTTGCACCCAGGTCTGCCGCGGCTTCGTTGAGGGTCATGTCCAACTTTTCCATATTGGCATAAAGCGGCAATATCATGAATGGTACATAGGTATAGACAATACCAAGATAGACAGCAAACTCCGAATATAACAGCCTCACCGGGGTATCGATGAAACCCATCCAAATCATAAAATCATTGATCAGGCCCTGATCTGCAAGCAACCCCATCCAGGCATAGACTCGTAATAAAAAGGAAGTCCAGAAAGGCAAAATCACCATCATCAACAAAATATGTTTAGTGGTATGGCTCGAGGTGACGATGGCGTAGGCAATGGGATAGCCCAGCAACAGGCAAAGAATGGTTGAAATAGAAGCAATCTTGATTGAGGTTAAGTAGGTATCAAGGTAGAGTTCGTCTTCCCATAGATAAGCATAATTATCCAGAATCACCCGAATCTGCATCGCCCCATCTTCGGCCCATTCAAAGAGCGCCGAAAATGGTGGGCTGGCGATTAGGGACTCTGCCAGGCTAATTTTGAAAATGATGAAAAATGGCGCCAGGAAAAATAATAGCAACCAGACAAAGGGTATCGCAACAACGATTGTTTTCCAGTTCGACTGAGCCATGTCTAAGACTCTGGTCAAACTCCATTGGGTTGCCGTATTCGGGCGGGTGTCAGTTAGTTCTCTGATTTCTTCTGCCACAATTCTAAGCCTACATCAGTTGCTCATTTGGTCAATAACACCGCGCTTGCGGAATCCCAGGTCAGATAAACCTCATCCTCCCAATCCACGGCATGCTTTCCATCTTTGGGACGAACCTGATTAGGAACAGTAACCGAAACAATTTTGTTGCTCCGCAGTTTTATTCGATAGGTTGAAATGTTCCCAAGATAGCCCAAATCCTGAACCACGCCTTTGAGTTGATTTTTGGGTGAATCATTGGGCGCAGTTTTTGTAATTTTAATTTTTTCAGGACGAAGAGCAACCCAGACTTTACTCCCATCCCTGATCTTGTTGCCATGTTCGATCTGAAAATCAGCATTGTCTTCACTGCACTTGACCTCAACAAATTCAGAATCAGATTCCGATACCCGGCCTTCGAACATATTGGCAGATCCAATAAAATCTGCAACCATTCGATTTTGGGGATATTCATAAATTTCCGTTGGCGTGCCGATTTGTACAAATTTACCTGCATCCATAACTGCAATCCGGGTAGATAGCGTCATCGCTTCTTCCTGATCGTGGGTAACCACAACAAATGTCACCCCCAGTTTCTCCTGAATATTCATTAACTCAAACTGGGTCTGTTCTCGAAGTCGTTTATCCAGGGCACCCAGTGGTTCATCGAGTAACAATACCTTGGGTCTTTTAATCAGAGAACGCGCCAAGGCCACACGCTGTTTCTGTCCGCCGGACAACTGATGAGGTTTACGTTTTGCGAATTCGGTTAACTCCACCATAGCCAGCATCTCCGCAACCCGCAAGCGAATTTCCTCTTTTTCGATGCCATCCATTTTTAACCCATAACCGACATTTTTTTCCACATCCATATGGGGAAACAAAGCATAGGATTGGAACATCATGTTCACGGGTCTCTCGTAGGGTGGCACATTTCCCATTTCCATGCCATCGATGGATATCGTCCCCGCAGATGGAGTTTCGAATCCCGCAAGCATTCTTAACAGCGTAGATTTACCGCATCCTGATCCGCCGAGAAGACAGAATAACTCTCCCTGAAAGATATCCAGATCGACACTGCTAACCGCAGAAAAGTCCCCAAAATTTTTTGTGATTCCCTTGATCTGAATAAAAGGAACCGCATCTGGATCTAGCCACGGCTGATCCTCATAATCTGCCAGTACTGACATAGTAGAACTCCGACCTTATTTTTTAGTTAACCTCAAAAAAAGCGCACCGGCTTGCGGTGCGCACTATTTTTCTAATTACCTGCTTTAAAGTTAGTCCAGGCTCGGGTTTGTGCCTTTTCAACTTTTGGTGGCAAAACTGCAGATGTATACATCATTGCAACCTGATCTGCAGGTGGGAACGCCGCAGGGCTACCTGTAACCGCTTCATCAATAAGTGGAATTGATGATGCATTGGCAGTGGCATACCAGGTGTAATTACTGTCATTGGCGCCAACTTCAGGACGACTCATATAATCCAGAAACAAGTGAGCATTTTCTATGTTTTCTGCATCTGCTGGAATTACCCAACCATCAACCCAAAGCTGAGCTGCATCCTTGCCAGGTGGAAGGAAAAAATCCAGAACCACGCCGGTATCCGCTTCCTCAGCGCCAGACATGGCCAGGAGTCCGTCGGGTCCCCAGGTCACTGATACACAAAACTCTTTTTCAGGCATTTTTTGATAGGCGTAATTATCAAAAGTTTTGATATACGGCCTAATTTTCAGCAACATTTCTTCTACCGCTTTGTAATCATCAAGATTGGTAGAGTTTGGATCCAGTCCCATATAGGACAATGCCATAGGAATAACATCCCCTGGAGAATCCAGCAGGGAAATTCCGCATGAAGCCAGTTTTTCAGCGTGGACAGGATCAAAAATCATATCAAGCGAACCAATGGGTGAATCAGGATATGTTTCTTTAACCAAGGCTTCGTTATAAGTTACACCATGAGAACCCCACATAAATGGAACGATATACTGATTCCCTGGATCATTTGCCTCGAGTAATGCCATTACTTCCGCACTCATGTGACTCAAGTTGGGAATTTTTGACTTGTCAAGGGGTTGTAATATCCCGGCCGGGATAAGGCGCGCAACGGAAGCGCCCGAGTGGCTAACCACGTCATAGCCTGTACTGCCAGCAAGTAATTTTGAGTCGATGGCTTCTACCGAATCGTAGACATCGAAGGTAACTTTGACGTCAAATTCTGCCTCAAAATTTGATATGGTATCTTCCGCCATATACTCATCCCAGTTGGTTACATTTAGTACACCTGCTGCTGACGCTGATCCCGCGCCAAACAGAAGTACTGAAGAAGCAACACCAACTACGCCGCCTTTCAGTAATTTTGATAGATTTGTCATTTTCTGCCTCCAAAGGCTGTTTTAACAGTTTATAGTCGGCACAGTATAACGCAACTCGGCAGAAAATCTAGATACCCGTGGTCATCGACGCTTAAATTTAATGCTATTTCAACGGCGAACTAAATTTTAAATTTATCGTCCAAATCTACCCATAATAGGTTAATACCCTTCATCATTCCGATTATAATTCGGCGCTCGAATTGATACGGCTTTGTGCCAAAACCAGAATCCCAGAATCCATTTAATGAAATCACTGTTCCCAGCAATCCTCATTTGTGTCTTCGCCCTGCTGGCGGGTGTTTATATTCAGTTATTTGGATTCAATCTACCGATCAAGAACATCGATACCGAAAACACCCACATCGAAGGATTTTTCTGGCCTGAGCAAAAATCCCTGATGGATTTCGACTTAGTGGATCAGGATCAGGAAAAATTTGATTTGGCCCGTTTAACCGGTCAATGGAATTTAATGTTTTTTGGCTATACCCATTGTCCGGATATCTGTCCTACGACCATGACATTGTTACAACAGGTAATACAATCACTGGACCAGGCCCAGGCTCTGACAATTGAGGTACAAATACCCAAGGTGATTTTTGTTTCCGTGGATGGCGAGCGGGATACCCCTTTTCATCTAAAAACCTATATCAATTTTTTTAGCAAAGAATTTATTGGCTTGAGCGGATCCAAGGAGCAGGTTGATTCGTTAACCGGGCAGCTTGGCGTCCCTTATTCTATCGAGGATCACGATCCTGGAGCAATGGATTATCTGGTCGGCCACAGTGGCGCCATATTTTTAATCTCACCCCAAGGCAATCTGGCGTCGATATTCCAGCCACCTTATACCCAGGAAGAAATAATTACCCGGTTAAACAATATTTTTGAATTTATGTCTGCCAAGTCGTGAAAAATATTTATTATGCCTTCTTCCTGGCTGTGTCAACTTTGTTTATTGCTGGTTCAGTATTTGCAGGCTCGAGCATAGACATCTCCAATGCCTGGATAAATCAAACCCCGCCCAATGTAATGAGCAACGCTGGTTACATGACCATTACCAACAACGGCAATAGCACCATTGTTCTAAAACAAATTACAGCTCAAAAATTTGGCATGGCCCATCTCCATGAAACCAAATTAGAAAATGGTGAAATGAAAATGTCAGCTGTGAGAGAGATTGAAATACCCGGGGGAGACAAAATTATTCTTGAGCCCGGAAAATTACATATCATGTTAATGCATAGACAGGAAACACTTGAGACTGGCGAAGAAATTGAAATGGAATTAAGCTTTTCCGATGACCAGGCCGCAACCCAAACCATAACTATTAAGGCCAGGGTTCAATAGAGCATTTTCAATCCCGTCTTGTTTTAAAAAAGGTCTGTATGGTGGATTGACATTCGGTTTTCAAAATTCCGGAAGTGACTTCGCATTGATGATTCAGAAACTTTGATTGCACCAGATTAAGTTGACTACCCGCGGCGCCGAACCGTTCATCGTCAGCACCAAACACCAGCCTTTTAATTCTGGCATGCAAGATCGCACCAGCACACATAATACAGGGCTCCAAAGTCACATACAGAGTGCACTCACCAAGCCGATAATTTGACAGTCGACTCCCCGCATCTCGCAAAGCTATTATCTCGGCATGGCCGCTGGGATCGTTATTGCAAATCGAACGATTAAATCCCTGTCCGACAACTTCATTGTCCTGGACAACAACAGCGCCTACCGGAATTTCACCAATATCTTCAGCAGATTTTGCGAGCGCTAGCGCCGCAGTCATAAACTCGATGTCCAGCTCGCGTTTTGAAATAGCCAAGTCGAACTACTCCCATTCAATGGTTGCCGGAGGCTTACCCGATATATCGTAGGTAACCCGGCTGATTCCCCGCACTTCGTTTATGATGCGGTTGGAAATATGGCCGAGGATTTCGTACGAAATCTGTTTCCAGTTTGCGGTCATAAAATCAACGGTTTCCACCGCACGCAATGCGATGACATATTCATAAGCTCTATTGTCACCAACCACGCCAACAGATTTTACCGGTAGAAATACGGCGAAGGCCTGGCTGATTTCATCGTATAAATTATGGATGTAAAGCTCTTCCAGAAATATGGCATCGGCCTGACGCAAAATGTCAGCATATTCTTTTTTGACTTCACCCAAAATTCTCACGCCCAACCCAGGTCCGGGGAATGGATGACGAAAAATCATTTTCTCTGGCAACCCCAGTTCGATTCCGATTCGCCGTACCTCGTCTTTGAATAGCTCTCGTAATGGTTCCAGTAAATTCAAATCCATGTTATCGGGCAATCCACCCACATTGTGATGAGATTTAATCACCTTAGCTTTTCCGTGTTTGTTACCTGCGGACTCGATGACATCGGGATAAATTGTGCCCTGGGCCAGCCATTTAGCGTTTTCGATTTTTTTTGATTCAGCTTCAAAAATCTCAACAAACAACCCACCAATAATTTTTCTTTTTTGCTCGGGATCAGATACCCCTTTGAGACTCTGAAAATATTCTTCCCCAGCATTCACTCGTATGACCTTGACCCCCATATTCTCAGCGAAGGTTTGCATTACCTGATCGCCCTCATCCAGTCTCAACAGTCCGGTATCCACAAAAATACAGGTCAATTGCTCTCCAATAGCCCGATGCAAAAGCGCTGCAACCACGGATGAATCCACGCCTCCCGACAGGCCCAGGATTACGTGATCCGACCCTACAGTTTCGGTGATTGAATGCAACTGACTTTCAATAATGTTTTCGGCCACCCATTCTGACCCACAACCACAAATGTCATGAACAAAACGGGTCAGCATGTTTTTACCTTCCAAGGTGTGGGTAACTTCAGGATGGAACTGGACGCCATAATATTTTCGCACCTCATCGGCGATGATGGCGAACGGGCAAGTCGGGGTACCACCAATCACTTCGAAACCTGGGGGCAATGCGCTGACCTGATCGCCATGACTCATCCATACCGCAAGGGCCTGTCCAGCATCACCTGTTAATTCGCTTGACCTGGTAGTATTTACCGTTGCGTGGCCATATTCCTGTTTGGTTGCACTTTCTACCTCACCGCCCAGTTGCGAGACCAGGGTTTGCATGCCGTAACAAATACCCAGTACCGGCAATCCTGATTCAAAAATCAAATTTGGCGCCTGGGTTTCCTGATCCTGATAGGTTGACGCGTGACTACCCGAAAGAATAAAGCCGTTGGGAGAAAATTCCCTGATTTTTTCCTGGTCAGCATCGTATGGGAAAATTTCACAATAAACGCCGAGTTCGCGAACGCATCGACCAATCAGTTGGGTGTACTGCGCACCAAAATCCAGGATTAATATTTTTTGTTGTTGCGGGTTATGAAATTCAGACATCAATATAGAATTCATTCAATTACGATAACAGGGCTTACGGGCCAGCACCCCATTGCAAATCAGTATTACTAATCAGTTGGATTGATAGTTGGGCGCTTCCTTGACGATAGAAACATCATGCACATGACTTTCCTTCATTCCTGCATTGGTAATGCGAACAAACTTTGTATTAGTCCGCATATCTTCTATTGAGGCGCTTCCGGTATATCCCATGCTCGCTCGAAGGCCACCCATCAACTGATGAATAATATTCACCATAGGACCTTTATAAGGCACCCGCCCTTCTATGCCTTCGGGCACCAGTTTATCTGCATTGATCACATCATCCTGAAAGTAACGGTCTTTTGAGCCTTTTTGCATTGCGCCCAGTGAACCCATGCCGCGGTACGATTTATAGGAACGACCCTGAAATATTTCTATCTCACCAGGCGATTCATCGGTACCGGCAAGAATACCGCCAACCATCACCGCATTGGCACCGCTGGCAATACATTTCGCGATATCTCCGGAATATCGAATTCCTCCGTCAGCAATAAACGGAATGTCCGTCCCCGCTACGGCCTTGGCCACTTGCTGGATTGCATGAATTTGCGGCACACCAACCCCCGCTACAATGCGGGTAGTACAAATAGAACCTGGACCTATTCCGACCTTGACCCCATCGGCCCCTGCATCCATCAGATCTTTCGCTGCTTCGCCCGTTGCAATGTTTCCACCAATGACCTGGACATCGCCATAAAGTTTTTTAATCATTCGCACCCGATCGATAACGCCCTTTGAATGGCCATGTGCGGTGTCTACAACAATCGAATCTACCCCTGCATTGATCAGGCATTCAACCCTTTCATCTGTGCCTTCACTGACCCCAACTGCTGCGGCTACCAGCAATCTGCCGAGGTCGTCTTTGCAGGCATTGGGATAATCGCTGGATTTTTGGATATCTTTTACCGTGACCAGTCCTTTTAGTTCATTATCACCATTAACCACTAGTACCTTTTCGATTCGATGCTGGTGTAACAATCGTTCTATTTCATCGGACGATGCGCCTTCGGCTACGGTAATCAATCGTTCTTCCGGAGTCATCACCTGATCCACAGGGGTTTCCATATTCTTCTCAAAGCGAAGATCACGGCTGGTGACAATACCGATTACCCGTGGACCATCCACCACAGGCACCCCAGAAATACGATGAAGCTGCATAATCTCGAGCACATCTTTTACCCTGGCTGATTTTTCCACAGTAACGGGATCCGAGATTACCCCGCTTTCGAATTTTTTGACTCGCATGACTTCTTCAGCCTGGAGTTGCGGGGTCAGGTTACGATGAATCACGCCGACGCCACCTTCCTGGGCAAGACAAATTGCAGCTTTGGCACCGGTTACGGTATCCATTGCGGCAGAAACCAGCGGGATGTTCAGGGTTAAATTACGGGTGAACCGGGTTTTTAGATCTGCATCCCGGGGCAAGATTTCCGACTTTGCAGGTACCAGTAGTACGTCGTCGAATGTAAGGGCTAAATCGATATGTTCCATCTACGGATTATACAGCAACGCATAACCCGGACGAAATACTATAACCAGAATTTGTTGGCTAAAACAGAAAAAAGTTTAAGGAACCTCTGATTAAAACTGGGCAGATCAAGTTGTGATTAAAAATGATCAAGTTCAAGGCGCGAAACGCACACAATAGCACGGCTATTGCGAAGTTTTGCAACGCAGAAATTGATTATTTTAAACTCAAATTGACTGTTCATGTTTTAATCAGAGGTTCCTTAACTAAGCACCCACCAGATTCTTTCGGTACTTGTTTCGCAATTCAATGACCTTTTCCACATAGTTCTGGGTTTCCGGGTAAGGAGGAATGCCATTGTACTTGGTCACCGCATTTTCACCGGCGTTATACGCCGCCAGCGCGAGTCGTGTGTTCTGATTGAACATCACCAGCAAATCCCGCATGTATCGACCGCCGCCCAATAAACTTGCAACGGGATCTTCACGGGAAACGACGCCGTAGCGTTTCGCTGTTTCCGGCATGAGTTGCATTAGACCCTTTGCACCTTTGGGGGAAAGGGCATTGGGGTTAAACGCTGATTCTACGTGTACGATGGCTTTTAATAGAGCCGGTTCCAGGCCAATCTTATCTGCGTTTAGAAAGATCAGGTTATCGAATTGGGATGCAATGGGCGATATGGGTTTGTTTGAATATTGATATGGCAATCCGAAATTATCATCAACACCATATTTTTTTATTAATGAGTACCCCACCAAATCTCCACGAGGGTGATCGGTTATCAATCGATTGCCTGCACCATTTTCGTAAACATAGATTACCGCACTAAAGCCAGGTACTACCCAGATGAACATTATTGTAAAAACTATTCCCCTGAAAAATATTTTGAGCAAATTTTTAATCATAGTTATAAAGTATAAAACCAGTACAAGACCCCAAATCCCCATTAATTATCAATTGTAAACCGTTGATAATATTATAGTATTATCATTTTTTAACCACAATCACAAGGCGCATTTTCAATTCAGGTCATCAACCAACTGTGATATAAAGCTATACTTATATCAATTTTCCAGTATCGCCTTAATATTTTATGACCGCATTGTTAACCGCATTACGCGCAGCTGCAGAAATTACCCGTTTGCGGATTCTATCAGCTTTACGAAACAGCGAACTGACTGTATCAGAACTGGTAGAAATACTCGATCAGAGTCAACCCAGGGTAAGTCGACACCTGAAACTGCTGTGCGATTCGGGGCTTTTGCATCGCTATCAGGAAGGGGCTCGGGTTTTCCACCGTATCGCTGATGCTGGGGAAATGGCCAGGGTTGCCAGGGGAATTCTGGACATGGTTGACCTCTCTGACTCGGAACTTGCCCAGGATCAGCAGCGATTACAACTGATTAAACGAAAAAATGCCGATCGGGCAGCTGCGTATTTCAGCAAAAATGCTGCTGAATGGGACAGTTTACGAAAACTGGCTGTTCCGGATACCTATGTAGAGAAAAAATTAATCGACTGGATCAATATAGACAAGCCCGATTTATTTCTGGACCTTGCCACTGGCACCGGCAGAATTCTGGAAATATTTTCACCTTACATTAAAAAAGGTATCGGAATCGATCTCAGCCAGGAAATGTTGTTGGTAGCTCGATCCAATCTGGATTCAGCGGGCGCCACAAATTGTACCGTTCGTCAGGGCGACATTAGCCAATTAACCTTTCAAGATAACAGTATTGATACCATTACGCTGCACCAGGTATTGCACTACCTGGAAGACCCTGAAGTGGTGATAAGGGAGGCATCACGAGTTTTGAAATCCGAGGGTCAAATCATTATTGTAGATTTTTTGCCCCACGATCTCGAATTTTTACGTGAAATTCATGCTCATCGCAGACTGGGAATTTCGGATAAATCAATTATGCAGTGGGCCCAGAAAAATGATTTAACCCTGTCGAGTCAGGAAAAGCTGTCTTCCCAAACACCTGGAGACAGCCGCATGCTCAGTGTCGGATTATGGAACTTTAAGAAATCTTAAGCGGTCTGACTACAAAGGCTATATTTTTATAACGACACATTCATTTAATAAGTATAGTTTTCAGTAGTTTATGTCGGAAAAGTGATATGATCCATTTGTTGAAAAATCATTCAAAAATGTTTTCACTTAAAATTCAATAGTGGGGTTTAAATTTTATCGTGACGGGTTACACACCAATTCTTTGTAATTGCCGCGGCGCAATTTCAAAACGGTATCGAATGTTCAGTATAAAACGCTTCGGTGGCGTTATTACACGCCTGGTGACAATCATGGCTTTGATCACAAGCAGCCTGATTTCAGTAAATACTTTTGGCGCCACCCTCGATAGCCTCGAAAAAACCAGTATTCCCGAAAGCCAGGAAAAACAGGCTCGAACCACCAAACTGATAAGCTATTTGATCGATAAATCTCATTTCAGAAAAATTCCCCTGGATAATGCGTTATCAGAAAAGGTGTTAAACCGATATATTGATATACTGGATCCTGGGAAAAGTTTTTTTCTGCAGCAAGATCTGGATCAGTTTGAAACCATCAAATATGATTTTGATGACTATATAAAACAGGGTACGCTGGAACCTATTTTTGAAATCTTCAAAATTTTTCGAAGTCGAGTCAATCAACGTATCGAATTCGCATTGAAACGGCTGGATGAGTCATTTGATTTTGAGCTTGAAGAACAGTATTTACTAGATCGAAACGAAGCGACCTGGGCAAATAATTCTGAACAACAGGATGATTACTGGCGTAAAAGAATCAAGAACGACATTATTAATTTGCGCCTTGCCAACAAAGAAGACAGTGAAATTAATGAAACCCTCGCTCGACGGTATACGCATATAGCAAGGAGAACCCGACAGCTGAATTCTGACGATGTTTTTCAGAGCTTTATCAATGCCTATGTGACTACCATCGAACCCCATACCAGTTACTATTCACCGCGTGGCGCTGAGAATTTTAAAATTCATATGCGTCTTTCCCTCGAAGGCATCGGCGCTGTACTGCAAACCGATAATGAATATACCCTGGTCAGGCGAATCATTCCGGGCGGACCTGCGGAAAATTCTGGTGCACTGCATTCAGATGATCGAATAATTGGCGTCGGACAGGAAAATGAAGAAATAGTCGACGTCATTGGCTGGCGACTCGATGACGTGGTGGAACTCATCCGTGGACCAAAAGCATCTGAGGTCAGCCTTGAAATCCTGCCAGGAGAATATGGGCTGGATGGCGATCCTGAAATCATAACCATTGTCAGAGACAAAATTAAACTTGAGGAACAGGCCGCCAACAAACGCCTGCTAAATGTAAAAACCGATCATACAACTTCGAAAATTGGAGTAATAGATTTGCCATCATTTTATAGCGACTTTGACGGCAGGAATGTAAGCGACCCTGATTACAGAAGCACCACTAAGGATGTGAGGGACTTACTTGTTGAATTGAAACAGGAAAACATCGATGGATTAATCATAGATCTGCGAGGCAATGGTGGCGGTGCACTTACCGAAGCTATTTCCCTTACCGGATTGTTTATACAGAAAGGACCTGTTGTGCAAGTACAAAATTCAAATGGGCGTGTACAAGTTGATCGAGATCCTGATCCCGAAATTGTCTATGATGGCCCTCTCGTAGTGCTGGTTGACCAGTCCAGTGCCAGCGCATCAGAAATATTTGCTGGTGCTATACAGGACTACAAACGCGGCCTGATTGTGGGGGAACCGACATTTGGCAAGGGAACTGTCCAGAACCTGGTAAATTTGAACCGGTTTGTTAATACCGAGGAAGACTTGGGGCAGCTCAAAGTTACCATTGCGCAGTTCTTTCGTATTAATGGTGACAGCACTCAACATCGTGGTGTAATTCCCGACATCACCTGGCATATCTCTGAGCAAGACGCAGAATCAGGGGAGCGAACCCTTGAAAATGCCATCCCTTGGAAACAAATTGATAAGGCCGCATTTGTGCCATTTTATCCAAGTTATGATCCTGAGGCGTTGAGCCAAACCGTGTCCAGACATTCTCAACGGGCGCACAATGATCCAGAATTCGAATATTTCTCTGAGGTCAACAAAATTAATAGACTTAATCGTGAGAAAAAGTTTATTACTCTGCACGAACAAAAAAGACGGTTAAGCCGAAAACTTCGGGATGAAGAGCGACTGGATCTGGAAAATAAAAAGCGCGTTGCATTAGGGCAATCCACATTCAAAAATGTCGAATCCCTCGATGCCGAGCAGGAACAACGAATTGATGATTTTAATGGTGGTGCTGATGAGCACCCCGATGCATTTTTACGGGAAAGCGGAAAAATATTAGCTGATTTTGCTTACTTCAATAAGCTGGTCCGAAATCAATCATCGGTAGAAAATATAATAGACCAAAATATACTGGAAGAATCAGCCGCGCTAAACAACTAGCAGCTGATAATGATCACCTGGCTTCACCATATTATCTTTATTGTGCCAAGCCGTCGCTCTGGTACATTGTCTGGCATTCACTCGGATAAGCTTTAAAAATCCTTTTGCGCCCATATATGATTCAGACTAATTTCCGATAATACTTCCATGAATTTTTCGAATTTCGCCAATCAATTTAACCAGAATAGCGGGATTCTGCAACTGATGAATGATCTGGGGCAGGCCTTAAATCCCGATGAGGAAATCTATATGTTGGGGGGTGGAAATCCGGCATCCATACCCGAAATGGAAAACTGTTTTCGTGACGAAATGAAAAATTTGCTGGATGATGGCAATCAGTTCGAAAGCATGGTGGGAAACTACGATGCCCCTAAAGGTAACTTTCGATTTATTTCTGCGCTAGCAAGTCTCTTATCGAGTACATTTGGTTGGGAAATAACCGACAAAAATATAGCTATTACTAATGGCAGTCAGGCCAGTTTTGGCATTTTATTTAATTTGTTTGCTGGCAACTATGCTGATGGATCATGGAAAAATATATTGTTGCCAATGACCCCAGAATATATTGGTTACAGCGACGTCGGACTGGGAGAGAGAAATATATTTCAATCCTATAAACCTGTTATTACTTTTGATGATAATGATGACCTGTATTTTAAGTATCGCGTTGACTTTGATAACATCGAAATAAAGGACAATTGTGGTGCTATGTGTGTTTCTCGTCCAACAAATCCAACGGGAAATGTTATTACAGATAACGAACTCAAGAAACTAAGCTCTATCGCAAAACAGGCAAGAATTCCATTAATTCTGGATGGTGCATACGGACAGCCATTTCCAGGAATAATTTTTTCAGAAGCACAACCAATATGGGATGAACATATTATCCTGTGTCTGAGTTTGTCCAAATTAGGGTTGCCGGGAGTAAGGACAGGTATTGTGATTGCAGACCCCGAAGTTATCGAGATCATGAGTGGCTCAAATGCGATTTTTAATCTTGCCCCTGGGAGTTTTGGCCCATCCTTGTTGACTGCACTTGTAGAATCCAAAGCGTTGATTCCGATTTGTGATCGCGTCATCACCCCCTATTATAAAAACAGAGTCCATCGAGCGGTAGAATTTGTGCGTCACTACATGGCTGATCTGCCGGTAAAAGTCCATAGGCCTGAAGGCGCGTTATTTTTGTGGTTGTGGTTCGATGGGCTACCCATTACATCAGAAACACTTTATCAAATCTTGAAGAAACGTGGGGTTTATGTGATCGCCGGGGAACATTTTTTCCCAGGGCTGGATGATAACTGGGATCACAAACATCAATGCATTCGCGTGTCATATGCCACAAAAGAATCAAAGCTTGAGCAAGGATTAAAAATTATTGCTGAGGAAATACGAAATGCTTATGATGAGACTCGCACAAACGAAACGGTGAATTCGAGATAGAAGCCCTAAGGAGCCTCTGAACAAGTCTGCGCGAATCTAAATGACACTAAAATGACACTGGGCAAAATGATCAGGATCGAGGCAAAAAATGGGTGCAATTGCAGGGCCCATACAATCACTTGGGCGAGAATATTTAACGTAGATATTGCCACGCGATATATTGGGTTTGGACTCAATTTAATCGGTCATGACTTGTTCAGAGGTTCCTTAACAGGCAAGATTGAAATATGTCAAAACTTTTAGTCGTTAACGATATTAACGAAACCCGAATACCCTTTTTGCGTGGAATGCTGGTTAAGTCCCTTCAGGAAGCCGGACTGGAATTTGAGCAAGCGTATAACGTGGCAACAGATTTAAGAGATGATCTCGATGATATCGACGAGATCAGCGTCGAAGAGTTAAGAGAACGGATAATTGAAGTCCTCTCGGAAGAGTTCCCCGGTACTGTTTTGCGTCGATATAAAAAACAGGACAGCTACCAGGAAAATATAAAGATAATTAGTAAAGATGGAAGCTCAGAACCGTTTTCCCGGGGTGTACATGTGCAAAGACTGGAGAGCAGTTCTATTCCCGGGCCCCAGTGTAATGCGATTACCCGAAAGATTCACAGCCATCTGATTAAAAATAAGATCAGGGAAGTCACATCACATGACTTAACCGCTCTGACTTATTCCTTTATCCTCGACGAAGTCGATAAGCTACACGCAGACTATTATTTAATCTGGCGTGATTTCCTCAAAAACAGCTTCCCACTTTTGTTGTTTATCGGAGGAATACCTGGAAGTGGAAAAAGTACAATTGCAACGGAAGTTGCAAACCGCCTGGGTATTGTACGCACACAATCAACCGATATGTTGCGCGAAGTTATGCGCATAATGATTCCAGAGAAACTCGCACCTTCATTGCATACCTCTTCTTTTAACGCCGGCAAAGCGATGCACATACCCGAATTTTATAATAATCCGGATGAGCATTTGTTTTATGGGTTTCAAATGCAATCGGAAATGGTCGAAGTAGCCTGCGAAGCTGTGACCCAGCGCGCCCTGAATGAGAATGTCTCCATGATAGTCGAAGGTGTTCACATCCGACCATCGTTGCTAAAAAAGATCGAATCAGACGATGCTGTGGTTGTTCCAGTATGCCTTGCTGTACTCAATAAAAAAAGACTGGTGCGTTTTATAAAAGGACGTTCGAATGAGAATAAACAACGTAGAGCAAAACGCTATCTGGAAAACATCGAAGATATATGGCAATTACAATCGATCCTGTTGTCTGAAGCTGATAATGAAGATATTGAAATCATCGACAACCGGAAAGTGGTGGACACATCTTTGGAAATAATAAAAATTATCATTCAGACAATCGCATCGGGTTACAAACGTAAAATTGTTGCATTGAGAAAACAATATACATGACCAACCATCGATTAAAAGGCCTGGTTATAATTTTAGACGGTCTTGGGGATCGCCCCTGCGCAGAACTCCATGGCAAAACGCCCCTTGAATACGCTCAAACACCGGTGCTTGATAAAATTGTGGAAAGCAACCAATGCGGCCTGATGGATCCGCTGCTTCCGGGTTTGCCCGTTGATACCCATACTGGTGTAGGCATTTTATTTGGTTTACCACCGACCGATGCATCTTACCTATGCCGTGGGCCCATTGAAGCTGCAGGAATTGGGCTCGATTTGCAATTTGGAGATCTTCTATTTCGGGCCAATTTATCTACGGTTGAAAAACATCATTCTGGATATAAAATAATTGATCGGCGAGCAGGTCGGATTCGGGACAATGTTGATTCACTTTGTTCAGCCCTGCAAAACATTGATGTTGGGCACGATATAACTGCATCATTGTATCCTGCAACCCAACATCGCTGTGTTTTACGATTTCGTGGACCGCAACTATCTCCATTAATAAGTGACACAGATCCTGGCGGCAAGGGCATAGATTCCGGTATCCTTATTTCGGAGCCTAATTTAAGCGGCGATCAAACTTCCCTACAAACAGCAGATGCGGTTAATCGGTTTACTGATATTTCCCACGAAATCCTGTCTGCCCATCCAGTCAATAAATCTCGATTAGAAAACCAACAATTGCCTGCCAACGGTGTCATAACCCGGGGCGTTGGGGAATATCAAAACTTCAAAAACATTCTGTCCTATCTAAAATTGGACGTCGCGGTTATTGCTGGCGAAAGTACAATTTTAGGATTGAGCAATTTGTTTAATTTTTCCAGCATAACCGATGATTCATTTACCTCACTAGCTGATACCGATCTGGATAAAAAATTATCCTTTGCCGTGGACGCACTTAAGACCCATGACCTGGCCTACATACATATCAAAGGCACAGATACAACAGCCCACGATAAAAACCCCCTGGCAAAAGCTGAAATTATTAATCGGTTCGATACCGCTTTGGGAAAAATAAATCTGGATAATATTATTCTGGGTGTCTGTGCTGATCATTCCACAGATTCTTACCGCGGTGAGCACAATGGTGATCCGGTACCCGTATTAATTCACAATCCTTTAGGCAGACGGGACCTGGTCAAACATTTCAATGAAACGGATTGTTCAGCCGGATCATTTGGCAGGCTAACCGCTCAGAGTTTTTTAACTTCGGTGCTTGATGCTATGGGTTGTCTGGCAAACTATAAGCCGTCCGAGATGGCTTATTACAGGTTGAGTACTTAGGGAACCTCTGAATAAGTCATGACCGATCAAATTTGAAAATTACTTAATTTCCATGGAGATTTTGTAACCCGCCGAACTGAGGTATGCTTTTTCAGTTTCCAGATCAAATATTGTGAGCGGATGACTGTTTGCCCAACTTTTGTTGATAAACAATTTTAGTGAATTCTTTCCGGGCTTTATCTTTATATGAGATAAATCCGCATCTGCACGGCCTCGGTAAAACGCCACCGCCAGACGTAAAATGATTGTGAGATGCATAACGTTTTTTGGCCATTCATTGGGCAACCATTGCATTTGTTCTACATCGAGTTTTTGCCTGTGGTTTCGTACCAGTAACGCTAAAACTCTTTGATTTTGGCGGGAAAAGCCGTCGAGATCACTATTTTCGATAACATAAGCGCCGTGCAGATGATGATGGTTGTAAGCAATTGATATACCAATTTCATGCAACTGGGAAGCCCAGATCAGTAATTTTCTATGTATATTTTCATCAAGATTCCATGAATCACAGGTTTGTGCATAAAACATTAAAGCAAGATGCTGGACCCGGGCAGATTGTCGAGAATCCGGTTTAAATTGTGCGCACAGGGAATCAACACCAAGAAATCGAGAATCTTCATTGTGTAATCGATCTATCAGGTCATATACCACGCCTTCGCGCAACGCACCGTGTGAGATATCAATTCTGGCAATCTGAAACTGCCGAAAAATAGTAGCGAAAATTATAAACCCACCGATAAAGACCGGTCGCCGTTGCTCAGAAATATGACTCAGTTTTTTAATCGATGCACAGGCAATTAACCAGCTGGTAATCGCTTCAATACTCTGCATTGAAACCCAGTCCTGTTTTAATCCCAGATCCCGGGATAATTGATCAATCGCTTTTATGGTGCCAGACGTACCAACGACTTCTTCCCAGCCCTGTTGTCGATATTCAGAAAGTACGGGCTCGAGTTCGCGTAAAACCAGTTTCTCAGCATTTTCGATTCTTTTTTCAGTAATTTTATTACTTGGGAAAAATCGACGTGTGATACTCACGCAACCCATATCAAGACTGTCCATTTTCATGGGCCGATACCCGCGACCAATGATCAATTCGGTACTACCGCCACCAATGTCGATTACCAGCCTTTGTTTTCCATTCCCGGCCAGATCAAATGCAGCGCCAAGATAAACCAGCCGTGCTTCCTCATGTCCGGAGACCACCGATATAGGGTGACCCAATGCCTGCTCAGCAAGCCTGAGAAAACCGTCGCTGTTTTTAGCCGCCCTGAGTGTATTGGTTCCCACTGCCCGAATTCGATGTATCGGGATATCCACCAATCTCTGTTTAAATCTGCCCAGGCACGCTAATGCACTCTCCTGTGCATCCTCAACAAGGTTACCCTGGGAATCCAGCCCTGCGCCAAGACGCACCATTTCTCGAACCTGGTCAATTATTTTTATATTGCCACGCTGGTTTTCCTGTGCAATCACCATGTGGAAACTGTTGGAACCCAGATCGATTGCTGCAATATGCTGATCGAGATCGCTATTGGTGCGCATTGAATGTCAGTTGTCTATTTGTTGATCCAGATTGTTTCACTTTGGTAAATAAATAAAATAATAGCGGAATTCACATGAGTATGATTGTGAATAGTATAATTCGAAACTCGGAAGATTATGTGACGCTCAGCCCGATAGATCAACTAAAGGGTTCAACCCGATAGTTCAGGCCGATAATTCAGGTTGAATGATAGAACCGATTAATTAGAAAGTTCTATGCCCATGGCCAGATACTCCACTGTTTCAGCCGGGACTTCGCCCATAACCGTAATACGATGGTTTTCGATAGTGGTTCGAAAAGCATGGACTGCACCCATCCGGCTAAGTCCTGTCATATCACTTTGCCCTTCCCTGGATTCTTTAATGAATACCGATACTGTAGACAAACCGTCGGTGTAAACAAGGTGTTCAACTTCACCTGCACCCATTGGCGACATTCTGCGGATGTGTTTGCTTAATTCATAGCCATCAGGCAATTGGGTGACTTGCCAGTCTGATGTTTCCGCAGGTGTTGTAATTGGTGTTGTATTTCCAAATAATTGCAATTCATCCTTATTGGTGATGGCTGTCAGTTGATCATCTGTAATTGTCCCGCCGATTTGAATTTCAATAAACAGATATTGTTCAACTATGTTGCCGTCCTGATCAACCAGATCCGACCGAAGCAATAGTCCGCTTTCCTGATCCGCCCAAAGGCTATAACCATACCGGTAGTTGTCGTTGGGAATGACATCAATCTGGTGCACAGCGCGGTTGGCGACCCGATCATCAACCCCATCCTCGAAGTGATAATTCTTTTTTAACTGCTCAAAATCTCCTGGCAGAATTTTAGGAAATCCACTCTCCGAAATCTGGCGATAGTCATGTACCACGACATTTTGATCTGGGATATAGCACCAAACCATGTCCATGCTGCGAATAACTTCTCGGGGTGGGCCATTCAGTGAATATAAACGTTCCTCCATCATGCCATCCTTGATTCGTCTCGCCACTTCCATGGCTTCGATTTTGCCATCATGAATATATACAAATGTCCCGGAAAAACTGACATCAGCTGCTGCCTTGTTGATTTTCATGATCCAGTCTGATGGTTCAGCACCTGCACTACGCCAGACGCAACACACAATGATTACAATCAGTATCTTCAATTTCAACGACGGGCCACGCATTCTTCTTATAATTCTTTACTAATTATTTTCAAGCTCAAGGAATCCAGTTGAATTCGACCTGGCCGTTATTGCTTAAGTTGTTGATCGCTCACCAGTTTGGCATAAGCGATTAAACCATTCAATCCAGGAGAAGCTGAAAATTCACCATGCTCCACAAGCATTTCGTCGAATTCCTGAGAAAATTGTGCCTGCTCCTGGGACTCCACAGTGCTGCTATTACTAACAATGGCATTGCCTGTCAAATTTTCGGTTTCGGGTTGCAAGGTCACCACAGCAACCAGGACCAACGAAGCGGCAATTGCAAACATGCCTACGGATTTCCACACATCGGCCTTCGCCTGCTGCGATTTTGGTTTGATCATTACTGGCGCCAGAACCGTAGGCTCGTGTTCGAGTTTTGTCATAATACTGGCGGATAAATCCGAGTCAGCCCGGGATACATCACCACGAATGACACTACCAATTAAGTGGTAGCGATGCCAGGAATCATTGTGATCACCGCTAACCAGGTCATCAAACAAGACCTCTCGTTCTTGGTCTGTTATCTCACTGTCAACCAGTTCTGATATCTTCTGTTTCATAATTCAATTTCAACAAGGTATAGGATTACTAGGGCTTAGTGTAAAATTTTTTATTTAAGTTCACAATTTATTCTCAATTTATCCGCTCCTTAAAGCATAATTCTCAGTTGTAAGCCCTTAATTTCTAGCCAGATCTTCGATTGCCAGCTCAATGGCCTCTCGTGCCCTGAAAATACGCGATCTCACCGTTCCGATGGGGCAATGCATAACCGCAGCAATATCTTCATAACTTAGACCGTCAAATTCCCGAAGCTGGATAGCCTCCTTGAGTTCCTGAGGGAGATTTTTTATAGATTCCCTGATTGCCGCAACCAGCTGGTCACTCTGTAATATTTCCTCTGGAGAATTCGATTCGATCAAACGGTCGCCGCCACGGCTATGCATAGAGTCGTCAATTTCGACGTCCTGATTTGGTGGGCGCCGACCCGATGCCACCAGATAATTTTTCGATGTATTTACCGCAATTCGGTAGAGCCAGGTATAGAAGGCACTATCACCGCGGAATCGCGATATGGCCCGGTATGCTTTTATAAATGACTCCTGAACGATATCTTCCTGCTCAGAACTGTCTTTTACGAATCGACTAACCAAATGTTTGATTCGATGTTGGTATTTCAATACCAGTAGGTTAAATGCCTGCTTGTCACCATTTTGCACGCGCTCCACCAGGGCGATGTCGTTCTCGGTTTTGTCCATGGATTTTGTGGATTATGCAGTGAAAAATGAGCGTTATGAATTTATGCCGCAGTATAGTCGATCTAATGGCAATGATGAATGAAAATTCGGTGTTCGAGAAGCCCAGGTTTAGGGCAACTCGGGGCTAAAAAGGAAACCAAAAGGATTACTTAAGCAATGACTGCAAAATGTTCAATAATTAACTGTAATTTACGTTGACCCCTGAATTCATTGACATCAATCTGATACACCCCATGCAGGCGTTTAATTTCGGGAACAGGTTGTTGTGGCTCAATGGCGCGAAATGCAATTGCCTCATAGAATTGATCAACCCCGTCCAGCTTCAGGGTCAACCGTAAATGAATTTCTCCAACTAATTTCAGCTCAATAACATCAAACACATTGTCAAATAGCGGCGCCGGAAAACCCTGTCCCCAGGGTGCAGCATTGCGCAGTAATTCTGCATTCTCCAGGGTCAGATCATTTTGATCTAATCCGCCATCGGTATAAATACCATTATTATGAGCTGTGTTTTGGAAATGCAGAAACAATTCATTTTGAAAACAGTCTTTGAACAATTCAAGATTCTCCCTTTTTAGGGTCAGGCCGGCGGCCATGGCATGGCCGCCAAATTTCTCTACTAATCCAGAATTGCCCGTTGCAATTTTTTCTAGCATGTCTTTTATATGTAACCCCGGGATCGAACGGGCGGAGCCGGATATCATGTCATCCCCAACATCCGCGAATGCAATGACCGGTAAATCAGTTTTATCTTTAATCCTGGACGCTACGAGCCCGGTTATACCCTGATGCCAGGTTTCATCGAATAAACAATATCCCAAAACTTTTTCATCTGCATATAAGGAGCTATTTTTACTTTGATTTTCGATTTTGCGTACGATTTCCAGCGCCTGGTTCTGCATCTCATGTTCAATTGCCCTTCTCTCAACATTAATGTCATTCAACATCTGGGCTAGCTCAAAAGCTTCAGATTGATTCTCTGTCAGCAGGCACTCGATTCCCATGGAAATATCTTCTAGCCGACCTGCCGCATTTAATCGTGGCGCAATCACGAAACCAAAATCTGATGCGATGATATTTTTATAGTTTCTCTTACCAACATTCATCAACTCGACAATTCCCGGCCGACATCTTCCAGCTCTAATCCTTTTCAGTCCCTGGTGTACTAATATTCTGTTGTTATAATCCAGAGGTACCACATCCGCTACGGTTCCAAGTGCAACCAGATCCAGATAATCTGCCAGGTTTGGCGTAGCCAGCCCTCTGTCTTCAAACCAGTTAAGTGAATTTAGTTTTGCCCGAAGCAAAAGTAGTAAATAAAACATCACCCCAACGCCAGCCAGTGTTTTGTCGGGAAATTCACATCCAGGCTGATTGGGGTTGACGATGGCATCTACATCGGGCAATTCGGGACCAGGCAGATGATGATCGGTGATTATTACAGTAACACCGGCATTTTTTAAAACCGCGGCGCCAACCAGACTACTGATTCCATTATCCACGGTTATCACCAGATCCGGTGAACGGGTCAATGCCACTTCGGCGATTTCCGGGGACAACCCATAACCAAATTCGAAGCGATTGGGAACCAGGTAATCAACAGTTGTAGCGCCCATCTTCGCTAGGCATAATAATCCCAAAGCGGATGCTGTGGCGCCATCGGTATCATAGTCGCCAACAATCAGAATTTTTTGATTTTGTTTTATTGCTGTGTATAAAAGCGTTGCGGCTAATTCACCATCCTTTAACTGGCCTGGTGGCAGAAGATTAGCAAGTGGAAATTTTAGCTGAGCTGGGTCGCTAAGGTTCCTGTTTTCAAAGATTCTCTTTAACAGCAAAGGAAGTGGATCGTCCTGATCAATCCCCCTAGACTGAACAATCGTTCCAATCTGTTTTCGTCTGTGAATAGATTTTGTGACCGGCAAGTCTGGAATTACTCTTTATGATTCAGTTAACTCAGGTGATTCAGGTGACTCTGGCAACATAGTAGCTGCAAATTCTATCTAACAAAAGTCACGCGTACATTAATTTTTCCATTTTTTGTGCGAGAAAACGTAGTTGATTCAACTGATATACCTTCCAGTGCCAGTTTATTTACGAAATTGAGCCAATGGTCAGCAATGACGTTTTGAAACCACATTTTTACCGTATTATCATTCCCCGGCTGAACACGTTGAATGCCATTTTTTACTTTCGATTCTATGGCTCTCGACTCGATGATAGTCAGAATGGGACGATTCCCTGAGGCATTGGAATTACCCGAAAGCCAGGGACTGGCTTTTTGAATTTCGTGCTTCATCCATGCTAGTTCTGCTGCTTTTTGGGGAACTTCGTTGCGCAACTGCTCGAGTCGATTTAAAGTCGGTTGCCAGTACAACGAATAAACTAAAATCAAAATTACGCCGACTCCACCAACAGCGATGAAACTGCGTTCTCGAATACTTAAATTATTCCAGTATTGCATCACACCCCCCTTACCAACCGAAAGCGACCCGTGATCTTGCCATCTCTGGCACCGGATGATAATAATTCCGCTTCCAGTCCCTCCCTGTCATTAAATGCTTTGGTAATTACATCAAGGGAAGAAAGATCCTTGACGACGCAAAGTACCACCATACTATTTTCACGAAAATTAACTTCTTCAACTTCAGCATTTAATTGCGGGACAATATCTCCAACTGCATTCAGAAACTGCTGAAATGCGGTGTACCTGATTTGCCCGGTCCTGGCAGAGTTAATCAAATTCGACAGCTGAGACCTGGGACGATCGAGATAGGGTTCATCAGGAAAATGCTGCCCAAATACTGATCTGATTTCATTGTTTAATTCAGATTTACGTTGCTCAAGTGTATTGAGCTCGTAGGACAACACACCCCAGTATCCGACTAATGACAGTACCGCAATCATCGCTGCTAATTTTAATAAACTTGCATTCTTTGTATTATGGGACGGCGTATAGTCACCATCCAGCACAGAAATGCTGTCAATATCCACTGAAACCGATTGATTACTTATCCATTTTATAAAAGTCTCTCCGATATCCCAGTGCCCAATGGTAATTGCTCTGGCGGGGTCATCATGATTTTCCCCTGGCATATCATCGGGCATATCGCCGGGCGAGCTGGACGCAATTAACGACCTGGCGAGATCAACATCGGTTACTGAAAATGTTGACTCTTCTTTTTCAACAGAATTCCACCAGTAGTCAAATTCGTCCTTGTTTAAGGCAATCCCCTGATACTGATTCAGTCGGATACAAAAATTATCATCGTTTTGCACAGCAATGGTGATTTTGTTTTTGGGATGGATCGGTAGCAACATGTATTCCGCGACGATGGCATCCAGATGAATTCCGAAATTCCGGAATTGACTAACCCAACCTTCCATTTGCTGTTTAGATACCACCGCAGCATAGGTCACATCATCGGGTTGCCAATGTAACATCTTAAAATGCAGATCTTCTATATCATCGGTTAATCTATCTTCCAGTGCATAGGCCAGCGCAGATTGAGCATTCCTCTTACGCTTTCCCGGAATCTTGACGCTATGGCAAGCGATTGCATTCCCCCGCGCAACACCAATCACCTCATCGACATTTTTCGGCAGCCGATAAGTTGAAAGATCTTCGATTGTGCCTACATCACAAACCAGATTTTTTGAGCTGGTTGTAACCCAGTTATGGGGTGGATCCAGCGCGATGTAAATTTTCATTGGGTTGTATCCGGGTCATTTTGTGAAGCTGAAGCAGTTTCAACGACATTTAGTTCAGGACAACCATAACTTTTTTGTCGGTAGTTAACTTTAACATTTTCTGAGGCTCGATTCTTTCTTAGCTGGCTGATATGGCTCATATTTACCTTCCCGGTTCGGGCACAGCTTCGGCTTGTAAAATAATCGCTTTTCACATCGAGCATTTCTGTTATTCCTTCAGATAAAACTGCCTGAGAAGCGGTACCAAAACTTTCAATAAATTCGCTTACCGACTCAAATGGCTTTTGCATTCGAGTATCTATCGCCGGCGACAAAACGTGGGTCTCAATTAATGGATCTTCGGTGAGGGCACGCAATACCACCGCTGATGCCGTATTTACATTAATTTTTGTAAAACTTGTACTCGATTCTAACGGTATTGCAGTTACATGGTTGCTCAAAACTGCAATAATTTGGGGCGTAAATCCCCGTAATGAATCGAGCTCGGCCAGAGAAGACAATTGTTGATTGGCTGCACGATAAGGGGCTTTCAGCGCACTATAAAACAAATCTTCAGCGCCACTGGTACCCGTTGTATTGCTGTCTTCATCAATCCAGTCCACAACAACATCCGCCAGTAATGGATCCAGTCGAAGGCCGAGCAATAACTTCTGGAATACCTGATACCAGGAAGCGGGCTTGGGCGTCTCTGATTCTGTAGGTGCTGATTCCTCGCCTTCGGGTTGCTCGCCCTCTTCCGTTGATCCTGGCTCAACACTCTGATTATTATTCTCATCGCCGTTCGCGTTAATCTTTTCAGTCGTTGGCGCTGGCTTCCCCTGAATTAAATTATTTAGATTGAATTTCGACTGATTATCGAAAATCCCAACTTGTAGAAAACTTTCTGTGCCTTCTACTTTTACTGGCGGACCTAGATTGGCCCAGTCCTCAAGAATATGATCAATATTCGGAATGCCATCCTGATTATCAATAGCCATATCCTTTTCCAGAATTTTAACAGCCCAATGTTCTCCGCTGGCTGCTATTTGATAAGACTGCTCCGCTTCGCGCAAATTACTAACCCGCTTAATTGCCAAGTTTTGATCTTCCGCATGATAAATCGCCATAGTTGATAACAATACCAGCAACATCAGCACCGATAACAGGGCGACCCCACCCTGGGAGATACCCATAGAATATTTATGGGTGACACTCATCGAAAATTTTTTTTCCAAAAAAGTAATTAACTTCCATTTGCCAGATCAAACAAGCGTTCGTATGTTTTACCATCGGTAAGTATTAAGGTTAGTTTGATACCAAATGGGAACTGATTTTCGTCATCAAACTGACTACCCTGTTGCAAGCCGAAATCATCAGACCAGCTGAATTGCTCAACCTCCAGGGATTCAACCAACTCCATTACCAGCAATGAATTAAGTTCAGTTTCGGAGTCACGATCCAGGGCATTCCAATTATCCCGATACAATTCATTGTTATCAACTCGCCAGGCCACCCGTTGTAGTTTTCCAGAACCAGGTATGGCGTAATCCGGATGTATTGTTGTAAAACGAATTTGCTCACCGTGCAAACCGTTTGCATAATTTACTAAAAAGGCACTTTCTGTATCACTGTATTCATCTCTTACCGAACGAGGAACCAGATAACGCAGATCCCGCTCCAGCAGGGTAAATGTTTTTTGTAATCGTCTTACCTCTTGATCATTTTTAGCGAGCTTTTCAGTGGCATTGATATACTGGCTCAAAGTAGTAAAAGATATGCTGGACAGTACTGCAAAAATCCCCACAACAATCAGGACTTCGATAAGTGTAAAACCCCTACACCTGGAGTTTTTTGCCCCTGAAGTTTTTTTTAAAGTTGAGATTTTTGTTAAAGTTGAGGTCCGAATCGGGCCAGTCGTATTTTTCATATTTTTGCGGGCTGATACTTCGATATATAACTCGTGGTGGAGAATATGGATAGTTCTTCCTCGCTATCGAACACTTCTATGACTACACGGGCAATATTTGGGTCACGTGTAGAAAAGTATGACTCGAGCACCTTCCATTGTTGGCCAGCCATTTGATGCATACTGGTATTGGTGCCGGAAACATCGAACCGTCGGTTCATGCGTATCTCAGCCAATTTATTACTACTGACCCAATTTGCGATGGTTCGCAATTCCAGTTGATGGGCAACCTCGATACTTCTGGTAAGTGACTGGGCTACCGCCACCAGTCCAATGGCAGCGATAGCCAGTGCAACCATTATTTCGATTAAGGTAAAACCCGAGTTTCCAGCAGATTGAGCTTTATTTCTTTTCAGCAATTAGAATTTCCTGGTTATGGTCTGATCGCACTTCGTACACCCGGGATTCTGCTTCGAATGTCATACTGAATGGCGAGGTTAGCCCATAGGGGTCAACAATAATTTCCGGAATATCATCAGGCTGCTTTTCATTATCGCCTTGATCCGAATCATTGCCCTGATCGGAAATGCCCCCTTGGGCATCCTTATTTTTACTTAGTGCTCTGAAGTCGATTTCTAAAGTTTCCGGAATGGATCGCGCTCTCAATATATTGTCCTCTTCAATCAATTTCCAGTTTGATTGGTAAATTTGAAATTGATAACTATTTTCCAGAAGATCGATATCTATTCCCATGGGTGCGCCCTGAAGAATACTTTCGTCCTGGATATGCGCCAGCAATGACGCAAATCGTTTGGCTTCAAGCAGAGCCAGTTTACCGCTATCGCGTTCGATATTGACAACTATAAATGTGGAGATGAGGCCAATAACGAATACAACTGTTAACAATTCGAGCAGGGTAAATCCAGTTTGTTTAACTGGTGTCACGCCCTGTTGATCCGCATATAGTTCTGGTTAAACGGTTTAATTCCCTTATACACTTATAAAATGAACTGGGATATATATTGCCGTTGATTTTAAAGAGTTTAAGGAGATTAAATATCATCACTGTTCCAGTTACCAATATCCTGATTCAGTTCATCACCTCCTGACTGACCATCAGCACCAAAAGACCAGACGTCAAACTCCAGATGCTGCCCCGGGTGTTGATATTGATAGAGGTTTCCCCAGGGATCTTTTGGTAATCGTTCGATATAACCCTTGTTGCTGGAACCAGATGGTAATAATTGATTGAGCCCTTCGGAAGTCGTTGGATATTTAAAATTATCAAGTTTAAACAGCTTTAACGCACTTGATAATGAGTGAATATCCGCTTTAGCCTTGACCTGCGCCGCCTGATCCTGACGATCGAGTACCTTGGGCAATATTAAAGTAACCAGCATACCAATTATCACTACGACCACCATAATTTCAATCAAGGTAAAACCGCTTTGATCAGTCGGTCGCTTTGATTTGCAATGAACTGGATTTTCTAAGGATTCCGTATCCCGAGTTTTAAAGTCAACTAAGCTGGTTTTCATATTTGCTTTCATATTTCGTTTCATATTTCATTAGTCCGATTAATTTCATATTATATTAGTCCCATATCCATTTAACATTATAGCCTTGCGTAATTAGGCATAACCTAACTTATGATCTGGTTCAAATCAATGATGGGCATCAATATCGCTAAAACTATGATCAGAACAACCGCCCCCATTATCAGAATCATTACAGGTTCAAATAAACTTACCACAATGGCAATTCTGGATTCCGATTCTTTTTCCAGGGCATTTGCCGACTTACTCAACATTTCGTCGAGCCGCCCGCTGGCTTCGCCACTCGAAACCATTTGTGTAAATAGCGGCGGAAATACTTTGCTCCGTGACAACGCTCTGCTTAAACTGGCGCCATGCTCAACTTCCTGGGATACGATTTTTAATTGACTTCGCATCACAACATTTACCAATACATCTCCAGCGCTTCGAAGCGCAGACAACAGCGGCACACCACTGCCAACTAATATTGCCAGGGTTCTTGCCATTCTTGCGGTATTTAAACTTCGTGACAGTCTTTTGATCCCAGGGGTCGACAGAATCATTTTATGAAACATATATTTCGGCCCGGGATAACGTAACAACACGATCAATCCAAAGCTTAACATCGTAATTGCCAGGCCCACATGGAAGCCGTAATTCTGAACAAACTCGCTTATGGTAATAAGGCCCCTGGTTAATACGGGTAATACCTGATCATTATCTTCGAATACACGAACAACTTTGGGCACAACATAGGTCATCAAACCAATGATAATCACCAACGATACCAGGGTCAAAAGTAACGGATACGCCAGTGCCGTTCCGATGCGCTGGCGAATATCATGCTGGGATTCGGTGTAGTCGGCGAGGCGTTCCAGAACCTGCTCCAGATGTCCCGTTTGCTCTCCGGCGGCCACCGATGCGATATATAACTCAGGAAATGAGCGCGGAAAACCTCTTAAACCATCAGCCAGATTATGACCTTCCATAACTCGGGAACGGACCCCGGTTAATATGCTCTTAACTTTATAACTTTCAGATTGTTCAACCAGACCGGCCAATGCGTTTTCGATGGTTAAGCCGGAATCCAGCAAGGTAGCGAATTGCCGGGTAATGACTGCAAGATCCGTTGAACTTAACTTTTGCCGACTGGAAGCACTGGCTGATGGCTGATCGCTGTTTGCACTACGGTGTGTCTGGTTTACACTTTCAATTTTGACTGGCGTGAGTCCCTGGGCCCGCAGTTCCTGCCTGACCAATTTTGCGCTGTCGCCAGTAGCAACTCCGCGGCGTTTACGTCCATTTTCATCCAGGACTTCATACTCATAAGCAGCCATGGACTAATCAGCTTTGGTGACCCGGATCACCTCATCCAGGCTGGTGGTGCCGTCATATACACGTTGCAAACCGTTCTGCAAAAGACCGGGGGAAAATTTTCGTGCATGGGCAATGATCTCATCTTCACTGCGGCGTTCATGAATCAAGTATCGCAATTCACTGTCCATGGCGATAAGTTCATATACACCAATTCTCCCCCGGTAGCCAGTGTACTCACATTTATCACATCCAGCAGGAGTATAAATTTGTGCATTGTCGGGTATTGAATCAGTATACTTTCCTGAGATTTTGTCCGTCTCTGCGGGGGCACGACAATGGGGGCACAAAACCCTGACCAGTCGCTGGGACATGACTCCAATCATACTCGACGCAATAAGAAAGTCTTCGACACCCATATCAATTAATCGGGTAATGGCGCCCGTTGCGGTATTGGTGTGCAGTGTCGACATGACCAGGTGCCCGGTGAGGCTGGCCTGGACTGCGATTTCAGCAGTTTCAAGATCACGTATCTCTCCAACCAGAACAATGTCCGGATCCTGGCGCAAAATTGAACGCAACCCATTGGCAAAGGTCAGGCCAATTTTGCTGTGGACCTGAATCTGGCCAATGCCGTCCAGATCATATTCAACCGGGTCTTCGATAGTCAGTATATTATTTTTTTGCCGATCTAAATTAGACAAACCGGCATACAAAGTGGTTGTTTTTCCTGAGCCGGTTGGTCCGGTGACCAATAATATGCCGTGGGGAGAACGGGTCAGCGACTCGAATTTAGACATAATATCCGCTGGCATACCCAGGCGTTCCAGATTGAGCATGGCGCCCTGCTTGTCGAGCAATCGCAGCACGATCCTTTCTCCGTACTGGGTCGGTAATGACGATACACGAACATCTATGGGACGTTCTCCAACCATAAGTGAAATTCGCCCATCCTGGGGTAAACGTTTCTCTGCAATATCCAGCTTGGCCATTACTTTCAATCTGGATATTAATGCGCTGTGAATCGCCCTTTGCGGTTCGACAATATCGCGCAATACACCATCAATGCGAAACCGTACCAATGATCTTTTTTCGTAAACCTCGAGATGGATGTCCGACGCATCCTCACGAATCGCCTGGGATAACAATGCATTGATCAATTTAACTACGGGGGCATCGTCGGATGCCGCGAGCAAGTCTGTGGCTTCGGGAATATCTGTGGCCAGCAATTCCAGGTCTATTTCACCATCGAGATCTTCAACCATTTGGGTCGCTTCAGACTGACCCTTGTCATACACCTGGCGAAGCATATGCTCAAAACTGGTCTGGCTTACCCGATTTAGGTTGATGGGCCTGGACAGTTTGCGTTTGAGTTCGGTATAAATTTCCAGTTGGGGTTGATCGACGCACAATAATTCTACCGAGCTACCCGAATCACAAATGGCCATTAAGCCATGACGCTTAGCAAAATTGTAGGTCAACATACCCACAATTTCAGGGTCAACCCTGGCTAACCATTCATTGGCACTGGATTGGGGATTGTCACTTGCCATGGTTTTTAGCCCTACGGCGTGTTTTCACCAGCCCGATTCCAGTCAACCTGCTTCAATCTTGGCGGTGGCTCCGGCAATAATCGCCGAGTATCGGGCTGACTGCCAATTTCTTCGGAACGTATAAATTCGTATCTATCTCGAGTCAGTTCTGCCAGATCAGTGGGGGTTCTGATAATTTTTGGACGCAGAAATACCATCAAATTAGATTTAACCCCGGTTTTTCTCTTCTTTCTGAATAATGCGCCGATTATTGGAATTTTTCCGAAAAATGGCACCCATTCATGGGTATCAACCACATCGTCCCGAATTAATCCGCCGAGTACAATAATTTGCTCATCATCAATCTGGACCGTTGTATTAATTGAACGGGTATCCGTAATCAGATCCGCAGCACCCTGAACAATGGTGGGACTGACCCTGGATAGCTCCTGCTCAATTTCCAGTCTGATTGTCCCGCCATCATTAATCTGGGGTGTTACTGTCAGCGTAAGGCCAACGTCTTTGCGTTCAATAGTTTGAAATGGATTGGATATACCTCCAGTGTTCACAGTATTGCCACTGGCATCCGTGGTTGTACCAGCGGTAGTTGAATTAGTGGTAAAACTACCTGTAACAAAAGGCACTTCCTGGCCGACAACAATTTCAGCTTCCTCATTATCGAGAGTTAACAGATTTGGTGTAGATATAATGTTGGTATTGCTGTCACTACGCAGCGCATGCAATACAATATTCAGGTTGGGCACAATATCTCCGGAAAGGTTGGTAAAAAACCGGTTCAGGAAGCCAATTTGAAAACCGCCGGTGGTGGCACTGAACCCCGTGCTTACATTGATATCTTCGCCGCCATCTGTTCGGTAATTTCCAGACCAGTCCACGCCAATCTCGGATTCCTTACCAATTGAAACCTCGGCGATAATGGTTTCAATAAATACCTGCTCTCTGCGAATATCGAGCTCATCGATAACCTGCTTGAGATTATCGAAATCTTCCTGTTCAGCCCTGATTATTAAAGCATTACTTTGCTCATCACCCTGAATCACAACCTCAGTCCGGGGAATCGCGCCGGATTCATCTTCCTGGCCCGGTTGTTGCAAACCGGTCAAAATTGTCACCAGATCTGCAGCCTGGGCAAATTTCAGGTAGACCACGTGTACATCGCTGTTCTCCGGGCGTTCAATATCGAGTTGATCGACCAATGCCTGAATTAACGGGAAATCTTGTGTCGGTGCCTGAATGATTAGCGCATTGAGGCCTTCATCAATCTGGACGTTTAAACTGGAAGGCGCCTGACCCTGGAGTGCGGTGTCTGCTGCAAATGCAGTAATAGTTTGGCTAATTATGGGCGCAAGTTTGGTGGCATCTGCATGTTTTAAATAAATAACCTGTATATCCGTGCCTCGTTGCTCTTTATCCATTTGTCGAATCAAAGCCAGGGCGCGATTTATATTTGCACCTGTGCCGGTGAGAATTAATGTATTGCTACCAGTATGAGGGGCGATATGTGCTGTCGGGGGCAGCAATGGCCGCAAAATCGGTAGTAACTCGGCAACCGACGCATGGTCCAGGGTAACGATATGGGTGAAGTGCTCATCGGTATTATTGGGTAAGCCATCGTTTACAGTGGGTGTGGGGTGCTGTTTGATTAAATTTTTGGGTAATATTTTGGTTATTGAACCTGAATCAACAGCGGCAAAGTTGCTTACCTCTAGAACCGAAAGAAAAATATCATAGAGCTGATCCGCAGGTAGTCCACCACCAGAAACCAGACTGACCTTTCCCTTGACCCTGGGATCTACAATGAAACTTTTTCCGGTGACCTGGGAAACCAGATTAATCAGCGCATTTATATCTGCAGCCTGAAAATTTAGGGTAATCAAATCGCCGTCTGATTCACCATCACTATTTGAAGGCTTAATTTCGAATTCTGCGATTCCATTCTCGTCACCTGTCGCATCGTCGACCTGAGCCAAAAGCGCCTGATTCTCCAGATCGACTATTCCGTCAAATAGGATATCGCTTGTGGTATTTAAATTCTGCTGTTCACGCCCTTGCAAACCCGTACTGATTTGTCGCATGGCGAACTGCATATCCCTTTGAAAGCCCAAATCCACTAAACCGGTATCCTCCACACCTTCGGGGAATACAAAAAATTGTTCGCCCTGAGTCAGTGCCTGTGCCTGCGCCTGTGTCTGTGTCTGTGTCTGTGCATGAGCAATATTTGATCCTATTGCCATAAACGATCCTGTAGTGAACAACAAACACAACATCCCCCTGGCAAACCGTTTTGCCCAGTTCAATTGTCGAAACGCTTTAGTTCTTTCCATGTTTGAGCTAAGGAACCTCTGAACAAGTCTGGGCGAATCAAATTGCCACTTAAAATGGCGCTGGGCAAAATGATCAAGATCCAGGCAAAAAATTGGTGCAATAGCAGGGCTCATACAATCACTTGGGCGAGATTTTTTAACGTAGATATTGCCACGCGATATATTGGGTTTGGACTCAATTTGATCGGTCATGACTTGTTCAGAGGTTCCCTAAGTTAATTCCAGAGTAATAATTGCCATAGACTATTGCCATTGCTTGAACAATAAGTTTCGTTAGATTTTATATCATTGTTGTATTGCTCAGCCATTAACTTCAGTCTGTCAGGACAGCTGTTCCAGTCGGATTCGCATTACTTTACCAGTAACTGTATCGAGCTGCTCAACCAGAGACAAAGCTTTCACCAGGTTACCCTCTTTGGTATTTTGGGTGAGCATGATTATTGTGACCTCCTCCTTGGGCTGGCCGCTGCCTTTTTGTAATACGGTATCAATACTGATATCGCTTTGACCAAAAATAGTTGCAATTGAAGCCATAACCCCAGGTTGATTTATTACCCGCATACGCAAATAGTAAGCGGTTTCAATGTCTTCCATAGCAAGAACCGGCACGTCGATAATGGCATCGGGATGAAATGCCAGATGGGGCACACGATTGTCCGGGTCGGTGGTAATTGCACGAACGACGTCGACCAGATCGGCTACAACCGCTGAAGCGGTGGGTTCTGAGCCCGCACCCGCACCGTAATACAGGGTCGGACCCACTGCATCGGACTGCACCAGAACCGCATTCATAACCCCATTCACGTTCGCAATAAGTTGTTTTTCTGGAATCAAAGTAGGATGTACTCGCAGTTCAACCCCTGTGCCGGATTTTCGGGCTATTCCCAGATGTTTGATTCGATAGCCCAGTTCCCGGGCGTTAACAATGTCTTCGCTGGTAATGTCCGTAATCCCTTCTATATATACATTTTCAAACTGCAACGATATCCCAAAAGCTATCGAGGCAAGTATGGTTAATTTGTGCGCCGCATCAATGCCTCCTACATCGAAAGCTGGATCCGCCTCTGCATATCCCAAGCCCTGGGCTTCACTCAACACATCCCCAAAATCTCGACCACCTTCATCCATCTGAGTCAAAATATAATTTGAGGTCCCATTGATAATTCCTGCCAGCCATTCGATTCTATTAGCGGCCAGACCTTCACGAATAGATTTGATAATCGGAATTCCACCGGCCACCGCAGATTCGAATGCCACCACCAGACCATTATCCTGGGCTTTCTTGAAAATCTTGTTACCGTGCATGGCAATTAATGCCTTATTGGCAGTGACCACGTGTTTGCCATTATCCAAAGCAGTCATTACCGCATCGAGAATGTGTTTGTCGCCACCCACCAGTTCCACAACGATTTCAACCTCGGGATTGTTTACAACATCAAGTGGATTCTCAGTTAACACCAGGCCATTGGTATCGACCGGGCGAGGTTTGGAAATATCTTTTACTGCCGCAGTGATAATCCGGATTTCCCGACCCGCGCGACGGGTAATTTCCTCAGCATTTCGCTGTAATACGGCTAATGTGCCGCTACCGACGGTGCCTAACCCAAGTAGGCCAATATTTACTGCTTTCACAATGTTTTTTTTAATTTGTTGGTAAACTGGGCGTTTAAAATTAGTTCTGTACCCATTTTAAATGAAACTTCACCTCAACAATCCTGATCAATCCCTTCAAATTTTATCCTGGACAAAAGATGATCGCGGATACCAGATCACGATTGGCGAAACGACCTATAAAGAGAGCGTAATACTAACACCTGAAAAACTGGAATTGTGGTCCGTATCCCAAGTTTCTGAATTGAAAAGTGAACATTTCATGAACTTTGCATCCATGGATATCGAGGTACTGATTCTGGGTACTGGGGACACCACTATTTTCCCGGATCCGGTAATAACCAAACCAGTTATGGGGAAAGGAATTGGTGTGGAGGTCATGAACACAACCGCTGCCTGTCGAACTTATAACATCCTGTGTGCTGACGGCCGTCGGGTTGCTGCAGGGTTAATCCTTTAATGAAAATTTTGCCTAAAACCACCACATGATTTGGTAACAATGCCTTAAAATGGCGAATCTGGCTTACCGAAATATGATTTATTACCGAGTATCATTTAAGGCGCCTCTGATTAAATTGAACTCTACACCCTAATTGCTATCTACAACTGCTAATTCAAAACTAACTTAAATTCCAATGAAACGAATCTACCTGGTAATTGCAATAATTATCGCTGCATTCATACTAGCCAAAAACATCACCTCCCCTACGGAGAATCTGTCCGCGCAGTCGGAATCTACCACTGACAGCCAATCCACCATGAGTGAGGACGCAGCGGCGACCACAGATTCCGAAGCTACCAAGGCGCTGGCGGTTGCGACCTTTGCTGGGGGTTGTTTCTGGTGTACCGAATCTATTTTCGAGAAACTCGATGGTGTTTCAGAAGCGGTATCCGGTTATTCCGGTGGGCATACGCTAAACCCAACTTATCAAGACGTGGGGTCGGGTCAAACCGGACACACCGAGGCGGTACAGGTATTCTATGATCCTGAAAAAATCAGCTATGAAGCGTTGCTTTATTATTTCTGGCGGGATATCGACCCGACGGATTCCGGCGGTCAGTTCGTAGATCGAGGCAGTGAATACCGTCCTGCTATTTTCTATCACAACGAAACCGAGAAGCAATTAGCCACCCAGTCCCGGGATGCACTGCAAGCCACTGACCGATTTGGAAGTCCGATCACCGTCGAAATCGTGCCATTTGATAAATTTTATGATGCTGAGGATTATCACCAGGATTATCATAAAACCAATCCAACACGCTACAAGGTCTATCGTGCGGGATCAGGGCGGGACCGATTTCTAAAAAAAGTCTGGGGTAATGACCTGGACAATAAGTATCAACCGTCTTCGGATGAAGTTGGTGCGGTAGATTCTGAATCGGACGACCACCCGCTTTATGTGAAGCCTGACGACGAAACCATTAAGAGTATGCTGACCCCCGTACAATACGCGGTTACCCAGGAAGAAGGAACCGAACCGCCATTCCGAAACGAATTCTGGAATAATAAGGAGCCTGGAATTTATGTTGATGTTGTCACTGGTGAGCCTTTGTTTTCATCTACCACTAAATATCGTTCAGGTACCGGCTGGCCCAGTTTCTGGGAGCCAATAAACAAAGACTTCATCGTTGAGGTTGCTGATTACAAATTGTCCCAACCGCGAATTGAAGTAAAAAGCAAATATGGGAATTCCCATTTAGGACATCTATTCAATGATGGCCCGGCTCCAACGGGATTACGCTATTGCTTAAATTCAGCAGCATTAAAATTCATCGATAAAGATGCGTTACAAAGCCAGGGCTATGGTGAATTTCTAGCGCTGTTTTCAGAATAATTCAGATTTACATTCAATTTTCCAGGAGGGTTTGCCATGATTGAAATGGTTGACATGGCAAAGCCATGGTTATCTATACTCAGTGACGCATTTTTATTTTTTATTGGCCTGATCTTTTTCTGTGTGGTCATTGTCTTCATCAAGGACATCACCCAAACCAAAGATGCAGTGCTGCGAAACTATCCAGTAATCGGGCATTTCCGTTACATTTTCAGTTCTCTGGGCGAATTTTTTCGGCAATATTTTTTCGCCATGGACCGCGAGGAAATGCCGTTTAACCGCGCTGAGCGCGAATGGATACACCGTGCCAGTCATGACAAAGGATTGAATATCGCATTTGGTTCCACAAAAAACCTGAATACCGTAGGCACGATGATTTTTGAAAATTGCCCATTCCCCACCCTGGATGAAGAGGCCTCGGAAATTAAATCAGTGGTCATTGGCGAAGGTTATTGCGAAAAACCCTATCGTGCGCGTTCGTTGATAAATATATCTGCGATGAGTTTTGGTGCTCTTTCCAGACCCGCGGTTCAGGCTTTGTCCAAGGGCGCCAAACTGGCGGGATGCTGGTATAACACTGGTGAAGGCGGACTCGCACCTTATCATCTCGAGGGTGGTGCGGATATCGTTTTTCAGATCGGTACAGCCAAATATGGCGTGCGCAACGAACAGGGAAATTTTAGCGCCGATAAACTCAAGGAAATTGCTGAAAACGAACAGGTAAAAATGTTCGAAATAAAATTATCCCAGGGCGCAAAACCAGGCAAAGGGGGCATTTTACCCGGGGAGAAGGTCACGCAAGAAATCGCACAAGTACGTGGCATTGAACCCGGCAAGCCCTCAATCTCACCAAATCGTCACCTGGATATCAACAATGTAAATGAGTTACTGGATTTCATAGAAACTGTGAGAACAGTGTCTGGAAAGCCAACGGGATTTAAGTCTGTCATCGGCGGAACCCAATGGCTCGAAAAATTATTTGAAGAAATCGGACACAGAGGCATTCAAAGTGCACCCGACTTTATAACCGTTGACAGCGGTGACGGTGGCACCGGTGCTGCACCCATGACTTTAATGGATCATGTAGGTCTGCCAATAAAAGAATCGTTACCCATGGTCGTAGATTTATTGGCTAAATTTGGTTTGCGTGAACGAATTAAGGTAATAGCATCAGGTAAATTGATTAATCCTGCGGGGGTAGCGGGTGCGTTGTGCGCTGGTGCAGATTTCGTAAATTCCGCCCGAGGCTTCATGTTTGCGCTGGGTTGCATTCAATCTCTAAAGTGCCACAAAAACACCTGCCCCACCGGAATTACAACCCACAACAAACGCTTACAAAAAGGGTTAAATCCAATGGACAAATCGGTCAAGGTTGCCAATTATGTACATAGTATTAATCACGCGGTGGGCATCATTTCACATTCATGCGGCGTAAAAGAACCGCGTGAACTCAAACGAAAACATGTCAGGCTAGTACAAAATGATGGCACATCCATTCGAATGAGTGAATTGTATCCTACCGAGTCAGCTTCGGTATGACTTAAAATTTTTGCTGATCGATGCTACTACGTCATCGAAACCATTTCCGGGGAATGATTTTAGAGTTGGTACACCACAAACTTATCGTTCTTATAAATTGTCGGAAAATTCAGTTGATGTGAGATTTTTGTAATCATGTGTGTGGCCTGATATTTTGCCTTGAGTAACCTAATCTGGTTTTCATCGAGACGATAGTAGCTGCGTAGATCAGCCATTCGGTCATTCCACTGAATTGCATATTCTTCAGAAAAAGTAGTTGGAGCACCGTCCTTTAAGTCTCCAACACTGGCCCGTTTCGAATAAATTCGAAAACCTTTACTTTGAATGGGCACCAGAAAAAGTGCGTCCTTCTTGGTGTTGGCTTCAACCCAGCGCTGGGCGATAATCCATGGATTGTCAACCTTTGTGCCCGGCATATTGACCTGGTGGAGAAAGCTTGATGGATTAAGATAACCGCTGGCATTGGTTACAAATAAAATTGACAATAGAGCACTGACAGGCATTGACCAGCGGGACAACTCGGACCGAGGAGAAACTTTTCCAAGAACTATGGTTGCGGCCCACACAACGGATGCGATGATCAAAATACCAATCAAATGAACAATATGGATAGACAATCCAAGATTCTCAGCAAAAAATCCTCTAAACACGAAAATCGGTAATGTGAATATGGATAGCGCGATTATTTTTATCCAGATTTTTGAATCGTCATAAACACAAAATATCAGGAAAACTGCTATACCCAGAATCACCATGAAACTTAGGCCGGTAAAAACTAGACCTGCGATTAAAAGTGGTATAAATTTATTTTCTGGCTCTGTTTGAGACAATACAATGACAAACAGAATCATTGCAATGTAGTAGAGAAAACACAGCCCACGGGAAAATTGAAGCGCAATAGTCAGGGGCAAAGGGTAAACGTCTGCAAAGAGGTAGGCCAAAACCAGGAATAGCAAAGATACAAAAGCGATGAAAGACAACTTAATTAGTTTTTCGTCATTTCGAACTCTAAGTCTGCCAACAAACTTTGCAAACCTCTGCACTGGGGCATCAACTCCGGTTTGATTTATTTCCCGGAATATTGGCCCACCGACATTTGTCCATATTGATATTAAAATTAGACAAGAATAAATAATCAAATGGAACCATTCATCCCCTTCCCACAAAGATGGAAACAGGTAATCGTTTCTCTTATGTAAAATCTCAAGCCACTGTGGGGAAGCGAACGATAAGATATTCCCACCGTCTGAGCCATCCTGAAAAAAAAGAAATTTTAATGTTAATGGACAGGTCAGCAGAAAAAATATCATTAATGGTTTTGCAAAAGTCAACCAGGTACTCCACCTGATATTGATCAACAGATAAAGGAATACAGCAGAAATCGGCATTAAGATAGTCAATGGATGAATTAGAAATCCAATGGACCCACATAAGCTGGCATAAATATATTTTCGTTCAATAAAATAATAAATTACGAATAACGCAAACGGCATCGCAGTGGATCGGAGAGTGAAATAATGATCAAATGTACTTGTTGCCGTCCCACCCACCTTTATAAACAACAGCAATGCGATAACAGCAAAAATTCCAGTAGTTCGGCTATTGGTCACACTGTAGGCAATTTTGTAAATTGCCCAGTTAACACCAAGCAGGGACAAAACATATCCAACAAAAAATAACCATTCCATGGAAATGACGCTTGAAATTTTTGCGATAAGTGGCAGAACCAGAGTCAGTTCGTCCTGGGGGCTGGAAAAAAGAAAATCGTGTTTGTACAGCTCAGGCTGGAGAAATTTGTTAATCCAGGGAATATATAATGCCTGATCGTTAATCCCAAATCGATAGCCGTTAAGTACAATAGCGAGTACCGTTGCAGCCAGAATGAACAAACATGTCCATAAACTTTGATTCAATATGATACGAGATAAACCCTCGCGTGATAATTGCGGACTGGCTTGATTCATCTTAAAATAATTGGGTTGCTGCAATTTTTGAAATTGAGACTTAATATCTGTATCACTAACTGCTCAGATGGAGCTCTAATTTATTAGATTCTTATTAATGTTCGTTGAGCAATAATATACCATTGGTTTGTCAATTCCAGAATTAACCAACACCATCATTAAAAACCCGTACTATAGTGAACTATGAGCATCGTAAAATCCTGCAGCCAAATAATTTTTAATTTCAATGATGGGAATTAATTCGTACCGATGAGCCCTAGTTTAGATGAAATCTACGGTACGGGTTGTCCAGACAATCCAAACACCGTTGAGTTTAATGCCATGTTACAGAGATGGCACGAAATAGCAGAGTCAGCAGGCATCAGATACAGCATATCTTATGGCACTTTGCTGGGTTGGTATAGACACAAATCTTACATTCCCTACGACCATGACCTGGATATACACATTGGCACTGAGAGTGTCGACAAGCTATTAGAATTGATTAACAACGATTGGTGCGTATTTAACAAGGCTATCGTTCAGGTCGATCAATCAGATATAACTCTTATTATTAATTTTTGGCACAACGAAGCCCAGGATGATCAGTCCAGGCCAAGATATAACTGTCAGGGAAAACGGGTTTCGGACATGACTGATGTCTGCAGCTTTAATGGACCGATTGGTCGATTGGTGCATCATTCTATGCAAATGGATATTTATGTACTTTCTGAAACTAATAGTAATGGTGAAATAGAAGAATATATTCCTTCAGAGCAAGGTGTCGAACTACCAGAAATTTCACCCTGCGAATTAAATAATGTTTCAACTTACCGATTCAAAGACTCGACACACTACCTTGAAGCATTTTATGGATCAAATTTCAATCTTCCTATTTATGCCTGGCGCGATGACAAATGGGTGGACATAGAAAATGATGATTCCGAGGTATTTTCGGCACCTTCAGCGCCTTATGCGGGCCAAACATTTAGCCCGGAGTCTGTGCCTACCCATTCCGCACACTGGCATTTACATTGGAACAATGAAATTTGCTTTTTGAGGAATGCAACCAACCAGCAGATGCAAAATTTGAATCAGGCAGCTGCATTAGTGTGGTCACTATGTGATGGTGAACTTACTCTAAATGGCATGGAATATGATCTAGCAATCTTGTATCCAGGAAATACAAAGACTGTTATTGCTGATTTACACGAAATTTTATATGACTTTTTAGAACGTGGCGTTATAGAAAATTTACCAGGTATGTGGGAAGCGCCACTACAACCTGAAAAACCGGCAATTTCCAGCGTTACCCCAGTAAATTTGTCAGCGATGTTTCCTGATTATCGCGATTCTGAGCACACCCCATTGCGCCAGTGTCAGTTGGTCATGATCCGAATGTTTAAGATATTCGATTATATTTGCAACGCCTATGATATCGACTATTTTATGATTGGTGGAACCCTCATTGGTGCATTGCGTCACAGGGGCTTTATTCCATTTGACGGTGACATTGACCTGGGCATGTTGGACTCCGACTATGAAAAATTTATCCAGGTGGGCGCGAATCTACTCCCCAACGATATGTTTCTTCAAAACCCACAATCCGACGAAACCTATCCCAACAACACATTGGTCAAACTTAGAGATCGGTACTCATGTTACACGGACCAGGTTAAATGGTACTCCGAATATAACTATCATCACGGACTTCAAGTTGACATCTTTGTTTTCAAGAAAGAAGGAAACGCGTTAACTAATTCTGGATTAGAAAACCTTGACCACAAGTACTCTGATGTATTTCCAGTTTCACGGATGTTATTTGAAGGCTTTTATCCTATGTGCCCTCGCTATTCAGAAAGTTTCGTTTCTCAGGAATATCCGGACTTCAAGCAAATTCCACCAATCGAATCACAGCACCCTCACGAAGGCGCAAGCAGCGCAACAACGCCATGTGATCATCCGATGTCCTTGGTATTTGACAAAAACAAGCGCTAAAAATAATTTGAAATGTTTTGATCTACAATTCGCTGAATGATATTCGTTGGCTGGCTTTTTCCAGAAAATCTACGCGGCCAGCATGAAACAAATCACCTATCATATCTATATAAATTCTTGCCATACTTCAACTAAATTTTTCTGTTAACTAATCGTTGCGCAATCAATTATATACAAATGTCTGATCACGGGTACAAGCCTCGAATTCGCCAGGATACAGTGCCCATGCAACACCGCAACTGGAAATTAGACTGGTCTGAATCAAAACAAATTTTAGTCAATACTATTGATCAGTCGTCAGTAACGGTTAACGAAATCACTGCACTAATCTGGTCTCTATGCGATGGCGATCGAACAATTTCTGAAATTGAGGAGAATTTAACCACGTTATTTCCTAACGACAACAATCAGGCTATAACCGATTTCAGAGAAATTTTATCTGATTTTAATGAACGAGAACTATTAAATGGAGATTTCTTTCACAAGACTTTGGCGGCAACACCAAAAGGACGCAAGAAAAAGCTCTGCATCGGAATGGCAACTCACGATGATTATGATGGGGTATATTTCTCGGTCCAGGCCATTCGGATGTATCACCCGGAAGTAACCGATGAAACCGAGATTATAGTTCTTGACAATGATCCTGAGGGGAAATGCGCCCATGCCCTAAAGCATCTGGAAAACTCGATTAAGAATTATCGCTATGTTCCGTACGATTACAAAAAAAGCACCAGCGTACGGGATATCTTATTTACTGAGGCCAATGCAGGACATGTTATGTGCATCGATTCACATGTTTTTATTGTCCCTGGCGCAATCCAAAATCTGATTGAATATTTCGACTCAAATCAGGATTCATCGGACTTATACCAGGGCCCTTTGCTCTATGATAACCTGAAAAAGATTTCAACACATATGAACCCCGTGTGGTGGGATGGTCTCTATGGCCAGTGGGGATTGGACGAGCGTGGTAGTGATGCAAGCGGGCATCCTTTCGAAATCCCTATGCAAGGTTTAGCTTTATTTGCCTGCCGAAAAGATGCCTGGCTTGGCTTCAACCCAAGGTTCATGGGCTTTGGAGGTGAAGAAGGATACATTCATGAAAAGTTTCGTCAGGCTGGTAGAAAAACCCTTTGCCTTCCATTTTTGCGCTGGATGCATCGATTCGATAAACCCTTTGGCGTCACTTACCCTACGGAATGGGAAACCCGGATACGGAATTATATGATTGGCTTCGACGAGCTAAATTTAGATCAACAGCCAATCCTGGATTATTATTCTGAACACATTGGAGAAAAGTTTGCCGAAACCGCATACTCTGACGCAAAACGGGAAATCGCCAACCCATTTCATTATTTCGATGCTATTTATTGCATTAATGTTGATAGCGACAGTCGCCGCTGGGCAGAAATGGTGGGTCGGTTCAGTCTTCTGAGAATTGAGAACCGAGTTGTTCGATTTAGCGCCATCGAAACCACAAATAATCATCACATTGGATGTGCCCTTTCACATCGAGAAATTATTCGGCAATCGAAATATCAGGGATTCGAGAATGTACTGGTATTTGAGGATGATGCCCTATTCCGAAACGATCTCCCGAACAGGCTGCAGCTAAGTCTGGCCGAACTAAAAACCGTTGACTGGAATCTGTTCTATCTCGGCGGTTATCAGAGGGGCAGCGACGATCGAAAAATTGAAGGGTTATCTTATCTGCAATCCGCAAAAAGCTTGACCAGCACCCATGCCATTGCCTATAGCTACAGAATCTACGATACAATATTAAACGATATCCCCGAAAATTATCGAGGCGCGGAAGTATGGTTAAAATCAGAATATGGTATCGACCAGTATTTGACCAATTCTATTGATCAGGGTTATCTATGCAATCCGCCAGTGGCTACCCAGATCGAAATCCTTGAGGGAGAAGACGAACTGGCCCGTGAACGCTTCGAATAAGCGTCCCCAGGCTAACCCTCATTCAAGTTTGTTCCGAGTTACTAACCAAAGACCATAGCATTAACTACTACGGAAGAGGTGGCTTAGTACCTGTAAGCGGGGGTTTAGTTCCGGTGGGTGGAGGTCTGGTCCCAGTAGGTGGAGGTCTGGTCCCAGTAGGTGGAGGTGGAATCGTACAACCCAAACTGGTATCCCACACTTCACAAGGGGGTGGTCCGCCAGTATTTCCACTACCGGTTTGATAAGTATGGTCGTCAAATCCTCCAGTTAATATAAAAGGTCCTACAGGAATACCAGGTGCCTGAATATTTAAACCGTCGAGAGTGCCGCTACCAGACCAGGGAGAATTACTGACCACCGCATCGATCAGATGCCCACCTGCACCATGGGATATGGTAAAGGTAATACACTCTCTACGTAGCTTTTGACAATCCATTTTAGATATTCCGCCGCTTCCCGCAGCAGCAGGTTCGACAACGAAATTCATAGCCCTACCGGCCAGACTTTGTTCTTCCTGTCCATCATTCAAATCTGTGCCTGCACCCGCACCTGACGCTGCCATAACCATAACCACAGAAGGTCGAGCATGTGCAGGAAGTATGAGTGTGTCAACAGCAGGCTTTGCCCACTTATCAGGAACCAGATTTGCTGAACCGATTACACCACCTGCAGCAAGGGATTGTAATAGTTTGCGACGGGAATCCTGAGCTTCCTCACTTACTTCTGTGGCTTCAGGACTAGCGGATTCAGAACTAGCTCCTCCAGAATGATCTTTATTTTCAATCTTTTTCATATTCTGCCCTCCTCTTGGACAAAGTACTGGTTAAATAACCAAGCAAACATTTATCATGTTTGCGTACGTTGCCCCCAACAATTAGGATTATACCGCCAAAATTAAAGTTTTATACCTATTTTGCACTTTTTCTAATTTTCCCCTTATTTAATAATAACGATGTCTCTTTATTTCTCTGTCGCGTTGCTTCAAACAGGAATATTCCCGTAGCCACCGAAACATTTAGGCTGGATACATTTCCCTGCATGGGAATTTTTGCAAGAAAATCGCAATGCTCTGCAGTGAGTCTTTTCATACCTTTCCCTTCCGACCCCATAACAATCACGATATTGCCGGTAAATTCGCAATCATATAAAGTTTTATCACCCTGATCCGTAGCGCCAATAATCCAGTAGCCCAGATCTTGAAGCTTTTTCAGGGTTTGGGCGACATTGGTAATGGTTATAATATTCGGATTTTCCGCAGCACCCGAAGCGACTTTGCGTACGGTATCATTTACTGGACTGGCACCATCTTTGGGTATCAATACTGCATCGACCCCAGCGCATTCAGCGGTGCGCAGGCACGCACCCAGATTATGCGGGTCCTGTATGTGATCAAGCACCAGTAGTAGTCCACCATTAGTAATACAATCCAGTATGTCTTCCAGACTTTTCCTTGCATTGGTTTTACGTGGTATTAAGAACACAGCGACCCCCTGATGATTACCGCCGTTACAGATTGAATCCATTTCATCACGGTGGGCATAGCGGTATGGAATTTGCTGATTTTCAATCTGTTTGATCAATGACTTGATACGCTGATCGACCCGTTGTTTGTCAATTACAACGGATTCGATGCGATCACGCTGTTGTTCAATGATGGCCTCTACGGTGTGAAATCCGTAACTGGCGCGAGTTTCCTGAACTCCACGTTGTTGGCGGTTACTTGACATGGCTTACTTCCTGCTGCCTCTGGATTTAGATTTTGTTTTACCGCCTTTCCTTTCGTGTTTATTTGTTTTTTTCCCCTTACCTTTGCCGCGGGATGGTTTGGTTTTTGATTGCTTTTTCTCCGATTTGGACGATTGCTTCGGTTTAGATTGACCTTTATTGTCTTTTTGCTTTTCCCATCTTTTTTCACCCTTGGCCACTTCACCATCAACCAGATCAAAATCGATTTTTGCTTCTTCAAGATCTACTCGACCAACTCGAACTCTTATTGTGTCGCCGAGTCGAAATCGTTTGCCGGTACGCTCTCCCTTAAGCTGATAGCGCATCGGATCGAAATGATAATAATCGTTTCCGAGCCCAGTGACGTGAATCAAACCATCAACAAAAATATCATTTAATTGCACAAATACGCCAAATTCCTTGACTCCGGATATCACCCCATCAAATTCTTCTCCGACCCGTTGCAGCATAAATTCTGCTTTCAACCAGCCGATGACATCATAGGTCGCGTCATCGGCGCGACGACCGGTGAAAGAACAATGTTCACCAATTAGTTGCATCCCGGGGCCGCTATCTATTTTATGTTTCTTTTTGCTAATTACCTGGTTGATTTGCCGATGCACCACCAGATCGCAGTAGCGCCGTATGGGTGAGGTAAAATGACTGTAGATTGGATAAGCCAGGGCAAAATGCCCCAATTGCTCGGAGCTATAAACCGCCTGACTCAAACTGCGTAGCAACACCGATTGCACTATCCCCGCAATATCATTTTGTTCAGCCACACTGGCCACCAGTGTGGAATAATGTTTGGCTTCGGGTTTATCCCCACCTTCCAGTTTTAATCCCAGGCCGCTTAAAAATTTACGTAGCTCGGTTAACGATTCAGGATCCGGACCTTCATGGTTGCGATAGATGGCATTGCCACCAAAATGTGTTTGTAAAAATTCCGCAGCACATACATTGGCCGCCAGCATGCATTCCTCAATCAAACGGTGGGCTTCATTTCGCTGTCGTGCAGAAATATTGCTGATTCGCTTTTGATTATCGAATTCGATAAATGCTTCCGGAAATTCGAAATCAATGGCACCACGGATTCCCCTTTGCTTCCTAAGAATCAGGCTCAATGCATACAAATCGTCCAAATGAGCGGTTACACCACTCCAGGCCTTGCGCTGATCAGCATCTTTATTCACAACAATATCATGAACCAGTTCATAGGTTAGACGTGCTTTGGAGTGCATCAGACCGGCATAAAACTCAAACCCTGCAACTTCACCATTATCGGTAACTTGCATATCACAAACCATGCAATAACGATCTTCTTCTGGCTTTAACGAGCATATGCCATTGGACAAAACTTCCGGCAGCATGGGAATCACCCGATTTGGAAAATAAACCGAATTCCCCCGCTTATAAGCCTCATTATCCAGGGCACTACCCGGCACGACATAGTGACTGACATCGGCGATGGCAACAATTAATCGCCAGCCCTTACCCACTCTTTCACAATAAACAGCGTCGTCAAAATCACGTGCATCGCTACCATCAATGGTTACAAGGGGTATATCCCGTAAATCCCGCCGCTTGGCGTCGGGCTCTGCCTTTTGCAAAACCCTGGCCATGGAATTAATTTGCTTATCAACCTCTTTTGGCCAGCTATGAGGGATTTCATGTTTTCGCAGTGCAATTTCCGTTTCCATTCCTGGCGCCAGTTCCCGGCCTACGACTTCAAAAATTTCGCCAACAGCATGTTTATGCTCCACAGGATGTTTCATAATCCGGCAAACAACAATATCGCCTTCCCTTGCTTCCCCCATACTTTCTAGAGGTATACTGATATCCCTGGCAAATCGCTTATCGTCGGGTTCGACGAATCCAAGCCCGCCCTGGCGGTGAAAATGACCAATAATCTCTCGCTGTTCCTGGATTAACACCTCAACAATAACCCCCTCTTTCCGACCGCGGTTATCAATCCCTTTGGTTTTGGCCAGTACCCTGTCACCGTGCAAAACTTTTCTCATCTGGTTATGGTGAAGATACAGGTCATCACCACCCTGATCGGGGATCACAAATCCAAACCCTTTTGAATGACCCAAAATACGGCCAACTACGATATCCATCTTTTGAGGCAACCCAAATCTTCCCTTGCGGTCATTGAGTACATAACCGGATCTTTGCAATCGTTCCATTCGCCCGGAGAGCGCGGTTTCACCCTGATCACCGGTTATTTCAAAATTTTTGCAAATACTGCTAAATGAAACCGGGCGATTAATTTCTGACAGATACTCAAGTATCTGTAATCTCGATGGAACCAGTATTCCGCTGGCGTCTGCGACTCGATACCCCAATTTTCCTTCGCTGGAATCCGTTCGAAGTTTTGATTTTTCTTTCATGATGGTTTTTTATATTCCCTGAAGCCGTTTATATCAACTGTTTTGATCTGGTTGATAATAATTTTATATTCGTGCCCAAGGGGAAATTGCTGGCGGAATGAGGAACTAATCGATATATTTCAAACCTAAATTCAAATTCTGCTAATCGTCCAAGTGAAATTTGAATGTGAATGATTAACACTTTTCCATATTCAGTATAAACTGGCATGAAAATAGGAATACCCAAAGAAATCCACATCGATGAGAGTCGGGTTGCATGCACACCCGATGAAACCAGAAAAATACTCAAATTAGGGTATGAGGTGATAGTCGAAAAAAATGCAGGAAGCGCCGCTGGCTTTCTAGACGCAGAATATATCACAGCAGGAGCAGTTATCGCAGACAATACGCCGAATCTATGGCACTCAGCGGATATTATTTGCAAAGTACGCGCGCCAGAAGAAAATACTGCACATAAATCCCACGAAGCCGCCTGGCTCACTGAAAATAAAACATTGATCAGTTTTATCTGGCCTGGCCAAAATGATGAATTAATGACATTAATGGCACAATCTGGTACAACGGTTATGGCCATGGATTCGGTGCCGCGGATATCACGTTCACAAAAAATGGATGCATTGTCATCCATGTCAAACATTTCCGGCTATAGATCGGTTATCGAAGCTGGCCAACATTTTGGCCGTTTTTTCACCGGGCAAATCACCGCGGCAGGAAAGATTCCACCCGCAATTGTCATGGTGATTGGCGCCGGCGTAGCGGGCCTGGCTGCCATTGGTACTGCAGTAAATTTGGGTGCTATTGTGCGAGCCTTTGACACCCGACTGGAAGTCAAGGAGCAAATTGAAAGTATGAGCGCCGAATTCCTCGAACTCGATTTCGAAGAAGATGGTAGTGGCGAAGGCGGTTATGCCAAAGTCATGAGTGAAGAATTCATCGCCGCAGAAATGGCATTATTTGCTAACCAGGCAAAACAGGTAGATATCATCATTTCCACTGCATTGATCCCGGGAAAACCCGCACCAAAGTTGATTACCAGAGAAATGGTTGATTCCATGAAACCGGGAAGCGTAATCGTTGATCTTGCCGCTGAGCAAGGCGGAAATTGTGAATACACCCAACCTGGAGAAGTAATCAAACACAACGGTGTCAGCATAATTGGTTATACCGATTTACCCAGCCGAATGGCGGCCCAGTCCAGTCATTTATTTTCGGCAAATATCAGACACCTTCTGACCGATCTGACCCCAGAAAAAAATGGTGTCGCTCATTTTAATATGGACGACGAAGTAATCCGAGGTACCACGGTGATACACAATGGCGAAATCACCTGGCCTCCGCCTGCACCGACGCTGAGCGCAGCGCCTAAGCCAGAAAGTGAAGCCGCCGCCATACCAGTTTCGCCCGAGGTGTCTAAAAGGAAACGGGCATGGATCACCCTTGGAGGCGTTGTAGCAGGCGCCCTGGCAATCATGGGTGTAGGTTCCGTTGCACCTCAGGCGTTTATGAACCATTTTATCGTATTTGTTCTAGCCTGTTTTGTGGGTTGGCAAATTATCTGGAACGTGACACCAGCATTACATACCCCTTTGATGAGTGTGACCAACGCAATTAGTGGCATTATCGTTATCGGCGCATTGTTACAAATTGGGTCATCTTCATCGCTGGGCTCGGTGCTTGCTATTGCTGCTGTAGTCATCGCTTCAATCAATATTTCTGGGGGATTTTTAGTCACCCAGCGAATGTTAAACATGTTTAAAAGATAATCAGGATCAATCATGTCTAGTGGTGTTACCGTTGGCGCATATATCGTCGCCAGTATTTTTTTCATAATGAGCCTGGGTGGGCTGAGCAGTCAGGCGAGCTCCCAGCGTGGCAATCTGTATGGCATTGTTGGCATGTGTCTGGCAATTCTGGCGACGTTATGGAGTAATAATGTGACCGGCTATTCTCAAATTGCGATTGCCATGGCCGTTGGTGCGGTAATCGGTGCAATTTTGGCAGCCCGAGTGCAAATGACTTCTATGCCTGAACTGGTTGCCATCCTCCACAGCTTTGTTGGTCTGGCCGCGGTATTCGTTGGATTCTCATCCTATCTCGATACTAATATGCATTTTGCCGGTATCGCTAAAACCATTCATGACATCGAAATTTATCTCGGCGTGTTAATCGGTGCGGTAACGTTCACGGGCTCAGTCATTGCATTCGGAAAATTGAAAGGCATCATTGGCAGCAAACCACTGACCCTTCCCGCCCGGCATTTTCTGAACTTGCTGATTCTGCTCGCCTGTATTTATTTTGGTCATGATTTTGTTCGCTCTGGCAGCATTGAAGCCGGATTAACACCTTTGTTGATCATGACTATCCTTGCATTTATTTTTGGCATACACATGGTCATGGCCATCGGCGGTGCTGATATGCCCGTTGTAATATCCATGCTCAACAGTTATTCGGGCTGGGCGGCAGCCGCAACCGGTTTTATGTTATCAAACGACCTGCTTATCATCACAGGTGCATTAGTGGGCTCCAGCGGCGCGATATTGAGCTATATCATGTGCAGGGCGATGAACCGGGGATTTGTCAGTGTCATTCTCGGCGGATTTGGTGCTACCAGCTCCCACACTGGCAATGATGAAGTCGTAGGTGATGTGCTCGGTATTACTGCAATGGAAACTGCGGAGTTACTGGAAAACATAAAATCTCTGGTGATTGTGCCTGGTTATGGCATGGCCGTGGCCCACGCACAACACCTGGTATCGGAGTTAACAATAAAATTGCAGGAACGAAAAGTTAAAGTCAGTTTCGCAATTCACCCGGTTGCGGGCCGGATGCCCGGACATATGAACGTACTTCTTGCAGAAGCAAAGGTACCTTATGATATCGTTTTTGAAATGGATGAAATCAATGAACAGATGGATAATACGGACGTTGTATTGGTGATCGGTGCCAACGACATCGTCAATCCCTCAGCCATCGACTCACCAGACAGCCCCATAGCCGGAATGCCAGTAATCGAAGTGTGGAACGCCAAGGATGTTGTCGTTTTAAAACGCAGTATGGCTAGCGGCTATGCTGGCGTAGATAATCCGCTTTTTTATAAAGACAACACCCGCATGTTATTTGGTGACGCAAAAGAAAGTATTGAAAGCGTAATCGGTTCTTTGTGATTTATTGCTGACCAGGTAACAATTTTATTAATAATAAAACTCAGTTTCCGCTGCTATGCCGTGGATAATTTCCGTTATAATCCGCCCCCTTATTTTTTACATCTAGTTGAGCATGTCCAATTTACTAAAATTAGGAATTCCCAAGGGAAGTCTTGAAGCCGCCACAAAAGATCTTTTTGCCCAGGCCGGGTGGAGCATCAATACCCGGTCGCGAAATTATTTTCCTTCCATCGATGACCCTGAAATTAATTGCTCATTGGTACGTTCCCAGGAAATGGGTTCCTACATAACTAACGGGGTACTGGATGCGGGGCTAACTGGCCAGGACTGGCTTGCAGAAACCGATGCAGATGTAGAAGTCATTACAGATTTAGTTTATTCAAAAGCATCTGATCAACCTTGCAGATGGGTGCTAGTTGTTCAGAACAATTCAGAAATCAAAACAGTGGAAGACCTTGAAGGTAAACGAATCTCAACTGAACTGGTCAATTTTACGGAACGATTTCTTAAACAAAGAAACATTAATGCCAGCGTTGAGTTTTCCTGGGGTGCCACCGAGGCAAAAGTAGTTGAAGGACTTGCAGACGCTGCGGTAGAAATAACAGAAACCGGCAGTACCATAAAAGCCCATGGACTGCGAATCGTTTGTGATCTACTAAAAACACATACTGTTTTTGTTGCCAATAAAACAGCATTGAAGGATCCGTGGAAAAAGAAAAAAATAGAACAAATTGCATTGCTCCTGGATAGCGCCTTGATGGGTCGTGAAAAAGTATTGTTGAAAATGAATGTGCCGGGCTCGAAAATTGATGAGTTGGTAAGTCAGCTCCCTAGTTTACATGCACCAACAATTAATCAGCTCTATGGCGACGACTGGCTGGCCGTGGAAACAGTGGTGAGTAAAAATGACGTTAGAAAAATTATTCCTTCATTAAAGGCAGCCGGTGCAGAAGGAATCCTGGAATTCGACTTAAGAAAAATGGTGGTCTAACCATCCATGTTCTTGAATACGCCAACATATCCAGTTATGCATGAACACTAGAACAGAAAACTAGTGCAGAAAAATTATTGCCTGGGAATTTAAAATCTGGACGCAAAAACGCGGAAGCTTAGACCACTCACTTCCGCGCCCTTTTATTAATTTGAGTAATTTACATAGACCAGGCTCGATAACAGGCCAGGTAAAACTCAGGTTAGTTAACCTGCGCCTATATATGCTGTATCAGATGCTTCGATTGGACCAACCGCCCAAGCGCCACGAGATTTGGCGTGACTAATCGCTGCATCAATCTCACCCTGAGATGAATCTCTGGGAATCGAAAGAATTTGACCAGGAAAGATTAGATCAGCATCTTCAATAATATCGAGATTGGCTTTGTAGAGTAATGGCCACTTTTCTGGGACATTATATACTTCTTCCTTACAGGCAATTCCCCAAAGGTTATTACCTTCAACAACAGTCCACCAGGCTAATGCTGCGGGTTCGACAACCGCTGCTGCTGCTGGTTCTGCTGCCGCTGCTTCTTCAGTAGGTGCGCTTTTGGCACTGATACAACCAGTTACCAATGTCGCCGCTGCCAATACACCGATCAGCTTAAAACCTGCATTTATTCTATCAGATACTTTTTGCATACCAGATCTTCTCCGAATTTCTTAATAGTGTGAATGGTCTAAAAAACATGAATAGCAAATAAAGCCTGCCCCACATGCTTCCTCGTGGGTTAAGTTTAACGTCCCATAGCCTAGATATGCAAGGACTATATCCACATTATTTGTAATAAAAACTTGAGATTAGACACTATTTGTGAATTGTCTTTTAACAGGTAGTCCAAATTGAGTTTCACTTCATGCCTATGGAAAAACGCCGCAGAATTGAAAAATCATAAACTAATGATTCAACAAATTCTACTCAATTCCACCCATACACAAATATTTCATTTCCAGATATTCTTCAATACCGTGGGAAGAGCCTTCACGACCGAGACCAGACTGCTTTATTCCACCAAAGGGTGCTACTTCAGTAGAAATTAACCCCGTATTAATTCCAACCATGCCGTACTCAAGCTCTTCTGAAACACGCCATACCCGCGCAAGATCGTTACTATAGAAATAGGAAGCCAGACCAAATTCAGTATCATTGGCCATTTTTATAACTTCGTCTTCTTCAGTAAATCGGAACAAAGGTGCCAGGGGCCCAAATGTTTCTTCTCGAGCCACATTCATATTCGAAGTAACATCCGTCAACAACGTAGGTTGAAAGAATGTCCCTCCCAAATCATGCCGCTTACCACCGACTACAACTTTCGCACCTTTTTTCACCGCATCCTCAATATGCTCTTCAACCTTCTCCACCGCATTCATATCTATCAGCGGACCCTGGACAACACCGTCTTCAGTACCCACGCCGACTTTCATTTTTGCAACTTCTTTTTCCAGGCGTTTGGTGAATTCATCATAAACCTTGTCGTGGACATATATACGATTACTGCATACGCAAGTTTGTCCAGCATTTCGATACTTCGAAATCATCACGCCCTGAACCGCCGCATCCAGATCAGCATCATCGAATACAATGAATGGTGCATTACCCCCAAGTTCCAGCGCAATTTTCATAATTGAATCAGAACATTGTTTCATCAAAAGACGACCAATTTCAGTTGAGCCGGTAAAGCTCAAATGACGAACGATTGGGTTAGATGTCATTTCGCCCCCTATTGCCCCTGAAGCACCAGTCACCACACTAATCACCCCTGGCGGCACTCCTGCACGTGCTGCAAGCTCGCACAATGCAAATGCAGATAAAGGGGTTTGGGTCGCGGGTTTGACAACCACAGCGCATCCCGCCGCCATTGCAGGTCCAACTTTACGCGTAATCATTGCAGAAGGAAAATTCCACGGTGTGATCGCAACACAAACACCAATCGGTTGTTTGATCACAACAATTCGTTTGTCTGGCTGGTGTTGGGGAATTGTTTCACCACTTATTCGTCTGGCTTCATCAGCAAACCATTCAAGAAACGATGCAGAATAGCCAATTTCTCCTCGGGCCTCCGCCAATGGCTTACCCTGTTCCAGGGTCATCAACTGGGCCAGGTCTTCCTGGTTTTCCATCATCAAATCAAACCAGCGGCGTAAAATTACCGCGCGCTCTTTTGCCAGAAGCTTTCGCCACTTAACCTGGGCGACCTGGGCATGCTCTATGGCTTCCCGGGTTTCATCCGCGCCCATTTTTGGAATTCTTGCAATCACAGATCCATCCGCAGGGTTTGTCACATCAATTTCTTCACCACTGTTGGCGTCTCTCCATTCGCCATTGATATAACATTGCTGGCGAAACAGTTTTGGGTCACTTAGTTTTATAGGTTCCATAATTTATTCTCCAAAAAAAAAATGAAATTTACTTCAGGTTTTAGCCAAGCCAAATAATCTGGCCTTCTAGTCAGGCAGAAAATGGATGTCGAAGAATGATCGTGTCATCTCTTTCTGCGCCTGTAGATACAATATCAATGGGCAAATCCAGAAGCTCAGACATCCGATCAAGATACGCTTTGGCATTTTCAGGTAATTTATCATACTCACGAATGCCTTCCGTAGATTGTTTCCAGCCCGGTAATTCTTCATATACAGCTTCACATTGGGCCATAGCATCGGCGCCATAAGGTGGAAGTTCGATTTCACTGCCATCAAGTTTATAACTTGTGCAAATTTTAACTTTTTCGAGACCGTCCATAACGTCAAGCTTGGTTACGCACAATGCGCTCAAACCACATACCTGCTTGGCACGTTTGAGGGCAACCGCATCGAGCCACCCGCATCGTCGTGGTCTGCCCGTTGTTGCACCGAATTCATGGCCTTTTTCTCCGAGATGTTTTCCAACCTCATCGAACAGCTCGGTTGGAAACGGTCCGGATCCAACTCGTGTGGTATAGGCTTTTACTATCCCAAGTACAAAATCGATATCCAGAGGGCCAATACCGCTACCAATTGCAGCAGCGGCAGCAGTGGTATTCGAAGAGGTTACAAAAGGATAGGTACCATGATCGATATCCAGAAGCATGCCCTGGGCGCCTTCAAACATAACCGACTTCCCACTAGCGCGGAACTGATTGAGGGTCAAAGATACATCGCCCAACATCGGAACAACCTGTTCCCCAAGGGCCAGGGCCAGATCCAGTGTCGCTTGATAATCAAGTACACTTTCGCTAAAAAAGTTCTCCAGCGTATGATTATGAAAATGCATTACTTCTTTCAGTTTTTCCGCAAATACGTCTGGTGTGAGCAAGTCCGACAACCTCAGGCCGCGCCTGGCAACCTTGTCTTCATAGGCCGGGCCGATTCCGCGGCCCGTGGTGCCAATAGCTTGTTTCCCTTTTGCTTTTTCTCGCGCCAAATCCAGTGCGCTGTGATAAGGCATAATTATCGGGCAACCCGGGCTTAACATCAGTCGGCTACGAATCTCGACATTGTTATCTTCAAGCCCCTGAATTTCCTTTAATAATTGCTCCAGATCGACTACCACGCCATTGCCGATAAGACAGTCCACTCCGTTTCGCATCGCCCCCGACGGAATCAGGTGTAATACGGTCTTTTTACCATTTATAACCAGGGTGTGACCTGCGTTATGTCCACCCTGAAATCGAACCACAGCATCCGCATGCTCAGTTAACAGATCAACAATTTTTCCTTTTCCTTCATCGCCCCACTGGGTGCCAAGGAGAACAATGTTATTAGCCATGAGATTAGCCATAAAATTTGAAATACTATCTGGGGTTTTAATTTTATTATTAGCGAACGAAATTAAGCAAAATTACGCCAGCAACCATACTCCCAAGACCAACATTTCGTAATGTTTTATCCGGGAGCTCACTCATGTGTTGCATAAACTGGCGAAACGCAGAAGGACTAAAAAATGGAATTAGTCCTTCCAGAATCAAGTACAGGGCAAACGCAGCGGTTAAGTCACTCCAGTTCAATAAACCAAAACTACAGACGAAACTTCCAGAGGGTTATCTAAATTTAGTTGGTTAATTCAGGCCCTGCCTGTTTGAAGTATTTAAAAAACTCAGAACTCGGATCGAGAATCATTAAATCCTGTTTGCTGCTAAAGCTTCCACGATAGGCATTCAGGCTACGGTAAAAATTATAAAACTCTTTATCTTTACCGAAAGTTGCTGCATAGGCTGCGGTCGCATTGGCATCACCTTCGCCTCGAATTTTCTCTGCATCCCGTTCAGCATTGGCCAGCAAAATTGCCTGTTGTCGATCCGCATCAGCGCGGATTTTTTCAGCCTGCTCTTCACCTTGAGCCCTGAGCTCTTTAGCAACTCGCTGCCGCTCTGCGGTCATACGCTGGTATACGCCTTCACTAATTGCTGGATCCAGATCAACTCGTTTTAGTCGCACATCTATAATTTCGATTCCCAGTGTTGCCGCTTCTTCGTTCATGGATTTTTGAACCACTTCCATAATCCGCTTTCGATCACCGGATATAACTTCTTGAACCGATCGCCTACCAAATTCCTGACGTAAACTGTCATTAACTCGTTGGGATAATCTAGACCGAGCATTGGCCTGCAAGCCCTGTAGTCGGGTGTAGTATTGATGAACGTCACCTATTCTCCATTTAACAAATGAATCAACAACCAGATTCTTCTTTTCAATAGTAAGATAAGATTCCGGATCGGCATCCATTGTCTGCACCCTGGAATCAAAATAACGAACGTTATTTATAAACGGCCACTTTAAATGAGGTCCGGGCGCAACATCTGAATCGACAATTTCACCAAATTGAAACACAATTGCCTTTTGCCGTTCATCAACAAAGTAAACGCAGGACGCCAGTAATGCGCCAACGATGGCTAACAGGGCGAGAAAAAGTATAGATTTATTATTCATGATTACTGCCTCACCGTACGTTCAACACTACGATCGGATGACCGCAGGCCGCTGCTAGTGGATTGATTTAAAATGTCCTGACCAGTTTGTTGCAACCTTGAAGGATTTGCAGGATTGCCTCCCTGACCCTGATTACGCAATAACTGATCGAGTGGTAAATACATCACGTTATTGCCACCACCCGATTGGTCGATCAGCATTTTGCTGGATCGACTATAAACCTGCTCCATGGTCTCGAGATACAAACGGTCACGGGTAATTTCGGGTGCTTTACGGTACTCGGTTAGAACTTGATCGAATCGCGCCGTTTCACCCTCGGCTTTCGCAATAACCGCTGCCTTGTATGCCTCTGCTTCCTGAAGAATTCGCGCAGCAAAACCTCGCGCTCTTGGAATGATGTCATTGGAGTAAGCTTCTGCCAGATTTTTCAGCTTAACCTCATCTTCACGGGCTTTCACAGCATCATCAAATGCGTCTTTTACCTGTTCAGGAGGCTGGGCATTTTGCATCTCAACGGTACGAATATTTATCCCGGTCTTATAGCGATCCAGTATTTCCTGAACCAGCACCTTGGTCTCCGCCGCCAATTGGGCGCGTCCTTCGGTTATTGCAAAATCCATAGTATTCCTACCTACAATTTCCCGCACAGCACTTTCTGTCGCCTGGCGAACGACGCCATGAGCAAGATCCTGGGGATTATATTCACTGACATTAAACAAAAGATCCGTAGGATTTTTGATGTCATATTGCACTGCGAATTGAATATCAATTATGTTTTCGTCCTGGGTCAGCATCCTGGCCTCCCTGGGCACCGTCTGGATTGATCGGCCACCTTCACGATAACCAACTTCCACTGTATTAACATTTTGAGTGTTTACAATTTCGACAGATTCTATGGGTGTAGGGATACGCCAATGCAGGCCTGCATCGGTTGTCTGTTTATATTCTCCAAATCGTAGTTCAACCGCCTGTTCACCTTGATCAACAGTATAAAAACCACTGTAAATCCAGTAGCCCACTCCAACAACCAGCAGTATCAGAAACATTCCGGAACCGCCAGAATTTCCTCCACCCCGTGGTTCATCGCCACCATTTCCATTACCGCTACTTTTCCGGCGGCCAAATAAATTGTCTATATGATTTTTTGCTTGACGAAACAGTTCGTCAAGATCGGGGGGCCCCTGTTGACGGCCATTTCCGCGGCGATTACGTTGACCCCATGGGTCGTCATCGTTACCACCTGATCCGGGTTGATTCCAAGGCATTGATTAATTCCAGAATTAAAAATTTAAAGGTACGGCTAAGCCGAGCGATTGTATCATAACGAATTTATTTTTAACCTAGCTTGCCAAGAGATTACTCGAGTTCAAGTATCGAAACTACGGCATACCGCATTGGCTCTTGGTGTTTAGGTTTTAGACTAATTATTGAGTTCAGCTATGATTGAAAATTCAGTCAGGATGAAGTTGGGCCTCGGTTTTGATTTACTCTGACGACCTGATCTCATTGTGACCCCAATTGGCCTTAATGGGGTTTAGATGGTTACAGTTAGTTATATTCCAAGGCCAATCGTAAAAATTTATTCTCTTTAATTTACAATGATATACCAGGCTAATTTCATAATTCAAATTAGCTGACCTGTTAAAATTATCAGGACTTCATTTTTCTTGCCAGGGTATTTCGGCCCCAGCCCAGAAGTTTCGCCGCTTTTTGTCGATGTCCATTGGTGTGCGCCAGGGCGACACCAATCAGGGTTTGCTCAGCATCGCCTATCAGTGATTTCGCCAATTCTTTTTCACCCATTCGCAACTTTCGACTGGCCACAGCGCTAAGGCCGTCAATCCAGTTATTGTCCGAATGGATTCGGGAAACTTCGGTAATATGTTTCGGCAAATCCTCAATTTCGATGGTATTGCCGATACTCAATATGACGGTTTGCAATATCACATTTTGTAATTCACGGATATTCCCCGGCCATGCATAATTCTGTAATGCGGCCAGCACGCCTGGTCCCAGATGTTTGGGTTTGCCGGGGTTATCATCTCCTGACTGTCGAATAAAATGATCGACCAGAACCGGGATATCTTGAATACGCTCACACAACGGTGGCACAATCACCGAAAGCACATTGAGCCGATGAAATAAGTCGTTACGAAATTCCCCATTTGAAACCAGTACTTCGAGTTGCTGATTGGTTGCGGCAATCACCCGGACATCCACGCTAATTTCATCTTTACCACCGAGTCGATAGAAACGACCTTCTGATAAAACCCTGAGTAACCGGGTTTGGAGTGCCAGGGGCATATCACCGATTTCATCGAGAAATAATGACCCTTTGTCAGCTTGCTCAAATCGTCCAATATGTCGGCTGTGGGCGCCAGTAAAAGCGCCCTTTTCATGACCAAATAGTTCCGACTCCAGTAAATCTTTTGGGATGGCCGCAGTATTTATCGCAACCAGGGGTTTATGGTTTCGCAAACTGTTCTGATGAATGGCATTTGCGACCAGCTCTTTACCCGTACCCGACTCGCCGCGAATTAACACCCCGCGACTGGAACGTGCGATTCTGCCGATCACTCTGAATACCTCCTGGATAGCCGGGCTTTCTCCGAGAAAATCGTTGTCGGGCTGAGTGACGGTTTGTATTTCCGATTGCTTACTGTCTGCGGTTTCTAATCCACGAGATACAATTTCCAGCAATTCATCGATATCAAACGGCTTGGTGATATATTCATATGCGCCATATTTGTAAGCATCTACAGCACTGTCCAGGTCACCAAATGCGGTCATGATGATTACCGGTATATTCGGGTGAATTTCATTAATTTTTTCCAGCAACTTAAAACCTGGAAGCTCTGGCATGTGAATATCTGTAATCACCAGCTCAGGCGCGCTATTACCCATGGCTTCAAACAAATGAATGCCGTCGGAGAATGTGCGTACCGAATACCCTTGTTTCGATAAGGCTTTTTCCACAACCCATAAAATGGATTCATCGTCATCCGCAACCCATATGTTACTCGCCATATTTACCCTCCAGAGTTTTCAGGTAAACACTAAATGTAGTTTGACTGCTTTCACTTTTTACTGCAATTATTCCACCATGATTACGCACGATCTCCGCGGTAATAGATAGCCCCAGACCCGTTCCCCCAGGTTTTCCGCTGACCATGGGTTCGAATACCTGATCAATTAAATTGGCATCGATGCCCATACCATTGTCTGATATCTCAATTTTCACAACCTGCTGTTGTGCTATGTAGTCCGGCAGAACGCTATGATCGATTCTGGTTTTAAGGATTATTTCACCTGAGTTCCCGGAATCCCCAATCGCTTCAATGGCATTTATCAGAATATTCATAAACCCCTGGGTCAACTGCCCTTGCTCCCCCATAATTTCCGGCAAACTGGGATCGTAATCGGAGTTTATTGCAATGTTATGTGGCAGATCAGATTCCATCAGCAATTTCAAGTGTTCCAGAATAATATGGATATTGATCGGTAATTTCTCACCCACATCCGCAGATGCCTGCATTTGCCCCACCAGCTGGGACAATCGATCTGTCTCACGAATAATCACATCGGTGTACTGGATCAGATCCGACTCATTCAGATTGGCTGAAATTTCATTACCCAGAAGTTGGGCTGCACCACGGATGCCACCCAATGGATTTCGAATTTCATGGGCCAATCCTCTAACCAGGGTCTGGCTCGCCCCTTGACGTGCCAGCCCAAGACTTCGCAAACTTCCATCGTCGTGAATACCAATTTCAATCAAAATACCATTCATCAAATCAAAGTTCGCAGAAACAAAACGACAATCTGCTCGTTTGATTTGTCTGGCCGCGGGGAATGACAATTTAATATCAGGCAATACCACGCGGATATTTTCTTCCAGACACCTGTTGCAGGCGGACTTTAGTGATTCATTTTCGCCTTCACCCTCGCCTTCACCCTGGGCATCACCGATCCAGGAAAACAACGGCGTACCATTTACCAAATTGAAACTGCCCTGGATAAGGGACTCTGCCGATTCATTCAAATATTGAATATTCAAATCCTGGTCCACCAGAACAATTGTGGTGGATAATGAACTTAACAGCTGTTCGTAAAGATTTTGATTACTATTTTCCAATTCGTATTGCACCAAATTAGTGCGGTAACGTTGAAAAAAACGCCGCATTATTGCGGCGTTTTCTCTGATCTTTTAAACGCTATAGTACATATCAAATTCCACAGGATGAGTGGCCATACGCAATCGATTCACCTCATCCATTTTCAGGTCGATATAGGCGTCTATGGAATCGTTACTGAATACACCGCCGGCGAGTAGAAAGTCTCGATCCTGATCCAATGCTTCCAGTGCAATGTCGAGGCCATGGGCAACCGTCGGAATATTCTTTTCTTCTTCGGGTGGCAGATCATACAAATCCTTATCACCTGGCTCTCCGGGATGGATTTTATTTTGAATACCGTCGAGTCCGGCCATAAGCATTGCTGAAAAGGCTAGATACGGGTTGGCCGTAGAATCCGGAAATCGAATTTCTATACGCCGCCCCTTGGGGTTGGACACATAGGGAATGCGACAGGACGCTGAACGATTACGCGCTGAATAAGCGAGTAGAACCGGCGCTTCAAATCCTGGAACCAGTCGTTTATAACTATTGGTGCTGGCGTTAGCAAAGGCATTAATCGCCCGGGCGTGCTTAAAGATCCCGCCAATATAATAAAGCGCTTCATCGCTAAGGCCGCCGTATTTGTCACCGGAAAATATATTATTTCCGTCTTTGGAGATGGACTGGTGGACATGCATCCCCGAACCATTATCACCGACCACGGGCTTGGGCATAAATGTAGCAGTGAGCCCGTGGTTATGAGCTACGTTATGGACCACGTATTTAAAAATTTGCACTTCATCGGCTTTTTTCACCAGAGTGTTGAACAGACAACCGATTTCCCCCTGGCCCGCTGTGCCAACCTCATGGTGGTGCACTTCAACACCTAAACCCATTTGTTCCATGGTTAAACACATCATGCTGCGGATGTCCGATTGACTATCCACCGGCGAAACCGGGAAATAGCCACCTTTGACCCCTGGACGGTGACCGGTGTTACCATCTTCGTATTCTTTGGAACTGTTCCATGCTGCTTCAGATGAGTCTATCTCGTAGAATGCATGACCCATCTCATTGCCCCAATGCACAGCATCGAACAGGAAAAATTCATTTTCAGGGCCAAAATAAGCGGTATCACCGATTCCGGTGGATGACAAATAGGCCTCAGCTCTTTTGGCAATGGAACGGGGGTCACGATCGTAACCTTGCATATCCGAAGGTTCCACAATATCGCAGCGAATATTGACCGTCGCGTCCTGGGCAAATGGATCTAAAACCACGGAATCGACCACGGGCATCAAAATCATGTCTGATTCATTGATACCTTTCCAACCTTCGATAGATGAACCATCGAACATTTTTCCATCTTCGAAAAGATCGTCATCCACAACCCCTACTGGCAGAGTTACGTGTTGTTCTTTGCCTTTTGTGTCGGTAAATCGTAAATCAACAAATTTGGCCTCACTTTCTGTAATAAACTTTAATGCGTCTGCTGCAGACATAAAATATCCTCGATTCAAATGTCAGGAAAATCCTGGATTGGGTAAATAAAAGAGACGAGCTCACCTGTACTGGCTATATAGCAATAGCTATGCCAACTTAATTTATCTTTAAATATCAATAAGATAAGAAATCTACAATTAGGAGCACAGAATTTCAAGGGCGATTATAGTGCAAATTGTCAAATAATTGCACTATTATTGTGCAATTATTTGATATAAAGATCGAGCAAAACCTTTGAAAACAATTATGTTTTGGTAAACACCAAAATACGGTTATTCGATGGCATATCGATGTCGTCATCAAGCGTTAATCCGCAATCAACAGCGATATCCTGAATCATTACATCATCCCGAATTCCCATCTGATTATCCTGATTTTGCAAAAATTCATGAAACGACCTATTGGACTCACTGGTGAATTCGCCGTCTTTATTAAATGGACCATAGAGAACAAAATTTCCCCCAGACAACAACGTCGCACCCACGCCGCTGAACATCGCCACCACTCCATCCCAGGGCATAATATGCGCGGTGTTGGCACTAAACATACCATCATAACCAATGGTTTTATCCGAGGTCACGGGCCACTGTTCCAATTGCATTACATCAAGTGGGATGGGTCGCCCCAGATTATTCAGCGCGACACTATCAATCCAACTGTTAATGCCACTATGGTAATTAATTTGGTCACTGGTTTGCCAAAACAAATGGGGCAATTCTTGCGCGAAGAAAACTGCATGCTGACCACTTCCTGAGCCTATCTCAAGAATGGTTTTGGCAGAATTAAAAATCCGGCGAATTTCCTGAAGAATTGGAACTTTATTATTCTCACAGGCCTGAGAACAAGGCAGGTCCATGGTTTTATTTAGTCTCTGTTGTGGGATCAATGTTTTCATCACTCAGATTTTGTTTGCCTTCTTTCGCAAACTTGCAAACGTCGGAATTTGCCTTATTTTTATCGTACAAACCCTGGGCTAGCAAACTTAATCCACCACTGAAAATTGCCGCACCGATGGCAACCCCTGTCTGGAGTAACCCCTTGGGATCGGTTTCAATTTCTGGTTTCTGGATAGTACCGCCAACCCTAACCAATTTTGCGAATGAATTTGTATTGATGCCAAATCCTTTCCTGGCCTTAGTTGTAAAAACAAGTTCAATATTTTCGTTGCCAAAATTAATCTCACCACCGCCGAGTACTGAAAATTCTGATGTCTTTAGCGCGAACCCCTGATCTGCTTTTGCATTACCATTTTCAACTTCAAAATACACCACCCCGCATTCGACATCCATGTATTCTTCTCGTTTACTAAGCGGATTAATGGCTTTGATCAACCCAAAGAAAATATCCTGACTTAACAATTTCAACCCGTCGCTCTTTATCTGGGCCTTATCGAGCTCCAGAAGGATTTTTCCATTGGCACTTCCTGCCAGGGTCGAAAGCGAATTGCCAACCCCTTTTAGACCGATATTAAGGTTGAATATACCCGCCTCATCCTCGGGTAACTTCTCAGCATTGGTAAGAGCTGACACATCCACTCCCTGGCCATCCACCAATAACTCCCCGTCAACGCCTTTGTTGTTTTTATCAAGGGCAAATTGCAACTTTACCTGGCCTTTACTACTGTCTCCGAACACTGATGTACGAAGTTTGCCATTTTCGACTTGAGTCTTCAGATCAACATCGCTAAAGATGAATATGCTGTTTTTGAAATAATCTGCATCAAACGAGATTTCAGCCGTTGTTTCATCCAACCAGCTAAAATCAATTACGCCCTCGGAAAACAACCTTTGTGGATTCTCATCTTCCTGCAAAATTTCTGTTAGATCCAGTCGACGGGAGTGCAGCCTGGCAATAAAATTTTCATTAAGATTTTTATAATCTATCACCCCAGTATTATCAAAAATAATATTTCCGCTAATATCATTTTTTCCAAGCACGATACCCAGTCTGGCGTTTTGGGTATCGCCGATATTGTCAAATTCCAGCTTGCCATTCGCTGGCTGATCGAGAATCAATGGCGGTTCAATATTTTTAATTAAGTCTCCCAGAGCATCTGTGTCAAACGTCAAGATAAATCCACGGGATACCAGTGGTGAAATCCGATCAATACTGCCCTGGGCTGTTATGTTCTTTTTGTCTGATTTAATTTTTAAATCAATTTTGTCTAGCCCAACAGTAGCATCAGAAAATATGATATCCAGGGTTGCCTTAATATTTCCAGATAATACCGATGGCTCAAATATACCCGCCTGTTCGGTAGTGATGGACTGTTCATCTACAACTCCGGTCAAAGAAAGTGACAGCTTGCCAGATAAATTCGCCGATGTTTGTCCTTCTCCCGGAACAAAATTTACAACCTCTCCGCGAAGATGACCGGAAAACTGTTCTGACAATGTCTCCAATTCGATATTGGACACGTCATAATTTAGTATTCCGTTTTCATTGTTGGCTGTTAATTCTCCGTTTCCAGAAACCGGCATCAACTGATTTAATAACCCACTATAACCAAGGTCCGGATACATCGTTGAAACGGGTGCTGCAGATTTTAGTAACCAGCTGATATCAAGATCGGGCTCGGGTGATTTCACGATCTGATTGATCATTCCACTAAGTTCAAGTTCAAGGGATGGATCATTTAAATTACCCTGGATTTCCAACAGGCTAATATCTCCATTGGTATTTGAATTCAGGATTCCAGTAGCGATAAACGGATTTGTCTCAGGCAATGTCTGCACTACCAGGGATTGAAGCCTGCTAATACTATCCAGTTCAAGCCTTGAATCTATATTTACGCCGGTTCGCTTTGCGATATTTTCAATTTGACCCGTACCCATAACCAACACCCCGTCACCGATTAATTCGAGTGCAAGATTGCTAATCCCGAATTGGTTATGACTTATTTCGAGATCGCCCTTAACTGCTGCGCGATCGAATAGTGGCAGGTAGTTACTTTCACTGAACTGATCCGATAACACACTGATTTTGAATTCTAGATCAAAGTCTAAATTCCCAGTGGGCTCAGCGCTTACGTTAAACAGACTTCCACTGGAATGGAGAGTTCCGATATTGGATTCACCCTTCGCCATAATATCTTCTAAATTAAATTTAGAATCTTTCTTTAACAGATTCACACTAATATCAATTGCTGGAGAGGCGGGCAATTTGGTATCAATGGCCTGACCGAGCAAATCCAGACTTTCTATACGTGCATTAACTGACAATGGGGATTGCCAGTCATATAATAAATTGGTAACTGTGCCGGATGCGCTCACAAAAATGCCATTGGTTGTCATCTGACCCTGTTCCAGGTTCAATATCAGGTTGTCACGGTCTCCGCTAATAGTTCCGCGAACTGCGGTTTCCAAATTCACCCCATCGCTCAAATTGGGCGATATCAATTTTTTGTCGAGATTTCCCTCGGCTTTGAACTGAATTTTTACTTCGTTTAACTCAACCGCATGACCAATTTCACCTTCGGCGTACGCCATCAATCCATGGGCGCGAGAATTCAATCTAATCGATTCCAAGCGCATGGTGTTGGATGTCTCAGGCTGGATTAATTCCCAGGACGCAGAAATATCTTCATAGGGTGGAAGTGCAAAGCCCACAAGCTCTGAAAGCCCTGCCAAATTGGAAACATTTGCATCAAACCATAAATTTAATCCAATCCAGCTAAACAAGTCCTGAATTACACCCGAAACAGAAACCTGATTTGCAAGCACACCAACATAACCATCCAGTGCAATTTCAGATTCCTGAAACCTTAAAAGCTTGTTCAGGCTACCCAAAGTGCCTGCAACTGAAACCGCGGTATTTTCTACGGCACCATTAAATTCAACATTGGTTTTCAGGTCCTGCCCTGGAGAATCTGCCCTGGCTGAATCAATTTCGATTTCCCAGTCACGATTTTCGTGAAAAAAGTACCCTTGCCCATTGTTAACAATAAGCTGACTTATCATTAGCCATTCCGGCAGCAATGTATCAGCATTGCCAGAATATTCGCTGGATCTGAAATCGGTATTGAATATTTCACTTTCCGGATGACGTTCAACCCAAAATACAGGTTTTTCCAGTTCGATAGCGGTAACTTTCAATTTGCCAGTCAATAGTCCGACGATGGAAAGTGAGATATTCACCCGCTCTGACTGGAATACAAACGGTGTGCGTGCCCAATGACTATTAGCCAGACTGACAGATTCCACGTACAAGGTTGGGGACAACCAGCCCCATTGCGCGCCGAGATCCCCCTCAATATTCAGCGCTCGCCCGGTAGCTGATTCAACATAGGATTCGACAATTTGCTTGGTATCTGCTTTGTTCAGAAACAAAGTAGCCACAGCCGGGATCAGCAATAGGGCCACCAGAATTAAAATTGTGAACCGGGTCTTTTTTACCATGCGGGGTGACTGGGAATTTTGTAACTCCGTTATTTTCTCAAAAGTACCCTTAACTCTACATGACTCAACTCTATATAACTCAACTCTATATGGCCTAAGGGTTGATCTAAATTATACCCTTTGAATTTGGTCATTCTGGGATACAATTCGCACATGAATCGAATTCAAGCCACAAGCCATTTTCCAACGCGAACTAAATCCTCTGTAGCCATTAAGAAGCTCTCGAAACGCTTACGCCGAAATATTGGGCGCGCTATCGAAGATTATCACATGATCCAACAAGGAGATCGGGTAATGGTCTGCCTGTCCGGTGGAAAAGATTCGTATACCATGTTGGATATGCTGTTGCAGTTGCAGGTGAAAGCCCCTATCAATTTTGAGATTCTCGCTGTCAATCTTGACCAGAAACAGCCCGATTTTCCTGAGCACATCCTGCCAGATTATCTAAGTACGTTAAAAATCGATTTTGATATCATTACCCAAGACACCTACAGCATAGTTAAAAGTATTATCCCTGAAGGTAAGACCATGTGCAGTCTGTGTTCGCGATTGCGTCGAGGCATTCTCTATGGTTACGCTGAAAAACACGGTATTACAAAAATTGCACTTGGCCACCATCGGGATGACATCATAGAAACCTTGTTTTTGAATATGTTCAACCAGGGTTCAATCAAAGCCATGCCACCTATATTACGAAGTGATGATGGTAAAAATATTGTCATTCGACCCCTCGCCTACTGCAGCGAGGCCGACATAGAGCGCTATGCAAAATGGAAATCGTTCCCAATAATTCCCTGCAATTTATGCGGCTCCCAGGAAAATCTACAGCGTAAAAAAATGAAAGTGATGCTCAAGGAATGGGAGCAGTTCCCCGGGCGAATCGAAAATATATTTAAGAGCATATCTAATGTTTCCCCGTCTCAGCTTGGGGACAAGAAAATATTCGATTTTGAACAATTCTCCGACTCAGATCAGGGCAACGCCGGCTGGGCATTTACAAAATAATGAATTAATTTAAAACCCAGCGTTACGAGCTTTAAGAAGCCAACGTTATGTCTATCTGAACGAATTTCCAACTGGACGCTAGCAGCTAAAATCTGGAGTAATTATGGTTCGCATATATACTGACATGGTTGCAGATCTGTTTCATGCTGGCCATGTTGAGTTTTTAAAACAGGCGAGGGAACTCGGAGACTTTTTACTGGTTGGCATTCACTCCGAGGAGGATGTTGCCACCTATAAGAACAAACCGATATTGAGCTTGTCGGAGCGCTCAACCGTAATTGGCGCATGCAAGTTTGTGGATGAAATTATTGTCAACAGCCCATTAATTGTTGACAGGGCATTTATTGAAAAACATAATATTGATATCGTCGTGCATGCGCATCCGATAATCGAAATTGAAAAATACGCCCGATTTTATGCCTACCCGATCAGTCAAAATAAGTTTATTCGTCTGGAATACAATGAAGGTATAAGCACCACAGAAATAATTCGAAGGGTTATTGATCGAAAGAACGATTAAAGAATCGTTAAACGATAGATCTTACAACCTCACAGAATTTTTCCACTTCCTCAACAGTATTGTAATAATGTAGAGATGCCCGGGCCACAGACTCCAGGCCCCTGTGCTGAAAATCCACCAGACTACCGGATCCTATAGAAATCCAGATATTTATTCCGTGTTTGGAAAGTTGCTCCCTTGTGATTGCCGGAGATTGTCCCTCAATACTGAATGTAACAATGCCACATTGAATGGCACCCTGGTCATGGACGGTTACCCCAGAAATTTCCGAAAGCTGTTCTCGGCAGAATTTTGATATTTCGAGAATTCGAGCCTGAATCGACTCAGTCCCTATACCTATTGCGTAGTCCATGGCTTCCTTTAAAGCGAGTTTCCCTGCAAAGTGACATTCAAAATTTTCAAATCGCCTGGCACTATCCAGCAAATCATAAGAATCATCGCTATACAATTTAACCGATTGCTGCTCAAGGTTTGCAGGCTGGGCGTTTTCAAAATAATCTCGAGAAACAAACAAAAACCCCGTACCTCGTGGCCCGCGCAAATACTTCCTCCCCGTGGTAGTCAAAGCCGTGCAACGTATTTTTTTAACATCAATATGAACATGTCCAACGGATTGACATGCATCGAGTAAATATGGAACATTATATTTTGCTGCTATCTCACCAATTTTTTCCGCGGAATTAACGATTCCACAAGCTGTTGGAATATGACTTACCGAAATTAATTTCGTTGACTCGTTTATCAATGATTCGAGATGTGTAAGATCCAGATCCCCATTGTCGTCGGTTTCGATAAATTCGACATTCACGCCTTTATGTTTTTTTGCCTGTATATAGGCGACAATATTACTGCCGTAATCCCCGCGGGTAGTGATAATGGTATCCCCTGGTGACAGGTCAACACTATAGAAAAACTGTTGCCACCCACGGGTATTGCTTTCACAGAACGAAATTTCATCTGAATTACAACTAATCAGTTTAGCTGCGGATGAATAAAACTGGTTTAATTGGTCGCGCCATTTTTTTTCGGTTTCATAGCCACCAATTTCCTGCTCCTGATGTAAGTACTTGAATAGTTGTGAACTGACTATGCCGGGCATGAGCGAACATCCGGCATTGTTAAAATGGATAATGTTTTCACAGTTTGGTGTATCTTCCCGAATAGATTCTATATCAATCATTTTTTACCCTCCGGCTTGCTCGAGTTTCTTTCTCAGATCTTCTAAAAGTGCCCTTTGATCGAGGAGTTGTTGTTTTAACGCCGCCTGCCCCGATTCAGAATTTTCTACGGTTTCCTGTAATGCCTGGTATGCAATTCTGTCAGTCTGAATTTGACGTTTAACCAGATTGAGCGTTTCTCTCAAATCATCGTTCCGTTTGGTGAGATGAGCTGACTGTTTCTCAAGCTCTTCGATTTGCTGATTAAGTCCAGCTACCTGGCTTTGTTCTAATCGTTCAAAGTAAATGCCCCCAACAAAACTAAACAGCAATAAAACCAGAACTGATAAAATTCTTAGCAAGAGCGAAACCTATTCAAAATAATTAGGGTACGAGGGCAATATGTTCAAGTCCACAGGACTCATCGAAACCCAGCATCAAATTCATGTTCTGAATGGCCTGCCCCGCTGCGCCCTTGACAAGATTATCTTCCACGACAAGCACCACGACCGTAGGACCGTTCTGAGGGCGATGAACCGAAAGTCTGCAAGAATTGCTGCCACGGACACTACGGGTGTCCGGATGCGATCCAGCGGGCAACACATCAACAAAAGGCTCATCGGCGTAGCGGTTCTCAAACATCAACTGTAGTTGTTCAACTGACCTATCGAGGCCCTGTTTATTCAGTCGTCCATACAGCGTGCCATGGATGCCCCGAATCAACGGTAACAAGTGCGGCGTAAAAGTCAGGCCAACGGGTTTTCCGCAGACCGCCCCAAGTCCCTGTTCGATCTCTGGCAAATGACGATGGCCAGATGCGCTGTACGCTTTGAAAGAATCCGCCACTTCGCAAAATGCAGTGCCGAGATCGGCTTTCCGTCCGGCGCCGGAAACGCCGGACTTTGCATCTGCGATTAAAGTATCAGGCTCAACCAGATTGTTTTCCAGTAAAGGAAGAAATCCAAGTTGAATTGCTGTTGGATAGCATCCAGGATTCGCAACCAACCTCGCACAACAAATTTCTGATCGATTGACTTCGGGAAGCCCGTAAACTGCTTCTGATATCAAATCAGGGCATTTATGCGCCATGCCATACCAATGCTCCCACTGTTTCACATCCTTTAATCTAAAATCAGCTGAGAGATCAATCACCCTCACTCCTGCTTCAAGTAGTTCTTCTGCATGGGTCATGGCGACCCCATTGGGCGCCGCACTAAAAACCACGTCGCAACTTTTTAAATTTGATTCTTGCGGATCAGAAAAACTTAAATCACAACGACCACTTAGCGATGGAAACAGATCGACAACTGCTTTACCTGCTTCGCCCCTGGAGGTTATAACAACCGCCTCAGCCATTGGGTGGCCCGAAAGAATACGTAACAATTCCATACCGGTATAACCCGTTCCACCAATAATTCCAACCTTCACAGGTTTATCCTGCTCCCAACTTTCCATGGCCATAGTTTTAAATCAGGATTTTTGAGTCAGAAGCATTTTCTAAAATGCCAACAAATCGGTTTCAAATGCATCCTGATCTTTCTTTTTAGCGTCAGGTCCTTCGAGTTTAATTTTCAATCGTAAATTGTTTTCAGACTCCGCATTACGCAATGCATCTTCTGCTGTAATTTTGTCATCACAATATAAATCAAATAATGACTGATCAAATGTTTGCAAACCCAATTCTTTAGACCTTTCGATGACATCCAAAATTTTGTGCAACTCACCTTTTAGAATTATGTCGGCAATAAGCGGTGTGTTTATCATTATTTCCACAGCGGCAATCCTGCTCTGCCCATCGGCAGTTGGAACCAATCTTTGGGATATCATGGCATGAAGGTTCATGGACAAATCCATCAATAATTGATCTTTGCGCCCTTCACCGTAAAAATTGAGTATACGATCCAGCGCCTGATAAGTATTGTTTGCATGCAATGTGGCAACGCATAAATGCCCTGTTTCTGCAAATATAATGGCATTGTGCATGGTATCCGCATCTCTGACCTCGCCGATCTGGATCACATCCGGCGCCTGGCGCATGGCATTTTTAAGTGCTATCGAGAATGATGCGGTATCGAGACCAACTTCTCTTTGGCTAATAATTGATTTTTTATGAGGATGTAAAAATTCAATGGGGTCTTCTATGGTAATTATATGTTCATGGGATCGGCTGTTTCGGTGACCAATCATGGCCGCCTGGGTTGTACTTTTCCCCGTACCGGTACCACCCACCATCAATACCAATCCCCTTTTCTGCATCGCAATTTTAGATAATATGGGTGGAAGGCCTAGCTCCTCGAAGTTGGGGATTTTTATATTAATTTTTCGCATGACCATACCGACATTTCCACGCTGGACATAGACGTTGACTCTGAATCGTCCAATCCCTGGCGGATGTATCGCAAAATTTGCTTCCTTGGCTTCTTCAAAGCCACGTCGTTGCTCTTCATTCATAATCGAATAAGCAAATTCTCGGGTACTATTATGATTTAGAACATCTTCATTTACAGAATGTATCGCACCATTTACCTTGACACTAACTGGCGCTTCCGCAGTTATAAACACATCTGAAGCATCCAGTCGGACCATCAGTTTAAGTAAGTCAGTAAGTTCTATCATGCCGAACGCTCCAAATTAGTTTTACACTTTCATCATCGATTCGATTTTGGTTTTATCCAATGCCCTTTCCCGTACCGTATCCATTGTGATCAGACGTCTTCGCACCAGATCAAGCAAACATTGGTCCATTGTTTGCATTCCCAATGAATGACTGGTTTGCATAACCGAGTACATTTGCGGCACTTTATTTTCCCTTATCAGATTACGAATCGCTGGCGTACCCAGCATTATTTCCCATGCAGCCACCCGGCCGCCTTCGGGTTTGGCCAATAGTGTTTGCGCAATTACCGCTTCTATAGATTCAGATAACATAGAACGAATCATATCTTTTTCATTACCCGGAAAAACGTCGATGATCCGATCGACGGCTTTGGCTGCAGATGTGGTATGCAGCGTAGCCAATACCAGGTGACCTGTTTCTGCCGCAGTCAATGCCAGACGTATGGTTTCCAGGTCACGCATTTCCCCAACCAGAATAACATCAGGATCTTCACGAAGTGCTGAGCGTAACGCGGCCTCAAAACTCAACGTATGTTCATTCAATTCCCGTTGATTGATTACACAATTTTTTGATGTATGTACAAATTCGATTGGATCTTCGATTGTTAAAATATGCGCTCGCCGCTGTTCATTGATCAAATTAACCATCGCGGCAAGGGTGGTTGATTTTCCGGACCCTGTTGGGCCAGTAACTAGAATCAGCCCTTTTTGCTTCATCGCAAGGGTATTAAACACCGTAGGTGCATTAAGATCCTCCAGGGTAAGTACAACATTGGGGATGGCACGAAACACTGCAGCTGGCCCGTGTAACTGATTAAACGCATTTACCCGAAAGCGAGCCACGTTTGGAATTGCAAACGAAAAATCGGTTTCATAAAACTCCTCAAACATTTTTCGTTGAGAATCGTTCATCAGATCGTATAACATGCCATGCACTTCTTCTGAAAGAAATGGGTCTACGTTGATACGCTTGATATCACCATCGATACGAATTAGCGGCGGCATGCCCGATGAAAGATGCAAATCTGACGCCTTACTTTTTACTGTGAAGGTTAATAGCTCAGATAAATCCAATTTTTGGTCCCCAATTTTTACGTTATTAGATGTTGATTAAACTTTTATCAGCTCTGATAGAATCTGAAGGTAATATAGTGTATCAGGCATTTATTTTAGTTATAAGGTTAACTGCAAATAAATATCAGCATTAAACTCTAAAATACAGAAATATATCAAGTTTTATGGCTTTTGAAGATCAACAATTGGCTCGTCGATACCAGGATATTTGCGAAAATATAATCAAATTATCCACAGCCTACCATAGAAAATCACAAGAGATTAAACTGGTAGCGGTAAGCAAACGCCATAGCCCGGACAAAGTCATTGACCTTATAAAAATCGGGCATCGCGAGTTTGCTGAAAATTACCTTCAGGAAGGCCTCGACAAAATCCAGCACGTAGGTGAGTATTGTCAGGATAATGCCATCACCGATCCCATCTATTGGCATTTCATTGGCCACATTCAGAGTAAAAAATGCAAAAATATTGCCCAAAACTTCCATTGGGTTCATACCGTTGACAGTCTTAAAGTCGCAGAAAAACTGAATCAGCATCGCCCGCCACTCGCTCCGCTTAACGTTTTGATCCAGCTCAATTTGCAAAAAGAAGAATCCAAATCGGGCATTGGCCCTGACCAGCTTGCTGAATTGGCAAATGCCATCAAAGCCTTACCAAACCTTGTGCTACGCGGGCTTATGATTATTCCGATGCTGGAAACCGATCTCGACCATCAACGAAGTGTATTTAAGCAATGTAAACTAGCCCTTGAAGGTTTAAATCATCAGGGCCACAACCTCGATCAATTATCCATGGGGATGACTGGGGATATGGAGGCTGCTATCGCTGAAGGGTCTACACAGATCAGAATTGGGACGGCGATATTCGGCGCCAGGCCACAATAGACCTTTTATTAATTTTATGACTAAGCCAAACTTAAATCAGTCTATCGCTTTTATCGGCGGTGGAAACATGGCCCGCAGCATTATTGGCGGATTAATCACCGCTGGATGGTCCAAAGAAAAACTATTTGCATCTGATCCGCTAGCAGATCAGAGGGATAACCTCGAAAATGACTTTGGCATCAAATGTTTTGACGACAATAATCAGTGCATCGAGCACGCGGATATTGTTGTGTTTTCGGTCAAACCTCAGATGATGAAAGCAGTGGTGCAATCGTCTGGACCTGCACTGGTTAAAAAACAACCGCTGTTAATATCAATCGCCGCTGGAATCAGAATGGCAGATATTCTGAGTTGGGCTGGAAAAACAATGGCATTTATTCGGGTCATGCCCAATACCCCTGCACTGGTTAATTGTGGTGTCTCGGGCCTGCTCGCCAACGATCTGGCCACAGATGATCAGCGAAACGCTGCAGAAAATATTATGCGGGCAGTTGGTGAAATCGTCTGGGTGAATAATGAAAGTGATATTGATGCCGTTACTGGGGTCTCGGGTAGCGGGCCGGCCTACTTTTTTAAACTGATGGAAATCATGATAGCTTCAGCAGGCCGGCATGGCCTTTCTAATGATGCCGCTAAAACACTGGTTCTACAAACCGCCCTTGGTGCAGCAAAACTAGCGGTCAGCAGTGAACATCTGCCAGACATACTACGAAAACAGGTCACTTCCCCCGGCGGTACCACGGAAGCCGCGATATTAAAAATGGAGGAATTGGGTATTGATGAGACCGTCGCCCAGGGCGTGCGCGCAGCGGTAGAAAAATCTGATGAACTAGCACATGATTTAGGAGATCAATAGATGCCATATATACAAAATGCATTGAGTTTCACAATTGAAACATTAGTTGGGCTTTATTTGATCGCTGTCATTTTACGATTCCTGTTTCAGCTATTTCGTGTTGATTTTCGAAACCCGATTTCTCAATTAATTGTAACCATCACCAATCCGCCGTTAAAAATACTGCGGCGGTTTATTCCCGGTGTTTTTGGCATCGATATGGCATCCATTGTTTTAATCATTATTATTGGAATGATTAAGACTGGATTGTTGCTTTTTGTATCCGGATTTGAATTCAATTTCCCTGGCGCCTTAATACTGGCAATAGCAGAATCTCTGAATATCATAACCTGGACATTACTGATTATAATTTTAATCAGTGCCGTACTGAGCTGGGTCGCCCCCCGCTCCTACCACCCGGCGGTTCATTTGATTAATCAAATGAGCGCACCCATATTAAAACCTTTCAGACGACTGCTCCCTGCAATTCAGGGTATCGACCTGTCGCCATTGCTTGCTTTATTCGTGCTTAACCTGATTCTCAGATTAGTGATCCACCCACTCACAGATTTGGGTCGACAATTTTTTATCTAGGGCCAATGGTAAAAACTGGTTACTGGTTAAATCGGGGATCCCGGGAAATATAAATAATTAGCAAAACAACAGGGATCCCGAGCAACGTTGTAAACAGGAAGAACGAGGGATACCCAAGGCCCTCTACCATACTACCTGAATATCCGCCGAGGATTTTGGGTAACAGTGTCATCAAGGAAGTGAAAATCGCAAATTGCATTGCTGTAAATTTGATGTTGGTCAAAGCCGATAGAAATGCAACAAATGCGGCACTTGCCAGCCCCCCACTCAGATTATCTGCACCAATTACAACGTATAAGAACAAGGGGTTGTAGCCGGTGTTGGCGAGTACCATAAATAGCAAATTGGTTGCGGCGGATAGAATAGCGCCTAACAATAATATGCGGATCACGCCGTAGCGGAATGACATTAGACCGCCGAGAATGCCCCCAAAAATAGTCATTACAATTCCGAATAACTTGGAAACCGTGGCGATTTCATTTTTCGAATATCCCATATCATAATAAAACACATTGGATATAGCGCCGAGCACGATATCTGAAATCCGATACATCCCCACCAGGGCTAACAATACTATTGCGCTGGAAACGCCATAGCGTTTGAAAAATTCAGCTATGGGTTCCAGATACAACGTCTTCACCACTACGGCATTAACTATTTTTATTGATATGAGCGCTCGTGCCAGACCATAGGCAATCACAATACCCAATCCCAGGCGCAGGAATTCAGCGATAACGCTGGACAGGGTTTTGTTGTTAAACAGCTCATTTAGGAAAGTTTTTGAGGATGAAATGAAATCCGTGGATACCACATAAGTTGCAATAAAACCCGCAACACAACAGATAAACAGAATGACAACTTGTAAATTTTTATTTAGGGTTTGTTCATTTTCCAAATCCGATGGGTTGCTAGCGGAGCCTTCAGGTTCGGAAATTATCAGCGTAGTGGCTACACCTATTAACATGCAAGCAGCCATTAAAATATAAGAAGTGCGCCAGGCCGAATAGGAATAGGATTCTGAAGTTGAGCCGAGGTAGCTGGCCAGATATAACACACCTGCTCCGGCCATCAGCATTCCCAGCCGATAACCAACGATATAAGTTGACGACATCAGCGCCTGCAATTTTAGATTTGCAGATTCGATTCGATAAGCATCGATGACAATGTCCTGGGTTGCAGACGAAAAACCAAGCAATACAGCGGCAAATGCGAGGTATACCAGACTTGAGCCGGAAGCCGGGTCCAGGCTCGACATCGCAATAATGGCGGTTATGACCAAAATCTGTGCAAACAACATCCAACTTCGCCGACGACCGAGTAATCGAGTCAGAAAGGGCAAAGGTAAAGTATCAACCAGTGGCGCCCACACAAACTTGAATGAATAACCCAACGCAGCCCAGCTAAAATAGGTGATTACCGAGCGATCAATACCTGCCTCCCGCAACCACAATGATAGGGAAGAAAATATTAACCAAAGCGGTAGTCCTGCTGAAAATCCGAGAAACAACATGGTAAGCACTCTCGGGTGCAGGAATGCTCGTAGGGTTTCTCTCCAGCCGGGTTTTGAACTATCTGAAATTAGGGTGTCATTCATATATTTTAAATTAAAATTTCGAATTTATTCAAGAATACGATGTAATCTATGGGGATGACCCTGGCCCAGGTATAAGAAGTTTGATGATAAGTTCAGGCAATTTAGGGATACCATCGCTTTCAGCTGGGGACATTATCCTATAATACCCAGAGTTAACGTAAAAATATAAACATTAAAGATGACAAACAATGATTCAAAATCTGAGTTCCTGCAATTATGCATTGAAAGTGACATATTGCGTTTTGGAGAATTCACCCTCAAGTCTGGTCGAACCAGTCCTTATTTTTTTAATGCCGGACTGTTTAATACGGGTGGACTACTCGCCAAACTGGGGAAATTTTATGCATCCTTAATAGCGGCAGAAATTCAGCCGGACTTTATGATGTATGGGCCAGCGTACAAAGGTATTCCGTTAGTCGCTGCAATTGCGGTACAACTTGCTCAATTCGAAAATAGAAATATTGCCTATGCATTTAACCGCAAGGAAACCAAAGACCACGGTGAAGGCGGCATTATCGTAGGTGCAGACCTGGTCGGTGACGTTGTGGTTGTCGATGATGTGATTACTGCGGGTACATCAATAAATGAATCAGCAAATATTATCAATGACTCCGGAGCAACATTGTCAGCCATCGTCATTGCCCTGGACCGTCAGGAAAAAGCCGTAGGAGAAGATTTATCAGCGGTGCAGATTGTTAAAAAAAAATATAATGTCCCGGTGCACTCCCTGATAAAACTGGATGATCTGATCGAATTTATAAAATCATCCGAAAAATTCAATCAACACGTCGATGTCGTTGTGGACTACCGTGACACTTACGGTTGCAATTGAAGATGTTTATTTAGCAAATCGAAATCTAAATATCAGAAACTACCTGATAATCGAGAAATTTTGTTAACCGCCACTCTTAAAAAATTCCATTGCCAGATCGGAATTATTGTCAGCGGCAGACTGCATCCAGTAAAGTCCAAGAGATTGGTTTGGATCAGGCGCCTCGTTGATATGATACAGGCCCATGCGATATTGGGCATCCGCATGACCCGCCTTAGCGGCAGTTTCATACCAGGATAATGCAGCCGAGAAATCTTTTTTTAGGCCTTTGCCTTGTTCATACATTTGTCCGAGTATGAACTGGGAATCACGATGACCGTCTTCGGCTAGGGCTAATAAATGTTCCACGGCATGATTATATTCGCCTTGGGAAATTGACTGACTGGCCAGTTTTAAGGCCGCCTGCTCCTCAACTTGGGACATTGTCCGGCTGGTATTGATGCCCCGATACAGTTTTTGATCCTTCGTTAATTCTGCATACATGGGTTGGTAGAGCGAATACAAAAATCCAGCCGCATTTTTGTTTCCATTTTCCAGAGCCATCTTTAACCAACCCATGGCCGCGACCTGATCCTGGGGAATGTCAGCACCACTCCAATATAACGCACCGACGTTAAATTGTGACAAACCGTGCCCCTTACGCCCTGCATCTTCCCAAAGTGCCTTCGCCTGCAGCACATCCTTTTTAACCCCAAATCCCTGGAAATAAGCCAGACCCAAATTAAATTGCGCAGAAATATAACCCATCTCGGTTGCGCGTCGGTAATAAGAAACACCTGTTTCGTAATTTCTTAAAACACCAAGTCCACGCATGTATAAACGCCCCAGACTAAACTGGGCTCGCGCATCGTCTTTGAGATTTTCTGCGGACCAAATTTCACGCGCAGCTGCAAAATCTTTACCCTTGAATGCGGCAAGACCATCATCGTAGGCATCGGCGAATAATGTAACAGGCATTGCATAGAGCAAAACCACAATTACTATTGATTTAAATGGATATTTAAATTTGGTAGCGCTACTCATCGCAAACAAAGGTGAATCTAATGAAATTTCAAAAATTTTAATCAGAGGGCATCCTGATCGAGTTCACCGGTACGGATTCTTACCGCCTTATCCAGGTCATAAACAAATATTTTCCCGTCGCCAAGCTTGCCAGTCTGCGAAGCCTGGACTATGGCATCAACAACCTGATCCAGTCGCTCGCTGTCAACAGCAACTTCGAGTTTGACCTTGGGCACAAAATCAACTACATACTCTGCGCCGCGGTAAAGTTCGGTATGCCCCTTTTGTCTACCAAAACCCTTAACCTCTGTCACGGTCATCCCCTGGACACCAATTTCTGATAGCGCATCCCTAACTTCGTCGAGTTTAAATGGCTTAATTATCGCGGTTATTAGTTTCATTCGTATTAACCAACCCAACTATCAATTCTAAAGAATGGCGCGCCCGGAAGGATTCGAACCTCCGACCCCCTGGTTCGTAGCCAGGTACTCTATCCAACTGAGCTACGGGCGCATGTTACAACGTTGTTTAACCCTACAGAAGTAGCAACATTATTTCAATGAAGACTTCCAAATTTAAATCCATTTTCCAGCAGTAAGAATTATTAATCCAAATACCCAATTTTATAACTGGCGGAGAGAGAGGGATTCGAACCCTCGAAGAGCTATTAACCCTTACGCCCTTAGCAGGGGCGCGCCTTCAGCCGCTCGGCCATCTCTCCGTTACCATCGATTAGTTTCGTCGATAGTAAGACAAAACTGCTTGAGGTTAAATCTGTTTATGAATTGTGTGGATCTGGGCTTTCCGGATCGGGATCATCCATATCAGATTGATGATCATCATACTCAGAGTTATTGTCATCATCCATATCATCATCATGCATATCTTCATCGTGACGATTTTGACCGGAATCATCCCCTTGTTCGTGCTTGATTCGATAATAGATTTCTTCGCGATGAACGGGTATTTCTTTGGGTGCATTAATTCCGATTCGTACCTGGGTCCCACGCACGCCTAAAACCGTCATGCGGACGTCATCACCAATATATACTGATTCACCTATGCGGCGAGTAAGGATTAACATTTTGCTCTGCTCCTGTGTTTAAATTCAATTTAACTAATATCTCACTGACATCACTTTCGCCAATACTGCATCTACACCATGGCACCTAATGTCAGGGTTGGAAAATATAGAATATCCAGCCGAAATTCAAGTCCAGTTACAAAAACATCTTATCCAGCAACGTCAAGATCGAATTCTTTATGCAGCGTTCGTACCGCCAACTCTGTATATTCTTTGTCGATAGTAACAGAAATTTTGATTTCCGAGGTCGAGATCATTTGGATATTGATACCTTTTTCTGACAGCGCACGAAACATGGTAGTGGCTATCCCTGCGTGGGAACGCATGCCAACACCCACTGCAGAAATCTTCGCCAGGTTGGTATCTCCGACTAAGGTTTCGGCATTTAGTTCCTTCACTACCGGCGCCAGCAAATCCATGCTTTTTTGTAAATCTTCCTGGTTAATTGTGAAGGTAAAATCGGTTAATCCGTCACTACCAATGTTCTGGACAATCATATCTACATTGATATGGGCGTCAGCGATGGGCCCCAGAATAGCGTATGCAATTCCGGGTTGATCAGCCACACCTCTTATAGTGATCTTGGCTTCATTGTCAACGGAAGTAATTCCGGAAATCAGGGGTTGTTCCATATCTTTTTCCTCGTAAGTAATCAGTGTTCCAGGTCCGGGTTCAAAAGAAGATAGCACCCGCAATGGAACATTATATTTTCCGGCAAATTCAACGGCGCGAATTTGCATGACTTTTGCACCCGCTCCGGACAGCTCCAACATTTCCTCAAAGGTTATTCTGTCCAGGCGTCGCGCTTCCGGTACCACTCTGGGGTCTGCGGTATAAACGCCGTCTACGTCTGTAAATATTCGACACTCATTCGCCTTCAACGCCGCAGCCATTGCCACCGCTGTGGTATCCGAGCCGCCGCGCCCCAGAGTGGTAATATCATTTGCAGCACTTATACCCTGAAACCCGGCGACCACCACAACTCGTCCCTGATCCAAATCGCGATGCACACGATCCGCATCGATTCTTTCGATCCGCGCCTTGCCGTGGATAGGGTCGGTGCAAATAGAGACCTGAAACCCGGTATAGGAGCGCGCGGGTACGCCAATATTTTGTAATGACATTGCCAGCAATGCAATGGTGACCTGCTCTCCAGTGGAAACCAGTACATCCATTTCTCTGGCTGCGGGCTGCTCACATATCTCCTTGGCCAGAGCAATCAGTCGATTGGTCTCTCCGCTCATGGCAGATACCACCACTACAATTTGGTCACCTTTTTTTACGCTGGCTGCAACACTTTTTGCCACGGCATTAATCCGTTCCACGGATCCCACCGAGGTACCACCATATTTTTCAACAATTAACGCCAACAGAATTTATCCAATAATAAAATGGCGCCGGATTACAACCGCTTCGGCAAAAAAAGTAAAGAGAAAATCTCAGCCATATAAAACACCGCTATTTGGTGGAATTCTCAATCCAGATATAAGTAGCATCTATGGCTTTCTGTATGCCCTCGGGTTGAGTGCCCCCACCCTGGGCTAATCCCGCTTTCCCGCCCCCTTTCCCGCCCACCAGCGGTGAAATTTCTTTGATCAGATTACCTGCTGAAAGCTTATCGGTTAAATCTTTACTGACACCTGCGATCAGCGTGACTTTTTTCTCATGAGCTCCGGCGACCAGTACCACACCACTTCCAATCTTGTTTTTCCACCGATCCACCATCATTCGCATTGATTTCAATTCTGCCTCATCCTGGCGAATGGCCACTACTTTCACGCCATTGATCTCCCTGATCACATCGGTATCCGCTGACCCCGTGGCCAATTTTGTTTGCAAAGACTGGATCTGGCGTTGCTGAATTTTTTGGGACTCGACTAATCCAGAAATTCGTTCCGCCAGGTTCGATGGTGATGTTTTTAAATTTGTAGAAAGTTGCTGCAACACCGTTAACTGCTGGTCGATATGGCTTTCGGCAAATTCACCGGTTAACGCTTCAATTCGCCGTATACCCGCAGCAACCCCGGATTCAGAAATAATCTTGAACATACCAATGTCTCCTGTTCGGTTAACATGAGTGCCGCCACACAATTCAAAGGAAAAATTGCCCATCCGAACCACACGAACCTGGGCATCATATTTTTCACCGAATAGCGCAGCCGCACCGGATGATTTGGCTTCTTCCAGGTCCATGACATCTACGGTCACGTCATGGTTAGCACGAATATTCTGATTAACCAGGGACTCAATTTCCTGTAGTTGTTGATTATTTACCGACTCAAAATGAGAAAAGTCAAATCTCAAACGATTCGGTTCCACCAACGAACCTTTTTGTTCCACGTGCTGCCCCAGTGCATCCCGTAATGCACCATGGAGTAAATGTGTCGCAGAATGATTAGCCGCATTTTGATAACGCCGACTGGCTTCAACCGATGCCTTACCCTGGTTCCCCGGGATAATCGAACCTGAGGTGACTCGGCCAAACAAACCAATGACCTTGTTTGCAAGATACTGGGTATCAACGACCTCAAATTCAGCGTCATCGAATATTAATTTCCCATGATCTCCGGTTTGCCCGCCACTCTCGGCATAAAATGGTGACTGGTCGAGGACAACCAATCCATCATCACCCACCTCCAGGCTACCCACTACCCGTTGATCTTTTAACAGCTTAATAATCTCAACATCAAATTCGAGATTCTGGTAACCCACAAAAGGCGTTTTCGCCAGCCCGTCGATCCGAATTTGATCCCCTTGTACAAATTGACTGGCTGATCGCGCACGCAAGCGCTGGGCATCCATGGCAATATCAAAATCTTCATTATTAATGGTCAACCCATGTTCCCGGGCAACATCGGCAGTAAGGTCAGCCGGAAATCCATAGGTGTCGTATAATTTAAAAACCGCTTCACCGGAAATGATTTTGCCCTTGAGATTTGAAATTTCCTGATCGAGGATTTTTAGCCCCTGATCCAGGGTTTCATTAAACTTTTCATTTTCCTGTTCAAGAACCCGTTCCACCAGTTTTTGACCGGATTTTAATTCGGGGAAGGCCTCGCCCATTTCATCAACCAGGGGTTTAACCAGTTTATGCATGAAGGGTTTTTTATAACCGGTCTGGTAGCCATGGCGAATAGCTCTGCGAATGATTCGCCGTAGCACATATCCCCTACCCTCATTAGATGGAATAACACCATCTACAATTAAAAATGCCGTTGAACGAATATGATCTGCAATAACCCGCAATGACTTATTTTCTTTTTCAGCCACGCCCAATACGGCGGCCGCGGCATCGATCAAATTTTGAAACAGGTCAATTTCATAATTACTATGCACCCCTTGCAGAACCGCCGCAATCCGTTCCAGCCCCATGCCCGTGTCAATGGATGGGTTGGGCAAGGGTTCCAGCTCGCCACTACTGGTCTTGTTAAATTGCATAAATACCAGATTCCAGATTTCGACATAGCGATCACCATCCTGTTCGGTTGTCCCGGGCGGTCCGCCTTCCACCTCCGGACCATGGTCGTAAAATATTTCTGAGCAGGGACCGCAGGGCCCGGTCTCTCCCATTTGCCAGAAATTATCTTTTGCACCAATTCGGGTTACACGCTCTTTGGGCACACCGATTTCATTGATCCAGATCGATTCCGCTTCGTCGTCTTCGTCAAATACCGTGACCCATAATTTTTCTGCAGGCAGACCGTATTCAACGGTTAATAACTCCCAGGCATAGCGAATAGCATCCGCTTTGAAATAATCACCAAAACTAAAATTGCCCAGCATTTCAAAGAAGGTATGGTGCCGCGCGGTATAGCCGACGTTTTCCAAATCATTGTGTTTACCCCCCGCACGTACACAGCGTTGTGACGTCGTTGCCCGATTGTAATCCCTGACATCATCGCCCAGAAAAACGTCCTTGAATTGCACCATCCCGGCATTGGTGAATAGCAATGTGGGATCATTTCCCGGCACCAGTGAACTGGTGGACACCACTTCATGGCCTTTACTGGCAAAATAATCAATAAAGCGTTGTCTTATTTCACTGGTTTTCATCTACGTCAAATTTTGGTAATGATTTATTCAATCTAATTATTTAGTACACTTCGCTCTAATTATTTATTTCGCTTCGCTAGCGGTCGTAGTGACCAATCTGGGCAGCTTCAAATCCCCTTTGCTGCAAAAACTTCGCCTGTTTGGCCCAGGCCGTAAAGTTCTCAGGGGGTTTTTTGCCAAATTTTCGAATACGAACCCGCTCCGCTAATCCCCCCCAAAGTTCACTGTACCCTGCCATGGCAGTTTCAATTATGTGTTCTGCAATTTGATGGGAGTTGAGATCATGTTTAAGTTTTACTGGCCCCTTTCCTGCGTTATATCGCGCTCGGGATAACATTTCTGCAAATCGACTATCAGATAACCCCCCCTGTTCAATTAACTGATCGATAACCTGATCGCACAAATTTCGGGGGCCATGACGGCTCAATTTCTGGCCCAGTTCAAATACACTGTGTTCCCTCCGGGCCAAAAACCCGTAAGCCTTTTGCTTTAGCTTAAGGCTTAGTTCGTCCTCAGAAATATCAAAATTTTCTGAATTATCCTCTATTTTCAATTAGATATAAAGTATTATTCAGCCACTTCCTCAGCTTCGGGTTCGATATCAGCTTCAGGCGGCAAATCAGCATCAACAATTTTATCGGCTTTCTCCTTACCTATGGATTTCTTATCCCGAATGATGGCTTCTATTTCATCCGCCATATCCGAATTCTCTCTTAGAAATTCGCGTACATTGTCACGACCTTGTCCTATGCGGTCAGGTCCATAGCTATACCAGGCACCGGATTTTTCCACGCAGCCCACTTCCACGCCGATGTCGATCAGTTCACCCAGTTTGGAAATACCTTCGTTATACAGAATGTCGAACTCGGTCTGCTTAAACGGTGGTGCAACTTTATTCTTTACCACCTTAACCCGGGTCTGGTTGCCTAAAACTTCATCGCCCTTTTTGATCGCACCTATTCGACGTATATCAAGTCGCACCGATGAATAGAACTTCAATGCATTGCCGCCGGTGGTGGTTTCGGGATTACCAAACATCACACCAATTTTGATTCTGATCTGGTTAATAAAGATCACCATGGTATTGGATTTTTTAATGTTGGCGGTCAGCTTTCTCAAAGCCTGGGACATCAGTCGCGCCTGTAATCCGACATGATGATCACCCATGTCACCCTCAATTTCTGCTTTTGGGGTCAGCGCTGCCACGGAATCGATAACCACTACATCCACAGCGGCGGACCTGACCAACATGTCGGCAATTTCCAGCGCTTGTTCACCGGTATCGGGTTGGGATACCAGCAAGTCGTCGATGTTGACACCCAGCTTCTCAGCATAACTCGGGTCCAGTGCATGTTCTGCATCGATAAAGGCGGCAGTACCACCCTGTTTTTGAGCCTGGGCAATTACCGACAGGGTTAAGGTTGTCTTGCCGGATGATTCCGGGCCATAGATTTCGATAACCCGACCCCGTGGCAGGCCGCCAATGCCCAGTGCGATATCGAGCCCGATTGAGCCCGTCGAATAGGTTTGAATATCCTGGGAGACATCGGAGTCTCCGAGTCGCATTACAGATCCTTTGCCGAATTGGCGGTCGATTTGACCAAGCGCCGCATCCAGCGCTTTTCGTTTATTGTCATCCATTTAAGCTTTTCTCTCTAGATTTAGGTTAATTTAAGTATAATTTTTCGCGCAGGTGATCGATTTGAGTCAGGCCGTATTGCCAGGACATTCTATAAAGATCACCGTTATGAATTCTGCTGGAATACTTGCATCTGACATCTTCACCAGGCAGTCATGTTATTCCAGCCATTTTTAAAATGAACAGTAAAATTATCCCACATGCTGTAGTAATGAACCAGCTTCCCATACATATTAGCTGCAAATTAGCCTCAATTTGGAAATCATAATCTGTACAAATCGGAATTGAAGCTAATCCAGTTCCCGTGGGCGTATAAAGTGCAATAATTTCGGATTTGACATATCCGATGAGGTGAAATTAATTATGGCAAATGCCGCAGTTGTCATTAACTTGCCCGTCGGGCTGGTCTTGACCTCGGGGCAAAACTGAAATAATACATAATCCATTCCCGGATTGTGCCCCACCATCATCAATCTGTCGCAGAATTCAAAATTTTCAGTGATTAAGTCCATGATCTGAGACTCCGACGCCAGATAAAGCGCTTCCTCATAAACAATATCAGGGTCATTCCAGTTTGCCCCGGCGTGAACCAGATCCAGGGTTTCCCGAGTCCTGGCTGAAGAAGAACAGATAATGCGATCTGGTTGATAATCATTGTCCCTAAACCAGGCCCCAACCCTGGGTGCGTCCTGGCAACCTCGCCTGCTTAATGGACGATCGTGGTCGGATGCTGCGCCGGATTCCCAGTCTGACTTTGCATGTCGTAACAGAATTAATTGTTTAGTCGCCATAAACCGTAATTAGCAAGTAGAATACCCGGCTCATTTTAACCGATCTTCGATTTCATAATGTCTTCCAAGCAAAATAAAAAAAATACCATCGCCAGTAAAGCCGATCGCCACGCCCTATATGAAGAAGCGGTCCAGTCCGTAGAATCCGAGATCGATTTTGTAGATGATGCCTTTTCGAAAATCCGCAATCGCAAGGCGTCCAAATTGAGGGAAGATTTTTGTGGGACCGCCAACACCAGTTGCGAATGGGTCCGACGTCGTGCCGGGAATACCGCAATTGGACTCGACCTCAGCCAGGAAGTGCTTGACTGGGGGATTAAAAATAATATCGGCAAACTGGTTCAGGCACAAAAGCAGCGCTTAGAGGTGTTAAATCAGGACGTGCTGCTGTACGAAGATGAAGTTGCAGACATTATCCTGGCAATGAATTTCAGTTATCAAATATTCAAAACCCGTGATGAACTACGACACTACTTTAACCGGGCTTACAAAGGCCTGGCTGACGACGGTATACTTTTTATTGATGCATACGGCGGTCATGATTCCTGGCGGGAAATTAAGGAAAAAACCAAATACAAAGGGTTTAAATACTACTGGGACCAGGAAAAATACGATCCGATAACTGGGGAAATTCTGTGCCACATCCATTTTAAGTTTAAGGACGGTTCCAAAATGAAAAAGGCGTTCACTTATGATTGGCGCTTATGGACTTTACCCGAGCTTCAGGAAATTATGCTTGAAGCAGGATTCAGCAATGCTACGGTGTACTGGGAAGGCACCGACGAAGAGACCGGTGAGGGTGATGGAATCTTTTTTCCCGCTGAACAAGGAGAAGACGACCCGAGTTGGATTGTTTATTTATCTGCTGAAAAATAAATTCACCCGGGTCATTCAAATCAATTTAGCCAATCAGGCCGCGTGGGCTTTCCCCGGATTAAATTTCAATGCCATTGCGGTTGCTACGGACATAAATGCCAGGATCGCAGCAAGCAAATAGGCATAAGATAAATCGATCTCACCCGCATAGCCTGCGATCAATGCACCTAAGGCACCGACGCCATCCAGAATTGCAAATACCAGACCAAGGGTTGTTGACTCTGACTGACCAGAAAATTCCACCGCAGCAGCCAGGATGATCGGTCGCACCGCTGTCAGCAGGGATGTTGTAACAACCAGACAGGATACAAATACCCAGAAGCTGGAAACGAAGGCTGCACCCAACACACTGACCGCGGCAACGAAAATAATCCCAATGATCATATTTCTTCGCCCAAGCCGGTCAGACAGTTTACCCACAAATGGTTGAAACAGAGTGCCTACAAGCAACATCGAGGCAAACACCACTGAAGTTATGAATGGATTTAAACCGTACCGAATTTGGAGTACTAACGGCGTCATTGCGAGAATGCCATATAACGACATGTTGTAGCTGATCATCATCAAAACCATGCCCATGCCTTTGGGCGTGGACCAGTCTTTGATCAGAGACTTAATTCCGGACATGGAAATTTTTGATCGCGGAGCTGCAGCCAGACCACCGATCATGGGAATAAATACAAACCCCATGATCACTGCAGGAATAACCAGAATTTGCAGGCTGGTCTGCCAGTCAAAAAATCCCAGTAAAAATCCCGCACTCAACGGGCCCAGAATTTCCGCACCCAAACTGCCACCCATGGCATGTATCCCCAGGACCTGGGCTCTCTGGGTAGGCATGCGTTTAACCAGAACCCCGGTGGCAACGGGATGCCAGAGCGCATCGCCCATAACCCCAAACGCCAGCAATAAAGTCACCGACCAGAACCCCGGTGCAAAACTGGCGCAGAAGTAACCTATGGCCACCCACCAGAAGGAAATCATTAATAACAATCCGGGTTTTGGAACCCGATCAGCGAGAATACCTGCTGGGATGTAGATGAGTCCCGCTGCCAGTCCATAAACGGTGAGAATCAGCCCGACTTCCGCTGGACCCAGCCCCATGCTAGCGGCAATAGCCGGCGCTAGAATCCACACCGTCCCTGCGACCCAGTCGTTGACCATATGACCCAACGCCATTACTCCCAGGGTAAATTTTTTGCTATAAAGATGGCCTTCGCCGGTTGTTGCTACTGTATTGGTCATAAACTCGCTCGCGTAACATTTTTATAAGCCTGACTTTTGTATTAATATCGGCTACCCATAACAGGTCTGATCAGGACCAACCGTAGTTATGGATGGATAATACCCAGAATTTTCAAGCACACAATCATTTTTAGCTCAAATCTCAAAAAATAATGTCTAACCAAGTTCAGTTGAAAACCAGGGTACGAAGTTTTTTTAAACGTAACCTGCCTTTTATCGTTCACGTTCATAATTTCTATACCAATCAAAAGTTCAAGAATAAATCCATCGACCAAGTGTTTAATACCATTTATCAGGAAAATGCCTGGGGCAACAGTGAGTCGAAATCAGGGGAGGGATCAGAAGTTTATATGGCCCAGGAGCTGATAAACCAACTTCCAGTGCTATTAAAAAAATACAAAATAAAAAGCTTTCTCGATTTACCCTGTGGTGATTTCAACTGGATGCAACACGTGGCTATTGGAGAAGCCCAATATATTGGTGCTGATATTGTCGGGGATATGGTAGATAACAATCAGAAAGAATATGCTGATGAAAAGCGTGGGTTCAAAAAACTAGATCTGACTTCAGACCCGCTAGACAAAGTCGATGTTATTTTTATCCGTGACTGCCTTGTTCATCTGACTTACCTACAAATCAAGGACGCCTTTGCCAATATCAAAAAAGCTGACATCAAATATATTTTGATCACTTCTTATCCAAAATCGGACACCAACTACGACATCGTAACCGGAGGCTGGCGTAAACTTAATTTTGAAAATGCGCCATTTAAGTTTCCACCACCGCTGGATTTTATCGATGAAAAATGTGAAGAAGGCGCATATTTTGCTGATAAGGTTATGGCTTTATGGAAAGTGAGTGATTTGAAATTGTAAATATGCCGACAAAGCAGGCAACAAAAACAACAGGGGAAGTCCTGGTAGAGCTTCTAGAGCGTTATGGCATTGACACCGTGTTCGGAATCCCCGGGGTGCATACCGTAGAGCTCTATCGCGGCCTGCCCGCAACGAATTTGCGTCACATTACGCCTCGACATGAACAGGGCGCGGGATTCATGGCCGATGGATATGCCCGGGCCAGTGGCAAGCCCGCTGCGTGTTTCATTATTTCCGGACCCGGAATGACCAATATAATGACCGCCATGGCCCAGGCCTATTCTGATTCGGTGCCCATGTTGGTCATATCCAGCGTCAACAATTCCTATGAACTCGCATTGGGACAGGGTCGGCTGCATGAGTTACCCAACCAGCGTCAGATTACCAACGGTGTATCAGTGTTTAGTCACACCATTACCCGACCCGATGAATTATTGGAAATCATGGCCCGTGCGTTTGCTGTATTCGAAAGCGCCCGACCTGGACCCGTCCATATCGAAATCCCTATCGATGTGATTACCTCGCCCGCAATGCTAAGTTACCATAATCCCGCTCACACCAGATACCGCCCTGGGCCGGATATCAAAGGCATTACCGCTGCTGCGAAACTACTTAAGGCTGCGACCCGCCCCTTCGTCGTTCTGGGTGGCGGATGTCAGGATGCAGCGGAAGTAGCCAGGCATCTGGTTGAACGACTGGGCGCACCCACTGCGTTGACCATCAATGCCAAAGGCGTATTACCACAGAATCACCCCTTGTCCCTTGGAAGCAGACTCCCCCAGAAACCCGTTCTGGATGCCTTGCAATGCGCCGATGTTGTCCTCGCAATTGGAACTGAACTCGGCGAAACCGACACTTTATTATTCGACAGTAGACTTGAGCTTAGTGGAAAGGTAATTCGAATCGATATCGAAGCGGAACAGCTGACCCGAAACGCATTAGCGGAAATTGCAATTTGTTCCGATGCGGGACTGGCAATGGCCGCCCTGTGTGATGCCCTGGAAAAATTCACACCACTTAAATCTGAAAAAGAAATTGTCGAATTACGGCTAGCGGCTGATGCCACCCTGCCCGATGAATATCATGTCCATGGTAAATTTTTAGAGTGTGTTTCCAGCGCATTACCTGATGTAATTATAGTGGGTGACTCCACCCAACCGGTTTATGGTGGAAACGTTCTTTACGATGGATCGAATACCCGCAGTTATTTTAATTCTTCAACGGGTTATGGAACCTTGGGATATGGATTATCCGCTGCCCTCGGTGCAAAACTAGCACAGCCCGAAAAACCGGTGGTGGCCCTGATTGGCGATGGTGGTTTTCAATTTACTGTGGGTGAATTGGCAACTGCCGTTGAGCTGGCCCTGCCCATCCCTATTTTATTGTGGAACAATGATGGCTATGCAGAAATTAAACGCTATATGGTCGATCGGGATATTCCAGCAATTGGCGTCGATATCTACACCCCGGATTTTCAGGCCATCGCTAAAGGTTTTGGCTGTCATGCTGTAGTGCCTAAGAGTTACGCCCATTTATCTCAGCTTCTGGAACAGGCCAGCAAGGCTGAATTACCGACTTTAATTGAAATAAAGGAATCAGAAATTCTTGGCTGGAATTAGACTTGCGTATATTTTATCCGGCGTACGGCTCCAAAATTACATTCGAAAGTATCCAACTATAGTTAAAATTAAAATCTTAATTTATATTTGATATCTCGGGTTGAAGTTTTATTAACTATAAATTTTGTGCCGTTGATACAACCACTTTGAAAATAAATAATTCAAACATCGACCGAATCGCTTTTTATACGGCGGTAATCCTTATATCATTGACCGCAGCTTTCGGCCTTGGACTGTATTCGGGTATTACCAAAAACGGACTCTACCAATGGCTAATGGAAACCGGATCCGATGTCGGCGAAGGCCTCGCTGAAAGCCCGAACTTATTGCGTCCCATCCATTTCGTGCAACCTGCACGCTACCCCGGAGATGGCGTCACAATCAATAAATTCGGCGATCAAAATGACGATTATGTTTTTATGGCTGGGTTTTTCGAAGACGGTAACGAACTTCGTCTGATACGCAGGGATGGGACAATTGTTGCCCGATGGCCGGTGAAATTTTCAGAAATATTTACCCAAACATCTCATCTAAATAACCCCCCAGTTACGGACTGGAATATCGATATCCACGGCGCCAGGATGTTGGCGGACGGCTCAGCGATATTTAACTTCGAATATGGTGGTTTGGTGAAACTGGACCATTGCGGAAATTTACTGTGGACATTGGAGAAACCCACCCATCACACGGTGGCACTTTCACAACGTGGTGGCTTCTGGGTACCGGGCCGTAGATTCCATGAAGCCGGAGTAGCCTCGGAATTTCCGCCATTTACACCGCCGTTCAGCGAAGACACATTGCTGCTTGTATCAAACCAAGGTGAGGTCATATTAGAAATCTCGGTGCCCGGACTATTTTATGCAAACGGTCTCGAATTTCTGCTAACCGCCAATGGCGAGACGATTCACCCCAGAGATAAATGGGATGAAGAACTGGTTCATCTGAACAGCGTTACGGAACTAACAGACGAAATTGCAGCGGATTTTCCTGACTTCAAATCCGGAGACCTGCTTATTTCGTTACGAGAATACAATATGATTTTGGTATTCAACCCCGATTCCAGAAAAATTAAATGGTGGCAGATCGGTCCGTGGGTACGCCAACACGATCCTACATTTGTCTCTGGCGGAAAGATGTTGGTTTTCAATAACAATATTTACCGAGCAGCATTTGGCCACAATAAAATCGGTGTGTCTGATGTGGATGTGCCTCGGGTTTCAAATATCATGGAATACGATTTTAAGAACCAGACAACTAAAATAGTTTATGGCACGAAGGCCGATCAGGAGTTATTATCCATCGAACGAGGTAAGAAGGAAATGGCAGCAAATGGTGGTCTTTTAATCACAGAGTTCGAAGGTGGCCGGGTGTTCGAAACCGATCGATCAGGACAGATTGTCTGGCAATACATCAATCGCTTTGATAATAACCTAATTGCTGAAATATCCACGGCCCACGTCTATCCCGGTCACTATTTTAAGGGCTTGGACTGGACCTGCCCCGAATAGAATTACGGGGACAGTTTACCTAATTATTCGATTATTTAATCAGTGGTATGTCGCGGAATAACCATCAGCTTAATTTAGGCTTAGGCCCTAGTTTAGGTTCAAGGCTAGGCCCTGGGTCTTTCATTCTGAGGATCCCATACCGAGTCTTCTAACACGGTAGCCTTTCGAGTTTCGCCAAGCATGTAGACATCAAATTGACTACCCGGCGCGGCATATTCGGTATCCACATAAGCAAAACCCAGGCTGCGCCCCGTGGTATGACCATAACCACCAGATGTGGTCACGCCAATGCTTTTTTCCTCATCCAGAATCGCTTCTCCGCCAACTACATCGTTATCACCTTCTTCCACTTCGAAGTAAACCAGTTTTAAGGGGATCTTTTTCTCATCCACTGCCAATGTGTTTTCTCGTCCAATAAAGTCATCCTTTTTAACTGAGAAAAATCGCATGGCGTCGGCTTCAACCATGGAAATCTCATTGGTCAGTTCTGCACCCCAGCCTTTATAGGCTTTTTCCATCCGCAGTGAATTCATCGCATAAGTTCCGAAATTGGCAATGCCATGGGCCTGCCCAGCTTCCCAGACCGCTTCATAAACCTGAACCATGCCCGCCATGGGACAATGTAATTCCCAGCCAAGTTCGCCAACGTAATTCACCCGCAATGCCCGCACGCCAACTCCGGCGACTTCAATTTCCCTACCGGTTAACCACTTGAACGATTCATTGCTCACATCGGTTTCAGTCAGAGCCGACAAGACTTCCCGTGCTTTGGGGCCCGCAACGACAATCACACCCCATTCATTGGTTATATTGGTAATGGTCACATCTTCGCCCTCACCAATGCCCTGGGTTAATATGGCCAGATCCCGCTCTTCGCTGGTTGCACCGGACAAAACATAGTATCGACCTTCATCCAGTTTAGTAATAGTTGATTCACCATTGAGTCTGCCCGTCTCTGCCAGGTAATGGGTCAGGGTAATACCCCCTTCACGCACTGGCATTTTATTCGCGCTGATGCGATTTAGAAATTGCTCAGCATCTTTTCCTACGACGTCGTATTTCGCAAAAGTAGACAGCTCAAGAACCCCTACCCGTTCTCGAACTGCGCGGCATTCCTCAGCCACAACTTCATAAGTATTGTTATGGCGAAAGCCGATATCTTCAACTCGCCCATCCAGGGAAAACCATTTTGGCCTTTCCCAGCCATTGGCTTCGGTATGTACCGCACCTTTTGCTTCGAGCACGTCGTATAGCGGTGTGGTTCGAGTTTTTCTGCCGCCGGGTCTTTCTTCCCCGGGTAAATGAAGCTTATACATATGTTCATAATCTTCATGAGATTTGGCCTTGGTATAATCCCCGGGTGCATAATCGCTATAACGCCGTGGATCCACCCCGGCCATATTGATCTCAGCATCACCATAAATCATCCATTGGGCCAGATATTTTCCCGAACCAGCGCCTGAGGCAATACCGATAGAAGCGCCGTTGCAATGCCAGAAATTTCGCAAGCCCGCAGCAGGACCGAGAAATGGATTGCTGTCCGGGGTATGGGGTATGGCGCCACAAACAACCCGCTTTATGCCAAGCTCGCTCCACATGGGAATCCGCTCCATTACCCGCTCGATGTAAGGCATCAGGTTATCGAAGTTAGCATCAAACAATTCGTTTTCAGAATCCCATTCAGGCCAACCCCCACGATGGGTCCAGCACTCTTCAGAATTTTCCATTTCATAAATACCGATCAGGCCGGACTTTTGTTCCTGACGATAATACGCTGACGGATAAGGATCCCGAATAACGGGCATTTCATCATCCCGATCCAGAAATTCCTGAACGGTATCGGTAACAATGTAAGTATGTTTCATATTAATCAACGGCACATCGGTACCGACCATCTGACTAACCTGACGGGCATAGCAACCCGCAGCATTAACCACGTGCTCGGCAATGACATTACCCTGCTCGGTAAATACTTCCCAGTCACCGGACTCTCTTTGTTTGATATCCATCACCCGATTCCCGGTGACAATCTTCGCACCCATTTGACGGGCGCCCTTGGCCATGGCATTGCAAACCCCCGCAGGATCGACGTGGCCGTCTTCGAATGTCCACGCCCCGGCGAGCACCCCATCAATATTGGCATAGGGAATCAATTCCTTGATCTTGGCGGGGTCGATAATCTCACAATCGAATCCAATCATTTTTCCCACGCCTTTTACCCGTTCAAACCACTCCACTTCCGCTGGCTTCAGGGCAAATCGAATACCACCACAACCATGCCAGCTGACGTATTGACCGGTTATTTCTTCCAGTTTTGGATATAAACGCACACCATAGTCGTGAATCTTGGCCATGTTGTAATCAGCAATAAAATTGGGGCATTGCCCCGCTGCATGCCAGGTTGAACCCGAAGTCAATTCCCCTTTTTCGATTAACAACGTATCCGTCCAGCCTTCTTCTGCTAGATGGTATGCCAGACTTGTGCCCATCATGCCGCCGCCAACAATGACGACCTTTGCCTGGGATGGTAGTTTACTTTCGCTCATTTTGATTTCTCTGTATTATTTCTTCAGGGATGCTTCTGATTTATTCCTGCTTACAAGAATCATGACCCACAACTAGCCCTGGGGTTTCATCAGCTCACGGGGCAATCGAATATCAAAATTTTCCCGGATTCGGGTATCCAACTCATCGGATATATGATCGGGAAAATGTGTGGCCAGAATATCCTGAGTTTTTTCCCGGGCAACATCTTGCACTGTTCTAGAACCCAGCTCTTTCCATTCCGCCGGCGTCAGTCGATTGCCAACATCGGGATAGACATAATCGGTTTCCATTCGAGACAAGGTCGCATCATGGCCTAGAAAATGCTCGGGTCCATTGGTACAGACATCTTCGATGGTGGCGAGTGCCAGGGTTTCAGTATCAATTTCGATGCCACGCACACTGCGATTGATTGCGCCCAACATATCGTTATCAATTGTCGCTCCCTCGAAACTAAAACCCAATAGACTGGCATGCATGCCCACTGATTCGTAAATCATATTGGCGCCACTGTGGCCAGCCAGGGATACGGTATAACCTTTTTCGAATCCAGACTGGGCATCGGGAATTTTAGAATCCGCCATGCCCGCTGCAATACCCGTGGGTAAATCCAGATATCTGCCAACCTGTCCGCAGGCTGCCATCTGCACCGCTTGTTCGCCGCTACCGCCACTCATGGCACCGGTGCGAAGGTCCGACACAAATGGCCAGGGACCAAAAATACAGGGATGGCCAGGGACAATTAAATTTGCATAACAAATGGCCGCCAGACTTTCAGCACACTCCTGTACTACCGCACCGGCGAGAGTTGCAGGGCTGGTGGCTCCGGACTGACCCGCTGCCAGCATCAAAATGGGCATACCACCTTCTACGCAGACTTCCATAACCCGACAGGCATCTTCAGCGAATCGCAGTGGTGGCACCACAAAACAACAGGACAAGCTGGCAAAAGGCCGTGCCCGCCATTTGTCTTCGCCACCGGCAATTTCGTGGAGGAGTTTTAATCCTTCGATGGCATGTTCGGGTTCAACATAACTAACCCCGCAGTGCTTGGTAGTTCCCGCTACGGATGCATACGTAGTATTTAAATCCATGGCACCAGGTTGTTCGATATCTCGGGCAACCATACAACGCTGAAAAAAGTGAATATGTTCGTGTTTATCGACCAGGCGCGACGCATCGTATAAATCCTGAACCGTGGATTCACGATAGGCTCCCCCTTTCCTTCCGGTATAGGCTGCGTGCTCTTTCCAGTCGTCTACTACATGGACCGCAGCACCGGCGGTTCCAAAATAAACCTTGTTTCCACTCAAATGCAGGTCGTGTTCCTCGGACTGGCCGTAAAGGGTAATATCCCGAGCACAGGTTTCCATGGTCCATTCGATCAGATCCCGAGGAAATGTGAGTCGCCCTTCGGGGGTTAATTTCCCCCCGGCCTTGGTGACCAATTCAACGCAGGATGGCAGTTGTCGGGTAAAACCAACATTTTCCAGTAAATCCAGCATTGCTTCATGAACCCGCTTCAGGTCGTCCTCGGTGAGGGGCATAAATCGCCCACCACTTTGACCTGGTCGAACCGGTTTATTCTCCTCCGATAACGGTGCTGCACGGAGTGCTTTTCTTGCTTCTCTTCCACCTGCTCGTTTAGCCATAAGACTGATTTACTTAAGTTAATAAAGATGCCAAAGTATTATTGAATCCCGCTATTTACAAGGTAAATTAAACGACTTCAACTTCAATTTCCGCGCCCAATTTTGGAATAAAAGTTAGGGAGCCTCTGATTAAGCTTTTCGGGTTTCCCTGGGGGTTTCGCCGAAGCTCGAATAATAACGGCTACTAAAATGCCCTGCGGATTTAAATCCACAGGCAATGGCTACATCGATGATCTTGGAAGCACTGTGTTCAAGCATATCCCGCGCCGCCTGGAGCCGCAGTGTCAGGTAATAACGTGCCGGGGTCATATTCAGATATCGACGGAATAATCTTTCCAGTTGTCGCTTGGATACACCGATCAAATTTGCCAGTTCATTGGGAGATAACGGTTGTTCGATATTGGATTCCATGAGCTCGATACATTCGATTAAGGCTGGATGATTCACCCCCGTCCTCGACTGAATATCCATCCGTTGGGGTTCTCCAGAGTGTCGAATATGGGGATGGATCATGACATCGGCTACGGAAGCCGCCAGTTCATGGTCGTGGTGCTGCTCAATGATATACAACATCAAATCCATAGATGCGGAACCCCCTGAACAGGTAACCCGCTTATTGCCAATCTCGTACACATCCGAGGAAACTTTTTGGGCGGGAAAATCCTCCATAAATTCCGAAATATTTTCCCAATGGGTTGTGCATTCAACGCCATTTAACAGTCCGGCCCGGGCCAGGATATGACATCCGGTTTCAATTCCACCCAATGTGATACCACGTTTGCTTTGCTGAACCAACCATTTCAGGGTGGGTTCGTGATTAAAGGTCCTCGGCTCATGGGGACCAGAAACAAATAACATCGACAACCCAGCTGAATTATCGATTGAATATTTCGCTGGCATTTCTATGCCATTGGTCGCAAATACACTCATGCCATCACTGGTTATCACCGACCATTGGTATAATGGTTTACGAGATAAGCGGTTTGCAATTCGTAATGGTTCGATGGCTGAAATGACCGGCAACATACTAAAATTATTGGACAGGTAAAATCCAATTTCTCTTTCTGCACCTTCAGTGACTTCGCCGTACCGATCTCTGCCCATAATTAGTTGATTGAAACGAAACCGCCTATTATCAATTGAGTAATCCCCTGTAGCAACCAATTATTCCATATTCGATAACCCAACATATTTCACTTTTTTGTGTCGATATTGTCATTGCTGAAACATTACCAAAGTTTAAAAATTAACCATGAACTTATCGTCATGAGTTAAGTCACAACATATAAGAAACCAAAATTCAAAACATTAAAAAGTGCACGGATTATTACGAATTTTTAATTGGCGAATTTCTATTACTTGTATAAACTATTTTTAACCGTATTACGAATGAATATATGAATATGTATAAACCTTTTAAAGCATTGTTGCTCATAACTGGACTTGCTTTTTTTGCAAACACGACCTACGCCAGCGAAGATGAAATCTATAAATCGTTTTTCAGCAATGCCGGCGCTGGGGGTTATGATGTTGTTGCCTATTTCACCGTAGGCGAACCGGTTGAAGGGGACGACGACATTGGCGTCGAGTATAAAGGTGCCGACTGGTATTTTGCCAGTCAGGAAAACCTGGCAACATTTAATCAAGATCCAGAAAAATATCTTCCACAATATGGTGGATACTGTTCCTGGGCGGTTGCCAATGGCGATCTTGCATCGGGAGATCCTTTGCAATGGAAGGTACTCAATGAAAAGCTATACCTCAACTATGATGCGGATATTCAAGCCAAATGGACGGCAGACCGGGATAACCTGATTGTTCTCGGTGATAAAAACTGGCCCGGCGTTTTAAACTAAATATAATTTCCTTCCTCACATTGCGCCCGTCTCCGACGGGCATTCTTTTGTGTGTATCTGGATTGTTCTGAATTTCTTTTCGTTTGTTTCACATGGATTCCGGATATTCCTAGGTCATTCCGGAAAGACGGCGTGGTGGCATTTTGGTATCTCCCCGGAATGCAGGACACATATACTCTCGTCATCCCGGAATACTTGAAATCCACCCAACCCCGTCATCCCGGAATGCGGAACGCATATCCGGGATCCACGTCTCGAAAAATAAATACCCGTTAGCAAAATTATTCATCTGTGTCACGCTCATGATCCTGACTTATAATCTTGAAAAACTGATGAAATTAATCCCATGATAAAAGAAAATCCAATCTCAATTCGAAAGGCAGTTATCGCGGATGCGCCAAATATCGCACTGTTCAACCAGAAAATGGCGAAGGAAACCGAGGGGATTGAACTCATCCCGAAAGTGATACTGGCCGGCGCAGAAAAGTTAATTGAAAATGAGTCACTGGGTTTTTATCTGGTAGCTGAAAGCGCCGGAGAAAGTGCAGGAGAGATCGCCGGCTCTTTAATGGTGACCACGGAATGGAGCGACTGGCGCAACAGCCAATTCTGGTGGATACAGAGTGTTTATGTTGTTGCAGAACATAGAAGAACGGGTCTTTACCGGCGGTTATACCAACGTGTAAAAGACCTTGCAGCTGAAAATGAAAACGTATGTGGTTTCCGGTTATACGTTGAAAAGGAAAACACCGTGGCTCAGGCAACTTACAACAACGTTGGTATGGCTGAGACCCACTACAAAATGTTTGAAGAACTAAAACCCGATATCCGATTTTGCAAATAGTAGCGTGGAATAATAAATTTGGAATCAGGCTACTTTTGAAATTACATCACTGGCTTTTAATTTATTTCCAAACTTTTTAGTCGCCTTTGCCCTACGCAATTCACCATCACCCAGATCTACAAATAAATTCTCTTCATTTTGATCAACCTGGGCGTCGATGGTTGCAAATGAAATATTCGATCCAAGCTTTGCCGAATAAGCCGAGCTGGTCACTATTCCCACGACATTCTTGTCTGCATCAAGCACATCCCAGGTTGAACGAGGCGATGTTAATGCATTGCCTTCGATGGAGAGATAAACCAGATGACGCTTTACGCCCTCTTTCCTGATTTTTCCTAGTGCTGGAGCGGAGAGATACTCTGCATCTTTAGTGTCACTAAAAAATCGGTCCAGGCCACATTCGTAGGGATTATTTTCCATAGTAATATCACTTCCATATGACATCAGTCCTCTTTCGATGCGATCAATCAGGTTTGGACATCCGGCGCGAATATTAAATTCCTGGCCCGCTTCCCAGATTTCATCCCACAGATCGAGACCTTTGCTGAAATCCTGCAAATAAATTTCGAATCCACCCTGACCACTCCAACCAGATCTGGCGACGATGACGTCGGTTCCCGCAATCTCGGCCTTAATGTACCAGTAGAACTTAACATCCCGAACGTGCTCACCGATTACTTTTGCCATCACATCGTCAGCTCTAGGGCCTTGAACCGCCAGTGGGCTGACATCGGGTTCAAAAATTTTTACGTCATAGTTACGGCCATAGGCAATCCCTCGCAACCATAAAAGAACCCCAGGTCCGGAATCGGCAATGGATATCCAGTAGCGATCCTGCGCCAGCCTCAGCAATATCGGATCATTAACGATGCCGCCATTTTCATCTACCAATGGAATATACATACATTCTCCATCGTGACATTTAGAGATATCTCGCGGGGTAACCAGTTCAACCAGTTTTAGCGCGTCCGGCCCGTTGACTTCAACCTGGCGTTCACAAGCCACATCCCAGATCTGGACATATTCACAAAGATGATCGTAGTCTTCCTGAGGCGTTGAATAGCACGAGGCGAGGGGCATATGATTATAGGTCGTAAATGCCTTTACCCCGTTTTCAAATACACGTTCTTCGAATGGTGTTTTCCTGATTCGACGTGATAACACCAGAGCAGGTGAATTGGATTGCATTTGCTTTATAATCGGATAATCAAAACGTTGGTATTATGCATTTACTAATGTAAATTGGTAGTATCCCATCAGTAATACTTGCGTCATCATGTTCGTCGCAAATTTCAAACAATACACTACCACGGATGACTCTGTAAACGATGATAACCCTAAAAATTTCATGAAACAGAACTATGACAGCCTCGACCGGGTAAATGGTCTTAATTATGTTGAATTGACCCCGATTTCATTTTTGCAACGGGCCAGTGACGTGTATTCGGACCACCCGGGCATCATCTATGGAAAACGTAAATATAGCTGGAAAACAGTTTCCCGGCGATGTCGAGCGCTGGCCTCGGGACTGCAAAAACTCGGTGTAGAAAAAGGCACCACAGTCTCAATGATGGCGGCCAATACCCCTGAACTAGCGGAGGGTCATTTCGGCGTGCCAATGTCCGGAGGGGTATTAAATGCAATCAACACCCGCCTTGATGTAGATACTGTCGCATATATTCTCGAACACAGCGATGCCAGGGTGTTGATCACCGATACCCATTTTTCCGATGTCATCTCCAAGGCATTAGCATCCATGGACAATCCGCCCATTGTGATTGATATTGTCGATGAGCAGGTAACAGCGCCGGATGGCACAGGCGAACGACTAGGAGATATGACATACGAAGAATTACTGGCCAGTGGTGACGAAAATGCTGACTGGGGTGAGCCGGAATCTGAATGGGATGCGCTGACATTAAACTATACCTCGGGCACCAGTGGTCGTCCCAAAGGTGTGGTTTACCATCACCGAGGCTCCTACCTGATGTCTATGGGCACCGTTGCCGCCTGGCAAATTCAAAAACACGCGCGCTATCTGACCATCGTACCCATGTTTCACTGCAACGGCTGGGGACATGTCTGGACCATGGCGTTGATGGGGGGTACGTTGTATTGTAATCGCGTGGTTAGTGCGGAGAATATTTTTTCGGCGATCAAAAATCACAAAATAACCCATTTCGGCGCAGCACCCATTGTGCTCGCCATGCTCGCCAATGCGCCTGAAGAAATCCAGCTAGTTCCAGACTATACCGTCCAGGTGATGACTGCAGGTGCACCGCCACCGAGCAAAGTGCTGGAGAAAACGGCTGAGCTTGGTTTTAATGTCATCCATGTTTATGGCTTAACAGAAACTTATGGCCACGTGGTGTATTGTGACTGGCGCAGGGAGTGGTCTGATCTGACCATAGAGGAACAGGCAGAAATAAAATCCCGGCAAGGCGTTCGTTTCCAGATGATGGAATCCGCCAAAGTCATCGATGTCCAAAGTGGTGAACCGGTTCCCGCTAATGGAGAAGCAATTGGCGAAATTGTACTCAAAGGCAATCCAATCATGAAAGGTTACTACAAGGCGGCGGATACCACAGCGGAAGCGTTTAAGGATGGCTGGTTCCACAGTGGTGATCTGGCGGTTGTTCACCCCGACGGATATATTGAGATTAAAGATCGGTTAAAAGATATTATTATTTCCGGCGGTGAAAACATTTCTTCAATCGAAGTGGAGTCAGTGCTGTATAAATTTCCCAAAGTTGCCGCTGCTGCAGTGGTTGCAAAACCCGACGAAAAATGGGGAGAAACCCCCTGTGCGTTTGTTGAACTCAAAGATGGTGAACAGGCCAGCGAGGAAGAGATCATCGCTTTTTGTAAAGACAACATGGCAGGATACAAGCGACCAAAACAGGTTGTGTTCCTCGAATTGCCAAAAACATCTACCGGCAAGATTCAAAAATTTGTACTCAGGGAAATGATTAAATCGGGAGAAGTTTGATCACAATATTTGATCAACGACAATGTATTTGAGCAACCTAAAAATAATTTATTCGAAAATAAAAGTTCATGAGTCATATTAAACGCGTAGCGGTGCTTGGGTCGGGCACTATGGGTATGGGAATCGCTGGGGTATGTGCCAATGCTGGTTGCGAGGTACTTCTGCTCGACATTCAAAAAGAATATTGCGACAAAGCTAAAGAAAAACTTACCGCCGGTCGCTCGCCAATAATTGAAGATGAAAGTTTATTGCAAAATATCCAGACGGGTTCCTTCGATGACGACCTCGACCAATTATCTGGTTGCCAATGGATATGTGAAGTTATTGTGGAAGATGTGAACATCAAGCGCGAGATGTTTAGCAGAATCGAAAAGGTGCGTAGTGAGGGTTCGATAATTTCGACCAACACTTCCGGGATTCCTTTACGGGATATCTATGTCGGCATGTCTCAGCGACTCCAACAGGACATCGCCGTGACCCACTTTTTCAACCCGGTTCACATCATGAAACTGGTTGAACTGGTTCCCGGTGTAAACACAAGACCCGAAGTTATTTCTGATCTTGCTGAATTTCTGGGGAACACTCTGGGAAAAGGTGTGGTCTATGCAAAAGATACGGTCAATTTTATTGGTAATCGAATCGGCTGCATGTGGATTCTGGCAGGATTGCAGATTGCCGAGAAAGCCATCATTGAAGATGGATTAACCATAGAAACTGTAGATGCATTGATGTCCGAGCCCATGGGATTTCCGGCCACAGGTCTATACGGGCTGGTTGATCTTATCGGTATCGATGTGATTTTCAATGTTGCAAAAAACCTTGAGGAGAATTTGCCTGAAAATGACTTTGGCCGAAAGTTTCTCAAGTTCACCAAAAATGTTCAAACAATGTATGACGCAGGGCAGCTTGGTAGAAAAACTGGTGGTGGATTCTATAAATTGATTCGACACGACGATGGTAGCAAGACTATGGAAGTTTTTGATATTGTCAAACACCAATGGCATGTCGCTGAAGAAACCGATCTTCCAGGAAATGAACAATCGCTAAACGATTTATTCAAAGGTGACAGCGCTAACGCAAAATTTGTTAAAGATCTGATGGCGACTACACTTTGTTATACCGCGGACCTTGTACCTGACATTGCAGATGATATTGTTAATATTGACCGTGCCATGCGCTGGGGATTTGCATGGGAACGAGGCCCGTTCGAATTGATTGATGAATTAGGCGCCCAATGTTTGATTAATCTGGTTAAAGACCATGACATGTCCATGCCAAAAATGCTTCAGGTTTTGATTGATTCTGGAGAATCTTCTTTTTATCGAGATGATGGTTCAGAGTATCTAACCACATCCGGGAGCTGGGAATCCGTCCCCGCTTAAATTTTTTAACATCACTGTTGAATTAATCCTGTAGGCGAACATTGGATTCCAGGCCAGATAATAAATTAGATAAAAGATATCCGAGTGTTGCTGATATCGAACGCGCAGCGCTCAAAAGAGTACCCCCGTTCGTTGGTGAATACGTAGGTTATGGCATGGGCCTGGGTGGCTCGGTGCGCAGAAACAGATATGATCTAGATGCAATCAGGCTAATGCCACATTACCTGGAGCATGTTGGAGAGATTAAATTTCAGACCAGACTGTTTGGAAAAACCTACGCTGCGCCTTTTGGCGTCGCCCCAGTGGGTTTGGGTGGATTTATCTGGCCCCATTCTGCGCAACACCTGGCGAGAGCGGCAAAAACCCACGAAGTTCCTTTTGTAGCCTCTACCTTTGCCCTGGCAAGCCTGGAGACATTCAGACAATGCGCCGGTGAATGTGCCTGGTATCAGCTTTATCGACCTAACATCAAAGACATAGAAACCGATTTGCTCAATCGAGCTGCTGATGCGGGGTATGATGTTCTGGTGGTCACAGCAGATATACCGTCACCGATGCGACGGGATCACGATATTCGAAACGGTTTTGCCATCCCGCCCAAACTCAGTCTACGCACCATATTCCAGACCCTGACCCACCCACAATGGGCACTGGCCATGGCCGCTTCGGGAATTCCTGAATTCGACACCATGACGCGGTATATCCCTGTGGGAATGAACAAAACAGATTCATTGCAATTTTTGTCAGAATTAACCACGGGGAATATCACTTCAGAAATTATTTCTGCAATCCGGAAGAAATGGCAGGGCAAACTGGTAATCAAGGGCATACTCAATCCCCTTGAAGCCAGACAGTGCCAGGATCTTGGCGTGGATGGCATTATCGTCTCTAACCATGGCGGTCGACAGCTCGAAGCTGCACCTTCAGCCTGTGAAGTACTGGGTCAAATGCGTGAGAAAGTGGATAAAAACTTCACCCTGATTGCAGATGGTGGTGTTCGCACCGGGCTGGATATTTGCCGCATGTTAAGTCTGGGCGCGGACTTTGTAATGATGGGCAGGCCCTTTTACTACGCTATCGCTGCAATGGGTCCCAAAGGTGCCGACCACATAATGAAATTATTTAAAGCGGAAATGCAGTGTGTGATGGGGCAACTGGGCTGTTCAACGCTGGCGGAGCTGCCGTCGCGTCTAATTAAACCCTGATTGAATCCAATTAAACCGGGTAGAATAAATTCCACCCGACATCCAAATTATTTTATCAATCCAGGCTAATACTATCTTTAAGGCTTTCTTTGCGCTTGGCTTCTTTGGCGTCAAATTCCGCCATACAACCACCTTTATCCACCATTGCACAACTTAGATAATCGACAATTTCTACGATTACCGCTCTAATTGCCTTACCCGCCGGGGTTTTCTTTTCATTCTTTAGCGCGCCGCCAAATCCACCACGAAAAATACCCAGGCTCAAGCCAAAACCGCCTGACCGAGCTTCTACGCTGCGGTTAAATGATATCTCTCCCGTAGAAGTATTAACAACCCGCAGATCAACCGCAATATAAGCATTTTTCTTGTTACCACCGATACTGATACCACCGATACTGATTCCACCACCGGTACTGCCCACATCAGCTTCGTATGCCGTTACAGTGCCCATGACCAGATACTCTGCACCGGTTAATTCGCCAATTTTTGTTCCGGTACTTTGGGAAATTGCACCACTGGAGGTCAGGTTTTGTTCCCGCAAAACCGGTTCCAGACTGGACCTTTCTACCATACGGAACTTATTAGAATTGGCCAACTCGTTGGTTAACATGCCTGAGAGTTCCCAACCAACGCCACCTCTCCACCAGCCTGCCCCAGATGTGTTGCTAAATTCAGCAACCCCCATTCTCGGACCATCTGCCGCTACAGCAGGCAATGAATAACCAACCGCAAATACAATCGCAAAGGCAATCTTTTGTATTGATGATGCAAATCTTTTCATCCGCACTTCCTCTTAAGTTATATTATTTACATTATTAAACGCTATTTCGACCCCATCCGGAATCAAGCTAAATTTAGATTAATTGCATGAATACTATATTCGCATTTGCAATTGATTCCAAGTCCCCAAACCAAAAAGACACCGGATTTAACACCGATGTCTTTCACAAACAGAAATCGAAAGCGGGATAAACCGCTTTAGCTTATCCTTTAGGCACTCTTTTTTAACCTGGACGAAGATTTGCGTTCATGTTCTTTAAGCAGTCTTTTACGAATGCGAATAAAATTCGGGGTAATTTCCACCAGTTCATCATCATCGATGACCTCAATTGCATACTCAAGGGTAAGGCGTATTGGGGGTTCTAAAACGATGGCATCGTCTTTTCCCGAGGCACGAACATTGGTCAGCTGTTTGCCTTTTAATGGATTGACCACAAGATCATTGTCTCGCGAGTGCAGACCAATAATTTGTCCTTCATATACATCCACATTGGGATTTATGAACATCCTGCCGCGCTCCTGCAAATTGAACAGGGCGAATGCCAGGGCTTTACCCGTGCTGGTTGATACCAGCGCACCGTTTCGACGACTATTAATTTGTCCACCAGCCACCGGCGCATATTTATCAAATACATGATAAATCAGTCCACTACCCGAGGTCATGGTCATGAAATCGGTCTGGAAACCGATTAAACCCCTGGCTGGAATGTTATAACTTAAACGCACCCTGCCCTTGCCATCGGGCTGCATATCCTGGAGATTTCCGGATCGACTACCCAATGCCTCCATTACCGCACCTTGATTAATTTCTTCAACATCCACACTAAGTTCTTCCCAGGGCTCACACATTACGCCGTCTATTTCCTGGGTAATGGCCTGGGGACGGGAAACCGCAATTTCGTATCCTTCTCTACGCATGGTTTCAAGCAGGATTGAAAGGTGTAATTCACCACGGCCAGAAACTGCAAACACGTCAGGATCATTGGTGGTTTCAACGCGTAATGCGACGTTATGAATCAACTCCTGTTTCAGTCGATCTGAAATCTGCCGTGAAGTTACAAACTTGCCGTCTTTGCCAGCAAATGGCGAGGTATTAACCTGAAAGTTCATTCGAACCGTGGGCTCATCAACACTTAAGGAAGGCAAAGCTTCCGGCTTTGCCGGGTCACATAAAGTATCGGAAATAGATAAGTCTTCGACTCCGGTTACTGCGATGATATCCCCGGCACCGGCGCTCTCAATTTCAACTTTCTCAAGGCCATGGAATCCAAAAATTTGCAAAATTCTGCCCGAACGAAATTTACCGCTCCTGTCAATTACATTAACCGCTGTTTTTTTCTGTAGACTGCCTCGGGCTACCCTGCCGACGCCAATGGTTCCGACATATCTGGAGTAGTCCAGCGAAGAAATCTGCATTTGAAAGGGACCATCAACATCAACATCGGGGTGGCTGACATCATTAATTATGGAGTCAAACAATGCTGACATGTCCTCGGTTCGCGTTTCAGAATCAAGGGATGCATAGCCTTCGATGGCGGACGTATAAACCACAGGAAAATCAAGTTGCTCGTCGCTTGCCCCAAGTCGATCAAATAAATCAAATGTCTGATCGAGTACCCAGGCAGGTCTCGCACCATCACGATCGATTTTGTTAATGACCACGATGGGTTTCAGGCCATGGCTAAAAGCTTTTTGAGTGACAAACCGGGTTTGGGGCATGGGCCCTTCTACAGCGTCGACCAGCAATAGAACCGAATCCACCATAGACAGTACCCGTTCTACCTCGCCGCCAAAATCGGCATGACCCGGCGTATCAACAATATTGATACGATATCCATTCCATTTGAGCGCGGTATTTTTTGACAGAATGGTAATCCCCCTTTCGCGCTCAAGATCATTGGCATCCATGACCCGCTCCACCGGACCAAACCGTTCACCCAGTGTACCTGACTGCTGTAAAAGTCGATCAACCAAAGTTGTTTTACCGTGGTCAACATGGGCGATGATCGCAATATTACGAAGTTTTTCGATGGACATTCTGGATCCCTAAAATTATTTGAAGTTCATCCTTGCTCATGACGTTAACAAGGTATTCAGTACCGAATCCTTCAGGAGGTTATTCGGTTGGCTGAAAATTAAACGGCGCGTATTCTAACCGAAATTCTCTCGAAAAAACGTTAAATTTCAATTATGTCCATGGCTTTTACTTATGCTCCAACCCAGGGATTTATGACAGATACGAGTGACAAGATGTTCAATTTCAGAATCTTTACCGCCCCAGACCGGGACGTTTGAGCCAACCTTGGCACTGAATGAATAAGATATAAACCGGCCCAATTTGTTTCTATTGCCACTACTACTCTGGTACAGTAATTCCATGGGATAGGCAAGATTGCCCACAACGGGTAATGCCCCCACCCCTAGAGCAACCCAGGGATGGTGTGGCCGGGATTTAACCAGGCTGTGGGAGATTCGCCATAGCGTATAAACCGTCCGAACGAATGGCCCCGTCCAGATAATCAATAGTGCTGCCATTGTAAGACTTACGGTTTGGGAAGCTACCAGAACCGGAAGGACGCCCCAGGTAAATGTTTTGACAAATGGCTTTAAACCCAGATGAATACTAAAATCGGTTAAATAGGCGCTGACATCATCGTTGTGCAATTCTTCCCGGAGTAATTGCCTTTGAGCATCGGTTAGAAATTTTCTCGAATACCACTGTTCAATTTCACGTTTCAGAAACCAGCGAATCACACCCCACCGGTAAAAGGCGTTAGTAAAATAACGGTACACCCGCCGATACATTTTCTTATAGCGAAAGTTTCTTATGTAGCTGACAATTGCACGCGTCTTGTCTGCTACTGTCTTTGCCATGGAACCGACCAGCATTTTTGAATTTTTCAAAAACCATCGCCATGGATGATTCAAATAGAACGCGTGCTCCTGGCCAGTTATTCTTTCCTGGGACACCGCGTACTCAAGCCCTTTTTCCAGTCGGCTCAGGTTTTTCCACTTATGTTGTGATTGCTCCAACCCATCATACTCAGAAATTATCTGTTGAAGTTTCTCTTCACCCAATTTTTGTTGCAGTGAAATTCGATGTTCTTCGAGATAATTTTTTAATTTCACCGTATCAACATCATCAAAAAGCCAGCCTTTGTGTTTGATACACATCGGTAGATAGTAAAACAGTGTGGTCAGCGGATTAATCGAAAACAATGCGGGTAATCCCGATTCCAGATCAATCCATATCCATCGATATGAATTATTTTCCTGAAACCGAACCATAAAATTACTGGCACCCACTGGGTTGCCCTTGCCGGCCTGCCAAACCATGCCATCAAAACCTGATTCAATTAATTTGTCCTGCAGCGGTACCATGATTTCGTTTTTCAAAACAGCCATGTAATCTTTGGGATTATGGATAAGCGGGTTTAGTAAAGGTGCATGACTGCCGCGTATAAACTCGGCATTTATTTCGAATGCCTTTGCATCAGAGTTCCATCTATGGGAATGGGTAAGCGGCAGTCTAAGCTGATCATCAAACCAGTACTGACAAAGACCCTGTAAAATGTGACGGCGGGAAACCGACGACCGAATCGCATTTTTACACCAGGTATACGGATTGGCTGAACCAGTTAACACAAAGAGTATGGCTTTACTAATTGTCTCTCCTAAGAATATCTTGGTGGCAATTTCTCGGCCATCCATAACAGAATAATACACATCCGCGGAACGCCCACTTCCAATGTATGTTATTCCTGTTTTTACTGGATTGCCCCGCATGTTATTTATTATCAGCTCCGATTCAGAGAATTATAGACCACAATCATTTCTATAACGATAAACTACATCAATCTGCACAAACCGCCTAAGGAACCTCTGAACAAGTCATGACCGATCAAAGTGAGCATCTGCTACTCATATGCGAACCGAGTAGTTACAGAATTTCACCCTTTCTCAAAGCCGCAGCTAAAATGGGGTTGCAAACGACAATCGCATCCCGTGGAGCCAATTCACTGATATCCGAAATTCATGATGGTTTGCATGTTGATTTAGACCACAAGGCGTCAACCGTCAAACTAATCTTAAAACAAAACCAGGTCACACCCTTTTGTGGGGTCATCGGTATCGATGACGGAACCGTAGAAGTTGCCGCGATTGTGGCACAACAACTTAGTTTTACCCATAATCCCTTTACCGCTGCGGAATTTACCCGACGCAAGGATTTAGCACGAGCACAATTATTTAAATCCGATTGCCAGGTACCCAAGCACGAATTAATCAATCTGGATTCAACACTCCCACCCAAACCCAAACAGGTTAAATTTCCATGCGTGATCAAGCCATTAGCCTTTTCCGGCAGCCGTGGGGTTATTCGCGCTAATAACCCATCAGAATTTGTCCAGGCCTGTAATCGGGTTAAATCTCTACTCCACCAGTCGTTAACACCATTCGAACAAAATCATTTACTGGTCGAACAATATATCCATGGTGATGAAGTCGCATTCGAAGGTTTTCTTCAAAATGGGGTGCTAAATAAAATTGTCATCTTCGACAAACCCGATCCCCTTGTTGGCCCCTACTTCGAAGAAACCATTTATGTTGAACCATCAAGTCTATCTGCAAGTCAGCAACAACTAATTTTCGACCAGGTTGACAAAGCCTGCAAAGCCTATGGCTTAGTGACAGGACCCATTCATGCGGAACTTCGAATTGATGGTGATAACGCATGGATTCTGGAAGTTGCGGGCCGAACCATTGGAGGTGATTGTGCGCGTAGCCTGGACGATGGTGGCAAATTTAATCTAGAGGAGTTGGTCATTTCCCTGGCCATAGATCGAAATTATTCGATAAATATTCCCGACCAGGCCCGGGGTGTAATGATGATTCCGATTAAACAACATGGCATTTTACGGCGGGTTGAAGGACTCAGTGATGCCCTGGAGGTCGAGAATGTAACCTCGGTAGATATCCAGGCTCGTACTGGCAATGAACTTGTGCCGCTGCCAGAAGGAAACCAGTATCCAGGTTATATTTTTGCCCGCGCTGACAGCTCGGATCAGGTGATTACCGCATTGCGTACCGCTTATGAAAAATTAAACTTCGTTGTTGCACCAATTTTTACCACAACGGTGAATTCCTGAAAACAACAACCCCTACTTTGATGCACCTACTGGATGAAAGCCCGCGGGTAAGTGGCCGTAGTCCCCTTCAGCAAAGAAAAACCCCAGCATATGTTTTTCAATTAGATCTATGGAATTAGGGTCCCCAGTATTGAGACCATTTTCGTTAATTATCGCGGTAAGCCGGGTCAACCATTGACTCCATCCTTCTTTTGATACATTTTCAAAAATTCGAATCCCCAGCTCTCCCGGGTAAGGCGGTCTATTCAGTGCCTCCGCTGGTTCTTTCAATACCACGCAATTTACGGTTTTTGCGGTCATTTGTCTCTACTAATATTTGAGCAGGTGTGAGTATACTCAAATCTTTAAGGTTCGGTTAATAAACCATATAAACAGTTCAATCAATTACGACTAATATAACGTTTGCCCCATGGCAATAAACCTCCTGCGGGCGACCACCAAAGCCCACTCTTCCCCGTCATTGGATCCAACGAGATATTCCTTTCTCCCTCGTCATTCCCGCCCCCGATCGAGCCGAGGGCAGGCTCCAGCGGGAATCCAGCGAAAATCCTACGTAGAGTCAAATTTCATTGGAATCGCAGACCAAACATAGATCCCGGATAAGGGCTTTGCCCTTTCCGGGAAGACGGGGTGGGGTTGTGGCTAAGTGCCGCGCCTTTTCCGGGAAGACGGTTGTGTTGATGCCCGCGGCTACCACCGCCATGGAAAACTACATGCCTTTAAGCACAGTGCTCGCAGTAATCAGCGCCCATGCCGCAGTTAGAACCCAGAAACTGTAACCCGCCAACATAGGGATCACCCCAAGACCGCCGAGCACGCCCAGAATCCCAAGAATTAAAGAAATCATAAATATAATCTTTTTCGGTGCATTCAATCTCATTTGAACTTCCTCCGCAAATTTGCAATATTATTGAAGTCGAAATTATAGCAAATCGGTATTTAAATTATTATAGCTACTAAAGGTTAATTTCTAATCTTGTGCCATCACAAAATTTTTGTTATCAGCGCGTAACATTTTTTTTATCGTCGGCAGGATAATCTCAGCCACCCGTGCGCTTCCAATATCTGTGAAATGACAATCGTCAAAATAATAGTCCAGTGATTTTGGAATGTACTGGTCTAACGCCTGATATATGACGTTTTCGTCATCGTATTGAAGCGCAATATTCTGTTGCACATCATTGTACTTTTCCATTTCTTCGTGCAACCATTTGCCCGACGGTCTCACTGGTCCTTCTTCAGACTGGACAGAAAACCACAACGATTTATATTCTTGTTCAGACATATCCTCGTGCCATAGTACGGGTTGCCCGAGAAGAATAATCGGCTTATTTCGACTAACCAGAAAATTAACCAGCCAGTTCACAGATTCTGAAAATTCCACTATAGGGTCATGGTTTCGGACAACCCGCTCTCTATAGCGATTACCCTGATATTTTATTCTTAATTTTGGTAAAGCCTGGGAATGCCATTCCACCGCAGTTCCTGCGGCCAATTGAAATCGTGATTTTAGCAACCGGATATGCTTTCGGATTTGCGAATATTTTCGCACGATGTACTTCAACTTTTTATCCTCTGCCGCCAGGGTTTTTTCTATGGATTCAGGTCTATATTCTTTACCGCCATTCCAGACCATGTCGTTGACACCGAGAAGTGTAATCACAAGATCGGGATTGAGTCGATCAATGCGATCCTTAAGATACCAGGCGACGTCCGAAGTTTTAGAGCCGCCACGCCCGTAGCCAATACTTTGAAATACAGTTCCGGAACCCAATCTTGATTTGTTTAATGAAATCTCAAGTAAAGAACACCAGGTGTCTTCAATACTTTGAGTTGGTTGATCCGTTGTTGAGGCGCCGATACACAATATTCGAAACGTATCCGATTGCTTTTCCATGGCATCCATGGACAACGAACGTAGCCCGAACTGGTTGCGGCTATAAATTATTTTCTTTTTCAATCCGGGAATGGATTGGGCATATTGCCTGTAGACAGAGGGGCCCTGGGCTGGCACTAAAACCCATAATCCTCCCTCCACAATCAGGATAAGAATGATGAATACAACCAGGTTAATACATAGTGTTCGTAACACAGCCAATGATCACAGAAATAATCCTGTCAATCCTGACGCTGTATGTTTACCGCAATATAACCTTTAGATTAAATATTTATAATAATTCTGTAGCGAGACAATTTTTTCACTGACTTGTCAATCAGTGACTGCGATTAAAGAGAGCAATTAGGAATAGCCATGGCCCGTTGATGTTAAATTGAGTGTTTGATTGCGCTATCGCTCAATAGCCGACCATAGCCAGATACAAGATCATTTATTCCAGCAAGTCTGAGGGCGTCCCAGGCCATGGCCTGGTTGCTGGTTATCACCGGTTTGTTGCAGATATTTTCAATTTCTTCGATCACATCGATAGAGCGCAACGCACCGCAGGATATAAATATGGCATCTGCATCATCGCGGTCGAGTTTCACCGCCATGTCCCTGATAAATTGAGGAGAAACCCGAACCATGTCGCTATCCTTTTCAATATTTAAGCCTTCAAATTCCAGCATGTTAAAACCGCATGTGGCCAGATAATCAAGCTCTGCAGTATTCACCTCATCCAGATAAGGCGTTGCAACCACAATATTTTTTGCGTTCACCGCATTCAATGCCCTAACCACCGCGGCAATAATACAACTTGCTTTTGCATTTGGTGCGCCCAGATTAAGTAACTCGTGCACCCGCTCTTCGCCAATAACCAGACTGCCCGAAGTGCAGGCATAGGTCACCACATCCAGACTACCATCGGGAAGCAGGGTTTTCGCGGTTCGAGTTAAATCCGGTGCAATGGCTGCCAGATTTTCATTGGTAATGTTGTCCGGATTGTTTACCCGGGCAAAGTGAATACCCACCCCCTGGGGAATTATTTTAACCATATCGTCGGTAATGGTCTGCTCCGTTGCCAGCAATACAAATCCAATTTTACCTTTAGGGTGGCGTCCCGCATCGAACACCACATCATAGCCCCTGGACTTAACCTGATTGTTAACAATTGACATGATTAATTGACCTCCACTAAATCCAGCGAAGAGCGACTTAGTCGCTCCACACCATTATCAGTAACCAGAACTGAATGCCCCCAGCACATAGCCAAACCCGCCTCGGAGTCCATCAAAATCATATGCAGGAAAAATACATTTCCAACGTCCATAGTTAACGGATTACCTTTATAGAACATCGGAAAATCTACCCAAATCGGATTATATATCGCGCCCATGCCATAACCACAGGCCTGCATCCGGGCGTGCCCGAGCCCGTTGTTGTCGAATACTTTTGCATGGGCATCAAACACCTCGCCCATGGGGTGGCCGGGTCTGATCGCCTGCTCACAGGCTTCCAGCGCCTGTACCGCCACACTGTGCATTTTTTTCTGGGAATCGTTCGCCTGACCAATAATCAGGGTCCGCATCATCGCCGCGTGATAACGATGATATGCACCAGACCATTCCAGGGTCATTTGATCCTGATCATCGAGATGGCGCGGACCAGATTGATAGCGACACAATAAAGCAGCCTCTCCCGAACCAATAATAAATTCATTGCCAGCATAGCTGCCACCACCTTCAAATACAGCGCCCTGCATTGCCGCCAGTATGTCACCCTCGAATGCACCTCCATGGGTTGCGGCGATTCCCGCATCCAGGGCGTCGTCACTCAATGCCGCGGCCTTGCGATGGTATACAATTTCTTTTTCACTTTTCACTCGTCTGATCACGCCAACCAGATCCGAAGCTTCTTCCAACTCTACTTTATTTTCCAATGCCAGATACAATTGCTGGCCGTTATAAGCGGTTAAACCGACGGTTTTGGTTTCGATGCCCAGTCGGCACGAATTCAAATTCAGTTCTTCGAGCAATTTTGCAAGATCCACAAATGGATCCGATTCCTGGGTTTCTTTCCAGATGTGAATCTGATCGTCTTTTAAGATGGAAGTTTGCTGGCTCTGGCGAAGGTCGGGGAGTCGGGTAAGCAAGTTAACATCACCACTGGCGCTGAGCACCATACACTGGAACATGGCGAACCCAAATGTGTCGTAGCCAGTGAGGTAAAAGTGACTTTCCGGCGCAAACAATAGCATCCCATCGAGCTCTCGCTGTTGGACGGATTTGCAGGCGCGATCAATCCGAGCATTGAATTCGCTTTCGCTAAAGTGAAAAGCCATAGTTGTAATTAAATATGTACGGGGTAAAAAATAGATTGGTCGCAATAAGAAAGGAATTTCTCATCCTAGTCAATAGATTTATTATATTATGGTTAGCACAGCTATCCAGATAAACTCGAACTCTATAACTTCTTAATTCGATACAAACATGACTGGCAGAAGTGAAAAAACCTACTACCGCAAAGACAACCATTGTGCTATCACTGTGGAAGATAAATATCAGATGTTGATGCTTTATCAATACCAGAAACTCAGTATCCAGAAAATTGCCAGTAAATTTGCCCTGGATCCAATTCAAGTTCGAATCATTATCGGAAAACGCAGTGGTGGCAGCTGCTGCGGGTAGCCTCCTGGCTATAGCTTAATATGATCGCTGGGCGTATATTTCCCAGATATCGAACTTCCTGATTACCCCATCTAACTAAAGCCGATAAGGCATTGGCAAACATTCGATTTATGACAACGGTTGCTACTTCAAATATGGTAGATAAAAACTATCCTAAAGGGGTTGCCATGGTATTGTTTGCGGGCTGCCTGTGGAGTATTGCCGGGGTAGTGATTCGATTTATTGAAGGTGCCAACGAATGGCAGATTCTGTTCTATCGTTCACTGGCGCTTATGGCTACATTATTTTTCTTTATCGGTTTTCGATTCAACGGCCCGTTAAGAAAAGCCTATACCAATCCAGGTATCGGTGCAGTTATCGCTGGCGCCTGCCTGTCTTTGGCATTTGCTTGTTGGATATTCGCAATGACCCACACCACCATTGCCAATGCCTTGTTCATCCTCGCTTCAGCACCCTTTTTGACCGCGATCATCGCCCGTTTCATGCTCGGAGAAACAGTTAGAAAACTGACCATTGTTTGTATGAGCGTGGCGGCATTTGGGATCTTGATCATGGTGGTAGAAGGCATTCTGGAAGGCGCCCTGCTGGGTAATATTTTTGCCCTAGGTGCTGCCCTGGGATTTTCATTCTTCACCGTATTGCTGCGAAAAACTACCAATGTGGAAATGACCCCAGCGGTGTTCTGGGCGGGATTCTGGGGTGTGCTACTCGCGGGTGTGATGATCCTGGTCACGAACTCTGGTTTCACCATCTCTCGTCATGATTTCGAACTGTGTTCTATTCTGGGGTTTGTCCAGGTTGGTCTGGGTCTGATTATCTATACCATGGGTTCAAAATATGTGCCCGCGGCAGAGCTCGCCCTGCTATCACTCACCGAAGTCATTCTCGGCCCTGTCTGGGTATGGTTGGGTGTGGGAGAAATTCCCAGTTTCTACACCATGCTAGGCGGTGCTATTGTACTCGGCGCGATAGTTTATCAGGCCATTGCGGGCATTCGTAGCCAACGACTCATCATGGCAGTGCCCCACTAACCTGCCAATATGCAAATCCAGTTATTCGAGTTTTAGATGAACTCAGCTACTGTAGGCTTTTGATTGGCAGTGGCAACCGCATCTTCAATGGAGAATTTTTCATTGAATAATGCCCAACCCGATACCGCACCTGCAATGTTAGGCAGGTTGGCCAGAAAAGAAATATCGTCCAGATTCCGAATGGTACCGCTTGAAATTACCGGGCAACCGAGTTCGGTACCCATTTGGGTTGTATTTGCCATGCTGCTTTCTGCGAGTTCATCGTATCGATCAATGTCCGTGTAGATAATTGCGGCCACACCACTTCTCTCGAATCGCTTGGCTAATTCCATTGCGGTAAACGTAGAGGTATTTTTCCAGCCATGAGAAACCACGTTGCCATCCCGGGCATCGATACTAACTGCAATTTTTTCTGGATACTCCGCACATACCGATTCGACCAATCGTTGATCAACTACCGCTGCGGTTCCCATGACAACTCTTTCGGCGCCGGCATTCATCCACCACTCAACAGAACTCAAGGAACGAATGCCGCCCCCCACCTGAACTGGAATATTTGATTTGGCGATGATGTCTTTTATGATTTCTGAATTTTCACCGAGATATTCGAAAACCCCATCCAGATCGACGACATGCAACCACTGCGCACCGCCCTGTTCAAACTTTTTCGCCGCGTCCGCTGGTGAGATTTCAAATACCTGTGGGTCTTCTATTCTGCCGTGTTTCAGGGTTACACATTTTCCATTGTGAATTTCTATATCGGGATAAATAATCATAAATTCGATCTCAAAAAGGTTTGGTTGCTATAATTTTCAAGGGTTATGTCATATAATGGTTCTAATAACGGCTATTTATACCATATTTGCGACAAATGAGCCAGCTATTCAACATTCAACCAAAGCCCTAAACTAATTTGATTTAGCCCAATACTTCTTGTACTGTGGGGCCAAATTCTGCTGGAGACGGTACAACAGCAATACCACACTGTTTAAGTATTTCGACCTTTTCCGCTGCACTTTCTCCCACCGTGCTCACTATTGCGCCGGCGTGCCCCATACGACGACCCTTGGGGGCAGTCAATCCAGCAATGTAGGCGACCACGGGTTTTGACATATTTTCCTTGAAAAATTTCGCTGCATCCACTTCCTGAGGACCGCCGATCTCACCAATCATGACCACAGCATCGGTCTCTGGATCTTCTTCAAAGCGAATCAGATGATCTTTGAATGAACTGCCATTGATGGGATCGCCGCCAATGCCAACACTGGTAGAGACACCGATACCCACTGCCTTCAATTGAGACGCTGCTTCGTAGCCTAATGTTCCCGAACGACCGATGATCCCAACCCTGCCTTCCATATAAATATGCCCAGGCATAATACCCAGCATTGCCTTTCCGGGACTGATGGTTCCCGCACAATTGGGTCCGGTGAGACACATACGTTGTTCTTTCTTAAACCGCCGCATATAACGTTTTACTCGCAGCATGTCCTGGGCGGGGATGCCATCAGTAATGGAGACACAATAATTTAACCCCGCTTCAGCCGCTTCCATAATGCCATCTGCCGCAAAAGCGGGTGGTACGAACAAAATACTCGCTTCTGCCCCGGTCTGATTTACTGCGTCTTTTACCGAATTGAAAACCGGTTTGCCCAGATGGGTTTCACCACCCTTACCCGGAGTAACACCGCCCACTACATTAGAACCATAGTCGATCATTTCCTGAGCATGAAATGTACCCATTTGTCCGGTAAATCCCTGGATCAACAATTTTGTTTTTTCATTAATTAGAATGGCCATTTTCTGATCTCTCTACTATTTTTTGTTTATAGAATTAACCACAATATCCGCGGCCTCATCCAGGGTGTCCGCAGAAAGAATGCCAACATTTGATTTGTTAATAATCTCCTGACCCAATTCGACATTAGTACCCGACAGTCGCACAACTACGGGAATTTCTGGTTTTAGTTTTTCCACAGCCTGGATTACACCTTCGGCAACCCAGTCGCATCGATTAATTCCTGCAAAAATATTGACCAGGATTGCATCCACTTTTTTGTCCGACATGACCAGTCTAAATGCCTTGGCCACGCGCTCGGGAGACGCGCCACCACCGATATCCAGAAAGTTTGCCGGTTCACCACCTTTTAGCTTAATGATATCCATAGTCGCCATAGCAAGACCAGCGCCATTAATAATACAGCCGATATTGCCATCGAGTCCAACATAACTTAGACCCCGATCAGCGGCCTCCATTTCCCGGGGATCTTCCTGGGATTTGTCACGGAACTCTGAGATATTGGAACGACGAAACATGGCATTGTCATCGAATGACATTTTCGCGTCGAGAGCGACAATTTCATCGCTCTGGGTAACGGTCAGTGGATTTATTTCCACCATGGTGGCATCGAGATCGCGGAACGCACGATAGGCGCCCAAAAATACCTTCACCGCCTGATGAACCTGTTGGCCGCTAAGTCCCAGCTGGAATGCCAGTTGTCGGGCCTGAAACGCCTGCATGCCGACGGCGGGTTCGACGTTAATTTTTATCAATGACTCGGGTGATTTCTCTGATACTTCTTCAATATCCATTCCACCTTCGGTGGATGCCACGGCAACAATGCATTCATGACTGCGATCCAGCACCAGGCCAAAATACAATTCGCTTTTTATATCCGTCGCCGGCTCAATATACAGACGATAAACTATTTTTCCATCGGGTCCGGTCTGATTGGTAACCAGCTTTCGACCGAGCAGGGATTCCGCAGCATCCCAAACCTCTTCAGTATTGTTACAAAATTTAATTCCGCCGGCTTTACCCCGGGCACCGGAATGGATCTGGGATTTGACAACCCATTTTTCGCCGCCAATTTCATTGGCTCGATAAACAGCCTGTTCCGGGCTATAAGCCAATCCACCATTTGGAATGGCGACACCAAATTCCTGCAACAGTTGTTTCGCTTGATACTCGTGAACTTCCACAATGCTTCTCCGACTAAATGATTAAACAGAATGATTTAACAGAATTTACCTGTCCGAATTATTCTTTTCGATGGCTTCCGCCTGGGTAACAATATTTTTAGCCATTTTCGCCGAGGCTTCGTCGATCAACTTGCCGTCGAGAGAGGCGGCGCCCTTGCCCGCTTTTGCCGCCTCGTCTAGCTCTTCGAGAACTCGACGCGCGCGTTCCACTTCTGCGGCTGGTGGTGACATCACCTGATTTGCCAATTCGATTTGGGATGGATGGATGGCCCATTTGCCTTCGTAGCCCATTGCCGCTACGCGCTTGGCTGCATCGATGAACCCGTCGGGATCTTTGAAATCACCGAAAGGCCCATCAATCGCTCGCAGTCCATAGGCCCGACACGCTACCAGCATGCGCTGCAAACTGGCATGCCACTGGTCGCCGGGATAATCTGGATTCAATCCACCGATCACCACAGTACGAGCACGACAGCTGGCGGCATAATCTGCCACACCAAAGTGTAATGCTTCCAGACGCTTACTACTTTGGGCGATAGCTTCAACATTGGCCATGCCCAGGGTGGTTTCAATCAATGCTTCCAGACCAATTTTATGCTTCAATCCAACCGCGGTTTCGATCTGTGAAACCATGCAATCCACAGTATAAATGTCTCCCGTTACCCCAGCCTTTGGAATCAAAATAGTATCCAGGTTATTGCCAGCCTGCTCTACGATATCCACCACATCGCGATACATATAATGGGTATCGAGGCCATTAATACGCACGGAAACGGTTTTACCCTTACCGCGCCAATCGATATCATTCAGCGCTTCGATGATGTTTTTTCGTGCCTGGACTTTATCATCCGGCGCTACCGCATCTTCACAATCCAGGAACACAAAATCCGCAGCGCTGTTGGCTGCCTTTTCGAACATTTCAGGACTGGAACCAGGCACTGCAAGTTCACTTCGCTGCACGCGAGTTCGGGCAGGGGTAATTTCGTAGAAACTCATGTCATTAAATCAGGGGACAGATAATTTGAAGCCGGATCATGATATAAATTATCTAAATAATGAAATTTATAATACTTATATATAAGATCAATAATTGCTGATTCTGTCACTTGAATGGATTTAGTTATTGCCAATTGCGCCATGAGCGGATATCGTGCAAAACTGTTTTTTTTGATAAAAACCGCCACCTCTTTTAAACAATGATTACTATTAAAGACATTCAATCCGCAGCCACGCGAATAAAGGGTCAGATAGTCCAGACCCCTTTGATTGCATCTAAATCACTGTCCGAAAAGGCTGGCGACAACGTATTGCTTAAACTCGAATGCCTCCAGACCACAGGCAGTTTTAAACTGCGCGGTGCAACCAATGCAGTAGCGAGTTTGAGTGATAAAAATAAAAAATGCGGTATCACCTGTGTATCCACAGGTAATCATGGACGGGGGCTTGCGTATGCTGCGAAACAAAATGGAATCAAAGCCATTATTTGTATGGGCAATCTGGTCCCACAGAACAAAATCGAAGGCATCCAGGCACTGGGGGCGGAGGTTCGAATTGTTGGCAAGAGTCAGGACGAAGCCCAGGTTGAAGTGGACCGCCTGGTGGCTGAAGAAGGCATGACTATGGTGCCACCATTTGACCATCCGGATATCATAGCCGGTCAGGGCACCATCGCCCTGGAGATTCTGGAACAAGAGAGCGATATCCAAACCGTAATCGTGCCCATGTCCGGTGGTGGACTGCTTGGAGGCGTTGCATGCGGAATTAAGAATTTGAATCCGAAAGTTCAGGTCATCGGGGTCAGTATGGAACGGGGTTGTGCGATGTACCAAAGCCTGATCGCCGGCGTACCCGTTGAGGTGGAAGAAATTTCGACCCTGGCGGATTCATTGGGCGGTGGAATTGGTATGGATAATCAGTACACCTTGAAGCTGATTCAAGAATATGTAGATGACACCGTGCTGGTTACCGAAGAAGAAATCGGAGCTGCTATTCGCCATGCCTACTTCGAAGAACAGCAAATTATTGAAGGCAGCGGGTCCGTTGGTATTGCCGCATTACTGGCCGGGAAAATTAAAAGCCCAGGTAAAACCGCAGTGGTTGTGAGTGGCAAGAACATTGGTATGAAAATGCACCAACAGATTATTAATGGCGAAATGCCCGACATTTATTAAACTTGGAATTATTATTTTGTTTTCTGAATCCCATGCCCTTAAGAAAAAGTCTATGAGCAAAGTGTTATGAACAAAGTTTTATTGTTAAACGAACAAGAGCTGCGACAGGCGGTGACTCTTGATCTAAATTCGGTGCAATGTATGGAAGATTGTTTTCGTACCCTATCAACTAAAAATGTGATTATGCCGCCGATCATGCAACTGGACCTGGATGAACAAAATGGAGGCGTTTGCATTAAAACCGCCTATCTACCCGGCCTGGAAAGCTTTGCTGTAAAAATCAGTCCAGGATTCTATGACAATCCGAAAATCGGCTTACCAACCACCAGCGGTATGATGAATTTATTTAATTCTCAAACCGGCATGCTGGAGGCTGTTCTCCTGGATAATGGCTATTTGACCGATGTGCGAACAGCGGCGGCCGGTGCATTGGCAGCCAAATGGCTAGGAAAACAAAATAGTCAAACAATTGCAGTGATTGGATCAGGTGCTCAGGCACGATACCAGCTCAAGGCGATCAAACTGCTGCGAAATTTAACCCAGGTAAACATCTGGGCAAGGGACAGTGAAAAAGCACAAAATTTTGCAGATGAGATAAATAAAGATGGCAGTATGTCTGCAAATGTAATGGATACTGTAAACACAGCATGTCAAAACGCCGACATCATCGTCACCACAACGGCATCAACTTCTCCACTGATTAACTTTGCTGATCTTGCATTGGGTCAACTGGTGATTGCCATGGGATCAGACTATGAACAAAAAACCGAACTCGCTGTGGATGTGCTCAGCGGTTGTGATCGATATATATGCGATCGCCTATCCCAGGTCCAGACCCTGGGTGAGCTCCATCATGCTATAAACGCGGGTACATATAGTCTCAACGATTCATTCGATGAATTGGGCGATGTTGTTGCTGGATCAGCAAGCGGTCGTACCGATGACAAAGAAATAATAGTTTGCGATCTAACTGGAACTGGTGCACAGGATACCGCAATTGCGACCTATGCCCGACAACAGGGGATTGCAGCAGCCATGGGGACAAAAATATAATTTTCCAACATTCCCATTTCAAACCTATGATGGGAAAAGATGCCGGTGCAAACTAAATTTTCCCTATATAAAAATTAGGGCTTTTCAGTCAAAACATTTACGACCCTATTCCCTGTGGATTACCTCACTGATTTGTAATATAAGCTGCCTCAAGTTCACCATTTAATTACAATTAAATCATACAGCGGCGCTATTAAGTCTTCATTCAGCTTTCCAACCTACTCTCAAACCTCGTCAGAAACATGTTGGACAAAAAATGTTTCATTCATTAACCGAGGCGCACAGCCCCGATAATTTTTCGATGAGAGATAATCATGAAAAGTTTAAAAATATTAGTAGCATCCCTGATTATAATTTTTTCCTCTGTCGCAGTTGCTGATTCAGACTGGTACGTAAGTGGATATATCGCAGCTGTTGACGTCGATGATATAAACACACGAAGTACAACCAAACCTGCTGGTGTAACCAGACTAATAAACGTCAGCAGCGATTCCGAAATTGGCCTGGGAATTGCAGTGGGAAAATCGATTTACAAACATAACAAAGGAACCTTCTTCCTCGAACTGGGATATCAACAAAGTGAACACGACGTTGTCCGAAACGCGTTTAACGGAACACAATTCAGTGCCGCTGCGGGGGCATCGAAGGGAGATATCGACGTTAAAACACTATCGCTGAGCGCCATTTATCAATTTAATTTAAGCAATCCAAGTATTAAGCCTTATGTTGGCCTTGGTATTGGTTCAACTACGGTGGATCTCGATCTGGTTTATGGTGGATCGGTCGGTGCCCCCGCAAAGACACCGCCTTATATTGACGATGAAGATTCCGCTGTTTCGATATTGTATCGATTTGGTATCGAATACGGGTTTAACAACAACTGGTCAGCAACAGCAGAATATCAATTTCTTGATATTGGCGATGTCAGTTGGAAAAGAACCGGCGGTGGACCAGGTGGCCTGGCAACCACAACTCAAAAGGGAGATTTAAGTACCGACAGTATTAAGTTTGGGGTTAAATATTCTTTTTAAGTAAAACATGCCTAAGTAAATTAGGCTGAGCATGCGCCGCTCCTGCGCATCCCTGCGCCCGCGGCTACGACCGCCAGGGAAGGCGGAAGTGCCGGTTTTGCAGGAGCAAAAACCGGCCCGTACATCCTGTACATAAAAAAGGGGCTAAAAGCCCCTTTTCTTGATTTAAGTTTTTAAATGCTAAAAAAGTCCTTCAACAACACCGTCTTCATTAATACAAATGCGATTAGCCGCGGGAACACGGGGCAGTCCCGGCATGGTCATGATGTCTCCGCAAACGACGACTACAAATCCTGCTCCTGCGGATAGTCTGACCTCGCGCACTTCAAGGGTATGCCCAGTAGGTGCGCCCTTTCGGTTCGGATCAGTAGAAAAACTGTACTGGGTCTTGGCGATACAGATAGGCAGACTTCCAAAACCCCCTTCCTGAAGATCTTTGATCGCGTTAATGGTTTTCTGATCTCCACTAATACCATCTGCACGATAAATTTTAGTCGCAACGGCTTCAATTTTCTCCCACAACGGCATGTCATCAGGATAGGTTGTGGTGAATTTGGCAACACCGCTGTCCGCCATATCCGTAACTGTTTGTGCAAGTTCAGTAGTTCCATTTCCACCTTCAGCCCAGTGATTGGCATCAATGGCTTTTACACCATAGCTATCTGCCGCTTCTCTTACGGCAGCGAGTTCTGCGGATGTGTCTGCACTGAACTGGTTGATGGCCACAACAACAGGCAGGCCAAATGATTGAATGTTTTCAATGTGGCGTGCCATGTTGACACAACCATCTTTAACCGCCTGAACGTTTTCTTTGCCAAGGTCGTCTTTACCAACCCCACCATGCATTTTCAACGCGCGTACAGTGGCAACCAGCACCACTGCATCGGGCTCCAGCCCTGCCTGACGGCATTTAATATCGAAGAATTTCTCTGCGCCCAAATCAGCGCCAAATCCGGCTTCGGTTACCACATAGTCCGCCATCTTCATGGCAGCCTTGGTGGCTATTACTGAATTACAACCATGGGCGATATTGGCGAATGGGCCGCCATGGACAAATGCCGGATTGTGCTCCAACGTTTGTACCAGATTTGGTTCAATGGCGTCTTTTAACAACACCGTCATTGGCCCCGGACCCATAACCGCAGAAGCCAGTACAGGCTCTCGGTCGCGAGTATAGGCAATGACTATTTTGCTCAGGCGTTCCTGTAAATCTTCCAGGCTTTTGGACAGGCAGAATATCGCCATGACTTCAGATGCTACGGTAATATCAAATCCGTCTTCCCGCGGATAGCCGTTGGCCACCCCACCCAGAGAATTGGTAATTTGACGCAATGCACGATCGTTCATGTCGACCACACGTCTCCAGCCAATACGTCGAGTATCAATACCCGCTTCATTGCCCCAATAAATATGATTATCAATTAATGCCGACAACAAACTATGTGCAGAGGTGATCGCATGGAAGTCACCGGTAAAGTGCAAATTGATATCTTCCATCGGAATGACCTGGGCATAACCGCCACCCGCAGCACCGCCTTTCATGCCAAAGCACGGACCAAGGGACGGTTCGCGCAAACACACCATGGTTTTTTTGCCGATTTTATTCATACCATCGGTCAAGCCAACGGATGTTGTGGTCTTGCCTTCTCCCGCTGGGGTGGGTGTAATGGCAGTCACCAGAATTAATTTGGCATCGGGTTTGTCCTTCAACGATTCGATATAATCGAGGCTGACTTTTGCTTTGGTATGACCAAATGGCACCAAGGCGTCATTAGGTATACCCAGATTGTCTGCAATTTCGGAGATTGGTTTTATCGGCGCGGCACGCGCAATTTCTATATCACTCATTGGTTTGGTTTAATGTTTGGTCTAAATTTCAAATGATTTGGTCTAACTATGGTTTCTAAAGATTCCAGAATTAGTTGCTAAAGTTCAAAAACTGTTAAGGAAGATACTCCGTTGTAATAACGCCATCTTGCCTGCTTACGACTATTACTGCGTCAGATTATTCACCTGGACCATAAATGGTCTAATGTTCAAACCGCTGATTCAACTTTTGCCGCACAAAATTTAAATTCAGGAATTTTTCCAACGGGATCAAGCGCTGGATTGGTTAGTGTATTTGCCGCCGCTTCTGCATAACAAAATGGAATAAAAATCATATCATCCGGCAATGCGCTATCCGCCCGGGCAACAATTTCAATAACCCCGCGTCGGGTAGATACCTTGATCTTTTCTCCTGGTTCAACTTTGAGGTTGCTCAAAGCCTGGGGGGAAATAGAGGCTACCGCTTCGGGTTCCAGCTGATCAAGTACATTGCTGCGCCGTGTCATCGAGCCTGTATGCCAGTGTTCAAGCTGCCTGCCCGTGGTCAGAATCATTGGATAATTATCATCAGGCAATTCATCTGGCGGTATCAAACTGGCGGGTACCAATTTCCCTCGCTTACTGGCAGTAGGATAGCCATTTTCAAATACGATGTCATTGCCGGGTTTATCAGGCGCATCACAGGGATAGGTAACTGCGCTCTCATCCAGCAAACGCGCCCAGGAAATATTATTCATAGACGGCATCACAGTGCCCATTTCGGAGAAAATATCTCGTGGGTGGGTGTAAGTCCAATGGAGATCGAGTCGCTTGGCGATTTCGGTGGTAATCCACCAGTCCTGCCGCGCATCACCAGGCAAATCCAGGGCGGCTCGCCCCATTTGTATCTGACGATTGGTATTGGTTACGGTGCCATCTTTTTCAGGCCACGCAGACGCCGGCAAAACCACATCAGCATAAAAAGCGGTTTCGGTCAAAAACAAATCCTGAACAACCAGATGATCAAGTTTAGCCAGGGCATCCCGGGCGTGTTGAACATCAGGATCGGACATGGCGGGATTTTCACCCATAACGTACATGCCTGAAATCTTATCATCGTGGATGGCATCCATAATCTCTACCACCGTGAGACCTTTCTTCGGATCGATCTTGGTGCCCCAGGCATCCTCGAATTGACTGCGCAGATTCTCTGCCTCAACCAATTGATAATCCGGCAACATCATTGGAATTAAACCCGCATCCGATGCACCTTGAACATTATTTTGGCCTCGCAATGGATGCAAACCTGTACCTGGCCGACCGATCTGGCCAGTTATTAATGATAATGCAATCAGGCAACGGGAATTGTCCGTCCCATGTACATGTTGGGAAATACCCATTCCCCAGAAAATTATTGAAGCTTTGGACGTTGCAAAAGTTCGAGCGACGGTACGCAAGGTTTCTGCATCGATACCACATATCGACTGCATTTTTTCAGGTGAGAAATCTTTTATATGTTTCTTTAAATTCTCAAATCCTTCGGTATGTTTTTCCACATAAGCTTTATCGTAAAGATTTTCATCGATAATGGTGTGCAATATGCTGTTGAGCATAGCAACGTCTGTGCCGGGCTTGAACTGCAGCATATGTTTGGCGTGTCGCTTTAAAGCGGTGCCCCTGGGATCCATTACAATCAGTGTGCCCTTTTTCGCGGCCTGCTTAAAAAATGTTGCTGCTACTGGATGATTACCCACAGGATTCGCACCTATCACCACAACACAGTCTGCATCTTCCACTGCATTAAACGGCGCTGATACCGCGCCCGACCCAACACCTTCGAGCAATGCAGCCACTGATGATGCATGACATAGACGAGTACAGTGATCCACATTGTTCGTTCCGAAACCGGTGCGAACCAGTTTCTGAAAAATATAGGCCTCTTCGTTTGTACATTTTGCGGAACCGAATCCCGCTAATGCATTGCCGCCGCGCGCATCCCGAATCTGTTTAAGACCATTGCTCGCAAAATCCAGGGCTTCTTCCCAACTGGCTTCACGAAAATAACTGAGCGAATTAGATGGATCAAGGTCCATATCGCCCTTCTTATTGGTTTTATCAATACGAATTAGTGGCTTGGTTAACCGATGAGGATGTTTTACATAATCAAATCCAAACCGACCCTTAACACACAGACGATTTCGATTTGCCGGGCCTTCACGCCCCTGAACCGCTTTAATATCATTATCTTTTATCTGATAGGTAATCTGACAGCCAACACCACAATAGGGGCATACACTATGTTGCTCGGTCAGCTCATCAGCCTTGTGGACACCTTTCTCATCCACCAATGTTGCTTCCATTAGCGCGCCGGTCGGACAGGCCTGAACACACTCTCCACAGGCCACACAGGTACTTTGCCCCATGGGATCATCCTGATCGAAAACTATTTTCGCTTCATGGCCTCTGAACGCCATGCCGATTACATCATTGACCTGGACTTCACGGCATGCCCGAACGCATAAATTACACTGTATGCAGGCATCCAGGGCAACATGCATTGCCGGATGGCTGGTATCAGCAACCGGGGTTTCTCGTTTAGGAAATCGGCTGTCATTAACGGCAAGTTTGTCTGCCCACTGCCATAGTTGGGAATCCTTCTGGTGGGCAACTTCCCTTGCGGGCTGGTCAGCGACCAATAGCTCCATTACTAGTTTTTGCGCGGTTGTCGCTTTAACGGTATACGAGGTAACCACCATGCCGACCGTTGGTTTTCGCAAACAGGACGCCGCCAGAACTCGCTCGCCTTCGATTTCCACCATGCAGGCGCGGCAATTGCCGTCGGGCCGATAATCCACTTTAGGGGAATAACACAAGTGAGGAATTTCTACGCCCTGTCGATTTGCAACCTGCCAGATTGTTTCATCATCAGCTGCGGACACAGACTTTCCGTTAAGGGTAAATTTAATTCCACCCGTTTCTTTTTTACCCGACATTATAGATCCTCCGGAAAATGTTTGAGCACACAGTTAATTGGATTCCCCGCAGCTTGGCCCAAGCCACAAATAGAAGCATCGGTCATCACCGTGCTTAAATCCTGCAACAATTCCGTATCCCATTTTGGTTGAAGCATCACTTTAACTGCTTTTTCTGTTCCGACCCGACATGGCGTACATTGCCCGCAGCTTTCATCCTGAAAAAACCGCATCAAATTTAAAGCTACATCTTTCATATTGTCCGCATCGCTAAACACCACAACCGCTGCGGACCCAATAAAACTACCATATTCCTGGAGGGTACCAAAATCCAGCGGAACTTCGCCAATGGATGCGGGTAATATACCGCCGGATGCTCCGCCTGGTAAATAGGCTTTGAAGGTATGCCCCTCAACCATGCCATCACAATAATCATTGATCAGTTCATTAATTGTAACTCCAGCGGGGGCGAGCTTGACCCCAGGATTTTTGACTCGCCCGGACACAGAATAACTGCGCCAGCCTTTGCGGCCATTGGTTCCTGCATCGGCATACCATTCGGGACCCTTCTCAACGATATCTCTGACCCAAAACAAGGTCTCTACATTATTCTCCAGGGTGGGTCTGCCAAACAATCCAACTTCGGCAACATAGGGTGGACGATTTCGTGGCAGTCCCCGTTTGCCTTCAATGGATTCAATCATGGCGGACTCTTCACCACAAATATACGCTCCTGCACCCCGCCTGATTTCAATTTCAACGTGGTCTGCAAGACCTGCAGATTGTACTTTTTCGATTTCGCTCTTTAGTACTTCGATGATACCTGGGTATTCATCTCGAATATAAACATAGCTAATTTCTGTTCCTACCGCCCAGGCACCGATCAACATACCTTCAATAAATCGGTGGGGGTCAGTTTCCAGGTAATATCGATCCTTGAACGTACCCGGCTCGCCTTCGTCTCCGTTAACGGCCATATACCGCGGTCCGTCAAATCCGCGTACGATATTCCACTTGCGGCCGGTTGGGAATCCAGCGCCACCGAGACCTTTGAGCTCGGATTTATCCAACTTGTCTATAATATCTTCTGGGGTTACATCACCGTTGAGGCAGGATTTTAAAAGCGCATAACCACCATCCTTGATATACCCCGCATAGTCGATGTATTTAATTTTTTCTGGATGGGTGTGACCTTTTGCCGCTGCTTCCAGTATTTGTTGGGTGGTTGCAGAGCCAATGTGGTTATGACCGACCTCAGCAACCGGCGCCATTTCACATCGCCCCATGCAGGGTGCCCGAAGTACTCGAATATCTTTAGATGCGTCTTTTTGCAGCTCACCCAGCAGAGTCTCAGCACCAGCAAGTTGACAGGCAATACTGTCACAAACACGGATGGTAGTACCAGCGGGTTGGGTTTCACCTTCCTTGACCACATCGAAGTGGGCATAAAATGTAGCAACCTCATAAACTTCGGTTTGTGCTAATTTCATCTCTCCGGCAAGGGCCGCAATATGTTCGCTGGAAATGCAACTATATTTGTCCTGCAACAGGTGCAAATATTCGATTAACAGGTCCCGCCGTAGCGGCCCGTCACCCAGTAATTCCAAAACACTTTCCCGTGCTGTTGGAACGACCTGACGTCCTTTTGGGGTGGCGCTGGTTCGCTTCTTGCCTTTACCCGGATGACCTCTTTTCATCGCTTCTGTCTTAACCGCGCTCATTCTCTGTGTTCTCTCCGGGATTTCAAAAATCAGGTATAGTTTTGGTTTAACAACAACTTATGCAGTTTTTCGGCGCGGATTATAAGTCAATTTTTATCAATAGCAATTTAGAACATCAATTAATTTGATGTCGATACAACTATATTGACACAAAATCAGGAAATCATGGATTTTAAAGTGCTACCCAGCGTGGCCGGCGAATCAGCAACGGCGACGCCGGCACTTTTTAATGCCTCAATTTTATCGTCAGCACCACCTTTGCCCCCAGCAATTATCGCCCCGGCATGTCCCATGCGCCGACCTGGTGGTGCAGTTACACCGGCAATAAATCCACATATAGACTTTTTGATTTTGTGTTGTTTTATGAACTCCGCCGCTTCTTCTTCAGCGGTACCTCCAATTTCTCCAATCATTATAATTGATTGGGTTTCATCATCGTTCAGAAACATATCGAGGCAATCGATAAAATTAGTACCGTTAACCGGATCACCGCCGATACCGATACAGGAACTTTGCCCCAGCCCTTCCGCTGTGGTTTGCGCAACCGCTTCATAGGTCAAGGTGCCGGATCGGGAGATGATGCCCACGCTACCTTTCTTGTGTATGTGTCCCGGCATAATGCCGATCTTGCACTCTTCAGGAGTTATGACCCCAGGACAATTTGGGCCCACCAGTCGACAGGCTGAGTTTTCCAGAGCGCGTTTGACCCGGATCATATCCAGTACAGGCACACCTTCGGTAATACATACAATCAATGGAATTTTGGCGTCAATGGCCTCCAGAATGGCGTCACCGGCAAATGGCGGCGGCACATAGATTACACTGGCATTGGCCCCGGTTGATGAAACAGCTTCGTCAACGGTATTGAACACCGGCAGATCGAGATGACTCATGCCGCCTTTACCCGGAGTTACTCCGCCCACCATTTTGGTACCGTAGGCAATGGCCTGTTCACTATGAAAAGTCGCCTGGGAACCAGTAAACCCCTGGCAAATTACTTTGGTATTTTTATTAACTAAAACTGACATTAACTCGTCCCTCCCACAGCTTTGACCACTTTCTCGGCAGCATCTCCCAAATTATCCGCTGAGACGATAGCTAATCCGGAATCGGCTAATATCTGTTTACCCTTGTCTACATTGGTGCCTTCAAGTCGTACCACTAAAGGCACATCGAGTTTGACTTCTTTTGCCGCGGCGACGATGCCTTCAGCTATGACATCGCAACGCATGATGCCACCAAATATATTGACCAGAATGCCTTTGACATTGGGGTCTGACAAAATTATTTTAAATGCAACGGTCACCCGTTCCGCAGTGGCGCCACCACCGACATCGAGAAAATTTGCCGGGGAGCTGCCATACAATTGAATGATATCCATGGTAGCCATGGCAAGACCCGCTCCATTAACCATGCAACCAATGGAGCCGTCGAGTTTAATATAGTTAAGGTCGTGCTCACTGGCTTCGACCTCAGCTGGGTCCTCTTCGTCTATGTCGCGCAATGCTTCAACCTTTGCCTGTCGATATAGCGCATTGCTATCGAAATTCATTTTGGCGTCCAGGGCGATGAGGTCCCCTTGCCCGGTTACCACCAATGGATTAATTTCAACCATGCTGGCATCGAGTTCGGTAAATGCACGATACATTGCGCTCAGAAACTTAACCGCTGAACCCACCTGTTTGCCACTCAAGCCCAGGCCAAAAGCCAGCTTGCGGGCATGAAACGGCTGTAGTCCGGTAGCAGGATCAATCACCACGGTGTTAATTTTTTCCGGCGTATTGGCCGCAACTTCTTCAATATCCATACCGCCTTCGGTGGATGCGATCACCGTAATTCGGCTTGAGCCGCGATCAACCAGCATGCCGAGATAAAGTTCTTTGGCAATATCACAGCCATCCTCTATATAAAGGCGTTTCACTTCCTTGCCCTGGGGGCCGGTCTGATGGGTTATCAACTGCATTCCCAATATGTCATTGGCAGCGGATTCAAGTTTGTCCATTGAATCAACCACTTTTACACCACCGCCTTTACCTCGTCCGCCGGCATGGATCTGGGCTTTGACCACCCAAACTGGACCGCCCAGAGCTTTTGCAGCTTCAAGCGCTTCGGGCACAGTAAATGCAACCTGTCCACTGGGGACGGCAACGCCAAATTCCGACAACAGGGATTTGGCCTGATATTCGTGAATGTTCATAAATTAAAATTTTCGGGTTTGATCTGGCAGATTATACAGTACCACACAGTGTTGCTACCTCCTGAAACTTTAACTCGACTTATGAGGAGATACAACAATTTTGATTACAAATAAAGCGAGAATTAACGTAACCGCAAAAATCAGTAACGCTATAGATATCGTTCGTTTATCTATAAGTTTCACGATTTTTGTAATCTCAAATTAGTTTTCAATGTTGTTAGATACGATGGCAAGTTACTTCCAGTTTTCAAGCTGCGAATTGAAATGCAAGTAAATAAAAATAAGTTGGATACAACATAAAATCCTTTGTAATTCAGCAATACCGATTTAACCCAGATCTGTAGTTTTCTTGCCGATCACCAACACCGACTTCCTCCATTTATTCAAAATCAGTGGGTCTATGAATCGGGAAATGGGAACAGCAATTTTATCCCAAACGATTATTTGACCAAGACCTGGTGATGACGATTTGAAAAGCAGTCTGTTTGCCAATGAAAGAAAATATCCCATTGAATCAAGGTAAATTGCACTTTCAATAACGAATCCATTTTACCGCACAATATCACTCAATTGGTTTGCACTGTATCGCTGGTGATGACCGATTGCGTGATCAAAAACATTGAATAGATGTTGATGCGCCAGGGCTACTTCTTTTTCATCATTCTCGATATGCTCCAAAACATCAAGATAGATCGTGGTATCAAAATAATCATCAATTTTGTCATTACAAAACAGTTATTTTTTCCTGAATGATTCCAGCCAACGCTTCCCGACTTGAAATTGCGGGCGACAGTTTATGGTTCAATGTCAGGAAAATACTGACAAAGCAAAGCGCAACTGCCTGCACGAATATAACCAGTAAAATTCCTAGAAAATAAGTCGCCCATCCAGGTATGGCCAAATCAGTGAACAATTTTGTACTCACCACAGCCACCGACCCAACTAAGGTCAGAAAAGCCAATGAAACCGCCATAACAAGTGCTCTAACAAAAACCAGGTCTGCATAAATTGCAATGGCAATAAAACCATGCAATACGAGTTTGCTGAAGTTCATACTAGATTGCCCAAAGTACCGCTTGCCCCGATTAACTCTGACCTCGGTTGAGGGCAAATTTAGTGAGCAGATTGTGGCCGCAAAATGCAACCTTGATTCAGGTTTCGCTAAAATTTGCTTGAGGTGGGAAGCGGGTATGACGCAAAAGTTACCATAGGTAATTTTATCCCCCGTCAATAGCCTAAAAAAAGTCTTGTACAGCCAGTAGAAGCAGGCAAACCATGCACCTTCTGATCGACTCTTTCTTTTTGCAAGAATTATCTTATTTGGCTCATTGCGAATGGCTTCCAACATGGGGTGTAAATCTTCTGGCGAGTCCTCACCATCACCATCCATTACAATAACCTGGGAAAATAATTGAGATTTTTCGACCTCAATCAAACCAGCAATTATTGCAGCCTGATGACCAACATTTTGGGCCAGTTTCAGGATATTAACTGATATCAAATTATCTACTTTGATTTTTTCGTGAAAATCAATTGCATGCGCCTCGGTTGAGGCATCATCAATCAAAAAAACCACTATTTCGCGATTATCAAATTTGGAAACAGAAGATATTACCTCTGGTATCAGTTGATTAACTGATTCCCAGTCGTTAAATACCGGGATAACTATGGCTAGTGCCAGCGGTTTCGTCATAGATCGTTACATAGGGAGTGCGCAATAGGAATAAATCATCATATCTTGTACATTCTAAATCTAATATATTCTATCGACATCAGACTAGAATTGAATGCTCATCTAATATATCTATATAATCTAAATTTACAATTCTTTTATCGTACAGACCTGAGTACAAACACAGGTGAGATAGACAAAATGAATCATGCAACGTGTAAGTTGGACATTATAATGAATTCAGCGTGTGTCAAAATTCGTTCCATTATTCTTACAATCTGGTTAATTTAGTGTATAAAATAGTACCCATAAAGTCAGGTGTATGATTTCGATCATAATTTGACATTAAAATTCAAAGAAAATAATTTCAATTAAAAATTCAAACAGGACTAGCCATGAATGATCCACTTTCGTCGTTAACAGTTATTTTCACCGAGTACTATTACTGGCAAACAGTAGTCTTAATGTTCTTTATTCATATTGGCTTTTGCATGTATGAAGTAGGTGCATCGAGATATAAAAGTCATCTTTCCACACTGATGAAAAATACCATGCTGATTCCTTTGGTAACTGTTTCATTTTATCTCTTTGGCTGGTGGATATATTTTGCATTTACTAACGGTCCGGGAATCACAGGGGGCATACCCGAAGGCATTGATGTGTGGTCTTCTCCTGCGAGCCCATTGATGGGTGCGCATATGGGTGGGGGAACGGATCCTGGTGCGGGAGATTGGGCCCGAATTAATGGTGTATTCTGGGCTGCATTTTTGCTCTTTTCCTGGACCGCGGCGTCAATTGTATCGGGTTGTGTTATTGAAAGAATTGCGTCAGGTGCATTTTGGGTGTTAGCGGTATCCATCGGCTCTGTATTTTGGGTCATCGATGCGGCTTGGGGATGGTCACCCGATGGCTGGATGGTCCAGCTGCTCGGATATCACGATGCCTATGCATCTGGGGTAATACATGCCATTGCTGGGGGTTTCGCCCTTGGCGTATTAATGGTTTTAGGTCCCAGAATTGGTAAATTTGCACCTGATGGCACCCCGCGCAACATTAATCCGCGAAACCCATGGTTAGTTACCATTGGGCTATTTCTTATATATGCTGGATTTTGGGGATTTTATGTTGCCTGTAATATTCCAATTATAGATGTCCAGTCTGGCGATGAGGTTTTTTATTCTGCGACCACGATTTATTATACGCCCACTACATTGAGTGCAATAACATTCAATTTCTTGTTATCTCTAAGCGGTGGACTGATGGCAGGTTTTATTGTCTCCAAAGGAGACCCATTCTGGACTTATTCCTCTGGATTGGCGGGCATCATCGCGGCTTCCGCAGGCAACGATCTATACCATCCATTACAGGCAATGTTTATAGGCGCAATCGGTGCCGTGATTGCATTCAAGATGCATCATTGGATGGAACGAACGTTCAAACTGGATGACGCAGTTGGTGCTGTGGCAGTACACGGCTACGCCGGATTTTTCGGTGTTGTAATTTGTGGATTCATGCTATGGGGCTATCCAGCTTCACCAAATCCAGATTACGCAACCATCAATCCAATAGGTCAATTTATGGGCGCCATTATCATGTTCTTTGTACTTGGCTTCTGCCCAGGCTGGATTATCGCCAAAATCTTAAATGGATTTGGTGTCCTGAGAATTCCCAGAAACCTGGAGTTAGCTGGTCTCGATATTGTGACATTACACGCAGAAATGAGAGATGAGAAGGCGGTAAATGAAGCCATTCGCCATCAAATAAACAGATTAAAATGAGGAACGAGTCATGAATACTGGATCATTTGTAAATTGGGCAGGCAATATCAGCGATATTGGCGTACTTTATCCTTTTGAAGGCACTGAAATTATCTGGGTTATGGCAGCTGCAGCCTATTTGGTATATTGGCAAATCGGACAAATAATTGCAGAGCAAAAAAGATTCAGACGAGAATCAAAATTCTATACACCGGATAGATTAAAGCAAATGGTTAATCGTAAGTAGCATACTGTGATCGAACCATCTTCTGCTTCGCATTATTTGTTTTAGTGTATGGGATTTGATGGCGATAAATTAAAACTAAGTGGAGGCTGATTAGATAAATTAACTAGTGTCATAATGCAATGCCAACAACCGTAAAACTACTGATACCTGGCAAGAGTGGTGAGTATGTCAAGGTTTTCCGACAATTCCGAAAATGGGGGTATCTCCCCAGAACCATTGGAAAGGCATTGGCTGATGATGGTCGGAGCCAGATACTGGCGATGAACGTCAATATCGAACCAGAAGATCTACAGCTAAAACCTGGATTGCTGCATAGAATTTTAGGCGGACTGGAATATAAAATAATCGAGCCCGCAGGTTATGAGGAAATTGATGATCAGGTAAGTTCGACTCCATCCAATAAACCAACCCATTCACCAGAATTCGATATTGTTCTCGAAGAGGGACATGAGCCAACGCTGTCCCGGGAAGATGATGATTTGGGTGATATATTTGCAAGTTACAAAGGTCGTCGTGATAAGTTTTGAAATCAAAAATTGATAAATATTATATTTAGAGCAGCAACTGACTCCTAAGTTAACGAACAAAATCCAAAGCAACTCGAACAAAAATAAACAGCTTTTAATAGATAATCACGCCACTAATAAGAGCGAATTCAAAATAGTTGAAAACCATTGTCGTAACGGGCGCCGCAGGCGGAATTGGAAAGGCGACATTAAGCACCCTATATGGGCCGGATGTAAAACTGGTTTGCATTGATGCCAGCTCGGATAGACTGGCTTGCGTTTTGAAAGATATGGAATCCCTTGATGGAATTTGCAAGGGCGTTGTTTCCGATTTGGCTAATCGGCAAGAGTGTAAATCCATTGTTGATGAAATTGAAGGGACAATAGTTGGATTTGCTCATCTGGCCGGGGTATTCGAAAAAGACGATGATTACCCAGTGAAAACCTATGAACGCGCTATCCAAAATAATCTGACCAATGGTTATCACCTGGCTGGTTTGATTGCCAAAAAAATGGATGTTACACAAAATTCCAGCATGGTTTTTATTTCTTCACTGGCTTTTAATCGTGGAAGTCCAAAATAAATCGCTTATTCTGCCGCCAAAGGTGGGCTTGTGGGCATGACTCGAGCCCTGTCTCGAAAGCTGGCACCTGGAATTCGGGTAAACGCAATTACGCCTGGCGTTATCGACACCCCTATGCCAGCGGAATTAATCAAGAATCGCGGCCAAAATTTGATTGATGAAATTCCCCTGGGTCGATTGGGGCAGCCAGAAGAAATCGCAAGTGTCATAAAATTTTTAATGTCTGATTCTGCTTCTTACATAACTGGCCAGGTTATAAATGTCGACGGCGGTGTGGTAAATCTTTGAATACCCAATTTAAAACCGTGGATGCTGTGATTGTTGGCGCGGGGTTCGCTGGCATGTATATGTTACATCGCCTCAGGCAATTAGGCCTCGAAACCCTGGTCATCGAAAAAGCCGATGGTGTCGGCGGTACCTGGTACTGGAATCGATATCCAGGCGCACGCTGTGATATCGAAAGCATGCAGTATTCCTATTCGTTTTCGAATGACTTGCAGCAGCAGTGGAAGTGGAGCGAGCGCTATGCAACCCAGCCCGAAATATTATCCTATGCCAATCATGTCGTAGATCGGTTTGACCTTCGAAAAAATATTCTATTCAATAGCCGAGTCGATTCCGTAATTGTAAAAGAAGATAGCACCTCCACAACACCCCTATGGGCAATTTCATTTGTCGACGATAAGGATTCAGCACAGGTAGTAATTTCGCGTTTTTGTATTATGGCAACGGGCTGTTTGTCTACACCCAACGATCCCAAAATTTCAGGCCTTGAAAATTTCCACGGCGAGATATATCACACTGGCCGATGGCCTCACGAACCTGTGAACTTTACCGACAAATGCGTTGCCTTGATTGGTACCGGATCATCGGGGATTCAAGCGACATCTGTGATCGCCAAACAGGCCGACCATCTAAACATTTTCCAGCGCACGCCTAATTACGTTGTGCCGGCAAATAACAGACCATTTAAAGCTGGAGAACAGGAAGGAATTAAATCACGCTATCGCGAACTTCGATCTGCGGCAAAACTGGCGCGTAATGGCGTGGCCCAGGAAATTGTGACCGAATCTGCAATGTCGTTTAGTCTTGAGGATCGCCTCAGACAATATAAACGCCGGTGGAAACAGGGCGGCCTGACTTTTACCGGCACCTTTGGCGATCTATTATTGAATGCCGAATCAAACCTGACTGCGGCAGAATTTGTGCGGGGGAAAATTCAGGAAATCGTTGATGACCCACAAACTGCGGCATTACTGAGCCCCAAAAGCACCCTGGGTTGTAAGCGATTGTGTGTGGACAGCGATTACTATTCGACATTTAACCGAAACAACGTATCACTAATCGACGTTAGCCAGCAGGGTATTTCACGAATAACGGATAAAGGTCCCATGGTTAACGGAATAGAATACAGCGTTGACATTGTTGTGTTGGCTACCGGATTTGATGCCATGACCGGCACATTAAATACAATCGATATTCGCGGTAGAAATGGAACTAATCTGGCGGGGAAATGGCAAGCAGGACCACAAACCTACCTGGGTTTGATGATCAATGACTTCCCGAATTTTTTCACCATTACCGGCCCGGGCAGCCCATCAGTTTTGAGCAACATGTTATCCAGCATCGAATACCATGTGAACTGGATTTCAAATTGCGTTAAATTTATGCAAACAAACCATCTAAATTGTATTGAAGCCACAGCAGAAGCTGAGCAGGGTTGGGCAAACACGGTTAATAATGTGGTCAATCAAACCCTGTATCAAAGTTGTGACTCGTGGTACCTGGGGGCCAATATAACGGATAAGCCCCGGGTGTTCATGCCCTTTCCTGGTGTGCCGCCCTACTTAAAAATTTGTGACCAGATTGCCGCAGATGGCTATACAGGTTTTAAACTTCAAAGTTAAAGAAATATCCACATTGTCTGAATCCAATGTTAACGTTAGTTATTTATCCTGGCTGTTTAAAAACTCCAGCAACTCCACCCTTGCTTCGGGGTACCCGGTATCAAAGTCTTTTCGATATCGATAATAAACTTTCTCAAGCAATTCGGGTGTATAGGCTAGCGGCCAGTTCTGTTTGCCCGACGGATTGAAATGGGGTATTTCTCCGAGGTCAAATTGTTCCTTATTTTTCTCGAAGTCATTTATCAGGTTTTCATACTTACCAATAAATTTCACACGGTTGATTGGCGGCCAAAGATTAAAAAGTACTGGGACTTGAAATGCCGGTCGGACCAGGCATCGGGAATTTTGAATATTTTATCTACAAAGTTTTCAAAACCCTTGTCTCGTTTCAAATACCCTAACAGGTAGTAATCAAATTCCCCATAAAAATCGGTGCCCTTTCCATAGGCGGTGTGATACTTACCCATATAACAGGAATAGAGACGATCGAAAGGATTTCGCACAAAGGTAAACTTGTAATTCGACATGTCTGGCCCGGAGGTGATAGGTTCGAGAACCCGACTCACTAACGCCTTTAGATTTTCTGGCGGATTGGGTAATCGACGTCTGAGCAACTTTGGAGTTAATCAGATAAACCAGGCTACTTTGTGGAAATATAAAATACTCGCCTGGATCTGAAGCGCCAAAGCGAAAAAAATTATAAATCTGGCGCAATACATAATATGGAACAATCAATACCTTCCGTGCGATAGCATTGCCATACACATTGCGTTTCAGTGCTGTTTTTAAATCCCCGGGCATATAGAATTTTTTGAGCTGTGAAGAATTAACCCAAACTTAAACTTATTCAATCCAGGCAATGTGAAGTAAATTGGTTGTGCCCGATGTACCAAATGGCAAGCCTGCGGCTACAACAACAGCCTGACCGGGTTTGGCAAATTTCTCTTGTACTGAAATGTCTTTCGCCGTATTAATCACTTGCATCAAATCAGCATCCTCATTAGCAACGTCTACGGTCACCGCGTGCACGCCCCAGGCCAATGCAAGATATCGGGCGGTACGCAACGATGGGGTCAGACTCAGAATGGGCGCATGGGGCCGCTCCCGAGCCGCACGTAGTGATGTACTACCCGAAGCGGTATAGGTCACTGTGGTAGAAGACGACAATATGGTCGTTACGGTTTGTAACGCATTGCAAATCGCATCTGCGGTGGTGGGATCGGGTTCCGGGCGCTGGGCATCAAGTATCGCGGCATAAGCTGGATCGTGCTCAACTTCGTGAATTATCCTATCCATCATCTCTACCGAGTTCACAGGATAGTCTCCCGCTGCGGATTCAGCGGACAACATCACTGCATCTGCGCCATCGTATACCGCAGTAGCAACGTCGGATGCTTCAGCCCGGGTGGGGACGGGCGCGGTGACCATGGAATCCAGCATATGGGTGGCGATGACAACGGGTTTACCCACCTGGCGACATCTCCGAATAATTTGTTTCTGTACCACCGGCACCTGCTGCGGCGGCAGTTCTACCCCGAGATCGCCCCTGGCCACCATCACCCCATCACAGATTTCCAGAATCTCATCTAGTTTGTCTACCGCGGACGGTTTTTCAAGCTTGACCAAAATCTTCGCTTTATCTCCAACAATGGCTTTTAGTTCTTTAACATCTTCGGGTTGCTGAACAAAGGACTGGGCGACCCAGTCGATATCCAGTTTCAAAGCATATTTCAGATCAGCGTGATCTTTTTCGGTGATTACTGATATGGGCAAAATTACCCCAGGCACATTCACGCCCTTGTTGTCGCTCACCGGCCCACCGACGATGACCATGGTTTCCGCGTAATCTGGACCGCTATCCGTTACCTTTAACCGAACTCGACCATCATCGATCATTAATTCACTGTCATTCGACAGGGCTGCAAAAATTTCTGGGTGAAGTAGCGGTGCGCGACTTTTATTTCCAGGTGTCGGATCCAGATCCAGGCGAAACTTATTGCCTTTTTTTAATTCAACAGAATCCTTTTTGAATTTTCCCAATCGGAGCTTGGGTCCCTGAATATCAACCAAAATGCCGATGGGACGGCCTTTTTTCTTTTCGATGTCCCGAATAATATCTACCCGCTCGCTGTGATCTTCATGACTTCCGTGACTGAAGTTCAAACGAAAAACATCCACTCCAGAATCGAATAGTTTCGATATGATTCTTTTCGTTGAACTTGCCGGGCCCAAGGTTGCAACAATTTTAGCCTTTCTACTGCGTCTCATAATTTTTTCTCGCTTCCATAAGATTTACATTATAACTTTAGACTGCGGCAATAGATCACGATTTTTGGTTTTCATTGACATCAATAAATTTTCACCAATCTGTGATAGAAGTTATTGATCGTCTAACCATGATGGGATACTGTCCGGCTATTAGAAAATCCTTAGTGCATAAATTAATCCATGACGGCAAACGATTTAACCTGGCATGAAACCGTTGCGCAAGCTGACCTCGATGACGAAGAACCAACCCAGGTAAAAATTGGAGAAATCATCATTGCAATTTGCAAACTGGACGATGGGATATATGCTATTGACGATATCTGTACCCACGAACACGCCTATCTTTCCGATGGTTTCATGGAAGATGGTTGTGTGGAATGCCCCCTGCACCAGGCTTTGTTCGATATCAAAACAGGAAAGGCAATGTCTGCGCCGGCCATGGTTGATCTAAAAACCTATGCTACGAAGATTGACCAGGGAATGGTATTTGTTGGTATTAATTGACAATAATTAACCTTATTTATTATATAGTTATTGGTGAAATATGATTCAGAATAGAGATAATTTCGATGCCTATTGCGGTTATGATCAAAACTGGATAGGTGACTATGATCATGAAATAGCGGAAACCGGGACTGGGACGCCCTGTGGTGAATATCTGCGACGCTACTGGCAGCCTGTAAGCTTGACCCAGGATCTCGGCCAACACCCAAAGCTGATTAAAATCATGGGTGAAGAGCTGGTGTTGTTTCGCGATAAAAGCGGGCAATTTGGGCTGGTACATAAAAATTGCCCTCATCGCCGGGCATCCCTGGAATATGGGACATGTGAGGAAAAGGGAATTCGTTGTTGCTACCACGGCTGGTTATTCGATGTTGACGGAACCATTTTAGAAATTCCGGGTGACCCGGAAGATTCTGAACCTGCATTAAAAGTCAAACAATCACGAAGGCTCGGCGCATACCCGGTCAAAGAATTTCGTGGTCTGATTTTTGCTTATCTCGGTCCGCCCGGGGAAATCCCGCCTTTTCCAATTTATGATGCCTATGAAATGGAAGATATGGTGATGTCGCCCTATGCGGCAGCCTTCAAATGTAACTGGATTCAGGTTCTGGATGCCATTGTTGATCCGGTACACACCGCATTTCTACACAACAGTCAATTTACCGAAGGATTTGGAAAATGTGGTGAGATTCAATTCTACGAGCGTGACAAGATCCGGTTTTTGGGTACCGCTACCCGCCGCGTGAAAGACAATGCCTGGGTGCGGGTCAATGAATTAATTTTGCCGAACTTCACTCAATCCGGGGCAGCATTTTCTACCGATGGCACACAAACCCGATATTTTGGGCGCAGCGCTTTCACCCGTTGGGTGGTTCCTGTGAATGATGAAAATTGTATTGCATTTGCCTGGGGTAATTTTGGTGAGCGAGGAGATCCCATGGAGTTTAATACCAAAGAAGGTATGGAACGTATGGAACAAGGTGAAATAATTGACCGGACCTACGCTGAGCGTCAGGCCAGTCCTGGAGATGTGGAAGCGGTTGAAGGCATGGGGCCAATATCAGAACATGAAAAAGAATACCTGGTCACCGGGGACCGCGGCGTAACCCTGTATCGTCGGCGGCTGCGTCGGCTAATGCGTGATTTGGCCAAAGGAAAATCGCCACCCCAGCCTGCGGATCTGGCTGATGGCATTATCCCCACCCATGGCAGCGATACCGTTATTCGTTCTCCATTTGAAAATAATAAAGCTGATCCAAAGCAACTTCAACAAGTGAATGACCAGGTCATGGATATCATTTTTTATGGCGACGATCGAAAGGGATCAGACCGAGATGACTACATTATTAAATCGTTAAAGAAAATTTAAGCGCGTGGGAAACGACAAAAAAATCAGGGTACATATCAAAAATAATCACTTTGCACCAGATTCATTCCCCAATACTCCAGAGGGCGAAGAAGTTTTTACCATTACCCGTGAACGATATGAAGCGGCAGCGAAGAATTATCCGGAAGTAGCAGAGCAGCTCGATGTATTTATCGACTGGGATACAGATCATTTTTCTCAATCCATGGCAGATTCAGAAGTACTGGTTGCCTGGAATTTGCCTACGGTAAATTTGGCATCAGTTGCCCCCAATTTAAAATGGATTCATATTATCGGCGCAGGGGTAGAACATCTGACGCCGATGGATTGGTTACCCGATTCGGTTACGCTAATAAATAACAAAGGCGTTCATGCCGCTAAAGGGGGTGAATTTGGGCTAATGTCTATACTGATGCTGCACAATGCCATGCCGGCAATCATGACCAACCAACGTACCGCAACTTATGATTCTATATATTCCACCCCCATTGCCGGAAAAACCGTTGTTCTAATCGGTGTTGGCAGCATTGGTAAAGCCGTTGCTGCCCACGCCAAAGCAATCGGACTCCATGTTATTGGTGTCAGTCGACACGGTAGGTTAATCGACGAAGTCAATGAAATGTTTGCGGTGAAAGATATTGATGAAGTTCTACCCCGTGGGGATTATGTTTTTGTAGTAACCCCATTGACCGATGAAACCCGAAATCTGCTCGATCGCAGACGCCTCAACTTATTAAAATCCGGCGCGGGTTTGGTGAATATCGGTCGGGCCGCTGTGGTGGATTACGAGGCGCTAGTAGATAAGCTAAAAGATGGTTCCATGAGCGGTGCCATACTGGATGTATTCGACGAGGAACCCCTGCCCACCGATTCGCCATTCTGGGAGGTGCCTAATTTGATTGTGGCTCCCCACATCTCCGCGGACGATGGTAATGCCTATGTGCCGATGACATTAAATGTATTTTTCGAAAATATGGAAAGATATATTAATGGCAAAGAGCTGGAAAACCAGGTGAATCCCAGGCTTGGATACTAAAGGCCCAGGCCTGGTTACGAACGGGAAGAATATTACTGACGGATCAGGCATTTCGAGCAAGTATATGATCGTATAACTGTTGGTCAAATTTAATAAGCGGATCCAGTGCTGTGATGAGTTCGGGACTTGAAGAATCAAATGATTTTTTTACTTTTGACGGATTGTGTGCCCCCGGGATTTGGGTATATTTTAAATCGTAGGATTCACAGAACATTTTCAGATAATCGTCATATTTTTCGGTAACACCGATGGTTCTAAATAGTTTCAGATTTCCTATAGCATTTTCCAGGTCTTTTGGACCGACACAATCGGGTCGATAGTCGAGGAAATATCGGGTTTGGATATTGTCAAAAAAATCGATTTGAAAGCCATCCAGATTGTTTACAATTTGCCCCAGGTTGTCTGCACAAGTTAAATCGACCTGGTTTAACGCCATTCCCATTTTCTGAATCAACGGATGGTGTTGCCCAAAGAACTCACTCTGGGGTTGAATCGCAATGCCCCTGATCCAGTCCAGGTGGGAACAAATCTGTTTAATCGGATTGCGAACCATTGAATGCAAATCCACATGTTTCAAACCGTTGTAAATGTTCGCAATATGTTCCAGCGGAATATGTCCAGTTAAGCAATCGCGTTGGTTAATCAACCGTTGCTGTTTCGCCAATGTATACTTTTCAATATGGGTTTCTATCTTCCCGTAGCCGAAGTATTGTTTTAAATAATTATGAAATGAGGTTCCCGCGGTCTTTGGGATATGCATAAAAAATAATCCCGGATTTTTTGGCCTAAACACATCCAGAACCTGATCCATGGCAATTGTCGCAATTGGCCTGGACCCATTATTGGCATAAATCGTAATCGGTCGATCATTTACAGATTCCAAGTCATCCGAAAACTGACATTCAAAACCACAGCGCCCCGTGGGATGAAGGTTTTGTTCTAACAGGTCTTGGCGTTCCATCGAAGATACGGCTTCCCCAAGGCACCTTTCATCCTGAAAAAATGACAGCTTCACCGGACTTTTACGAAAAATTCGACGGAAACACCAGCCACTGCAATATTGCCGATTTAGAATATCAATTGAAAATAAAATTTTTCGGAACATTAGGTCATTTTTGTATCAGTAATTCTATACAATCCAAATTTAGTCTATTTCTATCAATCTGTAAAAACTATTGACTAGCTAATGCAATAAAATCATGAGTAAAAAGTCAAATTTAAAAGGTATACAAACCACCGCCATTCATGGCGGCGAAAACCCCGACAAATTAACCGGCGCATCGTCACCGAATATTGTCATGTCCAGCACCTATGTTGTCGAAGAACCTATCAGCTTTTCGGTGAACAATGCGGATGAAAATACACCTTTCATTTATACCCGCTGGGCCAACCCCACCATTCGCCAGCTCGAAACCAAACTTGCCCTGCTTGAAAACGCGGAGCAATGTATTGCATTCGCATCGGGTATGGCCGCCTCTTCGGCTATTCTGTTTAGCCAGCTAAACCCCGGCGATCATCTGATTATCAGTAATACCAACTATCCCGGCACTGCAGAAATCGCCCGAGATCATCTGCCGCGTAAGAATATTGAAGTCACGACCGTGGACACCTCAGATTTGATGCAGATAGAAAATGCAATGCGACCCAATACAAAAATGATCTGGGTAGAAACGCCATCCAATCCGTTGCTCCGCATAACCGATTTGGCGGCTGCCTCAAAACTGGCAAAATCAGCCAATGCCCTGTTTGTGGTTGATTCAACTTTTGCCAGCCCAATCGCCACCCGACCCATTGAATTGGGTGTCGATCTGGTGGTGCATTCTTTGACCAAGTACATCGGTGGTCATGGAGACGCTTTGGGTGGCGCGGTACTCGGCAATAAAGAAATCATAACAATACTTCGGGAATCCGGGGTGATGCATTATGGCGGCGTGATCAGCCCGTTTAACGCCTGGCTGATTATGCGGGGTGCTGCGACCCTGCCATTACGCATGAATGCCCACCAGGAAAATGCCATTCAAGTTACCAAATTTCTTCACCATCACCCATCTGTGGATCGTGTGTTTTATCCGGGGCATAGTTCTCACCCCCAGCATGCGCTGGCGGCCCGACAAATGGATAACTTTTCCGGCATGCTTTCATTCAAGGTGAAAAGTCCCAAACAGGTTGCAACCAGGATGATGAAGAAATTGGAAGTGATTCATTATGCGGTTTCCCTGGGCCACCACCGCAGTCTCATCTATCTTATAGAAACCAAGGACCTGATTGAATCGTCTTATCGTCTCGAGGGTACGGAACTGGAAAAATATCGCGCCTGCGCGGGCGATGGTATTTTCCGGTTTTCGGTGGGGCTGGAGAATGCTGAAGATATAATCCAGGATCTGTCTAATGTGCTCTAAGCACTGGACCGGTTCAACTTTTAATTTTGGCTCCTGCTATAAAATGGTATACGACGATAGACTTAACAATCTCAATCAATATACTTGCAACACAATGGACAACTCGAATCATCAAACTAACGAACTGGGCATGACCCTGGGTTTTGCCGTAGACAACTGGGAAGGTGCCAATTTACCCGATAATAGCGTGCTACAGGGCGCACATTGTCGCTGCGAACCTCTGGATTTGGAAAAACATAGCGAATCATTATTCGAAGCTTATAACCAGGACAGTGAAAATCGAAACTGGGTCTATCTGCCTTATGGGCCATTCGAAAACCTTGGCGATTATCGTAGTTGGATGAAAAAATCCTGCTTTAATGGTGATCCGTTCTTTTACGCCATCGTCAATAATCAGACTAATCAGGCCGTGGGTGTTGCGAGTTATTTGCGTATTACACCGGAACAGGGCTCCATCGAGGTCGGCCATATCAATTACTCGCCGGCGTTACAAAGTACAATTTCAGCTAGCGAAGCCATGTACCTGATGATGAAAAATGCATTTGGGCTTGGCTATCGTCGATACGAATGGAAATGTAATTCATTAAACGAAAGATCATGTAATGCGGCAAAACGACTGGGTTTCACATACGAAGGTACCTTTCGTCAGATGATGGTAGTCAAAGGTCAGAACCGTGATTCAGCATGGTTTTCTGCCCTCGACCGCGAATGGCCTGTAATCGAAAATGCATATCAACAGTGGCTGGTTGCGGACAATTTTGATGACAAAGGTATTCAACAAATAGCCTTGTCGACTTTAACCCGGGATGCACTCGCCTCTTTAAAATAATTCACCCTATTCGGGATTTACAGACAATGACAGATAAGCACAAGGTAATTGTAAAAATTCTATCCACAGAACACCACGATGACTGGTGTAACCTCTATCGCGGCTATGCAGAATTTTACAAGGTACCGATGAACGACGAGATTCTTAAAAACCTTTGGGGGTGGTTGATGGATGAAAATCACGAAGTTGAAGGACTTCTGGCATTCGTAGACGATCAGCCGACGCCCTGCGGCTTCGCCCATGTCAGGCGAATGCCCAGCCCCCTGAGGGGCGTGGATATCGGTTTTCTCGATGACCTATTCGTGGATCCCTCATCTCGGGGAAACAATGTGGGCCGGGCGCTGTTTGAGGCCCTGGACTCCCATGCCAGAGAGAAAGGCTGGCCAAAAATTCGCTGGATTACCGCCGATGACAATTATCGAGCGCGCGGCCTGTACGATAAGCTGTCGGTAAAAACCATGTGGAATACTTATGAAATGGAAATTCAGTAATTCGAGCGCTTGTAGTCAAACTAGCAGCCGCAAGTCACGGTTATTTCTAAAGCAATGCGCATAGACCAGAGTCCATAGACGAGAGCCCACGGACTAAATAGAGCCAAAAGCCGCAGTAAACCCCAGCAGTGATAATTCCAGCGCAATCACTTCTCCTGGTGCTGAGATGGACTGGATGGTTATGATAACTTTACTGCCCTTCTTTAAATCTAAAATATCGTCATCGGTAAAAGCCAGTCGCGCATAGCATCCGCGGGTGTCGCACCACGAAAATGGGAATTCAGCCCGCTCGCCATCGTCTATTACTAGTCCGAGCTTCGCAGTTAATAGAGTTTCATGGGGAACGGTTATCGTGGCGGCTGCAGAGATACCCTCCTGGTCTTCAATTCTGAATAAATTGACTTCACCCACGGGATGATCATTTTCATTTTTTATAAGCTGGTACAAATGGCACGGATCATCGGTATTCTGGATTTTCAAGCATACCCGCTGCCAGTTTTTAAAGGTCTCAGCCACATACAAAACGGGCTGGACAAACCCTCCCTCCTGCTCTCCGTCCAGACTCGGCTCTTCCTGACCTGGCTCTTTCTGATTTGACGCTTCCTGGGCTGCAACAATCCCAGCATGAAAAATTAACGCCGAAAATATTAAAGAGAAAAAAAGTTTCATTTGATTGTGATTTTAGATTCGATAGCGGTAAGGATGCCTCTTAACATTTTAATCTCCTGATCATAGGGATAGGCGCGATTAAACAGACGCACCAGTTTTCGTTGTAATTTCGTTGATCGCCCATCACTGAAATCTACCAGATTCAGAACTTTTTCCAGGTGTTCGTAAAAATTCTGCATATCTTCGGCACTGGCCACTGGCTCATGCTCAGGTTCGCCTATAAATTCCTGCCGATCCAGTAAACTGCGCCGCAGTTCATATAATATGACTGTAACCGCTGACCCCAGATTCAGTGATGCAAAATCAGGTTCAACGGGGATACGCACCAGATGGTGACAACGTTCCAGTTCCTGGTTGGTCAGTCCCCTGCTCTCTCGGCCGAACAGAATTGCAACGGTTGAATTTTGTGCATGTTCAGCTGCTTTTTTCATTGCTGGCCCGGGATTTAATGATGGCCATTGGATGGAACGCAGCCTAGCCGTCGTACCGTATACCAACGTACAATCCGGGATCGCCTCATCCAGGGCATGGAATACTTTCGCATTATCCAATATGTGGTCCGCTCCTGCTGCCCGAGCATTGGCAATTGGGCTGGGAAATTCCTTTGGGCGCACCAATGCCAGATCGCTTACTCCCATATTGGCCATAGCTCTTGCTGTGGCGCCAATATTTCCAGGATGGGTAGGTTCGATGAGTACGACTCGGATATAATTCAGCTCTTTCATAGAAGATCATTGCCAGAAAATTGGCCAATGGATCGATTCTGCCTTATGCAATCCTGTAAAGGAATGGTTCTTTAAAATTTAATGAGAAACTCGAATGAATCCCTTAGTTAATGTTGGAATAAAAGCTGCACGTCGAGCAGGTAGTCTGATCGTTCGAAATATTGATCGACTGGAAAAACTGTCCGTGGATAAAAAGGGGAAAAATGATTTTGTTAGCGAAGTTGACCGAATGGCGGAAGAAGACATTATCGACACTATCCATTATCTCTACCCAAATCATCGAATCATTGCTGAGGAAAGTGGTCAGTTGCATTCACCGGATTCAGAACACCAGGGAGAAGATGAATTCGAATGGATTATTGATCCCCTCGATGGCACAACAAATTTTCTCCATGGCCATCCCAGTTTCGCAATTTCAATTGGCGTTCGCCATAAAGGCCGTATCGAGCACGGGGTCATATTCGACCCCCTACGGGAAGAGATTTATACCGCAAGCCGTGGCCAGGGTGCGCAGTTAAATAACCGGCGGATCAGGGTCAGCGGACAAACTTCTCTCGAACAAAGTTTGATCACAGCGGGATACCCCAATCGTGGAATTGGTGATTTTGATGACTGGATGAAATGTTTTAGAAGCCTGTTACCCAAGGTCAACAATATACTGCATTCGGGATCAGCGGCACTGGATCTGGCCTATGTGGCCAGCGGACGTACCGACGCATACTGGGAACCGGGTTTAAAAATATGGGATATTGCCGCGGGTAGTTTATTGGTGCGAGAGGCCAAAGGCCTCGTGGCGGATTTCGATGGCAACCAGGATTTCCTCGATAGCGGAAATATCGTGGCCGCGAGTCCAGGCATTTTTAATCAAATAATGACCGTGATTAAATCCAAAGCGGGTACAAAATAGTTATCTTTTAGTTGATTTTAAAAATGCCTGAACAATTATCATCAATAAAAGTGGCGTCAACGGATACCGAACTGGCGGCTCACACGCCAATGATGAAACAATTTCTGAAGATTAAATCCGAATACCCGGATACTTTATTGTTTTATCGTATGGGAGATTTTTATGAAATGTTTTTTGACGATGCCGAGCGCGCGTCGAAGTTACTCGATATCACCCTGACCGCAAGGGGGAAATCCGGAGGAAATCCCATCCCAATGGCGGGTGTACCTTATCACAGCGTTGATCAGTACCTGGCCAAACTGGTGAAACAGAAAATATCTGTTGCCATTTGTGAACAGATTGGAGACCCGGCAACATCAAAGGGCCCTGTGGAGAGGAAGGTGGTTCGGGTAATTACCCCTGGAACCCTGACCGAGGAAAACTTACTGGCCGACCGACAGGAAAATATTACTGCGGCTGCATACCAATCGGACAATAAAATCGGATTTGCCACCCTGGAAATTAGCAGTGGTCGATTCAATGGTTACGAAGTGGAAAACCGTGAGAAGCTGGCCAATGAATTACTTCGGTTGAATGCAGCAGAAATTTTAGTGGCGGTCGACCAGTCGGGTTTATTCGACAGCAATCAGGAAACTGAAATCTCAGACTGGTACTTTGATACCACTCATGCTAATCAGGCCCTTTGCCAGACCTTTGAAACTCAAAACCTCGACGCCTTCGGCGCTGATGATTTTGCCATTGCCACCTGTGCGGCAGGGGCGCTGATAAGATACATCAAAGATCTACACGGTGAAGCTACCCCCCATATCCAGGGTATAAAGTACCAGCACCGGGATAATCATGTCATTATCGATACCGTTAGTCGAAAAAATCTGGAGATTGACAGCGTTCAAAATGACGTGGACGGCGTGTCACTGGTAAATCTGTTTGACCATTGTCTGACCCCAATGGGCGCGAGAATGCTTCGGCGCTGGTTTAACGGACCAATCCGGAATAAACACGAACTCGAACAGCGCCACAACGCTATAGACTGGTTGCTGGATAATCATCGCTATAGTGAATTAAATCCATTATTAAAACAAATTGGCGACGTCGAACGGATACTTGCCCGCGTTGCCATGAAAACGGCCCGGCCGCGAGATCTGGTTAAACTGAAAATTTCCCTTTCCATGTTGCCGGAAATTAATGCAGTTATTGAATCAACCTCGTCCGAACTCATTGATTCATTGCAATCCGCTTTGTTATCAAAACCCGAGTGCCTGGACTTGCTTGAACGCGCGATTAAAGATGAACCACCCACTGTGATCAGAGATGGTGGTGTTCTAAGAGATGAATACGATTCAGAATTAGGGGAGTTGCGGCATTTGCAGCGGGATTCAGGAGACTTTTTAATTGAGCTGGAAGCTCGGGAAAAACAACGCACCGGTGTTGGCAATCTGCGGGTTAAATATAATCGTGTTCATGGTTATTATATCGAGCTTCCCCGTTCCCAGTCTGACCAAGTTCCTGAGGATTATATTCGACGCCAGACCGTTAAAAATGCAGAACGATTCATAACTGAAGAACTTAAAGTCTTCGAAGATAAAATTCTCAGCGCAAAAAGCAAAGCCCTGGCTCGGGAAAAATGGTTGTACGATGAATTACTCAATCAACTCATTCCCCAGGTTTCAGAGCTACTCCAATGTGCGAATAGCTTGGCGCTGCTGGACTGTCTTGCTAATTTCGCAGAACGCGCCCAGCACCTTAATCTACACCGCCCGGAGTTGGTAGATGATCCTGTTCTGGTCATCACCGATGGACGACATCCCGTGGTGGAGCAGGTTTTACCGCAAAGTTTTATTGCCAATTCCATTAGTCTGGACAATAAGACGAAAATGCAAATTATTACCGGCCCGAATATGGGCGGCAAGAGTACGTATATGAGACAGGTTGCCATCATAACCCTGCTCGCCCATACCGGGTCTTTTGTACCCGCAAAATCTGCCCGAATTGGTCCAATAGACAGAATATTTACCCGTATCGGGTCTGCTGATGATTTGGCCGGCGGGCGATCTACGTTCATGGTTGAGATGACGGAGATGGCGCATATACTTCGAAATGCGACGGAAAACAGCCTGGTACTGGTAGACGAAATTGGGCGTGGTACCAGCACATTCGATGGTCTGGCCCTTGCCTGGGCCTGTGCCAGGGATTTGGCAAATCGGGTTAAATCATTTGTGTTGTTTTCAACCCATTATTTTGAACTCACTGCACTGGCCGATCAATTAAAGAGCGCAGACAATGTTCATCTCGATGCCGTTGAACATGGTAATGAAGTTGTATTTCTATACAGTGTAAAAAAAGGGCCTGCCAACCAAAGCTATGGCCTGCAGGTTGCGCGACTGGCAGGGGTTCCCGATGAAGTAATCGAAGACTCCAGGCAAAAACTGCATAGCCTGGAAGACCACTACGTCGGTTCGACCAAAAATGCCAGCAAAGCGCCGACACCACAAACCAGCCTGTTTCCGGAAAACCGTCCCGAAGAGCAGGCTGTGATCTCCAAGCTTAAGGCATTTGTTGCCGACGATACCTCGCCCCGGGAGGCATTAAATATTCTTTATGAACTAAACAAGTTACTTGGCAAGAAACCTGCAAAAAAATGATTTTCCATGCTGTACCTGCCTCTTGATTATTCATACAATACCGCTCCCGTTTTAATTTGATATTGGAGCCAGAATAAAATGACCTATGTGGTTGGCGAAGCCTGCATTCGTTGCAAACTCACAGACTGTGTAGAAGTTTGCCCTGTGGACTGTTTTCATGAAGGACCAAATTTTCTGGTTATCGACCCTGAGGAATGTATTGATTGCAGCCTGTGCGAACCCGAATGCGATGCCAATGCAATATTTTCCGAGGATGACGTACCGGAAGATCAGCAGAATTTTTTCAAGCTTAACCAGGAGTTAAGTGAAATCTGGCCGGTTATTACCGAATTAAAACCCCGACCTGATGATTGGGAAGAGTGGCTCGATAAGAAGGATAAGTTAAAAGAACTTATACGTTAACGTTTGGTTTGAATCAGGGGTAATATTCACACAAGGAAGTTAATTTAATTATAGGACAAATGTATGAAAACTGAGTTGCCAACTAGCGTTTATTTAAAAGACTATCAGAAGCCCGAGTTTGTAATTACCCACACTGATTTGGAGGTTCTACTGGATTTCGATTCAACGGTAGTTCATGCCTGTCATTTGGTAAAAAGAAATACGCCAGAAGCTACGAGCCTCGATCTGAATTGTGAGTTCATGGATATCATTTCAGTATCCATTGACGATGCAATGCTGGACGGCGACGCATACACCGTGTCAGATCAGCTGCTTAGCATTGCTGATGTGCCAGATTCATTTTCGCTCAAAATTGAAAATCGTATCGCACCTTCAAAAAATCTTGCACTGAGTGGATTGTATAAATCTGGCGATATGCTCTGTAGCCAATGCGAAGCTGAAGGCTATCGAAGAATCACTCCTGGAATTGATCGGCCGGACAATCTGGCGACTTACAGAGTTAAGCTCATAGCTCATAAATCCGATTTTCCAGTTTTGTTATGCAATGGCAATCTGGAAGCATCTGGCGAGGTCGACTCAAACACCCACTTCGCAATCTGGCACGATCCATTTCCAAAACCAACCTATTTGTTTGCCATTGTTGCCGGAAAATTGGCTTGCCTGGAAGATAAATTTGAAACGCTGTCTGGGCGAGTTGTGAGTTTAAAGTTCTGGGCAAGAGATCGCGATGTCGAAAAATGCGGACACGCCATGACCAGTTTGAAGAATTCCATGAAATGGGATGAACAGATTTATGGCCGGGAATATGATCTGGATTTGTTTAATGTGGTTGCGGTTGATGATTTCAACATGGGTGCAATGGAAAATAAAAGCCTGAACATATTCAATACAAAGTATGTCCTCGCAGATTCAAACATGGCAAGCGATGACGATTTTCATAATGTTGAAGCAGTAATTGGACATGAATACTTTCATAACTGGTCCGGTAACCGGGTAACCTGCAGAGACTGGTTTCAATTGAGTTTAAAGGAAGGATTCACTGTTTTTCGAGATCAGGAATTTAGTTCCGATATGGGGTCACGGGGTGTAAAGAGAATTGATGACGTAAATGTTCTACGCACACACCAGTTTCGTGAAGACGCAAGCCCCATGGCCCACTCGGTTCGACCAGAACTGTATCAGGAAATAAATAATTTCTATACCGCGACAATTTATAACAAGGGAGCGGAAGTGGTTCGAATGTTACACACCATGCTCGGTGCTACGCACTTTAGACAAGGCACCGACTTATACTTCGACCGATACGATGGTCAGGCAGTAACGACTGACGACTTTGTTTCAGCAATGGAATCCGTATTTGAGAAAGACTTTACCCAATTCAAAAACTGGTACAGTCAGGCCGGCACACCGAGTGTTTCGGTTGAAACAAGTTATGACCCTGACAATCAGAATTTCGAAATAACCTTGAGCCAAACCTGCCCGCCTACCCCTGGTCAGGATTTGAAAAAACCATTTGTTATTCCGATAAAAACTGCGCTGTTTAATCAAAGTGGTGAAAAACTAATTATTGACCCCGGCAACCCGAATAATCCCGGTGAAACAATATTGATACTTGATAGGGCAAAACAAACCTTTAAATTTCCAAATATTGATTCATCACCAGTGCCTTCATTGTTACGGGAATTCAGTGCGCCAGTAATACTGAAACATGAGCCGTCAGATGATGACCTCGAAAGTTTACTGCGATTTGACGACGATCCCTTCAATCGATGGGAATCAGCGCAAAAGTTGTATTTAAAACAATTACTAAAAAATATAAACGCCATACAAAACAATCAGGTTTCCGAGACCAATTCCAGGCTTATGGAATCTATAAACAACCTAATCACCACACCCACAGATGATCGTGCATTTCTCGCTAGATTGTTAACATTGCCTGGCGTGGCCTATATTAGCGAACAAATTTCCCCCATTGATCCCGCGGCGGTAGAACAAGCAAGAAAGCAGCTACGGCATGAAATCACCCTAAATGCAAAAGCTGAGTTACTAGCCGTTTATAAAACGTGCCAGCAAGTAAACACTGGACAACCCCAACACGCAGAAATTGCAGCCCGTTGTCTCAGAGATGTTTGCCTGAGTTATTTATGTGTTCTTGACGACGAGGAGTCGTATCAACTTTGTGTGGATCAGTTGATAAATGCTTTGTGTATGACAGATTCAGCAGCTGCTATCGGTGGGATTGCCCGTTCAGGCCAGCCCGGGAAAAATCAACACCTCGATGCATTCTATGAACAATGGAAACACGAACCTCTGGTTGTGGATAAATGGTTAAGAACCCAGGCGACTGTTGTGGGTCCGGATACTTTGGAAAACGTCATTCGACTATCGAATCACTCCGCTTTTGACTACGCCAACCCCAATAAAGTTTATTCCCTTATATTGGGGTTTACCCACGGAAATCCATCCTGTTTTCATGCGGAAGATGGTAGTGGGTACCAGTTCCTTTTCCAATGGGTAGAAATACTCGACCCAATTAATTCCCAGGTTAGTGCAAGACTGGTATCCGCTTTGAATAACTGGAAGAGATATACGCCCGACTTGAAAGAGAAGATGCATCAGACATTGTTAAACATCTCCGAGCTTCCCAATTTATCAAAAGACATTGCAGAAATTGTAGAAAAGAATCTGGCCTACCCCTCGATTTAACTCGTCAACTACTGTTACAGGACCAGTCTACATTTTCAAAATAAGTTTGCGAGTAAACCCTGGCCTCGGTAATCTCGGCTGCATGATCATTGTCGTAGCGATTTATGAATTCCCAAGTAACTTTGCCAGTGCTATTCACTTCAAAAACTCGCCCGCCTTCAAATTCGGTGATAAACAAATTTCCAGAATTAGTAATCTGATGTTTGCCCCGAATTTGAGTAAAAAATTTCTGCCCTGGGGAATCTCCATAGACAATTTTTGATTCCAATGTCATCGGGTTAATTTCGATAATGTTTGAGCGCTCGGGTTTGGATAAATCACCACTTGCTGGTATACCGCCTCTATAACTGTTGTTATTAAACACAGATATTGTTCCCCGGTTTGTAAACTCAGGGTCGTGTTGTCTAACCCAGGGTCCAACCTTGTACCACTTAATTATTTTCAATTCCGGATCCACTACCAATAACATGTTATAGGTTCGTAGCGACAATAATATGTCCCCTGGATTAAATTGAAGAAAATTTGCTGCGAAATCTGTTTGTAATTCACTGATACTATTTAGATGTATGATTTCTTTGTCCCATACTTTGAGATCGCGAAAATCCGTTCCATTTGAAGTTAACAATGTTTCTAACTCCGAATTAAAGAATAATTCGGGTACTGAAATTCGAGTTTGCACTTCTCCTGTAGAAGAAACTTTTAAAATTAAATCTTCATCATAAGGCGGTCTAAATGGCGGAAATTCATAGGGTGTAGTTTGTAAATTTTCCCGTCGACCTGGAACCCAAAATCCTCCATCTTCTGCGTGTTCTACGGAATGATGAGTTTCTTCCAGTAACACCCATTCCAGCGCACCACAGTTATCCAGTTTTACTAGTCCGCCATGCTCGAAATTAAACACCACCGAACCGGTTTGGGTCATTAAAGCCCCGTGGGTATCCATATTCCATTCCGTTGCTGGGCGTTTTCTCTTAAGCAAATGCGAACCATCTTCAAAATAATCGTTAAACTTCACCGGCCAGCGAGCGACAATGGAACCATCGCGTTTTATTAATCTAAGTTCATTGCTATTTTCAAAGAAACCCGACAACAGGATGTAGTCCTGGTTCTCATTATGGGTATTTACGGTTACGCCTTCTCCTGAATACCTGATTGGTTGAACGAAGTGCTTAGGGAATATTTTGGTTACCGTGGTTGCTTCTTCTTTTGCTTCGGTGAATGCTGCATTTATCTGCTTTTGTTTGTTTTTAATAAACAGATAGATCGAATTTTTTTGAACTGCAGAATAGTATCCATATCCAAAAGAAGACCCGACCACAAGTCCTGCCAGGGACATATAGAAAATAACTTTTGATAGATCAAATTTGTTCATATAATTTTTTTATTTCTTAATGACCCGTTTCCAAATAGTTATCTACCATCGCGCAAATCTTGTCCAGGGCACCTTTGTTTTCTTCAATCAATTCTTTACCGTAGGTTCCATACTGATCCCTCAATATTGGATCATTGATTAACTTAATTACGACTTCGCCGAGTTCCTCACTGTTCGCTATCTGTATTCCGGCACCTTTAGCTAATACCAATTCAGATATATCCTTAAAATTAAACATATGTGGTCCAAATATAACAGCCACACCAGCGGCGCAGGCCTCGAGAAGATTGTGGCCGCCGGTTGGGACAAGACTACCACCAATATAAACCACATCGCTCGCAGAAATAAACAGCGCCAACTCTCCCATAGAATCCACCAGGTATATATCGGTATCCTCACTGACTTCCCCGACAGATTCAGAACGAAGAACGGTTTTACAGCCACGGCGATTACACAACCGAAGAACAGAATTAAACCTTTCTGGATGCCTGGGCACCAGGACTAGCATCAGATTCTCAATAGATTTCTTTGCAAGCAGATACGATTCAATAACATAAGACTCTTCTCCTTCCCGGGTACTACCGGCCACCCAGACCGGGCGGTTTCTTCCCAATGTGCGTCTTACGGATTGTGCAGCCTCGATTAGACTTGCTGGTAGTGGCATGTCAAATTTTATACTCCCCGTTACTTCGACTGCATCAGAACTTGCACCCAGGTGTTTTATTCTTTGGGCATCAGCCTCAGCCTGTACAGCAAATTTATCGACTTTTTTTAATACCGGCTCAAATAGGCTTTTGAATTTAAGATAGCCCTTTAGCGAGCGAGTGGACAACCGAACATTGGTATAAATCAACGGTATGTTTCTTTTGTGGCACTCGGTTATCAAATTCGGCCAGATTTCAGTTTCCATGACCATCCCGAGGGCTGGCTTCACACGATTGAAGAAACGTTTTACTGAACCGGGATAGTCGTAAGGCAGATAACAATGTTGAATGCTATCTCCAAATACAGATTTAACTCGATCTGATCCGGTTGGCGTCATGGTAGTCACCGTTATGACTCGATCTTCATATTTTTCCAGCAATGCCTTGACCAGCGGAATCGCGGCATTTACTTCTCCAACGGAAACAGCATGAATCCATATTCCACTATGGGAATTCCCGTTTTTCGCAGGATCTTTAGACGTTGAACGTAATGGCAGACACCAGCCAAAGCGATGGGGGATCCCGGAAAGATATTGTCGGTTTCGAGAAGAACGAAATAATAGTCTTATCAGAATAACCGGAACTGCAAGATACAGTGCAATTCTATATAGCAGCAACATTATTATTCTGCCCGGTTAAATTGAGTTGTGTGCATCAAAGTTTATCCAGTCTCTCCGCTGTAGAAAAAAATCAACCAGTCTCGATTCTTCGCTGTCTGCAAGGGGCACCCGGTTATAAACCCATTCGACCTTTGGTGGAAGAGACATCAAAATTGACTCGGTTCTACCCTCAGATTGCAAACCAAAAATCGTACCGCGATCATATATAAGATTAAACTCCACATAACGGCCACGACGATAGCATTGGTAGCGTCGGTTATTTTCGTCGTAAGGATGAGATATCCGCTTTTCCAGAATAGGGTCATAACCTTCAATAAAACTATTCCCAACCGCCTGAACAAACTTGAAAGATTCGCTAAACCCGGGAGAACAGAGGTCATCGAAAAATATCCCACCGATACCCCGCGCTTCTTTTCGATGTTTCAAATAAAAATAATCATCACACTGTTTTTTAAACAATCCATAGTATTCGGGGTCAAATCTGTCACAAGCTGATTTCGCAACTTTATGCCAATGTTTGCAGTCTTCTACAAAACCATAATAAGGTGTCAAATCATAACCACCACCGAACCACCAGACCGGCTCAGTGGAATCAGGGTCGGCAATAAAAAATCTGACATTCATGTGGCAGGTCGGCGCAAAAGGATTTTTTGGGTGCATAACAACGGACACGCCGGTAGCCTGGAATGATTTATCAGCAATCTTTTGCCTGTCACTGGATGCTGCCTCGGGTAAAGATTCGCCACTTATGTGAGAAAAGTTGACGCCACCCTTTTCAAAAACCGAACCGTTTTCAATAACTCTGGACACGCCACCGCCGCCGTTTTCATATTGCCAATTATCTTCAACGAAATAACTATCCGATTCGAACTTCTGTAATCCATCACAAATATCAATTTGCAGTTGTTTCATATATTCAACCACAACATTAACATCAGGAATATCTTTTATATCTGTCATATTTTCCCGAACCGTAATTGTTACCCGCGGAAAGTTACCCCAGTGAAGCCATCCCGAATAACTGACGGCCGCCTGCCATTACCGACCCGACCTGCCATGATGCCGTCAATCTGATCGCCGAATTCGCGATGGACATTTTCAATGCTGCGCAAAGGCAAATAACTGGACCGATTAGCACTGGTAGAAATAATTGCCATGCCAGCCGCCCGACACAATGCACGAGCTTGGGAATGGGCGGTGATACGAACTGCTACACGTTCACTGTTGCCCCGGACCAATCTGGATACACTGAATTTTGCCGGCAATAACCAGGTAAATGGCCCTGGCCAACTTTCGAAAATCTCATTGCGGTTCTCTTCTGGCAGATACTTTACATAAACTCGTAGTTTCGACATATGCTCTGCAATCAGGATTAAACCTTTAGTAAAGCTTCGACCCTTGATCTTCAGTATTCGCCTGACGCCCCGCAGATTACGTGGATCGCAGCCCAGGCCGAAACAATATTCTGTTGGATATGCAACCACACCACCCCGTTTTACAATTTTTGCGGCTTCCGCCACGCAAACAATATTCAACTTTTATTAACTTCTTTTTGTAACTCTGCGTCCTTGGCGAAAATTGCCTGGGCATTTTCTTCTCTTTCAGCGGCAAGCGCTTTGGTAATATCCTGGTTTGAAACCGCCAGTATTTGTGCCGCCAGGTAGCCTGCGTTTTTTGCGCCGGCCTTTCCTATGGCCACACAGGCCACGGGTATACCACCGGGCATTTGCACTGTTGACAATAACGCATCCTGCCCGTTTAAGGGTCCGCCGTCCATTGGAACACCAATCACAGGCTTTGTTGTCAAACCCGCCACAGTGCCGGCAAGGTGTGCTGCAAGCCCTGCAGCTGCAATAAATACACAGCAACCCCGATGCTCTGCATCTTTCACATATTCGTGGGTCGCATGGGGGGTACGGTGAGCAGAGGTAATTTTGGTTTCCCAGGGCACATTGAGCTTGTCAAGAATCTGGAAAGTTGCATTCATGGTCGGCAAATCCGAATCGGATCCCATTAATATCGCGACAAATGGTTTAGGCATAATAATAAATATATCTTGGAAATTAGTTGTTAATTTTCAGCAAATTTGGGGTATTTTAAATCAAAATTTAATCAATTGATTGTATTTGCTACACGTCTCGAGAATAAGAATGCGATGATCAATCCCAGGATATCAGCAATCCAGTCTGCAATTGAGAAAAATCGTCCGGGCACAAAATGTTGTACACATTCAATCAAGATTCCATATCCCCCCAGAGCAAGTAATAATCGATTATAGATCGTAGATTCTGTCCAGCCGATAATCGCAACGGTTCCAAGGACAAGAAATACCAGGAAATGTCCCAGTTTATCGTTAATTAATTTTACTGCGTCAACAGGATTTGGTGAACAAGCCTGCCAGAACACCAAAATTAGTGCCACGCCCCAGGTAAATCGGACAGCCTTGCTGTTGGTAATCTTCAAAGTAAATTTAATAATCGTGTTAATTTATTGTGTTTATTAATTAAGGCAGTGCTATTGAGTTATTTCGAATCCGCTATGCGCTCAATACCCCGATACCCAATATCATTTCTACACCAGCTGCCCGACCAGGAAATGTTACTACCAAGATCATATGCACGTTGTTGCGCATCAGCTAAGTTGTCACCCAGTGCAGTGGCGCATAATACCCGTCCACCGGAAGTGACAACACAGTTGTTTACCATTTTTGTGCCGGCATGGAATATCTTGACATCGTTGTCAATTTCACAATCCAGCCCGCCGATCTCATGGCCGCTTTCATAATCATCAGGATATCCCCTGGATGCGATAACCACCCCCAGAGACGGCCGGGGATCCCAGTTAATTTCCTGGCGGTCCAAAGTCCCCTCTATGCTAGCCATACACAAATTTACAAGATCGGTTTGCAATCGCATCATTATAGGTTGGGTTTCAGGATCACCAAATCGACAGTTGTATTCCAGCACCCTGGGCTCTCCTAGAGTATCGATCATAACCCCAGCATATAAAAACCCGGTGTAGGGTATGCCTTCGGCAATTAATCCATTTACCGTGGGTCTCATGATCTGGTCCATAATTTTGCTATGCATGATGTCGTCCACAATGGGTGCAGGTGAATACGCACCCATACCCCCTGTGTTCGGGCCAGTATCGCCATTGTGTGCTGCCTTGTGATCCTGACTTGATGCCAGAGGCAGAATATTTTTGCCATCTACCATACAAATAAAACTGGCTTCTTCCCCTTGCAGAAATTCTTCAATCACAACCCTGTGCCCTGCCTCACCAAATCGGTTGCCGGACAACATATCTGTAATGGCATCAACACCGTCTTTTCTGGTCTGGGCAATAATCACGCCTTTACCTGCCGCCAACCCATCGGCCTTAATAACTGAGGGTAATTCAAGGGAATCGAAATAATTTATAGCCTGATCTTGTTCTGTAAAACTTTCATAGGCGGCGGTGGGTATGGCATGTTTGACCAGAAATTCCTTGGTAAATGTTTTGGAGCCTTCAAGTTGAGCAGCTGCTTTTGATGGCCCAAAGCATTTTAAATTTTTCTCAGCAAAACGATCACAAATTCCCAATACCAATGGTTCTTCCGGGCCAACCACGGTCAGGTCAATTTGTTCATCCAGAGAAAATTTCAGCAACGAATTAATATCATTTGCAGAGATACTGATATTTTCTACACCCGACTCGCTGGCTGTACCTGCATTGCCTGGGGCAACGTAAACCAGCTCAACCTGGGGAGACTGGGCAATTTTCCATGCGAAGGCATGCTCTCTACCACCACCACCTACAACAAGTACTTTCATATACAGAGTAAATTATGATTAATTTCTGGAAGGTAAAATTATTCCAAGGAGCCTTTGATTAAAACTGAGCAGATATTCGTTGATAGGTCTCTAGCGCAAGTTTATTGGTTGTATTAGGTCATCATCGGTTTCAAATTTCTGATCGGGCCCGGCTGAAATCAATAGATATTGACTGGTTTGCTGGGAGGCTCGGATAGTCTGATTCCATGCATCGACAACGTCACCTTTATCCAGTCGTTCAAAATATTTCTTAATGATTGCTTTATTTTGGTCTTCTTCATCGGTGACCAGTAAAATTTTCAACGATGTGGCAAGCCCACTTAGTTTGAGAGAGGTCTTGTCCAGATTAGAATTTTGATCGATGTTGCCGAGTGCAGTTCCATCGCCACGATACTGGGAACCTGATCCAGGCAGTACTTCCCGCATTTGTTCACCATACTTTTCCATAAACTGACTGGTAAAATAATTGCTTACCAGGCTTGATAACAGTAATAATACAAGGATACCCACCATCACCGCTTTTCGGCTCACACCGCCTCTACCCAGATATAAACTTTCCTCATCTGGATTGTCCCTGGCCAATACGACCTGAGCCGTCGCGTGACGAAAATAAATATAATTTGCTGCCAGGGGCCAGGCCAGTAACCAAACCAGGGAAACAAGGCCTGGCTGGATAGCAATAGTCAGAATAGAACCGCCCAGCACATATACAGCAGCCCAGACCCACATTTTCCGATATAACGCCCAGAAAAAGAATGCGAAAAACGCTGGCCAGTGCCAGGTCAGTGCAAATGTCGGTTTCCTCGGATTACCAAATTTTGTAAAACTTCGACGATAGTATTCTGTATTTGAATGTACAAAACGAAACAGTGCACCGAGAAGTTTTTCCCGGCTTGACCGAATCCCATGCTGGTCATCGTCTGATTTATCTTTATGCTGAATACCTGGATCATCTGCGATGTCACTAACTTCGAATTCACCATTGTCCGATGAACCCATAATCTCTGTAGGCTGCAAGGCATATCCACATACCGGGCATTTTAGCCACGCCTTGTCCATGTGATTCTGACACGACGGACAAATTGCCGGAACCAGTAATTCTGTAAGATGATCATCCAGTAACGCCAGTTCCTGTTCGGGAATTTCTTCTACTTTGCATTGCGCACCGGCTTCGCGAATCTTTTTGCAAATATTCTTTGCCTGAATTTTGTCATACTCCTTTTTGAGTGGTACCTCTTTTCCCTGGAGTAATGCTTCCATTTTCCGACTGTGGGATTTGAATATATTTGCTAGCGCCTGCAGCACATCGCTACGGTCATGCTCGGGCATTACATTTCCGCTTAAAATGACGCGATATTTTGAAAATTCACTCATAAATTAATCGCTTAGCTTAATGTCGAAAATGTCGCATACCGGTAAATACCATTGCGATCCCATGTTCATCAGCTGCGGCAATGACTTCATCATCGCGCATGGAGCCCCCAGGCTGTATGACTGACTTAATACCAACGCTGGCGGCGTTATCCAGCCCGTCCCGAAAGGGGAAAAAAGCGTCAGACGCCATCACTGCACCATGTAAGTCAAAAGAAGCATGCTCCGCCTTAATTGCGGCTATTCGCGCTGAATTCACCCGACTCATCTGACCCGCACCAACACCCAGCGTCATTTGATTTGCGGCATAGACAATGGCATTGGACTTTACAAATTTTGCAACTTTCCACGCAAACACCATGTCATCCAATTCTTTGTCGGTGGGTTGCCGTTGGGTAACAATTTCATAATTATCAAATAATTTTACATCCATTTCCTGAACCAGCAATCCGCCACTGACTTTCTTGTAATCCAGCACAACATTATTATTCAGCTCATCATTACCATCGTTATTCCTCCATACCCCGGTTTCCAGTACTCGCACATTATCTTTTGTGCTACAAAACCATTTTGCATCATCAGAAATCTCAGGGGCAATGATGACTTCCACAAATTGCTGATTCACAATAGCCTCAGCAGTTTTCCCCTGCAGCTGTGAATTAAACGCAATGATACCGCCAAAAGCAGATTCGCTATCGGTACTATAGGCGTTTTGGTAAGCCTTCAATTGACTATCTGCCACGGCGACACCACAGGGGTTAGCATGTTTCACTATTGCGCAGGCAAAATCACTTTCGAACTGTTTGACACATTCCAGAGCTGCGTCTGTATCGGCAATATTATTGTAGGATAGTTCTTTCCCCTGAAGTTGACTGGCGCTGGCCAGATTTACCCCGTGATTATCCGGGTCGATATAAAATGCGGCATTCTGGTGCGGGTTTTCGCCGTAGCGCATATCCTGTTTTTTAATTAACTGGGTGTTAAACGTTCTGGAGAACTGATCATCAGATTCGCTGGCTAGTTTCTTTCCAAGATAATTAGCAATCTGCCCATCATAGGCCGCAGTGTGCTCAAAAGCTTTTACTGCAAGGTCGAATCGAATTTGAGAAGAAATTACGCCATTATTTCTCTCCATTTCAGTCGATATTCTTGGGTAGTCGTCTATATCAACGACAACGGTAACATCAGAAAAGTTTTTCGCTGCCGCACGCAACATCGTCGGTCCGCCAATATCAATATTTTCTATTGCATTTTCCAAAGTACATTCCGGACTCAAGACCGTTTTCTTAAACGGATAGAGGTTGACAATCACCAAATCGATGGGCGGAATCTGGTTTAGCTCCATTGTTTCGTCATCCACCCCTCGCCGTCCGAGTATGCCACCGTGAATTTTCGGATGGAGTGTTTTAACCCGCCCATCCATCATTTCAGGAAACCCGGTATGATCGCCCACTTCAACTACAGGCACACCTTCTTCGCTGAGCAGCGTTGCCGTCCCTCCGGTGGATAGGATTTCAACCCCTGAATCTGCCAGGAATCTGGCAAAATCAACAACATTGCGTTTATCTGAAACGCTTATAAGTGCTCGTCGTATAGTTTGGCTCAATTACGTAATATGCTCAGTATATCGTGGTTAATTTCCATCAATGGCATATCTGTTACCTGCAATAGTCACAGATTGTCAGAAAATATAGCCAAAAATCAGGTCAATTGATGGGACTCGAGTTTCTTGCGTAGGGTATTTCGGTTGATTCCCAAAATTTTTGAAGCCCGACTTTGATTTTGCTCGGCATACCGCATCACCACCTCCAACAATGGTTTTTCCATTTCACTCAATACCAACTGATAGATATTACAGGGCAGTTCACCATTTAATTCTTTGAAATATTTTTCGATAGATCTTTTAACTTGATCCTGCAGCCTACTGTTTTTCAAGTCGTTTTTTAATTTGTTCCCCTTAAGATTGCTCAATTTTATGCTGCCTGAAGATAATTTTGTAGTTTGAAATAATAGTCGGAAACCAGCCCTAATTGCCTTTTGGGGGATTCTTCACTATTTATTAATTTCCGAATGGTTCCATTTTCCGGGAAGTTTTCGGTATACCATTTTATATGTTTTCTCGCTATTCGCACACCCCGGTCGCATCCATAAAACGAATAGATATCATCTAAATGCGTCAAAACAATTTTTCGCTGAATACTCAATTCGAAATTGGGTTCCTTGACCCGTGATTGAAGGTATCGTGCTACCTGTCCTGGAAACCAGGGTGCGCCATGGGCGCCGCGACCAATCATCACACCATCTGCATGAGTGAAATCAAGCACCCGCCGTATTTTATCCATACTGTTTAAATCACCATTAACAACCACCGGAATGGATACCGCCGCTTTAATTTCCTTGATAGTTTTGTATTCCGCATCTCCAATATATTTACACGCTCGGGTTCGACCATGAACTGCCAGGAGGGAAATACCCTCACATTCTGCTAATTTTGCAATAGCCACCCCATTTCTATTCTCAGGGTCCGTACCTGTCCTAATTTTCAAGGTTACCGGAACCGTTACTGCTCCAACTACAGCAGCCAGAATGGATGCAACTGCTTTTTCATCTCCAAGTAACGCAGACCCAGCCAGTTTCTGACAAACCTTTTTTGCTGGACACCCCATATTAATATCAATAATGGAAGCGCCCTGTTCCACATTATAGATCGCTGCCCTGGCCATCATTTTCGGATCCCAGCCAACGATCTGAATGCTTCGCGGTTCAGGCTCACTGAGATGAACCCCACGATTTATAGATTTAATCGTATGGCGTAAATCCTCCGAACAAGCTGTCATTTCGCCTACGACCATCCCGGCACCGAGTTGCCGACAGATTTGTCGAAACGGTAAATCAGTAACCCCAGCCATGGGGGCCAGGAAAACATTGTTAGGAAGAATATGCTGACCGATTCTCAAGATAAAACCTTTATATGGTTTAAATTCCTAAATGTTGGAACTTATGCTATTCGTCACTCCATCGGCCACGATATCTATTTCAAACCCCACAGCTTTTTCATGGGGTCTGGCTAGATCAAATAATACCGTTGCCAGTTCCCCGGCATTGACCATTACGTGACTTTCGCTTTGCAAATACAGAGCAGGAGGAAAAGTCCGCCTTCCAACAACTCGTCCCACTCTGTCCGTTAGCGTAAGTCGAAGCCATGGGTAGGGTTGTGCAAATTCCGCCTCATTAACTAATTTTACGGTTACCCTGAGCGCCCCGGGGTGAGACGGGTGTAAGTCAATTTTGGTGTGGGTCAATGTAAAAAGAAAAGGTTCTTTCCTCGGTGGTAATGCACATCCCGCAATTTTACAAAAACCAACCAGATAATTTCTAAAGGAATCATCCTGAGCATACTGACCGACAAAGAAGTATTTTATTTGCATCCCTAACAGGAATACAAAGCTTAACGATACCAGCATCCATATAAAAGTCATAAATGGATTTGAACGGTCATTAATATACGCCTGAGCGTTGGATCGACTCATCACGTCCAATCGCGTATTGTCGGTGTCCGAAAAACCCGACCCCGCGGATGGCGCACTTTGATGAGAATCTTCGATTAAGCTTTCAGACGCATCCAGATGCATATCAAACAGGTTTGATTCACTATCAACCGGCTCCCGGCGCGATAGAATAGAATTCTGAAGATCCACACCTTTGCCAAATTGCCATGATTCGTCATCGATACCCATATTCATATCAATGATAGGTTCTGAATCCATGTCCGAATCCATGTCCGAATCCATTAATGATTCCAGAGATTCCGGAGGTTGCGGCTCTGACGCTCCCCCGGTTTCAAATGGGTTCTCCGAATGTTTCTCAAAAGGATTTTCTATTTCTTCCACAGGTTCGTTTCGATCCCTCTGACGTCCCAGGTTAATCCCTGAATAACTGAACTCGTCGTTCGGGTGCTCACTGGGTAGTTGCTGAGAATTATACAAATCGACATTCATTGAATCCTCATAGGTGTTTCTGGACGGGATAGTTATCGAAACCGAAATCTCCTCATGGTCGCGTTCAAAATTCACATCATTACTGATGTTGTCTTCTCCGATGTCTTCGCCAATTACCACCTCCTGTTTTAGAAAAGCCCCTGCAACCGGTGAATAACCATCTTTTGTTTTTATCATCAAATTGTCATTGGCATCGAATACTTCTCTACACGCACCGCATCGAACCATGCCGGCGCGATGTTTTAGTTTTTCCGCAGGCAATTTAAAAATTGATTCGCAGTAAGGGCACGAACAAAATCCTGACTCATCCATCCAGATTATTCTCCATGGTATTGCCAGTGATGTTCTTTCCTATCAATAAAGCCCAGTCGCCCATAACCTGAATCGAAAAGTTGAAGTATTCCGGAAATGCTCGAATTACGGTATCTACCTGGGATTCAAGGATCCCAGACAACAGAAGCATGCCCTGGTGATTTACCATGGATACTATTTTGTCGGAAAATTCAATAATAGTTTGTGCAAGTATATTCGCAATCACTACATCGCCCTTTTCATCCGAATGATCAAAGAATTCTTCGGTAGTCATTACTCTGAATTTATTAGGCACATCATTGAGCAGTGCATTTTCCCAGGAAGCTGTAACGGCTCTGGGGTCTATATCAAAACCTGTAGCGTACTCGGCACCGAGTTTGATTGAAGCGATTCCTAAAATCCCCGAACCACAGCCAAAATCGATAACCTTTTTCCCATCAAGATTGGCAGATGCCAGATACTCGAGACAAAGGCGTGTGGTTTCGTGAGTACCGGTACCAAAGGCCAGGCCTGGATCAATGATCAGATTTATGTCGTGTTCGCGGACCGGCTCACACCAGCTTGGACAGACCCAAAGCCGAAGGCCGACTTTCAACGGCCTAAAATTCTTTAACCATGACCGCTCCCAATCCTGATCCTCGAGATTCTCAATTACGAGATCCGGTTTTTTATTGAGTAAATTCGATAACTTAGCAACCATGGAATCTATTGATTGCACACTATCAAAAAGTGCACTGAGTCGTTGATATGCCCAATTTGGTTCTACCGGTGTAGCGACATCAAAACACTGTTGATCATCGGCGCTGACAATAGTCACCGATAATGCGCCTGATGCCTCAAATACTTCGGTTGCTTTTTCTGCCAGCGCTTGCTCCACCTCCAACGAAACCTGAACAAACCCGTTCATTGCATACCCAGTTTTTTCTCAAGATAGTGGATATCGCATTCGCCTTCGATAAAGCCGGGATCCTGAAATAATTCTCGATGGAGTGGTAAATTGGTTTTAATACCATCAACCACCATCTCCTGAAGCGCGCCATTCATTCGTGCAATGGCTTCGCCCCGGTGCATGCCGTGGGTAATTATTTTTCCAACCATCGAGTCATAATAAGGCGGAACCATGTAATTACTGTATACATGGGAATCTACTCTTACCCCTGGCCCACCTGCCATGTGATACTGGGTAATCCGCCCTGGAGAAGGCACAAAAGTTTTGGGGTCTTCGGCATTAATTCGACACTCAAAAGCGTGACCTCTAAAATGAATATCGTCCTGAGTAAAACGAAGTTTTTCACCAGACGCAACGCGGATTTGTTCCTGAAGTAAATCGATGCCGGTAATCATCTCTGTTACCGGATGCTCTACCTGGATTCGGGTATTCATTTCGATGAAGAAAAATTCCCCTTGCTCATACAAAAACTCAAATGTTCCTACGCCTCGGTAGCCAATTTTCTTGCAGGCAGCAGCACATCGGTTTCCGATTTCCATCCGTTGATGTTCGGTAATACCTGGCGCGGGCGCTTCTTCAATTACTTTTTGATGTCGACGTTGCATGGAACAATCGCGATCACCGAGGTGAATTGCATTGCCATGGGAATCAGCCAGAACCTGAAATTCGACATGCCGAGGGGCCTCCAGGAAACGTTCCATGTACAACACACCATTACCGAATGCAGCCTCTGCTTCCTTTCGAGTTGTTAAAACAGATTCAATGAGGTCAGATTCGGCTCTAACCACACGCATTCCTTTTCCGCCGCCGCCGCCGGTTGCTTTAACCATCAGCGGGTAACCAACCTTTTTGGCAGTTTTCAATATTTCATCGTTATCGTCACTGAGCGGACCGTCCGAGCCGGGCACACAGGGTACACCTGCATTTCGCATCGCAGCTATTGCAGAAATTTTATCCCCCATAATTCTTATTGTGTCTGCAGTAGGACCTACAAAAATAAATCCACTTTGCTCAACCTGCTCGGCAAAATCCGGGTTTTCTGACAAAAATCCATAACCCGGATGAATGGCATTTGCCTGGGTAACTTCTGCGGCAGCAATAACCGATGCTATTTTCAAATAGCTTTCGCTGGCCGGTGCAGGGCCGATACAAACGGACTCATCTGCGAGCCGAACATATTTGGCATCCCGATCTGCTTCGGAATGCAGGGCCACAGTCAATATTCCAAGTTGTCTGCAGGCGCGCAGAATACGAAGTGCGATTTCCCCGCGATTGGCAATGACCAGCTTGCCAATTGGATCTGACATGTCAGAGGGCATGATATGAAATTAAATGATTTCTAGACAACAAGAAAAAGCGGCTCACCAAACTCCACCGGCTCACCACTGGTTTTATAGATAGCTTTTACGGTGCCCGAGACATCCGCTTCAAGTTGATTGAATGTTTTCATGGCCTCTATGATGCACAACACATCTCCGGGCTTTACGACGGACCCGATACTGACATAAGGATCTGTATCCGGAGAGGCTGCATCAAAAAACGTACCTACCATAGGAGACTCAACAACATTACCATTGGTCTCCACTGTTGCTGGACCCGAATCTACAGTTGGCATATGACTAACCGGTTGCAGTTCTGTAGGTTGGCCTTGCGCCGACGCAATAATTTGTGTAGTTGAAGCAGACTGGGATACAGCACCACGACTGAGTCGAATGGTATTGTCCCCTTCGGTTATTTCCATTTCTGCTAACTCCGATTCTTCCAGCAGTTCTATCAGTTTTTTAACTTTTCTTAAGTCCATAGTCTAAATCTCGTGCTAAAAATAATTTCGATAAGTTATCGGTGGTCATTTATCTTGCAAGTATGAGACTGCGTATCGATAGGCAAACTCATAACCCATAGAACCCAGGCCGGCAATTACCCCAACGGCGATGTCAGAAAAATAAGAATTTTTTCGAAATGGCTCTCGCGAATGCACATTTGACAGATGTACTTCAATAAATGGAATTTTCACTGCACTCAACGCATCCCTTATTGCCACACTGGTATGGGTAAATGCCGCAGGATTAATAATGATAAAGTCGATCCCCTGCTGAGGTGATTGTTGAATACGGTCAATAAGCTCGCTTTCCGCGTTGCTTTGCCCACAGCTCACCTCGTGTTTATCTGCTTTGGCCAATTCAATCAGATGTCCATTAATTTCATCGAGACGAGCATTACCATAGTGCTCGGGCTCCCGAGTGCCGAGTAAATTTAGATTTGGTCCATGAAGAACGAGAATTTTAGCCATTTCAGTTAACTAACCCTATATTGACTGGATTATGTCAAAATTGTATTTTATAGTCCAGTTCGGCGAAGTTCGACGAACTTATTCGAAATTTAATTAAATTTATGACAGACCATCCTCCCTGGTGGGATCCTTATTCAAGTCAACCCTATAAATTAGCCCAAGCTGGTAAATCCAAAATTACCACGGGACATTTTATAGAATATTTGAAGATATTGATTACCACCGTCGGACTACTGCCCGCCGTAGCGTACAAATTTCTGGCCCTGAAACCCCAAATGCCCAAAAATAGGGTTGATTTCGCCGGCCTTAGTATTAATGCGGAGCCCCAATGGCAGTCCGCCCATGTGGACATGGTTAATGAACTTGGGGTTAAACATCTATTACTACGTGTGCCTGGATGGCAACTTGATAAACTCGACGAAGTTATCAAATTTATCGAGAAATTTCCTGATCAGGAATTTTTAATAAACATTCTGCAAAGCGCCCGGAGTGTCGAATATCCGGATCAATGGCGAAACCAACTTGAAACCGTATTTGCTGCCCTGTCTGGGCACTGCACTACGTTTCAAATCGCAAACGCTGTGAATCGCACAAAGTGGGGATGCAAACACAGCGGTCAGGCCCTCGAACTGTTTAAAATCGCAGATGAGGTCAGATCTAATTACCCCGAAATAAAATTATTGGGGTCGTCAATAATAGATTTTGAACCACTATTGAGCTTAAGAACGTTATTTAATTTTAGCGGCTATAAAAATGATGGCTGCGCCTCGCTGCTATACATCAATCGACGAGGTTCTGCCTACGGTAAACAATATCGATACTTTAGATCTTGAAAAAAAAATCAGACTGAATAAAGCAATTCTGGGATTATCCAATAACACCTCGGATCAATTATTTATCACTGAAACCAACTGGCCATTGCTGAATACCGAACCCTATACGCCCAATTCTGGTAATCCGAGATCTACCGTAGATGAAGCTACCCAGGCGGAATACCTGAAACAATATTTTGATATTGCTCGAATGTCGGGTTGGGTAGAACGGGTGTACTGGTGGCAACTGATAAATCCCGGTTACGGGCTAGTGGATCATCGTAAAGGTCACTTGAGGAAGATGCCCGCATACTTTGCGTTTAAAAGCTTATTTCATCCTGAAACAAACTAAGGGACTTCTGAATGCATTACCTGGTAATCTGGTTCCATAGATTGGTGCCATAACTTGACCTGGCAGCGTAAACCTTTAATATCTGAATTCTTCCACCGGGAGCTATTCAAAAATTTGCCGGGCAGTCAATACAAACTCCGATGCACGCCTGGTGTCGTCGATTTCCCTGGAGACAATACTCAATGCGGTTTCGATGTCAACAGTTTCGGGCAGGTCTGACATCACTAGTGGTGAGACCGGGCCAATATAATCCGTCAGCAGCGCTCCCAAACGCTGACGATTGGCTCGGCTTAGAATGGGCCCCGTCACTGGCGGTGTACCCTCATCTATGGAAACCGCAGCAGGAGCTGCAACTGGAGCCGGAACATCTGGATTACTCAGCGCTTCAATGACTTCGTAGTTAGAACCGAGTAATTCCCTAGATCTAACAATATCGGTATTTTCGTGAAATTTAATAGTTTGAACATCCATATGCTTGCACATATTCAGAGCATCCATGCCTTCTATATTTTTATACCGAGCTGAGGTTGGTGCACCCGCGTTCAGATAGATTCTGCCCAGGCTATTGTCACCAAAAATTATCATGGCCGTCCCGGTATTCTCCCCTTGAATATACGGGTCGATCGCCTTCAAGAGATCTTTAGCGGCCACAGTATTTTCTGATTAGATGCTTAAAATATAGTTAGTGTGAATTATTTAGTCAAAAACTGGCAAACCCGAATCAACGATTTGCGGTTTTGGTCAGTCGCCGAATTGCTACCCTTAAACTGGACTGCATTTTATTGAATGTTGTTGCCAGGTAACCTATTTCGTCCCGTGAAGAGATATCAAATGTTTGATTTAAATCCCCGCGACTTATTTTTTCCGCGCCATTGGCAAGATCCATCAATGGGTTAATCAGCACCCGACCCAGGAATACCATCATAATAATAAATATTACAACATTGAGGATGACTACAGTTGCGATTACACCCTGTCCAAAGTTCTTGAGGTCCTGCTGCATTAAATGTGGGGTTACGAACATACTGACCACCCCAATTTCTTCATCGTTGTTGATGACTTTTTTATCGACACTAATATAATTACCTGCAACGCTTCCAATGGATTCAACGACTTCCCCTGCTGCATTTCTTTCTTTAGCCGCAAACAAGGTACTGTTATCTTCGTCACGAATTACAATTGCAGCTACCCGCTGTTCCTGCATTTCTGCCGCCAATAACTCACCAACCTGTTCTCGGTCCAGGTTCCACATCGGAATAACCAAATGCTGGGAAAGTCGAGTCGCTGATACCTCTGCCAACTCGCTAAGTTCGCTTTGTTCTGCATTTTCAATATATTTATATGCAAAATAACCCGTAACACCAAGTACCAACGAGGTGGTTAAAATTATTACCGCAATAAGTTTGATACGTATTGTTTGATACCAACGAATTCTGTTTGAAATAGCCATATTAAGTTCTCGGTTTTATTATCTGATTGAATGTTACCACTTTAATTTCATCTAATTAAAAAATTGATTCAAAATTATAATTTTAAATCGCTGAAAGTTTCCTCATAATCTATTTAAGGTAAGGTGCAAGCAATTGCTCGTCTTCACCAGACGCAGCCAACTCTGCGATCCCCTGATTAATAATTTGTTTTAATTCCTCCGCATGTTCGTAATTTCGGGAAATCATCATATAAAATTTATCACCCCTTACCCCGGGCATCGGTGCCGTTCCAAGGTTATGAAGTTTAATATAATCTGTACCCGTCTGAGCGAATCCTGAAAAAATTTCATACCTGCCTAAAAATATATCACAACGTTTTCGCTCAGTTTTTTCGATTAACTCTGGAAAAATTTTGGTACCCAAATCCAAAGTTTCAACCGGAACACCAAAATTTGCATAATTGTACCCACGTAGACCGCAAATTTTGTAATTTGCAAATTCTTCAACAGAGCTGATTTTCAATCCATTGGGATAGTTTGTAATGGGGTAAAAATAATGAGGTTGAACCGTGTAATAGGGGTCTGTCATCAAATACTTGGCTTCACGCTCCGCATTTTTGGCGACGCTGGATACCATTTCATAGATTTCCCCGGTTTCAACCTCATGCAGGCAACGACTCCAGGCAATTAGTTCAATAGTGAAATCAAACCCGTGAGGGGGAAAAATTTTTTCGAAAACATCCCGGTCATATCCGACAGCCTGTTCTGAAACCACTCCGTTTTCCCGCTTGAAATAGATATAGGGTGGCCATTCTCCACCATCGTTGCAGGTCCTTATAGTCGTTCCGGGTGGGATTTCTGCAGCCCCAGGGAAGGGCGTCAGCATCATCATTGCGCTAAATATACCGGCTACCATTCCCCTAATTGCACGTATATTCACATGTACCGCCTCCTGCCAGATAACACTTTAACGAAGTAAATGTCTGGGAAATATGACAACAAATCCCAGACAAGCTAATCCTTCACCTCATTACCCCGTTTTATTACCCCGTTTTGACTCATGCAACATTGGTCAATTTTATTTTTACTATCTGGAATTCTTTGACAACACCGTTTTGTGACACTACAGTTTTGCCTTAGATTCTCAGTATTTATGTATCAAATCTAACCTAAAAACCACAATTTGGCAAATAACATCAGGCAAATTTTCATTATTATTTACACCGGAAGTGCAGTTGTATATTTCATTTGCTCGATTGCGAAGCTTGAAGTCACATTTGAAAGGGCAATCCGATCGATGATTTTTTTATATAAAATATCAAAAGCGGGAATATCAGGAACAACAACCCGCAACAAATAATCCACCTCACCGCTCATTCGATAAACTTCCATAATTTCCGGAATAGAAGACATCTCGAAGGCAAATTTTTCACTCCAGGCGGTATTGTGCTGGTCGGTTTTAATAGCAATAAATACGGTAACCGTGGCATCAACTTTGGCGGGATCCAATAGCACTACCTTGGCTCGAATGATACCCTGGTCTTCCATCCGTTGAATTCGCTTCCAGCATGGGGTGGGCGACAGATGAACTTTTTCTGCAATTTCCTTGATTGTCATACCGGCATCCCGTTGCAGGTAATACAAAATTTTTCTATCAACGGAATCGATAGAATTTTTATCTTCTTTTTTCATTTTACTGGCTATAATTTCTTATTGAACGCGAATAATACCATATAAATAGTATTATTTTTTATATCCTATTGTCAATGGAAATATTATTTCTTACACTTCTATCCACCAATTGCATATCAGGTAAACAATTATGAAAGCCGCGATGTATCAATACAGTGAACCGGAAAGAGAATTTCTGCATCAACGGGCCAATCAATTTCAGGATCAGGTTAACCGTTTTAATACCGGTAAACTTGATCAGGATAATTTTCAACAACTGCGTCTACGTAATGGTCTTTACCTGCAACGTCAGGCACATATGCTAAGGATAGCGATTCCATATGGTCAGCTTAACAGCGAACAACTGGCAAAACTGGGAGATATTGCGCGGAAATATGATAGGGGCTACGGCCACTTTACCACCCGCCAAAATCTACAGCTAAACTGGCCTGAGTTGGAAGATGTGCCCAAAATACTTCATGAATTGGCAGAAGTTGATATGCATGCCATTCAAACCAGTGGAAGCTGTATTAGAAACATCACAACCGACCACCTTGCAGGCGTGGCAAAAGATGAGGCAATAGACCCTCGACCCTGGTGTGAATTATTGCGTCAATGGTCAACCCTGCATCCGGAATTCAACTGGTTACCCCGAAAATTCAAATTTGCGGTAACTGGCGCGAGCGATGACCGGGCGGCGATATTGTTTCATGATATCGGCATCAGAATTTTCAAAGATAAAAACCAGCAGCCGGTATTTAAAATATTTGTGGGTGGTGGCATGGGCCGTACCCCTGTTATAGGCAAGTTACTTCACGACCATCTGGCCGCAGAAGATTTGTTGAGTTATCTCCAGGCGATTATGCGGGTTTATAACAAATACGGTCGACGTGACAACAAGTACAAAGCACGAATAAAAATTCTGGTTAATGCACTGGGAATAGAAACATTTGCGCAAAAAGTAAATCAAGCCTGGGTTGAATCTAAGGCGTCTTCTCCTGGGTTTACCCCAGAGCAATTTTTAAAAATAAAAAATGCTTTTGCAAAAAACCTTGAAAGCATCGAATGCCCCAAAACTAATTTGATTCCAGTGGATACACCGGCCTTTGTGAGCTGGCGGAAACACAATACCAGCGAACATCTTCTTAATGGATATACTATTGTCCATATCTCCCTAAAAGCAATAGGTGAAGCACCGGGCGATATGGATGCGGACATTATGGAAAAATTAGCAGACATCGTAAAAGTTTATAGCGAAGATGAACTGCGCGTTACCCATGAACAAAACCTGATTCTTCCCTATGTAAAACAGTCTGAATTGTTCAACGTATGGAATCAGTTAAAAGATCTGGGACTGGCCACAGCGAATATCGGCAAACTCACCGACATGATCGCCTGTCCTGGGCTGGAATTTTGCTCGCTGGCAAATGCCAGTACCATTCCACTGGCAAAAGAAATTGGGAAACGCCTGAATGATTTTGATTATCTTTATGATATCGGAAACATAAAACTCAAAATGTCGGGTTGCATGAACGCCTGCGGGCATCACCATGCAGGCCACATAGGTATTCTCGGCGTCGATAAAAAAGGCGAAGAGTGGTACCAGATCACCCTCGGTGGTTCAGCAGAGAACCATGCACGAATTGGTGAACGTCTCGGACCTGCCATCGCCAAGGCTGATTTAGTGGATGCAATCGAAAATATAGTCAATACCTATCTAGGGATCCGCGATTCCAATGAAACCTTTCTCGACACCGTTATACGTACCGGTGTGAGCCCGTTTAAGGATAATCTGTATGCAAATCATAAAAAACCGGAAAATAGTAAACAGTCCGTGGCTGCTTGACAGCGAAGACCGAGAGCAATTTTCTTTTGCAAAATCTACTGATATTTTTGTTCAGAAGAATGCAATTGTCGGCGATAAGGAAAACCTCAACAAAGCGATATTAATTTCTGTTGATAGCTGGCTAGGGATTACTGGCGAGCCAGGTAACAGCAGTCCTACTAAGTTAAATAAGTGCACTGGGGTGTTTGTAACGCCGGACGATGATATCTCATTGCTGATTGATGATCTGGATCGAATTCCAGTTATTGCTCTGATATTTGAAAGCTTCACCGAGGGTCGGGGCTATTCTCAGGCTGTGGAACTTCGAACGCAGTATAACTATCAGGGTGAAATTCGAGCTATTGGCGCGTCTATTGATAATTTGTCCTTTATGGAACGCTGCGGAATCAATGCGTTTCAATTTATCGATGACGAAGATCTGGAGCAAGCGCTATCTTGTTTTGAAAATATTCAGACGGTCTACCCGTATAATTGAATTCCTATACAAGCCGGGATAGCGAGGCGTTAAACCGGTATTCGCGTTGGGAAATGTGCAACGTACTCGCAATGATGATGCCCGCACCAATCCATTCATGGCGTAAAAGCGTTTCATTGAATAAATAGTAGGCTACGCCGCGCCACAATAGTTGTGGATATCACCTCATCCCCAATAATTCTTATTAAAGTCATCATGATCGAGGCGATCAGGCAGGACAGCACTATCCAACGGGCTTCTATCCAGCGGTTGCCTTTCAGATTATCTGAGATGGTAAATTTCCCTTTATATAAAACTCCTTAACCCGGAGATCACCCGAATTTACAGGTATTCACCAGCGAAACTATGGAAGGCCTGACTAAACTTTTCCAGGTTGTTGTCTGTATAACCAGGAAAATCAAAATCAATTTCAGATTTAATTTCAGACATCATACTCCACATACTTTCCCGCAATAAGGATGCGCATTTCATCGCATAGTAGCTTCGCAATTTGTCCCGATCAGGTTCGCATCCATAAAAACTGGAAATAACTTCAAGCTCCTGATCCTTAACTAATCCATTGTTCGAAGCCAGTCCACCAAGATCAAACAGTGCCGAATTGAACCCCGCATAATCCCAGTCGATTAGCCACATCCGACTGCCATCGTCAATAAAATTTGCCGGCAATAAATCATTATGACCGAAAGTTAGCTCAACCGGCCCTACCGCGACGGATAGAACATCAGCGGTTTTTCGAAGCTCTGGGATACGATGACCCAATCGAACCGGCTTTTCTGCGCTATTTGATTCCAGCCGATTACAATAATTTCGAATCACCTGAAATACCCAGAACGATAATACCGGCCCATTTAGAAAATTTGGGATTTTGTAATGGCAATCCTTTATTAATTCTACCGCCCGAGACAAATTTTTATGATCGGAAAAATCAGCCTCGCTAAGGGTTTTACCCTGAATAAATTCAAGGACCAGCACACCGGGCTCAGCATACAATACCTCGGGTGAAATTCCTGCTTCCCAGGCTGCTTTACTCGCAGCTAATTCGTTGAACCGCATCACACCGTGTTCAGGAATATCTTCCCCGATTCTGACAAAATAATCTTGCCCGGAATCTGAGACCCTGAAATTCTGATTAGTTATCCCGCCTGACACCGACTCCATGGAAATTTTTGATTTCCAGCAAGGTAAATTTGATATTCTATCGGCCAGAGTTGCCAATGTTTATATTATTGATTTGAGAAATTTAATTAGTATGAATGTTAACGGGGAATGCGACGACAAACAATCCTGATTTTAATACAGCCCCTTGTAATCAATATTTGAAAAATCCATTGTTAACAGAAACGTATTGTGCTGGCTCAAAACCATTAAAACGGGTTGATGTAGCGGAACCATATGCCCCAATCAAACCAAACTCAATACAGTCGCCCTCTTTAATATCCTTTGGCAATGGAAACGCTGTGGACAGTATATCTACGGGATCGCAGGTTGGCCCGAATACACGGCGATGGACCGCCCCGGTCTCGATATCGATACATCCACCGTCTCGCCACACCTTGAGTGGTAACTGGGTTTTCATAATGACCTGTTCCTGCAATCCACCATAGACACCGTCGTTAATAAACACGTCACCATTATCCCGAACATGAATCACTTCACTCAGCAGTGAAACCGAAGACGCCACCATTGCTCTACCTGGTTCACATAACAATTCGGGCTTATCAGCCCCAAAATACGTTTCGGATGCATCAGCTATTAGCTGGAAATATTCCTCGATAGTAGCAATATTTGAATCCTGGTAGGCGACTGGAAACCCACCCCCTACATTCAATCGGTATAGTTTAACCCCAGTGCCACGTACCAGTTCTGCAGCAGCGGCTATATATTTCCCGTAGACATGATGATCGGTACATTGGGATCCTGGATGAAACGTGAGTGATGACCTGACTCCGAAGCTTTCCACTTTGGTTAATAGTTCTACACATACTTCAGGGGTGGATCCAAACTTACTACCAAAATCGTAGGCTGAACTATCTTTAGCCAACTTGAACCGAACGGTGATTTCCATATCGCTGGTGCAATAGGGTTTGAGTAACTCAAGCCCAAGTTCATCGTCAATCACAAATGACCTGACGCCATGCAATTCATAGGCTTCGGTAATCATCCTCGGAGATCGAACCGGATTATTGTAATGAAGATGACATTCGGGAAACAAGCGTCGAAGCAATCTGATTTCGCCGATGGACGCGACATCGTATGAACGAATGCCCGACTCCCATAGTGCCTGCAATACAATTTTTTCCGGGTTAGCCTTCACAGCATAGGAGACCTCCCCTGGGAAACATTTTTGAAACTTGAGACTGGTTTTTTGCTGGATATCTTTACAGAATAAAAAGTAGGGACGATCGATTTCGTTTCGATTTAAAAATTCCTGGCAATCCGTATACGGAAACCGATGATTTGTCCGGAGATCGTTTAAATCATAAGCTAAATTTTGCATAGTGCATCAACTCGAATGAATTTAGAAATATCTTGTAGGAATTATCAATAAAAATGACTTAACATAATAGCTTCAATACTGTATATTTTGACTTTATTTTATTGCAATATGACTTATTTATTCTAAATTTTGACCAATGAACCCTAAAGACAAACAATTAATATCCGCCCTGCAACGCAATGCACGCATGTCGATTAGCGATCTGTCTCGCTATCTCGGTATTTCCCGAACCACTGTTCAGCAACGTATGAACCGACTGGAAGAAAGCGGGATTATCACCGGTTATACGGTCAAGCTGGGCGATTCAGTACGTCAGTCCCAAATTAAAGCCCATGTCAACCTGGTGATCGAACCCAATGCGGGAAATCGTATCGTAGCCTCCCTTGAAAAAATAGCCGCTATAGAAACCCTTTTCACGGTCAGCGGAAAAATTGATCTGATCGCAATTATTATTGTTGATACCGCCATGGAATTGGACATCTGTCTCGATCAAATCAGTGCAATTGCCGGGGTCCAATCCACCGAAACGGCAATTGTATTAACCACAAAATTTAATCGAACCTGATTTACCTGAAACAATTATCGGGGCAATTTTAGATATACCTTCAGATTATGAAACTGCATGGGCAATTGATTCTTTTTAAAAATTAGAGCGCGTTGTTTCTCGCCATTTAATTTAAACAAAATCATGATCACTGAGCCCAGGTGAATGGAATTTTTAAACCTGATCAATTTCGCTCCTCTTTCAAGGTCAAGCAAAAACCATTGACCACGTCGACTAACACCAATTTGACTATATTGATCAAGGGCATTTGTTTTCACTAATTCATAGGTCAGGAACAGCATACATACCATACACACTAACAAGAATGGTACGACCTCTAATACCAGGCAAACCGGTACCATCGGCAACACATATAAAATCACCAGTAATATTCTTAGCCATGAAACTGGCTGGGTTCTAAGGGTTAGCGGAAGACAGAATTCGTTCGACAATTTTTACCATTCCATGGTCCTGGGGTGTTTCATTTAGACAAAGCCAACGCGTCAAAAGGGGATCTTCAACTTCGAGCAATGCCTGAAATGAATCCTGCTCTTCCGCTGACAGGTTCCTAAAATTGAGTTCTACAAACTCAGTAAGAACCAAATCCAGTTCTTTTGTACCGCGCCGGCACCGCCAAAGGATTTTTTTGATATTGACATCACTCTCCATTTTGAATGCCCGAAAAAAATTCGGTCAGCTATTTTCGCTCCTGTATGGTTTTCTTTATTTCACCAATGGCTTTGGCCGGGTTCAGGCCTTTCGGACAGGTTTTTGTACAATTCATTATGGTGTGACAACGATACAGCTTAAATGCATCGTCGAGTTCATCCAGTCGTTCTCCGGTGGCATCATCCCGCGTATCCGCTATCCATCGATAGGCCTGCAGCAGCGCTGCTGGGCCCAGATATCGATCGCTGTTCCACCAGTAACTTGGGCAGCTTGTCGAACAGCAGGCACATAGAATACATTCATATAGCCCGTCCAGCTTTCCCCTGTCCTCCTCAGATTGCAATCGCTCGCCATCTGGTGCCGCACTGTCTGACTGCAGCCACGGTTTTATCGACGCATATTGGGCATAGAAATTATTCATGTCCGGGACCAGATCTTTCACCACCGACATATGGGGTAATGGATAAATATTAATATCACCTTTAAATTCATCTACTGCGCTTGTACAGGCCAGCGTATTGGTGCCATTTATATTCATCGAGCAGGAGCCGCATATGCCTTCCCGACAGGAACGACGAAAGGTTAATGTGCTATCAATTACGTTTTTAATTCTGATAATGACGTCGAGGACCATGGGTCCACAAGCATCCATATCAACTTCATAGGTGTCCATTCGTGGATTCGCTCCGCTATCAGGATCGTATCGATAGACATTGATCCGCCGTAATCGGCCATCACTGATGTCTTTATGGGTTTTCCCCTTGGTTACCCGTGAATTGATTGGAAGTCTGAATTCGGCCATCTGAATACCTGGTTAGTAAACGCGTTCTTTGGGTACAATGTATCTGACTTCGTCAGTCAAAGTGTAATCATGAACTGGTCGATAATCAATTTCGGGAGCATCCTCAATATTGGTTTGCCAGGCCAGCGTGTGTTTCATCCAGTTTTCATCGTCCCTATTGGGGTAATCCTCCCGAGCGTGTGCGCCGCGGCTTTCTTTGCGATTCTCAGCTGAATGAATGGAAACCCGAGCCTGACGTAGCAGGTTGTCCAGTTCCAGGGTTTCAACCAGATCGGAATTCCAGATCATCGATCGATCAGTGACACCAACATCCGAAAACTTTTCACACACTGCGGTTAATTTTTCAATTCCTTCTTGCATGACTTCTGCAGTTCTGAATACTGCACAATAATTTTGCATGGTTTTCTGCATTTCCAGGCGAATTTCTGCAGTCGGACTGCTTCCCTTGGCATGTCGAATTTGATCGAATCGCTGAATAATCTCTTCCCCTGCACTGGCTCGCAATCGGGTTCGCTTGCTGCCTGGATCAATTAGCTCTCTGGCACGATGAGCAGCCGCTCTGCCAAAGACCACAATATCCAACAATGAATTGGACCCTAGTCGGTTAGCGCCATGAACAGAAACACAGGCAGCTTCTCCGATTGCCATCAACCCCGGAACAATGGTTTCAGGATCGCCGTCTTTGAGAGTAACAACTTCACCATAAATATTGGTCTGTATGCCACCCATGTTGTAATGAACCGTTGGCAATACCGGAATAGGTTCTTTGGTCACATCCACCCCTGCGAATATTTTTGCCGATTCGGAGATGCCTGGCAATCTCTCGGCCAGAACATCCGGACCCAGGTGTTCCAGGTGCAAGTGGATATGATCTTTTTCGTCACCAACACCGAGACCGTCACGAATTTCCATGGTCATTGACCGACTGACCACATCCCGTGATGCCAGATCTTTGGCATTGGGTGCATAGCGTTCCATAAAGCGTTCGCCTTTGGAATTGGTAAGATAACCGCCCTCACCTCGCGCACCTTCGGTGATCAGGCAACCCGCGCCATAAATTCCCGTGGGATGGAACTGAATGAATTCCATATCCTGCAACGGCAGACCCGCCCGTAACGCCATTCCACCGCCATCGCCGGTGCAGCTATGGGCCGAGGTCGCTGAAAAATAACTTCGACCGTAACCACCGGTCGCTAATACCACTAACTTGCTGGAGAAACGATGAAGCTCGCCTTTATCTAAATCCCAGGCCATCACACCCTTGCATTCGCCATTTTCCATAATCAGGTCCATGGCGAAATACTCCACAAAAAATTCCGCTTTATGTTTTAGCGCCTGTTGATAAAGCGTATGCAAAATAGCATGCCCGGTTCGATCCGCTGCAGCACAGGTTCGTTGGGCCTGGCCTTCGCCAAAATGGGTGGTCATGCCACCAAATGCCCTTTGATATATTTTGCCGTCAGGGGTGCGAGAAAAAGGAACCCCGTAGTGCTCAAGTTCGATCACTGCATCGGGGGCTTCTTTACACATATATTCGATGGCATCCTGGTCACCAAGCCAGTCCGATCCTTTTACCGTGTCATACATATGCCAACGCCAGTTGTCTGCTCCCATGTTCCCAAGGGCCGCACTCATCCCGCCCTGGGCGGCAACGGTATGACTTCGTGTGGGAAACAACTTGGTTATGCATGCTGTCTTCAAACCTTCGACTGCCATGCCGAATGCTGCCCTTAGACCAGCACCACCGGCACCGACCACCACCACATCGTATTGATGGTCTATAATTTTATAGGCTTCGGTCAAAGCAATTCCCTCCTTTGGTTTTTAATGTTCTTGTCATAATGCAATCCGTAACACAGCAAACAATGCCCCAAGGCCAGAAACTAACAATACAACCTTGGTCAGCAACAAACATATGAGTTTAATTCCTTCATGATGAACATAATCTTCGATTACAACCTGCATCCCGAGCTGCCCATGGAAAAACATAAAACTTAAATAAAGCAGTAGCAACAATGCGACGTAGGGTTGGCCAATCCAGTTCAAAACGGTTTGGTAATCGTCCCCAACGTGATTAGCAAAAGAAAATAGAAACCATATGGTCAATGGAATCAGCGCCAATGCAGTTACACGCTGCAACCACCAGTGATGGGAGCCTTCTCCTGATGGACCCAGACCTTTAACCCTTGCTAGTGGATTTCGCAAACTCATGATAACAACCTCTGATTCATATCAGCCATACCGTTAGGGTTAAAATCACCGTTCCCAGTAGCACTAGTTTCCCGGTCAAATACGCCTGTTCGATATCAAAGCCAAAGCCGAAATCCCATGCCAGATGTCGAATTCCATTACACAAATGGTAAGCGGTACACATACTCCAGATCACCAACCCGGCTTTTCCAATTCCAGAATTTAAAATCGCGCTAAAACAGGTATACAGGTCGCTTCCCGATGCAATACTCCATAACCACCCAGCAATAGCGATTGCGCCCATGGTAATAACAACCCCCGTTGCTCTATGTAGAATCGAAAGCACAGAGGTTAACTGTGGCTTATAAATCTGCAAGTGGGGTGATAATGGACGGTTACTGGAAGACAAAAGGATATCCGATAGGTTTAGAAATTATTCTAGTTTCGAGCTCATTCTAGCTCAATGGCTACTGCCTAAGTTTAAAAAATTACAACCAGTGATACAACTTAAGCAGTTGCCTATTTTCATGAATCAGCATCAATTCATCTGATAGCTGGTCAAACAAGCGCTAATTAAATTAATCTAGGTTTTAAAAATCTGAACAACGCCCATTTACTTCCCAGTCACCATAGCGCGTCGGTTCAGGACCACCAGGACCGCCGATCTCTTCTGTTTGGCTCGTCCTTTGGAGCGGGCTATTTTTGTATTTAACTTTTTCCGGGGTCCTGTGAGATCTTACAAATGGTTTGGCGCGAGGTTTTTTATGACGTTTTTCACCCGTCGGGGTATCCGTTGAATCTAGTTGTAGTTTCATAATCTTGATTTTAACCGATTCCGAACCCATATATACTCGGCATGCACAAGAAATTTTATCTAACCAGTCGAAATATCATTACGCCGATTATCCATGCCAAGTTCCTCGAAAAAGTCTAAACCCTCTGCCCTAGTTCATCAATTAACCGATCTGGATCTGGATGCCATATTGGCGGAGACAACCAACAAATTACATTTAATCGATCTTTCAGATCTGGCATTGATTCGGGTGGACGGAGAAGACGCAGAGAATTTTCTTCAGGGACAATTTAGCAATGATGTCAGCAAGCTTGACCAGGATTCATGCCAGTTACATGCTTACTGTAACCCTAAGGGCAGGACTTTGGCGATAATTCGATTGATGCGGACAAAACAGGGCTTCTGGCTGCTGTTGCCTGAAGAAATAAGTCAGTCATTTATGAAAAGGTTAAAGATGTTTGTGCTCAGGGCAAAAGTTGATATCGAGCTGGATACAGACAATCGGGCCTTGGGGATGCTAGGCTGTGATGCCTGGAACGAATTCGATACCGTTGGCTATGACGTGAAATCCATCGTTCCGCGCAAGATACTAATTGGCGACTCCAATTTATGGCGCAGTCATCTCGACTCAAATGCGATTGACCTTAACCTGTGTGCAGGTGACCTGTGGCAATGGCTCGACATCCGTTCGGGAATTCCTCAGGTGTATGGGGTGACGCTGGAAACATTTATCCCCCAAACCATAAACCTGGATCTGGTCGAAGGCATCAGTTTTAAAAAGGGCTGTTACCCCGGCCAGGAAATCGTTGCTCGGGTAAAATATTTAGGCAAAGTCAAACAACGAATGATTCTGTGCAGTGCTGAATCGAGAGAATCTATAACACCGGGAGCGGAGGTGTTCTTTTCCGAAAAACCCGGTCAAAAATCTGGGCTGGTTGTTGACTCAGTTGGAACTGAGAAAGGCATACAACAATTGACTATTATGATTTCAACGGTATTGTTGGCAGAGGGTGAAATACATGTTGGATCTACCTCACCAACGATTCTAACTCGCCTGGCTTTGCCTTATGAAATTCCTGAAGGTTTATGATGCTGATTTGTTCTCGATTTCGTCTATTTGAAATTTGATTTGAGTTGACTAACAATAAAAATTGCCATAATAAACTACGCATAAATAATGAATTCAAATTTATATAAATCTTTGGGAGAAGAGATCGAGAAGACATACAGGAAGGTCGATTACGATGAAGATAGTTTGCCCGAAATTTCTGCCGAACGACTTTCAAGATTAGACATCGATTTCGAGTTCTCTCTTGAATCCATTGGTGATTATCTGTGTAATACATCTGTTCAGCAAACTCCGGAACTTAGATTCAGTAACTTACCTATCGTGATGTACCATGGGAAATTTGTTGAAGTTTCATTGTATGTCTGGACAGATAGTTCTACCAGTATCCATCAACATGCATTTGGTGGCGCTTTTCGGGTATTACAGGGATCGAGCATACAGACTCGCTACAAATTCGATGAACATCAAAGAATCAATACCTGCCTTCTAATTGGCTCCACAACTGTTGAGGAAATTGAATTATTAAGCGCTGGATCAGTTCAGCAAATCAACTCAGGAAAACATGGCTTGGTACACCGGTTATTTCATCTGGAAAGACCAACCACAACTCTGGTTATTCGAGATTATCATAGAGTCTGGGATCAGCCCCAATATTCCATTTATCCGCCACACATCGCATTCGCACATTTCGAGTTGGCTGCGGATGACCAGGTTGCAATGATGTCCAGGATATTAAAAGTTTCCGAAACATTAGACCATAGTGAGACAGTGAAAATATGGATGGGTAATGTAACAACACTGGACTTTCCACGACTCTATGCGGTATTGGTTTATAACTATGATTCATTGCGTTCCGATGAAGAACGACAAAATTTTATAAACGCAGCTAAAAAGAAGCATCCTGAGCACTATCAATACCTCGAGGAATTTATTGTTCACGCCAAACACCGCGATTCATTAATCGCATCGCGACGAAATGTTCATGACCCCGAACTTCGTACCTTTCTCGCATTGTTGTTAAACGTGCCAGATAGAAAATCCATAATCAAACTCATTGGCAAACTATTTCCCGGGGAGGAACCCATTTCGCTCTGTAATAAATGGTTGACTCAACTATCCGCGGAAGATGGGGTATCCAGCAGTTTGACTGACCTGGTCAGGAAGGCGGATTTTCGTAAATTCCTTTTTAGTAACCGACTAACCTCAGCACTACCGGAAAACCCGGAACATCCCGACTGCAAAGCATTATTTGCATGCGTACTCGATGAAAAAAATTTGGATGACGTTTTTTCAGGTCGAAGCAAAGAGATCAAAATAAAGATGAGGGATTCGTATCAAAAACTACGTCAGCTCCCCGAACTTAAGTCCTTATTTGTAGAGCAATCTTTTCCCTAATCTAGTTTGCTCTAGTCTGAATTGCTCTGGTCTGGTTTGCGATAACCTGGTTTGCCTTAGGGTTGGTTGTGGGGCCCAACGCCACAATTGCCCACGTTTGGGAAATTTATTACTGATTTTTGCTAATAATTTGATAAAACGTTTCACCATCTTTTATTAGCCCCAATTCTGAACGGGCAATAGTCTCTACTGTTTCACCCCCTTCCTTGAGATCGATTACCTCGGCTACAAGGCGTTGATTTCGTTGTGACAGCTTATGGTTTTCCTGGGCTGTATCCAGAGCAGCCTGTTTGAGCTGAAAAAGATCGAAGCCATTTTTATCGCCAAGCCATAAGGCATATTGACTGCCCAAAAGCATCAGCAACAACAGGAAATTAATCGGTTTCATCTGGCTTCGGAATTTCGGTTACGAGCATGACTGTTATGGACAACACGAAATCAATTTAAATTAGTAAAAGCACCTGATCCTGCATAAACCGCATTGTCGCCCAGAATCTGTTCAATTTTCAATAGCCGATTATATTTTGCGACGCGTTCTGATCGACACAAGGAACCGGTTTTTATTTGTCCCGCAGCAGTTGCCACCGCCAAATCTGCTATGGTAGTGTCTTCTGTTTCTCCCGATCGGTGAGAAATCGTCGCACAGTAATTGACATCCTGGGCCATTTTAATGGCATCCAGAGTTTCACTCAGTGTACCAATCTGGTTGAATTTAATCAAAATCGAATTTGCGATTTTTTTATCAATTCCTTTTTGCAGGATCTCGGTGTTGGTCACAAACAAGTCATCCCCTGTAAGTTGTACCTGACTACCCATAGCTTCGGTCAACCTCGCCCAACCATCCCAGTCCAGCTCATCCATTCCGTCCTCAATAGAAATGATCGGGTATTTTTGAGTCCAACCCTGTAGATACCCAACAAACTCCGCAGAGTTCATAGCTGCTCCCTCAGCTTGTAATCGGTATTTTCCATCACTAAAAAATTCGGAGCTGGCTGCATCCAGCCCAATCATCACGTGCTCTCCGGGGACATAGCCTGCATTCTCGATGGCCTGCATAATCAACCCAAGACCTTCCTCATTGGATTGACACTCGGGCGCGAACCCACCTTCGTCGCCTACGCTGGTACTCAGCTTGCGTGACAACAACACTGCTTTCAATGCGTGAAAAACTTCAACCCCACAGCGGAGCGCCTCTCGATATTGATCGAAACCAACAGGCAATACCATAAACTCCTGAAAATCGATGGCATTATCTGCATGTGCGCCACCATTAATAATATTCATCTGGGGGACAGGCAGGGTAAATTTTTGATTTTCAAACAGAGTACCCAGATGCTCGAACAATGGTATGTCTTGGGCATTGGCCCCAGCATGAGCACAGGCCAGGGACACGCCCAGTAATGCATTGGCGCCGAGTTTGCTTTTGTTTTCGGTACCATCAAGCGACAACATTATGCTATCGATATTTCGTTGATCCAGCGCATCCTGACCACAAATTGCTTTTTTAAGAATCGTATTTACATTGGTAACAGCGTTAAGCACACCTTTGCCCAAATAGCGAACCTTGTCTCCATCGCGCAATTCAAGGGCCTCTAGAGATCCGGTGGATGCCCCGGATGGAACCGCTGCGTTTCCTGTGATGCCATTGCTAAGTGCGATTTCCACTGAAATGGTTGGATTACCGCGGGAGTCAAGGATTTCCCGAGCTTGAATATCTTTGATGGTTGTTGAAGATTTTGCCATTATGTTTCCAGGTTGCTATCTATAATTGAGTAATAATTTTGGTCGTAGACAATAACTCAAAATTTGATTCAGATTTATCAATAATTCAAATCCCCGGCATTAGTAAATGTAATTGCAATGCATTGCATCGCGTTGCGTTGTGTAGCGTAGCAAAGATTACTTTTCAATTTTCCCACCATCGGAATCAAAATCCGGTGATAGCAAAATTTAGGGAACCTCTGATTTGGCCAGTTGATCAATTTTCATCAGTTTTGTCAGCAAAGATTCCATCTGATCCAGCGGCCAGGCATTGGGTCCGTCGCTAAATGCCTTTTCCGGCTGAGGATGAGTTTCCATGAAAATACCATCTACACCCACCGCAACAGCAGCTTTGGCGAGTACCGGTACAAATTCTCGCTGGCCTTCAGATTTACCATTTCCGGCGCCAGGCAATTGGACGGAATGGGTGGCATCAAATACTACCGGACAATGGGTTGATTTGAGAATTTCCAGGCTACGCATATCCACGACCAGATTGTTATAGCCGAAACTCGAACCGCGTTCACAAACCATCACCACAGGGTCATCGCAACTATTATTAGCCTTATCCACGACGTGTTGCATCTCATGAGGGGACAGGAATTGGCCTTTCTTAATGTTCACCGGCTTGCCTGAACTTGCAGCAGCCTGAATTAAGTCGGTTTGTCGACATAGAAATGCCGGCGTTTGTAAAACATCAACCACATCCGCCGCCGCAGTGACATCGGCAACGCTATGCACATCGGTTAATACAGGGACATTCAGTTCCTCCCTGACTTTGTTCAGAATCTCCAGCCCTTGATCTCTTCCAGGACCTCGCGGCGAATTATCCGAGGTACGGTTCGCTTTGTCGAAAGACGATTTGTAAACAAACGGAATCCCTAGTCTTTGAGTAATATCCTTTAACTGCGATGCAGTGGACATTGCCATAGTCTCGGATTCAATCACGCAAGGCCCTGCGATCAGGAAAAATGGGGCGGGTTGATTGATTTTAAATAGAGGTAGATGCATAAAAATTTACAAATTCATTAGAACAGCCAGGGAGAATTGTGTTCCTGGCTTTTCATCGTCTAATCCAGGGTAGCATTATCATTAAATTATTCTTTTGTGGCTTGCTGATACTTTAAACCAGCATTTATATAATCAGTAAACATCGGATGTCCATCCCTGGGCGTAGAGGTAAATTCCGGGTGAAACTGACAGGCAATAAACCATGGATGTTCTTCCAATTCGATTACTTCAACCAGGCCATTATAAGACAATCCGGAGAACACCAGCCCACAATCTTCCAGCTGTTTCATATAATTGTTGTTAAATTCATATCGATGGCGGTGACGTTCTTTAATCACATCCTGTTTGTAAATTCCATGATACCGGCTGTTTTCTTTCAAGTGAATTTCCTGGGATCCAAGCCGCATGGTTCCGCCCAAATCCACATCATCATCCCGGACTTCTAGTTTTCCGGAATCATCAATCCATTCGGTTATCAATGCAATTACCGGGTGCGGAGATTTCCTGTCAAATTCAGTACTATGGGCATTTTTTAGCCCAACCACATTTCTGGAAAATTCAATGGTCGCTACCTGCATGCCGAGACAAATTCCCAGATAAGGAATTTTGTTTTCTCTGGCATATTGGGCGGCATCGATCATGCCTTCGATCCCCCGTTCGCCAAACCCGCCTGGCACCAGGATGGCATCAACCCCATTTAGAACGTCAGTACCATTTTTTTCGATTTCGGTGGAATCAACATAAACAATATTGATTTTTGTTCGGGTCTGAATTCCCGCATGGATCAGGGCTTCAGATAGAGATTTATAGGATTCGGTTAAGCTTACATACTTGCCAACCATGGCAATATTTATCTCATTTTCAGGGTTAATGCTGTTTTCCACAACCCTGTCCCATTCGGACATGTTCGGTGGCCCGGCCTCTAATCCTAACTGATCCGTGACGATCTGATCCATTTTTTGTTCAACATAGAGTTGCGGAATTTTATAAATATTATCAACATCGACTCCGGATATAACCGAGTCTTCTTCCACATTGGTGAATAGCGCAATTTTTTTGCGTGCAGAATCGGGTAATTTTTCGCGCAAACGGCATAAAAGAATGTCTGGCTGAATACCAATCGAGCGCATTTCCTTTACCGAGTGTTGGGTCGGTTTTGTTTTAATTTCACCCGCAACCTGGATCTCCGGTACCAGGGTCAAGTGTAAAAACAGCGTATTCTTTTTACCCAGTTCTACTCGCATCTGACGTATGGCTTCGAGAAAAGGCAGTGATTCAATATCACCCACGGTACCGCCAATTTCAACCAGGGCAATTTCAGCGTCTTTTGCACCTTCCATTACCGAAAGCTTAATTTCGTCGGTAATGTGAGGAATAACCTGGACGGTTCCACCCAGATAGTCGCCTTTTCGCTCCTTTCGAATGACTCTTTCGTAGATCTGGCCGGTGGTAAAGTTATTCGCCTTACCCATTGTGGTACGAACAAATCGCTCATAATGCCCCAGGTCCAAATCAGTCTCAGCGCCGTCTTCGGTTACAAACACCTCACCATGTTGAAACGGGCTCATTGTTCCTGGATCAACATTGATATAAGGATCGAGTTTAAGGAGGGTGACTTTAATTCCCCGGGCTTCGAGAACGCTACCCAAAGATGAAGACGCTATACCCTTGCCTAATGATGAAACTACACCGCCGGTGATAAACACATATTTAGTCATTCAGACGCAATCCTATCCAGAAATACAGCATTAATTATTAAAACCAGAATCCAAAAATTTTTACATTCAGCAGTGGATAACTGCAATTCAATGTAAAATTACTACGGAAATACTGGGTGTAGAATTGTTAGGGATACAAGATATAGTAGTGCCCCGGACGGGAGGATAGGTTATCAAAAATAGCCCAAACTCTCAATCATTAATCCGACTAAAAACAGGACAAATTCCGGGTTTTTCTGAATTTACCTCGAAATCGCTCAGCGTGCCCAGTCCTTGGACCCAGGCTATTTCATCATCTACCTTCAAGTAGGGTAAATTATTCCGTTCCCAGGGCAGGGTTCGGTGGGATTGCAACAGCTTTTTTAATTCAGATTGGTGTTGACGATTTTTCAATCTGATTCGCTCGCCGCCCTTTCGCCAAACCAGTGACACCGAACGCGCCTTAAGACGATCTGCATCCAGGCCACCACTATTCATTGCACCCATTTTTACCGAAATTCCAGCGTCTGCAATTGTGATATCTGACAAATCCCAGGGAATCGCAGTTTGTGAATTTGATCCTAAGCATTCGGTTAGATACAAATGGTCATGATAGTAGCGAACAACCTGCTGGTTTAGTTTGATACTGGCATATCGGCTCTTTTTTTCAATAATCTGGTGATAAAGCGTGTTCAATTTCCCATCGGATGGCGAACCAAATCCATTGCTATGGAGCCAAAATCGAATTAAGCCGGTTACAGAATATTCGTTTGTATAGTTAAGTTTAGACAGATTTATCGGGTCAACAAGACAATAAACACCTCTGGCAACCGGATTTAAACATTGAAGTAGTAAGGACTGATATTCGGTATGTTCACGTTGATCGACAACCTGACAAGCGTGTGCGGCGCGCACCAGATCATTTACAAGGCTGGGTCTGCGACGGATCAATTCAGGCATCAATTCCTGGCGTAAGTAATTCCGGTAAAATCGGGTGTTGCAGTTTGACGGATCATCAATCCACGATAACTTTTTTTGGCCAGCATAATCCAGTAGTTGAGATTTACTGATTTCGAGCAAGGGGCGAATAATTCGGGTGTGCGAACCACGAGCCAGTGCACGGGTTGATGCGATTCCAGCGAGCTGTGAAATTCCTTTACCCTGGAATAAATTTAACAAAAATGTTTCCGCTTGATCATTGGCATGATGGGCGGTCAATACAACCTGACTGGGTGAAGTCACTTCGGACAACCATTGGTATCGGGCCTCCCTGGCTTTTGCTTCGATACTATCGCCGGATTTGTAATTCAGCGGACGCCGGGCACTAAGAAATTCAACACCGTAATGCGCACACCAGGATTCACATTGCCTGACCCACTGCTGAGCTTTTCTATCCAGGCCATGATCAAAATGTGCAGCGGTAATTTTAATCTTCGATTTTTCGCGGAGTGATACCAGACTATCCAGCAATACCTGAGAATCGCAACCGCCGCTATAGGCGACAACAAAATGGGTGTGGTCACTTAACTCGAATTTATCGAATAATATTAACCCCAGTACCTGTCCTGAATACTCAGGAATCGTCGCATCACGGCTTGGTGTCAAATTTTCCAAAACTAATCAGGCGTGAATAGCGTTTTTCAAGCAATTGCCCATGATCGATATTGTCAAATTCGCTCAAGGCATCCAGTACTCGATTTTTTACCGTCTGAGCAACTGCATCATAGTCACGATGGGCACCACCAGTTGGTTCCACAATGATGTCGTCAATCAATCCGAGTTTCGATAGCTCTCTCGAAGTTACTCCCATTGCCTGGGCAGCATCAGCTGCTTTCTCGGCACTCTTCCATAATATAGATGCACATCCCTCAGGTGAAATCACCGAGTATGTCGAATACTCCAACATAAACAGCTGATCACATACCCCAATTGCCAGCGCACCACCCGACCCTCCCTCACCAATTACAACTGAAATTATGGGAACTTTTAATGTTGCCATGACTTCAAGAGATTTGGCAATGGCCTGGCTTTGACCGCGTTCTTCTGCGCCGACTCCGGGATAGGCACCAGGGGTGTCGATCAGTGTGACTACAGGTAATTGAAATTTCTCCGCCAACCGCATTATCCGTTGCGCCTTTCTATATCCTTCAGGTCTGGGCATACCAAAATTACGCCGCGTTCGCTCCCGGGTATCCCTGCCTTTCTGGTGACCTACAATTGCAACCCGACGATTATCAATCCAGCCGAGCCCGGTAACAATTGCCGGGTCATCTGAGTACATTCTATCGCCATGTAGTTCCTGGAAACCGGTTACAAATCTTTCAATGTAATCCAGGGTATAGGGGCGCAATGGATGTCGTGCCAACTGGGTGATCTGCCAGGCACCCAGCTTCGAGAAAATCTCATTGGTCAGATCCCTGCATTTGGAATGAAGTTTACTAATCTCATCTTCCAGATTCAGGTCGCTGGCAGAATTAACCCGCTGCAATTCAGCTATTTTTTCCTGCAAATCCGCAATGGGTTTTTCAAATTCCAGATAATCGAGACTCATAATAATGTAACAAGGTAAACAACCCTGAATTTTAAACTATTTTATCCAGATTATTATGTCCATGGATTAGCAGGATTAATTAAACTTGGGGAGAAATCATGCTTACATCCAATTCAAAGACTGACTTATTCACTTCCCTGCTCTTTCATATTGACAATGCTCAAGATCTTCAACCTTTTCAAGATAAGTAGAATCGATATATCCTGATAATTCATCTACGTTATACTTTTTTAAATGTAGAATTTTGTATCGTCCACCATCATCTCTATGAATATGCGTAATTGCCATATCACTATGTTTCAATGATGGGCGCATGTAATAAACATAAAAGTGTAAAGAATGTTTGCGTTCATAAAAATTGGTAAAGCAAATTCCATGCCCAGAATTAAACGCATGATAAATCTCATCATAGCCCCAGATGAAAGCGCGTTTGTAAGGATAGAAACTCGTTCTCTCTCTGAATTTAATCGGTGACTCTGCAACGATACAGTAGGCTAAAAACAGACAGACACAAAAATTCAAACCAATAAACACGTATCGCTTTGCAATATTTGAAAACAAAATCACCAGGCGATCAACCCCATATACAAGTATATAAATCATAAATGGCATCAACGGCGTCAAATATTTTACTTTTAACGGCTGCAATGGAACTATAGGATCAATTCGCAATGGAATAAAAGTGATAGCCAATGCATAACCAGTCAAAATTAGAATAAACCCCAATGGGATGTTATCCAGATCGAATATTTTTCTAGTCGCTATGAGGTACAGAATAAATAATCCACAAACAGCGGCGAAATACTGACTGAACAATCCCAGTTTCAACCAGCGTTGGGTGACCAGATCGATATACGGTGTGTCTGCATATCTCGTATTCATTTCATTAATGTGTTGACCTTTGGACAATAATTCAATCCGTCCAAAAGTCAGATCACCGGATATGAAATTAAATACCCAAGTCTCCAGTAACAGCCATGCCAATAACAATAAGCCAAACACCAGCATTTGTTTAAAGCTGCCCCGAATCCATAACAGCAGAAACAGACCCGGATAGAAAAATAAATAGGTTTCTTTTGAACCGTAAGCTAAAAAAGCCAATAGCGAAGCCGCGATCAAAAAACCCGTTTTATTATTTTCAAGAAATTTCTGCGTTAGATATAGTGACCCAATGATAAAAGTAACACCAAATACAAATGGTTGTAACTGAGAACTGGCCCGAAAGAACATCGGCTCATAGAACAGCAATACTGCGAATAGTCCCAATACACCAGCTGACAGGGACTTGTAAGCCAACAGCAACAATAGCGTAAACATCAAGGCATAAGCGACCAGCGGCGTCAGGTAATAATTAAACAGTTTTACCCCAAATACTTTATTGGCTAATGCCGTGGGCAGGACAATGGCCCATCTGGACGAATGATGTCCATTTTCCAGAATAGTGGAAAAATTACCTGTTTCAGATAATTCAATGGCTGTGTTCCACTTTTTTAAAGCATCTCCGCCGAGTTCGGGAAAACTGGTATAGACACTTCTTGCAAAAAATACCACCACGACAATGCCGATGAACACCAGCAGTCTTAACGAAATGGAGCTTTCAATGGAAGTTGGAGAACTCACGAAACTAAAGTTTATAATTTTCTGACCGAACTAATCATGGCCAAGCATTTTCAGCAATCCGGTCAGGGCGTGAATTATTGATTTTTCTCGTACCTGTTCACGGTCACCCGAAAAAGTCACTCTCTCAGTAACCACATCGTTTCCCGGTCCAGCCCAGCCAAAACAGACCGTGCCTACGGGCTTATCTTTCGACCCCCCACCCGGTCCAGCAATCCCAGTAACCGAAAGTCCATAGTTCGCTTTGGCGCGAATTTTCCCGCCATGGGCCATAGCGGATGCAACTTCCAGACTTACCGCACCATGTTTTTCCAGCAGTGCATCCGGCACATCCACCAAATCCGTTTTTGCTGCATTACTATAGGTAACGAAGCCACGATCAAACCAGTTCGAGCTGCCTGAAATAGTCGTTAATGCCTGGGCGATACCGCCACCGGTACACGACTCCACGGTCGTCACTGTTTGTTGTCGCTGGTTCAAAATCTCCGCTATTTTGACTACCAGTTGATTGGTAGATTCCCGATGATTCATAATAAACTAATGAATAGTATTTCTAAATTCGGTGGCATCGCCAGTTTTGATAAAACCAGCGGTATCAATGGCTTCAAAGTCATCCCCGGCATGAATACCGGTAGACTGAACCAATAATTCACCACCACGGTCCAGCACCATTTCTTTATAGTATTCTCGTAAATCCTCAATAGTCAAATCCGATACTTGTTCGACGAAGCGTTGACGACTGTCAAAGTTAAATTCTTCACGATCAATTTCTCGCCAGAATCGTTGGGATCGTTCAGACAGGTTTTTTTCTTTTCGCAATGCATTGGTTATCAACCCGGATTTGATTTGCTCAAACTGAGCAACATCCATTTCTGCCAGGGATTTTTCGAAACCCATAAGAAACGCTTCGTATAAATCATAAACCTGTTTGGGAGAATGGGTTGGGCTTTGTACGGACAATATTAATCCCGGGGTTTCGTCAATACGAATCATGCCGGCGTGAACGATATAACCCACTCGATTAGTTGTACGCAAGTCATTATAAAATGGCGATTCCATCAGCTGAGTAAGCAAAGCCATTTTTGCCCTTTCCTCCAATGAGCCTTCATTGCCCTGAAAATAGATCACCAGCGCTGAATCGTTGTGCTCAATATTTAAACTTCGGAAATACACCTGGTCTGGTTCGAGCATTTGTATACGAGAATTATCAACATCATTTACAAATTCACTACCAGACAAAAATTTTGCGACCAGGTTACTTCGAACAACCGACTCTTCCAGACTGACATCACCATGGGACAATACGCTGACCTTAACCTTTTTAAATAATTGCGCTGAAAATTTCTCTACATCCCCCAGAGTTATCGTCGCGATTTGTTCCAGTCTTTCCGCTTCCGTCCAGTAAGGCATCAAAAGAAGTCGATACAACTCATTAATCACCTGATTCGAAGGAGAGTCCTTGGATCGATTCTCAAGCTCGCGAATTAATTTTGCCTTGATTATGGAAAATTTCTGTTGGTCGAATCGCGGATTTGATAATGCACTGGTAATAAGCCTGAGTAACTCAGTTTGCTTGTCTTCAAAACCATCTATGCGGATTGAAATACCACGACCGTGTCGATACAAACTATAATTTAAATCCGCCAGATAAGCGGGATAAATATGCTTGTTGAGCTGATTATTAACCAGTCTTACAAATAACTCAGTAAGTACCAGATTCCTGGCATTGGCACTTGCCAGGGGTGACATGATATTGACATAAAAATTGGCGCGTGGTGTCCCAAACGTATTATCTGGTTGATACCAGATCGTTATGGTGGAATCAGATTCTATTTTGGCTGGAATTCCAATTTCATTTTCAAGTGCAAGTAGATCCAGTCGTTCGGGAATATAGGGATTTTCAACTGGCAGTTTCAGATTTTCGTTCGTGCCGACGCTGCGCCATTTCTCAACCACCTTGGATTCAATTCCCTCAAGGGAATACGCGACATCGTAATTTTCCGTCACCTTATCGGTTTCTAGAGATTGGGCACTGGTGTGAATATTGACGTTCTCCGGGTTCAAGTATTCAAGAAAATAGGAAATTCGATCCGCGTCGTAGCCGTTCATCATGTAGGGACCCTGTAGCACATCTTCAACCGGATAGTCTTGCAACCTGGAAGACAAGGATTGAACAAGCCGTCCAGGATCTCTTTCCTGGGCGAATCGGAATGAGATATTCGCAAGCTTGCTTTGTTCGTCGAACCGCCATTGTTCCATACCCTGGTCACGGATTAGTTGAATTGCCTGAAATAAATACTCACCAATTTGTTCGATGTGATCCAGTCCGTCCTGTGTGAGTTGAATCCGAACATTAAACTCGCCCTGGACTTTATCCATAAATCCCGGGCCGGCACTAAGACCTTCTGCCCAACCCAGGTCCTTGAGCTGCAAATACAGCGACCCTTCCCCTTCGTGGCCAAGCAAATTGGAAATATATCTCAAAGGTTTGGACTTGTAGTCAGGATAATTCGATGGAATTGGAAAAACAAAACTGACCGAGTTTCGTTGTTTTTCCGGAATTGTATTTAACCTGGCTGGAACCAGAGATGCGTTTATCAGCGGTTGAGTGAACAACTGAGGTTCAATACCATGATCCGGGACTTCAGAAAATCGTTCTACTACCCATTTCTCCAGTTGATCAAGAGACTCCTTACCCAATACCACAAGAGTCATGATATTGGCAGAATAATGTTGCTTGTAGAATTCAATCAATTTTTCCCTTGCAGTTTTATCTTCACGATCCCGCAAACTGTTCAGGGAACCCACAGAAAATTTTGAATAGGGGTGTTCAGGATTTAGCCATTGCTTTTGGGCGTCCCACAGTCTGCGATTCTCTTCTTTTTTTCGGGCCTGATATTCTGAATGAACCACTGACCTTTCTCGATCGACGTAGACCCCATCAAACGTCGGATCAATAAAAAAGCGCGAAAACCGATCGAGGGCAGGTAGAAACTGGTCGTTAGAAATATTGAAATAATAATTGGTATGCCCATAAGAAGTATAGGCGTTGTTTCCACCACCATTATTTTTTATAAATTCCTGATACTCACCCGCTTCCGGGTATTTGTCTGTACCCAGAAACAACATATGTTCAAGAAAGTGCGCCAGCCCTTCCCAGTCCCTCGGATCAGAACCGCTGCCGATGTGGACATCCAGGGAAGCTGCGGATTTATCGGTTTCACTATCAGAGACGATTAGTACGCGAAGCCGATTATCCAGCTCCAGATATCGATATTGCTTTTCGTCGATTGGACTCTTGATCACGTTGTTTGATGCGTAGGACGAATAGCTAAATAAAATAGTAATTAGAAGAAGAATCTTGCCCATTGAGTAAATTGGTCTGAAATAATTTTGAAATTTTGACATCGAATGGGGAATCGGAATGACATATTTAATTCCCAGCCATGTCAGCTATGGAATTTAGATTTAGAAAGATTGACAAGTTCATTATAAATATCATCAGCGCGCTGCATTAAGACACCATTTGAAATTGAAATTTCTGGCGAAACAGATTTTTTAAGCAGGAGCTGGCTTGAATCAAATTTTTCAACACCCACGATATCCATCAGATTACGGGCTACGATCTGGGGATTATCACAAAACTGTTCGTACCCAAAAAATACACAATCCAGTTCACCGTTATCAACCTGGGCTAAAATATACTCATAGGCATCAATCCATCGCGCAACCCAGTACTCAAGACCGTTCGATCTACCTGATTTAAATTCTCCATTTTTATCGAAATTAAAGGGGCGATGATCCAGACCGAATTCGTGATGACTTAACCAGGTCATGTATCGCTTAACGAACTTATCATCTTGTTGTTGCTGGCAGAACTGCTCATGCTGATTCAATAAAGAATTTGCATGCTGAAGCGGTTGCCGAAATGGAACCAGGATTGTTGCGTTTGGAAAAGCCCTGGCAATGGAAGGCAGACGCAAGATATTGTTATTGTTTTTGGATAAATAACGATTGCCCTGGTAGCGATGTAAAACCAGACTAATGTACTGACGAAATTTTTCCAGTTCATCTGAATCCACCTGCATTGGAATCAACTCTGAGTCAGAAATATAATTCTTTCCGCAGGTAACTCGCCAAAATACTTCTTCAAGGGCTTCTGGACTATCGTAATCCACAAGCATGCCATCACCATGGGCTCTTTCTTGAGCATCCATGGATTTTTGGGTACCGCCGGATAATTTTTGCCAGAGGTTTGGCGCAAGTACAAATGGCATATCTCGATAGGTTAAAGAACAAAATTTACCGCTCTCGTACAACAGGCGCATTAACAGGGTTGTTCCTGCCCTCGCAAGACCCGCAACAAATACGTGGGCTTGATTATGGTTTTCCTGTAAATGCCTACCATGCAGGCTGAGTTCCAGATCGATCAGGGTTTCGCCGAGAAAATTGGAAGATAGCGCCAGGTGATGCAGCAATTTTGCCCCAGCGCTGTAGTTAGGCGCGGACAGCAAAATTTCTTATAAAAATATAGGCAACCGCGATCACCGTACTGGCAACAATGCCCGTGATCGAACTAATCATAACCAGCAGTGGAACGCCAAATTGGGTTGCAACATAGGCCAGAATCACAAGTGGTAAAATTGCCAGCACGACGTAACAAAACAATAAAATCGAACTGGAAAAAAGTTGCCATGCGTAGGTGGGTAGAATTTTTTCTTTCCAGTGGTCGGAAATTGAGGACGACCTTAAAACCCGGGAAATTTTAGCCAACAGGGTTTTAAGATATTTGATTCGAGCCATAAATGGCAGTCTGATGAAACATTCTACAACTGCCAAAGTGCCCAGCACCAGCAACAACCAGACCACTATTTTTTTCCATCATCCGCTGGGGCCGTTTCAGCATCGCCCTGATCGTTATCGGCGTCCTGCTCCTCTTTTTTGGTGGACTTTTTGCCGATGCCAAACAGTCTTTTAACCGGGTACCAGAAAATTGCGAATAGCGCTAAAATTATTGAACCCAACACACCCAGGATAACGCCTACGGTGCCTGCACCCAGTCCAGGGCCAATATAGGCATAAAGCGGGGATGAAAACATCAGCGCCAGCAGTGTGGCAAATTTAACAAGTGTGGACATAATAATTCTCAAAAATTAGTGTAGATAAATAAAGCACGGGATTATACCCAACATAAGCGAATCCGGGTATTTGATCGAATCATCGTCAGCCCGGATTAGAGTAAAATACCGCCCAAATCAGAATTTGAATACCGAAATCCCAGTTTATGTATAAATCGTTACAAATTCTCCGTGGCCTTGCGGCCTGGCTGGTGGTGTATTTTCACTTTAATCAGAGTATTCACAACCACCGCGTACAAAATTTTTTCGCCGAATTGATTTCAAATTATGGGGATATTGGCGTAGATATCTTCTTTGTACTCAGTGGCTTTGTAATGGCCGCAAGTGCGCCCAAATATGCCGGAAAAGGTATTCAGTACGCCATAAACCGGCTGGTTAGAATTGTGCCGAATTACTGGTTTTATATATGTCTATTGGTGGTCAGCATCAAACTCCTACCGGAATACACTTATCTCACCAACTGGAATCACAACTCCCTGATTGATTCTTTTTTATTGATCCCCAATCGAAATCCTTCGGGCAGCGGCTATTTCCCAACACTATATGTGGGCTGGACATTAATTTATGAAATGTTCTTCTATATGACCCTGGCAGCATGTCTGTTGATCAAAAACCGCTATTCCCTGCTGATTTGTGCCCTGCTCTTGTTTCTAATTCCAATTACGCCGTTAAAAGAATGGGTGTTTCTCGGCCGGGGACACTTACTACTTTGGGAATTCCTTGCTGGCATTATCGTCTATCACATTCATATTCGACGGCCGGAGATGCCATTTCAGATTGCTTTAGTCTTTGGCGCTTTTATCGGTGTTGTTTGGTATGGGCTGAACTACGGCGATAATTTCTATACCCGGGCCTGGGTAACCACCTTGCTGGTGTACACCGTAGTGTGTACTGAATTTCTCTATCAAAAGGATAACTGGTTGATTCGATTTCTGCTTAGACTCGGGGACTATTCTTACTCAACCTATCTCGCTCATATCAGCATTCTGGGCTGGTTTTTGATTGCATTCGGTCATCGATTCAACGCCTTCGAAGAATTTCTGATGATAATCGGGGTATTTGTAGTGATTTATTCGGTTTCCTGGTTGACCTATAAAACCATAGAAACCGGAATATTTCCCAGACTGTTAAAAGCCCTACTTACCTTTATATTTCATCCCTTGATCTTGCTGGTGGAACAGATCAATTCCAGGCTATTTTCGAAAAACCAGCCAATACCCGTTGAAAATTCCCATTGATGGTTCAATTCAGCCAATAAAGCATCATCGGTAGTGTAATCACCGCGGCGATAGTCTGAAAGGTAATTATCGCAGCAACCATATCTGCGTCGCCACCCATTTGTTTTGCCATGATATACGCCGTTCCAGCGGTGGGTGCGGCGCCGCAAATAATGGCAACTTCAAAGGGTAAGCCTGTAATACCCATTGATGTACAGGCAATTGCAATTATCAGCGGCATCCCAATCAGTTTTAGAATCGATGACAACATCACCAGTCCCCGATTGTTTTTTAATGCATCCAGCTTTAGCCCAGCACCCACTGTCATCAGTGCCAGACCTAATGCACTACCGCTGAGCAATCCTGCGGAAACATCCATTATCCCATCCAGGGGCCAGCCAAGAAGATTCATACTGATGCCGATGAAGCATGAAACCAGCATGGGATTGTGAATCAACTGTCCCATCAGACGCTTGAACGAAAACGATTTTGCTTCGCTATGTTCAGGTATACCATAGAGGGAAAGCACCAACACATTCGCTACCTGCAAAACCGGAACCATCACCGCAAAGCTCAATGCGCCGGACACCAGGCCGGATTCCCCGTGAATAGCTTGAATAATTGCCAGTGCCGCGAACCCGTTCCAGCGACTTGTGCCCTGAAAGAAACTGGTGAAACCCGGCCCATCCAGTTTCATCCAGTGTTGTAATATCGGTTTCAAAACAAGTAACAGTATGATCATTGCAACCACAGAAATCAGCAATGCGTTGGCCAGCCCTCGGATGGGCACGGAAGACAAATCGGCCTGGGACAAAGTTCGAATAATCAACAATGGAAAAAGTAAATACCAGCACAACTGATCCAGGGACGACCAGATGGTATCGGGAAGATAACTGGTTTTTCGTATTGCAAATCCCACGGCAATAACCAAAAACACAGGCAGTAGCGCATTTATTGAAGTAATCAAACTGATAACAACCTATTTCTTTGTTTAAGAGGAAAAGAAAATCGAGATAAATTATTGAATTTTTAACTCGCGCAAACCACCGATATTTTCCTTACCATTGTCCCTTAGCGACCCAAAATAGGTCTGGATCAGATTGTTTGTAACGGGATCAAAATACATGGCATAGGGAATCCCAAGGTCGGCTGGGGTAGATTCGAGTTTTATTACATTTTCAGGATTGCGGCGATCGTAGATTCGAATATTTGGAACGGGTCTCCACAACGCCGCAATAATGTAATTTTTCATAGGATAAAAACCGGTAATCTTTGAACTATGTGTTGCAATTACTTTTTCGACCTTTCCGGATTCGAAATCACGAATTAACAACACACTGCCCCCTGATCCACGCTTGTGCCCTTCTTCCTTTTCATAACCATTTGCAGCCCAGATGCCTTCATCGTTACAAATCATCTGTCGGACGTAAGCCACTTTCTTGTCATGATCGGAAAATACCTGCCAGTCCTTACCGTCCATATCCCGAAATCTGACTATCCTAAAATTTAAAGAATCCGCGACATAAATCCAACCATCCTTGTCCACGCATATACCATGAGGCGCTTTAAATTCTTTATCTACACCGGAAAATTCTTTCCAGCCTGAACCATCCAGATCACGAATCTCCACGATGCTTTTACCCCAACCACTGGAAATCAATAATGTATCCTGATTGGTCACGGCAAGATGATGCGGGGCATTGAACGACTGATTGATCGTTGAAGGGTCAAAATAGTCAAATTCCGCTGCATCAACCGAATCAAAAATTGCCAGCCTGTCAGTAAATAACTCTGTGGCGACCAGCTTTCCCTTAAAGCGTACGACGTCCGCTGGATTGACCAGTATGCCTTGACTCCTGGAACCAGGGGTGACTAATGGAGGTCCACTGAACATGTCACAACCAGTCAGTATAATAAACGCAGTAGTGATCGGCAGCAGCTTGGAAAACACGATTTTTAGTTATTAATTTCGGAAACGAAAATTATATCAATATAACAATTCCAACATCAGTGAATATTCCGTTTTAACCAATCTGGAATTTCTAACTTTTTTGTAAAAGTGATTGACTAGTCTATTCCAATTTTGAAGATTGCATAGCAATATCGTCAGCTAAATTATTCTTCCTCTTTTTCATAATAGAAAAATTATGATCTGAGTATGGTCAATACCAAATAACTTGGTAATTAACAAGAAATTATTTAAATATCGAAATAATGTCAAACCTAAATACAATCGCAATCGGTGGCGGACGGACCGGAATACCTGATAGCACTTCAATCTAAAGCACCCGCACCGTCATCAGGAACCCTAGAACCCTGGTCCGTCATCAGGAACCCCAAAACCCCTACCCGTCATCCTGAACCGCAAGCTCCCTACACCGTCATCCTAAACCCCAAAGCCCCTACCCGTCATCCTGAACCGCAAACCCGCTACACCGTCATCCTGAACCGCAAGCTCCGTACACCGTCATCCTGAACCCCAAAGCCCCTACCCGTCATCCTGAACCGCAAGCCCCTACGGCGTCATCCTGAACCGCAAAGCGGTGAAGGATCCATGTTAAACCCCTTTTCGATTTAAGGCGCTACTCTATAGTCAAACCAAATGGATTCTTCTGCCTTCGGCTTCAGAATGACAGCGTAATAAATCCAGGTTGCCTTTGGTCTATGGTCTTTGGGCCCCGCCCCCGATGGGTGTTAACCCAAATCATCTGCGCCGTCATTATGAACCGCAAGCTCCGTACACCGTCATCCTGAACCCCAAAACCCCTACCCGTCATCCTGAACCGCAAGCCCCCTACACCGTCATCCTGAACCGAGGAGTGGTGAAGGATCCATGTTAAAGCCCTGTACGATTTAAGGCGCTACTCTATAGTCAAACCAAATGGATTCTTCTGCCTTCGGCATCAGAATGACGGAGTAAACAATCACCCACTCCGTCATCCTGAACCGTGAAGCGGTGAAGGATCCATGTCAAATCCCGCTGACGTTTAACGTACTACTCTTTAAGTAAAACCAACTGGATTCTCCTGCCTTCGGCATCAGAATGACGGAGCAATAATAGGGAATTGTCTCGAGCTTTGCCCTCGACCTGACCCTTCCCTGCGGGCTTACGCGAAGCAATCGCAAGGCGATTGCTTTACTCGGGACATCCCTGTCCCTCGCCCTGAGGGCCGTCGCAAGCGACGTTTTCGATTGCTTTCCTGCAATCGAAATCGAACCGGGGGTTCTCATCGCATCTTGGGGAAGCGTAAAATAAAAAACCCGACGCAAGGTCGTTTAATTCTTGACGAGGGGATTGTCTCGGGCTTTTCCCTCGACCCTTCGCTTCGCTACGGGCTTACGCGAAGCAATCGCAAGGCGATTGCTTTCGAACCGGGGGTTCTCATCGCATCTTGGGGAAGCGTAAAATAAAAAACCCGACGCAAGGTCGGGTTTTTTATTTTATGGCGTCCCCAAGGGGATTCGAACCCCTGTTGCCGCCGTGAAAGGGCAGTGTCCTAGGCCGACTAGACGATGGGGACAATATGGGTGCATTGTCGTTTTCTTCGTTATCAAAATTGCGGAAATCGGCTTACGCAAGGGATAACTGGTGGAGCCAGGCGGGATCGAACCGCCGACCTCAACACTGCCAGTGTTGCGCTCTCCCAGCTGAGCTATGGCCCCGAAGAGGTCGCGTATTCTAAGGGCTTGGGTGGTCGCAATCAAGAACTATTGCGCGCTTTCTTCAATGAATTTTATTGCCTTTTCAATACGTTCCAGGGTTCGTTCTTTGCCTACCAGTTTTACCGTGACGTCAATTGATGGCGTGGCCGCTGAGCCCGATACCGCGATACGCAGGGGCTGGGCCAGACTGCCCATTTTGATCTGGTGGTTTTCCATAACCGACTGGATAGCCTGATTTATGTTTTCTTCATTCCAAATGCCTATATGTTCAAATTCCGAGCTGACAGCGGATAAAATTTTCGACGAATCCGCTTTTATGTGTTTCTTGACTGCTTTTTGATCGTATTCATCGATATCTTTATAGAGGAATTCAATTTTATCCGCCATCTCCACCAGGGTTTGGGCGCGCTCCCGCATCACCTCTACAACCTCATTGATATCCGGCCCATGACACAATCCGATGCCGCGCTGATTTAACTGTTTAGCCATTTCCTTGCCCAGACGTGATTGATCCGCCTGTGAGATATATTGTTGATTGACCCACAACAGTTTTTCCATGTTAAATGCTGCGGGGGCTTTATTGATATCGGAGACTTCAAACAATTCGATCATTTCATCGATATCAAAAATTTCCTGATCACCATGAGACCAGCCCAGTCGGACCAGATAATTCAGCAGCGCTTCGGGCAAAATTCCTAATGATCGATACTCGAGCACACTCACCGCGCCATGACGTTTTGATAATCTTTGCCCATCTTCGCCGAGGATTAGCGGCACATGAGCAAACACGGGAAATGTCGCACCCAGCGCCTTAAAGATATTAATTTGTCTCGGGGTATTATTGATATGGTCTGCACCGCGGATGACGTGACTGATTTCCATATCGATATCATCTACTACAACGGTTAGATTATAGGTCGGTGTGCCATCGGTTCTGGCAATGATCAAATCATCGAGTTCAGAATTTTCAAATTCAACCCGACCTCGCACGACATCATCGAATACCACGGTCCCTGTCAGTGGGTTTTTAAATCGTATCACTGCGGGCTCATCATTTTCAAGTGTTCGATTCAGCTCCCGGCAGCAACCATCGTATCGTGGTTTATCGCCCTTCTCTCTTTGTTTTTTTCTGATTTGATCCAGACGACCCTTGCTGCAAAAACAGTAATAGGCGTCACCTTGCTCAAGCATTTGATCTATGACCTCGCCATATCGGTCGAATCGTTTTGTCTGGTAATAAGGTCCTTCATTCCAGGTCAGACCCAACCACTTCATTGCATCGAGAATGACATCGATGGCCTGCTGAGTAGAACGTTCCCGATCGGTATCCTCAATTCTTAAAACCATTTCCCCGCCGGTTTTGCGGGCATATAACCAATTGAACAGCGCAGTTCGAGCACCGCCGATATGCAGATAACCTGTCGGACTTGGGGGAAATCGGGTTTTCGCACGCATTGATGTATTGTAGTTTCGGATCAGAATAAAACCAGCGGATTCTACTTTATTTTCAATGGAATTAGATATAATGCAGGACTATTGCCACTAAGATTTTCTCGAATTACATGATGTTATTCCGCCATACCCGCCTGATTTTATCCTCCCTGCTCTACCTATGTTTTGCAATTTTAGTTCCGAGCCATGCAGAATCCCTGTTATTCGATGGCGATTTTGAAAGCGGCACTTTTCAGGGTTGGACACCGGGTGGAGAAAACGACGGTTTTGCCACTTTGGCTGCCAAAGGCACTTGCTATTCGGGAAACGATACCACAGCAATCTCATTTAATGGCGACCCCTCGAATAATTATGCTGCATTACTACGATCCAACTCCGCAGGAGATCCCGGGTCAATCGCAAAATTAAGGTCAGCTAATTTTTCCGCAGGCAACGGCATTTTATTTTCCGCATTGTCCGAAACCGGGGACGCCAATGCCAGTAAGACACCTGTCAATTTGGCGGTGCGGATTTTAGATAGTGAAGGCAAGGTGTTATCCGAATTACCCTTACAAACTGCGGTTATTCAACTCGGTGAAGGTTGCAATACCTCAAAGCGCGACACCGCATTTAGTGTCCACTACATTGACACCCGACTTTATAACGGCGAAATCAGTATTGAATTTACCCAGCATACCAATACCCCGGGATTCAGTTATTTCACCCTTATCGATAACGTCATTAAAGTAGATAAAGGGGAATTATTTTTGAATCAAACCCAGCCTATTGCCGTGGCCGGGACATCTCTTTCCAGTAGCAATATACTGTTTCTCGATCCAAGAGAATCCCTTGATCCAGATAATTTGCCTTTGCCGTTGAAATTCAGCTGGTTTATCAATGGCGAAGAAACTATTCGTCTTTTCGATCTGCCCTGCATCAATTTAAATGCAGACGCAGAGCTGGCCCCAGGGAATCATGTCGCTACACTGTATGCGACGGACGGTATCAACTATGCAGCGGACACCCTTCGATTTGTAGTTGGCACACCAACCACGACCACCGCGCAGTCGAGTGATACAACAACTGATACTGCAACCAATCCCAATATCACATTGACCACACCAAAAGGGGAACCCATCACTGGAGAAACAAATCTGGTATCCGGCGACGGGCTTACCCAAACAGACCCCCAGAATGAATGTGATATTGATGTGACGGATACCCTGGAAGATTCCGAGTCCCAGCTTTTATCCATCGATGTGGATTCCAATTCTGATGATACCTTTGATGTAACTTTTACCGTCGGCGGTAGCGCAGTATCAATTACTTCCAACGCAGAAATTTTATCTTCAGAAGAAGCATCCATCGTTTCCATGACGATTAGCATTGATAATCCTGAATCTGAAGACACCCTTTCAGTGACCGGCTCAACCGCTAATCTTTCAGTATCTGGTGATGGCACAACGTCCATCACCATCACCCCAACGGTTTCCGGCACCCTGGTTTCAGATAGCGAATTTGAAACCCTGCTTGAATCCATCGAATTTGACTACGTCCCCGCTGGGGCCGTGGTAACCGACCAGCGAACCCTGTCTTATTCAGTAACCGACAGCATTGGTAGTTCTGCAACCACGAGTTCTACTGTTACGGTGGCCGAGTAGAACCAAAATTAACTTAATCTTGCACGGGATTAGCATTTCCCGAACAAATTTATCGCGTAGATAGATAAACTGGGAAGTTCTCCAGAATGTTCATTGAACAATTGTTACGTAAAGTTGGGAATAAAATGGATCTTCCAACTTCCATACCGATGTAAATCCCAAAAATTCAACCGGATGATATTTATACCGGAATAGTAAAGTCTCCGGGTCGAGAAACTAACACTTTGTAGGGCGTCGACCTATTCGGCTCAATCCCACGCTATACCTGAGCAACTTTGATTCCTGATATTCCGGGATTTACAGTTTAATGCAAAAATTATAAATTATTTCTTGACAGACCGAACGGTCGGTTTGTATACTCGCGCCGATGAAAACAACCCCTAAAACAAAAACTGAATCCACCTGGTGGCTAAGTTGGTATAAGGACCCGCCCACGGATACCCGGGGCAGAATATTGTTTGCCGCTTTTCAGGAAGTTCATATCAATGGCTTTCAGGCGGCCAGCATTCAAAATATCATGAAAGGTGCTGGGGTTACAAAAGGTGGTTTATATCATCATTTTCCGAGTAAAGATGACATTGGCATTGCATTACTCGATGAGATTTTTACTAAATACCTCGACACAACTTTTATCGCACCGCTACTGGAATCCGATGATCCCATAACCGCGCTGCTCAATCATTTACAGGGGGCGGGGGCCCAGATGACCGATGAAGACGTCGCTCTCGGTTGTCCCATGGATCGTTTTTCAACTGAAATGGCCCCCATAAATAGTGTATTTCAACAAAAAATGGATGCGCTCTACCAGCGCAAACAGGAGGGATTAGTGAAGGCGCTGAAACGCGGCCAGGAAGCAGGCAATGTGACGAATGAGGTCAGCGCCGAATCCATCGCATTAATGATCAGCGCTACATTAAACGGCTGTATGTCCATGGCCAAAAGTGCCCGCAGTCTGGATTTGTTGATGCAATGCGCTCAGGGATTATTTCACTATCTCGAACAGTTAAGACCGGTTCGTTAAGGTCAGTATTTTTATTTAATTATTTTTACAGGAAATCTGGATGGAAAATTTTGCAATTAAATGGGGTAACTGGGTTACCCACAATCGAATTTTAACCCTTGTTCTAGCGTTGATCATTGCCATGATCGCCGCATCAGGCGGCCGTTATCTCGGATTCACCAATGATTATCGGGTGTTCTTTTCCGGCGAAGATCCACATTTGCTGGCATTTGAAGCGTTGCAAGACACCTATACAAAGAACGATAACGTTCTGTTTGTTATCGCGCCGGAGGATGGAGAGGTATTTACCAATGCGACTCTGGCTGCAATAAGCGATATTACCGAGCGCGCCTGGGAAACCCCATTTTCGATTCGGGTTGACTCATTGTCCAATTACCAACATACCGAAGCGGTCGGTGACGATCTGATTGTTGCGGATTTATACGAAGATGCTACAGCTTTATCAAAACCCGATCTTGAAAGAATCAGGGATATTTCAATTAATGAACCGTTCCTGGTCCATCGACTCATTTCCGAAGATTCCAGAATCGCGGCAATTAACATAACCGTGGAGACGCCGGGAATAGATGAAGCGACCGAAGGTCCCCAGGTGGTAGAACATGTTCGGGATATGCGTCAATATGTCGAGTCCACTTATCCGAATCTAAAGGTTTATTTGACCGGCATCATGATGATGAATCAGGCCTTTCCTGAAGCATCCATTTATGACATGAGTCATTTGGTACCTGCTGCACTGGTTATCATTCTACTGCTGGTATTTTTACAACTGCGGGGTCTCAATGGCACGGTGGCCACATTTATCACTATCATGTTATCCATTGTTTCCGCAATGGGAGTTGCCGGCTGGATGGGCATCAAGCTGACCCCGCCGTCCATGTCTGCACCTACCATTATTCTTACCCTGGCGGTGGCAGACTGTGTCCACGTTCTGGCGAATTATTTGCAAAAAAATCGCAGCGGCATAGAAAAATGTGAGGCCATGGCAGATAGTTTGAGAATAAATTTTAGCCCGGTAATGCTGACGTCGATAACCACCGCTATCGGATTTCTTTCGCTTAACTTCAGCGACGCACCGCCCTTTGGCGACCTCGGGAACATCGCTGCAATGGGCGTGATATTTGCCTGGTTTTATGCCATCACATTATTACCTGCCATGGTGACGCTATTGCCCGCCAGCAAGAAAAAACGACGAGCCTATGGCACAGAAATTATTACCAAGTTTGCCAACTGGGTAATTAACAGTCGTCGGATGTTGATGCCGGTAATGAGTTTGGTGATTGTTGGGTTGATCGCTTTCATTCCGAAAAATCAGCTGAACGATATATTCGTAAACTATTTCGATGAAAGAATCGAATTTCGGACTCATACAGATTTTGTTGTTGATAATTTAACCGGGATGTACTTCATCGATTATTCCCTGGACTCCGCTGAGTCCGGTGGGATTTCCGAGCCTGAGTACTTACAGCAGGTCGATCAATTCACTGACTGGTTACGTACACAACCCGAGGTGATTCACGTTAATACATTAACCGATGTGTTCAAGCGGGTGAACAAAAGTATGCATGGTGATGATCAGAGCTGGTATGCCCTCCCAGAAAATCGTGAACTGGCTGCGCAGTATCTATTGCTCTATGAGATGTCCCTGCCCTATGGCCTCGACCTCAACAACCAGATTGATATTGAAAAACAACAAACCCGATTAAGCGCAACCCTGGAAACGATGTCGACCCAGAATACTCTGGCATTCGAACAACGGGTGGGTGACTGGATGGCTGATAATACCCCTGCCATCAAGACTACCGGCGCAAGCCCAACGGTGATGTTTTCCCATATCGGCATGCGAAATATCGTTAGTATGCTGGGTGGAACGGCTTTCGCTTTGGTCGCCATTTCATTTTTGTTGATTCTGTTTTTCAAATCGGTACGCTTCGGATTGTTGTCGCTGATTCCGAATATTGCACCGGCAGCTATGGCCTTCGGATTATGGGGTCTGGTTGACGGCGAAATCGGTTTGGGACTGTCTGTAGTTACAGCCATGACCTTAGGCATCGTAGTGGATGACACCATTCACTTTATGAGCAAATATTTACGCGCTCGCCGGGAACAAGCCCTCGATGCCATCGCTGCGGTTCGTTATGCATTCACTACTGTTGGGGTTGCATTATGGACAACCTCCCTTGCTCTGGCCGCAGGCTTCCTGATTCTGTCTACTTCATCTTTTTCATTGAATGCGGAAATGGGTTTGCTTGTTTCAATCGTTATCATGTTTGCTATCGTCGTGGACTTTTTATTGTTACCCGCATTGCTCATACGATTTGATAGCTGGTTGATGGGGCAGTCAAAACAACCTGAATCGATTCCCGATGCAGCGCAATCGGCTTGATCCAGAACATTATTTATCTACACTAAATTAGTTATAAGGAGTCGATATGAGATTTAACAAAGTAATCATTACCACACTGATGGTGTTGTTCACCGCATCAAACCCGGCCTATTCACAAAATGATGAAGAAAAAGGCCTGGAAATTGCCATTGCTGCAGATCAACGTGATACCGGCTGGAAACACGTTTCTGCGGAAATGGAAATGACCTTGAGAAACCGTGCCGGTAAAGAAAGCACCCGCAAGATCACCAATCGTCAATTCGAAATGACCGGGGATGGAGACAAGAACCTTTCACTCTTCCGCGAACCCAAAGACGTTGAAGGTACTGCCATGTTAACCTTTACCCATGGTCTTGACCCCGATGATCAATGGCTGTACTTACCTGCCCTGAAGCGGGTGAAAAGGATATCTTCAAAGAATAAGTCCGGGCCATTTATGGGTAGCGAGTTTGCATTTGAGGATCTGGGTTCCCAGGAGATTGACAAATATAAATACCGATATATGGGTGAAGAACCCTGTGGCGAAGGCTATCAATGTCATGTTATCGAGCGTATCCCCCAGTATGAAAATTCGGGGTACAAACGTCACGTTTCATGGATCGATACCCAGGAGTATCGAAATATCAAAGTGGATTATTATGATCGTAAGGACTCGTTATTAAAAACCCTTGAAATGTCAGGCTTTCAGGAATACACCGGTGGCTTCTGGCGCGCTGATCGATTTGAAATGACTAATCATCAGACCGGTAAAAGCACAACATTGTTATGGAAGGAATACGATTTTGAAAGCCCGATGGATGAGAATGATTTTAATCAAAACGCGTTAAAACGTTTACGTTAATTCAAGAGCATGCCATATCGGTTATCGTGTGCGAGAACAGGGCTGGTATTGAGCCTGTTCTGGTCAACAGCAGCACTGTCGCTGGACACCAGTATGGCTTTAGGTATAGAAGGACGTAGTTATATTCAAAGTTCGGATTCGCCGGATCAATTCGCTAATGACATAGCGATTAGCATAGAACCCGAAGTCCGCCACCGATTCAACAACAATGACACGGCCTTCACATTCATTTCCTATGGTCGGTGGGATGATCGTGATTCCGAGCGTACCCATTTTGACATCAGGGAATTGAACCTGCTCCACACTACTGGAGACTGGGAATTTCTGGCTGGCCTTGGGAAAGTATTCTGGGGTGTAGCAGAATCCAGTCACCTGGTGGATATCATTAATCAGACTGATTTACTCGAGGGTATCGACGGCGAAGACAAGCTCGGACAGCAGATGGTTAGGGTAAGCCGAGTATTTGACCGGTCTACGTTATCTGCTTTTGTTCTTCCAGGATTCAGAGAGCGAAAGTTTTTATCGCTAAACAATCCTGTGGGATTGCCCTTTCCGATAAATAATTTACCGATTTACGAAGATAGTGATGGCGATAACCATGTTGATCTGGCATTGCGCTACAGCGGTTATCAGGGCATCGTGGACTATGGTGTTTCATGGTTCAGTGGCACATCCAGGGAGCCGAATTTCATTCCCGGAAGTGATGGTCGGCTAGTGCCGTTTTATCCTCAAATTGATCAATTTGGAATTGACCTGCAAATCACCAGTGATGCCTGGCTGTGGAAATTCGAAGGGTTACGCCGAACGTTCAGCAGCACAAATAGTATTTCGGGTAATGATTTTACTGCGTTGGTTGGTGGCCTGGAATACAGTTTCTATGGCATGAAGGATGGTCTGTTTGATCTCGGCCTGCTAGCGGAATACCATAGTGACAGCCGGGACGATCCAGCGACGGTAATATTTCAGAATGACCTTTTTTTTGGCTTACGATTTGGGTTTAATGATGCTGAGAGTTCCGAAATTCTGGCAGGCACTTTTTTCGACCAGGATGATCACTCAGCCAGTTATCGCATCGAAGCCAATCGTCGGGTTTTAGGTGATGCCCGGCTCAGCTTGGAAGCTCAGGTGTTTTCCAATTCAGCCCCAGGCAATGTCACTTTCAGTCAACGCCATAGCGACTTCGTATTAGTTTCCCTGGAGTACTTTTTCTGAATATTTAGCGAAAGTTAATTCTCACCGTTCAATTTACCAATTCGGTTTCTGGATAAATTCTTGCATATTCGAACCATTTGGTCATGTATCCGTCAACAGGGATGAGCGTATTACCTTGCAGCGGACCAGATAATGCGGTCCCGGTGGAATCCCAAATCGTTCCAGAATCATCCTGAAATCGCCACGGCTGCTGAGAAATGATTTTTATATTTGTAAGTTTTTGATTTTTCACTTCAGCATCAAAAGCAAGAATACTGAATTCCCCCCATTTTAATATCACCAACTCCTGGTTACCAAGTTTGTCGTAGACTACATTGTCATTACTGTCAAATAACTCGAAAGAATATGCCCTCCCCCGCTTATGCCGCTCTAAAGTCAAACCAAAAACCAGCTCGTGACCTTCTAGCCTGGTATCGCTATTTTCACCAAATATTTCTTTATTGTAAGGTGAATTATGCCCCTCTTCACTACCATGAACACGCAATCGTACTTCGGGCGTTCCATATAATACCGTCGAATTAGGAAAATTACTTTTCCAATCTCGCCATCTAACCACACGCAATGGAATTCGTACTAATTTCACCCCTGTCAATGGTCCCTCTACGCTTTCCCCTTTAAACGGATGCCATTTGCTGCCAGTCTCTACATCACACATCCCAAACGTTCCCCATTCTTTAAACATATTTGCACGATTTCCTGGGCAAACAGAAAATGTGAAATGTTTATTTGGCTTACCCTTAACTACCGCGAGATATGCTGACCCGCCAGTGCATCGATCACAGAGCACCAACATGACGTGCTTAGAGTCTTTCAGGTTCGCAAAACTTGGATCAAATAAAAATCGATCATTTACCACATGCCACTCCTGAATAATCCACCAGGGATACGCCCGCTGATGGCCGTCTAATTCAATACCAAATACAATGTCGTCCGGCTTCATGTGATCAGCTTGACTCGCTTCCACAATCATAGGATTATTCAATGGCAGTTGGAAATTTCTACCAACTCGGTTTGGTGTTTCTATTTTTTTCCAAGGCATATTTTCTTTTTCAATTTCTGACTTATTCTTTATTGTAGTTTCAGAATTTTGCCATGAATCAATGTTTCCTAATTTTGCAGGCACTACCAACCCGGCAGCAACACCGAACACAAACACACAAAAAAGTAATATGTGGAATTTCATACTATTTGTTTAAACATAGCGCGCTTGGAAAATTGAAATGGTATATGACCAGTTTTATGGTGTTTTATTATTCGCATTGTTCCGCGTCGGAGCATACAGCTCATTGACAAGTGTATCTTCAATATTACTACAAGTAATATCAATTTATTTTGGGCCCATGGTCAATAATAATTCTCAAGAATCAAGATATTCAAACATTCATTATTGTCATTCAGTTTAAGATCCATATACTGCAAATTCTTGGATGACATGCATATTCAAAAATCCAATCGCGGAATGAATTTTGGCAAAATTTCATTGTTTTAAATTTTATAGCTCCAAATACCATAGCTCCAAATGCCGCAGCTCTAATTGCCGAAGCTCTATATACAAAAGTATTAGGTGTCATTACTTTAAATGCAAGGAATCATATTTTAAACAGGCGTTAATTTGGCATCATGATATGGAAATCCCTGTTGTGATTGATGTTGCATTTTGTAAAAGGAAAATAATTTGCAAAACCGATTCGGTTAAAGCTATGGAAACACCAGGGTCGCTCGGTAAAAATAGAAAATTTACTAAGAAAATCTTTTTATGGGACAGCATTTTATGGAACGGAAAAGGGGTATAGCAATTCAGGATCATCGAAAACAACAGCTAATTGACGCGACACTTCATGTTATCAGTGAACACGGACTGGCAAAGACATCCATAGCGAAAGTAACCAGGGCCGCGGGATTGTCTATTGGCATCGTTAACTATTATTTTCGGAGTCGGGAACAATTATTAACCAGCACTTTGGAATATGTGTCAGCGGAATACGAAATGGTGATGGCGACCGTTTTTGAATCGTCGAAAAACCCTTTGACAGTTTTAAAGAACTTTATTTACGCATCTTTTAGCCCGCCAATATTTGTATTCGAAAAAATTGCGGTTTGGCATTCTTTTACAGCGAATCCAAAGGCAAGAATGACCTATTACGAAACCGTTGGTGGTCTTGAGGATCGAATTCGCCAAAAGCTGTCTGAACAAATTGATATTCTAATCGCTAAAGACCAATTAACTCACATCAATAGTGACAGCATAGCGCTGTCCATTGACCAGGTAGTTGATTATCAGTGGTTTGACTACCTGCAAAATAAAATGGATTTCAATCACCGTGAGGCAGAAAAAACCAGCATTAATTTAATAACCGCCCTATTTTCAGGTTCTTATGAACATAATCAGATCACATTAAAATCATTTATTGATCAAATTGGACCTGACCAAAAAAGCGAAATACTGCCGAGGTGGACTTATCATAATGATGAATTTTTAAATCTTGAGAAAAAGATAATTTTTAACAGCAACTGGCTGGTAGTGGGTCATGTCAACGAAATTCCCCACATTGGCGACTATCTGACTTTTGACGCCCCTGACAAACGCCTTGTGGTTATCCGAGGCAAAGACAGCCAGATTCGGGCTATGGAAAATGCCTGTCAGCATATGGGAACACGACTACTGGACGGTAAATCGGGGCGATGTAAATCAAATTTAACTTGCCCATTTCATGAATGGGTATATGGCCTTGATGGCGCCCTGCTGAAAACGCCAGATATTGACGCCTTCAAAAATATTGACAGGGAAAAAATTAGACTGTCCAAATTGGACCTGGAAATTTGGAATGGATTTATTTTTATTCGCACTGGCTCTGGCGTCCCAGCTGTGAACGAGATTCTGGCTGGAGTGGACCATCTTTTCGAACCATATTACCTGGATACCAATATTCAAATTGAGAAGAGCAACAGTGAAACACTATTGCCTTTTAACTGGAAAGTCTTCCAGGAAGCCGACTATGAGTTTGATCACATTCCCGCTCACACGTCTCCGTTCCATGCCTTGTTTGGAGGATCAAGTAATACAGAAATCCTCGGGCATATTCCTGTGTGGTCCGCTAGTATTCAAGCATCTAAAACGACCAGCCCCTGGAGCATTAGGCACTATCAGTCTTTGCTTCCACAGTTTACGCACTTACCGGAAAATTTTCAGAGAACATGCTACCAAGTTGGGGCATTCCCCTATCTGTCTTTTATACTGTACCCGGAATGCGTAAAATACGTTATGACCTTGCCCGAAACAACCCATCTAACTCGGGTTATCAATGGAATTTATTTCTTCCCTGACCAGCGCAGAGAAACTCAGATTTGCCAATTTCTCTCTCGACGCATTGACAAGAGTTTAAAAACGCTACGAAAACATCATTCAGAACAATTACAGCAGGGCCTCAGTTCTAATTTACCGTCAAATCGAATTTTGGAGATCTCCGGATCCAATACAAAGTTTTTTCATAATAGTATTCAGAACAGATTACCCGTTTCCATGCTTTTACAAGAACCCGGGCCGGGAACTGTATCAGATGTAAATGACTTGCTGGGCGAAAAATGGAAAGAATGAATCGGCAAATTCGGAATGGCGCTATCAATTGCGGCCAAGGTTTCTGCTTTAAAGTCGCCTCAAGCCACTTGCAATGTTAATGGGGATGAGAATATTCCACCTGAGGTTGTTTGTAGAATATCTACTGCATGTTTTCACCTCTGGATGATTTAGTGAATTGTGATTGGGAAATGATAATGCTAGGATCAAAGCGGTATCTAAACATCGGGAGGGATACTTCTTTTGACTTCTCAACTTTCCATGTGCAGAAACCACGGGGGATGAGTAAGAAATGTGTGAAACCGTATATTGGATTACATTGCTGCACTATTTCGGCTGCACCGAACACCCTCACAAGTGGGCGGTGCAAAACATTGCCTTTCACTATGTATAGTTTGTTGGGGTGAGAGGATTTATTTCGGGTTTCCTGCCCTTCGTTCTTGGGGCCAGCGACGTTACGTTTCACTGTTCCATATTGCGCCCAACGATCTGGTAGACCTAAATTTAGTCCCTAAATTTGAACAAGTAATGTCAAATATTTTAATTACGGGTGGAAAAGGTTTTATTGGTACGAACCTTTGCATAGAACTACGCCGACGTGGCAATAAAGTGTGAACAGCCGACATTCTTCAAGGAGAAGACCCGCAACACATAAGGGCGGATGTTAGTGCATACCAACAAATGGATGTTATTTTTAATCTCCACCAATTCGATTTCGTATTTCATCTTGCTGCGGAGTATGGTCGCTGGAATGGTGACGATCATTACGAAAATCTTTGGCGTACCAATGTTATCGGCACAAAAAACATGCTTAGGCTTCAGGAAATTCATCGATTTCAGATGATATTTTTTTCAAGCGCCGAAGTTTATGGAGATTATGGCCAATTGATGAGCGAAGAAATCATGGAACAGGTTCCGATTCAACAAATGAACGACTATGCAATTTCAAAGTGGGCAGGAGAACTTCAATGCATCAACAATGCTCTAATGCACGGAACGAAAACTGTCCGATTACGCCTCGTAGGATGCTATGGGCCCCACGAATTTTACAGCCCATACCGCGGTGTAATTCCAATTTTTGTCTATAAGGCGCTTGCAGGTAGTACGTTAACTGTTCATCGTGGCCACATTCGAATATTCGACTATGTAGATGACACCTGTAGAACAATTAGCAATATAGTCGACAATTTTATCCCGGGAGAGGTCTACAACATTGGCAGTAAAGAAGACTGGAGCATCAGTATCGAAGAGCTGGCGGAAATCATTATCGAAGCAACAAGTGCAACTAGCAACCAGGTTCAACTCAAAGAATCAGAAGATTTTACAACCAAGATAAAACTTGTAGATTTCTCAAAATCTCGGCGCGACCTATCACATTCTCCATCCATCGGCATTCATGAAGGAATTAATCGCTATGTCTTATGGATGCGCAAAACATACGACTTTTCAAACCAGAAAATATAATTACCAATGCCCGAATGCGCACATTTAACATATCAATTTAAAATTATCTGTTGGCGATTCATTAACCATTTATTCACCGCAGTGAAAACATGGTAACCATCAATCAGTCGAATAGTACAGTCACATCAATTATCACCGAGCATCCAAAAGTAATGGGGAAATAACTTTCCATAGGCTGGTTAAGATTCCAACAAAGCGATATCATCCGCAGCCCATTCACCACACAATATGGAGTGCACCCCATGAAACAGCGGAGCGCGGACTGGACACAACGAAAGCCGAATCCCGTGGCCAAGCACAGCGCAAAACTGTATCGTGCTGCGACTTTCGCCGATCGACAAAAAGCACAAAAGCGAGGTTATCAGCGCTGTCAAAACAGCTTCGGCTGGAATCAATTCGGGTTGGGGCAAGATGATAGCAAACGGGTCTCAGAGGCGTCCTGCTTGCCATCATTTTGAGCTATCATCTTGAGGACAACCATGGAAAACGGAATTACCGAATTACTCAACCAAACCTTCGGCTACAGCTCATTTCAGGGACCACAACAAGAGGTCATCGAATCCGCACTACGGGGTGAAGACGCCGTCGTATTGATGCCCACGGGGGGCGGAAAGTCGATCTGCTATCAGATTCCCATGCTCGCCCGACATGGGATGGGAATCGTGGTATCGCCTCTGATCGCGCTTATGCAGGATCAAGTGTCCGCGTTGCAGCAGAATGGCGTGCGCGCGGAGTTTTTAAACTCGACCTTAAGTTCGTCCCAGTCGAGAGATATTCACAACAGAATGAATGCGGCAGAAGTCGACATCCTGTATGTCGCGCCCGAACGTCTGATGATGGATTCTACATTGCAGAAGCTGCAATCCCTCGACATCTCACTCATCGCCATCGATGAATCACATTGTGTATCCCAATGGGGTCATGATTTTCGGCGCGATTACCTTAATTTAATAGAACTAGGCACGCGCTTCGCTGGGGTTCCGCGTATGGCACTAACCGCCACCGCCACAGCGAGATCGCGGGGCGATATCGTTACCAATCTCGCTCTGCACCAACCCAAAATTTTTATCAGTAGCTTTGATCGCCCGAACATCCACTACGCAGTGGTAGCGAGGGGCGACGCCAAGGCGCAGTTGCTGGAATTTCTTGGGGGTTCTCGAAACCAGTGTGGCATTGTCTACTGCCTTTCGAGAAAAAAAGTGGAGGCGACTGCCCACTGGTTGGTTAGCCAAGGCTTCAATGCCCTGCCCTATCACGCAGGCATGGAAGATAATGAGCGAGCGGCGAATCAACACCAATTCCTCACCCAAGACGATGTGGTTATGGTCGCCACTATCGCCTTTGGCATGGGCATCGACAAACCCGAAGTGCGTTTCGTTGCCCATCTTGATTTGCCTGGCAGCATCGAAGCTTATTACCAGGAAACGGGACGTGCTGGGCGTGATGGTCGACCCGCCCGTGCCTGGATGGTCTATGGTCTAAATGATGTAGTGCAGCGTAGCCAGATGGTCGATCAATCCGATGGCGATGAAACTTTCAAGCGCAATGAAAGACAGAAACTTGACGCATTGCTCGGCTGGTGTGAAGTAATTACCTGCCGTAGACAGCCACTGCTATCCTATTTTGATCAACAGTTGGCGGAACCCTGTGGAAACTGCGATAACTGCCAGTCTCCACCGCGTAGCTGGGATGGCACCGAAGCGGCACAAAAACTACTGTCATGCGTCTATCGTACAGGCCAACGATTTGGTTCGGGTCATGTCATCGATGTACTGGTGGGCAAGGTGACAGACAAGGTGAACCAACACCAGCACGAACAACTGAGCACATTCGGAATCGGCGTTGAACTCAGTAATAAACAATGGCGCTCAGTGATTCGCCAACTTATCGTAAGTGGTTATCTATTTGCCAACGCCGACCGTTATGGCGCTCTGCAACTAACCGATTCTGCCCGACCGTTGTTGAAGGGCGAGCATCGTCTCATGCTAAGAGAAGAAGTCGCCGCCGCGAAGACCAGCAGAAAACCACGTACCAAAATCGAAATCGCCGAACAAGACCAACCGCTTTGGGAAGCCTTACGCCAATGCCGAAAAGAGCTTGCCGACCAGTTCGATATTCCTCCGTACATGGTGTTCCACGACAGTACATTAGGTGAAATTCTTCATCATCTTCCAACCACGCGGTCGGAGATACGTATGATTAATGGTGTTGGCGATGCCAAGCTAGAAAAATTTGCAGATGAATTTCTCGACGTTGTTAGAAACTACAAAGCGATCCGATAATGCTTTTTCCGAAGTTTAAAATCAAATCGCACATAATTTCTGTACCCTGTAAAGTTAACCTGCCAATACCGTAAAATATACAGTCAATCACCTTACTACTTAATCTTCAAATTTTACATGTCAGCAGGATTTCAATTTTCCAGTTCCAGAAAGCAGCACGTGCCTCCCGCGGTTATATGTTCAGTTAAAGATTTGACTGTGACGCTTATACTCATCTTATTCAAGGTTTAGGGATGTCGCGTCAAATCATCATTGTACGGACCGAAAAAGGCGCGCTTTACGGCAATTATATCCGTAAAGAAATCAACCTGCTGGGTATCAAAAGTCGGCTATGCACGTCAAAGGAATTGACAGGATATGTGAAACGGCGAGGAATACAAAACGGCGATACGATTCTGCATTTCAGGACAGCGGGGCCCAAAATCAACCAGATAGCCAGGAACTGTGCGAAACGGGGATATCGTGTTATCAATACCCCTGAGGCGCTGGAAATTTCCAGCAACAAGCTCCTGACTGTATCCCACTTGGCGAGTCAGGGAATTAGAGTATCAAGGTCCGCTGAGTTCCCGAAGTCCGTGTGCCGGGAAGAACTTGAAACGCAATGGAGTGATTCCCGATTCGTGATTAAGCCTACTGTTGGAATAGGACAGGGAGCTTATTGCTTTCGCTCCCATGGGAAAGATCCAGACCTGGCCAAAAAGATTCGGAATGTCCCTGGAGAAAATTTGTTATTCCAAGAGTACGTAGATTACCAGAGAATATTCAGAGTAACGGTTGTTGATGGTGTTGCCATGGGCAAAGCCGTATTTATGGATGAACCCACAAAGTTGCGCTGGAAGGTGAGTGTTTGTTTGAATGACAAAATGAAACACGTTGATAGTCCGGACCCTCGCCTTTTGGATTATGCATTAGATGTTGCCAAAGCTTGCGGGCTAGAAATCGGATTCATCGATGTATTTCAATCGAGTGATGGATACATTCTTAGCGAGGTTAATACTGCCTGCTCTCTGATACAGCACGAACGGATGTCGGGTTTCAATATATCCAGGGAAATTGCGAAGTACCTTGTACGACAAATTTAATTGACCCTTTAAACTATGCTATGATTATCTCGCCATACATCAAATGGGTGAAAAAATGAGTAACGCAACAAACATGAAAAACGGGCGGCGTGAGCTGCTTCAATCCCTCGCTGCTACGGGAACGGTGATTACCTCTACAAATCTGGTTCCGGAAAAGTGGTTGAAACCGCTAATTGGTTTTGCATCGATCCCGGCTCATGCGGCGAGCACGGAACCGGGTGACCCAGAGTAAGAATAGATTCCATCCTTAAAACCAGATCACTTATATCTACATTCACCCAACAGATAGCCACGGATGCTGGTTCACTGTTCTGGTAATTTTCACGCTAATGCCTATTTAAATGCTGCCGATGAATTAGGTTATCAATTCAGTAGCGTAACCGGCAAACCTGACCATTTCATAATTTACAACGGTACCAGAGAATTACGCCTTCATAATTCCTGGCTTGGTTGTAACGACTCTGAAGGTGAGCGGATCGCCAACGACAAGGAACTTACTCACAATATACTTAAGAAACGCGGTATTCCCGTACCTGATCAGAAGGTCTTTCTAGGGGTTAACGGATTTTCCCGAAGTTATGAGTTTGACGATATCTACAACTACGCCCAGAAACACTATCCCGTAGTGGTAAAAACGCCATCAGAATCACTGGGTCGAGGCGTATTCGAAATGATTCAAAACGAAGATGAACTCACTGCAGCTCTGTCACAATGCCTCCAGTATAACCGTGAAAAGGTGATCATTGAATCGTGCTTGCCGGGAATTGACTACCGAATTCTGGTTTCCAATGGCCAGGTTATAGATATCATCGAAAGACAACCTGTGACCATCATAGGCAATGGTAAGGATTCAATCCGAACCATTCTAGATTATCGAAATGAATTCCGAAAACAGCAATTGCTACCCGAATTGCGATACACAAAAAGGCTTCAGACAAACCTTCAAAAATTTCAACTCAGTTTTGAACGCGTTCTGGAAAAGGGTTATAAACTTACCATTCTCGGTACCAACAATCTGTCCCAGGGCGGTGAGTTCTCCCGCTTTGCGATTGATAAAGTCCCTGAATCGAATCTGAATGTTTGTTTCGATGCTGCGCGGTCAATTGGGCTGGTCCTGGCTGGAGTCGATTTCAAAATTCCCGATATCAATTTGTGTTACAAAAACCAGGTTTGCGGCATCCTCGAAGTCAACCACAGGCCACAGTTACGCAGCCATACATTGAATGGAGGAAGACGGGACTTTTCTGTCCCGAAAAAAATACTGCAATCTCTGATAGGCTAAACATCAGAGCCAACAAAAGGTTCATATAGAATCGCTATGCCAATCGAAATTACCACGGATGGCAGTACTAAATGAAACAAGTAATTACCTGGGCAATTTTTATGGTTTGATTTAATTGGCCGGGGTGAGAGGATTTACTTCGTGCTTCCTGCCTTGCACTATGTTGGTAATACTCAAAGCGTAAACAGTCCTTGGTCATTCCTGCCCCGATCGAGCCGGTGGTAGACCCAGTGGAAATCCATGTTTGACCCGGGATCCCGGATAATTGCTTCACAATTTCCGGGACGACTATCGTCGATGGTTTATTACATTAGTACCCTTTAATAGCTTAAGCGGTGTGATTCACATTACATTGTGCTCAAATAGAGGCTCTACTATTCAGCAGGATTGAATTCCACTCTACAGTTCAATCCTGATGGCAATGCGTTATCTGGATTCGGTAATTTTAACCTTACTCCAAACGTGCCACTTGCAGCATCAATTACTGGGTCAACAACAATAACTTCGGCCGAGTATTTTCCATCCGCTGGTGATTCAGGAAACACGTTCGCAATTGCTCCTTCAGAAACTTTGCCAAATTCGGAAGTTGGTAGCACGACTTCAACGTAAAGCGGGTCGAGATTGGCAATTCTAACAATTTCTGATCCAGACACAAACTCACCAGGCGAAACTAGTCTCGAAATTATTATCCCATCTATTGGGCTCCTTAATGTCTTCAACCTTAATCGCGCCTGCGCACGTTGTAATTCAAGGTCACTTAATCTCGCCTCAGTTTGTGCTTCGTCAACCTTAACTTCAGATATATAGGAATCAGCAAACAATTCTTTGCTACGTTCGACTTTTCGTAGTGAAAATTCTTTCTTCGCGCTGGCAAGCGCAACTTCTGCTTCTTCTAAATCAGCCCACAGTTTGGCAATCACCTGATTGCGTTCGACCTCATCGCCTCGCTCTACATTAATTGACTTGATTACGCCCTCTATGGGCGGGCTTAGTCCAAGTTCAGTTTCCGCGGTTATTAAACATTGAAACTCATTAGCAAAACTCGGCCAACTAAATAAAAACACTACAAAAATCGTGACGCGTTTCATTATATTCATTATAAAAATGTCCTATTTGAACTTCTGGAAACCCAGCCCACAAAGAAAACTCGAAATGCCAATGTCCTAAAATCCAAATAATTTAAATAAAATATTTTTTGTACTTAGAAATTTACCCAGAAAAGGCTATCAAATCATCAATCTCACGTTCATATCTTAACAAAGCTTGATTTGATCTAAACCGATGCCGATCATATTCCTTTTGTTTATGCAATATTAAACTTGATACAACACACCGTACAACAATTTTTGGCAACAACAAAAGCAATCTTATAATAATTTTAGGGATCCCAATATCCTCGTTGTTAAGTGCCAATATCTTTTCATATTTATCTGCTGCAAATAATTGACGTACACGATCTGATCTTTTTTGCTCTGTGCAGTAAGATTTAGAACAGCTTAAAGAAACAACGACCAGATCATACATCTGAATTTTTGGACATTGAACTGAAATCTCAACTAATGAAGCAATTGGATGGGTGGTTATATAACACCCTATTCGAGATTTAGGTTTATTCAAAAATGATTGTAATAGCTCATTTGGATGTATTTGAGAGGCTTGTATTGCTTCTTCTCTCAACCGCCTTATCAACTTTTCGCGTTCATCTTCAGGGCACCCATCAACAATGACAATTTGATTTCTTTCTACAGCGGTCATTATTAATCGCAATGTTTCGTTGACGAAATCAGAAATATTTGGTAGAAACTGATGCGCAGTTAGGGGGCTGGTTTGCATTATTTTTTCAAGCTTAATCTGCGGGATGCCATACTGCTCCAAACATTGGTTAGCAAACTGATCAAACCTTACCCCAACACCACCTATTCCGACATACTTAGAAAATATTTTGTGAAAACTTGAAGATGCAATAATCTCGTCCTCAGTAATTTCCAGGTTGCCTGGATCTACACCTGGTTTTAAAAGATGCACAGGGGTCATTATTGCATCAACCAATATAAGATCAATATCTTCCACCAAAGCAAACTCAGAATAGTTAATACTGAAATTTTGGAAAATTCTATTTTTCGTTTTCAGGAACCCCAACTTTTGCTCGACTGGATCAGAATCAAGATCATTTTTAACCGAGATTCGAAGTCCATCCAATGCTCTTTCCTTAGCGGAACAAAAAACAATATCCGACGCATAAGCAGATTCTCTCTGAGAAATACTAGTTTCACGTGTTATCACCGATACTTGTATTCCAAGTGCTTGAAATACTGGCCGAAAAGATGACTCTCTGATACACGTTAGTTCGTCATTCAGACAAATAACATGTGTTTTCACGCGCTTCAATCCAAGCAAGCAGGCTGAAAATAAAACACTAATATGCATTCCGGGATGCCCAGCGAAATCAATTGCAATCCCGGTAAGCATGTTATATGCAGCTCTAATTTGAGCATCTGAAATTTCTATAGACAGATAATATTTCAGCGTGGCACAAATTAAAGACATACGCTCAAGAAGACCTTCTTGATTTGAATGAAGAATGAATTCCGCCTCATCTTCGCCAAATCTTATAAACAATTGTTGAGATAATTCACGCAGCTTCAACAAAAACGCCTTATCAATATTAATTGGCACAAGTGAATAGTCACTCACGACAGCATTATATTTGGAAGTCATACTCATTAAATTAACTCGACGCTACACTTAGGGAAATTTAAAATAGCAACTATAAACTTCATGATTACGACATCATTTGTTTTGCGTTTCTAACCAAACTTTGATAGAAAAGTTTGACGGATCGGTCGATACAATTGCTTAGCGATTGATTTATAGCCAAATGAAAATCGGACATAAACTCTGCCACCGTATTTTTCCGGTTTTTTATCTCCAAGCACCCGAAGATCAAATTGAAAAAATGACCGCAAAGCAGAAGGGGTATTCTCTTGACTCATTGACGGGTCTAGCAATATGTTTCCTCCACCTTCGCTCGATAGCGCTAAACTCGGTAGTGCTTGGGTTGCCGATGGAATTTCTCTCACAATCTCAGCTACAAATACTTTAGATATTTTGTCAGCAAATCGAATTTCAATATGATCAACATTGTGTCGAACTAAATCAATGTCCTGTTGGCTGACAACAACACGAACTATAGACGCATCTTCATCAGCAACAAAACCCAATAAAGAGCCCTTGGGCAAGAATTTGCCGATAATGTCTTCATTGGTAAGACTAATGAATCTCCCTTTCGTCTTGCTTCGAACAATTAATCCGTTTCTTCGATCTTCGAAATCCTGAACTTGCGTTTTTGTTGCTATTATTTGTTTCTCAACGATTTGTGCTTGCACTCGGTCAACTAATCGCAAGGCTTCAAATTGCGCAGTGAGTTCTTTAAGGTAAAGATTGAGCCTTTGTAATTGCACGTCAAAGTCTATATTGTCTAAAACTGCGATAGCTTGACCTGCATGAACAACACCCTGCTGCTCATAGTTAACTTTTTTCACAAACCCTTCGCTCTTATTTCTGACCCAGGATTGTTGATCAACCCACACGACGCCTTCAGCGATTGATGAAAATGGAATTGGAATCGAGATTAGACCTAATATGCCAACCAATAGCGCAACAGTGATTGATATAGCTCGAACACGATAGCCATGTAACCTATTGTTTTTAAATAAAAACATTATAGTTTTTCTCAAAGGGAGTACCACCATTATAAGTACAGCCCAAAACGCAATCAACAAACCAAAAACAAAAAAACTATCCACTAAGAACCACACAATGACTGTGATAATCAAAATTCGATAGAGAAATGACGAAATTGCATAGAATACTAACCAAAATTTTTCGCCTTTGTCTCCAGGATATTTTTCACTATCCGGCAACTGTATCACATGCTTTTGATACAAATGAGCAAGGTATTGATAAGAGCGAGAACTCAAGTTTGGGATTTCGATCAAGTCTGCAAGAATATAATATCCATCAAAACGTACCAAAGGGTTGGCATTAAAAAATATTGTTGAAACACCTGCAACCAAAATGACGTTATATGCAATTGCTTTCACCATGCCAGATTCAGATTCGGACCATACTACTAATGCAAGAACTGCTAAAAATAACTCTACAAACATACCTGCTGCGCCAACCATTGCTCGTTTGAATTTATTTGCATTTGCATTTGCTGATGAGGCATCAACATAGGGAATAGGTATAAAAACAAGAAATATTATTCCCATTTCATGAACTTCCCCACCTATAGATTTGACAGCATATGCATGACCAAACTCATGAAATATTTTTACGATCGGAAAAATTACCAGGAGTAAAAGCGCATTCTCAGCAGATATCACTCTGCCTATCACGTCTTTAGACAGGCCTTCCCAATTCGTAGCAAATAATGTTGCTCCAAAAATAATAACGGCTAGCCAAACTATGAATCCAACCATACCGAATAGATGGCGCACAATTGGCATGGTTTTATTGAGAAATCGATCAGGATCCAATATTGGCAATCGAATAGCTATAGGTGAGCGCCAACGTTGTGCGCGAAGTTTTTCTCTAAATTGTTGTGCTCTACTAACCAACTCCTTTGTGTTTGGCAATACATCACCGAGTAGTAAATCAGCTTTATACAACTGTGAAAGGAGTCGAATTAATTGTCCTTTTGTAATATCGATTTCGAGTTTGTTTTCTGTGTTATTCCAAACCTCATCCAGTGTTTGAGAGCCATCCAATCGCCCGATAATCTTATATGCTGCAGGAGAAAGTCGAAAAAAGCGTCCCGTGGTGCGGTCTTGAACAACAAACCAAATTTTGCCGCGATAGATATGTCTATAAATTTTTACATGACTACGCAATGTCAGGCGTACATCTCTAACCCGGTACCATAATTCGTTAAGGTTGTCAGCGTTCAATCGAGACTTTAATAATTACGTACATCAGTGGTTATGGCATCCATTTCCAAAATGAAATTCTTACCCAATCCATAAATTCTCTCGTCCAAATCCAAAATAATTTCCTTCTTCCCCCATCAATTCTGGCAATCCCTTCCATTCCGGGTCTCAGCTGCTGTAAATCGTCAGTAATTTCAGCTTCCACTCGAAAGTAATTACGCCCTTCTGCTGCCGTAGCCACTGGCATTATTTCCTTAACAGTTAGCTCGATAATCTCTGTCGGTATTGCAGACAAAATTAGTCGAGTAGAACTACCAGGTGCAACATACGAGATATCGCGTTCATCAACTTCTATAACTACGCGATATTGATTTAAAGGTGCAATAACAAACATTACATCACCACGATTAATTGCAGCCCCTAATTGTCGGCTCAAGTCTCCCCGGACAATATATCCGTCATACGGGGCCACCAATGATGTTCGAGCTATATTATTTTGTAATAATGCGACCTGGGCCTCAACTTGATCTATTTGGGTTTGAAATATTTTTGCCTTTGCGCGATCCCCTGAGGCTTGTGATTCACGAATTTGACTTTTAGCCTGTGCTTTTTTACTCGTAAGTTCAATTAGCTCTAGCTCTAACTCGCTTGAATCCATTTGACCCAGTACTTCTCCTAAGGAAACATGATCACCAATTCGTTTTTCAGACAATTCTATATATCCGTTAAACGGAGCCACTACAGATCTTTCGATAGCACCCTCTAAACTAGCAGTAGCTTTTACTTCAAATTTTCCACTTATAAAAACACCACACAAAACAACAATTGCCAATCCACCGAACACGGTTGTGCGCACTGGATATTTGTTAGCAATTGTATTTTTCGTAAACCCCTGAAATTTGTCCCAAATCACTCTGCGTATTGATCTTTTAATCAATTGTTTATCGGATATTAAATTTCCGGCAATAGCGACTGTTGTATCAACCAAATCAAATTCGTTCCTGGAAAATGGTGCCCCGCTGGACCTTTCGAGCAATACTGCTCCTAACCATTTTTCTTCATTTTGTACAGGGATAGTCATAATGGCTGTTGATCTAAATTCTTCTTTTAATTGGTTATGTTTAATTAAAACCGATCCAGTCGTCTTTTCAAGTTCGGGTAAACTGATAGCCTTTTGTTGGTCAATTGATTCCAGCATTGCATCTGAAACCATACTTATCAAGTTCATCTTCTTTCCGAATTGCCCGCTATTTGAAAGCGCAAGAATATTGAGCTGATTATTAATGTATTCTCCATAAACCACTTTTTCACATCGAAGGTTGATTGCCAGGATAGTAACCAGTTCCATGGCAGCGTCCGTTGCATCAGATTGCGCCGAAACTTTTGCAATCAAGCTTAATGTCGATATTGCTTGATCAACAAGGATTTGATCTTTTACGGAATCCTCTCTACGAAATAATAACTCCAGCCAGGCTGACCCCAGTTGCAATTGCCTTAATGCTACTGATAACCGTATCTGATCACAATTACGGACCTGCACAACAACAATTGCACTGATTCCATCGTCTAGCACCAATGGGTAAGACATAACATATTCATCTAGGCCTACCGAATCATTGGACTGTGTGTCTGTCGATCGATCTATCAACGCCTTGCGTTGGTCTAACGTATCATTGGCTAATTCAAGCATGTGGCTACTAATTTTTTCATCTCCTGCTGGCCAAATCGCAGCAGGCTCCAAAGCGTTATCATCAATCAGTAGCACAGTTGCTGCAGCAACATTGCCTACAGACTCGCAGGCAATAGCCAACCAACTTTCACAATATTTTTTTCGATCTAATGATTCAGCAAGGGTTTTCCAGTTTTGATAGTCAATATGAAGGACTTCATCATCAGAATTGTTAACCGCCGACGGCGTTTTATCCATTTTAATACCTTGTGAAACTGAATTGTCTTGGGTTTAGGGGAAAAAATTACAGCTTATAAATTAAATCTAATTCAAGCTATAACACCTATCTACCGAGCAAGCAAATTGTATTGCAACGATGAGTTTAAGAACGTTAACGCGGAATTGATTATCTTGGACTCGACTATATTATTTTGGCCCAATGTTCTATCTGCATAGGGCAATGGATTCGAATTTGGTTTCGAATTTAGGCCAGTTCGTGTCAAACAACGCGTACCAGATCAGCAAAGTTTCTGAATGAAGACTTGTCTCTCCAACGAAAGTCTCTGTTTCAGGCAGGAGTACGTTTTTACGATTTAAATCTATTTCAATTACAGTATTTTCCGCTCCACCCTGGCATATTGGATGAGCCAAGCAATGTTTCCGTTTTTAATCAGAGGTTCCCTACGTATAGGATCAATGAAAGGGTATCGTTACTTACTTACATCACCTCTTAATTTGAATGTCCGGCTACAAGATATTGATTGATGTACTCAAGATCAGCCTCTGTCAATCTTGCAGTTAATTCCTTTAATCGAAGCGTACTAACAATGTATTGATAATAGGCACCAGATAAATCTCTATTTGCAAGATATAAATCTCTTTGCGCATCAAGAACTTCAATATTGTTACTTGTTCCAGCATCAAAACTACTCTGTTTCGCATCCAAATTTTTCTCTTGAGATTCAACAGATGCCATCAATGCTGACACTTTGCTAATTCCACTTAAAACACCTAAAAACGAAGAGCGAGTTGAGCGCCGAATATTCCTTCGTAACTCTTCGGCTTCATTTTTTTCTATTTCCCATTGAAATGTTGCCTCACGTGTTTTCGGTTTAACTTGTCCCCGCTGAAAAAGTGGAATTTCAAGTAACAAAACTACATCCGTTGTCTCTACTTCACTACCTCCGCCAAATAGGCTGCCCTCTGTTGTTCTGGTTCCCGAATTTATAACAAGGTTTAATTCTGGAAATCTATCAGATCGAATTCGCTTAATTTCTTGATAGGCCACCTCCACCAATTGATTTTTTGCCTGTATACGCAAATTTTTCTCTTGAGCTTCAGCCAACCAAGTGTTGACATCATTCGGTTCTGGGGGCAACAACGGATACTCTTCTACAAGTATCATATATTCAGTTGCTTCTTGCCCGGTTATAACTGAAAGCTCTTCTCGTGAATCCGAAAATGAATTTTCTGCTTCAATAACCTCCGCGTTAGTGAACTCAAATCGAGCTTTTGATTCATAAACTTCTGTCGCATCAGCAATTCCTACATCGAATCTCCTTTCAGCACCTGTCAAATGTTCTTCTAATATTGCGGCTTCTTTGCGCGACAAACCCAAATTATCTAAGGTCGAAAGGACTTTCATATATACCTCAGCGGTGCGCAAGATTAAATTTTGTTCTTCCGCGAGGTAATCTAGCTCTGCTGCACGAACTTCGTTGCGTGCTTTTCTCTTCGCCACAATCAAGTCCCAACGAAATATTGGTTGTGTTAGCGCCAACCCAATATCATCGGTGGGAAAACTCGACTCACCTTGACCAAAAACATCATTTTGAGACTGAACGATAGTTTGATCGGTATCTGTTCTCTCATAGGTAAGTCGTACATCTGGCAAGTACAATCTTTTAGCTTGAGATAATCGTTGTTGAGCGGATTTAAACTCATTTCCTGTTGCTGCGTACCTGTTATCATTTTCCAAAGCAAGTTGATACGCACTGACCAGATCCAGTCCATGGGCAAATTGAATGCCCCATAGAGTTATGAATAGAATTACCACGGTATTCACTAAAACGAACCTATTTAGGCCACTATTATTTTTAATTTTCATCTCTGTACCCGATATTTATCTCGCGGTAAATATTCCTCGTTCAAAATCGAATGACATCCGGTTTCTAGCACCAGATTGAATTTGTTTAAATATTTCTTCCTCTTCAACATTTGGGAATTCACTATCATTATGAAATCCAGCTGATAAAGAATTAGAGCGCCTATTAAATTTCCATCCATAGAGTGCCAACGATGCCGCACCAATGTGTTCTGGATAATTTAAAACTTTTTGGTTGTTATTCTCTGAAGCAGACTGTTCCTTAATTAAAATACTGTTCGCCTCATTAGTTTCTTCATTCACTTGATCATCAATTATCACCTCACCAGGTAATACATTTTTCTCATTGGTTTCAACATCTTCACCATAATTGCATTCGACTTCCTCGATCGGCAGGCACTTAAATTCTTCAGCCTCTACTTCAATACCTTTCCCATTGTGATGTAAAAAGCGTCGAGGTTCGAATTCAGACTTTCCTGAAGTATCAACAAAAAATCCTCCGTCAATCGATTCTACTTGGGACAGGTCAGTATCAACATTGAAGTTTTTCTCTAAATCAAACCCAAAAAGATTAAATAATACTGATCGATCAAGTGGTCCGTTCCCAAGTGCGTCAACATGAACCACTACTCGTTCACCATTTGGCAATATCTGTATTAATACAATTCCGTTATCACCAATAATTATATCTTCACTTAAACTACCGTCGAACCTATCACTTCCAAATCCCCCAATCAATACATCATTACCAGATCCACCACGGATAAAATCGTTACCCCCTGTAAACGGTGAGGACGTTTTAACGACAATAGTGTCTGACGAAAATACAATTGATCCGTTATCTCCCAACAAAATATCGAGTCCACTACCACCATCAAGAAAATCATTACCAAACCCAGCAATTATATTGTCATTACCCGATCCACCAAATAACCGATCATTACCACCCGTACTGGACTGTGAAGAGACAACCGACCTTGAAGTTGTTACCCCATTGTCACCCAACACCATATCGTCACCACCGCCAGCATTAACTCTATCATTTCCAAAACCCGCAATTATCTGATCATTTCCGCCGCCTGCCGAAATATTATCGTTGCCACCAATGCTGGGGCTCGAACTCCTCGTAGTGTTTCCATTAGTGGTGCCATTGTCTCCTAAAATTGAATCCCTGCCATTACCCGTGTTAATAATGTCCGCTCCAAATCCACCAATTACCTGGTTATTACCACCTGAAGCCAGAATAGTGTCATTACCACCTACACCAGGGTTTGAACTTTGAGTTGTACTTCCGTTGGTCGTACCATTGTCGCCGAGCACCGCGTCATTGCCACTACCGGCATTAATGTTATCGTTACCAGCACCTCCGATTACCTGATCATTTCCCCCGCCCGCTATAATTGTGTCATTTCCACCCGTAGTTGGATTTGAACTCGTCGTGGTTGATCCATTGGTTGTCCCATTATCTCCCAGAATTGCGTCATTTCCAGTTCCAGATGTGATGTTATCGCTCCCATTTCCAGCCACAATTTGATCATTACCGCCACCGGTATTAATTGTGTCGTTACCGCCGATTGAAGGATCTGAACTCGTTGTAGTTTGCCCATTGGTATTTCCATTGTCACCTAAAACGGTATCGTTGCCGTCACCAGTGGTGATGTTATCGGCTCCAGCCCCACCTAATACCTGATCATTTCCTGTTCCCGAATCAATTACATCGTCACCGCCAAGACCAGGATTTGTTGTATTTGATACACCGCTACCAATATTCACTACGCCCTGATCGGCGACAATAATATCGTCACCTTCATCCCCTTTAACTTGATCAGCGCCTAAACCACCGATAATGATATCGTTGCCTGAATTACCCTCTAGCGTATCGTTAGCACCTGTATTGAATGTAGACGTGATCAAGGACACTATGTTGCTGCTATTGCGTGTTACATCTGCATGGTCACCGACAATGATATCGTTACCCGATCCGCCCATAATATTATCGGCACCAAAATCTGTTGGCGCCGTAGATAATAGATCATTTGCATTGGCAGAACCATTATTAAATATCGCAGTTCCGTTATCGCCAAATAAAATGTCGTTACCGCCCTGACCTTCTATAGCATCATTTCCATCTCCACCAAAAACGATATCGTCTTCGCCGGTTGTTTCTCCCTCGGTATCTCCAAAAATTTCATCATCATCGCCGGTGCCGGTATCTGTTGATTCAATACTGAGCGCCATGGACATACCCGCAGCATCCTCAAACAATATATTTGCGTTATCACCAAAAATAACGTCCTTACCTTCGTTTCCTTCAAGATGATCTTGAGCTAAACCGCCGACAAGAAAGTCATCCCCTGCATCACCAAATAACATATCCGCTGCGCCTGGACCACCGCTGCTGGTAAATGTTTCCTCACCTCCAATTGGATCACTGGAAACAATGGACAGAATTACGCCGGATACTGGATCTCGAGTTGCGGTAGCATTGTCACCAAATAAAACATCACTAGCACCACCGCCGTGTATCTCGTCTAACCCTCCAGCACCCACCAAAAAGTCTTTGCCGGGCGGATCAACTGTGACCCGAGTAACAATGATGGCGTCCAAATCGAGCGTTACTTCTGAATCACCGAACAATACGTCGTTATCGTCGCCTCCATCCAGGTAGTCATTGCCTCCGCCTCCCAACAGTAAGTCTTCCGCGTCGCCACCGAACAGAATATCGTCATCGTCGCCACCGTCCAGGTTGATGCTAACTGTACTGAGTGAACCATCAATAAGATCCGCACCACTCCCACCGTACACCAATAAATTTCCATCTGCGGTTGGATTAGTGGTGCCGGTTACTAAAGACAGTGGTCCTAGCGCTACAATATCATCGCCATCTCCGGTGAATAAGGTAGTTAGATCATTGGTATAGAGACTGTCTATCTGGAAATGGTTACCTTGATTACCAGCGACTATGGTGACGCCACCCAATGCAGGATCCTGACCATGGAAATCTCCCGTTGCACCGTCAAAATTCGCTGCATAATATATTGTTCCCGTACTAAACGGCGAACCTACAGTAGATTGACCTGCTAGCCCGGTAATAAAATGATGGTTTTGCATCCCCAAATTAGGTGTTAATCCACAATCACGAATAAATGGTCGTAACGGATCGAAGTCCCCTTCATCCATCACCACATTTGGATCGGCCTGTGCAGTACTGATATCACTGATTAATAACGAATTAACGCCGTCACCACCATGCAACACCAAATCCCCTTCAATACCATCAAGATTACCTGTAATCAACGGTGCACCTGAAGAAACCACGATTACATCATTACCCGCGTTGGTGTCGATCAATGTAATCGCATCTATGTCTGTACTTTGTACATTGAACTCATCATTCCCGGAACCGGTATGGACGTAGATTTGTTCAAAATCGAGGTATTCGTCGATCCCACTGGTCATCCCTAATCCGGTAATTGTGCTTTGGGTTAAAGTCCCAGCGTCGCCATTTGCTGCATTATTGCCCGCAGTATCTTGTGAATCATCCAGGATCAATGTGTCCAACCCAGCATCGCCATTTATACTGGTAACGGTGCCGGCAATGCCATTTAAATTGCCCATGGCCTGGTCTGAATTTGATCGTTTGCTACCAACGTTGATGGTGTCATTGGCTATCCCGCCGGAAACCGCAACTGTGGCAAGAGCCGATAGGGCCGTAAGATTAATTTCATCGCTACCCTCATCACCAAAGAAGAATAAATCCGCGGATGCACTATTTAGTAACGAAATCAAGTCATTGCCTTCCTCTCCGTGAATTTCAACTTTCCCGCCAGTAGTCAGACTAACGTCAATTTTATCTTTACCAGTACCGCCAAATAATGTGGTCAGCCCACTGGCAACACGATCTCCGTCGATGGTTCCAAGCATTGTAAATTCATCATTCCCTTCGCCTAACTGAATGCCGAGCACTTCCATTCCACCGAATTCCACGGCGATGGTAATTCCCAGGCCTTCAACTTTGCCAAGTTGGGTTGCAGCGTTAAAATTGAGTAACCCAGCATCTCCATTTGCAGCATTGTTATCAACTATGTCCGTAGTATCAAACAATTTCAACTCATCAAGGTCTAACGGATTATCAACGGCGTTCGGATCTTCATTATTACCAAAAATCTTAAGTGGGCCATTGTCCTCAGTACCATCAATTTTATTCAAATTTTCTTCCGCACCCGTAGCGGCCGACACGCCAAGAGAAAAAGTATCACTGCCCAATCCACCATTTATTGTTACCGTGCTTTCCGTCGGTGTACTTTCTACAAAGACGACATCGTCGCCATTGAGCAGGTCGATCTGAATAACTTCAAGACCGCTATCCAACTTGTTGCCAGCAACCACAGGTGAGTAGGTAATTGAATTCTGACTTGCCATACCCACATCAAAAAGAATTTCAGCATCAGTCAAACCAACCACATCTGGTATTGCGGCATCGTCCCGGCCAAATACAAAGAAGGTATCTATTGCGCTTTTAATTCCCGTGTCCTGAATATTGACATCGGCATTCAAACCATCCCCAATTCGCACGATATACCGATCGGCACCTTCGCCACCATCAAGATTTGTGAAATTTGTAGAAGGAGCAGGTCGAGGCGCAGGAAAATTACCATTTGCACTAATATCAAACAAATCATTACCCTCACCACCGAGCAAGGTTTCGATGTTGAAACCATTGTGGGTAATGGTATTAATGGCAACAGTTTCGTCAACAAAGCTGACTTTAGTACCACTGGGGTCCATGGTGAATTGTAGCGATTGGCTTGAAGTTGCCGCGGTCAAATCGATTGTATCGGTCAACACCTGGAAACTCTCCGGACGGGTTAAATCTTGTTGACCTGGATCAATAATAAAGCCTGCACCGTTATCGGCATCGAACACACCGGTAAATTTTCGACCAGCGTCAATTATAAATGTGTTGTCATCGATGATGGCGGCAACGACTACCGACGCACCATTGGCATTCGGCACACCATTAACCCCTGTAATTATTATATTTCTAGGAAGAACCAGGCCGTGATCTTTAACCGTGACTACAATTCGATCACTACCTTCCTCTTTTTGAATTCCTGAAATCTTTTTTATCTGAGCAACTGTGGTAAATGCAGCTTCCACAGCGCTTTCGTTGATGACGTCCTGACCAAATCCACTACGTTCTTCTTTAGTTGTCAGATAAAGATAAGTATCCGCCCCCTCATTGCCATCCAGAATATCATTACCCTGACCACCAATCAAAAAGTCCGTTCCATCATTCCCGGATAGATTGTCATCGCCGAGGCCACCAAACAAAGCGTCATCGTGCCCGCCTCCGCTGATCGTATCCTCTCCGGTACCCCCAAGTATAATATCGGCGCTCTGCCCACCAATAATGGTGTCATTACCACCATTACCCCGTATATCCAGAGATATCCCGGTTAAACCACTCGCATCAATAAAATCATTGTGTTCGGTACCCCTAACGACAAGTGTGTGAAGTCCAGTTTTTGATATGGTCGTCGAGCTACCTGTGCTGTTGTTGGTTACGAGTATGTTGTTAACACCCGAATCGGAAATAGTGACATTAGCCGCATGTGCATAGGTAGTGTCACCATGCACTTGTGCATACTCGAACTGACCGACGTTAGCCCGCGCAACGCCAGTTGAAGCACCAGCAGGTGAACCATCGTCAGTTGTTAATGTTTCAGCCACGATGGGATTTAAAGCACCGTGTATACCAAAATTACTTAAAAAATCAGCCGCAGTAAAATTAACACCGATATTGGGCGCAAGCCCCAAATCCGAGGCACTTATACTGGTACCCAGTATCGTTCCTCCAATATTGAAACTACCCGACGCACTAGCGGTAACATCAAACAAGAATATTAGATTTTGTGGATCATCAAAGCCATTGGTTATCGATGATATCTCGTCAATGCGCAGTTTCCCGTCTTCATTAGGATCAATTAAGTCCATAGCCAGGGAAAATTGCGCATTAACATCGGCCTGTACCACAAATATGTCAAACCTCGGAAAACACAACGAACCAAAAAATCCAAGATCAATACAAAAAGATGGTGTATGAACATCAACACCACCTTGACCACTAAAAGAAGCTTCAAACTTAAGTTCCGGTCCACCCCCCTCAATGGTACGAATAAAAAATCCGTCTAATAAATCTGCACCGTCAACGGGAACACCTTCTTCCCGTGCCTGGCGAATTCTGTCAAGCCCCGTTGAATCGTATCCAATTCCCAAATCAACTGTTACCGCTGCACCGCCAAGGATAGCAAATTCCAAAATATCGAAATCAAAACCGAAATCTATTCCCAACTGCAATTCAAGTGTGGGTAAATTGAAACTGAAAATGTCGAAATTATCACCCGTAATCAATCTGAATATATTACTCGTTTCAAGTAATTCAAAAGTAAATCCACCGGGCTCAGGGATCGGTGAGCCACTCGCGGTTACCCCAAGCAATTGCAAAATATCCGCTTCCTCTTGGCTCAGGTTTTCATAAGCATCAGCAACCGCTATGGGTACTGGGGTTTGCGTATCGGGAAAATAAAAAGGACTCTCGTCGTCCATGACCAATCTCAGCCCTCCGAGATTAATAGTGCCATCTGCGGCGCTACCGAGCACGTCATTGACACTACCCAATAAATCTGTCGCTTGCTGAACAATACCAAAAAATTGATTAAACGAATCTTTATTTCCAGTGAGATCGAGCCAGGAAGTGCTACTACTAATTCCCAGAACCGAGGCTAATTCACTAATTATTGGAATGGGTTCATTTAGAAAGCCCACTGTGGAATTAACACCATCACCGATGATGTCAAACACTGGGCCTAAAACAGTACTTATTGCGCCCAGGGTGGGTCCAAGAAAATTTCCCAACAACTCACCCATATCGATTTGAATATTATCGAAATCGATATCATCAATTTCAAATTCAAATGCCTCATCGGCGGGCTCATCGGGATCAACCTGACCAAACAAAATTAAGGTTCCACCTAAACCTGCGCGCATATCAAATTCTACCGACGGCAGCCCCAACACGGGTAACGCAGCGATATTACCAACGAACTCGTCTACGCTATTGGTATTAGTCACAATATGCAATCGCAATTCCGAATCCGCTTCTAAAGTGGCGTAGATGCTGGTTGAGGGACTGCCTATTAACTCAGGTAACGTCAACCGTGGTCGATCGAGATTGGGCGGCTCTTCGTTTTCTTCGGTTAAAGGATTGAGTGAAGTATTCACTCCGTCCACAAATTCATATAAAGGATCTAATGGTGATGCCTCTCCTGGCTCAAGCACATCACCAAATAAATCAACCGCGAATTTCAAACTAACGAAAGATGTTTCCTGATTGTCCCAAGTAATATTTTCAAGATTGGTCCCCTCCAAAATCACATTGAACTGACCAGATGAGCCAATTTCGGAAACACTAATCTCTACATCTCCTGCTGCAAATCCAGCTTCTCCGAGGGCGAGGTCAATTGCATCCTGTAGTTGGGAAGCGAGCGCAGGAACACCATCCATAGTATCTTCTTCACCGGGAAGTCCAGCGTCAGGATTATCAACTTCCTCATCCAGGTTGGAAGCATGAACCATTACTTCAATTTCAGTTCCTGAAACGGTTAGCGTAAATGCAATATCCTGATTGAGGGCACCATCAACTGGCGCCTCAAACATGCCTGTAATCACACCTGTAACCGCATCTTGGGAAGTTGCAAAGCCAAGACCGGTAGATCTCTGATCTTCAAATTGATTTAATATATTTCCGAGATCATCTTCAACACCAAAACCAAAATTATTACCACCAGTGTGTATAAATTCTATGCGCGTTACAGATGGATCAAACGCCGTAAAGGTAAGACCTATTCCAGGATTCAAGAAATCAATTTCACTTAAATCAGGCGTTACCAATATCCCATCATCATCCAACGGTCCACCACCAAATAACTCGGTGGCTAATTCCGCGATAAGGCCGGTGGCATTGGTAACAAAATTAACATTATCGTATTCGTCAATGGAATGAGATTGGCTGGTTGAACTGGTGCTGACAAATTCACCACTCGCGCCATACACATCCCTATGTAGAATTAAATCGAAAGTGCCGGCTTCGATATCAGGTACCGAAGCTGGACCGGCCATTCCTGGACTCAAGCCAGTATTCAGTAATGTGATTTTTTCTAAAGACGTAATTGATGCCGGACCTTCAATACCATCGGTGATTTCTGCTCCAACCAAACCCAAACTAACATCGGCTTCAAATCCTGGCACGGTAACATCCAATGCAAGCACTAACTCTTCTACATAATCACTATCTCCATTGGATATGTCTTCAAAATGGATTGTAGAGATGTAAAACAAGTCATCAATGCTAACCCCAAATCCAATCCTCAAATCCCAGGAAACATCAACGGTTACCCCTTCTTCGCTACCTGCATCAAAACCAAAACCGGGCAGAAAAGCATCTATGCCTAGATCATTGGTTCCCAACCCAATCTCAAATGGCAAACTAATGCTATAACTCTGACCCAGGTGAAAATCATACTGTACACCTTCATCCCCATCCCCATCATTAAACGTGTTGAGCAAAATGTCTTCAAAACCAACATTTGGATTTCCATCTGACGGCAAATCCTGTAACAAACCTAATCTCGGGCCCTCCCCATCCGCATTGCCATCAGGCTCCCCGGGCAGTTGCACACCGAGGTCTCCAGGTGCAGCGAAAAGATCGAATAGTGCCTCCTGCAAAATAAGGGTTAGATCCCCGCTGTAAGTACCCCCGGTACTGGCAGTGGCTTCGGCATACTCGTTCAGCAAAAACTGACTAAGATCGATACGCACCTGGTTTATTTGATCCAAAAACGGCTGAACGCCATCACCGAGTTGATCTCCTATCAACGGTATCTGTGCCAGACCCTGGAGCGGAACTTCGATTGCTGTCTGAATGGCAGATAACATATTATCCAGTCCATCAATTAATAAAGACGGATCTGACAGTAAATTGTTAAGACCGCTACTTACCAAATCAGTCAATTCAGCAATTTCATCATCATCCGGAATCTCTACACTGCCGCTAACCTCCGAAATTACATCCGCGATATCGACCAGATTCAATATTAGTGGTGCTGCGTCACCAGTATCGTCCGGGTTTTGTCTCGCCGACGTAACCGAGGCATTGTTAAACAACGGCATTTCGACACTTGCAGCACCTACAAGGTCGATTTCGAATTCGTTCAAGGGGCCTGGAAAAATATCACCGCCATCGAGTATAAATTCATCAAATGTTGTGGAAATAGTCAGAAAATCATCTGTGCTGGCATCGCCATCTGCGTCGACCACCATGGACCCACCCTGGATAAACAAGCTTGCAGAACCGACTTTCGCTTGAAAATTTAGATCATCCTCATCAACGCGGATTTCAAGATCGATCTGGGTATTGTCCAAAACACTTGCTACGGGCATAGTAGACAAATCCACCGCTATGGATAAATCAATGGTCGCCAGAGATTCTGCCACCAACTCGATAGCCCCTAATGGATCACGCACAACAACGCGCTCATCGTCCAGTTGATATGGAATATCAGGGTCCACTAAACTCGCTAATGAAAATACATCGACGAAGAAATCAAATTCCGTTTCTCCTTCCTGCTCAAATACCAGCTCAATGCCAAAAATGTCAGTGGCACCACCATAGGCAAATGTGATACCCGCTTGGGTAAATCCAGTATCGGCATCCGCACTCACAATAGCGTGATCCAGTCCTAGAAGTTCATTTATAGCTTGCTCCAACTCCTGGATCGTTTCCAGACCAACGAAACTGCTTACGTCATCGGCGAATACAGTGTATGCATCGATATAATTATTAATTTCCAGCGCGGTTTGATTAATAAGTGGTATTTCAACATCAAGAAACGGAACAGGACCCGTGCCAGTGCCTTCATCTATAAAATCGGTTTGTTGGAGTGCCACCCCATATTCCACAAGCGCATTGGACACGGTATCCGCTGAAATCGATTTAAAAATATCAATTGAATTACCCGATACCTGGGTATTGATCCGACTGCCATTACTTACTTTCAATTGAGTGTCGGCGGCACCGACATTAACTAACACCAGACGTGATGCCACAACTCTTGCTTCTACCTGGGCTGAAACCCCAGCCGCTACAAGCGCCAGATTGACATCAATTAACAGGTCATCCAGGTCAACTGCCGAAAAATTATCTTGTGTTTCGATCTGGCTAATCGAAATATTTACCACGGGATCGGAATCAATTTGAACATCAAATGAAACATCCGCTCTGGGTCGACCCTCAAACGAGATAGATGGATTAGCAAAAATGTCACTGAAAATTACTCTTTCTACCAGCGCACCATCGCTTAACATTAGTTCATTCTGTGCAATGGCATTTGTAGCACTCACCTCAATAACAGCGTCATTGCTATCCGTAAAGATCAATACATCTTCCAGCAACCTGACATTTATATCATGAGCGAAACCGCCCGCTGCTGCGGTATCAATCGCTTCATTAATATCGTTTAATAACTCTACAGAAGAATTGTTCAATACCTCCGGCATAACGGTAACTATCAAATCATCCCCACCAACGGTAAGGGTAAATACGGCATTTCCACTTAGCACACCATCTGAAAGCAAAGTGGAGGTAAGCCCGCCACTAATTAACTCTTGGACGTCTGTACCAAATCCAAGAAATGGCTCTCCAATCAATACTTCCTGGGTTGCGCTTATTGTTAATCGATGGTCATCAATTTGTGTTTCGCCGGAGAGATAACCGTCTAAGAAAATTGCAAACTGAACATCACCCGCAATGGTTACAACATTTTGTAACGAGATGTTTGCAACGAAATCTGGATCCCCGGGAGTAGTAGATAACTTACCACTGGTTACCGGTCCGGATACAATTTCTCCAAGATCCTGATCGAGTTGATTGAGATCTATTTCATTATCAATACTATCGATTAATTCCGTATGCAGTGTCACCGTGCTTTGCGCCACAGCTTCCATAAAATCGAATTCGACAAATCCAAAATGCCCCATTGCACCTGGATCAGACCAATTTGTTCTGATCGTGCCGTCGATACTGGTAGCAGTAGTGTCGAAATATGCCGGCGCAAGTTGCTGTGAACCTGTGGCTTGACCGTTTGTAAATCCCAGCACGTCTATAATTGGATTACCTGAATCAGCTAAGACACGTAACGTATTGATGGTTCCACCGTCCGTGGTAGTGAAAACCAACCTTCCATCTACAACGTGGGATATTACGCCAACAGGCAGTACCGCATCAAAAAATGGTACTAGATCAACAGCATTCACCAATCCCAACGTGTCGTCTTTATCGACTATTAAGTTTCCTGTGCGAACACCATCTACCTCAAGGACAAACTCGAAGTCAACGCCACCTGCACTGATATCAATGTCAGGAAGAGTATTAAGAAATCCATTGTTATCTATAGCGAAAGGACCAACTACCAACCCCAGTTCCGCTACAGCTGGATTCTCAACCTTTTGCGCTTCGATTAAAAAATCAAGATTTTCGGTAATAAGATCTTCGCCTACTAATGGCGTGTCCAGGCTAAGCAAGATTTCCGGTGATCCAGATCCAAAATCGAGTGTCGCGGTCACTACACCGGGCCCAAAAGCACTAACATCATCCAGCGCGGTGTTTATATCATCCACCAGATCGCTTAATGAAGAATTTGATGGGTCACTTGAAACTGACACGGTTGTTGATACCAGCACAGTGTCACCCATACCAAGGCCATCATCAAATACTGCATCTACCGAAAACTGTACATTCTGATTTAACACACCAGAATCCAGGCGACTAAGATCATCTACATTGATTGCGCCGGCGGCTGTAAGTAGCAATCGAGGATTCGATGTCCCAAGCGTGGTATCTATTGAGGCGACTACGACACTTACACCAAATTCCAAATCTAATACCGCATTCAAATCAACAATTAAATCGCTAAGAGAAGTATTGCCAGGGTCAGTGGGAAGATTAATCGTTTTCGTTACACCACCAACGGTAATTTCAAATTCTGCATCGCCGTTTAGTATTCCGGTTTGAGACAATTCCACAGCATGGTCTGGCCCAAGAACAGGCTCATCATCAGGATCAAGATTAAACTCAAACAGCACATCCAAACCAAGAGAGGTATCAATATCAACCTGAGCTCCAGCAACACTAGTTTCAATTTCCGATAAAGCATCGAGCATCAAGTTGTAATCAAAATCACCAAAGCTAGCGATATCGTCGCTAAGATCAAGGCTAATTCCCAGCGTACTATCGCCGCTACTAAAACTGATCGACATTCGTGCTGGATCAATCGCGTCAACCAGTGCTACCAGTTCTTGAACTGTAGCGAAATCAGGCAAACTCGCCCCATCGACAACAGGATCTATAATATGAGTACGCAATAAATCAGCAAAATCCAACAGATCGCCAACTCGCACATTGTCTACCAATAGCAGATTGCCATCATAGAGGCTCGATGTGGTCAGACTGGATAACCATAGTTCGAACTCAGTTAATGGTGTTAAAAGGTCTTGAGCAGACAACAGACTAATGCCGTACAAATCATCTGACACCAAATCAACTGGAGGCCCTTGGGGAAAATCCGTAAATAAATCATAATTGTTGGCATTTCCAAGGACGCCGTTACCACCAACCTGCACCGTACCTGCTAGACCTGGCGCAAAACCTGCATCCGGCGTGAAATCAAAGGTAACTGTAAAATCGCCGGTGCTATCGATATCCACCAAATCGTCAGCATTTTCTGGGCTTACATTTGCGGTTGTCAGTTCGGCGGACGAAACGTGCGAACCATTAACGCCGGGATCCGAAAACGTGATATCAATTTGCGCGTCCAAATCGAATACAGCGGATCCAGCATCAATGGAAGCGCCAAGCACACCGAAATCAACATCACCTTCAAAATCTATTGTGTTCCCGGTCACCCCAACTGACATCTCGTTAAACTGAGCTATGAACCCGGGCGTAGTGACATTGGAACCAAATGCAAATGAAAAATCTGTAGTTACATCGACACTGTAATCTCGACTTGTCCCATCCAGCGAGACATTTGCTTCCGATAGTGCATCCGTATCATCTACGGCAATGTCCGCTGCCCTTGATGCAGTTATGTCTATGGTATTGGAAACCAGAGTTTCACCGCCCTGAATTTCCACCGTTGTACCGAGTACGTTGCTGGTTGTTATTGTGATATTACCGAAAGTTGGATCGACAATCACCGGTGCCCAGCTCAACAGGAAAGCCTCTAGATTTTGACGATTAGGCATGTCTCCGGGATCTCCATCAAATTCAGCAGCTGCTGCTAAATCCGTTCGAAATTGTTGGATAATTTCAGAAAATCCCGACAGATCTCCGAATGTTGCTGAATTTGATAATGGCAGCTCTGTATCCAATCCTCCCAACCCTTCAATAGTTGTCGCAAGGGTTTCGATTTCCTGCAGTCCTGCGAGAACTTCTGCTACATTTAAATTCGTTTCAGTAACGGCACCACCATCGACGTCCAATGTTTCGCTGTTAAAAATGGTAATTTTATAATTTGCACCGCCATCGACACTTACATCATCAGTACCCACACCGCCATCAATAGTAATACCTTCTGTTGGGGCCAATCCTGGATCCTGCGCTCCCACAATGGAAATGATGTCATCACCGTCACCACCATTTATAGTTAATGAGTTAGTTGGATTATTAAAGGTGATGCTTTCAAAGGTGCCGCCAACAGTATCCTGGATGATGGATTGCCCCGCACTTGCAGCATTTGTTAACTCGATATCATTTGCACCCGATGTGCCAGTAAATACACGATCTGCAGCGGTTGACGTATCCGTTACCGGCTCTAAATTGCTGTAGGTAATAGTGCTTGTTTCAGCACCACCACCATCGTTAATAATAGTTATATCACCTGCGTCGGATCCGGTTGCCAGATAACTTACTGAATCAAATGTACCACCTACAATTTCCAGTGAGTCATTTCCGCCTGCCCCGCCATCAAAATCGATATCGATAAAAAATTCGTTAGCGCTGAAATCAATGATTAATGTATCGTCTTCGCTATTTACCCCAGTGATACTAATGTCCGAGACATTGCCGATTACATCTGTGGTAGTGGTGACACCATCGCTAATTGAAATAGACGCTCCATCAAAATCTACTGTGACTGAATTCTCTCCTGAGGCCATCGTAAACTGTAATTGAGCAGGTGCGAGTAAACCAGCAAAATCGAGAGGGTGACTGGATGCAAACAATGTTTCTGTATCTATTTCACCCACTGCTACTTCTAATTCATAATCTCCGCCTGAATCAGGATTTCCAGTATCGTCATTAGAAGCTGAAACATTCGCGCCAATATGTTCTGCAATATTTTCTACAAACTTAATTCCATTAGAATCAGCTGCAACGTCACAACCGTAGAGCAAAATATCCGCATTTTCCGATAGCGCATCACCCCAGTCCGTAAGTTCGTCCTTATATTTTGAAAGGGTATTGTTACTTAGCCTGGTGTTTCCCAGGTAAAGCATCCCTGCGGCGCCATGAGAAATAATATGTACAGCATCGATATTTTCATATCCAGCAAGGCTATCTGTAATTTTTTCGACGCCGTTTTCACTGGAATCAATAAAATACACAATGATTTCATCATCATGATTATTAGCGGAAATAGATTGTGGGGTTACAAAATCATCATCAATGAAACCACTTGTTTTTGACTCATCCTTTTCCTTGTCATTTTTAGAATACAGATCACCCGATTGATATTTATAGGGGCTTATAGCATCACTGGATGATGGTTGTTCAACGCTATTAACAAACTCATTATCAATGTAGGTAACTTGGGCGCCGCTGGAATTTAACCCTGCTATTAGAGACTCATAGTCCTCAATCGCGGTATCAACAAAAACAATTTGCAGGGACTTATCCGAATCCAGCTCCTCATTGGGAATTATTTCTACAGGCGCTTCTTCTACAACTTCTTCCTGTTCCAGAATTGATGTTTCAGATGAATTATTTGGCGCATTTTCATTCGAAGAACCCTGGGAACTGAACTCCTGATAATTTTGATCGCCATCCGTGTCTGTAATTTCTTCAGTTAATATTTCTTCCTCTACGTCTTCTTCGACTTCTTCTTCAACAACATTTTCTGAATTACCTGTATCGGAATCCGCAGCAGAAAACTCAAGTGGATCGGACATCGCAGTATCGATCGTCCCATCAATAGTAAAACTTAGTATCGAGCCCTGGGCGGGGTCACCGCTTATGGTAATTTCCAGTCCACTGAAATTTATAATCTGATTACTTGGATCAAAAGATCCACTGCTTAAAAGTTGCCCATGGACATCGTAAATTTCATATTCGTTTTCTGACTGAAACTCAATTAAATAGGTACCAGGCTCGACTTGATCTGGGTCAACGTATTTTATTGAAGCAATGGATGCGGAAGCAGATTGCTCGTCTCCTTCGAGCCCATTTAATTCACCATCTACACCCTCCTCGTCAAACGCTTTTATTTCATTCTGATTTATATCAGGAGTACCATTGTCCAACGATGCTCCTGAAGGTTCGACGCTATCTGAGACTGGCACAGGAATCTGCGCTTGAATATCAGGGGGGAGAGCACCTAACTCATTATCAGCCGGATCAGGATCAGAAATAGTGTCAAGCAAACCAACATCAGGAGGCATTGGCAACAAACCATCTGCTGACAATAATATCCGGGGTTCAAGTGGCTCAAATTTTAAGCCGGAAGAATATACTGGCTGCCTTAAAGATGCTTCAACAGCAATTCCAAGGGAATGGCGGCGGATTCTTGGTGTAACGACTATGGATTTGGGAACAATCACTATTGGTCAAATTTACAAAAACCCCATTTTTTAAATTTATCTACGTATCATCCGCAGCCCATTTGGTATAAAACAGATCCCCTACCATACCTTTATTTCACTTATTTATAGATGAAATGGGTTTTTTGATTGACTACAAAATATTGACTACAATACTAAGATAAACGAAAGTTGTGCCAAGTACCACTGCATAGTAAAACAGTAACACAAATAATACAATGATTTACGCGCTTACTGCGGAGAGCCTGAGCGAGTCTGTCCCGGAAGTATACTCAAGTATCTATTTCGCACCTCCAACAAATTGGTGTTTTACGCACAATAAGTAGAAAAAAGTAGAAAACATTTTACCCGCGTCGCCAACACAATTATTTATAAAATCAGGAAAACGAATCATTTGGGTTCAATTAAAAGTTATTTAGAGTGCAAAGTTCGTCTCTAATGCTACCAACTTAAATCGAGAGTATAAAATTACAACAATTTTAACTTGACGCTTTATATGATTAACTGTTAAACCTAGTTAGAGTAGTTCAGGGAAGCGGTTAACGCTTCAATTTAAAGTCAATTCTGGAGAGAATAAAACTGTGGTAAAAAATAACGACAAAGATAGAAACGGCAAGAATGCTAATACTAATGGCAAAAAGGTAAGATGGGATGATAGCGATATGAGCACCTCATACGCAAATGTTTGCAATGTCAGCAGTACTCGTGAAGAAGTTACATTGTTATTTGGAACTAATCAATCCTGGCATACCGGTCAGGAAGAAGTCGTAATTAAGTTGTCTGACAGACTGATAGTGAGTCCTTATGCTGCTAAACGATTAAGCATGTTGCTAAAAAATGTAGTCGATCAATATGAAACGAGATTTGGTGCATTAAGCACAGATGAGACGGAGACCGGCCCAACTTCAACTTCTTGAAGAAATGGAAAAGGCAATCTAACTAAAATTTCGACAGATTTTGGTATTAAGAAAGATTCGTTAAAGTTCTACCATCCATCGCTATGGTTTCAAAGCTGTGGAGCAACGCGAAACTTTAAAATGATAAAAGGATTGTCAAAGCTTAAGATTCCTCGGCTTTTGCTTATTGCATCGCTCTGCCGACAACATGGGTGTAGTCGTCAGTCATTTAGCTGAATCAGAACTTTCTTTCGAATTGACAAGAACTGTGGAATGGTCGGGGTGAGAGGATTTGCGAAGTGCCCTAGGGGTAAACCTCGGTCTCTGTTCCAGACTCGACTCTACCACCTACGTCGATGTAGGCATCCGACCACCGCAACCCTATTGCGCTTAAACCGGTTAACCATAATGATTTAAAGTGATAAATAGTAGACTTAAGCGATTTAATTAATTTGCTATTGCAAAATTTCTGCGTAACTTTGTATCACTCTAAATCACCCTGATCTACTTTGTCATTTCCTCTATATTCCCCCCAAGTCGATCCCAAATACAACAAAACTATGAGGTACAAAAACAAGTTTTTGAGTTTAATTTTTAAATCAACAACCGGTGGATTATGAGTACAAAGTAGAAGTATTAATTCTACAATCATCAACAACTTAGAGAGGCGCCCGTTGCCTTCTTTGCTCAACAAAGCAAAACAAAACACTATGATCCCCGCACAAATCTAACGTCATTTTACATGTCGGATGGGTGCTTAGGAGGGACAAGTGCAGCTTTAAATTCAATAATTCAAGAACAACAAGATTAAAAAATCTAAATTGTGAAAATATTTTTTTTCTTGACCGAATTCTTGCGTGTCCCGAACTATTGCGAACTATTGTAGCGCCTCGGTGAGTAGCGACTGAAAGTGTAAAACTCCCTTTTCGGTCAATTCTTCCGGCACCTCGGGCCCCACCATTAGCGGCCCACTTTGATAGCCGCGTGAATGCAGTCCCCTCTGTACGCCTTCAATGGCCACCTTGTCCTCTATTCTTACCACTTTTTCGATGTATTCGATTTCTGCCAGCCGCTCTTCGGTCAGTGACGTATCAGGAAAGTAGAAATCCACAATCTGCAAGGTTCGCTCCGGGCCGAGCGGTAAATGATTGTAGGTGAATATCTGACTTTCGCCGGGCATCTGCTCGAACATCATCATCGGCCACATCCACCAGTTGGTCTGCAAGGTCTGTTCCGCTTGGGTGAAATCGTAGGCAGTGTCCACAGCCGGATCCGCCTGGCCGATGAGACTGGTATAGAAGGGATACAACGTCATGATCCATTCATCATTCTTGACGCTATTGCGTAGCGCCGGATGCACATTGACCAGGTGATAGCTTTCAAGATAGTTTTCCACCGCGACCTTCCAGTTAACCGCGAGTTCGAACTCGGTTCTGCGCACATGCACCAGGTCGCATAGCTTTGGTTCGTAGCGCAGCAACTGCTCTTTGAGGCCGGCGTATTTGCTGGACAGGGGTTGCGCTTGCTGGTCCAGATTGACAAACACAAAGCCAGCAAGGATTTCAAGCCTTACCGGGGTCAGGCAAATCTTGCCCTGGTCAAATCCCGGCACTAACTCGACTCCACGAGCATAGCTCAGCGATCCATCGAGAGCATAGCGCCAGCCATGATACGGACAAACGATAGCCCGCAGCTGACCTGACGCTTCCAGCAGCTCGCGACCGCGATGCTGACAGACATTATAGAACGCGAGTAGTTGCTCATCTTGAGATCGGACAATGATGAGGCTCTGGGTGGCAATCTCGACGACCATGTAGTCGCCAACATTGCGCAGTTGAGAATCATGACAAGCGAAGGACCAGCAATGGTTGAATATGTTTTCTACTTCGCACTCGAAAATCTGCGGATTATAGTAGTAGTGCGAAGGAAGGATGGTGTGTTGAACACCCTCGGTTATCGGCATGAAAGCTTTGCCTCGCTACTTACCGACTGCACAGGCAGTCGTGACTGAATTTGATGCCATGCCGTTACAATACACAGGGTGATACGGGGCGCGGTAATTTTGCGCAATGGTTACCCGGTGCATGACGCGGCGCTTTGGAAAATGGTCACCCACGGCATAGTGCTGGGTTGCCCAGTTATCCCAAAGCACGACCGTGTCGCGTGCCCAGTGGACTCGCAACTGGTACTTTGGCTGACTGATCAGCGCATAAATCTCCGTCAAAATGGCGTCACTTTCCGGCGCATCGATTGCGTCGATATGCGACGTATAGGATCCATTTGCGTAGATCAGTTTTCGCTGGGTTGCGGGGTGCTCGAACGCTAGGGGGTGGAATTGCTGGTAGCCCGCTTTCGCTCCCCACTGCGACAGCACTTCACCGCGAGTGTCACTCTTGCCGTTGTCGAGAATAGGGGCATAGCCGCGTTGCAAATCATGCACCGCGAACAGGCCTTCGATGCGTGCCCTGGTTGCTTTGGACAACGCGTCGTAAATCGCATACATGCTGCACCACAGCGTATCCCCACCGATATCGGGAAGTTCCACGGCGCGCAACACCGATCCGTAGGGCGGCACTTCCATTGGGCTCATGTCACTATGCCAGCACTCGTTTTCCGGTGGACTGTGCGCGTTGTCTTCAATCACCGCAACCGGTAAAAAGCCGTCTATCGACGGGAAGAAGGGATGGCATGGCATAACCGGGCCGATGCTCTCAGCCAACGCGATTTGAGCACCGGGCGAAAGGTATTGGTCCCTAAATACCAGCACCGAATAGTCCAGCAACCCCTGATAGATTGCATTCGTTATCTCGGGTTGCAATGGGATATTGAGTTCACAGCCGGTTACCTCCGCCCCAATTACCGCGGTCAGCGGCGCGAACCGAATCCCCTCGACCACCTTATCGGCAGAGGCTGGACGCGAGGGCTGGATTTCCGTTGCTGCGGTCATCGATACTCCGCTGTGAAAAACTGGGATAGGAACGATAAACCATTCGCGCAGTAATGACAATAACTACTATGGTATTGACAAGTTAACTTTTGACCTGCTACCCATTTTGCGCAATATATTCTTCAACCTGCCGTTGCCTGTCTCCAGGTCAAAAATACCCCTTGTCTGAGCAATCGATATTGTGTAGCCGAAACCAAGTGACAGTCCAGATTGAATCGACAATAGAGCCAGACAGCATATTGGATGATTTCGGCTGGGAATCGATGTCGTTAGTAAGGATTATTTCATAATTTCATCCCTGCAGTATCGCTTATCTGAAGTTAACTTGGCAGTACCGATTCCATGATCCTATCTTGAATTGAATTATTAGTTCATCGCATCAAGATCTGCTTAGCTTATTAGCTTTGACAAATTAATCGTGAAAATGTCGAATCAATTGGTCTTTCCAAATCGAAATTTACTCAATATAATTCTCGAAATTCTATTGGGTTATGCGTGATGACAATTAAATCTTATTGGCAGAATTACATTAATGGTGTTTGGGTTGATGGTGATGCTGGTCGACTCACAGTTGAAAATCCTTCCACCGGGGAGCAACTCGCGGAAATTGCGTGTGCTGGTGCTGCGGATATTGATCGCGCGGTGGCTGCGGCAAAGGCGTGTCACAAGAGCCGTGTTTTGACTGCGATAAAACCCAGTGACAGAGGACGAAAAATTCGCCTTATGGGCGAATGGTTTAATGAACATCGTGATCAAATCGCTGAAGTTCTCACCCTGGAGGCTGGAAAGCCATTGACCGAATCTCAAATAGAAATCGATGGCGTTATTCGATATTTTGAATACTTTGGTAACCACGCTGAGAATCTTGAAGGGCGATCTATTCCTATGGGAGATAAATATTACAACTTCACAGTTTACGAGCCTATTGGTGTCAGCGCACAAATTATTCCATGGAACTTTCCATTGGATATTATCGCCCGGGGTATTGGCCCGGCACTCGCTGTGGGTTGTGCCTGTGTTATCAAAACTCCGGAACTAACGCCTTTGTCTTGTACTTTCTTTGCAGATGCAGCCGAAGCAGCTGATCTGCCAGTAGGTGCATTAAACTTAGTTTCTGGTTATGGACATGAGGCAGGAGCTGCACTTGCTCAACACACTGATATTGATCAAATGGTTTTTACTGGCTCAATTCCCACCGGAATCAGCATTGCCACTGCCGTCGCAAAAAATGTCGTACCTTGTGTCCTGGAGCTTGGTGGTAAATCCGCAGCCATAATTTATGAAGATGCGAACATTGAAAATCTTGTCGAAAATGTTCGCTGGGCTCTCTTCTTTCATTCCGGTCAGATTTGTTCAGCGATGTCCCGTGCAATAGTACATGAATCGATTTACGATGATGTGGTCGAGGCCGTAGTAGAGAAAGCACGTTCTATGAGTCAAGGTCCTGGAATTGAGGACCTTGATATTGGGGCGATGACTTCTTTCAAACAACGGGATCGAGCTGCAGCTTTGTGTGAACAGGCTATGAAAGAAGGTGCAAAAATAGCAACAGGAGGAAAAGCTCCAGATTTAAGTGGCGCTTTCTATGAACCCACTTTGTTTACGGATGTAACACCTGATATGTCTATTGCACAACAAGAAGTGTTTGGGCCTGTGTTATGTGCGATACCTTTTAAGACAGAATCGGAAGCCCTTGAGATTGCGAACAACAGCGAATACGGTTTAGTGGGTGGTGTGTTTACTGAGGATATGTCGCGAGCTATGCGAGCTGCTAGATCCATCGAGGCAGGACAAGTTTTTGTCAATGAATGGTTTATTGGTGGTGTGGAAACACCTTTCGGAGGTTACAAGAAATCCGGATATGGTCGAGAGAAAGGGCGTGAGGCATTAATGAACTATGTGCAGACAAAGAGTATCGGGATAAAACTCTAATTTTCAATGCCGAACACCTTTGAATGGTACTGACAATTTAACTCCTGTTCGGGTACTGCCAAGTGAACTGCATTGCCCGGAAATGCTCTCTCGGTTGTTGCCATTTTAAGCCAGTGCACTTTGCCAGGACGCAAAGCTCGCATTCGAAATAATCGTTTGGAAAACCGCTTGGCGGCCGGGCCATCCCTGCATTCCTGAACCCACAAATTGACCACTTCGCCATCCTGGTCAACCAGCTCGCCACAAATTGTGTTGCTTGCCTTGAACCTTCATGAACATTTCGCCATGTCCACGCCACAGGAACTGCTCTACAATACGATCGATCTTGCCAATTCAACACGCAGCGGACCGAATACTATGTACGAGAAATAATTTCATGAAAATCACCAGTATCACGATTCACCAACTCGATTTGCAGCTCAAGAAACCCTATTACCTGTCCGGCGGCCGGCTGAAGTTCGAAACTCTCGATTCCACCTTTGTTCGAATCGATACCGACGAAGGCGTCCACGGCTGGGGTGAAGGCTGTCCCTGGGGCGTGACCTACCTGCCAGCACATGGCAAGGGTATCCGCGCTGGGTTAGATGAGATCGCGCCGAGCCTGATCGGTATGGATCCAAGACGGCTCGATGCAGTCAACCGCGCTATGGATCTCTCCTTGCCAGGTCATCAATACGCCAAATCGGCCATCGACATCGCGTGTTGGGATATCGCCGGAAAGGCGGCAAATCTACCGGTTTGCGACTTGCTCGGCGGGCGCGAACCCGATCCGGTGCCGATTGCATCTAGCGTATCGACGGACACACCCGAAGGTATGATGGATAACATACAGTCCTACCGCGACTTGGGCTATCGTGTGCACTCTGCCAAGGTCGGCGCTGATGTCGATCTCGATATTGCTCGCATCAACCATATGGCGGGAAACCAGTTACCCGGCGAAACCATTTTCTACGACGCCAACCGGGCCTGGCTGCCGCGCGAAGCGATTACGGTCATGAACGCCGTCGATGCTGGCAATTCGTGGTTCGAACAACCATGTGAGACTCTCGATGAAATTCACATGGTTCGCCGCCAGACCCGCCAACCGATCTGCGTAGATGAAAGCCTACACACATTCCAGGACCTGAACCGTATTCACAGGGACGGTGTTGCAGAACTAATCAATATCAAGATCAACCGCGTCGGTGGTCTGACCAAGGCGCGCCAGCTTCGCGATTACGCGCTGGCGACGGGATTCACCATGCTGATCATGGATACCGGCGGTACGGTTCTCGCCGACACGTCGACTGCGCATTTTGCGCAATCAATCCCGGCGGTCTCGTGCCTCGGCACTTGGAGTTGTCAGGAGATGATTACCATCGATCCGGCCCCGGATCAAGGTGCGCGGAACGTCGATGGCTGTTTCGTTGCACCGGATGTGCCGGGCCTCGGCGTCGAGCCCGATATCTCGATCCTGGGCGAACCGGTCGCAGTTTACGACTAGATCAGCCGTTTCCTGCGTCACCCGTTGGTTCGATCAGGTAGATCATGCCGCGCGGTACTGGCAAGGGGATTATCAGTCTTTGAGGTCTTTCATTCCCCCTATATTTCCCCCAAGTCGATCCCAAATACAACAAAACCATGGGGCACAAAACTGGTATTTGAGTTTAATTTGAAAATAAACAACCGGTGGGTTATGAGTACAAACGAGCAATTTTAACTATATATATTTCAACAACATAGAGAGGCGTCCGTTGCCTACCTTGCACAACATACCATAACAATGCACTACTGATACCCGCAAATTCCCCGAACAGATTTAACATCAATCTTGATGTCAGATGAGATTTTATGAGGGACAGCCGCCATGACCGGCTTTTGCTCCTGCAAAGCCGGTATACCGATCATCTATGGTCATAACCTGAGCGCAACTCAAAGGTGTATTCAATATCGATATACAAACCTGCAATCAACGTGGCGGTGCCGTGAAGGTTGTTGCCTGTATCGCCTAAGGGCGCCTACTGTTGGCGAAGATTCGACAGTCATTAAAAAAATTCTCGACCACCTCGACCACCGCACTGAATTGGCTGAAACTACTCCCAATTCCGCCCGAGCACCGCCCACGCCAGGCCATCGGGACGGGTCCTGACTTCTGTTACGCCGAACGCATGGATGGATGCGGCACCGCCTGGTGCATCGCTAATGGTCTGCTCGTGCCAAATCAACGGAAAATCTAGCAGAACTCTCCTTGCTCACCTACCCGCCCGCATAAGTCAGGCCAAACAGCGACCCCCTCTCTCCCTGCGCCAAATTTCAGCCACAATACCTCCAATTCAACGACTACGTGCGTGACTGTGACTTGTCTACATACCTCATAGTGGTTATGCTTCCTATACTCGGCGTGGAAGCGTACTTCCGGCATTTGGGCGAGATCGAATAAATACCATTCAACACAGCAACTGAGAAAAATATATAAATCACCATAAAAAGGGTCAGAAGATAGTGAACAATGATTTCGGAGGCCGGATGAGCGCCTCGGGACCCGCCTTTTTCAATATGATCGAAATTACAACCGACTATAAGTCGAAGAACGGATCGCCTTACGCAGTTGCCAGCGTGGGGATTGAGAAGCGTGAGCTCATCGTCCGCTGGGGCGACGGCCACACAAGCAGTTATCATTCCGTGTGGCTGCGTCACCAATGCGAGTGCGATGCTTGCGGAACGTGCCGTACCGGCGTCCGAATGCTTCATATCCAAGACATTCCCGACGACATCGGGCCCAGCTTGAAGGCGTGGACCGATGAAGAGATCCACATCACGTGGACCAACGATGGCCACGAGTCGGTTTATGCGGCGCGCTGGTTGCGCGATCACTGCTGCTCCGATGAGGAACGCGCCCGCCGCCGGCAGCGTCCCATACTGTGGGATACATCGATAGGTGACGATGTGCCTTGGGCGGATTTCACCGAAGTGGAAGCAAACGCCCGCGCCCGTCTTGCCATGCTGCAAACCGTTTGCGACTACGGCTTCTGCAAGATCGCCAACGTACCGACGGATGCAGGGGAAAAGCATCGTTTGATCGAACTGGTCGGCCCCCAGCGGCAGACCAACTACGGAACCTACAACCTCACAAAGCGCGCGAAGGCCGAGAACGTGGCTGAGGTATCCATGACGCTCGATCCGCACAGTGACGAGGCCTATCGCCTTTCGCATGTCGGCATTACGGTTTTTCAGGTGCTGCATCAGACGAAGGGTGGTGGCGACACGACCCTCGTCGACGGGTTCGAGGCGGCGCGCCGGCTGCGCGAGACGTCACCGGAAGACTTCAAACTTCTCACCAAACTACCCATTCCGTGTCAGCGTGTGGATATGGCGCTCTATTCCGACCGTATGCCGAGGTCATTCATCTCGTACATCCCGGCCATTCGGCTGGACAGTTGGGGGGAGGTCTGCGGCATTCGCATGAATGAACGCCAGATCGCTCCGCTTGATCTGCCGGCGCACCAGGTCGGCCCCTGCTATCGCGCCATGCGTAGGTTCCTCGATATCCTCTACGACCCCGAGATGCGGCTTACCTTCAAGCTCACGCGCGGCGAAGGGCTGTTGTTCGACAATCACCGGCTTCTGCATGGACGCACCGGTTTCGATATCGAGACCCCGCCACGGCAAGTGCTGACAAGCACGGTGGATCTGGAAGAATTCCATTCGACGATGCGTATGCTGCGTCTCGCCGAAGGTCAAGACGGTATCCGCATAACGTATTCTCAGGGCTTGCTCGGATAGTCGTTCCGCTCTCTGCAAGTAAACACAACGAAAAGGTGGACACATGGTAGAAACGTTTAACGTTCTCGTACTCGGCGGCGATCACATCGGCCCTGAGATCACGGCGGTGGCTGTCAAAGTGCTGGAGCTGGGCGCGAAGAAAGCTGGGATCAAGGTGGCGATGGATGAGGATCTACTCGGCGGGGCAAGCTGGAACATCCATGGTACGTTTTGCACCGATGCGGTGGTCGAGAAGGCCCGCCGCGCTGATGCGATTCTGGTTGGGTCTGTCGGCGGTCCCGAGTGGGACTCCCTCGTCATAGACTGCCCCGCTGCCGATCGGGACGGCCTGCTCAAGCTCCGTGTCGCGCTTGATCTGTACGCCAACCTGCGTCCTGCCCGAGCATGGGCACCCATCCTGCATCGTACGCCGTTTCGGCGCGAGGTGATCGAAGGGGCGGACACGCTTGTCGTGCGCGAGAATACCGGCGGGAGTTATTTCGGCGAGCCTCGCGGAAGTGAGGTGCTCCCCGACGGGCAGCGGCGTGCCTTCGAGACCGGCGTGTACACGACCTCGGAATGCGAACGGATCGCACGCAGCGCCTTCGAGGCGGCGCGGACCCGACGCAACCATGTGTCCAACCTCGACAAGTCGAATGCCATGGAAAGCGGAAAATTGTGGCGCGAGACGATCACGAGGATCGGCCGTGACGAATATCCTGATGTCGAGCTCGAGCATCTGTACATGGATTACGCGATGTATGCGGTATGCAAATCGCCGCAGGCATTCGACGTCATGGTGACCGAGAACCTGTTCGGCGATCTGGTTTCCGATCTGGTCGGCAATTATGCGGGCTCTCTCGGCATGCTGCCGTCCGCGTCGGTGGGCGCGCCTGGCGTTCCGGGGCTCTTCGAACCGAGCCACGGCAGCGCGCCCGACATCTCCGGCAAGGGCATCGCCAACCCGATCGGCGCGATCCTCTCCGTCGGGATGATGTTCCAGCACGCATTCAACCGGCCCGATGTCGCCCGGTCGATCGAGCACGCGGTGGAACGCACGCTCGAGGCCGGCGTGCACACGCCGGACATTGGCGGCACCGCTTGCACCGAGGATGTCTCAAGGGGCGTCCTGGAAGCGCTTGCCGTAAGCTGATGAGTAAATCAGGGGACAGTATACCTATTAGCAAGTAGTTGATTTTCGCCCTGGGCAATCACTGCATTACGGAAAAACCCGTACTTCAGGTAAAAATACCAATGGTCTCTTGTCGGTAATGCCCATTCAGTTGCGAAAGGTGGTGGACCCAAGGGCATAAAGGCCCGGTAGGGCTTGGGTCGTGCCCTGCGGGTGCTAGGTGCCCTGGGGGTAAACCTCGGCTTTGGCTTCCTGCGTTACTCTCGGTCTCTGTTCCCGACCCGACTCTACCGCCGCCTTCCTGGCGGCGTACCTCCTCCATCCACGAAGTCTCACAACCAATGGATTATGAGTACAAAGCAGTAATTATTATTATTTATTTTTCAACAACTTAGAGTGGCGTACGTTGCCTACCTTGCACTACAAAGCATAACAATGCGCAACCGATCCCCACAATATCCCCGCACAGATTTAACATCATTTTAGATGTCGGATGAGTATTTGGGAGGGACACTCGGAAATCGGTGACGTTTATATAGGTTCGATGATTTATTCATCGATTTATTGCGCATCCATAGGCGTTAACTTGACAGCACCAAAAATTGGCAACCTCAGACCACAATTTCGTTCATCGGCGTTAATTGGGGTCGCCCCCATTTTTAAAGAGCTTGAATGAAATGATATAAGTCGAATTCTGAATTGTTTTTGGCTTCCGGGGTCTAAATCGCCAAACCCAAAAAAATCACACATGAACAAAAGTATCATCGCCCCCGCAATTGCACTGGTCTGCCTGGTAGTATCGATTGCTTATTTCAGTCCGCATTCGCCTTTCAGCGCCAACGCATTTTCAATTGTTGCAAAAACCGCACCCGATTTTACCCAGACAGACCCGGATGCCTGGCTTGGCTCAAAACCTTTATCTATGGCGGATTTGCGTGGGAACGTCGTACTAATCGATTTCTGGACTTACGGATGCTGGAATTGTTATCGCTCGTTCCCCTGGTTGAATGATTTGGAAGCCAGATTAACAGATGAAAAATTTCGAGTAATCGGTATCCATACACCAGAATTTGAAAGAGAAAAGGTTCGAGAAAATGTCGTCAGAAAAATCGACGAATTTAAACTGCAACATCCTTCAATGATGGACAATGATTTTGCCTTCTGGAAAAAAATGCAAAATCGTTACTGGCCAACCTATTATTTAATCGACAAACGCGGCTTTGTTCGGCATGTATTTATCGGTGAGACCCATGCCGGCACGGCCAAAGCCATCGAAGTAGAAAAGGCGATACAACAGCTGCTTGCAGAAAAATCTTAAGAGTTGGACAAAATACTCAGAGGGGTATTGACAAGTTAACTAAAATTGAATAAAAAAGTGTTGCCGTTCGACTCTGAAGTAGCAATGAAAATGTCGGAAGAATTTACCACCGATGCAAATAACAAAGGCGCCTTTGACCGCTCATTGCAATGGGACGGCTGGCTGCAAAAACTAGACAGAATGAATGCCTGCTACAAGTCGCAGCCAATAACATCATCTGAAGCAGGCTCTCACCGAACACAATCAGTTCGATATCGTGAAAACCGTTGAAACCGATATCGCGCAGCTGATTGCCAGTCATCGTGACGGCATGTCATTGCAGCAATCCTTTTACACGGATTCGCGTATTTTTGAATACGATGCGAAGCGGTTGATTCTGAAGCAGTGGATGCTGGTCGCTCACGAATCCCGACTACCAAATAACGGCGACTACGTTCTGTACGGCGTGGCGGGCGAATCCATTATCGTTATCCGCGCGCAAGACGGTACTATCCGCGCCCACTTCAATGTCTGCCGGCATCGCGGCAGCCGTATCTGTCTGGAACCTGCAGGCAATCTCACCGTTCTGGTTTGTCCCTACCACGCGTGGGCATACCGCACCGACGGACGATTGCTGCACGCCCGTGGCATGCCAAATAACTTCGACACCAACGACAATAGCCTGCACGCGTGTCAGGTACGGGTGTGGCACGGTTTGGTGTTCATTAATCCCGCACACGAGGATGATCCCGGTGTCGCCGATTTCGCGCAGATGACCGCTGCATTGGATCAATTTATCTGGCCAAACCAAACCGGGCGCGCAAAAATTGCAGCGGAAAAAACCTTCCCGACAACGGGTAACTGGAAACTCGCTGTCGAGAATTTCCGCGAGTGTCTCCACTGTGCACCTGCCCACCCGGAATACACCGTCGTCAATGCGTATGTGAAAGCGAACGAAAAACACGCTGATGGATTTCTCGCTGACATCGCAGCGTGGGAATCGATCTGGTCGGAAAAAGGCTACATCACCGGCCGGGTATCAAGTGACACCACTGATCAGCGCCAACCCTGCGGTGCTCTCGTACGACCGATACAGCAAGGGTGGAAAACGATGTCTGAAAACGGAAACCCGGTGGCGCCGCTAATGGGCGAGTACAAGGAATTTACCGGGGGCATTTGCTTTATGTTTCTCGGGCCGCTGACATATATTTATGCAGCAAATGATCACGTTGTGTTGATACGCCTGATTCCGAAATCCACTACGGACACCGAAACGCAGGTGACCTGGCTGGTGTGTGGCGATGCCGAAGAAGGCAAAGATTATGCGCCGGATAGGTTGATGTGGTTATGGGATAAAACCGTCACACAGGATTGCTGGCTGATCGCCAACAATCAATGCGGTGTAAATTCCAGACGATACCAGCCCGGTCAGTATGCTACCGGTGAAGACAGGTTAACCGAATTTATCCGCTGGTATATGCACCGACTTCAAGCCGAATAAGAATTCATAGTGCCGGATCGCCATCTGACGCTGCATGTTGTTACTCTTCTGCATCCACACCGAATGTCATCCAGACCTGTACAATTGTCGCGCTGTCACTGTCCCGCGTACACTGCAATTCAACATCGACCAGCTTGCGCCCGTCGGTTTCGTATAATCGTGTCACGTGACCATTGTAGGTCAACGGATCGCCGACCCAGAACACATTTGGAAATCTCGCACGAAATGAGCGAACATTTTCTTCGCCCAGCCAGCGTCCTGCATAGCTGGCTAACGCACTTGCCTGCTGCATGCTCAGTCCGAACATACCGGGAAAACCCATCGCCCGCGCGTGGGTTTCATCGTAGTGCAACGGATTCATCTCGCCACCGGTTGCCTGAAAGCTGACCATTTCATGTAACGTTAACGGACCAGTCGACACGGTTCCGGGACCGTTGTTTTCCTGCAGCTCATTCCAGCTTTGTCTTTGAATCGAGGCAAAGGGATCGAGCGAATCGATATTGCCATAGTCGGGTTGGTACGCGGGAATGTCTGCGTGCCAATCTTCGCCTTTGGGAGAATTTTCCGTAGTCACTGTGGTCGCACGCGCTTCCGCGACAAGCCCGTCTGTATCATCGCGAAACTCGGTCAATGCCACCAGAAAAGTCAGCTCGCCACCGCGTGATCCGTGGCGGGTTTTCACCGATTCAAGGCAGGTGCGTGCAATGAGTTCATCACCCGCACGCGGCAGTCCGCCATGAAACACGTACGCTTCTTCTGCGTGCAGGGGTACCGACAGATCGTGCCCGATATTTTCAAACAATGTGCCACGTGGACGTTCCATGGTGTACCCCCACAGCACACCGGCGGATACCAGCCAGGTTGCAGGAATAACAGGTCGCCTGCCCTCTGTGTGCACGGGTACATCAGCAAATGCCGCTTTGGCAAACTGGCGTATATGACCGCGCTCGACAGGCACAATAAAGTCAGGCCCGAATTGACCAATGAGTGTTTCGTTAACCATTACTTGCAGTTTCTCCGGTAATCAACAATGCATCGACGGCTGTTACAGAATCATCTGCCCCAACAATCAGCGGATTGATGTCAAGCTCGGCCAGACTGTCGGCGTGGTCAACGGCAAATGTGGCCACTGACTGCATTGCAGCAATGGTGTTTGCGCGTGCCAACGGGGTCAAGCCGGTGACAACACGGTCGAGCGCAGCTTCAAACTCACGCTGTGTGGCGGGCAACAGTACCAGCGCGTACTGCTTATGGGCTTCGACATCCACACCTCCCTTTCCGATGAGCAGAGCCATCCCCAGCTGTTCATGGCGCTTGATGCCAATGATCAATTCACACACCGGCTTGCCGACCATCGTCTCAACCAGTACCTGTTCGAGAACGATGTCGTGCTTGCGCAAATTGTCACGCATGGCGCCGACCGCGTGGTCGACAGCTTCTGCACTGTGCAGATTCAGTGCAACGCCACCCAGTTTAGCCTTGTGCGTCAACTGGTTACCGAGCACTTTCAGCGCGACGGGATAACCGATATCGTCTGCGGCGTGAACGGTTTTCTCTGCGAGACCCGCCCAGTGCCGTGGCAGGGGCAGACCGTAACGGGACACCGCCAGTTTGCTGTCCTGTTCATTGTGAATGACGGTTTGCGCAAACACCGGCAAACGCAGGAGCGTTTGTGGTTCACACTCGTCTGCCAGCAAACCGGCCCGACGTTCGCGGTAATGACACACCGCACCCAATGCCTTGAGAAATTCGCTCATCCCCGAGATTGGGGCAACGCCGTTTTCAAGCAATTGTCTGCGTTGTTCAGGCGCAATACCTTCCGGCATGATCGAGGCCACTACGCAAGGCAGGCCGGTTTTCCTACGCGCGCGAACTATCGCATTGAGGCTGGGCAACCACGGAGTATCCTGCCCGTCACCGCTACGGGGTATGTCGAACAACATGGCGATGGTATCTGTTTGCCCTTCGCTCATATCAACCATACAATCGGCGATCGATTCACCGTTCTGGAGCGACACCTGATCGTGCGACACCCACGGCAGGTTGAGGTCGAACGGGTTGGTGATGTTGATGTAATCCGGCAGCCGTTTACGCACACGACGCGCATTCGTTTCCGAAACAGAGGGTAACTGCAGGCCGTGCTGTGGCGCCTGCTCGGCAGTGAGTGTGCAGGCTGCCCCGGAATAGGTAGTAATAAAAACGCGCGGCCCTGCGGGCACACCAGCAACGGCGATAAGCTTTGTGGTCTCTACCAGTTGTTTTGGCGAACGCACTTCAATCAACCCGTATCGCTCAATAAGTGCATTCCAGAAATCATTCGGCACCGCCAGATTGCCAGTGTGACTCAGTGATGCTTGCGCTGCTGCGGGAGTACCGCCGCCACGAAGTAGCACAACCGGTACGTTTTGCCGCAGCGCACGAGCGAGCGACCTCGACAACGCAACGCCGTCTTTCAAGCCTTCCAGATACAATCCAATCACAGTCACGCGTTCGTCATCGAGTACCGCCTCGATTGCCATTGCAGTGTCGACCAGTAATTGATTTCCGATACTGATCGCGTAGCCCATCGGATAACCCTGTTCAACATTGGTGATACCAAACAGAAATGCGCCACTTTGTGAAATAACCGCCACGCCTTTGCCACTCACAGGCTCAAAATGGTTTTTATCGCCCCAGATAGCAACACCGTCAAAATTGTTGATCAGGCCATTGGTGTTGGGGCCAATGATTGCCATATCGCCTGCAGCAGCTGCCAAGCGAGTTTCCAGCGAGCGGTGCTCGCCACCGCGTTCACCAAAGCCGGACGCGTGCACTATGGCACCCGCCGCGCCCATTTGTGCAAGCTTTTCGATCACCCCGATGGATCGCTCCGGTGATAAGGCGACAAAAGCAGCGTCCGGCACAACGGGCAATTGCTCCACCGAAGCGTGACAGGGGAAGCATGCAATCTCATCGTATTTCGGATTCACTGACCAGATGTCACCTGTGAATCCGGCGCTACGACACATCTCCATGCTTCGTGCCATTTGCTGGCCGCCAACGAAGGCGATATGGCGAGGATTGAGCAGGGCTTGCAGATTTTTTTTACGGATGAAAACGGTATCTATCATTCGCGAAACATACACAAATTGTGTTGTAGTTAGTAGCGATAAATTCACCCATAATTATCAAGTGATAAGCGCCGCATTTTGTGCCTGTCGATTGCTGGCAATATGAAACGATATATTAATAGGGGTCAATGCTATTTAACAATATTAAAAACGGTATTGACAACTTAACTAAATTTGGAGAAAAAAGTGGAAAATTAATTGCGATTATTTCAGTTATTCTCAGCTGTTGTGGATTTTCACTGCCGCAAGGCGCAATTTCGAGAAATGTTTGTATTTGGTCGATCTTCACATCAAGTTTTCAAAATTCGATCGCAAGATGATAATCGGAATATCCGATTAAAGCTATTAAAAAATGTCGCTTTTCAAATAACCCAATTAAGCGCACAGTCACGCCATACCCCATAATTTTGCTCAAATTTATACATCCGAATTGTCAATGCTGATTTCTTTTCTCAAATTATCGTATGCCTAGTGCTGTAACCCCTGAATCAGAATTGGAAACCCCGCGCGCACAGGAGCCCAACGTAGATAAAGAGCGCAATAGTGCACCCAATTGCACTACACCTTCCTGGTTTCACGCACATGTTCCAACGACGGATTCCTGACTGGTTACGTCATGCGCCTACTCCTGGGATAAAAGGATTTGCAATCCTTGCTGCGGTAGAGAGCACCGCCCGAGGGATACTCACTTCGGTATTTCCGATTGTCATGTACCGCACATTCGGCGATGCTGAAACAGTCTCCGAAGTTTATTTTCTGATTGGTATTTTCTCTTTTGCCGCATCACTATTCACACCCTGGGTTTCTCGATTTATTCCTCGACGTAAATTATTTACGCTGGGCGCGCTAGGCATGATAGGCGGTTCTATTTGCGCGGCGATTGGTGGCGGCTTGTTAGTACCACTGGGATTGACTGCAATGACCACATCTACTGTGGTGATTACAATTTGCCTTAATGCTTACGTAATGGATTATGTTACCCGGTCATCTCTGGGCGAATGTGAAACCCTTCGACTTTTTTATAGTGGTGCAGCCTGGGCGCTTGGACCATTTCTTGGGATTTGGTTACTGGAACAATGGCCCCCTGCGCCATTCATTATATCTGCAGTTGCTTCACTCATACTTCTAATCACATTTTGGGTGCTTCGCCTCGGAGATGGGAAGATTATAACGAAATCAAAAACGCAACCTCCAAACCCGCTTGCCTTTTTACCCCGGTTTTTTGAACAACCCAGGCTTATCGGCGGATGGCTGTTTGCGGTAGTGCGTTCCAGCGGTTGGTGGGTTTACGTGGTATACCTTCCGATCTACGCCGTAGAGAATGGTTTTAGCGAACAGGTCGGAGGCATCACCTTGTCTATTACCAATAGTTTGCTATTTCTGGTTCCACTCATGCTGCGTTGGATGTGTGGTCGCATTCGACTCGCGGTTCGTGTCGGTTTTGTATTTAGCGGTTTGGGATTTTTAGCTGCAGCCCTGATTTCGGACTATGCCGGACCGACTATCGTTCTACTCATGGCAGCATCATTTTTTCTCATACTGCTGGATATGTGTGCGGGGCTTCCATTTTTAATGGCCGTCAGGCCTTCCGAGCGTACCGAGATGTCGGCAGTTTATTCTACTTATCGAGATGTATCTGGTGTCATCAGTCCTGGTGTTGCTAGAGTGGTACTAATGTTTGCGCCGCTACCTGGAGTATTTGCGGTAACAGCTATAGCATTGGTTAGCACCGCATTGCTAGCCAAAAATTTACATCCTCGCCTGGGCGCAAAAAGACAAATCCTGGCAAGTTAATTCCAGTGGATTGAGTGCCGTCCCAATCTTTCCATAGTTTGTCGCTCCTAAAAACGGTACTGACAACTTAACTTCGGTAGGCTCGATCAATCTATTGTTGAGTCTCAGGCCACCACCTCTGGCTCTCGGTTAAATGCATCTCGCCTAAGGGATCGATAGTGCTCGAGAAAAACTAAAATTCCAATTACCGCGAATAGGCATAGAGGCATAGAGGCATAGAGGCATAGAGGCATAGAGGCAACATTTTGGATGGATTAAATACGATCAGTTTCTCTATTCCTGTCAGATGCGGGCAGATAGAAATTTATTTAACCGCGAATTCATTTTATTGCCTAAAAAATAACAAGCTATCATTTGCTTTAGTATGAGTCATTCCTTTCTCAGTCAGCATGGCATAGAGCGATCGGTCGAAGTGGATGTATTCATCGATAACCGGTATTAAGGTACCCAATTCGAGATACCGCTCAATCAATCCTTTCCAACCCAGGGCAACACCGTTATCGGCTGCAGCTGCCTCCAGGATGTAGACATAATTATCGAAGGTCTGATAATGTGGCCTCAATCCGCCCACAGAATTTCTAGAAAACCAATCATCCCAGGTAGCCCAACCGGGATGAAACTTCCCCACATTAAGAAAAACAATACAATTCCACTTGTTGGGTGTGAGCATCAGCTGCGACTTATGCTGGTTAAAATACTCAGGAGAACAAACCGGCATCACCGCTTCTTTGTAAATCGTAGCGAACCTAGATTCATCACGAACAGGAAGATTGTAAATAAACATCAGGTCGATTCGAGGGTCAGGAGATTTTTCCATGGAGGGGTAATCTGATGTGATAATTCTAATAATTACATCGTCGCCGATCGCTTTTTGAAGCGCGGCAAATCGCGGCATGAGATAAAGATGTGAAATCTCATGGGTGCATCCGATGACGAATTCCTCTGAATTTGACGTTTTCTTAATCTCTCGTATTCCAGTACTGACCGATTCAAGCCCCGATACCACATAGCGATACAGTTGCTCGCCCTGCGAACTAAGCAACAATCCTTTTCGAGGCGAGCTGTTTCGGAGGAACAATTTGACGTTCAGTCGATTTTCTAATTCGCCGATATGGCGACTTACTGCAGACTGGGATGTATTAAGCTCTTCCGCTGCCCGGCTGAAATTGAGCATTCTGGCCGCACTTTCGAATGCAATCAGTGCGGAGGAAGAAGGAATACTGTATTTTTTTACCATATCAAAAATGATATTGAAGCTATCGAATATTCATTGTTTACCAATGTTTATATCTCATTAAACTATCTATTAAATATATGACATAAAGGTATAGAAGATCAATGAAACCAGAAAGATGGCTCAACCCAGAAAACAAACTCTTCCCACATCAGGTGGGGTTCACCTCGCCTCCCCATGACTTCGATGCTGCCCCTTCGGATTTTTTACGTATGTCACCTGCATCGGTAGGTGTACATGGCAGAATGCTGCACGTTTCGGGTTACCAGCATGAGTTAAACCAGCGGGCTGACAACTTCCAACTACTCGAGGAGTACGTCGAATGCATGGCCAACAATGGCGTAGATGTTTGTGGCCAAGTAGGTTCTAACTGGGTCCATGCTGGCGGGAAAACGCCCCAGGACATCATTGAGTTTTGTGATCGAATCAGCGATACCTATCAAACGCCGTTACACATGGCCGGTATGTGCCTGGTGGAAGCATTGAAAGAACTCAATGCTGAAAAAATTGCATTGAATTCTGTGTATTACTGGCCGGACTGGCGAGATGGTATTGCACGGTTTCTCCGTGACGCAGGCTTTGATTTGGTTTATGTGGGCAACTTCGTGGATCAGGGATTTTATCCAACGCAACAGGAGGTTAATGATTGCACATGGATTTTCCCTGGCAAGCTGGCAAAACAATCTATGTGCTACGTCGCAGAACAAGCGCCAAACGTGGATGCAGTTGTAGTCAATGGCATGCCAAATTTTCGTAGTAGTGATGGTCTTCCGCAGCGCATGTCGACCATTGAAGTTGATCTAGAAAACACCATCGGTAAGCCCATTGTCTCCTCCGACTCTGCTTTGTACTGGCGAATTTTCAAAACTCTGGGAATCGCTCCGCTTGGTGAACACGGTACGCTTTTACATACCCTGAGCTGAGTACCATGGACAAGATACTGGTACTTTGGGCTACACCAAGATCTACTTCAACGGCGTTTGAATGGATGATGCGTCAGCGTGGAGACATACAGTGCTTCCACGAACCTTTCGGTGAATGGTGGTATACCGGTGATGGTGCTCCCTGGCCGAGACTCACTTCCGAAAGCCCCAGAAAACCAGGGCTGACTTTCGAAAGTATCTGGGCCACGCTTCAACAAGCAGCAAGCGAGGGTCCCGTGTTCTCTAAAGATTTTCCGCACTACATAGAAAACTACTGGACGGATGAATTCCTTAACCATTTTAACCACTCCTTCCTAATTCGAGATGCTGCCAAAGTAGTTACCAGCGTTCAGAAACGCTGGCCGGACGTACATCTTAAAGAGCTGGCATTCCTTGAGCAGCGCGAACTGTTTGATCGAATAGCAGATCGTATTGGTAAAGCCCCGCCAGTAATTGATTCTGACGATTTGCTACGGAATCCACACAAAACCGTAAAATGCTATTGTGAGGCAATGGATATTCCCTTTTTGCCTGAAGCGCTCACATGGGAACCCGGGGCAGCAACATCACAGTACAGTTGGTATGACGGTGGATCGTGGCATGCAACGCTAAAGAACTCAACCGGCTTGAAACCCCAGGAACCGGGTTACACGAATATTGCCAATGCGCCAGATTATGCTAAGTCACTCTATGAGCAAGTGCTGCCGCATTATGAACACCTATATGCCCATCGCTTACAACCTCGGTAACCAGACTATGAAAAGATTAGAACCCAACGAGGTGAAATTTCCAAAAGAGGAATATCAGTCCCATGAAATAAATCGGCAATTTGCCGCAGAGGAACACAATCTCACCTGGCATAACTCCAAGCTAACCAAGCAAGACCGCTCGAGCAGCAAATTACAAAAGCCCTGCGTTTTGTGGTTCACGGGGTTGTCTGGAGCGGGGAAATCCACAATTGCCAATATTATCGAACAAAGGCTTCATTCAAGCGGCCAGCATACTTATCTGCTAGACGGAGACAATGTACGGCATGGATTGAATCGCGACCTGGGTTTTAGCAACGATGACAGAATTGAAAACTTGCGGCGGATTTCGGAGGTTGCCTGGCTAATGGCGGATGCTGGACTTATTGTATTGGTGTCTTTCATCTCTCCCTTCCGAGCCGAGCGGCGAATGGCCAGAGATTTGATGAATCAGAACGAATTTATCGAAGTTTATATTCAGGCTTCATTAGCCGTGTGTGAGCAACGAGACCCCAAAGGAATTTACAAATTGGCGCGCGCAGGCGAGATCAAAAACTTCACTGGCATCGATTCGGAATATGAAGAACCGGAAAAGGCTGAAGTGGTTTTGAACACTGAACATTCAACACCAGAATCGCTTGCAGAAGAATTATTACAATATTTAAACACAAACGATTACGTATAGTTCGTTCATTGTTTTAGGTATTGGCAAGTTAACTTTTGATCTGCTACCAATTTATTGCGAAATATTTTTTAAACTGCCGTTGTCGTTCCTAAAAACTCATCTGCAATAGTCACTACGCTGCTGATCGCTTAATCGTATGGATTCTCGAGTTACGATAACTCCCCGCTCAGCTAACATATCCTCAATATCTCGATGACTCAGATTGAATCGATAAAAGAGCCAAACAGCGTATTGGATGATCTCGGGTGGAAATCGGTGACGTTTGTATATATTGGGTGATGTCTTCATCCATTAATTGTGCACCAACAGCAGTTAATTTGTCAGCACCGAATAAGGTGATTAACAAGTTAACTCAGTTGAACTGCTTACCTTTATTTCGCACACTAAAATATTCAGTATTTCATTGCAGGTAATGAGTAGGTGCGCGAGTCACTTTTCTCAACAGCAAGAAAAGTAACCAAAAGTGGCACGTCCAGGTTCCCTCTATTCGGTCTCGCCGAGATGCCGGAAGTATGCTTCCACATTCATCGATTTCACCAGGCGCGGCGGCAATTCGCGGTCGAGCTCCTCAAGAGTCCACTGACCCGGTGCCGCCAGTTCATGGGCGAAGGTCACGATGTCGTAGATCAGAATTCGGCGGCCAAAGATCGCATAGACCTGTCCATTGGCGGGGCATTTCTCGTCGGCGAGCCAGGCGACCAGTGGCGAGACGTGCGCCGGATCGCGGTCGTTGAACGGGCGTTTCTTCTCCGGCCCGAGTTCGTCCGCCGTCATCCGCGTACGGGCCGATGGAGACAGGGTGTTAGAGCGGACACCAATGGCGGCCCCTTCGATTGCCGCGGTACTGGACAGTGCAATGGCTGCGAGCTTGGCAGCGCCATAGTGTGCCTGACCGTAAAAACCCATGGTTCCCGAAGCGGACGTTGTGTGGATGATCGATGCTGCGACACTATGCCCGGCCTTCGATCGTGCCGACCAATAGGTCATAGCGTGACTGGTCGGCGCGGCGTGGCCTTTCAGGTTGATGCGGATAAACCGATCCCATTCCTCCTCGCGCATGCCGTCAAGAGTGTTGCTGCCATAGATGCCGGCATTGTTCACCAGCACATGCAGATCGCCGAATGACTCGACTGCGAACCGGATGAGATCCGCTGCCTCGCTCCAGTCGCTGACGTCGTGGCCGCTGACCATCGCGCGTCCGCCGCGGGAAACGATATCGTCGACGACGGCCAGAGCCGGACTGTCGTCCCGGCCTTCCCCGGCTCTGCCACACCCCAGATCGTTAACGACAACGCTGGCTCCCCCCTCGGCAAGGCGCAGGGCATGCTCACGACCGAGGCCGCGTCCGGCGCCTGTAACGATGGCGACCCGTCCGTCAAGCCGTCCCATCGGCCACTCCTTTTGCAGTTTCCCGCTGCATGACAAACCCTCGATAATCCGATGCGGCGACCTCTTCGCAAATGGCCTCGTACCGCGCGAAGCCACCGACGTAAGGCATAAAAACACGCGGTTTTCCAGGAATGTTTGAGCCCAGATACCAGGAATCGATAGTCGGGAACAAAGTCTCGTCGGCGACCTCGTTGACATGAGCGACCCAGCGTTGCTCATCCTCCGGCGTCACCTCGACAACGCTCAAACCGTCGCGTCGCATGTGCGCGAGACATCGGGTTAGCCATTCCACATGCTGCTCGCCGGCCAGCACCACATTGGTCTTTACTGACGGACTACCGGGACCGGCGACGACGAACATATTGGGAAACCCAGCCGTCATCAGGCCGAGATAGGTAAGCGGGCCATCGCGCCATTTTTCCTTAAGGGCGAGTCCACCCCGTCCGCGTGGATTTATGGCCAGTAGAGTACCAGTCATGGCGTCGAATCCGGTAGCGAAGATGATGGCGTCGAGCGCGTATTCGCACTCGGATGTGCTGATCCCGCGCGGCGTGATTTCGACAATCGGTGCATCACGCAGGTTCACCAGCGACACCGTATCACGGTTGAAGGTCTCGTAGTAATTTGTATCGAGACAGAGCCGTTTGGCGCCGAACGGTATGTGCGGAAGCAGCGCCTCCGCTGTGACCGGGTTGCATACCGTAGCGCGGATCTTGTCACGGACGAAATCCGACAGGACAGCGTTTGCCTCGCCGTTCGTCAGAATGTCCCGATACTCGATCAGAAAGGTCTCGGATCCGCCTTTCTGCCACATTGCCTCGAAATTCCGTCGGCGTTGCTCCGCTGCCTCGTCGAAGATACTCTTCTCCGGATCGGGATGTCCGCCGACCCCAGACATCGATTGCCGCGCCGAATGCCGCAGCGCACGATAGTGCTGCTTGCAGCGTGCCGCATCGATCGGGTCGAGCGGATGGTTGCGTGCCGGAACGCTGAAATTCGCGGTGCGTTGAAAGACGGACAGGCTGGTGGCCTGCTCAGCGATGAGCGGAGTCATCTGAATGGCTGAGGAGCCGGTGCCGATGATGCCGACGCGCTTGCCGTTGAAATCGACCCCCTTCTCGGGCCAGGCGCTGCTGTGGTAGACGGCGCCCGCGAAATGATCGATCCCCGCAATCTGCGGCGTGTTGGGGATCGATAGACAACCGGTCGCGAAAATGCAGAATTGCGCCGAAATTCGTCGGCCCGTGTCGGTTTCGATGATCCACCGTTTTCGGTCGTCGGCGAATGTCGCGGCGATCACGCGCGTCGAAAACAGGATCTCCCGCCGCACATCAAACCGATCTGCGGCATGCTTAAGATAACGCAGGATTTCAGGCTGACCTGGATAGCGCTCCGTCCACTCCCACTCCTGCTCCAGCTCTTCGGAGAAGGAATAGGAATAGTTGAAGCTGTCGGAATCACACCGCGCGCCCGGATAGCGGTTCCAGTACCAGGTCCCACCAACCTCCGGCGCTGCCTCAATGCCGACGATGGAAAATCCGACGCTGCGCAGGCTGTGAATCGCATAGATACCCGCGAAGCCCGCTCCCACGACCGCCACATCCACTGTGAGGATGTCCGTCGCGCTGGAATTGCCCCGTTTGTTTTGGCCGCTGTCTATTGCTTGCTCCAATTCACGAATGTGTTTATTCACGCATTTCCAACGCATCCCGAACCTGTGCTCTTGCGGCGTGGCTTGTCAATCGCCACGGAATGACGGGATAATTGTTGAACGCTCATTGTGTTTGCTCTCCATTGGGTCTGGATACCGCCGAGTGGGAATTAGAAAAACAAAGGGAACGTAGCATCAGTCTACCTAGTCGAACCAATCGATATAGCGCTGCTGACCTCTTCCCTAGGTGCTGACAAGTTAACTGATGTGCTTGGGCCAAGGCAATATAATGGGCTGTGTTAATCAGAAATATCAGCGGTCAAGACCCACAACGACTAAAATTATAGATAAAACCCACATCTAATTCGCCACCTTTTTCTCAAAATTTAGTTAACTTGTCAATACCATTTTCCTGCATGGGACTGATATCACAAACCCAATCTGTTAGGGCTTGTTAACACAACATCGCCCAATTTGTTCGGCATCGTCAAGGTGTCGGATACGCGCCTCATCCGAAGCGTCGACGTCCGGCATGATGTACGTTTCGATATCCGTTAGCCCACAGTAATTCCAGATACCTGCGTCAATTTGCCGCTGAATAACGGTGTTATATCCATATTTCTGGTATGTGTGCGTTGATGATCCCGCTGGGCAGATCATAATAACTTTCTTATCTGATAACGCGGGAGCGATATCGTGACCATCGAAGGTATAGGCAAAGTCATTAATTAATACGCGATCAAACCAACCTTTTAGGATAGCGGGTGTTGACCACCACCAGACCGGGAACACAAATGCCAGCACGTTGGCTTTGTCTATGCGCTGATGAATCGCACGAATTTCTTCAGGCATGTCACCACGCTCGCGAAAATAATGAAAGTCGTTCGAATTAAATACTGGATTAAATTTTTCCTGGTACAGATCGGATAAATCGTTGGTGTGCCCAGCTGACTCCAAACCAGTCACAAACCGATCCAGCAGACCACCTGCCAGTGAGTCCCGGTTTGGGTGCGCGAAAACGGTAAATACATGCATTGAAAAATCTGACTCACTCAAGCAGCGGAATGCACCAGGTTCAACCCTTTGTCCATCACCCTGACCAAATAACGCTGGAACTCCCAGGTGGTACGCTCCAGGGGTGAGATATGTGCAGTTTCGACATGGGCTGACGCGGCATTGCGATACAATTCTTCCAACATGGTTTTGTCTTCAGCGTTCACTGATTCTGAAATACCGCGAATGTCCGCAATAAATTCATCGCGCGTCCAGCCCGGTGGAATGGCTCCAGGGTAAATATTGATCCCCCAACGTACGCGCACTTGCCCAACACTTTCCGGCTGTAGTGACATCCAAAACATACGCTCGGGCGAGATGGCGAAAGCATGTGTCGGGTAAATCGTGATCATTGGGTTGACTAACCGTTGCCGTTCACTAAGCGCCGGGTTACTGATTACAGTGTGCCCCGGATACGCCGTATCAGAATTCGGGTTGCAGCGTTGTTCGTAATAATAAAATCCGTCGTCGTTGTCAAAACTGGTGTCCGTTAAGTGTGTCGGCTGCGCACCTTCTATGGTGTTCGGGTGCAATCTGAATACATGGTAGGACTCGCTGAAGTTCTCGTATAAAGATTTCCAGTTGGTATCCCATATTTCGTCCAAATAAAAAAGTGTTTGGTATTTTTCTGGTTGATAATTCTCAATACGGGCAGCTAACTTCTCTAGCCTCGGTGTCATAGGTGTAGGTTGTTTAGCCAATGAAACGTAAACCCATCCTTTCCATATCTCGATTTTAAATTCTGGCAGACAAATTGGCGTCGGGTCAAAACTTTTGCTCATATGTGCGGCTGCTGTCAACTGCCCTCTGAGATTGTAGGTCCAGGCATGATAGGGGCACACAATGAATTTTTTAACATTGCCGCTACCTACCAGCAAAGGAGCCATTCGATGTCGGCAGATATTAGAGTAAGCGTGCAACTTGTCGTCGTCGCCACGAAGGACAGCGACCGGCTCATCGGCAATCTTGAACGTGGTGTAGTCACCAATATTTCTGAACAAATCATCGCGACCTATACAGTGCCATTCATTGGCAAAAAACGTTTTCTTCTCTAGATCGTAGAATGCAGGACTACGATAGGCCTGTGCTGGGATGGCTTTGGCCTGTTCCAGTGGCAATGTTGCGTTAGCGCGCATCTCACTGAGCAATTTTTGCAATGCTGAGTTGGTGGACATAGTGCTTACTTCACTAATTGTTATTGATGTGGAATTACTGAATAAACATTAAAGTCCGCATTTTGTAAAGTGAATTATCGTGATGCCTGGTATCAACAAATTCGAATCTGTCCCTCTTTCCCGTATTGTTTGGGGGTTTTTACACACCAGGCGAGCCGAATCGTAGTCGTTTCATCGTTTAGTTCCTATCGCTGCTTTTCCGTCTCAGGTGTTCTCCTGGTATGTGGATCACTCGAGCAATGTATCCTCCATCGGATAGCTGGACAACATTTCGTATCCGGTTTCAGTGACCAACACCTGTTCTTCCAGCTTTACGCCGTCGGACTCACCCTTCGGCCCCATGTAACTTTCCACGGTCAGAACCATGCCTGTTTCGAGTTTAGCGTTGTAGGGGTTCTTTCCCCAATGCGCCGGGTTGATCCTTGGATATTCATCGCACATGCCAACGCCATGAATGATGCAGGGATAGACGTTTTCCTGACATTCTTCCGGGATCGGATAGGACTGCTCCTGTATCTCATGCAAGGTAATGCCCGGGCGGACAAGCTGAAGATTATGCTGAACTTCATCATAGGCGAGCTGGTATATCTCCTTCTGCCGCTTTGTCGGCTTTGCGGGGCCACAGTGGAATGTCCGCGAAATGTCGCAGAAGTACCCCATTGGGCCAACCATGTCCGTATCGAAGCCAACCAGATCACCAGATTCAATCACACGTTGCGTGGCCTCCTGTAACCAGGGGTTAATGCGCGGGCCGGATGCCAACATTCTGCCGTCATGCCATTCGCCATGGTTGGCCAGGTTGGTATAATTCAAAAGCCCCCAGAGTTGGAGTTCGGTAACACCAGGTCGCAGGGCCTCTTTCATTTTTGCAATGCCCAGTTCGGCAACAGCAATCGCCCACTTTATGCATTCTATCTCGTCGACCGATTTAATAATCCGCGCCATTTCAGAAACGGCAGTACCATCAATCACTTCCAGTCCGCGCTGCAGGCAAGCCTGAGTGACGCTAGGGTTAACGTATTCGATGGCGACTCGGTGGTTGTCACTGCCGATTTCGCTCAAATAGTTAACAAGATCGTCAGCCAGCAGACGCGCATTGCCCGTCATGTTATCGCCGGCATCAAATAATGTGATATGTCGTGCAGGTTCGGCACGATCAATCAGTGGGGTGTTAGCATAAGCGCCATGAATCACGGTTGGACCCTCTTGAGCCATAAAAAGATAGCTCGAAGGGATGCGGGACTGAAAAAGTGCATAGGTGCTGTAGTCGACTGCGTATCGCAGACTTACCGGATTGACCATGACTAACGCAGCAACATCGGCAGCTTCCATCTGCTTGCTCAATCGCGCTGTGCGATAGCTGTAAAGTCGATCACGATTAATTTCCGGTAGTTCCCGAAACTGCCGCAAGTCGCTCCAGTTATCGTTGACAACCAGTTCATCCGGCGTGGGAGTTAGAAAATGGGGCATCGTTGTATCCTCAGTTTTGATTCTCGTTAGCTTTACGCATTTATGTTGAACTCAAATCCTGCCTGCCTTCAGGATGACGTATTCCAGGTATCGAACGCGCTGCAACGAACCACCAGGATATTGTCTCATGAATTTTCTATACTCCAGCGAAGCTGATCTAACGGTATTGACAAGTTTACTATTGGGGTCGAATAATTTCCTGTAATTAGTGCACTTTTACGCCACTGCGATTTCCCGGGACGTAAAGGCACGTAATCTGAAAGTTCGATAGGTTTCTGTGGTGACTAAATGACGTCCCAGATTAAAAAGATTTTGCACTACAGCATGGATGCTTAAGAAATGTTGCGCCTGAAATATCGACTTGAACTTTCTCACACCACGTTCTCGTACTCTAGTTGGTTGATGTATCGGTTCTGCGCGATTATTGGCATATTGACAGGTATCGTGTATCACATCCGGAATCAGTTCTCGATGGGCTACCCCATAACTACGCCACTTATCCGTCACTATCTTCCGGGGTTCTCCTTGATGTCGGTTAAGAAGACGTTTAAAAAACCGTTTCGCTGCCTTACCATCCCGGCGTTCCTGAAGAAATACATCTACCACCTCGCCATCCTGATCAACGGCTCGCCACAAGTAATGCTGTTTGCCTCGAATCTTCACAAATACTTCATCAATGTAAAAAGTATCACCAAACCCTGGGTGCTTTCGCTTCAATTTTCGTGAATACTCAGGTCCAAACTTGTAACACCACAATCTAACTGATTCGTAACTCGTGATGATCCCTCTTTCAGCGAGTAAATCTTCGATATCTCGATGGCTTAAATTGAATCGATAATACAGCCATACTGCGTATTGGATAATTTCACACGGGAATCGGTGGCGTTTGTATAAGTTCGTTGATGTATTCATCCATGAATTGTGCATCAACAGAAGTTAACTTGACAGTACCCTTGGATGTCCTTATTTATTCCTAAGTTTGTTCTAGTTTGTTGTTGGTTAACTTGGCAGCACCTTATTTAACACCGTGCACCTAAACGTACGCCTATGTTTTTCTGTTCCATTAAAGAATACCTCCCAGCAACACCGATTGTGACATCCATATTGGGATAATCGGTGTATCCCACAGCACCATTTGTATAAAACGTCTCTCTGTCATAAATATTGAGAGAGGTGCCTTGGCGTATGCGTTCAGGAAGATCCGGGTTCGACAGATACCACCTGCCAAATGCAACGAGGTCGTAGCAATTATCTTTGATGGCCTGGGCCGCGGTGAATGGTGTAAAGCCACCTGCCGCTATGAGTGTTCCTCGATATAGCTGGCGAAATCGTGCGCTGGACAGGGGTGTCGAAAAGGCTGGATCAGACTCGGCTGGCTCAGAAAGCCCTCCTGCTCTAGGTTCGGTCAGAAGCAGATAAGCAAGTGGATAGTTATTCAGGCCCTCAATTGCGGCACCGTAGATTGCGGCCGGATCCGAATCCGACACACCAAAATACTGTATGTGTTCTTTAAACGTCGGTGATAACCGAACCCCAACTCGATCTGGCCCGGCGACATCCACCAGTGCTGCCACAACCTCAAATAGAAATCTGCACCGGTTTTCAATCGAACCGCCATATTCGTCTATGCGATGGTTAACAGAATCACACAAAAATTGATTAACCAGGTAACCGTGACCGGCATGTAGTTCTACATAATCAAACCCTGCCTTCATTGCATTGCTTGCCGCGTGGGCATAATCCCCGCAAACTCGAGCAATCTCGTCAACATCCAATGCTCGGGGAAGGGAACTCGGCTGATCCCAATTGTATTGATTATCTCCCTCAGAGTTCGCTGAAATCGAAACGGAAGAGGCAGAGACGGGGCCGATGGGCAGACCACTTCCTTTCACCAGCAGGTGGTCCTTTATATCGTCCTGGGCGACCCGCCCGCAGTGCTGGAGCTGGCACGATATATAGGCCCCTTTTGCATGTACAGCATTCACAACCTTTCGATACGCCGCGGCCTGCTCATCGGTCCATATCCCAGGCGCCTCGCCACCGTGGTCACGAATAGCGGGGTATATATTCCATATAGGTGTCCCCTCTGGGTTGATGTGGGTCGCCTCAGTGATCACAAGGCCTCCCTCCGTTGCCCGCTGGCTGTAATACTCTACGGTCATTTCGTCGGGCGCCATCTGTGGCGTACATCGATAGCGGCTCATGGGCGCAAGAACTATTCGATGATTTAGTTTCAGTTTGCCAACTCGGTACGAAGTGAATAGATCAGTCATAGCTTTAACCATATTTCAACTCTAGCGCATACTCAAGGAATTGAACTTTCAGACCCAATAATTCCGAAAAATAGAAAGGCGAAATATATTGACAAGTTAACTTGCATGCTTGGGCAAGAACGATATATTTAGCTGTGCAATATTGAAATAGCGGCAGTGAAAACCCACAAAGGTTGAGATTAACCGAAAAAAAGCATTTAATTTTCCACTTTTTTCTCTAAATTTAGTTAACTTGTCAATACCCTGTGATTTACAGAGGCGGATGTCTCTGAACTCAAAACCGCCATTAAAATTCCCATAGCGAATGCCCAAAAACGACCCACATAAGCAATTCAATTTGGTCGTGACCTTTGATCTTTCTATTCAGAAGTTACTGCGTACTCAAGCATGTATCCCCATGAATTATTAAGGTCTTGAGATGCAATATATTTACTTTCAAATACGAATATTGTGTAAGTCGTATTAAGGAGATTTAATTTCTTTATTTTGTTTTCTGGAAGGCGATCATTCCGCACCCCAGCACTAAAAGTGATCGGAACATCATAAACAAATTTTTCTTTATCGTTTTCAGCAGAAACTTCTTGTTGAATAATGTTCACCCCATTGCGTAACACAATACCACGGGGCGATCCACCAAAAACACGGCCTGCTGCCAATATCCAACCATCGGCACCCGTGATCTGCATTTCATACCCCGTCCCAATTCCATAGTCTTGTACTTTCCGCTTAATAACGACGGGATCGTTGATTGCTAATGGGACCGTTAAGTCACTCGGTAGGCGGTATACTAGATGTCCGGTGTCGCCCTGGTTAGTTATAAAAGTAATTTTTCGTGCCTCCCTATCCAGGCCCACTACTTCTCCGCTGATGTCCCAATGGCCCGATACCAGCATTCCATCGAGATCGATGGCAAATCCCAAGGGGATAGTTTGGGGCAGACTCGCCTCAGCTCGTATTCGCTCATAGGGTACAGGGTCTGGCAGTCGAAGCTCACTGCTGTCCTGTTTCGGAGGTGGAGGTGGTTCAAGAGCTACTGTAGATACTGGAAAGGCAATTGCTGTGAGCAGCAGCAGGCCGATTAAAAATTGTACGATGCTGGTTGGGATCTTCAACGATTTAGTAAATATTCTAATCACGTGGCAAAGGGTTTTCACAGCCAGGTGGGTCGACATCGTAATAGAGGATTTTAAATATAAGATTAGCCCAGTCTGCATAGTCCTGAATTACCTCAAGATCCGCTTTGACATCCAAGTTTTGCATAACAGGGGTTCCGGGTTCACATTCCATGTCATCGGGGTCGCATCCTATGAAGGTATCTTTATTCCAGTCACGTGAGATGTTGTCACACATCCCTTGTTCTTCACTCAACATTCTTTCATCGAGATCACGACGTTGACCCTGAGAATAGGTGTACACCCGGTCAAAGTCATCTAAATTGCAATTCACATCAATACCATACTTTTGGTTGGGACTTGGTGTAAAAAATTGACCACCAATTTCAATAGATTCATTGCCGTATTGCATGATACTGTTGTAATTATCTTTCGAATGTATGGAGTCTTTTCCGCCATGGTTAAGCCCAAGGGTATGGCCAAGCTCGTGCATAAAGGTTCCTATTTGCACGCCGCTGTCAAGGCGATCATCATGGGTACCGAGAGTAACGTAGAAAATCGAGCCATCGTTAAAAGGGGCATTCCCACTTATACTTCGAATTTTATCACCGGATCGCCAGGCAAGAATGGCGTATCGAAAAATATCTGCCCGATTGGCATCAAAGAATTCATCCTTAAAATCGTAAAAACTTATCCAGTCACTATCAGGACTAGCGATACATTCGGCTACAATTCTCTCGTGGAAGGGAATAATTTGCCCACCACCTCCCCCTGTATCCGGACCTCGGTCAATGTGAATGGCGACACCCTGACTGCCGTCTGAATTTAACACCGGCGCATTATAAAAAGCTTCTTCTATCCGTTGCCAAACATTCGGGTTAATATCCAGATTAGGTGCCACCTCCTCCATCCAGTCCACCTCAACAAACAAGTCCTTGCGCATGGGATCGGCGCCGAGGGCGGCAAGATCCACCTCTAACATTCCATCACCCTCTAAGTCATATCCGTTGATTTCCAACTCATCCGGCAGACTGTCGCCATCGCTATCGAGCTCTGCCATACTATCTGGAACGTCATAAAGGATTTCATTTGACACTACCCCGTCCAGGTTTTCAACAGACACCATCACATCCCGCACTGTGAACCAGTCAATGAGAAAGGTCCAAACCGTAGCGTAGTGAAATATTGGGTATCCAAGCGTAGCGGGATCTCTGGCATTGAGGTTTGTATTACGCAATATCCGGTAGAAAACGGTCGGCTGCGGTTCACCGTTAATAAGGATGGTAGCGCCAGCATCGATGTTGGCGCCATGGGCCATCAAAATCATGGATGCGTTGCGCCCGTTTAGACCAAAACCAGTTATGGTCACGTCGTCGAGTCTAGGCCTATCACGAATGACACCGTCGGTGACTTCGAAATGAACAGTATGCTCTGAAAGGCGTCCGTCAGAAAATAGTTTTACGGGATGAACACCAACTTCAGCATCGAGGGGCACCGTAAAGAATCTGGGAGTTATATCGCCCAGAAAAATGTCTCGCTCCGAGTCTGTTTCCGCATCCCAGCGTAAGGACAAGCCCACTGGAAGATTGCCTTTAATCTCCACAACGGTTCCAGGCGGACCTCGATCAGGAGCTATGTTATTGAGAATTGGTGGCTCTGGCCCACACGCCGTAACAAGCAATACAATAAATGTTACTTGTATATGAACAGCTCGTAGGTATCTAAGCTTCAATAGGACAAAATTTAGTTAAATTGAAATAGTAGGACTTTCTGAAAGTTTAATTAAGTATAAACACTTTTGAAATGGTTATGTGGTGGACATCTGTTCAATGATATTACTTTGATTTAATTGGTCGGTGTGAGAGGATTTACCTTGGATTTTCTGTCCCTATCATCTTGTCATCTCGAAGGAGCAAAGTGACTGAGAGAACTTCGCTGATAAATAGATTCCTCAATCATTCAGCTACTGCAGAATTCAATTCGAAATCTTGTGTATTGCTGAATCCGGGATAACCGTTTCAGGGTTTCCGGGACGACCTCCGACACTACGCCATACCGGGATCTCTACACTCAACTGACACAGGAATGCACGAACGGGTTGTCTTACACCAATGGTAACCACTACAGCATGAAAAGGATTCATTTTTTAAGTACAAATCATTTATAAAAACATGCAAGTTAGGATAAACGTATGAAGGAATATCTGCCCAAACCCCATACCACATTAAATATATTTCTGGTAATCCACTGACTTGGAATTCCCATTTTGATGGACTTGGGTAGCAATTACATGACGTGATCTCACGAGCTAACGCCGCCCATGGCCCACTGTGCAGGGTACAGAATATAGGGCTATGGAGATTTTTGCCTTCATAGCTCGATAATTTGTAATATTGCATTTGTCCTAGTTCAATATCAGATTTTTCTGATTCATCACAATCGAATTCTTTTTGCTTCAGGATCGCTCGTTTAATCACCTGTGCATCAGGAGGTGTGTTGGGGTAACAAATTACCCTTGGGTAAGTAACCTGAGTTATATAGGTTCTCGTATCGAATGATGGTAAACAAATGTGCGCTACTTTCGAATCTGAAGGTAACGTTGGTTTTTCCGGTTTAACGAATTCCTTAGGTAGGATTGTAAGGACGGGTTCTGTTTTCGCAGGGCCTAGTTCACCATCGAGAGATAAGGCTTCTAAGGGGAGTTCGGGTAGGTAGTTGATGTCATGCTTAGCCGTCTTCATTTTAAATCTCCATATTAAATAGTCGTATGTTACAAATCATTACTGAATTTATATAAATTCTTTTCTTAATAATGTGGTGAATACCACATTTCATAAATTACTATTACAAATACTAAAACGGGGTAATGCCAAGCTATCTTTTCACCCAGCAAAAATTTAACTTGGTATCACTTTTACACTGCCGTTGGCTGTCTTCAGGAGGTACGGAAAAGTTAAATTGCATGCTTGGGCAAGAACGACATAATGGGTACTAATGTAATGAACCATCACGGATTACCACTCACGGTATCTGTTGGCCTGCGACGGACTGGAATCGACAAAGGCTGTTACCGCCTTTACCGTCTTCGAACAGGTCTTCAGGGAATATGGCTTGCCTGATGCCATACGTACTGATAACGGCGTGCCCTTCTCATCACCGAATGCGTTATTTGGCTTGAGTAAGCTATCGGTATGGTGGCTCCGCCTGGGCATTAATATTGAGTGTATCAAACCCGGAAACCCCCAACAAAATGGCCGCCACGAACGCATGCATCTGACGCTCAAAAAGGAGGCCACTAAGCCGCCTGGGTTTAACTTCCTGCAACAGCAAAGCAAACTCGATGACTTCCAGGAAATATTTAATCATGATCGACCTCACGAGGCCCTAAATATGAAATATCCCGGAGAAGTGTATACACCTTCAACCAGGGTTTTTGAGGGTCTAACCGAGCCGAATTATCCTTTCCATGACAAGACCGTTCGGGTGACCAATTGCGGTCGTATCTGCATTGGCAGTAGAAAAATTAACCTGAGTAGCGTATTTGCTGGACAAATTGTGGGAATTACCGAAGTCAGCGACAAAATATGGCTTGTCAGCTTTATGCAATTTGATATAGGCTTCTTTGACGAAGACGAAAACAAAGTTCAACCGGCAATCAATCCCTTCATGCCAAAAGTGTTACCCATCTCTTCGGTATAAAGTGTTATCTATCTGTCCGGTATGGACCCAAATTTTATTGGTCGGGGTGAGAGGATTTGAACCTCCGACCACCGCAACCCCATTGCGGTCAAACGGGTTACCCATAGTGGCTCAAAGTGATAAATAGTGGACTTAAGTGATTGATCCTACTTTTCTTTTCTAATTCTCACTATCACTTTGTATCATTCTGTATCACACCAATCCACTTTTTCATTCCCCCTATATTCCCCCTAAGCAGATCCCAACAGCCACAAAACTTCTAGACACAAAAAGTATTTTTTGAGTTAAATTTTATAATCAACAACCGATGGATTATGAGTGCGAAGGGGTAATTTCAACCCATCAAGAAACAGGTATACTGTACATTGAACAATTTGTATGCATTAATTTTTAAATAAAAACCCCAATCACATTTGGATGTAAATATTGGCTCACCTTGATACACGGTATCTTGTCGACACCGGTGAAGATAATCCGTCACTACAACTAGATATTAAGCTTCACGAATTTGATAATAATTTTCAAATTAGAGTAGTTGTGACACGTGAGCGACGAATACCAGATTTTTCTGAGGATCGCATACCCGCATATTATAATTTTGACGACGAACAACCTGGAAATTCAGCAAACCCGGACGCAGATCCGCCAGTACTTGCTCGGGCTCCAGTACCTCCAAAAATTACAATAATTGCTGCACCTGGAGTATCAATTAAGGTAATAGGATTTGACAATTTTCAACGACCGAGTTTGGACCGACCGTTAGTAGATGTTTTTCGCGTTCAAGATCCAAACTTAGTTCCCACTCTGGGGGCCAGGTTTTCTCCTAGTCATTTGACAGAAAATTTCTTCATTAATACCAGACCACCAACTCATGTTGGACCCAGTCCCCATCCTCCGGACGAAGATGGGCATGTTTCACAAAACTTTGATTCACGTTATAGCTCCGAAGACCTAATAGAGAGATACAATGACCCATTTACGGTGGCAATCCATTGGTATCATATTTTTCAATATGATCCATTAGAATCGTTGCAGCAGGGATTTACAGACCTATTCGAGGATATTTTTTCTGGCGATTCAGACAATGAAGATCACGACACTCCCGAGCGTGATACGGTAGAAACAATTTCAGAGGCAACACAACCCCGTGAAAATATTGGCGCAAGACATGCATGGCTTCCGCCAAGAAATCACCTGGATGTGGTCAGAACACAAAATGGTGTGCAATTTATTCATAGGTATTCTTCTCAGACTTTGGAAGTCAAAGTTAGAACTAATCATTTACAACTATCAAGCAGGCAAAACCGTATTGAGCATTTGCAACGATTCACATTTGAGCTTACCAACAACGCCGACCTTGATATGCCATTGGTTAAGATAGTCAAGACCCACAATGTTGAAACTTCCCTAACACTTGATATCAATGCTTCGTTTACGGACGAACCCCGAAATAGATATATGGCTCGCCTAAGAACACCCTTTTTTGATGTAAAGAATACTGACTTTGAAAACATACCTCCCGAAGGCGCTCCGCTTCCTACGCGAAATCTGTCAAATGCACACATCCGATTGATCGTTCCACCGTGGGTAAGTGTATTACAGGTAGTTACTGATATCGCTATCGGCTTTGTGCCCGTGATAGGGGACGCTGTTGATATTGCGGAATTTGGCAATGCCATGATGAATGGGACCGATCGATGGGGACGCCGATTAGCTGGTTGGGAAAAAGCCGTAATGGGTATAGGTGCAGTATTAACATTAGTGGGCCCAAGTATTTCTGCTCTACGACGATTACCTCAATTATTTGGGCGTCAAGCGGATGCCGCCGGGCGCCTTCACGCTGCCATAAGAGTCGCACGATATACTGATGAAGAGAGTAATTTTATGGCAGGGGCTTACGAAGCACTGGCTAGCGGGCGACGATTAGGGCAATTGGATGTTCAGCGACTTCAGAGATTATTAAGGAGGATTCCTGGATGTCCTGCCTAGTAGTCAACGATATTGTGCTGATAAGCGATAAAGGTGTAATCAATACAAATCTACAGGCTTTTTATACCTCATATAGAGCCAGAAAAACTGCAGCAGGTCAGGTTCCACTTGGCGCCAGAGAATGGATACCCCGCGCCCGGGGTGCCGCAAGGCAATGGCTTGAATTAAAATTAGGGGCGGCGATTCGACAGATTCGACAATCGGCTTCCACAGCTGCGAAAATTCACATCGCTCATATGCCAGTACCCAACGGATTTCTTAATGCCCAAGGCCAACTGAACGCAAGATTTCGTAAGTTGGTTAGATATCTTGAGCGCGATGATATTACAAGAAAACTTTGGGACAGATTAGCCGTTTTTAATGATGCAGAACATGATGCAGTTCGCTTCCTGGTCCAGTTTCAACAAGTCAGTCGTGGATACCTGAATATATTAAAAGGAAATATTGCTGAGGCATTTTCAATTCCCCGGCAACTTTTGGTGCTTGAAAGGTACCGTGACATCTACCCCAATGCGGTATTAATAACCGGACTTAAGGCTCGTTTCCAAGGTCAGGGGGCAAGGCGGCTTTTCACCGACAACATTATCGGTACGTTTTCGCAGGATGGTAATCTAGTCGTTCATCACGTTTTTGAAATCAAAGCGGGATATAACGGCGGACTAGCAGGAACCGAACAGGTAGTAAGGTGGGATCACCGCATCGAACAAGGTGTAGAACTATTGATACCAGGGGATGCAGATATTTTCAGAATGCCGCGATCTGATCAAACAGTTGGCATACTAAGAACTTCGGCTAGACAGCATATGGCGTCCAGGCGTATAAGATCCGCAGCACGTGTTGGCGATGATTTTTCGTTTGCACATAATATTGAAGGCGCAAATCGAGCAACGTCCCTACGTACTGCAGATCGGGAAGTAGTAACCGCACTTGGCCAAAGTGTAATTTCTCCATCAGGCATGTCTTCGGCGGGATTGGAACATCTTAGTAGTTTACCGACAGATGTTGAACGACTGCCTATGGGAATGCAGCACGATGAAATGGATTATCTGGTTAGATATTTGCTTTTGAACCGATAATGATATCAAAGGTTAAAATGAAACTGGAATCCCGTCATTAACATTAGGTTGACTTGCAAATTTCATTTGTATTCGAAAATTTCCCTTACCGTCTTCATTACTTATTGTAAATAGACCACTGTCTGTCAGTTTTAAGGTAAATATGACGTTTGTTTCCTGAGGGGCCTCGCCCATTTCCAATTTGCCCAAACTATCTGAAACCTGTTTAGAAAACAACTGCAACGATTTCGTAAATTTCTCACTTGATGGAATACGCGTAACGTTTTCTGAAACGGTTTCTATAAGAATCGTCGAATCCCCATTTTCTATAAATGTTGAATTAGCCATTGTACGGATTTACCAAATTTAATGTCTAAGGATTAAGATCACTGTCGTCACTTCCAGATTGTAGCCATACTAGCTGGGTAGGCATCGTAATTTCGTAAACCTCTTCGTCTTCTGCTGAAAAACTCCCCGTATCCAAAATATCCGTATCCTCTTCTAGGGGATCAACCTCACCCAAGTACTGGTTATACAATTCGGCTTCTGGGCCGGCGAGAGTTGATAGTGCTGGAACGTCGCCTGCAAATCGGGACCAGATTCTATTAGTAAGTTGATAATACAATACGGCATGAGTGAATTTAGGCATAACCGGTATTCTTACTAGTGCAGCACCCGCTTTCAAATAATTTTCAAAAATCGGATCAGGATCCGTATAATTTGCCAACTCAAGCCACTTACTTTTTCTACCACTGAAGTAGGGTAAAAATTTGTATGACATGTTATCCCAATCAAACGATTCTTCAACAAAATGTAGGAGTTCTTCATTTGCTGATGCATTTTCTTCAAGCATTTGTGGGAGTAATATGGGCGTTGCATTTGCATTGCCATCGTTCCATCCGGGTAGTGGGCTAAATTCGTCTCTCATCCACAGCCTGGTAAATGACTTTTTTAGCTCATCTTTAATCGTCAGTTGATTTCTCGCTGGATTACTCCCTGATATTTTTACTCCCCCGGAAATTCTTGCAGCTGCAAGCGAATCTTCATAGTCAGATAACTCACGTTTGTATGCAGTTTGGATCGCTTGGTAGGTAGATAATTGCCAATTCTCTAACAACGTATTTGATCGTTCACATTCAATTTCAGCATTCATAGCCACCGCACCAATATAATTACCGGCTCCAGAAATTGGAACTTCCTCTGTTTCCCTATCTAAATAAAGCGTCCGCATTTCACCAAAGAAATCAATTCCAAATACACCCTGCCAAGTTAAAATTGCTTTACGACCTATTTGTAGTTTTCCATACGCTGGGTATCCAAAATAAGCACCGAGACCCACTCCACCATCTCTAGGAAACCAGTGATTCTTCCAACTTTTCATAATCAACTGAATACTGGCGACGGTGGCTTCATAGCCTTCGGGGATACGAACTTTCTCGCCATCAAGAATAAAATCTTTTTCGGGGTCAAATCCTTTGGTGATTGTGTGCGATACGATGCGTCTCGCAGGCGGAGGTGGTTGAACGTCTTCAACACCATATGTTGAAACCAGTGATGCGTAGTTTGTTTCGTTTAAATCACTAGGTTTTAATGGAACTGGGAACCACCAGAAAAACGGTCCGCGACGAGTCAGCTTTAATATTGTCGGTTCTTCCGGTTTCTTTGGTAGATGATTATTCTGAATATTCCAGGTTTTACTGAACACATGGTGTGCCGCCGGTTCGGGGACAACAACCTCGTAATATAATCGCTTACCATAGTTAATCGGTTTAACTAAATATTTTTTGTTTACCCATCTATATATCCCCGAATGACTTTCAGCGGTCTTGTTGTCAAATAAGTGCTCGTTGCGCTCCTCCGTTTCCTGCAGTTCCACTGATTTTCGAAACTCACGATTTGTCTCCCGTATTCGCTCCATCGCTTTTTCTGTGACTTCCTTAGCATATTTTTGTGCAGTTTTCTCTGATTCCTCACTGGATGCGGATAAATCGTATTTCGCATAAGCTGAAATTTGGACCGGGCCAAATCCGCCGGAAACTTCTATACCTGCAGCGAATTTTTCCTGCTTTTTTAATTCATTCTTTATTTCATGTTCAAGCTCGAATCGTTCCGTAGTATTAAGATCATGTTTTCGTTCTTCTTCTGTTTCAGTTTCTATTTCTACTGTAGTTTCGAGGCGATTCAGACGACGGTGATAGCGATTACGCTTTTCAAACGCCATTATATTTTCAATATGCGCAATTTCATCAGTTTCGTATTCGAGCAGTCTCTTCTTAAGTACGATTAAATCGCCGATTCCGAAAGGTTTAACAAATGGCATGTATCCTAACTCCCTTGATTAAATGTCGCAGTAGAAAAATGTCTAACAAATGTTCCATTTATAAAGCTTATTGTGGACATTTGGCTGTTATTGACTGCAGAATTGTAAATCTCAAGTTTCAGCTGCTCAATTTTTTGATTCGTTTTTTCAATACCATCACTAGACGATAAATTAAATTCTTTCATTGTCTTTTGAGACTCATCATCAACATCTTGATCATCAAAATTATTGACTATAGGCATTGGCTTTGAATCCGACGTAGACAATTCAACTTTTATCTTCGGCCTACTAAATATATTTAGCAGTCTGGTGAATAATCCAACATTTAATGGGTGCGCTATGTGCGTCGTATTGCTGCCTATATTCCCACCAACTTTGACTGCGCGTTCACGATTTCGAATTTCAACATTTAACAGTTGATTGGACAAATGTGTCAATCGAGAATAATTGGTTGCCCCAAAATCATCTGCAGGATTTCCATTTTCTTGATCATCTGGCTGAATAGGTTTATTCCTATCAATTTCGCTAAACGCACACGCCAATTCAGTTGGGATTTCGAGTCTTTTTATAGGTAGCAGTGGTGAGTGTTGTGTAATTTGAACTAAATGGAGAATGTGTAACCATTCGTGAAAAAACTGGATGACAAAACCATGATCGCCATCAAGAAACAGGCTAATCAAATAGCCACACCACAAATCGGCTAATATCTTACTATCATCGATGTCGATGCCTAGCTGATTTAACTCGGACGAAGTAAATATTTGAAAATCATCATATGTTTCGAAATTTTTACCATGGAGTATTATTTTTGATAGACGGGATTTATAAAGGTCAGCCCAATTTTTTTGGTTAATCACATATTTCTCTCTATTAACCAATTCTGAAACGGTTTGCTGTAGGCGATTTTCTAATTCAAGATCCTCATTTTGCATGAACGACAAAATGAAATCACTCGCACTTTCTCCGGCCTCGATTGTGTCTAAGTGGTTTTCATTAGCAACAGGAGCTCTTAATGAGACAAACTTGAAAACGATATCATCGCTCATAAATAATTCCCAATTCAGTAGTTAAAAGCAAAACCTAGCCCAATCTTGAAGCATAAACTCAAACTTTACAGAAATCCAGTTTTAGAAATTACAACAAATTGCGGAATTTACTGAATAAGCCCAACCAATAGTCCACACGCTCTTCGAATCGAAACGACATTGCCATCATCAACTTGCTGCTTTTCACGAGTTATTGGTACCTATTTTGCGAGCGACATGTGGGAATGTGTTTGATTGTATTGCTCTGGATGAGAGGATTTACTTCGGGTTTCCTGCCCTTCGCCCTGCGGGTATTGTGACAGATCGCGTTATTTAAATCGTTTAACTCTTATTTAGTCATTCCCGCGGAAGCGGGAATCCAGAATATAACTGGATCCCGGATAAATGCATCGCATTTACCGGGACGACGCTATGCGTCGTTTTTTACAAGTTGGTCGGGGTGAGAGGATTTGAACCTCCGACCACCGCAACCCCATTGCGGTGCGCTACCAGGCTGCGCTACACCCCGAATCTCAGTGAATCTAAATCAATGATAACAAACCGGCTTCTAAAAAGATCGAAAATATCCCTATTGTATTTCGAGTACATTGCAAGTTTGCCAGCTAATCCTTAGCTTAATATCTCCTTTACTTCAGTCAGTTCAGCGACCAACTGGGAGATCATTTTTGATGCATCTGCGCTACTGGTTGTTTCAGGCACTGCGGCACCATCTTCCGTTGAAACTAGATCCAGTCGCGTCCGCGCACCACTAATCGTGAACCCCTGAACATAAAGCAATTTACGAATTTCCCGGATTAACTGTACTTCGTGACGTTGATAATATCGCCGATTTCCGCGACGTTTCACGGGTTTCAGTTGAGGAAATTCCTGTTCCCAATATCGCAGTACGTGGGGTTTAACCTCGCAGAGTTTGCTGACTTCACCTATGGTGAAATATCGTTTTGTTGGGATTGGTGGGAGTTCAAAACCACCTGGATCGAGCATGGTCATTATCGTGTACGTCCGAGTCTCTGGGTTAATTCAAATGAATTTTGCACAACATTCTCTTTCAGTTTTTGGCTAGACCTAAAGGTAACCACTCTTCTGGCAGATATGGCCACTTCTTCCCCTGTTTTCGGGTTGCGCCCAGGCCGAGAGGTTTTATCCCGAAGGGTAAAGCTACCAAACCCGGAAAGCTTAACTGAGGATCCATTTTCCAGAGACTCACGGATTTTTTCGAAAAACAATTCAACGAAATCCTTCGCCTCCCGCTTGTTTAATCCAACCTCATCAAACAAGGTGTTGCCCAAATCTGCCTTTGTTACCGTCATCAATCTAGTTATTAGCTATTAATTTTCAACTATCGAAATTATTGTATTAAACATTTTATGTTCGTAGCTGTGCGCCCAATTTTTGTTCGAGTACCCCAACCACATTTTTTGTGATGGCTTCCACATCCGAAGATGTAAGATTGCTTGATTCTGACTGGAAGGTCAAGCTGAAAGCGAAACTTTTCTTATTACTTTGTAAATTTTTTCCTTGATAAATGTCAAAAAGTTCTAACTTTTTAAGTAAATCACCTGCTGTAGAACGCACTAAATCCATAACTGTATCAATCTCGACCTTCTCATCCACAAGAATTGCAAGATCCCTTTGAACCGAAGGAAACTTTGAAATATTAGAAAATCCAGGTAGCCGCGAAGTCAAAAGCGGGTCCAGATTCACTTCAAATAAATATACCGACTGATCCAAGTCCAGTAATTTCTGGTGCTTGGGATGTAACTTTCCAATAGTTCCGATGGCTTCGTTATTTTGATGAATTTCGGCGCTCTGACCTGGCTGCAATGACGGATGTTGGGCCGGGTTAAAGCCGAATTTAGTGCCAAAGGCAGTCATATTGAGCAAGGATTCCAGGTCCGATTTGAGGTCAAAAAAATCAACCTCGATTGCCGCAGACCCCCATTGCCTGGGCATGGATTCACCACTGACTAATCCAGCTATACGAGCAATTTCCCGGCTCCCAGTTCGGGTTTTTGCCTTGAGAAAAACATGGCCAGTTTCAAATAATCGAACCCGGTTTTCCTGGCGATTTAAATTAGTCTGCAATGCTTCAAGCAATCCCGGCCACAAACTCTGACGCATAACCGACATATTATCCGAGATCGGATTAGCCAGGGGGATGGCATTAGTCATATCTAACAATTGAGCCTGGGTCGCGGGATCTACAAAGCTATAGGTAATGGCCTCATGATATCCGCGATGAATCAAATTTTGTTTTAACGCATAGATGGACAGGTTTGCTTCAGGGTGAGCACCTATTCTCGATTCAGAGTTTGGCATCCTCGGCGGGACTTTATCAAAACCATAACACCGGCCAATTTCTTCCACCAAATCATGCTGGGCAGATAGATCAAATCGCCAGCTCGGTGGCGTCACCTGCCAACCACTTTTTAAAACCCTGACTTTCATTCCCAGGTTTTTGAATATGGAATTGATTTTTGATACTGGCACGGTGATCCCCAAAATCCGCTTAACTTCCGACTTGTCGAATTTGATCGTTGGCAATTTTGGTAATGCCGACTTATTAACCCCATGAGTAATCGGCCCAGCCTGACCTCCTGCTATTTCCAATACCAGTTGGGTGGCTCGCTCCATAGCCTTAACCTGAAGTTCAAAGTCGACCCCTCTTTCGAATCGATGGGAGGCATCGGTGTGCATGCCCAGCTGCCGCGCTTTACCGAGAATGACATTGGGAGAAAAATAGGCTGCTTCGAGATATAGATTAGTGGTGGCATCTGAAATAGCGGAATTTTCTCCCCCCATGATTCCGGCCAATGCGATGGCTTTTTTCTTGTCGGCGATGACCAGATTTTCTGGGCTCAGTTTTGCCGTACTGCCGTCGAGTAATTTTAATTTCTCACCCTTGGTGGCAAGTCGAACCACGATTCCGCCGTGAATTTTGTCGAGATCAAAACCATGCATGGGTTGCCCGAGATCGTGCATTACATAATTCGTAATATCGACCACAGCATTAATACTGCGCATTCCCGAACGACGCAACCGTTCTACCATCCAGTCCGGGGTTTTTGCGGTCATGTCGATATTGGTCATGGCACGACCAACGTATCGGGGACAGTTTTTGGGCGATTTTAAAACCACCTTCAAGGCGGTTCTGGTTGATGATTTTATTTTTACAATTTTTGGTAATTTGTATTTCGAACCGGTGAGAGTCGAAACTTCCCTGGCTACGCCGGCAATGCCCAGGCAATCTCCCCTGTTGGGGGTGAGTTCCAGCGCATACACATTATCAGCCAGATCGAGATAGCTACCGACGCCTTGACCCAGGTATGCTGATTGGTCAAATTCCAATATCCCTGGGGAAGATTCTTCGAGGCCGAGTTCTGCTGCGGAACACAACATCCCGTTGGACATCATACCTCTTATTTCACGCTGTAAAACTGTCATCTCTCCAAGTCGGGCGTTGACCAGGGCGACTGCAGTTTTCATACCCAGTGCGGCATTACTTGCCCCACATACGATTGACAGGTTTTTCGATTTTCCGACATCGACTTCACAAACATTTAACTTGGAGGCATTTTCATGGGGTACCGAATTTACGATTTGACCCACTACAACATTTTTATAATTGAGAAGTGGTCCAGCAGCAGTTACAGATTCCACTTCCAGTCCAGCCAGGGTCAGGCCTTCAGACAATTCGTCTGAGCTTATTTTGGGAGAGGTCCATTCCCTTAACCAGGATTCGCTTACTAACATGAGATAATCATTTAGCGCTATTGAAACTGTCTAAGGAAAGAAAGGTCATTACTGAAAAACAACCGCAGGTCATTCACCCCGTAGCGCAGCATGGTCAGGCGTTCCACACCCAGCCCAAACGCATAGCCCGCAAATTCCCGGCTATCGATGCCGCCGTGCTTGAGCACCACCGGATGCACCATGCCGCATCCCAATACCTCAAGCCAACCCGTTTGTTTGCAGATTCGACAACCCTTTCCATCACAAAATACGCAACCCATATCCATTTCAGCGGAGGGTTCGGTGAAAGGAAAGTAAGATGGCCGAAATCTGACTGCCAGATCTTTTTCAAAAAACTCCTGGATAAAGTGAATCAAAATACCTTTTAAGTCAGCAAAGGTAATATCTTTGTCGATGGCCAGGCCTTCGAGCTGATGAAACATCGGTGTATGAGTGACATCAGAATCGCATCGATAAACCCGACCTGGAGCAATAACCCGAATCGGGGGGCGATTATTTTCCATATAGCGAATCTGCACCGGAGAAGTATGGGTGCGAAGCACCGTATGTTTGTCCAGATAAAACGTATCGTGCATAGCCCGGGCCGGATGGTTGGCCGGGATATTCAATGCTTCAAAGTTGTGAAAATCGTCTTCAATTTCCGGGCCGGTGGCAACATCAAATCCGAGACGATCGAATATATCTTCTATACGTTTAAAACTTCGGGATATGGGATGTAAGGTTCCCGAAACCTGACCTCGTCCGGGTTGGGTAACATCGATGGCTTCACTTTCAAATTGTCCCGATATTGCATCGACTTCCAGAGTCTGAAGACGAAGATCAAGCCAGTCTGCAATACGAGATTTAACTGCGTTGACTTCCTGTCCAAAGTCCTTGCGTTGATTATGGGGTAAATTGCCGATGCGTTTGAGCTGTTCAGTTATAACGCCTTTTTTGCCCAGATACTGGACGCGCAATGTATCCAGGTCGCTCAACGACCCAGCGCCATTTATTGCTTGTTCAGCTAAAGACTGGATGCTGTCCAGGGATTGCACTCCCTGATCTCGTCCTGGCTGATCTTGTCCCGGATTTTGGTCCTGCATTTTATAAAGAGCTAAGGTTATAATTCATAACTTAATCATATGGTTACAACGGAATCTTAACCTAACAAGTAAGCAAATGAAATGGGTGCTCCGAATTATTTGGGGCGTATAAATACGCCCCAGAAGGGTCTTAACGCTTAACTGGATAAGGCCTGTTTAGCCTGTTCCGCTAGATTGCTGAATGCAGGTTTATCGTTTACCGCCATATCTGCCAGGACTTTGCGATCCAGTTCAATGGCCGCTTTGTTCAAGCCCGCAATTAACTGGCTATAACTGATTCCATTTTCTCTGGCCGCGGCGTTAATGCGCACAATCCACAAAGCACGAAACTGGCGTTTACGCTGGCGTCGATCGCGATAAGCATATTGTCCGGCTTTATCAACCGCCTGCTTGGCAACTTTATATAACCGGCTGCGTGCACCGCGATAACCTTTAGCTTGTTTTAAAACTTTTGTGTGACGGGCTTTAGCTGTAACCCCTCTTTTTACTCTTGGCATATTCTAAATCTCCGATTTAAGCGTAAGGAAGCAGCTGTTTAAGGGATGCCTGATCGGCAGCATTGACCAGGGCACCAGAACGAAGATGACGTTTCCGCTTAGTAGATTTCTTGGTCAGAATATGGCGTAAGTGAGATTGGGACCGCTTAAACTTTCCAGACGCAGTCCGCTTGAAGCGCTTTGCAGCACCTCGATTGGTTTTCATTTTTGGCATGTTGGACTCCAGTATTGGGTAGTGAATTGAACACCACATTTAATTAACTTATAGCGATGGTAGTTCTGGAATAGACTACTTCTCGCTTTGTGATAACCCGAAATAAATCGGATCGCGATTCTACAACAAATTTGAATAATAAACCCGGTTTTTTAGCCAAAATCCGGCATCTGATTTGGTGGTCATTTCCTGCTTTTTTGCTGTCCGACCAGAAAATTCAAAAAATGGCTGGTTAAACTGGATCTTGGGGTATTAGCATGCCACACACCGTATACAGGCACAGGATCGAGTTTCCATTGGGGCAATACCTCCACCAAATAACCTGATTCGAGATCATCCTCCACCATAAACAACGGCGGCGTGCCTAAACCCAAACCTGCTTTTAAAAATTGACACATGGCATCCGCACTGTCTACCCTGATCCTCGAATCAAATCGCCTAAAATACAGAAGACCCCCTTTGGCTACCTCCAGTTAGGTGTAGCGCGGTTCCGGATATCCATCGCGCAGCAGGGCTCGCCAGATACAACACGGCCTGACCTATGTCTTCGGGCCTCCCCAAGCCGAGGGGATAGGGCATAATTTTTGCTTCACGCGTAGTCGAATCCCAGCCAAATTCTCTCGATTCTACTAGTGCCGGTAATATCGCATTTACACGGACACCCTTTTCTGCAACCTGCGCTGATAATGCGGTTGTGAGTCCTAACAATCCCGATTTGCTAGCGTTGTAGGCTGGCGACAATCCTTTCTCCCCATGGCGCGCGGATTGTGAACTAATATTGATAATGCAGCCACTACCTGTCTTGAGCATGGGTCTTAGTGCGGCCCTCGAACAATAAAATGCCCCACCGAGATTTACTGCTATTGTACGCTCCCATTCTTCATTGGTGAGATCCCAGGCATTACCATCGGGTGCATCAATAGCAGCATTGTTGACCAGGATATCAACGTTTCCATAGGTTTTTTCAGCGAATTCAATAAGGCTTTCACATTGCGCAGGCTGGCTAATATCCATAACTATTTTCACGGCCTCTCCGCCCAAAGACCGAATTTCATCCACAACGGTTGATCCATCCTGGATATCTCCTACAACAATTCTAACGCCTGACCGGGCAAGCACCAGTGCGATTCCTCTGCCAATACCCTGCACGGCACCTGTAACAACCGCCACTTTTCCTTCCAGGCCAACACTATTGTTCACACTTTTTTCCTCTCTTAAAAAATTTACTATTGAACATTGCTAGCAACATACGAACCTTTTCAAATTTCAAAATTACAAACGAAAATGGACGATATTGCGATTGAACAATTGACCAACTCTACCTGATAAAAAATTTCTCTACAGCAGATGAGCGCTCAATATGCCCTTTATTGCGCTGCTCCTGAGACACATACCTTCCACCTAAACCAGTTGTTTTATTTATATCAATCAACTCTGGCTTTCCGTTATGGAGGACGTAGTCAATTTTTCCATAGTCCAAATTAAACTTCTTTTTCCAATTGTAAACCGCTGGATGGGGTTCGAGAGGCTCTACAATAGAACTAGGCTCTGCTTTAACGATAGGGTCAAGGGATAATATTCGTCGACAGGTAAATTTATCACCAAAAAAGATAAACATTCTCAAGCAATAATAGTCTCCCTCAATTTCCGGAATAAATCGTTCCACGACGAAATCTTTATCAGACAGTAATTCTTTTGGCACGCTGCCGACGTTATCAAATATTTTATATGGGCGCCTTGATTTCATACCACCCAAGGCGTGTATACATCGCATCACCGATGCATTTTTATAAATTTTCTTTGGGTAATCCAATAAATATTCGGGTAATCCGGCAAAATTTAAATCTGTTTTAACTATAACCGGACCACTCCAATCGTCATCAGGCGTTACCAGGTTTTCTGAAATTACGGATTTACGAATGTCCTTAATTCCACCGTTTACAACAGCAGGAAAGTTTCTGGCGTACTCAAGATACTTTTCCGGGACGACTGATAAATCGACATGTACAAAAACGAGGTCAGCGGCAACGTGATTTTTTACCCCAAACTGGAATATGACCTTGTAGCCCATTTCGCGCCAGATCCTGGCAAAATCAAAAACTACTGATGAGCGAATGCTGAGTCGATTCGAGTTCTCATGAAACAAGATAAGAATTTTTCTTTTCAATTGGGCACCCACCTTTACAAAACATAACGGCAAATCTGTCTCTTTGTTTAGAGCCGCCAAGCATTACATCCAACAATTTTTTCCGGGCCGAAAATCAGAGTTCTGCCTCTGAATCTAGTCCGTCCATTTTGCAAGGAAAATGGGGCATGTAAAACAGAGGCCAAACCCGGTCGAGTACTAAAAACATTCTCGAACAAGCTAATGCTTCAATGAGTATATAGTAGAAGTCGATTAAATTACGACGATTGGCAGTTTACGAGGTAACAACAAGTGGTCAAAACAATCGGTTTAGATGCAAACCGGATTGAGACCTAACGTTTTGGTGCCAGTACCATAACCATCTGTCGCCCTTCTAGTGCCGGTGCCTGCTCGACCTCGGCAATATCAAACAGATCTTTTTCAACTCGTTCCAGCAAGACCAAACCGAGTTCCTTGTGGGCCATTTCCCGACCCCGAAATCGCATAGTGACTTTGGTTTTGTTTCCAGCTTCGAGGAATTCTGTGAGTTTTCTGACTTTAATATCATAATCACCCACATCTGTTCCTGGGCGGAACTTGATTTCTTTTACCGTGACCTGCTTCTGTTTCTTTTTGGCGTCGTGACGCTTTTTGCTTTCACTGTAAAGGTGTTTTCCGTAATCCATTACCCGGCATACGGGGGGATCTGCGTTTGGTGAAATCTCGACTAAATCTAGTCCTGATTCCTGGGCAGCCTCAAGGGCCTCGCTCCGTGTAATAATTCCAAGTTGTTCTCCATCGGATCCAATCACCCGAACTGGGTCGCTTTTAATTTGGTCGTTTACACTTAACTGTTTAGTTTTTGCTATGTCGTATTCCTCGTTAGGTTATTTGCCACCATTCGTTATACAAAATACCCAGGGCAATTGCGAAACTTCTGTTTCATCTTTTCTAGCTGATTTTTAAGCAATTCGAAATGAATTGTTCAACCGGCATGGACCCCAGGTCTTCTCCACCTTGCGTTCGAACGGCGATGGATTTGTTTTCAACTTCCCGATCACCCGCAACCAGCAGATAAGGGATTCGTTGTAATGTGTGCTCGCGGATTTTAAAGCCGATCTTTTCGTTTCTCAAGTCCGATTCGACTCTGTAGCCCTGTTTTTTCAAGGTTTTCTCTATTTCTTCCACATATGCCATGTGTTTGTCGGTGATATTCATCACAACCGCCTGAACCGGCGCCAGCCATGCCGGAAATTTTCCTTCCCAATGTTCGATTAATATTCCAATGAAACGCTCCATGGAACCAAGCAGTGCGCGGTGTAACATCACCGGAACTTTACGCGATCCATCTTCATCGACGAACTGCGCGTCTAACCTGACCGGCATGGAAAAATCAACCTGCATGGTGCCACACTGCCATATCCGACCAATACTATCTTTCAAAGAGAACTCAATTTTTGGTCCGTAGAACGCACCCTCGCCTTGGAGAATTTCATAAGGCAAGTTTTTGTCGTCCAGTGCCTTGGCCAGAGCGACTTCAGCCTTATCCCAATCTTCATCGGTACCCACCCTGTTTTCCGGGCGAGTAGATAGTCGGTAAATGACTTCGGGAAAACCAAGTTCATTATAAACGTGATGTAAAAAGTCGATGAAATCACCCACTTCTTGTTGCACTTGATCCTCTGTGCAGAATATATGTCCGTCATCCTGGACAAAACCGCGAACCCGCATCAGGCCGTGTAATGAACCAGAAAGTTCATTGCGATGACAGGATCCAAACTCTGCCAGTCGCAAAGGCAAATCACGATAACTTTTTAAACCCTGATTAAAAACCTGAACGTGGCAGGGACAATTCATCGGTTTGAGTGCAAAATTCCGACCTTCAGATTCCACAGAAAACATGTCGTCACCAAATTTCTCCGCATGACCAGAACGTTCCCATAGCGAAAAGTCCACTACTTCCGGCGTATTAATTTCCTTGTACCCACGCTTGTTCTGCTCTTTACGCATATACTGCTGCAAAATTTGATACAGGGCCCAGCCTTTGGGATGCCAGAACACCATGCCAGGTGCTTCTTCTTGCATGTGAAATAAATTCAGTTGCTTGGCCAGCTTTCTATGATCGCGTTTTTCTGCTTCTTCCAGCAATAGCAGATGGGCCTGCAATTGTTTTTTGTCTGCCCATGCTGTGCCGTAGATACGTTGCAACATTTCATTGTTAGAATCGCCGCGCCAATAGGCCCCGGCGAGCTTCATTAACTTGAATGCTTTGAGATGCCCCGTGCTCGGAACATGGGGTCCGCGGCATAAATCGATAAAATCATTTTGACCGTACAGACTGACGTCCTCATTCTCGGGAATGCTCTGAATAATTTCTGCCTTGTAGATTTCGCCCTGCTCTTTGAAATAAGCCACCGCGTCATCGCGTTGCATCACCGACCGCTCAACCGGATAGTCTGCTTTTGCCAATTCGGTCATACGCTTCTCAATTGCCGCAAGATCTCCTTCGGAAAATCCAGGCCCATAGGCAAAATCATAATAAAAGCCATTTTCGATAACCGGGCCAATGGTGACCTGGGCTAAGGGGTAAAGTTGTTTGACTGCCTGGGCCAGTAAATGGGCGGTAGAGTGACGAATCACTTCCAGGCCATCTTCATCTTTGGCGGTAATGATGGCCAGCTCGCAATTGCTATCGAGCAATGTGCTGGTGTCTTTGACTTCACCGTTAACTTTACCCGCCAACGCGGCTTTGGCAAGACCCGGGCCAATATCTGCCGCAACTTCGGCGATGGTTATTGGATTATCAAAAGAACGGATGGATCCGTCGGGGAGGGATATTTCGGGCATATCTAAATTACCTTTTCAGTGGCGTTCCATACCAAAGAACGCATGTTAATTTAATCAACAATCAGCAATCCGTCCTGGATTATCTGAATTTGCTTGGCACGAGTGGATTCGAACCACCGAACCCCATGCATCAGTCTTGCTCACATGTACAGCAAGCGGCGGATTATAAGGGAAAACCGAATTAAAGTGGTGCTATCAATTTTCTTCCCTATAACACCCGAACCATTTATAAATCGGTTACAAATTACTTACTTCCCGCATCTGCATGCTGGGGCAAAAGTACGGATTTCACAACTGGTTTTAGCCATTTGACGGGCTTGATTGTACTATTAAACAGTGACGTTAGATTGCTAATCATAAAATCTGGGTTTTTGCTGGTCTTAGTATTTACTTTCATTAGAATTTCTCAATAAATGTTGAAACAGTGTATCGTATCCAACAAAAATTATACACCAAACCTTTTGGCGAAGATGGATTTAATGATCAGATTGAGATACAGAAGATGGTAAAAAAATTTGTCATTTTTTGTGATAGCTCACCCTGGGAGCCTTCAATACTTCTTGATGGGGTCTGTCACGCCATATCAAAAAGAAAGGATATGGAAATAGCTGCAGTGGTAATGCTCAGCCATCCCTGTTCGTTAAAAATGTTATATCGACTATATAGAGCAAAAGTAAACAAGGCACTACGATTAATTTGGAATGGTCGAGAAAACAATAAAACCCCTACGCCCAAGAATATTTATTTCCTTGCCCGTAAAGCCGGGGCGGATATTGTTGTTCCTGGAAATAACAATGTAAACGATCCAAAATTTGTTAAGAAATTAAAATCAAAGTATCAACCGAATGTATTGCTGACCTTTTACTTTCCACAAAAATTATCTCCAGAATTACTTGATATTTTTGAGCAAAAAATAAACTACCACAATGGCCTACTGCCAAATTACCGAGGCATAAAAGCCTCAAGCTGGTCTGTTTACAATGGTGACCCAGTGACGGGGTTCAGTTTCCACCACATGACAGAAAATTTTGACGATGGACCGGTACTGATCGAAGGCACCATCGAAATTTCAGATAAAGACAATCAATTTACCATCCTGTGTCGAAAAACCAGCAGTGCGGCAAATAAATTTACTGAATTGTTACAGTGTATAGAGGATAGAAATCCAGGAGTTTCCCAACAAGGAAATGCTAATTATTATTCACTCAACATGTTTAAAAACATTACCAGCATTTCGGATCCATCCCAATTTTCCCGGCAAGAGCTATTCCGTCGAATTCATGCCTTTGGTATCCTCAAAATAAAATTTGGTGAACGATGGATTAATACCCGTATTATGCGCACTATAAAAAATTCGATTTCAAATCAGAGAGGACTGTGTTTTCAAACATCTGATAATTACACAATCCGAATACACCGCATTGGGTCTCTTCCAATATCGCTTCACAAACTTCTTAAATGGTCCAATTCAAATTGTTGAAAGCTGAATGCAAATAAACGTATTTAATTACTGAGCAGGGAAGTCTGCTGAAAAGCGGGTATGTCGATAGTAACGACTGCTTGTTGCCCTCAATGAGCCATACGAGATTTACGGTGATAATTTTTAATTTTTATAAAGAGGCCATTCACAACTCTGTATTTTCTAAAAACGTGAAGTATTAGTAAGACACTGATCTATTTTCCTATCTGTCGGCCAAGGGAGTCCCAGTCATTCCAGCCAGGGAACGAAATTGGACACATTTGCTCAGTTCGTTTCAGTGTGCGGGCTAATGCCGTTTTTTGAGCGTTTAAATGGTGGTGCATCTGATCATCGTTTATCGTAGCAAATCCAGAGCTTTGTATACCAAAAGCGAGAAATGGGGGCAGAACCTCAAAGCCCATATAATAAAGCGAGTAATGGGTCGACCAGAGCATGACGTCCATGTTTCCTCCACGACCGTTTCCCTGGAAAGTCGCCTCGGGAGCACCTGTGGTAACCGAACACATGGCGCGTCTACCCTTAAAATACCCTCGGTCGTAACGCATTGTGCTGCTATACAGTAAGCCGTTCACAAAGACCCGATCAAACCACCCTTTAAGCATCGCAGGTTGCGCATGCCACCAAAGTGGAAATTGCAATAAGACAAAATCGGCCCACTCCAACCGTTCGATCTCCCTTACAATGCTATCAGGAAGAGATCTATTCGTACTCGCATGACGTTGTTCATCCGCGGCAGAAAACCATTCAGGGTTTCTGCGATCTGTAAAGTGGCTGGCTTTTTCAGATGGATCAAATTCCTCGCCGTAAAGATCGGAAACTTCTACCGTATGCCCCAACGAGTGCCACGTCTCCACAGAAACATCTTTGAGTGCAGCGTTAAATGACTGGGGTTCGGGATGACAATAGACTATGAGTACATTCATGATTCTGATGATTAGCAGGGAAGTTACAATTACCGTTAACTAATAATATCTGTACATAATTGTAATGTAACTGGCAATATTTGTACGTTAGAATTGCAAATATGAACAGTAAATTACATTGGAACGATCTTCAACTTGTGTTGAGTGTCGCTGATACAGGAACCCTTATTGGTGCTGCGGAACATCTGGAAGTTAGTCACGCGACTGTATCAAGACGTCTATCGGCAATCGAAAACAGGCTAAAGGTCAAATTGTTTAATCGCGGAAGATCAGGCTGTGTACCGACCCTGGCTGGTGAAGAGTTAACAGCCACTGCCCAACATTTAAAATCCCATGTCGCGGAGGTAGAGCGCCGCATAATCGGGCGAGACCTCGACCTATCTGGTGTTATTCGGATTACAACCCTCGACTCACTGTTGGTTGGTCTTTTAAATCCGTTATTTTTCAATTTTCAAGCCGAGCACCCAAAAATCAATCTGGAAGTCTCTCTGTCAAATCAGCTATTCAGCTTGTCAAAACATGAAGCCGACATTGCTATTCGTCCCACACTCAATCCAGATGAAACATTGTATGGTCGCAAGGTAGGAACACTTACTTATGCAGTGTACGGTCAAGATCAATTAATTTCACAATCAACGGAGCCGATAAATATCAGCGATATGAATTGGCTGGGTCCGGACAAAGCCATGATCTACCCAGCTCTCGAAAAATGGATGGATGAGAGAAATCTGGACCGCTGTTGTCGATTTCGCACCAACAGTGTATTAGGTTTGTATTCGGCAGCAAGAGAAAGGCTCGGACTGGCTGTACTGCCTTGTTATCTAGGAGAGCCCGATACGAAACTGACACGAATCGGTGGCGTTATACCTGAAATGACGATAGATCTATGGGTATTAACTCATAGGGATATGAAAAAGTCTGCACGAATAAAAACTTTAATCAAGTTTCTGAGTGAAAATGTTGATAAGCAGATAAATAGATTTAGCTTACAGTGATTACAACTAAACCCGGATCGGTTTACCAAAAATAATACAAATGATTTTTCACCAATTCCAAACTAATGCCATATCTATTTGATTTTAATGAAGAAATTGGTAGGCACGAGTGGATTCGAACCACCGACCCCCACCATGTCAAGGTGGTGCTCTAACCAACTGAGCTACGCGCCTGCAATAAGCGCGGAGTTTACACATTGTGGATGGCTAATTCAATTATATAGCACATCAGCTTTTCTGTTTTAACACTACAATATTGACCCTGGTCACTGTAGAATTCGCAATGAAAAGATTAACCGATGACACCTGTTGAGGAGCTTTATAATGAATAAAAAGTTGCGACGAAAATTATTACAAGGCATGGCAATCGCCCTGCCCGCAACATGGTCTACCCCAGTAGTCAAATCCATTATTATTCCCGCTCATGCCTTCACCTCATTTCGTAATTGTGATGGCGTATTTTGCGACCTTGGATTCAGCAGCGATGTTGCGGGATCAGCCTCAGTTATAAACGGACTTTTAACGATGATTGGAATTGCAGACACCGTGCCCAACGGTTGGTCGGGATCTGGCATTGTATTAGCTGATGGCACATTTAACATCGATATCACATTCGAAAATCCAAACGTCGATATAAATGGCGCCAGAGGTTCGGTTGCTGACGATTGTTCTTCCATTAGCGGTGAATTTCTATTTAATGGACAGCCATTAAATACTGCAATTACCTTCAGCGGCAATTTATCTGGTGGTGCAACCAGCATTGACGATTGTGATTTGTGCTAGCCCCCTAGGGTTGAATGATTATTTGGCGACGCTTTTATCATTGTAATCAAGAATTAAGCTTGATATAGTCGCCCGGTCGCTTTGGACAAGGGTACACGGAATACAGGGCCACAGGATTACAGTATTGACTGAATGTTGAATTCGCCTTGGTATTAAGGTTTGGATTGAAATTAGATGCAAATCACCGGTAATTTAATTGTTGAACCGAAGGTTCAAGCCAGAAATTCCCAAGATTTAAGTGTATTTACTGGAATTTCTGTCCTACCCGCCATTGGACAAAAGAAAAATTTTTATCTGCGCTCATAAAATTTTGACGCAGAATATTGGGCGGTGGCGCTCAATACAGGACCCGAGAAGGGTTAAGAGGTATTAAGAAATAAGCTGCCCTGGATTTAGAAAACTTGCCATTGGCCAGTTACTCCAGGGAATAAAGAACCGGAAATTGTTTTCTCGATTTAATCGTATCCGCCGGGATGACCACTAAGGTATCCATTATGGCGTGGATGATGTTTATCGAATGATCCATTGATAACCGACGTAAGGAAAAAGAAATTTAATTGTTATTATTCAATAAGTTATCTGATTAATTGACCAGATAACTCGAATATTGACCGACCCGTCGCGATGGATAAACTCGGAGTTATTGCATGATCCATATGCAATTTAAGGATTCCAAAACGAATTAAATTTGTTTTGTAATTTACCCTCGGGAAACCCAAAGGTCTCTTTAAGATGGGACTAAAGTAACTTTCTGGTTCCACCTCTTTTATTCTCAGTTCTGCTGTCGCCACCGTGTTTTAGATTCGATCTGCCTGATAGATATCAGTGCAGGCTTTAAACACAGTCCAGCGGGTTTTGCTATCAGTTTATGATGCAAGCCTGCAGGGCAAAAGGAAAAATAAAATGAAAAGAATGTTATTTAATGCGACTCACGCCGAAGAGCTGAGAGTTGCTATTGTAGACGGACAGAAACTGATCGATCTTGATCTTGAATCTGCTATTCGGTCGGAGAAAAAAGGCAATATCTACAAAGGTGTTATCACCAAAGTTGAACCCAGCCTTGAAGCCTGTTTTGTGGACTATGGTGCAGAAAAACAAGGCTTTTTGCCTATGAAGGAAATTTATCGGGAATACTTCGGTAAATACGATTCCAAGACAGCGATTACCAATGTAAGAATCGATTCGGTGATCAAGGAAGGTCAGGAAATGATTGTTCAGGTCGATAAAGACGAACGGGGCTCCAAGGGTGCTGCACTGACTACCTTTATCAGCCTGGCCGGTCGATTTCTGGTGTTAATGCCAAACAATCCAAAAGGTGGCGGGATTTCCCGGAGAATAGCCGGTGATGAACGTAGTGAATTGAGAGAAGTTCTGGCCAATTTGAATGTGGATTCCAGACATTCGTTAATTGCACGGACGGAAGGCATTGGCCGTAGCGAAAGCGAGTTACAGTGGGACCTGGACTTTTTAGTAAAGCTCTGGGATACCATTGAGCAATCTTCAACTGGCACCAAAGCGCCGTTTCTGATTTATCAGGAAAGCAATCTCATCGTTAGATCCATCCGTGATCACCTTTCTCAGGACATTTCAGAAATTATTGTGGACGACACCGAAGTGTATGAACGTGCAAAACGTTTTATCAACCAGGTCATGCCACAAAATCTGTACAAGCTGAAGTTATACGATGATAGCGTCCCATTGTTTTCAAGATATCAAATCGAAGGTCAGATTGAATCTGCATTTAACCGCGAAGTAAATCTTCCCCTGGGAGGGTCAATCGCCATTGACCATACGGAAGCATTGATTTCTATAGATGTCAATTCTGCTCGTGCGACCAAGGGAAGTGACATCGAAGAAACCGCATTACAAACTAATCTCGAAGCGGTGGACGAAATTGCCCGACAGCTGAAAATCCGGGACATGGGTGGATTAATTGTCATTGATTTAATCGATATGACCGTGAATCGTAACCAGCGCGCAGTAGAAACTCGCCTAAAAGATGCTTTACAGGCAGATCGAGCACGGGTCCAAGTCGGTCATATCTCTCGATTTGGTTTGCTGGAAATGTCACGACAACGCTTGCGCTCTTCCATCAGCGAAGCCAATTACCGAACCTGCCCGCGCTGCGAAGGTATGGGTACAATCCGAAGCGTTGTATCATCTTCTTTGAACCTGCTACGCATAATCGAAGACGAGGCGCTAAAGGAAAACACCGAAGCCATACAGGTAGTTCTGCCATTGGACATGGCAACCTATTTGTTAAATGAAAAGCGTCACGAGCTGGGGCAACTCGAGTCCCGGCTGGCATCGAGAATAATTATTATTCCTTCTGACGAATTGGCTAGCCCACACTTCCAGATCAAACGATTGAAGAGTGAAGAGCTCGATGAAATTTCCAGTATGGCCAGCTACCAGCAGAAAATCGAACTAGATGGATCTGATGAAGAAACTCAGAAAAAACATAACGCGATTAAAGCTGAAGCGGCATTAGTCCAACTCGACGAAATCGATCACGCTGCACCTCCGGCCCAGCAGGCACAACAAAATATCAATTCAGCACCGCAAAAACCAGGAATTTTTCGCCGCTTGTTTCAGGCGCTATTCGGCAAAGGCACCGAACCGGAAAAACCTAGCGGAGTCAAACCAAATAGAAGTGGTGGACAAAACCGCAGGCCTAACCAGAATCGATCCGGGGATAATCAGAGCAGAGGCCGTGGTCGTAGTAACAATCAGCAAAACCGCGGCCAGCGCAAACCCGAGAACCGAAATTCTGGAGCAGATAAATCGAGCAGACATTCTCAAAAATCGACCCAGGAACATCGCTCCAGCAATGCGGGCCGATCCGGACAAAATAAATCCAGCACAACGAACCGTAAACCGAGAACCAAAAATCCTGCGGCTAATCCAGATCGATTTAATCCGGAGGCATCGCCAAATACACCGCAGAGCCAGGAATCCAGGCCACCAAGACCGCCTAGGCAGCCCAGATCATCCGCACAAAAAAAATCGGCTGACCCAGGTGCACCAAAACCACGTCGACCTTCTGGTGGGCGAAAAAATCAAAGCAATAGTTCATCACGTCAAAACAAGGTAAGCATTGGCCCCACTATCGATCTGCCAAAAGACCTTCCCAAAGATATTCCGGACGATATTGGTAATCGAAAAACATAAGATTCCTGAGCATTTATTAATCTGAAGGCATCTAGGCACGACCTCGCTCAGATACGACTTCGCTCAATTACGGCTACGCAGACACGGCCTTGCTCCTAGACTCTAGCGCTCAAATACCGCCATGGATTCAACATGGGCAGTATGGGGAAACATGTCAATGACACCGGCATGAGTTAGTCGGTAGCCATTGAGATTGACCATAACATCCGCATCCCGGGCAAGGGTGGCCGGATTGCAGGAAATGTAAACCAGTTTTTCCGGTCTTATCACCGGTACTAGATCGGACACGACATCAAATGCCCCCGACCTGGGTGGATCTAGTAACATTTTATTAAACCGCTGATTTTCAATTTTCTGAGTTAACCCTTCGCTATGCAGATTCAGATTCTGAAATGAAACGTTTTCAAGTTTATTTAATTTTGCGTTGCTGGTACCACGTGCAACCAACGGGGCGTCCCCTTCGATTCCCACGACATGGGCACCGGAACGACCCAAGGCAAGCGTAAAATTCCCCAGTCCACAAAATAGATCGAGTATTTTATCTGCAGGTTGCGGGTCGATGTATGTTACTGCCAGACTCACCATGAGCTGATTTACTTCGCTGTTCACCTGGGTGAAATCCATAGGGCCAAATTCCAGGTTCAGGTCAAAATTTTCAAGGCGATATTTCAGTAGACCGGGAGACTCTGGCCAGATGGGGGTAATGCTGTCAGGTCCAGCGGATTGCGAGTACATTGACACCCTGGTGTTTGTTGCGAATTCGGTTAACAATTCAAAATCTCCAGGACTGAGCGGTTCCAGATGCCGAAGTACCAGGGCAATTTCATTATCACCAACGGCAACTTCGATCTGGGGGATCCGGTTATTCTGGCTCATTCCGGATAACAATTCATGCAATGCGGGCAATAAGTCAGCAATTCTCGTGTCAAGCGTCTTGCAATGCATTAAAGAGGTAATGAAACTGCTGCTGCGTTCCCGAAACCCAACCAAAATGCCGCCCTTCTTCGGCACGTATTTTATTCCAAGCCGCGCTTTTCTGCGGTAGTGCCACGGTTTTCCCTGAATAGATGGAATAATATTTTCTACTTTAACCCGACCAATCCGCTCGAGATTATCAAAAAGTATTTTTTCCTTGAATTTTAGCTGACTAGCACTTTTCGCATGCTGTAACGCACAACCGCCGCATATCCCAAAGTATTCGCATTCAGGTTCAATTCGCTGGCCAGACGGATCTAAAATGGTTTCCAGCTCTCCCTGGTGTTTACCTTTTCGCTTTTTGCCGGGTATAAACCGAATCTGCTCTTCTGGCAGTACGCCATTTACGAAATAAACCTTGCCATCAACTTTAACCACACCGCAGCCATCATGGGTTAAGTCTTCAACCCGTGCTTCCAGCAACACTTTTTCTCGTGCCATCAAGGTTTCTTTGCTGGGGTTTCCTGGGTCTTATCCCATGCCTGGAGGAATTCATCAAAATGCGGCTGATCTGAGTCGGTTAAAAACGCTCTTACCTTGTCACACTCTCGTGCATAACTATCCTGGTCAAAATTTCCACGGACTAACTCCCATCGCAGATAAACCAGATAAGTATTCAGCACATCGCTTTCGCAATATTGGCGAATGCCTTCGATGTCACCCTGCTGATAGGTATCCCACACCGCTGCACCACTCATACCCAGCTTTCCGGGATAACCCAGCATCACCGCAATCTGATCCAGAGGTGCAGCACCGCGAAAATTAAATCCTGCCAGAGTATCCATCAGATCGATATGACGCCAATGAAATCGATTGAGATAATTATTAAACTTAAATTCCCGATCGTCTTCACCGTTGTCCCAGTAGCGTCGAGCATTTACATTGTTTAGCATCGAGCGGTAATGTAAAACTGGCAAATCAAATCCACCGCCGTTCCAGCTAACCAGAGTTGGTGAATACCGATCGAGGCCATCATAAAATCGACTAATCAAATCCCTTTCATTAGAATCTGCATTTCCCAAAGACCAGACCTTGAGAGTATCCCCCGTTCGCAAAACTGCCGAGATCGCCACAACCCGATGCAAATGCAAAGGTAAAAAATCAGATCCACCAGTTTTTTGAACCTGCTTTGCAAACATCGCTTTGGCGATGTCATCATCCGACAGCCCGTTGAGATCATATATACGGGCTCCAGTCACAGTGTCCGGAATAGTTTCAATATCAAAAACCAGAATATTCATTTACAAAGCGATGGGCTATTTCAATTCTAATAAGAGGGATTTATGCCAAGGAACCTCTGAATAAGTCTGGGCGAACTAAATTGCCACTTAAAATTGCACTGAGTAAAATGATTAAGATCAAGGCTAAAAATTGGTGCAATAGCCGAGCCCATACAATCACTTGGGCGAGATTTTTTAATCCAGATATTGCCACGCGATTTATTGGGTTTGATCACAGGTTGATCGGTCATGTCTTGTTCAGGAGTTCCTAAAATACATAATTATTGATTTTGTTCGAAATTACAAGGTAATTATTTCAGCCTCCGAAATTTAATGCATAATCGCCGGATATCTAAAGTTCGATCAAATAGATATTAGAAATCAAAAAAGAGCCCATTTATCTTTTAAGATTGTTTACAATGAATCAACCTTTCTCCCGAGCCTAAGAATTATGAAAAACTCAGTTACTGAATCTCTGATAAGTACCCTTAAGCGTAAAGTTAAGCCTAAACTCTCGGCTAAGGAAATTGAGTTTTTAAGAACCTATTATCATCGCCTGTCTAAACAGGATTTCGAGCCAGGCAGAGCGATGGAGTTCAGGAAGTCGGCACTGAAACATCGCAAGTTGGCCTCTACAAGGAAGCGAGGACAAATCATTATTGACATCTACAACGAACCAGACAGAACGACAATTAATATTGTTCTCGACGATCGGCCATTTATCATCAATTCCCTGCTGATGACACTAAATGGATTACGAAAAACGCCCTTGCAAACCATTCACCCTTTATTTGCCGTAACGCGGAATTCCAAACGAAAGGCGACAGACTACAGCAAGTCTGATCCATTAGATAAATCAAAAAGAAAGAATGTTCTGATCGAATCGTACATTCAGTTTGTCATCGACTTCACCCCGGAGAACGAGCACAAATCAATTGCATCTGAGCTAAAAAAAGTAATTACCGAAATTAGTGGCGTGGTCCAGGATTGGCAGCCCATGCGACAACATATTTTGCAGAATGCAGATGCTGTGGAGTCAATCAAAAAAGGTCCGGCATTTGCCGAATATGGTGAATTGTTCCGCTGGATGACTGAGGATAACTTTGCATTTCTTGGATATTGTGAGCTGGAAATAAGTAAATCCGGGAAGAAAGAAACCATAAAACTGGATAAGAAATCACTGTTGGGAACGTTGAGGATTGCAGGCGCGAGAGATTCCAGGTCGGTTTTGAAAATCCTGCCCAAGATAGTCTTCAACGAAACCGCACCGTTGGTATTCACCAAAACCAGACAACGGGCGAACATTCATCGGCCAAACTATATGGATTGCGTTCTTTTTGATCATGCTTTTGGTAGTCGAAAAAGAAAACGAAAAGTCAGTTGTTTTGTCGGCTTTCAGGCCGGGTCAACTGCAGCATATCCAACTTCAGACATTCCCCATTTACGCAAAAAAACAGCACATGTACTTGAGACCAGCACATTGCGAAAAGGAGGGTATGCCTACAAAGAATTAAGGACCATACTGGAAACTCTGCCCAGGGAAAAATTATTCCAAATGGATATGAAGAGCCTGTATTCATTGTGTATGACGTTGCTTAACCAGGAAAGACGGAAAACCCGATTGCATCTCCATAAGAATGTATGTGGGCATTATTACTCCTGCCTGGTTTATGTCCCCAAAGATCTGTTTAACAGTCAATTAAGAACCAAAATTCAAAACTTTCTCGGAAAACAGCTCAAAGCAAACGAAGTAGAGTTCGATGTTTATTTTTCTTCTTCAATATTGACACGAATTCACTACACCATTCATACTAATCCGGACATCGCCACAGCGATAGACGCCGGAGCGCTTGAGACTGTGGTTCAGGAAATTGCCAGGGACTGGGACGATAATTTGTATGAGGTAATCAAATCACAATCTGGTCGAGATGAAGCAAATTTAATTCTCGACGAATTTCATGATGGATTCTCTACCGCTTACGAATATGATTTCTCTGCTGAAAATGCTGTTGAAGATATAAGTATATTTCAACAACTTGGTGATGGAGACATTTATGCTTCATTAAGCTTGTCACAAAGACCTGGCGTTGCACGAGCTGCCTATGCCAGCTTTAAAATCTACTGTAAAGAAAAAATTGCGCTGTCAGACGCCATACCCATTCTGGAAAATATGGGTGTACGTATTCTTGGTGGCCGCCCTTACAAAGTCACAACTACGTCCGGAAAAGCATTCCGTATTTTGGAATTCGAAATTGTTCGTCAAGATAGCAAGAAGTTTGATTTCGACACCAGCGCCCGAAATTTCGAGGCAACCTTTGTCCAGTGCTGGAATGGTGCCGCAGAGAATGATGGTTTCAATGAACTTACATTGCTGGCTGGCATAAGTTGGCGCAGGATAAATCTGTTTCGCGCCTACTACCGATATTTAAAGCAAGTGCGATTGCGATACAGCGAAAACTATATTATCGATGCATTAACCAAAAATCCAAAAATTGCAGTTGTAATATCAAACCTGTTTGCGGCACGCTTTGACCCTCGCAAACACAATGCCGGGGTTCGGAAATTCAAGCAGGAGGTCAACCGTCTTCTTAATGATGTTGGTACTCTGGACGAAGAACGAATCATACAGGCCTTGCTCGATGTGATTTCTGCAACATTACGTACTAACTATTTTCAACCGAAAGAGGACAATTCTCCAAAATCCTATATTTCGTTTAAATTCGATTCTCCCTCGATTCCAAGAATCCCCGAGCCTGTACCCAGGTTTGAAATTTTTGTCTATTCCCCCCGTGTAGAAGGGGTACATTTACGTGGTGGACTGGTTGCCAGAGGTGGATTGCGCTGGTCAGAACGCCCGGAAGATTTCCGCACGGAAGTACTGGGACTGGTTAAGGCTCAGCGAGTTAAAAATGCAGTTATCGTTCCAGTAGGATCCAAGGGTGGTTTTGTTGCCAAACAGTTGCCATCTTCAGGTCGGGATGAAATTCTCCAGGAAGTCATTGCATGTTACCGATTATTTATCAGTGGTCTGCTGGATGTAACGGATAATTTATCTGGCAATAAAATTGTTCCACCTCAAAATGTGATCCGCATGGATCAGGACGATCCTTATCTCGTGGTCGCTGCAGACAAAGGTACAGCCACATTTTCTGATATTGCAAATGAAATCTCTGAGAGCTATGGTTTCTGGCTCGGCGATGCATTTGCATCGGGGGGCTCAGCAGGATACGACCATAAAAAAATGGGGATTACTGCGCGCGGTGCCTGGGAGTCGGTCAAACGACACTTCCGTGAATTGGGCAAAGATATTCAGTCTGAGCCATTTTCCGTGGCAGGAATTGGTGACATGGCTGGAGATGTGTTTGGAAATGGCATGTTGTTGTCCGAGAAAATCCAGCTGGTTGCTGCATTCAATCATATGCACATTTTTCTTGACCCTGACCCAGATGTGGCCGTTAGTTTCAAAGAACGAAAACGGCTTTTCGAACTACCTCGTTCGTCCTGGTCCGACTATAACCAGAAGCTGATTTCCAAAGGTGGCGGGCTTTATTCCCGGGATGCAAAGTCCATAAAACTCTCTCCCCAGATGAAAAAGGTATTGGGTGCTAAACAGGATGCCTATGCGCCTACGGATTTAATTAATCTGATTTTAAAATCCGAAGTAGAACTTCTCTGGAATGGTGGGATTGGAACCTATGTTAAGTCTTCGTCCGAATCCCACGGTGATGCCCAGGACAGAAACAACGACAATTTACGGGTCAGCGCTAACGAACTGCGTTGTAAGGTCATTGGTGAGGGTGGGAATCTGGGCATGACTCAGCTTTCCCGAATTGAATTCTCCCAGAGGGGCGGTCTGGTCTATACCGATGCCATAGACAATTCAGCCGGGGTTGATACATCCGATCATGAAGTCAACATTAAGATTTTATTGAACTCGGAAATGCAAAAAGGTAATCTCACTTTAGCCAAACGCAATACCACTCTGGCAAAAATGGAAAAAGAAATAGGTCACCTGGTACTTGCAAATAACTATCTGCAAACACAAATTCTTAGCATCGAAACAACCAGCAGCAAAGAATTAATGCCCCAGCAATCCCGGGCGATTTTACTTCTTGAACAAAGTGATTTGCTGAACAGAGAACTCGAATATCTCCCGGACAATAACACGCTAAAAGAGCGCTATGAGGCTGGAAAATATTTAACCCGACCCGAACTTGCTGTTTTATTGTCTTATAGCAAAATGGATCTTTATCAGAATCTGCTCGAATCAAATCTGCCGGATAATGCCTATCTGAAAGATGAAATCGAAAACTATTTCCCTGCTCTGATATCTGATAATTACTTAAAACAAATTCATAAACATCGATTAAAACGGGAAATCATTTCAACTCAAATTACCAACAGTTACGTTGGCACCATGGGCTCAACCAGTCATTTGCGTCTGGCTGAGTTAACTGGAAGCACGGTTGAAAATATTATTTCTGCCTTTGTTGCCGCCAGGGATATTCTAAATAGTAATTTAGTAATTTCCAAAATCCAGGCGCTGGACAATAAAGTAGATGCACACCTGCAAATGCGCTGCTTAACGGATGTCACACTGACCCTGGAATCTGCAATTCTATGGCTGCTCAGAAATTGTAGTCAGCCCATGGACATAAATTCCATCGTCCAACGATTTTCAGCGGGTTATCGCAAACTTCACCAGGTACTGGAGAAAAATTCCGTTACATCATCAACGACAAAGAGCCAGAATTACCAGCACAAACTGGTGCAAAGCGGTTTGCCTGTAGATTTGGCAAACAATCTCACAGCACGAATGGCTATGGTAAATGCGTTGGATATCATCAACATTTCTCTGGATTCAAGACAACCCGTAGATCAGGTCGCGGATGTGTATTTTGGACTAGAGCGTGTGCTTGGGCTGGAGTGGCTTCAGGGCAAAATTTCTGCCCTTGGGGTGAAAAATAACTGGCATGAAAGATCTAAGTTTAGCCTGGCAAGTGACTTACGTAGTCACCAGACAGATATTACGCATAACATAGTTAGCTCAGCATCAAAAGATTCGGGTAATGCTCGCTTGAAATCCTGGTCGGAAAAAAATAATCAACTGATTCAGAATCTCAATGCCATGGTCAAAAACCTTCAGGAAGAAACCAGCCCGGATTTTGCCATGTTATCCGTACTGGTTAGTGAGTTGAGCCGGCTGAAGTAATCCGGTCCAAATTTGTTTTTATAATTTTGAAAAGTAGCAAGCAGGATTCGGCGAAGAAAAAATCCGAACTTAATTTCAAAACCCGTGCACTGCACCAGGGTCGGGATCCGGAACAACAAAAAGGTTTTGTTAACCCGCCGGTATACCACGGTTCTACGGTAGTCTTCCCAACACTTAAAGATCTCAAATGGGCAGCGGATAATAAATATACGCTCAATAGCATCACTTACGGTCGACGAGGGAACCCGACATGTATTGCCCTTGAAAATACCCTGGCAGACCTTGAGAATGGATATGCCGGCCTGGTTTTTTCCTCTGGCATGGCTGCGATTACAACAGCATTAACCGCCTGTTTAAAATCCGGTGACCATCTGTTGATAACGGATTCCGTCTATAGCATTACCCGAGAATTTTGTAATGATGTGCTCACTGATTTTGGCGTCCTTGTTTCTTATTATGACCCTATGCTGGGTTTGGAAATCGAACAACTGATCCAGGATAATACCCGTTGCATATTCCTCGAATCACCAGGGACATCGACATTTGAAGTACAGGATACCCCGACAATCGTCGAGGTCGCAAATAAAAAGGGGATCACTACCATTATGGATAACACCTGGGCGTCACCCTGTTTCTTTAAACCTCTGGACCATGGTATTAACATCTCTGTGGCTTCTGCAACTAAATATGTCGTCGGTCATTCTGATGCCATGCTCGGCGCCATCGTTACCGATGAAAAACATTATCCGGCTTTAAGAAGAACAAAAGATATTATTGGACATTGCGCAGGCCCTGACGATGCCTATCTCGGTCTGAGAGGAATCCGCACCTTAAGTTTGCGCATGACCCAGCATCAGCAACAGGCTTTGCAACTAGCGCATTGGCTAAAATCCCAGCCCGATGTTCATCGGGTATTGCACCCTGCTCTGGAAGACTGCCCCGGACATGAATTCTGGAAACGGGACTTCACCGGATCTTCTGGACTATTCTCATTTGAGATAGAAAAAAGGTCTGATAAAGCGAAAGCCGCCTTTCTGGATAATCTGCAACTGTTTGCAATGGGTTATAGCTGGGGCGCCTATGAAAGCCTGATCCTGCCCATTGAAACTACGCAGTCAAAAAGTGATAAACCCTTGTTATTAATCAGAATCCACGCCGGGCTTGAAGATATTGATGACCTGATTGCTGATTTGGATGCCGGCCTGAATCGATATCGCCAATGTCCCTGATTATTATCGTTGATCCTTATGGCTGGTCCTGATGGCTGATCGTTATCCATGATCAGTTTCCCTTAAGTTTAATATTAATATTGGGTCGATGACAAAACAACTGCTGTCCGAGATTGCCATCGAAGCCAGATCATTTGTGGAGTCCCGACGATCACTCGTGCTGTCTACGATTAATGATGAGAATCAACCATGGGTGAGTTATGCGCCATATCATAGAGATCAGGCGGGTTCGTTTTTTATCCTGGTTAGCACCCTTGCCAGTCATACGGCCAATCTGGGCCGGGGTCGAGCGAGCATCATGATTATCGATGACGAAAAAAACACAAAGCAGATTTATGCCCGGATACGACTATGTTTTCAGTGTGATGTTTTCCCCATAAATCGTCAATCTGGAGCATTCTCCACCGCCCTGGAAAATTTAATTAATGATCACGGAGAAATCGTCGAAACCCTTGCATCATTGGCGGACTTTCAGGTGTTCCAGTTGCAGCCCAGGTCTGGACGATTTATAAAAGGATTTGGGCAGGCTTATGATGTTGACCCCAATTTGACCCGTGCGGAGCCCGTTACCCCTTAACCGATTCCCTTTAAAAACCTCCGATACACCGAAATTGGCAAATTTGATTCCCTGCCTTGTATGTGGTGTGATTTGTCCAGTAAGATCATCCGACCCATACCATTAAAAATTTTGTGAATAAAAGTCTATACACATCACGCTCAATCAGCTTGATTGATACCCATAATCTGGTAATGCCAGAATCGGAACTCTGGGTTTTTGGATACGGCTCATTAATGTGGGACCCGGGTATTCCTACAGCAGAATCACATACCGCCAGATTGTATGGTTATCACCGCAGACTTTGCTTATGGTCAGTTGCTTATCGCGGAACCCAAAAAAATCCGGGGCTGATTCTCGCGCTTGCTCAAGGTGGGTCGTGTCGGGGCATTACATATCGCATTGCCAAAAAGTATGTAAAACCGGCTGCCAATTATTTGTTTGAAAGGGAAATGGTCACCGATGCATATCGTCCTGTTTTTATCACCGCGCATCTTGAAAATGGCAAAATGGTAAATGCGCTTACATTTGTATCAAGAACCGACCACCCCCAATATGCTGAAAAGATGGAAACTGTAAATGCATTAAAAATCATTCGATCGGCTCGAGGCCCCAAAGGCACAAATCTGGATTATGTTTTAAATACTATTGAACACCTGGATGCCCTGGGAATTCAAAATACCGAGTTGCATAGAATAGCGAAATTACTTTAGAGTTGGGGTTTTTCTATACCTAGGGAACCTCTGATTAAAACATGAACAGTCAATATGAGTTTAAACCTAATTTATCACATGGCAATTTCTGCGTTGCAAAACTTCGCAATAGCCGTGCTATTGTGTGCGTTTCGCGCTTTGAACTTGATTATTTTACCCAGTGCTATTTTATGTGGCAACTTGATCTGCCCAGTTTTAATCAAAGGCTCCCTAGAATCTATTGGTATCCAAACCCCGTTTTCATAATTATATTTATACAGGTGCCGTTATGACTGAAGAGACCCTATTTTCAAAAATTATAAACCGGGAAATTCCCGCAGACATTTTGTTTCAAGATGAGCGGGTAACCGCATTTAGAGACATTAACCCCCAGGCGCCAACCCATATACTGATTATCCCCAATAAAAATATCCCCACCGTTAATGATGTTTCGGAGGAGGATGAAGCGGTGCTCGGTTATCTAATAGTGGTTGCGGGAAAACTCGCCAAAGAAGCCGGGATCGCGGAAGACGGCTATCGATTGATCATAAATTGTGGTAATCATGGCGGCCAGGTAGTCTACCATTTACATATGCATTTACTCGGTGGTAATCCACTGGGCAGAATGGTTGGCCGCTAATCTTTTTGAATGAGTACAACGGCCTGGGCGGCTATGCCCAGTTGCTGTCCTACAAACCCAAGTCCTTCGGTGGTAGTTGCCTTGACACTGACCTGATTCAACTCAATAGACAGGTCCGCCGCGATGTTGGCCTGCATCGTCGGGATATAAGGTGAGATTTTTGGCTGCTCTGCAATTACTGTGCAGTCCAGGTTTGAAATCGACCAGTTTTCACCTTTCAGCAATTTTGCCACCTCCTTAAGCAGAATTCGGCTATTAGCATTCTTGTATTGATCATCATCTGGGGGAAAATGTTTTCCAATATCTCCCAATGCAGCAGCACCGAGGCAGGCATCACAAATTGCATGTAGCAATACATCAGCATCGGAATGACCATCCAGACCCAGATGCCAGTCTATTTCCAGCCCGCCGAGGATCAGTGGACGTCCTGCAACCAGGGCGTGCACATCATAGCCACTACCTATTCTCATCGCTCAAAATTCTCCAAATATAGCTTTATCAATTCCAGATCTCCGGGTACGGTTACCTTCTGATTCTGGGGTTGGCCTTCTACCATAGACGGACTAATATTTAATTGCTCCATGGCCATTGACTCATCGGTGACCAGAATACCTTTTCCCATACAAAATTCAATACCACAAATTAATTCATCTATTCGAAAAATTTGTGGCGTCAGTGCTCTCCAGTAATTGTTTCGGTTTTCAGTGCCCTCTACCTCATCGCTATGATTAACCATCTTCAGGGTATCTACTACCTTTAAACCCAAAACTGCGCCCTTCTGATTGATATTGGCCCGACTGATCAGATTCATAATATCCGAATGTCCCACACAGGGGCGAACCGCGTCGTGGACCAGTGCCCAGTCTGACTCCCTCACACCAGGCAAAGTCATGAGGAATTTTAATCCATTTAGAACCGTATGCGCCCTTTCATCACCCCCAAAAAATGTTCCGATTAATTTTGCATGATCAAAGGGTTTCTGCTTCCAGTAGCTGTCCTCGGGGCTGAGACCAACTATCACACCGTCAATCCCATCGCATGCACAGATTCTGGAAAGGGTATGATGCAAAATTGCGCTACCATTAATTTCAAGGTACTGCTTTGGTATTGAACCGGCCATTCGTGCGCCCACGCCCCCAGCGGGAATGATGCACCAGACCTTTGGGTTATCGCTCATTACTTTATATAATTATTCAGTTTTATTCGTTGCATTATGGGCTATGACAAAAGCCTGACTTTCACTCAACCAAAGAAATTATCCATTTATCATAATTCATAATGAAAAGTATCCCCCGCTAGGGGTAAAATTCGCGACCTTTAAATTTGCCTGAAAATATCAACCGTGGATAACCTATCCAGCCCGCCTTTATTAAATCCCCTGCTTCCCGACATAAATTTCGGAATCTCCTGGGCGAATCTGCATGGCGCGGCTATGGGGTTGGCAATTGTAGAGGCCGCCCGGAATTTTGATGGCATCCTGGTTATTGTACTTGAAGATCAACGTCAAATTCAGATTCTAGAATCTGAAATTCACTATTTTTTACAGACCGCTGAATCTATACCCGTATTGAGTTTCCCAAGTTGGGAGTGTCTGCCTTATGACATTTTTTCACCCCACCAGGATATTATTTCAGAACGTTTACGCATTCTTGGATTTTTACCAACCCTTGAACAGGGCATATTACTGATTCAAACCTCAAATTTGATCCAAAAATTGCCCCCTATCGAATATGTACTGGGGCATTCGTTTTTACTTAAAAAAAATCAAACGATTGATCTCGACACCCTGAAGCAACAGCTAATCAATGCCAACTACGTCTCAGTAAATCAGGTCATATCACCAGGAGAATTTGCCGTTCGCGGCGGCCTGATAGACGTGTATCCCATGGGCTCAGAATCACCTTTTCGCCTGGATTTATTCGACGTCGAACTGGAAAGTATTAGACTATTTGACCCGGAAACCCAGCGATCACAACAACAGGTAGATGAAATTAATTTATTGCCAGCTCGGGAATTTCCCATGACCGAATCCGGGATTAAACAATTTCGCTCAGCTTTTCGTCGTAGTTTTGAAGGCGACCCGCGAAAACAGCTGATTTACAATGAGATTTCCAAGGGAAATATCCCTCCCGGAACAGAATATTTCTTTCCGTTGTTTTTCGAGACCGTATCCAATTTCTTTGATTATCTGAAGCCCAATTCCATATTCATTAAAACCGAATTTTTCCAAGATTCCACCAGAACCTTTTGGGCCGAAATTGAAGATCGATACACCAATGCCAATTACGATCTGGAGCGAAAAAATTTACCGCCGAACCAATTATTCATGTCCCTCGACCAGTTGAATGATCGGCTCAATAAATTTTCTCAAATTACAATACAAAGAGAAAACCCGGAAAATGCCACCTGGGCCGCTTGCACCAGTCCCAATAAACAATTCCCGGTGGAGTCGAGAAGTGACGCGCCTTATCGCGACCTGCTGCACCATCTCGATAAATCCGATAACTCGATTTTAATCGTCACCGAAACACCGGGCCGCAAAGAAGCGCTGGAAGGTGTATTGATAAGCAATGGTTTGCGGCCCCAGTCAGTGCAGAATTTTCATGAATTCAAAAATCTGGCTAAACCTGGATTGGCATTATCTGTCGGCACGCTGGAGCGCGGCCTCACCTCTGACCAAAACCAACTGGAGATAATCTGCGAAAGCCAGTTATACGGCGAAAAAGTGTATCAGCGGCGTCGGCGAAGTGAAACTTCCCGAGACCCGGATTCAATCATAAAGTCTCTGGCTGAACTTAATATCGGTGATCCAGTAGTTCATATTGAACACGGTGTGGGTAGATACCTGGGATTGCAGATTCTAAGAATCGGTAACGACTCCTCTGAGTTCCTCACTTTGGAATATCAAAATAACGATAAATTATATATTCCCGTGTTGTCGTTAAATCTGATCAGTCGATTTGTTGGCGGATCTCCAGATCTGGCGCCGCTGCACCGATTGGGTGGTGATGCCTGGGACAAGTCAAAAAAGAAAGCTCGGGAAAAAGCATACGATGTTGCGGCTGAGTTGCTCGAAATCGAGGCTTACAGAAATGCGCGAAATGGCCATGCATTCACGGTAAATCCTATGGATCTTGAAAGTTTCTGCAGCCAGTTTCCATTCGAAGAAACCCCTGACCAGAAGCAGGCCATCGATGAAGTGATTAGCGATCTAAACTCCGATCAACCCATGGACCGACTGGTATGTGGCGATGTTGGGTTCGGAAAAACCGAGGTTGCTTTGCGAGCCGCATTCATTGTGGCAAGCGCCGGCCACCAGGTCGCTATTTTAACGCCCACTACCCTGCTCACCCAACAACATTTTCAAACCTTCACCGAGCGCTATTCCAAATGGCCCATTAATATCGCCATGTTGTCGCGATTTAATTCGAAAAAACAATCCGCTGAAATTCTGAAAAATGTAGCTAAGGGAAATGTAGACATTGTGGTTGGGACCCACCGTTTATTACAGAATGATATTCGATTCGACAAACTCGGATTGTTGATTATTGATGAAGAACATCGATTTGGGGTACGACAAAAAGAGCAAATCAAGAAGTTACGAAGTCAGGTTGATATTTTGACCTTAACTGCTACGCCCATCCCAAGAACATTGAATATAACTATGGCGGGGTTGCGGGCTATTTCAATAATAGCTACACCTCCAATCAACCGGTTGTCCATAAAAACCTTCATCCGCCAATGGAATAGAGGTTTAATCAGAGAAGCCTGTTTAAGAGAAATCCGACGGGGTGGCCAGGTATTCTTTTTACACAACGATGTAAAGTCCATTGAACGCATGGCTGCAGATATTGCAGAACTGGTGCCCGAAGCCGAGATTAATATTGGTCACGGACAGATGCGTGAGCTTCAACTCGAACGGGTCATGCAGGACTTTTATCACCAGCGTTTCAATGTATTAATCTGCTCAACCATAATTGAAAGCGGAATCGACGTTCCCAGCGCAAACACCATTATCATTAACCGCGCGGATCGATTTGGTTTGGCCCAGCTGCATCAACTGCGAGGCCGAGTTGGTCGATCCCATCACCAGGCCTTTGCCTATTTGCTGATACCCAATCGCGAAATCATCACAAGCGATGCGAAGAAACGACTCGACGCCATCGAATCCATGGAAGATCTGGGTGCCGGTTTCGCCCTGGCGTCACACGACCTCGAAATTCGGGGTGCCGGCGAATTGCTCGGTGAAACCCAAAGCGGGTTAATCGACGATGTCGGATTTTCGCTGTATAGCGAATACCTCACCATGGCGGTGAAAGCAATTAAAGAAGGCAGGCTTCCTGAACTAAATGATCCGGCAAACCTGGAGAAAAGCACAACTATCGACTTGCACCTAACCGCTCTGTTTCCCCAGGACTATTTGCCAAACACCCACACACGATTGATCATGTATAAACGAATCGCCAGCGCACCTGATTTACCCCAACTACAAGAATTACAAATCGAAACCATCGATCGATTCGGACTGCTTCCCGAACAAACTAAGAACCTGTTTAGACTAACTGCATTACGACTACAGGCCGAGCAGCTGGATATCCGTAAAATTGATGTTGGAGAGAACGGTGGCATAATCGAATTTCATGACAATCCAGTTGTGGATCCTGGAGTCATATTTAAGCTAATCCAGCAAAGCCCACACAGCTACAAATTTGCTGGCTCAAATGCATTTAAAATTCTTGGTGATATGCAAGAACCTGCAGATCGCATAGAAAAAATGGATGAATTACTGGAGGTACTGAGTAGTAATGTTCAAGTTTCCGGCTAAAAATTTTGTAGCATTAGTTTCGGGTGTGGAATCTCCCTGAGAATATGCTGCCACATGGATATGTTACACTTCGCCGCCATGGGGTATATGAAAAATTTGCTATTCTACAGGCCAAATCTTAGGCTGATTCTGGGCCTGGTAATCATGCTCTGGAGCACCCTTGGACTCGCAAGAGATTATGCCATTGAACTCATCGTATTTGAGCGACAAGCCAACGCCGATGAATCTATTGAAGTAAGGACCTTCTCTGCAGAGCGGATTGCTCAGAAACTTCAAAAACTCCAGAAACTCGCAACTAAGGCAGACGAGTTGGAAACCGACCCAGTATTAGATCGTCTGGATTCCATCCGCGAAAATTTTTCCCAGTCGGGATTTCGAATTCTCCAGACGGCCAAGTGGGTTCAACCTGCAGAAAATATTCAAAATGCACCTGTGGTATCCATTGGTACCGAACTTAGTGTACTGCCCAATGCATTTATTCGGGTATACAAAACCGCATTAATATATGTCGATCTTGATTTACAATTGTCACCGGAATCTGGAGCCTATCCGGTCTACGTAGACCCTGACAATCCACTTGGAGAGTCTCAGATCGACAATTCTGGAATCGAAAATCCGATACTGGCGGAAGCAGAAAATAGTCTGGATCTTGATCAAACATTAAGTTCGAGACCAATTGAATTACAACAGGCACATTATTTCATTTCTGAAAAGCGCCGACTAAAATTCAATGAGGTTCACTATTTCGATCATCCTCGGTTTGGCGTAATCCTCGGTATTTGGCCCGAAGAATCCGTTGAATCTGAGGCGGAAGTCAAAGTGGAAAGCGAGGTAGAAATCCCGCAAGCGGAAGAATCCTAAATTCGAGGCTGGAGCCTTTTAGTCCCCCAGCGCCTATTCGAATTTCGTCAAGAGCGCCAATGCATCCTGAGTTGCTATGGCCAAATTTGCGAAAATAGTTTCCATGGTTAAATCCTGATCTCCACGCCCCGCCGCCTGATTCACGACCAATGCGATACAGACATAAGCAATTCCCAGTTCCCTGGCTAACGCAGCTTCAGGCATCACTGTCATCCCCACAACATCAGCACCGTCTCGTTCTAGACGATCAATTTCAGCCGCGGTTTCGAGTCTAGGGCCCTGGGTAACTGCATATACTCCCCTGGGGTTAAATGAAAGACCAGCAGATTCAGCGGCGGATATGACGCGTTGACGGAGGTTGTCATCGAATGGTTGGGTAAAATCGATATGCTCTACTTTGTTCCTTGCAACGTCATCTTTGTTCTCAACGCCATCATAGTAGGTGTGCTCCCTGCCCCAGCTATAGTCAATGACCTGATCGGGAATCACAATAGTTTCAGGTTTACAATCCGCCGCTATACCCCCCACCGCAGCAAGGGCAATAATCTCGGAGATGCCCAGGCTTTTTAGGGCGAAAATATTGGCGCGATAATTTATTCTATGTGGCGGAATGGAATGGTCAACGCCGTGACGGGGCAAAAAGACAATTTCTTGCTCACAAAAAGATCCAAATATGAGGTCGGCGGAGGGGGATCCATATGGGGTTCCCAACTCCTGCTTTTTGTTAACAATAAAATCATCCAGCTGATCAAAGCCACTACCGCCAATAAGACCAAGTGTTGTCATATATCTTGTCCGGGCATTTTTTCGTGCATCTGTTATGGCTTGAATTTTCTTGGTAAAAAAGAAAAAGCCGTTTTAGCCGGTTTATTTGAATAAACCAGGTCCATTGTCATGCGTTGTGCCATTTCTGGATCGAGAAATCTTAACCCGGGAATTTTATTGACCATGGACATGACCGTTTTTACCGGTCTCAGTGGGACGGGTATAAATCGAGATTTAATATTACACTTTTCAAAAATTCGCGTAACCATCTGGCGATAACTCACTTCCTCACCGCCGCAAATTGTAAATTGCGCAAAGGGTCCAAGGTTTTTTCCCATCACCAACTTAACTGCAATGCCAACATCTTCAGCATGTATGGGTTGCCTTCTAGCAGCGCCGTCTCCAATCAGTGGAAATATTCGAATGATTTTAATTAATTGTTCAATAAAATTGATATTCTGATTCCTCGGCCCACCATATATTAATGTGGGTCTGAGTATTACGGCTTCTAAATTGTACTCTTTGGAATAGTTTTCCAGCCATTTTTCGCCGCTGAGCAATCTATTCACTACATCCAGATCAGATTCACTCTCGCTATCTGCTTTACCGAGAATACTGGTAGAACTCAAGGCAATTATTTTCTTTGGCTTAAATTGATGAAATACCGTTGCCAGGTTTCTTGTGGTCCAGACAGGTGCCAGGTTTATCCAGATATCTATTTCACCAAAATCGTCTATGGGGGTTTTGTTGAAATAGTCCAGGCTGAGCCAATGTATGTTCTTGGAATTGGCATCGTTGTTGGCTTTACTTCTACTAACAACAAAACATTGATAATCCGTAGTAGAAAGATGTTTCAGCAAAAAATCCCCTACATCGGATTTTCCACCGGTAACCAGAATTACCGGATTTCTCGAGTGGCTTATATCCAGAGCTGATACGCCGTGATTCTGATTATTGTTCCGGGGCTTAACTCCGATAATTCTTTGCATCGACCTAAGGCCGCCAATGATGACGCCGAACCAGAAATGGCCTCTTATAAGTAAAACGGTTAAGGCCTTGCCCAGGACAGATTGATCTGGCTCGGGAAATTTTTTGCTATAAATTTCCATGCCTCTATGTTTATGGCGCTCCACTACAAACGAAGTTGTTAACGCCGACGCTCCCTGGCGATGAAAGATCGATGCAGCGGGGTGAAACATCACTTTGTATTGGCTGTCCCACATTCTCCGGCACAAGTCTAAATCTTCACAATGTAAGAAATAATCTTCATCCATACCGCCGAGCTGATCAAAATATTCCCGCCGAATCATCATCGCAGCACCGGAAACAGCATCAACTTCCACAGCTTGAGAGGGAATCTTTTGATAGGTCATATCAATTCCTTCTCGTTTTTTCCCCATTCCCAAAACCGTTACAAGGCTTCGTTTCAATGTCGGATCATTTCGTCGACATCCTCTTTGCTCGGTGCCATCTGAATTGAATACAAGCGCGCCGGCGATACCAATTTTTTTATCAGAATCCAATAACTGCTGGAGTTTAAAAAACGTACCTGGAAAGGCCGTGCAGTCGGGATTAATTAATGTGATATAAGTCTTTTCCGAATTTTGAGCGCCCTGGTTAACTGCTTTGGAAAATCCCAGGTTTTGCGTATTCTTTAAAATATTTATCTGATGAGGTTTTGTCACACACCTTTCAATATCCTCAAGACTGCCATCGCTGGAGTTATTATCGACCACCACAATATCCAGTCCAACTATGGAACCCTGTAGAGACTTAAGACAGTTTTTTAAATAGCCACCACTGTTGTAGTTAACGATAACAACAGTAATATTGAGGTTTTGAGGGTCGTTCATCGTGGATAAATGAATGCAATCATTTAAACCTCGAAAAGTAGGGACGAGTGAATCCTTTGGTCATGACATCAGTCACTACATCTGCGGATACTGTTCGGTTTTTCTGAATTTGTTTTCGTTTGCTTAACACCTGACCAAGACCTTTTAGCGCATGCCATTTTGACTTCCATATAACGCCACCCCTGCCCTTGGCGGTGTAATACAATAATGAAATGATGTTCAGCATTATATGTTGGGGTAAATACAATAATACATACCAGCCGGGCATATTCTTGACGTAGGTCCAAATCAGATTTCTGTGACCATGATATATGCTGAAATCACTGTCGATTCCGGTAACTCCAGAACCCACATGGGCGACAAGGGAATTTTCAACGTACAAACACTGGTGCCCCAGCAAACGCATTCGAAATACCATATCGACGTCTTCGTTGTAACAAAAATAGTCTTCATCAAAACCACCAACCTGGCGAATCCCATCGAGACGGTACATGGCTGCTGCTCCACAAGGTGAAAACACCGGATCGAGAATTACGGGTTTATGGTCTGTAGGCATTCCATGGTGTCGGCGCCAGCTCAAACCGCAGACATGATAGATATCTCCGGTTCCATCGATAATTTTATTATCCGCTGCGCTTATAAGCTGGCTGGCAAATACACTACAATTTGGATTCTCAGTTGCTGCATTGGCCAAGCGCTCTAACCAGTCTTCCGCTGGAATCGTATCGGGGTTCAATAACGCAACCCAGCTGCCGTCCTCAATAGCGTCGAATGCACGATTGTTTCCACCAGCGAACCCCGTGTTTTGTTCGAGTTGGATCAAATCAATCTGTGGAAATTGCTCGCTTATCTTTGTGTTGGAACGATCACTACTATTATTGTCGACAACAATGACCCGGTCCGGCGAAATGGATTGATTCAGTAATGCCGATAAACAATCAAGAACATACTCCCCGCCATTATAGTTAACGATTACAACAACAATTCCGGATAGTTTTGAATCTATCATTATTTATCAGCTACTCAAATAGAAAGAACTAATGATTAGAATAATTCTCGTTCCCCTGATATCAATTCTCAAGACCCAAGAATAGACTCAATTCAAACTCAGTATTTCAGTAAACACCAGAAATTAATTTGAACGAAACAGGTTTCGAATATTGTAAATCGGTTTGTCCTGGGCTTCGTGATAGGTTCTGGTCATAAGCTCCCCTAGCAATCCTACAGTTATGAATTGTAAGCCGATAAAAATCAACAAAATACACAACAACAAAAGTGGCCGATCTGAAATTGCCTGATGCAAAAACAATTTCTGATATGTCAGGTAGATGCCAATCAGTATACCCAGGGAGCTACTCAACATGCCGATGGAGCCAAAAAACTGCAAAGGGCGACTGGAATAGCTCAACAGAAATTTTACCGTTATCAAATCCAGGATAACCCGAAACGTTCGAGATATGCCATACTTCGAAACCCCGGCAACTCTTGCCCGATGATTTACTTTAACCTCCGCAATTTTTACGCCCATCCAGCTCGCAATTGCCGGGATGAATCGATGCATCTCGCCGTATAACGAAATTTGTTTGGCAACCTCAAACTTGAAGGCTTTCAGCGAGCAACCATAATCATGTAGTTTTACGTCGGTTATATATGAAATCAGGCGATTCGCAATTTTTGACGGTAACAATCGAAACCAGTAGCCATCTTTTCGATCAAACCGCCATCCCGATACCAGATCATAACCCTGATCAATTTTCTCTAATAATTTTGGAATGTCCGCAGGATCATTTTGTCGATCCGCATCCATAGTGATAATGACCTTTCCGCGAGCCAGATCAAACCCCGCTGCCATTGCAGCAGTTTGACCAAAATTCCTTCTAAATTCTGCGATCACAATACGCGAATCGCTTTTTAGTAAATCGGTAAGCTTATCCAAAGTATGATCATCACTACCATCATCCACATAGATTACTTCCGCGGACTGCCCAATATCATCGAGGGCTTTGGCAATTTCGGTATGTAATTCAACGATATTGTCTTCTTCATTAAAAACGGGAAGTACCACTGAAATTTCGAGTTCAGGTTCTTGTGTCTGGTGATATTTGTTATCTTTGTTGTTCACAATATTTTTCACTCTTCCAGCAGAATTTTTAAGTAGCGACCATATTCATTTTTAATCAGCTCATCTGCCAGAGCTTCCAGTTGGCTATCATCGATATGTCCCATGCGCCAACAAATTTCTTCAGGGCAACAAACCTTGGTTCCCTGTCGTTTTTCGATAGTTTCGATAAACTTTGCAGCATCCAGCAATGAATCATAGGTTCCTGTATCAAGCCAGGCCATTCCCCGAGTTAACAGTTCAACACTTAGTGTACCATCGTCCAGATAGGTCCGATTTAAGTCGGTTATTTCGAGCTCACCACGTGCCGAAGGTTTAAGGGACCGGGCACGTTCGCTTACCGTTGAATCATAAAAATACAATCCGGTCACCGCAAATTTAGACTTTGGTTTTTCGGGTTTTTCTTCAAGATGGTATGCTTTCCCGTTGTCATCAAATGCAACAACGCCATATCTTTCAGGGTCCTTGACCTGGTAGGCAAATACTTTTGCACCCTTTTTTAATTTCGCTGCGTTTTGCAAACTCTCGGTCAAATGATGACCATAGAAAATATTATCCCCCAGCACCAACGCGCTATTCTGGTTTCCAATAAACTCTGATCCAATTATTAATGCCTGGGCCAGACCATCTGGAGAGGGTTGAACTGCATAGGATAAATTGATCCCCCATTTGCTTCCATCGCTTAGTAACTGCTGAAACCGGGGCGTATCCTGAGGCGTAGAAATTATTAATATATCCTTTATGCCTGCGAGCAGCAGGACGGATAACGGATAATAAATCATCGGCTTGTCGTAAACCGGTATCAGTTGTTTGGACACAGCAATTGTCACCGGCCAAAGTCGGGATCCAGAGCCGCCTGCGAGAATGATGCCCCTCAATTTACCGCCCCTTTTCGGGCTGATGAATTATTTGATACTGCCCCCAGACGCTGCCCTTTTAATTTGTTATCCGATTGAACCTTTTCCACCCAACTCTGGTTATTCAGATACCACTCTACGGTTTTTCTCATGCCGGATTCGAACGTTTCCCGTGGAGACCACGATAGCTCATTTGCAATTCGTGTAGCATCAATGGCATAGCGATGATCGTGTCCTGGTCGATCGGTAACAAACTCAATCAGGTCTTCATATTTGTTGCCATTTTTCGATGGCGACATTTCATCCAGTATCTGGCATACCGTTCTTACTACGTCGATATTGGTTCTTTCCTCATTTCCGCCAACATTGTAACTTCTCCCAATTTCTCCGTAATTCATAATTTTTACCAGTGCAATGGCGTGGTCATCTACGTACAGCCAGTCTCGTACATTGCTACCACTACCGTATACCGGAATGGGTGAATTTGACAACGCTTTATCAATAATTACAGGTAATAGTTTTTCCGGATATTGGTAGGGCCCGTAATTGTTTGAACAATTGGATAATACAACCGGCAGTCCAAAAGTTTCGCACCATGCCCGAACCAGATGATCAGATGATGCTTTGCTTGCAGAATATGGTGAATTGGGCAAATACGGCGAGTCTTCAGTGAATAATCCTTCGTCTCCAAGGGTTCCAAAAACTTCATCGGTAGAAATATGATGAAACCGAAATGATGCGGCTTTATCAGAATCAACCATTTCATTTAAATACTGCCGACTGATCTCAAGCAGGTTATAGGTACCCACAATATTGGTCTGAATAAATTCAGCAGGTCCATCGATGGAGCGATCGACATGAGATTCCGCTGCGAGATGCATTATGGCCCTGGGTTGATGTTTTGAGAAAATATTCGCAATCGCACTTTTGTCACAGATATCATAATGAACGAAACTGTATCGAGGATTTCCACCAAATATTTCAGTGGTTGCCTGATTGCCCGCATAGGTCAGTTTATCTACATTCACCACGGCGCAATCGTGTGCGTCCAGTAAATGACGGATTACTGCAGAGCCTATAAAGCCCGATCCACCAGTGACAACAACGGTGTTATTCAATTGAAAAATTCCTGCTCATAATATGATTCAGCGTACTTAATATTAGTATTATTTTTTTCACAATTTTTCAGCTTTAACAAAAATGCGTTGACAAATAGTCGAAATACTTTTCAACACCCTGAGTTACATTTTTCGCTGCTTGGTCGTAGCCTGTACCACGAAGGTTACTCAACTCAGCCTGTGTATAACTTTGATACTTCCCCACCAGCGCTTCTGGCAATGGGATGTAATCGATCTCACCGCTGGCTGTTGCCTCGGGCAATTCAATTTTATCTTTACCCTGATGGTTGCGCCAACAATTTATCACCGCCAGCGCAACGTCATTGAAACTTTGACACTTGCCCGTTCCAACATTATAAATGCCGTTGATCTGAGGGTTTTTCAATAAGTACAAATTAACATCGACAACATCGTCCACATAGACAAAATCCCTGAGTTGACCACCGTCATCATATCCATCTGTCCCGACGAATGGTTTAACCACGCCATTGTCCCGATACTGGTTATAAAAATGCCACGCAACGGATGCCATGCGACCTTTGTGAAATTCTCTGGGGCCATAGACATTAAAGTACCTCAGACCGACACATTGAATATCGATAGGGTTTTGATTTCGTATGTAATTGTCAAACAAAAGTTTTGACCACGCATAAGCATTCAAAGCAGATTCATTTGCCGTATCTTCAATAAATATAGACCCATCGCCGTAAACCGAAGCTGACGATGCATAAATAAATTGTGCTTTGTGCTGCTGGCAAAAGTGGAAAAGTGTCTTCGAATAAGTGAAATTATTATGCAAAACATATTTCCCATCCGTTTCCATGGTATCCGAGCAGGCACCCTGATGAAAAACCGCACTGACCGGACCGGGTGATCCACCGGTTCGCATCAACTCATAAAACTCGTGTTTATCCAAATAGTCAGAAATTTTAAGATCGGCCAAATTTTTTATCTTATCGGCGTTGCTCAAATTATCTACAACCAGAATATCACTAATCCCGTCCTGGTTAAGAGACCGAACTATGTTTGAGCCAATAAACCCCGCCCCGCCGGTTACGATAATCATGATGAATAGTCCGATTTAATTGCCGCTTTCAACTCATTTCGATTCGCGGTTGCTGTGCCCAATTTTGAGACGACTATACCTGCCGCACTATTGGCCAACTCCAATGCCACTGACTTTTCCAGTCCTACGGACAAACTCATTGCCATAACCGCAATCACCGTGTCACCGGCACCGCTAACGTCATATACTTCTCTGGATCTGGCGGGGATATGAATAGAGCCTTCGTCGGCGTTAAACATAACCATGCCTTTTTCGCTTAAGGTAATTAATAAATGACTAAGTTCATTTTGCTTGATTAGATACCGGGCTTTTACGTCCATATCATCATTTCCGACAACCTCCCCGGATACAGATTCAAATTCAGCTAAATTGGGTGTAATCATAGTGGCGCCTCGATATTTGGAATAATCGTTGCCCTTGGGATCTACCAGTACCGACTTATTTTTGGATTTGGCCAATTTGATTAATGCGTCAATCTGGGTTAGTCCGCCCTTGCCGTAATCTGACAAAACCACTGCATCGTGTTTTTCAATTAGCTCTGCATACTTATCTAAAAGTTCTTCTAAAGCATTCTGGTGTGGTTGGCTTTCAAAATCTGCGCGTAACAACTGCTGATTTCTGGAAATGACCCGAACCTTTATCGTGGTTTTAATGGTCGGGTCGGTAATAATTTCGCTGGTAATTCCAGAATCTGTAGAAATCTCTTCCACCCGCTTTCCAGCAACATCATCACCCACAACACTCAAGATCGTACAGCTACCACCCAACGCGGTAATATTTCTGGCCACGTTTCCGGCACCACCAATTCGTTCTTCGGTTTCGTTTACCGCAACAACGGGCACCGGCGCCTCGGGGGAAATTCGCTTTACATCCCCGAGCCAGTATTGATCGAGCATAACATCCCCCACAACCAGCACCCTGGCCTGCTTAAGTTTCTCCAGATTACTGTCGACCGATTCCATAATATGTCATACCAGTGCTTCTAACTGCATCAGGTGAAAAAATATTCCGACCATCAATAATTACATCACCTTTCATTTTATCCTTGATTATGCCCACATCTGATCCACGAAATACGCGCCACTCGGTGACCACCACCAGACAATCAACCCCTTCCAGCGCATCATAGGGCGTGTCGTGGAATAATTTCAGATCATCGCGCTGACCATAAATGCGCATCGCTTCCTCGGTGGCAACGGGGTCAAAAGCCTGAACCCTTGCACCCATATCCCACAACGCCTCTATGACCACACGACTCGGTGCATCGCGCATGTCATCGGTGTCGGGCTTAAACGACAACCCCCAAATTGCAAAGGTTTTGTCAGCTAGATCGGAACCAAAGTGATTAATTATTTTTTCGATGGGCACTTGCTTTTGATCCTTGTTTACCGCTTCCACCGCATCCAGTATGCGTGCTTCATAGCCAACTGCCTTTGCGGTTCGGTGTAAAGCCTGCACGTCCTTAGGAAAACACGAGCCCCCATACCCGCAACCTGGATAAATAAATGAATAGCCAATTCGAGGATCTGCGCCAATACCTACCCTGACGGCTTCAATATCTGCGCCCAGTCGATCAGCCAGATTAGACATTTCATTCATAAAAGATATTTTTGTCGCCAGCATCGCATTCGCGGTGTACTTGGTAAGTTCCGCTGATGGCACATCCATTACAATCAATCTGTCATGATTGCGGTTGAACGGTGCATACAATACGCGCAATTGTTCCAGGGCACGATCGTCGTCAACACCAACAATAATTCGATCAGGCTTCATAAAATCTTCAACCGCTGCGCCTTCCTTGAGAAATTCTGGATTGGAGACAACACTAAATTCTATGTCCAGTCCCCGTTTTTTCAGTGCCTGACCAATCGTCTGTTTAACAATTTCGGCTGTGCCCACAGGTACTGTGGACTTGGTCACTACCACTCGGTAGTCGGTTATATATTCACCAATCGATTGCGCAACCTGTTTCACATATTTTAGATCCGCAGATCCATCTTCATCTGGTGGGGTACCGACAGCTATAAATAAAATTTCTCCATGGGCTACGCCCTGTTTAATGGATGTTGTAAATGACAGCCGATTAGCGGCAATGTTTTCCTGAACCAGAATATCTAGGCCCGGTTCATAAATCGGCATCACCCCATTTAGAAGATGATCAATTTTTTTCTGATCGGTATCGACACATAATACATTGTTTCCGGTTTCCGCCAAACAGGTGCCCGAAACCAGACCAACATATCCGGTACCAACAACAGTAATATTCATAGTTCGTTATTATTCTAAATCTAAAATTATTAAAATAGGTTCAACCGATGTTAAGGGCCGATGTTAATGGGCCGATGTTAATGGGCCGATGTTAATGGGCATGATGCAGCTGATCAGCAGCCAGGGACGGTCGGTGCCCTATATGGCGTTGAACCGTACCCCATCCTTTGCACCCTGGACATTGCCAGTGAAGCGCATTACTCTGAAAACCACATTGCCTGCAATTGTAATTTCGACCAGATTCAATTACTTCTGAAAGAAGATCAGCCAACAATGAGTAATCTTTATCCTCTCGACTGACATTGGAATCTCCGGTGCGGCTTTTCATTAATTGATACAAACTCTCCAGACTGGGGTATTGACGGACCAAATCCAGTAATAATGTCTGTGCGGCTTTTTTCCCATTTTCACTGCCAGTAAGTTCAACCAGGGTGGCGATGATTCTTGGATCTGGATTTTTATCCAGAGCTGATACGAGAAACTGGTTAAAGGAGTTACCGTCATTCAACTCAGCATAACTATTGGAAATATGACCGACAACTTCACCCAGGGCTTCAGGTGCCCAATATTCCAGACCACGCCAAATAGCGATTGCGTTGGTGTGATTGCCACGCATGGATGCTAATCGTCCGGACTGGATTACCGCACGGATACAACGTGCATGCTTTCGAAATGCAGACTCCAGATACTTATCTGCAGCCTGGTTATTTCCCTCGGTGATCGCTAATTCTGCGAGCTCGCAATAATAATGCGCTATGGTCTCAGAATAGTCCTGATCCACCAGCTTATCGATTTGTTCACATATGAGAACTGCATTTTGCCACTCTTTTTCCTGATCATATATTTGCAGTAAAAACCGCCATGCCTGTTCCTTATATTCCTGTACCTGCTGCAACTCCCGGAATAAATTTTCCGCACGGTCAAACAATCCAGCTTTAAAATAATCCTGGGCCAACTCAAAAAGAGCTAATGACCGCAGACTGTCATCAAGATCGGTTCGGGCGACCAGATTTTGGTGAATGTGGGTAGCGCGATCAATTTCCCCCTGACGTCGGAACAAATTACCCAAAGCCATGTGCATCTCTATGGTGTCGGAATCAACTTCCACTACTTCTAAAAACACCCGCAACGCTTTGTCTGGCTGCTCATTGAGCAAAAAACTCAGCCCCTTGAAATAGGCTTCGGGTAAATTTCCGGTTTTCGGCTGATTGCCTTTATCGTAAACCGCCATTATCCAGCCACCTGCAGCAGCCAGGGGGAGAAGCAGTAATAACCAGATAGGATCCATGTTTAAGCTAATAGATTAATATGCCTTGAAAACAGACTTTCAACCAAGGTTACCTGGCAAATCTATAAACCCGAGGATTCCAGGCCTTTAAGTTCTATTTTTGTGAGTTCTTTTTTTGCTTTAGACAACTCACGTCTGACTTTCAGGGATGAAAACAGACTTACAAAATAACCAGAAAATGCGCCAACAACTAATGTGCATAACAGCAACAAAGACAAATTAACTTCTTTATGGAAGGACAAATAATTGAGCTCCACCAGCTGGTTATTCATATAAGTAAATGTAAGCCCAATAAATACCGACACTAAAATTACTACAACATACAGAAATTTCATCATGTCTGTTATTCAGTATTGTGTCGATTTACTCTTTTGCGTAAATTTGCACCGGGTTTGAAATGGGGTACGTATTTTTCCGGGACGTGGACATTGTCACCGGTTTTTGGATTGCGTCCAATTCTCGGTGGTCTATAGTGCAGAGTCATACTGCCAAATCCACGAATTTCGATACGTTCGCCATTGGCTAAAGCTGAAGCCATTCTATCCAGTATGCTATTTACCGCCAGTTCTACGTCGGTTTCAGACAATTGTGGTTGATCAGCAGTGATATATGCAACCAACTCTGACTTGGTCAGAGTTGGTTGCTCTTGTTGTTGATTATTATCTGCAGGCATTCGGAATTTATTTAAGAAGACTGTTTATCCAACTGTTCCTTCAGTTTATCACCTAATGTCACGCCACTCACGCTTGATTCTCGTGAATATTCCTGGGTAACTTCATCTTCCAGCTCCAAATCCCGTACTTTTATTGACAATGAAATCTTGCGATCTTTACGTTCAATGCTGGTAATTTTAGCTTCGATCTCTTCACCTTCTTTGAGAACCGTACGGGCATCTTCGATTCGATCTCTTGAAATCTCTGACGCACGTAAATAGCCCTCAACATTGGGAATAAGCTCAACTACGGCGCCTTTTGCGGTTACTTCTTTAATTGTACCGGTTACGGTACTGCCTTTACCATTTTCTGTGACGTATCCAGAGAATGGGTCTTCGGTAGATTGCTTTAACCCAAGAGAAATTCTTTCTCTTTCAGCATCAACTGCGAGTACAACAACGGTCAATTCATCGCCTTTCTTATAGTCCGTTACCACGTCTTCACCCTGTTTCTCCCAGGATAAATCGGATAGGTGAACCAGACCATCAATTCCGCCATCGACGCCAATAAACACACCGAAATCAGTAATTGAACGAATTTTTCCGGTAATAACATCGCCTTTCTTATGGGTCGAAGCAAACTCTTCCCAGGGGTTAGCGCTACACTGCTTCATGCCCAGAGAAATTCGTCTTCTTTCTGGATCAATATCCAGCACCATAACCTCGACTTCATCGCCTACATGGCAAATTTTGCCGGGATGGACGTTTTTATTGGTCCAGTCCATTTCAGACAGGTGAACCAGACCTTCAACACCCTCTTCCAGTTCCACAAATGCACCATAGTCGGTGAGATTGGTCACTTTACCGAAGATTCGGGTATTTACCGGATAACGTCGAACCAGGTCTAGCCATGGATCCTCACCCAGTTGTTTCAACCCTAAGGAAACCCGGCATTGCTCTTTATCGAATTTGAGTACCCGTGCTTCAATTTCTTCACCAACGGTCAATACTTCCGATGGATGTTTGACTCTTTTCCAGGCTAAATCGGTGATATGGAGCAGGCCATCGAGGCCACCCAAATTCACAAACGCACCGTAGTCTGTGAGGTTTTTTACGATGCCCTTTACAATTTGACCTTCTTCCAAAGAATCCAGTAATTTTTCCCGCTCTTCGGTAAGCTCGTTTTCAACAATGGCCCGCCGTGAAACAACGATATTATTTCGTGGCTGATCAAGTTTGATAATTTTGAAGTCCAGTTCTCTGCCTTCGATATAGGCTGAATCCTTGACTGGCCGAACATCAACCAGAGATCCGGGCAGGAATGCACGCAGACCGTTAATGTCTACGGTAAATCCACCTTTTACTTTCCCGGTAATAACGCCAATAATAATTTCACTATTATCATGGGCTTTACCCAATTCGGTCCAGGCTCGAGCCCGCATTGCGCGTTCTCTGGACATTTTAGTATTGCCAGTACCATCTTCTACGGCTTCGAGGGCAACCTCTACCTGATCGCCCACTTTTACGGTGAGTTCCCCGGCGGCATTTTTAAATTCATCTGCAGGAATTTCTGCATCAGATTTCAGCCCAGCACTAACAATTACATAGTCATCATTGGCCTCAACAACATCGCCAATGATTAATTCACCAGGCCGCATAACAACGCTGGCCAGGTTCTCTTCTAATAAGGTCGCAAAATCTTCAGTCATAATAATTAATTTAATCCCACTACAATATTGTAAAACCTAAGGAGCCTCTGATTAAGTTTGTATCCTCGGTGACAAGTGTGATTCTACGTTTCTGATTCATGCACAATTGCGACATGAAAATTATTGAATCAAACTTCTAAGGGGGATTGGCAGGATATCTGCCTACAATAAAGATGGGCGCTCTATATAAAGTTTTAAAAGTTAATAAAAAATAATTCACCCCAAACCGTATTTTCTAGTCAGGTTTTTGTCCAGTTTTTTTAGCCGGACAAAAAGAAACGAACTATTCACCAATGTCGCTATAATGTTGTATTTGAATCTATAGACTCTTTCCCGTCTGATTCATACTCAGCATTAATGCATCAATTTCGGATACTAATATCCATAAACTCTGATCAAAATATCCAACTAATTATACAGCCCCAAACTCGGTCCTATACTCAACCTGGCTCGGGCCATCACGGTTGCCACTACATCCTCGATTGACAAATCTGTAGTATCCAACACATACGCATCTTCTGCTGGTTTTAGTGGCGATACCTTGCGATTAGCATCTCGCGCATCCCGCTCCGATATCTCCTCAAAAAGCCGCGGGATATTAACATCAAAACCCTTATCTCTCAACTGCTTAAAGCGTCTTTCTGCTCGGGACTGGGCGCTGGCGGTTAAGAATATTTTGCAATTTGCATGGGGAAATACCACGGTTCCCATGTCTCGGCCATCAGCTACCAATCCGGGCATCTGAGCGCGACTACGTTGCCAAACTAGCAGTTTTTCCCTGACTCCCCGCAATGGCGCTACCATGGACGCTTTTTTCCCTGCCTCTTCGGTACGAATCACGTCACCAATTTCAGCACCGGACAAATAAACGATGCCATTTTTAAACTCAATATCCAGATTCTCTGCTTTGGACATTAAAGCGGGTTCATCGTCAAAATCGATGTTCTCGGTCCAGGCGATATACCCTAACACCCGATATAGTGCGCCGCTATCGAGATAATTCCAGTTCAGTTTCTGGGCAATGGTCAACGATATGGTGCCTTTTCCCGAGCCACTGGGTCCGTCGATAGCAATGACCGGAGCCGGACTCGATGTTACCTCACTCATATTTAGTTCCTGTTGTTGCTGACCCGATTTTAAATGACTTCAATGTTTATGCCCGATTGATTGGCCAGTTCAGAAAAATTAGGAAACGATGTCGCCACATTATCGCAATCCGTAACCTCGACCTGACCCTGGGCGGCGGCACCGGCCATGGCAAACGCCATTGCGATGCGATGATCACCAAAACTGTTAACCTGTCCACCGCCTAGTATTCCACCGTGGATGATCATTCCGTCTGGTTGTTCTTCAACCCCAATTCCCAGGTCAACTAGTCCCTTGACCACGCTACTGATTCTATCGCTTTCCTTAACCCGAAGTTCCGCTGCATCACTAATTTGCGTAATTCCCTGTGCACAAGCCGCAGCAACCGAAATCACGGGGATTTCATCAATTGCCAGAGCAATGTCATTGCCGTTAATTTCGCAGCCTTTTAACCTGGAGCTTTTCACGACGACATCCGCAACGGGTTCGCCACCAACCTGGCTGGGGTTGATCAGTTCAATATCCCCTCCCATGCGCTTCAATATTGGAATGATGCCATTGCGACTGGGATTTACCCCCACTTTTTCAAGCACCAACTCACTGTTTTTGCTAATCAAGGCCGCCACAATAAAAAATGCCGCCGAAGATAAATCTGCAGGAATTTCAATATCCATGGCTTTAAGCTCTCCACCACCGCAAATCGCGACGGTATTGCCATGCCGTTCCACCGCATAGCCAAAACCCGCGAGCATGCGTTCAGTATGGTCTCGGGTTGTGGCGGATTCACTTACCGATGTTTTGCCATCAGCATACAGCCCGGCAAGCAGAATGGCAGATTTAACCTGTGCAGAGGCCATTGGGGTTGTATAGTCGATCGCGGAAAGTTGATCGCATTGATATAGTTCCAGAGGCGGTTTTCCGTCAACTGCATGTATTTTTGCACCCATGGCGGTGAGTGGCTCGATAATTCGACTCATGGGACGTTGTATCAAAGACGAGTCGCCAGTTAATCTGCTCGGCCAGGATTGTCCACACAACAATCCCGTCAGCAACCGAAATGCGGTTCCGGAATTCCCCATATCCAGTTCATTTTCTGGTTGGGTCAGACCATGAAGTCCCTTACCGTGAACTTCATATTGACCATTGTCTGACCCATCTCCAACCCCGGTAATTTCCACACCCATGGCACGAAATGCTCGAATGGTCGCTATGACGTCCTCACCTTCGAGTAATTTGGACACCCGGGTTACGCCATTTGCAATTGAGCCAAATATGATCGAACGATGGGAAATTGATTTATCACCCGCAACCTTTAGTCGACCATGCAGATCAGAAGATGGTGATATTAAAAATTTCATACTAAACTTGTTGAGTCAAAATCGGCGGGGGCTTTTTAACACAGGATGGATTCAAGGTGTTAATAATTAACCATAATCCCAATAATTAACTGTGATTTTATCTATAAATTTACTAACCCGGACCAATACCGTTATTCTGCTTCCGCTTCCTCTAAGAGCCATTCATAAAATGATCTGATTTTTGGTCTTTCCAGAGCGCCTGGCTTGCAAACCACATAATATGAATATTGCATGGACAAAGACGGCCCCAGCGGCATAATTAATCTGCCCGATGACAATTCATCGTCTAATAACATGTCAGTACCCAGGGCAACCCCCTGGCCATCAATAGCAGCCTGAAGAATAACATTGGCATCATCCATGGTTGAACCGCGCTTCACGTTTACATCTTTGACCCCAGCTCGGTTCAACCACAACGACCATAGCGAATAATCGTTTTCATGTAAGAGCGTGTGATGATACAAATCATCGATTTTTGATAATGGCCGCTCTGTTGTCACTAATTTGGGACTGCAAACCGGAACCACTCTGGCGGTTAATAATCGTCTGGAATCAAAATCCTGCCAGCTATCCTGACCCCAGCTAATTGCGATGTCCACATCGGTTCGATCGAGATTTTCTGGTTGCGGCGAGTGGTGTAAGCGAAGATCAATATTGGGATGTTTTGCCCAGAATCGACTGAGACGGACGGTGAGCCATTTTGCCGAAAAGTAAGGGGTCAGACTGACATTGATAATTTCATCCTCAGCTCCTGTTCGTATACGCGTGCTGATTTCTTCTATACTGTTGAATGACGAATTTACCGTGGTGTAAAGGGATTGGCCCTCGTTGGTCAAAAGCAACTTTCGAGTGAGTCGGATAAACAACGGCACGCTTAAATATTCTTCCAGAATTTTGATCTGGTGACTGATGGCAGCCTGGGTAACATTAAGCTCAACGGCCGCCCGAGTAAAACTTAAGTGCCTGGCCGCAGCCTCAAATGAACGTAATGCAATGGGTGGCGGTAAATCTCTGCTCATAAAGTCTATGGATAGAATCTATAGATTAATTAAAGTAATCCATATTATAAATTAAAATCGCTTGTCACCCCATTGATAAAGGAGTATTTATTAACTACTTTCGACTTGGGGATTAGTTCAGATAATTTAACTAATTGATTCCTAAGTTCACCGGGAACCTAAAATAACCCATAACTGGAAAGCATAACAACAAACATGTCTATGTCGAGAACGCGTAAACGTATTATTTTTCTGGTACTGGTACCCCTGGCTTTTCTCAGTATCTCTGCCTATGTCTATATCACAGGCGGGCGATATGTGGTTACAAAAAATGCCTACGTCAAAGCACGGTTAGTCAACATCAGCAGCGACATTGATGGTCGGGTTATTGAAGTTAAAATTAAAAATAATCAACGGGTTCAAAAAGGTGATTTGTTATTTCGGATTGATCCGGAACCCGCAGAAATTGAATTAAATGGCGCAAAAGCAGAAATTGCCAATGTTCGACAGCGCATTGACTCTTTGAAATCCCAGTATAAACAATCTCAGCTTGAAATCGATGACGCCCGGGAACGCATTCGATTCCTGAGCTCTCAGCTTACCCGACAGGAAAAACTGAAAAACCAGAATCTTGGACTGGAAATCGATTTTGATAATGCTGAACACGACCTGGAAATGGGTCACAGGGCGTTGGCCTCGGCGAATCAGCGCAGCTCAATTGTTCTGGTTGATCTAGGTGGGGATCCAAATCTGCCCGCAGAAAAACATGCTCTGTTTCTTTTCGCCCAGGCCAAAGTCGATAGAGCGCTTCATGACCTAAAGTCAACTCAAATTGTTGCACCAGCAGATGGCTACCTGAGCAATGTGACTCTTCAGGCCGGAGAATATGTCGAGGCGGGTGACCTGATATTTTCTATTGTAGAAACCGATGAGTTATGGGTGGAAGCCAATCTGAAAGAATCCCAGCTAACCTATTTACGCGAAGGACAAAAAGCAACCATTGTAGTTGACGCCTACCCAGATATGAAATTACAGGCCATAGTTTCAAGTCTGAGTCCGGCAACTGGAGCCGAGTTTGCAATTTTACCGCCACAAAATGCCACTGGAAACTGGGTAAAAGTTGTGCAGCGAATTCCAGTTCGACTCGATCTGGAACAGGCCCTGCCCGATCCACCATTGCGTGCGGGGATGACCTCAACGGTCAGCATCGATACCGAACACAAGCGCGAAATTTCAAAGCTGTTTAAATCCAGAGAAGCGAACGCCAATCCCTCCGAATGAACGACGCCGTTACCCCTGCCAAAGGGGTAGCCTGGTGGCTGCTCGTTATTTCAGCAATTGTTGGATCAAGCGTATTTGAATTTGCCTGGACTATTGCCGGGGTAGCATTACCCCGCATGCAGGGCGCCTTCTCTGCAACCACCGACCAGATTGCCTGGGTCATGACTGCATTCGTTCTGGGCACCGCTGTTGCCATTCCCTGTATTGGCTGGTTAAGTGATCGGTTCGGGCGCAAAAATATTTTTGCCTGGTCAATCGCTGGCTTCACACTAACCCTGGTGATGTGTGCTACCTCAGATACCCTATTCGAAGAATCATTCTGGCGATTCATGCAAGGCTCGTTGGGTGCGGCAATTATTCCTCTCGGTCAGGCTATCACCATTGACGCATTTCCTTCCAATCAACAGGGTAAGGCCACGGCGCTATGGGGAAACGGCGTTGTGCTGGGGGGAATTATGGGGCCGGTCATCGGTGGCATCGTGGTGGAATATTTAAGCTGGCAGTGGATCTTCTGGCTCAACGTTCCAATTGGACTGATTGCACTGGTCGGTGTCATTTTATTCATTCCCGAAATAGAAAGTGAACCCGACCGACCCATGGACTGGTTTGGTTTTATATTGCTGACCAGCGGTCTGGCCGCATTCCAGATTATGCTAAACAGAGGTGAACGTCTGGACTGGTTCGACTCTCCCGAAATCGTGATGGAAACCATTTATACCGTCGTGGCCCTGTATCTTTTCATTGCACATAGCTGGACGACGCGCACCCCATTTTTCAGACCCGAATTATTTACAAACTGGAATTTTGTGATCGGCCAGTTTTTCACCATAATTAACGGCGCTGTCGCCATACTGCCCCTGGTGCTGCTTCCATTACTTTTACAAAACGTCGGTGGTTACCCGGCCATTACCGCGGGTGGACTGATCGTTTTCAGAGGTATCGGATTGCTGATTGGACTCACTATTATTGGACAAATCACCGATCATCTCGACGCACGATATGTATTAATAGCTGGATTCCTGATGATGGGCGTGTCGGGATGGGGGATGTCAATTTGGACAGTGGAACTGTCCAACTGGGAAATTATCTGGACCAACATGCTCCAGGGTGCGGGCTCGGGTATCATCTATGTGCAGATTACGTCATTAACATTCGCGACCCTGCCTACTCGATTCAGGACAGAGGGATTTGCCGTGTTTCACACCGTACTTTTTCTGGGCGCGGCCATGGGTGTCGCCGCAATAGTTTTCATCCACACCCGTTCAGCCCAGTTAAGTCACGCCGTGTTGACGGAATCCATTTCGCCGTTTCGTGAGATTTTTGATTTCTCTTCTATCCCTGAAATGTGGGACATAAATACCTTGTCGGGTCTCGCATCAATCCAGACCGAACTGGCTCGACAGGCCACAATGATTGCCTATAACAATACCTTTTTGGCGGTTACTATATTGTCGCTGTGTGCAATTCCGTTTGTATTTCTATTCAAAAAGTCAGTCATTAAAAATATCAGCCAAGGGGCACAAGCAAAACCGATTTAATTCTGATTTTTTCGTTTTTCAGTCACTAACGATCTGGCCTGTTTGGCGGCGGCATAAAGATCTTCGATAGATTTTTCATCACCGGTTTCAATCATTTTCGATACACAAGTAAGTTGAGACTGAAATTTCGAAATATGCTCGAGCAATTTTGATCGATTCATTATGGAAATATCCCGCCACATCTCCGGATCGCTGGAGGCGGTGCGGGTAAAATCATAGAACCCGCCCGCTGCCATTTCATAGCAATTTTCCCGATCCGTTGAGGTTGATAAAAAATCCATCATCACATAGGCCAGCACGTGGGGAAGATGACTGGTAATCGATAGCACTCGGTCATGATCGTCTACGTCCATGGTTTTCACACAAGCCCTGGTCGCTTCCCACATTTGTTTGACAGTTTGAGCGGCATCATCATCGGTTTGTTTCGTTGGCGTCAAAATTACTTTGTGATTCTCAAATAAACCACCATCAGCTGAATCAATGCCCGATTTTTCTTTACCCGCAATGGGGTGGCCGGGAACGAATCGACTAAAATTTTCACCCAGCGACACCTTTGCTGATTCAACAATTCCGGCTTTTACGCTGCCGACATCAGTTACTATTTTACCTGGGTTCAGCGCGGGTGCAATTATTTCGAACAAATCTGCAATGCTATTCACCGGTGTGGCCAGAACGATAACATCGGCATCCTTCACTGCCTGAATCGGGTCAGATTGAATTTCATCAATAACACCGTTGGCCAAAGCGGTTTCGAGATTTACCAGCGATCTACCCACGCCAATAACCCGATCAACTGCCCCGGCCTGTTTTACCGAGATAGCCAGTGAGCCGCCAATTAAGCCGACACCAAAAATGGCAAGGGTTGGGATATGGAAGTTTGAAGTTCCTGTCAATTTATCGGGCCGGTTTATATTGAAGCTGGATAAGAACCCAGATTTTTAAACAGACCAGCCTCAACCTTGAGTTGATTCAAAGCCCTCGCCACATGTTCTTCCTGTTGATGACCTTTAATATCAATAAAAAATACATACTCCCACAGTCCCGCCCGGGAGGGCCGGGATTCAATTTTTGTCATATCGATCTGTTCATGCAGTAATGGCTGCAAAAGATGTAACAATGCACCCGGCTGGCTACGACAGGACAACACAAGACTGGTTTTGTCATTGCCACTGGGCGGGGTTTCGCGGTTAGACAGCACCAAAAAACGAGTGGTATTCCCGGGCTCATCTTCAATATTGGCCGCGAGAATATTCAGTTTATATCGATCTGCTGCCACACTGCTCGCGATGGCTGCCGAAGATTCATCCGTTGTAACTCTGAGTGCAGCGTCAGCATTGCTACCAGCCGGAATTAGTTCCGCGGAAGAACAATTCGTGTCGATCCATTTCTTGCACTGCCCCAATGATTGGGTATGGGCGTAAATTTTTGTGATCCCATTCATATCACTGGCAACACCCAATAGATTATGATGAATTTGCAAATTGATTTCACCACAAATGATTAAAGAGGTATTGACCAACCGATCCAGTGTGCCTGTGACGCCCCCTTCCGTAGAGTTTTCAACGGGCACCACTGAAAAATTACTATGTTCAGTTTCCGTAGCTTTAAAAATTTCATCGATTGTAGGGTAATCAAGAATTTTAATCGTGCTTCCAAAATGTTGTCGCGCCGCTACTTCGGTATAGGTTCCCAATGGTCCTAATACAGACACCGACAATCCCGCTTCAGTACCGCGGGTAATAGACATGATTTCCCTGAACAGGGATTCCAGTGCGCTATCCTGGAGCAGGCCATTATTCAACTTTTGCAATCGGCTCAATACCTGAGCCTCGCGTTCAGGCCTGTAAAATGCCGGTTCGTCCAGTTCAGCCTTAATCTTTGCAATGGACTGGGCCGAATTCAATCGACTGTTGATCAGATCGAGAATTTTTTCATCCATCGCATCAATTTGATCCCGATAGATTTTCAGTTCTTTGTCAGTTTTGTTGGTCACAAAATAAATCTCGAGAATTGTGAAAACCCATAAAATTTATGTTTAATGGATAGTCGTGTCTAACGGTTCTTCTTCGCTATCGGTATCTTCTACCTTACTGACACTAACAAGACGTTCTTCATTTTTCAATGTAATCAATCTCACACCCTGGGTATTTCTACCCTGGACCGATATCTCAGCAACCCGAGTGCGAATTAATATGCCGCCATCGGTAATTAACATAACTTCATCCGAATTATTAACAATATCTGCGCTCACAACTTTACCATTGCGACTCGATGTCTTAATTGCAATGACACCTTTACCGCCCCTGTTTTTCCTCGGAAAATCTGTGGCAAAAGTTCGTTTACCATAACCGTGCACGGTGCAGGTTAATATTGCCGGAGCCGATGCATCAGAATGGTCCGAGCCTGAATTATTCGAGCCCAAATTACCTTCACCACCACTGCCATTGGATTCCTGGGAGGGCAATACCATTAGGGAGATAACCTGATCATCTTTACCCAATCTAATACCCCGTACACCCTGGGCGGTTCGACCGACGATTCGGATATCATTTTCGGAAAAGCGGGATGCTTTCCCCGAATCACTAATCAACAAAATATCTTCACTGCCGTCGGTCAGCGACACGCCGATCAGATGATCGTCCTGTTTCAAATTAACCGCACGGATACCCGAAGCTCGCGGGCGAGAGAAATCACTCAGCTTACATTTTTTGACCGTACCCTGGGACGTGGCCATCAACAGATTTTTTCCGTCTTCATAGCCTTGTATTGGCAAAATTGCGGTGACTTGCTCATCGGTATCGAGTGGTAGCAGATTAACCAGAGGTTTCCCTCGAGCCTGCCGGCCGGCCTGGGGTAATTGAAATACCCGTAACCAGTATACTTTTCCCATATCGGAAAAACACAAAATGGTATCGTGGGAATTGGCCACAAACATCCGACTGACAAAATCTTCTTCCTTGGTTCGTGTCGCGATCCTGCCTTTACCGCCGCGTTTTTGCGCACTGTAATCTGAAAGTGGTTGAGACTTCGCATAACCTTCATGGGAAATGGTAACCACCAGGTCCTCCTCCTGGATCAGGTCTTCCATGGACAAATCAATTTCACCTTCAATAATCTGGGTTCTGCGCTCATCGTTATAGCGATCACGAATGTCCTGCAATTCTCCCCTGATCACTTCCATGAGACGATCGGGGTTTTTAAGTATCTCAAGCAATGCCTGAATTTCTTCAATAATTTCGACATACTCTTTATGAATTTTTTCCTGTTCGAGGCCGGTGAGTCGATGCAGGCGCAAGTCAAGAATGGCCTGGGCCTGTTCCGGCGACAACAAATAGCCTTTATCAGACAACCCATATATTTCATCCAGAGCGGCTGGGCGAGACAAGTTTGCATCGCTGCGTGACAGCATTTGAGATACAGATACCGATTCCCAGGTTTTCGCCAATAGACTGGCTTTAGCCTCTGCTGGGGTTTGGGCAGCCTTAATCATGGTGATTATGGGATCAATATTCCCAAGGGCTACGGCAAGTCCTTCGAGAATATGGGCTCGGTCCCGGGCTTTACCCAGTTCAAAAACGGTTCTTCGGGTAACCACCTCGCGTCGGTGGATGGTGAATTCGTTTAAGGCATCTTTAAGATTAAACAGCTTTGGTTGATTTCCGCTCAACGCAACCATGTTAATCCCGAAAACCGTTTGCAACTGGGTTTGTTTGTATAAATTATTGAGGATCACTTCTGACTGCTCACCTCGTTTAATTTCAATCACCATACGCATTCCGGATTTGTCCGATTCGTCCCGCATGGCTGAAATGCCTTCGATTTTTTTGTTTTTTACCAGCTCCGCAATTTTTTCCATTAATCTGGCTTTATTCACCTGATAGGGCAATTCGTGAACGATTATGGATTCTTTGCCAGTACTACTGGTTTCTATTTCAGTTTTGGCGCGCACATAGATTCGACCTCGCCCTGTCTCATAGGCCGCTCTGATCCCACTATGGCCATTGATAATACCCGCGGTGGGAAAATCAGGGCCGGGAATATGTTCCATCAATGCAGCTATGGAAATATCCTGGTTGTCCATTAATGCAAAACAGGCATCGATGGTCTCGCCCAAATTATGCGGCGGCACATTGGTGGCCATACCCACAGCAATCCCTGTGGAACCGTTGACCAGCAAATTGGGGATACGGGTTGGAAATACCAGTGGCTGGGTTTCAGTTTCATCGTAGTTTGGACCAAAATCCACGGTTTCTTTGTCGAGATCTGCCAGCAGCTCATGTGCAATCCGCGCCAGGCGGATCTCGGTATAACGCATTGCCGCGGGGGAGTCTCCGTCTACCGATCCAAAGTTTCCCTGTCCATCCACCAGCATGTAACGCATTGAAAAATTCTGTGCCATACGGACAATGGTGTCATACACCGCAGTATCGCCATGAGGGTGATATTTACCGATGACATCACCAACCACCCGGGCAGACTTCTTGTAAGCCTTATTCCAGTCATTTCCGAGTACAGACATGGCGTATAAGACACGGCGATGAACCGGCTTCAGGCCATCGCGAATGTCGGGCAATGCACGTCCTACAATGACGCTCATAGCATAGTCCAGATAGGACTGTCGCATCTCTTTTTCCAGATTTACTGGCAACGTTTCTTTAGCGAAAGGCGATTCGGTCATTGAAGCAAAATATGGTTATTGATCCTTGCTGGGCTGGCCGTTATAAAACTATATAACTCTTTGTTTTATATGGGTTAATCAGGTTTTTCCTACAACAGATTCAGCACTCGAAGAAATTAAAAAATAAAGCGCGATTTTATCACAGTCGATCTGTCAAACACACACAAACCGAGTGAATTGAATACAAATTTTGTAAAAATTTTCGACCTAAACCATGTCTTCCTGGGTGGCACAAATCCAGCCCGATTTTGCTGGAATATAACCGGTTTTAAAGGTCAAACTTAACCCGTCACGGATTTAGCGGTTCGACCCACCAGATTGGCGGTTTCATCCTGGATCTCATTCCATAATCCGTTAAACTGATGTTGCGATTCCAGCCATCCCCGGGTTGCGGCCTCCATTTTGACTTCCATTGTAATATCGCCAACCTCGTCCACCTGCTCACTGATGATTTCACAGCGCTGGAACAACTTTGAACGTAACTTCCCAGCCCCCGGTTTGAGCCGGAGAAAATAATATTGATGCTCCCTGCTTAAATATTCACTAATTGCACTCAATAGCAAATCTATTCCAGCACCGGTTTGTGCGGATACCCAGACACGGTTCACGCCCTGGTCTCCCGTGGACTGGGCCCTGGCACCATCTCCGGTTATATCAATTTTGTTATTCACCTGAATAACCGGGATATCCTGGGCGCCGATTTCTTCCAGCACCTGTTCTACGTGACAACGAAGCTCCTGGTATTCAGGGTCCGAATAATCATTAACCAGAAGCAAACAGGTGGCGCTGGTAACTTCTTCCAGTGTAGAGTGAAACGCTGCAACCAGGGTATGAGGCAAATCTTTGACGAATCCCACAGTATCAGACAACACCACCGCGCCATACCCCGGCAACTCTACCCTGCGCATGGTTGGATCGAGGGTTGCGAACAATTTGTCTTCCACAAGCACATTCGAACCGGTTATCGTATTAAACAAAGACGATTTGCCTGCATTGGTGTACCCTACCAGAGATATCGTAGGAACCGGCGTACGATGCCGCGAACGACGACGGAGATTGCGTTGCGCTTCAACACGTTTGAGACGTTGGCTCAGGGTTTTAATCCGTCGACCAATCAACCTGCGATCTGTTTCTAATTGAGATTCTCCAGGGCCTCGCAATCCGATACCGCCTTTTTGGCGTTCAAGGTGAGTCCAGCCACGAACCAGTCGAGTGGAAAGATGTTTTAATTGTGCCAACTCAACCTGCAATTTACCTTCACTGGACGTCGCACGTTGAGCAAATATATCCAGAATCAGTCCTGAGCGATCGAGAACCCGACATTCAACAATCCGTTCGATGTTTCTTTCCTGAATCGGACTAATAGTATGGTCGAAAATAATTAGCGTCGCCTGATGAAACTTCACCAATTCTGCCAGCTCCTCAGCCTTGCCTTTGCCGATAAAGGTTGCTGCGATTGGTTTTGAACGCACTGCAATCATTTGGTCGCAGATCACCGCACCTGCAGATAGGGTAAGCTCAGATAGTTCTTTTAATGGATTGTCCGGATCATCATGTCGGTAAGGGATTTTAATTTGTCGAACCAGTATTGCCCGTTCGTCAATTTTCTGCCCGCTCTCAGATTGTTCGATGTTTTTAAACAGGGTGAATTATCTCCATAACTACCGATATTCTACATTAGCTAACCATTAAATTAGTATCACGTATCCGTCCATAGCAACACAACGACCAACTGATAATAGTTAATAGCAATAATAACCAGTTTGGCCGCCTTATTGCCTTATCTTAAGGCAACCTGCGCAATCTATGGCCGATCCCGAAACTATTTAGTACCAATACTCAGGATGTGATGTGAAATAGTCCTGGCTTACTCGTAACCTTCACTGCCCACCGAATTTTCGTCACCATCTCCCTCGCCTTCAGGGGCAATGTTTACCGTCCGTGCTGGAACAATGGTTGAGATTGCATGTTTGTAAATCATCTGATTTACGGTATTGCGTAACAAAATCACGAACTGGTCGAAAGACTCTACCTGCCCCTGAAGTTTTATACCATTGACCAGAAATATTGATACCGGGATTCGCTCTTTTCTCAGGACATTTAAAAATGGATCCTGTAAGGCCGTTCCTCTTTGTTGTGCCATTTTACTCACCTTTATTATTTTAAAAATTATTAAGTCTGAGGGATTTGAATCAGCTAAACTTGTAAGTTTATAAAAATCAGAATCACCTCATCTTATTATTAACTTATACATTGTTAGTATAAGCCCCAGTGTTACTACTTCGAATTGGTATTATTCCTACCATTAATTCCTTTTCAAGACTTGTGACTGTTTTCTATGCCTTGCATCGGTCTTAAAATGGTCCAAAATCGTAAGCAATATAAATTATTCGTTTAAAATCTGGTGATAACCAGTTTTTAACGTAATCATTCGAATCTAATTTTAGCATAAAGTTCAAACTTCAATGGTTTTATGAATATCATGTGAGTGATATTATTTTGACATAACCTAATGATAATTAACGAAAATATGTGTAATTAAATCTTATGACAGAGCCGTATAAATTAAATTTTAGTTATCTAAACCAGTACCAACCAGGTTCGATGAAATTACCCAACAAATCGATCAGGATAACCATCACAGCAGTGAATTTGGAATTTGCAAGAAAAATTATTTTGGATTGTGGAGCAACATCAGCATTCTACTATTTCGACTGCTGAAATATTCCCAAGCTATGTAAAAATGCCAGAATACTAGTCATGGACTGGGGGTGGCTAATATCAAACCAGACTACATTTGATTGATTGCGTAGCCAGGTTAGCTGGCGCTTGGCCAGTTGCCTGGTGGCTGAAACACCGTTTTCAACCATTTGATCATAGGTTAGATTTCCGTTTAGAAATTCAAGCACCTGTCGATAACCCACTGATCGCATAGACGGGAGTGTTTCAGGTTCTGATAAATCCTGGATTAATCTTTTGACCTCCTCCACCAACCCATGGTCAAGCATCCGCAAAAATCGCTGTTCAATCTTTTGATGCAATGTTTTCCTGTTGCCAGTAAACAGGGCCATTTTTACGATTTGCCTTTCCGAATTATGTCCCCCTTTTTTGGTCATCAACGTTGACGGTGCACGATTTGTGATTCGAAAAATTTCCATCGCTCGTGCGATTCGCTGAGAATCAGTTGGTGATAAACGTTTGGCCATGTCGGAATCAATCCTGACCAAATCCTGATACACCGCTGGCAGACCTTTAGTGGAAATCAAATTTTCAATTTCTAGTCGAATCCCAGAATTAGACTCCGGAAGGTCGGACAATCCATTCTCCAGAGCAGAAAAATAAAATAGGGTACCGCCGACAAAAACGGGAACACGGCTACGTTTATGAATGGCATCAATTAATTCATCCGCATCATCACAGAATCGAGCCGCAGAATACGGTTGGGTTATTTCAGTAATATCAATCAGGTGATGGGGATATTTGTTTAAAAATTCTGCATCGGGCTTGGCGGTTCCGATATCCATGCCTCGATAAACCTGGGCGGCATCAACACTAACTAACTCACAGTTAAATGCATCATAAATAATCGTGGCGGTATCGGTTTTGCCACATGCCGTTGGACCCATGATGAATACAATGGGTGGTTGGCCTACGTTTTGATTATCGACCACGCATAAACCATTTGTCGATTTCACTAAGAGACACCGACATCCAGGTTGGCCTGCCATGATTACACTGCCCAGATCGTTCAACAACCTCCATTTGCCTAAGCAATGCATTCATCTCTGCAATTTCAAGTTTTCGATTTGCCCGCACCGATCCGTGACAGGCGACGCTGGACAAAATTTCGTGCTGGCTATCCGTAATCCGATCACTGTCTCCATATTCGATTAAATCTGACAGCACATCCCTGACCAGTCCATCGATATCCGAGCGAACTAAGAGCTCAGGAATCGAACGTACAACAATTTTCTCATCACCCAATCTGTCAATTTTAAAACCCAAATGTTTGAACTGTGCATCAAATGACTCTGCCGCCCCAGCCTCACTAGAACTGACATTAATTTGCAGCGGCACCAGCAAGGGCTGTTGTTTAACCTGATTATTATCAATCTGTTGTTTTAACGCTTCATAAGTAATTCTTTCATGAGCAGCATGCATATCGACCATAATCAAACCATCGCGGTTTTCAGCAAGAATATAAACCCCTTTAAGTTGTGCAATGGCAAATCCCATTGGTGGAATTTCATCATCATCGCCTATTCCGGTTGCCGATGAAATCAGATCATTATTATCCGATACGGACGGATCATAGGGTGTGTTTGCGCCGCCATGGGGTTGATAAAATTTTAGCTGCTCTTCGACCATCATTTTTATATTTTTCTGGGCAGAAACCGAGCCATATCCACCCCGATTGCTTGCCGCCAGTGGTACATTGCCCGGCGTAGGTAACTGAATTTCACCAGACTCAGGACTCAGCCTGGCAATGGTGTGATGAAGGGTTCGGTAAATATAATCGTGAACAGAACGGCTTTCTCTGAATCTAACTTCGGTTTTTGCCGGATGGACATTAACATCAACCAGTTTGGGTTGAATGGTTAAAAACAAAACGAATGCCGGGTGGCGTCCATGATACAGAACATCGCTATACGCGCGTCGAACGGCGTGGGCAATCAGGTTATCTTTTATGCAACGACCATTGACAAAGAAATACTGCATGTCCCGTTGACTGCGGGAAAAGGTTGGCAATCCCATCCAGCCGGACAGCGTCATAACTTCAACACTGTCTTCAAAGTGTATACATTGACTGGCGAAAGGCTTTCCGCAAATACTGGCTATGCGAATGTTCTTTTGAGTTTCACTAATAGCTGCGGGCACATGAAGTGCAATTTTATTGTTGTGACTAAAGTTGATTTCTACATTGCCATGACTCAACGCAATTTTACGAACCACATCGTCACAATGATTGAGTTCGGTTTTTTCGGTGCGAAGGAACTTTCTGCGGGCGGGAATGTTATAAAACAAATCCTCAACCTCCACCGTCGTTCCCTGGGTATGTGCAACGGGTTTTGGTGTTGTAACGTCACTTCCACCGTTTACCGAAACCTGAAATCCACTCGCCTGCTCGCTGGTTTTCGATTTTATGGTCAATCTGGAAACAGCAGCAATACTGGGGAGGGCTTCACCACGGAACCCCAGGGAATCAATATTAAACAGGTCTTCAAACACCCTTAGTTTGCTGGTCGCGTGTCGGCATAATGCCAGTTTTAATTGATCCTCAGAAATACCAACACCGTCATCTTTTACGGTTATCCGTTTCAGTCCGCCGTGTTCGATCTGAATCTCGATTTTCGTTGGATTCGCATCAATACTGTTTTCAAGCAATTCCTTTAGCAAGGAAGCAGGTCTTTCTATAACTTCACCAGCGGCAATTTGATTAATTAACCTGTTATCAAGTTGTGCTATTTTTCTGGGCATTGTGGTTGGATTATCCACGGGCTGATTCTCAGTCGTCATAAAATGTTCCATTCTTGCCAAGATATTGTTTGATGCCGGCAACAATAGCATCAGCAATTCGGTACTGATGAGTGGCGCTTTGCAGCAGCTTTTCTTCTTCAGGATTTGTAATATAAGCGGTTTCAATTAGAACTGAAGGAATATCAGGAGATTTCAACACAGCGAATCCAGCCTGTTCAACCCGCTTGCTGTGCACCCGACCTACTTTTTTCAATTCATTCAACACTTCACGACCAAAGCTGATACTTTCATTTACGGTTTTAGTCATAGATAAATCCAGCAAAACCTCCGCAAGCAGCGCATCTTTATCAGCAAGACTCACGCCGCCGGCTAAATCCGAAGCGTTTTCTTTATCAGCCAACCATCTCGCAGTTTCACTGGAGGCGCCGCGCTGTGATAGCGCATAAACCGAGGCACCTCGCGCATTTTTGTTTCGAAATGCATCTGCGTGAATCGACACAAAGAGATCGGCCTGTAATTCTCGCGCAATACGGGTTCGTTTTCGCAATCCAATATAATAATCGCCTTTACGAGTTAGTTCAGCACGTAGTTTGGGTTGCTTGTCGATTTGGGCCTTTAGTTTTTTTGCAATCTGGAGAACCACATCCTTCTCACGGGACCTTCTACCTAGTGCTCCCGGATCTTCACCACCATGGCCTGCGTCAATTAACACCAGCAATTCACCTTTGGGTAAAGGTTGTTCTGGTTTTGGCGCCGGCAACTTAGCCGGGTGATCGGCGTCGACGATGGCATCCCGATGATAATAATCCACCACCAGTCGATACTTGTAATTGTCTACTGGCTTTAATAGTTGAATAAAGTAGCGAACCGGCTTTTTAACATCGAACACCAGTAATGTTGTGTCGGGTTTCGGATGGGCCAGTCGAATTTGTTCGATAAACTGCCCAGTGGATCCCGGCAGTGGGATGGTTGCTTTTAGTTTTGTATTTCCAAGATTTACCACCACACGATCGGGGTTTTCCAGGGTATATACATTAAATTTTGTCCCCTTATCCATATCGAATACAATTCGTGACCGGTCCGGCGCGTGCCACATGCGGATATCGTTTACCACCGCACCATGGGCGTGCCCAGAGTCAATGTAAACCAGAACAAAAATCAGATTCAAACCGAATACAATTTGCAAAAATGGGCGGATAATTTTTAGCACTCTATTCGGACCGATCTGCACCGTTTATATGAAGCTGGCGCGCTGAACCAACTATCTGGATATCAATATTATAGTCCGATGGGGGCAGAAACCCACTCCCCCGATCTGGCCATTCAATGAAAAATATTGAATCTTTGGATAGCATATCGCGAATTCCAATCATCTCCAGTTCCTCAGGGGAATTGAGGCGATAAAGATCAAAATGAAACACAATCGCTGAATCAAACTCATAAGTTTCGACAATGGTATAGGTTGGGCTGGTGACAACCCCCGAATGGCCCAATCCGTAAAGTGCGCCGCGAACCAGGGTGGTTTTACCCGCACCAAGATCACCAGACAAATAAACCACTCTGCCCCTCGGCACAGAAGCGATCCAGTTTTGCCCAAAATCCAGCATTCCCTGTTCATCGGCAATTTTAATGGCTGGCATGATGGTCGGGGAATATCAATTGTTCTCCGGGTAAAAACAAATTCATCTTGTCGAAAAACTACAGGGCAATTTCATGAGCGCGGATTATACCAACTCGTCCGAAAAATTAACTAAGGAACCACTACAAGTTACTCCAGAGATTTTAGTACAGCGGGCAATTCATCAATAACATCTCCAGCCATCAGAGCCCTCATTCCCAGAATTGTTGCGACATTATCCCCACATTTGCTGTGCAGCCATACCCCAGACATTGCTGCATCGAGATTTGACATTCCCTGCCCCACTAACGACGCAATGATGCCAGTCAGCACATCCCCCATACCGGCAGTGGCCATGCCGGGGTTCCCACCGTCAGATACATATACATCGCCGGACTCCGATGCCACCAGGGTGCCAGCGCCCTTGAGCACGCATACGCCACCGTATTGTTCACAGATTTTTTGAACCGCTCCCAATCGATCCTTCTGGATATCCTTAATATCGCAATTGAGCAAACTTGCCGCCTCACCGGGATGTGGCGTTAGTATCCAGTTTTCCCGTTTAAACGGTGTTTTTGCCAGGTGATTCAATCCATCTGCATCCACAACGAGTGGCCCAGGGCTTTCTTTCAACCCCTCAAATAGTTTCAGGCTCCATGGACTTTGCCCCAGACCCGGACCCAGGGCGATGACGTCGCAGCGTTTACATAATGCTTCGAAATTAGATTTATTCTCCATGCATTGGCTCATCAGTTCAGGGCAATGAAGAGCGGGACTGTCCAGGTGTTGTTCCGTACTCAATACCGTGACCAGACCACTGCCGCTACGCAATGCTGCACGGCCCGCAAGCAGGGTCGCTCCCAGCATGCCATTGTCACCCCCTGCAATCACCACATCTCCATACTGTCCTTTATGACTATCCGGCTTTCTATGGGGAAAGTTGGGTTGTGGAATGAAACTCGCCATAGGCTTTGTCCCAGTAAATAATTCCAATGGTAAATCAAGTCCTTCGTATATGATATAACCACACTTATTTTTTCCCACAGCCGTGTGCATACCCAACTTTTTAGCAATAAAAGTTATGCTCATACGCGCATCAATACAGGGGTCGTAGGCAAAGCCGGTGTCACTATTTAGTCCGGAAGGTAGATCCAGTGCGACCAGGGGACATGGGCACTTGTTTGCCAGCTCAATCAATTCGGCACTGAAGCCGGTCGGCGCCCGGTTTAACCCGGTTCCAAACAAGGCATCAATGATCAATCCTGAATTATTTAACCCCTGAAGATTCTGAAACAGGACATTTCCATTATTGGCCAAGAATTGATTACAAAAATAAATCGCGTCTTCAGTTTTTGGCATAGCGGACTGAATGACCCTAACTTCGATTCCAGCAGCTCTTGCACATTCGGCAACAACATAACCATCGCCGCCATTGTTGCCCGATCCACACAAAATCACCCAGGGCTTCAGATTGTTGTAATATTTCACAATAATCTCGAATGCCCGGGTTCCGGCGGAATGCATTAACCCGGTACCGGTAAATCCAAAATCAGCTATAACTCGTTTATCAAAATCCCGCACCTGGGCAGAAGAATACAGATGACTAGCCAGTGACATTTTTTAAATCAATTTACTGTGATTTCACAGTAACGTTTTCGAGCTGCCAGTTACCATCGCTGAATCGCATGGTCAGCTTTTCAAATTCCTCTACCGTGGCATCAATGTTTTCAAACCATAATCTGGCGATCAAAAACACCCCCGGCTCAATCTCAAAACCCACCGCCATTCCGACGTGACCCTGAACCTCAACCTTAGCCGAATTATAGAAATGATCAGAATCAACAATAGCCTGACTGTACTGACCGCCGGTTAATGCCATTGCTCTGCTGATGTCCGATTTAATCTGAAAGTCGCAGACGACGTCATTATTAACTGTCCGCTGACAAGAGTCTATTTCCACATCCAGTTTTGTATCAGCCAGAATTACAGAGCTGAATAATATCAATATGGAACCAATTAAAAATTTGCACATATTCTAATTGACGCTGTTAAGTAACGCCGCTAACTAACGCCATGTTCTTCCTGGCGAATTTTATCCAGTGTATCCATGTAGGCATGTATCACCGTTGACTCATAGACGACGCCAAGGAATTGCTCGCTATTATTTTCGATTACCGGAATACTTTCACCGGTGAATTGCCGAATTTGTTCCATGGCCGACCAGATAGAAGTTTGTGGTGAAAACAGAATAATTTCACGTTGCACAAAGCCACTGCAATGCTGGTCTAACGAAGTATTTTTTCGAATCAATGTCATCAGGTCCAGCATCGATATAGTACCCAGATATTTAAATTTCTGGTCCACTATATAGCCTTCACTCTTGCCTTGATCAACTAGATGATCTCTCAATTCTCTCAGACTGCAATCCGCATCCACTGAAACATAGTCCTGAGATAGATAGCTTTCAATTGAACGGCTGGCCATCACAACTTTGTCCCGCCCCATTGTCAGGTCAATGCCCTGATCTCTTAATTGGATGTCAAAAATCGAACGCCCAATCAATTGATAACCAATCAAATTGGCAAATACCACACTAACCATCGCCGCAATGGCCAAATCATAATTCCGGGTTAGTTCAAATACAATAAGAATTGCAGTTAGCGGTGCGCCCATTACCGGGCTTGCTACCGCGACCATGCCACAAATGGCATATACCCCAACCAGGGAATGATTATCCGGAAACAGCATTGGTGCGAAGTTTCCCACCAGGGCACCGAATAAAATTCCAAGCACCAATGCGGGGCTAAATATCCCGCCCGCAAAACCGAAGCCGAGGCAGAGCGCGGTTAATCCCAGTTTTGCAATAAATATGATTACTAAATCTGTTGTTGCAAATCCAATAGGTGAAACCGATTTGCCGAGTACCGCATCACCGATACCCAGCGCCTCGGGCACCCAGATACAGACGACGCCCAAAATTGCACCCGCAGTGGCGGGTTTCAGGTATTGGGGATAATTTAAATTTTCAGCAAATGCTGATACACCGATTACTGCTTTCATCAATGCAATGGCGATATAGGCACCGCCAATGCCGATGAGAATGAAAACCAGAAACTCCGGGGTGTAGACCGGTTGCAATATCTCAAAGTCAAATAATGGCGGTCGGGGAAAAATATAATTTGCAAAAATATAACCCGTGGCTGCTGAAACTGTAATCGGTGCAAATGTACGCAAGGAATAGTGTCGCAGTATGACCTCATGGGCGAAAAGCAGCCCCGCCAATGGCGCATTGAAAGCCGTAGCGATGGCTGCTGCTACCCCACATCCCGTACCCATGGCACCACTAAAGCGGACTCCACCGGTTAATCGACTGACCCAAACCCCCAGGGTTGATCCGAGATGGGCCAACGGTCCATATTGCCCTGAAGAGGATCCCGTAGATAATGCAACCAGCGAGGCCAGGGCAGATATTAAACCGCTTCTTAACGGTGCACTCGAATCCAGGGTTTGGGCAGAATTAATCGTATCAACCAGGGTAAGGGCACGCTTTTCTTTGATCGAGTGGAGTAATAATCCAACCAGCAATCCACCCAGCGTCGGAACGAGAATGACCAGAACAACAAATACTGGGCTATCAACAATGGTCTCTCGACTAATTTCACTTACCCATAATACCCGGTTACACCATGCCACAATTTCGACGAATCCAATTGTGGCAAGAGAGGCAATGACGCCGGTTGTCATTCCAAAAAAAGTGATGGAAATAATGCGTTTAAACATTGATAAATACTAACATCGTTACTTTCTAATCATTTAATTTTTATCATCCACAAGGGTTTTGATACTAAATACCCATAAAACCAGTACGGCAATAGATATGCCGGAAAACCCAAATACCAAATCCCGAAGCTCAACATCCCTGTCAATCCTGGACTGGGCGAATTCCGTGGCCAGGGCCAAGCATACAACTATTACCACTCCTATAATCATTCTCAACGTCGGTCGAGAGGTAAAATAAAATTTTGCGTGATACAACAAGAGCGTCATCAAAAAACAAACCAGAAAATGTAAATATAGATGCAGGTTGTGTTCATAGGCGAGTATGGTCTGATAAGAAAGCCCGAGGTCGCGCATGGTCTGGTTGGGGGTCCAGGGCGCAGTATTAAACTGGGGTTGTAGCGCAAATATTCCCGCACCAATTAAGATTAATACCAGACTAATCCGGGATACCCAAATTATTGGAAACTTGTCTTTCAATTTTCAGTATTATTCAGGCTAAGACGACGAAGCCAGCAACTGTATTCCCTGATACAGAAGATAAAAGCCGAATGCTAATAACAATGACGCATTAAAGTATCCAATTTTTTCTTTTGCTATTTTCGCACCTTGCCTGCCAATATTACCCCAAAAATAAACCCCAAATAAAAACAACGGCGTGCCGATCAGAAAAAATATAATAATATTGAGAAACAACGACTCTGTATAGGTAGCGGCTAAAAACCCTGCTGGAATGGTTAACCAGACCTTGGGATTAGTCCATGAAACCAGCGCCATCATTTTCCAGTTAAATACAAATGCATTTCCTTTAGCAGAATCTGCATTCAGGGTTTTGTATGCCAGTCGGAAAATTACCACAGTGCCGATGAAGTACAATGCGGTATAAAAATCTTTGTTTATTTCTCCAATTGTGCCAACAACATAACCAATAATCGCATTAATCGGAAACCAACTGACACAAGTATAAATAATGTAGTTTTTATACAACTCCTGGAAAGAGGTGTCTTTCGCGGCCGCCATCACCGCTATCCAGAAAGGGCCGATAGAAAATACAAAGGCACTCCAGAACACCAGGGTTGCAATTACCGGTTCTTTCATCGATCAATTATTCTTTACAACCACTTGGAATATTTATGGAGCCTCTGATTAAAACTGGGCAGATCAAGTTGTTATTTAAAATGATCAAGTTCAAGGCGCGAAACGCACGCCCAAGTCCAATAAAACAGGGCACGGCTATTGCGAAGTTTTGCAACGCAGAAATTGATTATTTTGAACTCAAATTGACTGTTCATGTTTTAATCAGAGGCTCCTTAGCCTAGCTTATCGTATTATTAGACAATAATGAACGAAATCGATTACCCACTTCTAACCAAACAGATAAAAGCCTGGAGCAATGAACTCGGCTTTGCGGAAGCGACCATATCTGACATTGACCTGTCGAAGTGCGAAGCACGATTGAATGATTGGCTCAACAAGAATTTTAATGGTGAGATGGATTACATGTCTGTTCATGGAACAAAACGCACTCGCCCCGAGCAATTGGTGCCCGGCACCATTAGAGCAATTGCCGTGCGCATGGATTATCTCAATGAGGAAATGGAATGCGCCGAGAAAATTCTGCAAGATACCAACAAAGCCTACATTTCCAGGTATGCCCTCGGTCGGGATTATCATAAACTGATTCGAAATCGCCTGCAGAAATTGGCGAACAGGATTTCGGGCTCTGTGGGTGAGTTTGGTTATCGCGCATTATGCGACAGTGCGCCGGTAATGGAAAAAGCATTGGCAGATAAATCGGGGCAGGGCTGGCAAGGCAAACATACCAACATCATCAACCGCGAACAGGGCTCGTGGTTTTTTCTAGGAGAACTTTATACTGATATTCCGCTACCCGTTGACCCGCCGGTATCAGATCATTGCGGCAGTTGCCGTGCCTGCATGGACATTTGCCCAACTGATGCCATCATTGCGCCCTATCAGCTCGACGCGCGACGTTGTATTTCATACCTGACCATCGAGCTTCATGGATCAATACCAGTGGAGTTCCGAAAAGCGATGGGTAACCGAATTTATGGCTGCGATGATTGTCAGCTGGTGTGCCCCTGGAATCGCTACGCTAAACTTACCACTGAGCCCGATTTTCAATCCAGGCATGGGCTCAACGATATTGGCCTGATTGAATTGTTTAGCTGGAGTGAACAGACCTTCCTGAAAAATACCGAGGGCTCTGCCATTCGCCGCATCGGTTATCTTCGGTGGCTGAGAAACATTGCCGTGGCATTGGGAAATGCAAAATATTCTGAAGCGGTTGTGGATGCACTAAAACAAAAACAAAATCACCCTTCTGCAATGGTGGTTGAACACGTTGAATGGGCATTGGAAAACCAAAGAGCCAGGTCGTTAGAGGATTAAGTTATGATTGATGGTCCTGTATAAAATAAAATTTTCCATCCCTGATAAATAGCTAATATTGCAAATTTATCCAATTTGAAATTGGAAAAACATTAAGCAGCGATTAAAACATCTCATGAGCAAACCCGACCAAATATCATTGAATACCCCGGAAGCTTTAAACCGCGCCTATATTGCCCCGGAAGTGGTTCATCAGCGCCAGCGCACTCTGGAAGCGCTGGATATTCAGGCCAGGGAACATATTCTGGATATTGGCTGTGGAACTGGTTTTTTAAGTTACGAAATGGCATTGGTGGTGGGAGAACAGGGTAAGGTACTGGGCATCGACCCAGAGACCAGCATGGTCGAAAGCACTCTGGATCGTTGCAAAAACCAGCCACAGGTGAATGCAAAAGTAGGTGAAGCGACCAACATCCCAGCAGCAGATAACTGTTTTGATATCGTCACCTGCACCCAGGTTCTGCTTTATGTGGCAGAAGTGGAAAAGGCACTGGGGGAAATGTATCGAATCTTAAAGTCCGGCGGTCGTGTTGCCATTGTCGAAACCGACTGGCGAGGGTTGGTCTGGAATAGCCGCTACCCGGAACTGACCGCCGTCATTGCCCAGGCATGGGACGCAACCGTAGCCAGCCCTAACTTGCCGTGCAAATTGGCAAATCTATTACGTAACGCTGGATTTAAAGCGGTAAAAACGGAAGGCATTACAATGGTAAATAGCAGCTATTCAGCAAACTCTTATTCTGTTAATGCCATACCCTGGCTTGCGAAAAATGCGGTAAAGCGCAATGCAATAACAAAACAGGACGGCATCAAATGGAGTGAAGATCTGGAGTCCCTGGGCAAAGCGGGTCAGTACTTTTTTAGTCTCAATCGGTTTCTATTTGTTGGTGTCAAATGAAATTAAGAAACCTCTGAACAAGTCATGACCGATCAAATTGAGTCCAAACCCAATTTATCGCGTGGCAATATCTACGTTAAAAAATCTCGCCCATGTGATTGTATGGGCCCTGCTATTGCACCAATTTTTTGCCTTGATCTCGATCATTTTGACTCTCAACTTGATTCGCCCAGACTTGTTCAGAGGTTCCCTAGATCATTTCCAGTGGCGTTTCTCGGCTCGGCGGCGGGAAGGAGGCATCAATCTCATCCAGGTCGGAGGATGTTAGCGAAATTTCTGCTGCTGCCCGATTTTGATCGAGATGATCGATTTTCGATGCCTTTGGGATGGCAATGATATTTTCCTGGGCCAACACCCAGGCCAGTGCGATTTGATATGAACTCACACCATGTCTTTTTGCAATTTTATCCAACGCTGGAGAATTCATACTACCTTGATTGAGGGGTGAATAGGCCATAACTGGAATATGTTTTTTATTACACCAGGGCAACAGATCAAACTCGATACCACGGCGGTCCAGGTTGTAAAGAACCTGGTTGGTAATGATATTGTTACCGCCCGGCGCCGCCCAGGCTGCTTCCATTTCTTCAACGTCCAGATTACTTACCCCATAATTTTTTATCTTTCCCGCATCGACCAGAGCTTGAAATCCTTCGAGGGTTTCTTCAATGGGATGACTTCCAGACCAGTGCAATAGATACAAATCAATACAATCAATATTTAATCGTTTCAAACTTTTCTCGCAGGCCCCAAGGGTCCCTTTATAGGATGCATTATTGGGTAACACCTTACTCACCACATAAGCATCATCCCGCCTTCCCTCCAGGGCTTTACCAACAACAAGTTCGGCATCGTGGTACATTTCTGCGGTATCGATAAGGGTCATTCCCAAATCCATACCGTAACGAATTGCATCTACCTCTTGGTTGAATGATGAATTTTCTCTTCCCATGTGCCAGGTTCCCTGACCGAGACTAGCCACAGTTTTTTGATTTGAAAATGTGATCGATTTCATGGTTCAATTTTATCATTGCTTCGGTCAGAAAATATGCATTCAGTATATATAAATGGGCAAACCTGGTGTTTGTCGTTAAAATCCAGTAAAAATCCCCAGAGATCGTTACACAATGATTTACATCCGAAATTAACTAAAACCAGCTTTGAGTGAATCTCAATTCACCGATTAAACTGTCACTATCTACCGAACATTACACCAGGAATCAAATAATTTAAATACCATGCGTCGGGGAACACGAATTTTTATTGATATATTAATTCTACTGCATTGCATTGGTTTAATTGCGGTTTTGTGGACGGGTGGTTATGCCATTGAAATATTAGGCAAAACCCTTAAATCAAGTAGTTTATTACCTGTGGTTCGAGGCTTAACTATCCTCTTTCTGATCAGAATTCTTGTCGCTTCCGGCATAAAGAATTTTATATTGGTCGTGATTTCTCTGACCATTTCAGTAGCTGCGGTGGAATCTGTTATTCGGACATGGGACCCACAAATTTCTCAACCGAGCCTGGTACAGGTGCACCAGACCTCGGAAATTTATGACTGGGAATTGAAACCAGGCGCCCGGGGCGTAGGATTACAGGGAGAGACTATTGAAATTAATTCCCATGGGTTTCGCGATTTAGAAAAGCCCATCAACAAACCGAACAATGTCAAACGCATCGCGGTACTTGGTGATTCGTTCACATTTGGTATGGCGGTTAATTTGGAAGACACTTTCGTAAAACAACTCGAAGGTTTACTGAATCAACAGGATTATCGGGTGGAAACCCTGAATTTTGGCGTAATTGGTTATCACCTGTGGCAGTACGTTGCCTTGCTCGAGAATAAGACATTTGAATATAAACCCGATCTGATTGTTATCGGTATTTTTCTGGATGACATAATGGGAACCGTGCCGCCGGATACCAGCGACCCGGAGTGGAGACCCCGCAATCCATTTGAGCAGATTATTTCCAAAAAACATCAGGGCGGAAAATTGCGGTTATGGAACATCATTCGTAATGTTAATAAACTGCTCGAGACCAAGTTTCGGTACAAACGCGGGCATACCTATCTACAGGGAATCGAGGAGCGCAAAAAACTGATTGGGCCTGACGACCCGGGCCACGCCTATTACAAAGCACAGATTGGTGATCTGGATCAAAAATACTATGATGATATGGCGCGTTCACTAGCTAAAGTAAAAAAACTGGCCCGTGAGAATAATACCCCTGTTATTATTTTATATATTCCCGATGGCTCACAATTGCATGAAAGTAAGCGACAACACATAAATGATTTTCTAACCGCCACAGCAACCCTTTTAGGGATTCCACTGATCGATGCAACACCCGAATTCGAAGCGTTTCTCGACCCGAGAGAACTTTATCTGTTTCCCATGGATGCACATACCAGCCCCAAGGGGCATTCGGTAATGGCAGAATTACTATTTGAGGAAATAAAAAATCAACGCATGCTCGATAACTAACCCATAGAAATTTTGAATAATCAACGGTAGATTTCAGATGACCAAGAAAAATATTGATCAACTAAAAAATATGGTCGACGGCTGGAAAAATGTTTTTATCAAAGATGAAGACGTCGAAGCGCTGGCTGCTGAACGCGAGCAGGTTTGTAATAGTTGCCCCCACAAAAAGAAGTTCACCTGCGCGCTATGCGATTGCCCGATTCATGCCAAGGTACGTTCGGTGAATTCAGACTGCCCAGATAACCGTTGGGCCAAGTAGGTTATTTATATCTAAAATGATTTTACTTCTTCTTGGATAATATTTAGACATGTCTATATCGAGCACATTCAATTTTATTGTCCGTCACCCACTCAATAAAAATCGAAAAATATGGGCCATACTGAATTATATAAAATGGCAAATGGAAAGCCGACTGCGACCCGGGCCAAAAATTCATCATTGGGTAAATGGATCCAAATTTTATGCCAGGAACGGTGACCTCGGGTTGACCGGAAATATCTACGTGGGCCTCGATGAGTTTACTGACATGGCCTACTTACTCCATGTATTGAGAGCCGAAGATCTTTTTATCGATATTGGTGCAAATCATGGTTCATACACACTCCTCGCCAGCGCGGCAATTGGTGCCTGCACTTATGCCTTTGAACCTGTCCCTGCTGACCATCAGCGGTTAACCGAAAATATTCAACTAAATGACCTGGGGTCAGGCGTAACAATTTTTAACAAGAGTGTCGGAAGCAGCAACGGAAAACTGAAAATCACAACTAATCTTGGCGTTACAAATCATATTTTCAGAGGGGACGAAACCGATAGCAATCTGATTGATACTGAAGTTGTTACCCTGGATTCAGCCCTCGAGAACAAGCACCCGGCTCTCATAAAAATTGATGTCGAAGGGTTTGAAACCGAGGTACTCAGCGGGGGGATGGAAACTCTAAATAAATCATCCCTGCATTCCGCTATCATCGAACTAAATGATTCGGGCCTGCGATATGGGTATAAGGATTCAGATATCGTGAATTTAATGTTCGATCTCGGATTCAAAGCGTATCACTATCATCCGATGGAGCGACGACTCGAACAAATTTCTGGGAAAAATAGCAACTCAGCTAATACGATATTTATCCGCAACTCTTCTTTGATTAGCGATAGAATAAAAAACGCACCGAAATTTCGCATACCTGGAAGAAATATAGTTTTATGATGTCGTGCCTTTCCATAATTTTTAATTTCGGGGGGATGTTGTTATAAAGTTTTATAACTAAATTAACGGGGTCACTATAACCGTCCTGACTTGTTCTTGGTCTTTTTCTTTTCCTTCTTTTTACTGCTTTTTCTAGACTTCGCCCTTTCTTTTGATCGGGTTCTGGCTTTTTCGGTGGTCTTCACCTTTGGTTTTCCTTTTCTCCGGTTATCAGTACTTTCATTCTCCCTGTTTTTCGATCTCTTATCTTTACCCAATTCGGAAATTTGAAGTTGTTGACCCGAGACCCAGACTTTTTTGAGCTTTTTCAGAATCTCCCGAGGCATGCCTTCGGGTAAATCCAGCAAACTATGATTGTCGTAAATATCAATTCGACCAATATTTTTACTATCGATTCCCGCTTCATTGGCAATTGCGCCGACGATATTGCCGGGTTGAACCTCATGATCGTGACCGACCTCGATTCGATATCGGGCCATCCCGGCTTCTGAAGACGCGCCCTTTCTATGGGGCCGTTTCCCCTCACTCCGCCCACGCTCGCTCCGACTACGTTCACCGCGACTACGTTCGCTCCTACCTCGTTCCTTTCGTGACGGCCGCGAATCATTTTCCCAGCGGGTACTGATATCTTTTTGTGGTTTGTGTTGAAGTAGAAGTGGTGTCTTGCCTTGCAGCAGATGAGCCAGCGCCGCCGAGATTTCCAGCGCTGGTACATTGTGTTCCTGCTGATACTGCTCAATCATCTGATAGAACATACCTAGTTCTTCGGTGGCCAGGGTATCGGTGATGCGCTGTTTGAAGTTTGAAATCCGCCGATTGTTAATTAACTCGGTCGACGGAAGTTCCATCAAGTCGATTTTCTGATTTGTCGCTCTTTCGATGGCATGCAACATTCGTTTTTCCCGGGGTGCCACAAATAAAATCGCATCACCGGTTTTACCCGCACGGCCGGTACGTCCGATGCGATGGATATAAGCTTCGGTGTCGTAGGGAATATCGAAGTTGACTACATGACTGATTCGACCCACATCGAGACCCCGGGCGGCAACGTCGGTTGCGACCAGGATATCCAGGCTGCCTTTTTTCAACTGCTCAATGGTACGTTCACGATTGCGCTGGGGTATGTCGCCATTGAGTGGTGTTGAAGCGTATCCCCGGGCTGCCAGTTTTTCCGATAGATCCACCGTAGCTGTCTTGGTGCGCACAAATATCAACATAGCGTCAAATTCTTCTGCTTCCAGAATTCGGGTCAGTGCATCCAGTTTATGAACACCGCTCACCGGCCAAAATCGTTGCCGAATGGTATCCGCTGTTGCGGTTTTGACCTTGACCGTAATGTTTTCCGGCTCGTTCAAATATTCTGTTGCAATACGCCGAATCGGGGTTGGCATGGTCGCTGAAAACAGGGCGATTTGCCTTTTCTCTGGGGTTTGTTCGAGTATCCACTCAACGTCATCAATAAAACCCATTCTCAACATCTCATCGGCTTCGTCCAGAACCAAGGTACTGAGCTCATCGAGTTTTAATGTACCTCGACGCATATGGTCCATCACCCGACCAGGGGTACCAACCACCACGTGTACCCCTCGCTGCAACGCTCTAATTTGACCGCGGTAATCCTGACCGCCATACACGGGTAAAACATGAAATCCTTTGACATAGGTAGCATATTTTTGGAACGCTTCGGCCACCTGTATCGCCAGCTCGCGGGTTGGGGTCAACACCAATACCTGAACTGGTTTTTGTTTTATATCTAAATTGGATAATATGGGTAAAGCAAAGGCGGCGGTCTTACCCGTTCCAGTTTGGGCCTGTCCAATAACGTCTTTTCCATCCAGCAATAATGGAATAGTCTGGGCCTGGATCGGTGATGGTGTTTCATAACCCACTTCATCCAGAGATTTCATCAAAGATTTCTCGAGATTTAGTTGGTTAAAGGATGTAATCTTGCTTGTTGTCATAGTTTTTGCCTGCCCCGAACGCATATCTGCCATTGAGCATTGAGCTGAGAATGCGAACGCGGAGGACAATCCCAGAGGGGCGCGGAGTTTAACGGGTTATGGTATATATTGCATATTTATTTACTTAAATAATGAAATAAATATGGCCTCCGAAAACGAGAAAATCACTGTCTTTATCTGCGGTTCAGCCCTGCGTGGTCAGCCCGATAATGGGAATTTAAAAGGCGCTGAATTTCAGGGTGAAATCACCACCGCGCCGATTTACCGGCTCCACGCCATTGGTGATGGCTGGCACCCGGGAATTTATAAAGTTGAACGCGATGGTATCTCTATTCCTGGTGAACTGTACTCCATGACCAGCGAACAATATCAGTATTTGCATGATAATGAACCACCCCACATGTACTCGGAAACCATCACCCTGATCGATGGCAACAACGCGACCGCGTTTCTCTATCCAAAAAATCTGATTGATGAAAATAACTGGCCAGATATATCTGAGATTGGTGGTTGGGTAGCTTATAAGGACGCCACGCACTAATTACTTTATATTTAATCCGCAATCCAGGATAACCTTACAGCTTATATTCAGTACACAATACTCAAAACGATTTTCCTTTGAATTGAGCGGAGGTCTGATGAGAAATTCAAAACAAACTTTTCTGTTTATACTTTTTGTTTCAATATTAAATCTCTGGGCATTTAACAGTGCAAATGCTCAGGATAATCCATGCCATCAATCTTATCCAAATCCGAATATTTCAGGTGAGTTGTTGCTTGAGAATGACAAAGTGGTCATTCAACGGTTTATCTTTCCCCCTGGGGAATGGGAAGGTATTCACGCTCATCCACCCGACCAAATATATATCCACGTTAAGGGTGGGGAGTGGGCGGTAAAATATGGCAACACCACCTACCCTGACGAATGGTCCGAAACAGGCTCTGTGGGCTGGTACGGCCCAGTTTCTCTGGACGAGAAACATGAGTCTGTAAATTCAGGTGATGAACCCATTGACTTAATCTGGATTACATTGAAGCAGGGTTGTTTGGAATAGCCAGCCAAAGCACCACACCGAAACGACTATTGTAATGTGTTAGCGGTTTGATCAGCAGGCTGCTAGTCAAGAATCTGAGCTTGACCTTCACCCCGTCGGTCAGAAGCGGCAGTGATTTCACCTGTTTCCTTATCAAGAATGACGGCCTGCATATTGCCCCATTCCCAGTTAACTGCCTTAAATTCATGTCCACGGGACTTTAAGCTGGAAATAGTTTCCTCTGATAAAGCCTGAGGCTCATATTGAATAGAATCGGGTAAATATTGATGGTGAAATCGTGGCCGGTTAACCATGGTTTTAGCGTCAGCCCCGCGATGAAATTCAAGGGCGCCGAGCAATACCATGGAAATTATCCGACTACCACCAGGGGTTCCTAATACTGCTATTCGTTCCTCGGTCTCCAGAAAAGTAGGGCTCATACTCGAGAGCATTCGCTTTCCAGGTTCAATGGCATTGGCCTTGGCACCCACAAGACCATAGGCATTAGGCACGCCTGGTTTTGCGGAAAAATCATCCATTTCATCATTCAATAGTACCCCTGTCCTTTCAGGTACCAAACCAGACCCAAAACCATAATTAATTGACAGCGTGGCAGCAACCCGATTGCCATCCTCATCAATCACTGAAAAATGTGTGGTGTCCTCACCTTTATTATCGCTAACCCAGGTTGGTGCAAGCTCGGAACTTTTTGTGGCTCGATCCATGCGCAGGGATTTGCTCATGCCATTTGCATAATTCTTGCTCGCCAACATTTCCGTGGGAACGGATACAAAATCTGAATCACCCATGTACTCTGCACGATCGCGGTAGGCGCGACGCATGGCCTCAACCGTTACATGGGTGAAATCGACCTCGTCCATGGATTCGAGGTCGTAGTTGGACAAAATATTCAAACTTTCACTCAACACCAAACCCCCTGATGACGGCAATGCAGCAGAGGTCAGCTTCATTCCCTTGTATTGGGTTTCCACAGGCTGACGTATGACAACCTGATACTGCTCCAGATCCACCATGGTCCAAATTCCCCCCGCCTGGCGCACACCATCAACCAGTTTTTCAGCGATCTCCCCTGAATAAAAACCATTGTGCCCTTTTACAGCTAGTTTCCATAATGTGGCCGCAAGATCCTTCTGCACAATTCGCGCACCGATACCTGGAATTCGCCCATCCAATAAAAATATTTCAGTTGCCGTTGGCGATGCGGTAATGGTTTCCAGACGCCATTCAAGGGATTTTCGATATTTTTGTGTAACTAAAAATCCATTTGATGCGGCATCAATAGCCGGTAGCAAGGTAATCGTCAAAGGTAATTTACCGTAGTTCTCCGCCAACCAGACTAAGGCCGCAGGCTCTCCAGGAATTCCTGCGGCAAGTGCCCCTGAAATAGAAAGGTTTTTAATGACTTCGCCATTTTCATCAAGGTACATATCTGCCGTTGCAGCAAGGGGTGCTTTTTCCCTGCCATCGAGCATCACCGACTTTTCTTCATCAGCATCGTATAACAACCAGAATCCGCCGCCGCCCATTCCAGAGCCCATCGGCTCCACTACTGCCAGAGTCGACGTAATCGCTACCGCCGCATCAAACGCATTTCCACCCAGCTCCAGAATTTTGATACCGGCAGCGGTGGCTACAGGGTGAGCTGAAGCCACACCCGCCGCAGGAAATGCATTGTGAGAAAATAGTGTTGCGATAAACGCAACAAATATAAATTTTGTTTTCAAGAAAGTTCGAATGAAAAATTAAACAACTTTAAAGTTCTGGGGCGTTAATAAAGGTTTTGCGGTAATACTTCAGCTCCTCAATAGATTCGCGAATATCATCCATGGCTTGATGGGTGTTTTTCTTGGAAAAACCATCGGTCAGCTCTGGCCGCCAGCGCACAACCAATTCTTTGATCGAACTGACGTCAAGATTTCGATAATGTAAAAACGACTCCAGTTTAGGCATGTAATTCACCATAAAACGCCTATCCTGACACACCGAGTTACCACAAAGCGGAGAATGATTTCCGGACACATGCCTGGACAGAAAATCAATTGTCACCTTCTCAGCCTCCGCTTCACTAATTTTTGACTCGCGTACCCGATTTACCAGTCCACTCTCGGTGTGGGTTCTGGTATTCCAGTCGTCCATAGCCATCAGGCGTTTGAGAGATTGATGTACTGCAATGACCGGCCCCTCTTCAATAATATTTAACTGGGCGTCGGTAACGATGCTGGCAATTTCAATAATTCGGTCATCAGCGGGCGAAAGCCCTGTCATTTCCATGTCAATCCAAACCAGGTTGTGGTGATGCATATTTAGTGTTTTTATTTAGAGTATTTGATTAATTGCTGCCAACAATGCCACAGCAGCGGTTTCGGTTCTTAGAATTTGATTACCTAATGTTATTTTGAACAGGTTATTATTTTCTATAACTTCGAGCTCGGTTTTGCTGAATCCCCCTTCGGGACCGACCAGCATAATAATTTCTTTGGTTTCGCCCGTTATCACTTGTTGAGCGGTCTCAATGGTCTGACCCTCTAAATCCCCAATTACAACTAAGGATTCTGGGTTGTGCTGATGGATTATATCTGCAACGGACTGTTCCGGACCAATAGCAGGAAAATAGCATTGACGACTTTGTTTGCAGGCGCCAATAATAATTCTCTGCCAACGCACCTGCATGCTGGTCTTATGGGTGATAACACTATGGTCGCAGTTTACCGGAAAATATTGATTCATTCCAAGTTGAGTTGCCATATTTAGTAACACCGATTGGCGCTCGCCCTTTGGAATCGCTGAAGCCACAACTTTTTTAACCTTCGGCGGTGGTTGTAATTCTACGTTCTTAAACTTGATTGTAAGTGCTTTTCGTTTTGAATGGATTGCCAGGATCTCAGCAATGCCCTTGAGGCCTTTTCCATTGGTGAAAATTAAATTGTCTTTGATATCCAGTCGCCGAGATTTCAGAATGTGGACAGCTTCTTCATCGTTGATGTCTAATTCAGAGCCGGCAACAAATTCTGCCTCACAAAAGAACAGCGGATCAGATCCTGTATTAATCCTGGACATTAAATTTTAGGCTTTTGATCAGGTTTAAAAATATCAAATCGAACCAGTTTGGTCTTTATCTCACCGACTTTTCCAGGGGCGATGGGTTCAGCATGATGAGGTCTTTTGACAACTACTCGTTTTGATGCGACCTGCATCGCCCGTTGAAACAATTCGCTATTGTCCTGTTCATAACCAATCAGGTCACGCAATATTGAAATTTCTTTTTTGGCCGCTGCCGGATTTGATTTCTGTGGATACATTGGATCCAGAAAAACCACTTCAGCCTCAATTTTTCCATTATCTAGCAGGTTTATACTATCGCCGTGAACCAGAGAGAAATGGCTATGGATAATCGGATCCGTTGCTTTATTCTGAGCATCTCTCAACATCGCCACTATCAACGGATTGTTTTCAATGGCCAAAACCTTTATGCCGTGTCTTGCCATGTGTAGTGCGTCGCTACACCAACCCGCAGTAGCGTCGATCACCGATTTTGTATTCCGTCCAATGGCGCGCAATAACGGGTCCTGGCGCGAGTGCGCCAATGATTCTCGCTGGTAATCGAAGTTCAGGAAAAATAATTTTTGACCCCGCCGGCTCATATCATTTAGTCCCAGGGTGTTGTTTCTGATCTCAAGAACAAACCGGGTTTCCGGGCGGTGATCATCTATAATAATTGGCGCATCGAGAAAATTCGACAGCTGTACCGCGATTTTTTCACTAGTTTCATCGCACTTTATTGAAATCAATTCCACAATCAATTATCTAATCAATTTCAAATAATAACTGTTAGAATTATCGCGGCCAAGTTTTTATTCATTCCACAGTGTAACAAAAGAGGTAATTAATGGGTTTTTTAAAAGGTAAACGCGCGCTAATCGCAGGTGTAGCAAGCAATCGATCTATCGCATGGGGAGTGGCTCAGGCAATGCATCGTCAAGGTGCTGAACTTGCGTTCACTTATCCAAACGAAAAAATGAAATCCAGAGTCGAAAAACTGGCTGAGGAACTGGGATCAAATATTATATTACCCTGCGATGTTGCCAGTGACGACGAAATTAACAGTTTATTCTCTGAACTTGGAAAGTCCTGGGATGGATTTGACATTTTAATCCACTCCATCGCCTATGCACCCCGTGAAGAACTGGAAGGATTATATCTCGATGCGGTGACCCGGGAAGGTTTTAATACAGCCCACGAAATCAGTTCTTACAGCTTTGCAGCAATGGGTCGAGCTGCAATGCCATTGATGGAAGGTCGAAACGGCGCAATGTTAACATTGACCTATATCGGTTCGGTGAGGTCCATGCCTGGATATAACGTCATGGGTCTGGCGAAGGCGAGCCTGGAAGCCAATATACGTTATATGGCGCAGTCATTGGGCGACAAAGGCATTCGGGTTAATGGTATTTCTGCAGGCCCTATTCGGACGCTAGCAGCCGCGGGCATCAAGAACTTTAAAAAAATGCTCGGCCATTTCGAAAAAATCTCACCTCTGGGGCGAGCGGTTACCATCGAAGAAGTGGGAAATACAGCAGCCTTTTTGTGTTCCGACCTGGCTTCGGGCATTACCGGCGAAATCACCTATGTTGACGGTGGATTTAACACCGTAGGCATCAGCGCTAACTTCGTCGATGATGAAGATGAATAACCTGCCATTATCCAGTGACAGAAACTGAGAACAATACTCCATCCAAAAAAAACCGGGTCTCAAAGGATCCGGTTTTTTATTGAAAAGAAACTATATCTTTCAGATATTTTAGATACTTAATTCCTTGAGTTTAGCCTTGGATGGTACACCCTCTTTTGACCATCCCCTAAATTTATAATACTCGGGGATCATCACATCCAACTGGGCAACGCCACCCTTGTTAAACCCATCGGGCACAGGATCTTTGAGCATCCTTGGTGGCAGGGTATCGTCCGCCATGGTTAAACCCGCTTTCAAGTTAAACAGTTTTTCCAGATTCCAGATTCGTTCACCCGTTTTTCGCATGCGTTCCACATTCCATTTGCCAGGTAAATCTGCATTCACCATTTTGGCAAAATCTTCATAACCCCAGGTACCTGTGGTAAACAGGCATAGCCCGGTTGAATCAACCATGGCCACAAAGTTCTGGGACGTGGCGCAGGCTTCTGCTTTTCCTTTTGGTCCTGGGTCTTTGTAGTCTTCGGTAAATGTATCATGACGCAGGTGACATGCACCGCGGTTACTGGTGGCATAACCCAGGCCCATGCCCTGCATGGAGCGGCCATCGTAGCCAGCGAATTCCTGACCTTTGGAAACCATGGCAAGCTCCGGACGACCATATTTTTCACACAGCAGTTTTGAACCCAACCCAAGATCTTTACCAAAACCTTCAAACTTCCCGGTTTTTTCGGACATCACGACCAGTGCTTCGGCGCTGCCAAAACTCAGATCAATACCATCAGTCTGCTTTTTGGTAATCACGCCCAGCTCATATAATTCCATAGCCGCAGCCAGGGTAACCCCAAAAGAAATGGGATCCATACCGTGTTCATTCATCATAAAACCGGCAAAGGTCATGGCATCCAGATCATCTACCCCAACAACTGGCCCGAAAGCAAATGCGGTTTCATATTCCAGACCACCCGAAGCTAGCCAGTATTCTGGACGATCCTTAACGCTGAAATGTTCGGGGTCTATTTTGGATATTCGACCGCATGCAATAGTACAACCGAAGCAGGCCGCATTGCGGATCAGGTTTGTATGACCATTTCGATTTTTTAAGGTCACCGATTTATGATTGATTTTTTCCGATCCTTTAAACTTGACGTCCTGGAAATTGTGCGTAGGCAACCCACCGAATTCCTGCATACTATCAAGCATAGCGTGGGTGCCGTATCGCATTAAACCGCGGCGATTACTGCTGCCATGCAAAACCGCATTCACTTCTTTCACTACTTTCATAAATTTACCGGGATTGTCATCTTTAACCCCTACAGTACCCCGAGCACAAATCGCTTTCAGGTTTTTGCTGCCCATTACCGCGCCAACCCCGGAACGGCCCGCGGCCCGATGCAGATCATTAACCACACAGGCATAGCGAACCAGATTTTCTCCAGATACGCCAATGGCTGCTATTTTTACCTGAGGATCCTGCTGTTGTTTTCGAATCCATTCATCGGCATACCATACCGACTGACCCCAGATTTCTTTTGCGGGCAGAAGTTCAACCTTGTCATCACGAATATTGAGGTAAACCGGTTTTTTCGATTTACCCGTAAGAATTAACAAGTCATAACCGGCAAACTTTAATTCAGCGCCAAATTTTCCACCTGAATTAGAGCAGGCAATGGCATTGGTTAACGGCCCCTTTGTGAGTACGCCATAACGACCGCTGGTAGAGGCCATGGTGCCTCCCAAAGGACCTGTGGAGAAGATCAAAACATTTTCCGGACTCAATGCATCTGCACTGGGATCCATTTCTTCGTATAGATATTTGGTCCCCAGTCCCCTGCTCCCCAGATAGTCTTCAGCCCATTCCATATTTAATGGTTCGATTGAAGTTGTGCCAGTGGTAAGGTCAACGCGAAGTATTTTCTTTTGCCAGGTCATTAGTTCGTCTCTATCAATTAAGGTTAATTGGGTAATATTGATATCATCTTAAATTTCCACCAACAAATCCAGGGACCAGCGGTTGAATTTACCATATCCACAATATCATCGGTACTGCCACGACAACAATAACCGCGTCCAGGGGCAGACCCATACGCCAGTAATCACCGAATTTATAGCCTCCGGGTCCCATCACCAGGGTATTGGATTGATGTCCAATGGGGGTCAGGTAAGGCGAAGCTGCGCCAATTGCGACGGCCATCAACAATGGGTCTGGGGATAGCTGCATCGCCTCCGCCAGACTAAAAGCAAGGGGCGCCATTAATACGGCAGTGGGAGAATTATGGATTAAATCTGACAACAACATCGATACCATGATCAACAGTGCCAGCAACATCCATAGCGGTATATCAAATGCGACGCTGAGTATTGCCCCGGAAATCAGCTGGGTACCACCGGTACTTTGAAGCGCTTCACCAATGGGAATCAGACACCCCAATAAGATGATTATCGGCCATTCGATACTTCGATAGGCATCCCGCAGGGAAATGGCATTGAGCATTATTAATGCTGCGCAACAGCTGGCAAATGCAATTTGCACCGGCACCACACCCATGGCCGCAGCAGCAATACCTGCAGCAAAAATCAGCGGGGTTAGAAAGCTGCGCCTTCGCGGAGCAAAATCCCGGGACTTGCTAGCCAAAATCATACATCCCAGGGCATTGACCGTTTGGTCGAGGGTTTTATCCGCACCCTGGAGAAGCAGCACATCACCGGTCTGAAATCGTACTCTGCCCAGCCGAAACATGGGGCTACTGCCCTGCCGGGAAACTGCCAGTAAATTCACCCCATAGCGATCGTGCAGGCGTAAAGCGCGCATCAGCATTCCTTCCATCATGGAATTGGGCATGACCACGACCTTTACAATTTTTACATCCTCCGATTGAAATAAATTTTCGGAAATATCTTTGTCACCAATCTCTACCAGACCAGGGGATTCAAATAACGGGTGTAATGATTCTGAATCACCCTGCAGAATTAGAATATCATCCTCCAGAATTTGTTCACCAGTTGAGGGTGCCAGGCGATTCCTTTTGTGGCGAATAATGGCCACTACAGTGACTTCGTCATCGCAAATTTTTTCCAGTGCCCCTACGCTGGAATTTATCAAAGAAGATCCTTCAGCGACTCGCACTTCGGTGATATAGCGATCCATGTGGAAATTGCTATCCTGTTTTTCGTCCTGATCGTTGCCGGGAATCAACCGCCAGCCGATGGCTACCAGATAAATCATTCCACAAAGCGCAACAACCAGACCAACCGGGGTAAAATCGAACATACCGAAAGGCTCGCCCGTCTCCTGCTGCCGTATTGTGGCAATGATAATATTTGGCGGCGTACCAATCAGAGTTACCAGACCACCCAGCAAACTAGCAAATGACAATGGCATAAGCACTCTGGAAGCCGGGCGTTTTGATTTCTCCGCATCGCGAATACTCACCGGCAACATTAACGCCAGGGCACCTACATTATTCATAAAAGCGGACAGCAATCCGACCATACCGCAGTTGGCCGCGATTTGACTTCGGGTGCTGTGTCGGGCGTTTGCCAGGAATCGCAGCAATAGTTCAACCAGCCCTGAGTTTTGTAGCGCCTTGCTGATAACCAGGACACAGGCTACGGTGATCACCGCAGGGTGTGAAAATCCTTCAAAGGCATGCTCGCCATCAACTACCCCGGAGTACACCGCGGCCAATAATGCCAAACCTGCGATTACATCATAGCGCCACCGGTTCCAGATGAACATCGCAATGGTCACCAGAAGGATTGCAAAAATGCTGATTTGGTCAAGGGTCATAGTGTGATTATCCCATACAAACATCGAGTTTCATCCATGGATAAACCCTGGTCTGAATCTAGAATAAAGCCAAATTTACTCGATAACGCCGAATGGAATAAATTGCCCACAACTGTAAACCCCAACTTTATGATCTGGCCCTGAATCGCCGTTATCATCAACCAGCAGCTCAGCCAGTTGATAGTAAACAGAACGAACAATTTTTGCCTTTAATCCATCCCGAACCACAATATATGGAATGGTTTCTTCAGTTTGGGTATTTGTGGTAACCGTCAATGGGTGCTCATGGTCGGCTACAACAACTTCGTCCATATTGGTTCGAAAGTGCAATTTCTGATTTTTATCTTTGCCCTTAACGTGCAGTTCCACTGCCGTAAATGGGACATCCTCGACTTCAATACAATATTTTGCCGGTGGGGTTACCAGAAAATAGTCTTCACCCTCCAGGCGTAACACCGTTGAAAACAGTTTGACAATTCGATGACGCGCTATCACCGAGCCCTGATAATACCAGTCACCTTTAGACGAGATTCGAATATCAATATCGACAATTTTCTCTGGATGCCAGCTATCAATGGGTGCTAACTTGAAAGCACCTACCTGGTCGAAAATGGTTTTTAAATCTGCCATGATTTATGCCAAATACCTGGAGGTATATTTGGTGTATTAACGCAGGGTATCTGCGGCCGGAATCATTCGGCCGGAATGGTTATTGAGAATTGTTGGCGCTGAGCGCACTGCCCATGAGTTTTGCAGTGACGTCTACAGCGGAAATCACTTCGTCATATTGCATCCGCGTGGGGCCAATAACACCAAGCACGCCAACACGCTGATGATCAATTTCATAAGGCGCGGCGATGACACTGCAGTCCCTGAAGGGTTCATATCCGGATTCCTCTCCAATAAATATATTCACCCCTTCGGTAAACATACTTTTCTGCAACAAATCGAAAAGCACCTGCTTGGTTTTTAATGTGTCGAATAATTCTCGCAGTTTATTTAGCTCGGAGAACTCCGGTATGGAAAGTAAATTATTTTCACCACTCACCAAAACATTGTCGCTGTCCTGTGGATCGTCGTCGTCAAACAACTGGCCAGCCATTTTTACCGCGGTACGCATTTCTTTATGCATACTTTTATGATCACGCTTAAGGTGATTCAGTAATTGCACGCGCACGCCATCCAATGATTTAGTGCTGTATTCCGCATTAAAAAAATTAGCGGCTTCCACCAATTCAGAATCTGAATATTCGCGATGGGCAGTCAGAACCTTGTTTTGTACCTGCCCGTCTTCGGTGATCAGAATCGCCAGCACCCGTTGTTCAGAAAGTTTTAAAAATTCGATCTGGCGAATATGTGCGCGGCTGTTACCGGGTATGGAAACAATTCCTGCAAAAGAGGTAATCTGGGACAACATTTCCGTTGCCCCTGTGAGGATGCTATTTGGGTCAGAAATTCCGCTCAATCTTTCAGTCAATTGTCCCAGAGACTGGTTGTTCATGGGGCCTACTTTAAGCAGACTGTTGATAAAAAATCGATAACCTTTAACCGTTGGAATTCGTCCAGCAGACGTATGGGGCGCATGAATCAAACCATAATCTTCTAGATCAGCCATGACGTTTCGGATTGTTGCCGAGCTGAACGCCAGATCTGATTCTTTCGCCAGGGTGCGAGAACCTACCGGCGTGCCATCATCAATATATCGGCGTATCAAACCTTTTAAAACCGATTGGGCTCGTTCACTTAGATTAAGGTTTTCAATTTCAGGCATAAACAGCAGCGTTCTTGTAGATGTAATCTCGGATAAAAGCGTATAGTGACGCTACCAATCTATTCCCTAATCTGTCAAGATCGTTTTACAAATTTATAATAAACTCCTAATGTATAATACCTGTTTAAGCTACTGTTATTACTGTGAAAATTACTAAAGCGGGACTTTTTGGAAAATTTAACGATGCCAGCTTGGCGGATGCCATCGCAGAAGTTAAAAATTTTCTGGAAAATAAAAATATATCGGTTTTACTCGGAAACACGACATCATCCGACATCGAAGGCGACCGGATTGATGATTACGATCAACCGTTGAGTGAATTAATCGACCTGGCCATCGTGGTTGGTGGTGACGGTACCATGTTGAATGTTGCCAGAAAATTGTCCGATCACGATATACCTGCCATCGGCGTAAACCTCGGTCGACTGGGATTTCTCACCGATATTTCTTTTTCTGAAATTGAACAAAGTTTATCGGCGATTATTCAAGGCGATTGCAGCATTGAGCACCGCACTATGTTGCAATGCCAGGTGCTGCTTGACGGTCAGACGGTTTTTTCAGGGATTTCATTAAATGACGCGGTCATTTCCAAAGGTAATACCGGTCGACTTATCGAGTTTGTGATTAAGGTGAATGATCAATTTGTCAGTCAGCCGAGGAGCGATGGTTTGATACTCGCAACACCCACGGGCTCAACCGCCTATGCCCTTTCCGCTGGCGGACCAATAATTTTTCCTAATCTACCTGTGATTAGTATGTCACCGATCTGCCCGCATACATTGAGCAACCGGCCTATTATTCTCGATGAAAATGACCGCATCGAAATCTCTTCGCTGAGTGTCCAGGAATCACCTGCCAATCTATCCCTTGACGGCTTAATCAGTTATCAGCTCGACGGCCTCGAGACCATTGAAATTTCAAAAGCACCAAAAAAGTTAAAAATGATACGAATTAAGGGCTTCAACTATTTCGAAACCTTACATTCAAAACTGGGCTGGAATGTTTAGATGATTGACTGGCTGGAAGTAAAACAGTTTGCCATCGCCGATCACATCGAAATCGAATTCGATGACCGATTCACTACGGTTACCGGCGAAACCGGATCGGGAAAATCACTGATTGTTGATGCCATTGATATTTTATTGGGGCATCGATCGGATAGTAGCTATATTCGACATGATCAGGATACCGCTGAGCTCCAGGCCGGCTTTGAGTTAACATCCGGACATCCAGCCTTACGCTGGCTGGAAGATCAGGGTATTTCAAACGAAGACGAATGTATTCTGCGAAGAGTGATCCGTCGCAACAAATCCAGCAAAGGTTATATCAATGGGCATGCTGTTACTGTTTCCCAACTCCGGGATCTTGGCAAGGAGTTGGTAGATATACATGGTCAGAATGAACATCATTCCCTGCTCAAACGGCCCGTCCAGCAACAACTCCTCGATAGTTCGGCAAATAATACCCAGCTTATTGCTGAACTTGGAGACCGTTATCAGTCTATTACCGAAATACGAAAGCAGATTGATGTCTTGCAAAACGAAAGCCATGTGGCCCAGGAACGCGCGGACTTACTGAAATTCCAGATAGAGGAACTTAATGAACTTGCGCCCCAACCCGATGAGTGGTCGGAACTGGATAACACCCATAAAAAACTGAATCACCAGCAAGAACTGGTTGTCGGCACCCAGGCTGTGGCTGAACTTCTTTACGATGGTGACGATGAAAATATAAGCGACCAATTAATTCAAAGCAGTCAGCAACTGACTCAGCTTTCCGAATTTGATGACAACCTGAAATCCGTTTCTAAAATGCTCGACGAATCCCAGGTGATCATAGAAGAAGCAGCGAACCAGTTGCGTTCCTATTATCAGGATAGTGATATTGATCCTGAGGAAATGCAACAAATCGAAAAGCGGTTTTCGCTTTACTATACTTTAGCCAGGAAACATAGATTGCACCCGGACAAACTGGCTGAACATCTCGAATCGATGAAACTCCAGCTTGAGGGCTTAAAGGACCCCGAAAGCGAACTCATCCGACTGAACGAGCTGCTGGAATCCGAGAGCGAGACTTATCAGAAAATTGCCGGGGAAATCAGCACAAATCGCAAAAAGGTATCCAAATCTCTAGGAGCCGATGTCACCGGACTAATGCAGGAACTGGGCATGCAGGGGGGTGAATTTGCCATCCGACTTAACCCGAACCCGGTGGAGGAAGATTCGTTTACTCGATACGGTAATGAAACCGTAGAGTTTGTGGTTACAGCAAATCCGGGGCAGCCTTTACAAAATCTGGCAAAGATTGCATCGGGTGGTGAGATTTCCCGAATTTCACTGGCAATACAGGTGATTCTTGCCAATAAAGCCCAGGTTCCTACGCTTATTTTTGATGAAGTCGATGTTGGCATCGGTGGTGAAGTCGCCAACGTGGTGGGACAAAAACTTAAACATCTAGGAAGGACCAGCCAGGTCATATGTGTCACCCATTTGTCACAGGTTGCAGCCAAAGGGGATCACCATTTTAGCGTGTCGAAAATCGGTGAAAAACAGGTAGCTGTCACGGTAATGAAACTTAATGCGGAACAACGAGTTAAAGAAATTGCGCGAATGAGCGGTGGTGAAAATATAACCGAACAATCCCTGGCGCACGCCCAGGAAATGCTCAAATCTGCCTAACTAAACCCAGGGGATTATGATGGGTTCAGTTAAAGACGCCGACAATTACGAAATTAGAGCTGCACAACTCGATGACGTGCCGGGAATTCACAGTTTACTAAAGCACTATAGTGACGATGATATCTTGTTACCGCGGTCCAAAACTGATATTTACAGCGCTTTGCGCGACTTTTATGTTGTTGATAATGGTGAGAAAATAATCGCCTGTGCTGCGTTGCTGATTTACACCAGGGAACTGGGGGAAGTCCGCAGTTTGGCCGTAGACCCTGATTACAAACATCTGGGACTGGGCAACAAAATTGTACGACAACTGGAAAAAGATGCCGCAGACCTGGGACTGGTCAAATTGATGGCCTTGACTTACGTGGTAAATTTTTTCGAAAAATTAAACTTTCAGGAAGTAGAAATGAGTGAGCTGCCTGAAAAAGTCTGGGGGGCTTGTATTAATTGTCATAAATTCCAAAATTGTGATGAAATAGCGGTATTAAAGTATTTAGAATAAATCGTGAGATAGATATGAACTTAAGAAGCGTTGCATTTCTGATAATTTTGACGGGCGGACTTTTGTTAAGCGCTTGTTCGGTGTATAAAATTGACGTCCAGCAGGGCAATGAAATTACCCCTGAAATGGTATCCAACCTTGAAATTGGAATGACTAAACGGGAAGTCACTCAATTGCTTGGTTATCCCCTGGTTAACGATCCCTTTCATAAGGATCGATGGGATTATTATTATTCATTTCGGAACGGTGAAACTGAAGAAGTTACCCAACAAACAGCGTCCCTGAAATTTTCCGGTGACTTGCTCAGCGAAGTGACGAGCTCTTTTGAATAAAAAAATTGAGCCAATTTATCGAACACGGATAATTAGCTTAATAAATTATATAACTGCAACTCGAAAAATTATTCTGCCTCGGCAATTGCCAGCAATTCATCCGGTGGCATATATTGCTGAATAACTGTGCCGTTATCCAGAACCAGTACTGGCGTACCCTGCAAACCAATTGTTCTGGCCAGATTGTATTGCTCGGCAACAGGGTTATCACAGGTCGCAGTTTCTACTGTGCCGCCGGATTTGGCAATGGTCATTGCCTTGCCCTGATCTTCTGAGCACCATACGGAAACGGCCACTTTGTAACTTTCAGATTCGAGTCCTCGTCTTGGAAACATGAGATATCTCACTTGCATTCCCCTGCTTTGAAGTTCCGGAACATGTTTGTGAAACTTCTGACAAAATACACAATCTGTATCGGTGAAAACCGTGACATAGCGCAGTAACGGCTCACCCATAACAATCATTTCTGATTCAGGAATCTGGGCCATGGCCTCAGCCATTATTCGGGTTCTTCGTTCTTCTACCAGATTAACCTTGCGTTCGGTGTCATAGACATAGTCGCCGATCATAACGTAGTCACCGACACTATAGACATGCCATGATTCGGTCCCCGCGGTCACCACATAAACACCTTCCATGGGCGTTTCTTCGATAGCTTTTATTTCCATATTGGCTGGCAACATTCTCAGCAAATTTTGTCTGAGGTTATCAATACGTTCGTCTGCAACAGCGTTGTATCCCATTACAAATAAAACAAGAATACTAAATTTTATAAATTTGATCATAGTGTTTCTGAGTCGAGCCTGTTTAAAGAGAGTTTATCTCAAAAGTATTACTGCTGTGGGGTTAGACTGAACTAATCTCGAAAGTTCGAATACTGAAGGGGCAAACCCAGGTCTTGTTCTTTGAGAAATGCAATGGCCTGTTGTAAATCATCACGCTTCTTTCCAGAAATACGTACTTGATTACCCTGTATCGCCGATTGCACCTTCAATTTCTGGGTCTTGATCATTTTTACTATTTTCTTTGCCAAATCGGAATCCAGCCCCTGTAAAACTTTAATATCCTGCACTGCTTTTCCAGTGGGACTTTCCTTAACCTCACCCTTTTCAAGACATCCCAGATCCACATCCCTTTTGGCCAGCTTCAGCTGCAGGATCTCCAGGATTTGGGAAACTTTAAAATCATCCTCACCATGCAAGGTTAGCATGGGATCACTTTCATCGATTTTCGCATTGCTGCCCTTAAAATCGAATCGATTGGTAATTTCCTTGTTGGCCTGGTGGACCGCATTTTTGACTTCCTGCCAGTCTACTTCGGATACAACGTCAAATGAAGGCATAGTATTTTGTACTAGATATTAACAACATTGAAAAACATGATTTACAGCGGCAATTATATCGTTTTTCGCGCCATGAACGAGTTTCTGAATTGCGCTTTTATTAAGCGAAATAGCATTTTTCCCAGGACCATCAGAGATCAGTTTTAGGACAACAACACGATCTAACTGACCTTGGGTTGACAGGTGCGTGACAATACCTGCAGATTCCATCTCATATACCTCGTCGTTACTATAAACAACTTGTGGAGTGTGCACGGTTACTACGTCAGCCTGGGACAGAATCGAACTAAAATTACTGCTTAATTTCCAGATTTCGCCTGTTTCGACTTGGGTTACTGTTCTGGCCTGGACAAGGGACCCAATAGCATAACTTCCACTACCGGCGACTCCAAAGTTTAACCACACCGCGTTTTCATTCGATTTATCGAATATGCGTTCCGCCAATGTTTTTGCGTTTTGAAAACCGACCCCACTGATCCCAAGGGTTATTTGTGAAGTTTTGTATAAAGGAATTTCATCAGAAATATTGGTTTTAACCAGGGAAAATGCCTCGATTATTGGCGTGGCTTCAATTTTAGTGGCGGTGAGAATATTCAGCATCCAGGTCTATTCCAGTTATCATAAATCCGCTGATAGCGCTCAAGTTCAATTTCGTTATTTCGCCTGGAAAATCCGTTAATAAGAATATTCAGTTTGTATAACAGTATTTCAATCACACTGATTCGCTGACTCGGATTTAGTTGTCCCTTTTCAAGAATATTTACCAACGCCATGACACGAAATCGATCCATGGCGAAATACTTACGGGACAATTGATCAGCATGCCCACCATGTTTTTCCAGTAACTGATCAGGGACCAACAACACCGGCACACGGGAAAAAATTCTCAGCCACAGATCGTAGTCTTCACAGGCAGGTAATGTTTCATCGAATAAACCAACCGTGTCTAGTAGCGCCTTTTTAACCAGCACCGATGATGGCGAGACGCAACAAAGGGGCAGACAATGTTCAAATATCCAGCCATGGGGCTTGGCATGCTTTTTCATCGGATTGACCCGCCTGCCATCTCGAATCCAGGTTTCATCGGTATGGCAAATTTCATATTCGGGACATGATTTCAATCCCGCAACCTGTTTCATCAGTTTCTTATGGTTCCAAACGTCATCGGAATCCAGAAAGGCAATCCATTCTCCTATTGCTGCATTTATTCCGGCATTTCTGGCTGCACTAACTCCCCGGTTTGGCTGGGTGATGAGTTGTATGTCGGGGAAATTCCGCGAAATGCGATGGACAGTATCATCTGAAGATCCATCGTCGACGACAACAATTTCATAGGCAGAAAAATGCTGAGCTAATACCGAGCGAATCGCCCTTTCAACCAGGCTGGCCCGGTTATAAGTTGGGATGACGACACTAATATCCATGGTTTTATAGTCCCAAACGTGCTTTGGACTGTCCTGCCACTGCTGTTAAATTTAAAGCCGGCTTATTTAAAAGTGTATTTGCCCGTCTAAATACAATGGAAGGAGACCAAACCGGGCAATCAAGACACTATTAGATTAACTCTGCTACAGCCTGCTTTTCTTCCTGTAATTCCTTTTCGGTAATTTGCATCCTTTCCCGGCTAAAATCACTCACTTTCAGTCCCTGAACAATTTCGTAGCTTCCCGCTTTACAGGTCACTGGAAAGGAATAGATTAGTCCTTCGGCGATGCCATAACTGCCATCGGATGGAATGGCCATGCTAACCCAGTCTCCTTCATTGGTACCTAATACCCAGTCTCGTATATGGTCCACGGCGGATGACCCAGCTGATGCTGCGCTGGATGCACCACGCGCTTTGATTATCGCTGCACCGCGCTGCTGAACGGTGGGAATAAAATTGGCTTCCAGCCATTGCTGATCCACCATCGAACTCACCGTCTTTCCATCAACCATTGCATGAGAAGTATCCGGATACTGAGTTGCGGAATGATTTCCCCAAATGGTCATTCGTGAAATTTCGGAATGATGAATTTTAAGTTTCTCCGCCAGCTGGGATTTTGCCCGGTTGTGATCCAGTCGAGTCATTGCTGTAAACTGGGATTTATCCAGACCAGGGGCATTTGCTGAAGCGATCAATGCATTGGTATTTGCCGGATTTCCGACCACCAGAACTTTAACGTCTTTTGAAGCATGATCATTTAGGGCTTTACCCTGTACTGAAAATATCTTGCCATTGTCTTTAAGTAAATCCCCCCTCTCCATCCCGGGTCCCCGTGGTTTTGAACCCACGAGCAAGGCATAGTCCACATCTGTAAATGCAACATTGGGATCATCGGTTGCTAAAATCCCTGCAACCAGGGGAAACGCGCAATCATTCAATTCCATGACAACACCGTTCAATGCATCCATTGCCGGAGGAATTTCCAATAACTGCAGGATAACGGGCTGATCCTTGCCCAGCATATCTCCTGCTGCGATTCGAAATAACAATGCATAAGAAATATTGCCCGCGGCACCAGTGACCGCAACATTTACAGGTTTTTTCATGGAAGTCCTCAGAATAGGTAATTATGCGCCGATTATAATCGAACGCCGCATTTTCATACAGAACAACCGTGTGATTGAAGCAATGAAAATGGCAAATTCAACGATTTTTGACTAAACTGGATATCCCACATTGGTTGACTCCCAACCGGGCAAAACGTAGTATCCCGGCGCTATGAATAATCTCCCCCTGAAACTGTTTTTTCCATTACTGCTGATTTTTGCCAGCAGTTGCGCGAATTTGTCCACCCCAAAGGGCAGTTCATCTCCGGAGAGTTCAAGTTCCCCTGATGTCAGTCCCCAAACGGCAGAATCCGAGAATAAGAATACGCCTGTGATCGAAGTGGAGATCAATTCACTAACTTCATTTGAAACAATCCCCACCTATGCGGGTGAGCAAAGCAGCAATCATTTAAGTGACCAACCTATGGAAAGTGTCGCTACGCAAAAAGTGACAACCAATGATTCAGCCGCAATTACTAACGTCCAGGAATCAGATTTTTGGCATCGATTGAGAAACAGTTTCAGCCTGGAAAACGATTTCGATACATCACCTGCTATCCGAAAATTTGAGCGCTGGTTTGCAAATAATCCAGAATATTTTGATCGTTTGAGCGAGCGCGCATTCTGGTTCATCCCCTATGTACTGCAAGAAGTTGAAAAGCGCGGCATGCCCGCTGAAGTTGCTTTGCTTCCGGCAGTGGAGAGTGCCTTTCGGCCCGATGCGGTGTCAAAATCCAATGCAGTGGGTTTGTGGCAAATGATTAGCGCCACGGGACAGCGATTTGGATTGCGCCAGGACTGGTGGATGGATGGCAGGCGAGATGTTGTGCAATCCACTCGTGCGGCGTTGGATTATCTGGATTATTTACATGCTGAATTCAGTGGCGACTGGGAATTGGCATTGGCTGGTTACAATGCAGGTGAAGGCACAATCCGCAAAGCGGTGAAACGAAATCTGACGGCCAATAAATCGGTTCGTTATTCGGCCCTTAAACTGAGAAAAGAAACTGTGGAATATATACCCAAGCTATTTGCGATTCGAAATATTATCTCTAACCCGGAAAAATATGGCATCACCTTGCGTCAAATTCCCGACCAACAAACTCTAGCCGTTATAGATGCCCGAGCGCAAACCGATCTGATTGTCGCTGCATCCCTGGCACCGATTTCCGCCCAGCAATTGCAATATTTAAATATGGGCTACAAACGCGGAGTAACACCGCCAAATGGACCTCATAAAATTGTAGTACCCATAGAACAGGCTGAAGTGATGTTAACAGCACTGAACAAACTCAGCTATCAACAGCGATTGCGTTGGGCGCGACATCAGGTACGAAAGGGTGAATACCTCGGACGCATTGCGCGCAAACATGGCGTCAGTGTGGAATCAATTATCCAGGCCAACCAATTGACATCCAATCTCATTCAACCCGGGCAGGAGCTGAAAATTCCTATCAGCACCGGAAATTATCAATTTGCCAAAATCACGTCCTCGGACATAAAAATTCGGGATGGTGATAAAATTTACACTGTGAAATCTGGTGATACTTTGTGGCGAATTTCACAACACATCGGAACCACACTTCCCGAATTGCTTCGCTGGAATGGCATGAGCAAAGGTTCATTACTTCACCCAGGCCAGCAACTTATTGTGGGTCGAAGCACCTAACGATCAAGATTGCCCTAATCAGAATTATCGGCGCATCACCAGCGCATCGACATTTTTTCCATCTCCTGCGGTTGTATAATAACCAGAGCGTTTCCCGGCAATACAAAACCCGAGCTTAGTATAAAGCGCCTGTGCAGCGATGTTGTCGATGCGTACCTCAAGCCAAATTTTATCCACCGCTGAAAATTCCTCACTATCGATAATTTTTTCCAACAGATAGCTGCCGTATCCCTGGCCCTGATGACCTTTGAAAATTACAATATTCAGGATCTCCAGTTCGGTTCCAGTTAATCTGACGATACAGTAACCAATTATTAACTCATCGCAACCCAATTTGTAACATTGGTTTCCTGTGTCCAGGCTGTCCAGAATATTTTTTTCACTCCAGCCAAAATCTGTGGCTAAACATTCTTTCCTGAAAATATCTGAAACATCCTGGTGCCGGACGTGTTCTATGATTAACGTTGCCAATAATCAGTGGCCCGGTATAACAGGAGTAACGATGGATTTTGCCATTAGCAAGTCTTCCCATGCCCTCGCCTTGTGCTCCGGGCTTCGCAGTAAATAAGCAGGATGATAGGTTACAATTAATGGAATCCCGGAACTGCCATATTGATACACCCGACCACGCATCTTACCCAGGGCTTCAGGAGACTTTAATAGTGCCTGGGCACTGATTCGTCCCAAAGCGATGATAACCTTTGGTTGTATCAAGTTTAGTTGTTGATGCAAAAAAGGCTCGCATTGATCAACTTCATCCGGCAGCGGGTCTCGATTCCCCGGAGGGCGGCATTTAATCACATTAGCAATAAACACATCTGCCCTTTCCATATTCAGCGCCTTGATCATGGCATCGAGCAACTGACCCGCCCTACCCACAAACGGCAATCCTTGTTGATCCTCATTCTGGCCCGGAGCTTCACCGACGAACAACCAGTCAGCTAGCGGATTTCCGACCCCTGGTACGGTGTTGATTCTGGTTTTATGTAGCTGGCAACGCTCACAACTGGATATGGTAGTTGCAATATCAACCAGGGATCCGGATGCTGCCTCACCACTGTAATCCGCTGATTTCGATCCCTCGCCAACCGCCGCAGCAGCATCCTCAGATAGCTCACCGATCGGGTTAACCTCAACCGAATCTGAGTCCTGTTCTCTCAATTGCCAGACATCGACTCCCATTTGTTTGAGGATGCCGAGCTGGCGTTTATCGAGATCAACCATCTTAATCGTCAGTTATCTATCAACGTATTTACTAAATTGCCTCAGCTAATTGTGGATGTGTTTTTATATCGGAACTGTCGAGTCTATTCAGCGCATTAATATATGACTTTGCTGAAGCAATAATGATATCCAGATCTGCGCCGTGACCATTAACAATCAGCCCTTCTTTCTCCAGTCGAACACTGACTTCTCCCTGGGCATCCGTCCCGCTGGTAATGCTGTTCACAGAGTAAAGCTGTAATTCGCTTCCGGAATTGATGATTTTTTCAATGGCTTTAAAGGTTGCATCCACAGCACCATTGCCCTGTTCTTCCGCTGAAACTTCTTTACCATCAACCACCATGACAATTTTTGCGTTGGGGGTTTGCCCGGTTTCTGAACGGGTTTGTAATGATTTCAGAACATATCGCTCATTTTCTGCAGAATGTCCCGACTCGGTGACCAACGCCTGCAAGTCATCATCAAAAATCTCATGCTTCTTGTCAGCCATATCTTTGAATCGGGCAAAAACTGAATTAAGCTCGTCTTCGGAACTGAATTCAAAGCCCAGTGTTTTTAAACGCTGGGTAAACGCGTTCCTACCTGAATGCTTTCCCAGCACCATGCGATTAGACCCCCAACCCACATCCTCTGCGGACATAATCTCATAGGTTTCTCTGGCTTTGATAACGCCGTCCTGATGGATTCCCGCCTCATGAGCAAAGGCGTTTGCACCGACAATGGCCTTGTTCGGCTGGACCGGAAATCCGGTAATATTGGACACCAGTCTGCTTGCTGGAACAATCTGGGTGGTTTCAATATTGGTATCACAACTGAATTCATCCTGCCTGGTCCGGACCGCCATAACAATCTCTTCGAGAGAGGCATTGCCCGCACGTTCACCCAATCCGTTAACAGTGCATTCCACCTGACGTGCTCCCGCCATAACTGCCGCAAGGGAATTAGCCACAGCCAATCCAAGATCATTGTGGCAATGCACCGAAAATATAGCCTTATCCGAATTTGGAATATGTTCGATTAATTTTCTAACCAGTTCACCAAATTGCCCGGGCAAGTTATAGCCTACGGTATCGGGAATATTAATTGTATTGGCTCCTGCATCAATTGCTTTTTCAATAATCCGGCAGAGAAAGTCAAATTCGGAACGACCGGCATCTTCGGGTGAAAATTCAACATTATCGGTATAACCTCGAGCCTGCTTAATTGCAGCCACTGCGTGTTCAATCACCTGGTCGGGCTGCATCCGCAGCTTATGCTCCATATGAATAGGAGAAGTTGCGATAAAGGTATGGATCCTCGAATCCTTCGAATTTTTAAGTGCCTCACCCGCTTTCTCCACATCTTTTGGATTCGCTCGAGCCAGTCCACAAACCGTGCTGGTTTTTATAATTTCAGCGATAGCGGCTACAGATGCAAAATCACCTGGGCTTGCCGCGGGAAATCCTGCTTCGATTACATCGACCTTCATTTTCTCGAGCAAACGCGCAATTCGGATCTTTTCTTCCTGGGTCATGGAAGCACCGGGGCTTTGTTCGCCGTCCCTTAAAGTTGTATCAAAAATTATCAATTTATCTTTCATGGTCTTGCCTGTCTGGCTTGCTAATATAGCAATAGGTTAATTTCATTCAGGTTTCATTCAAATGTGTCTACGTTTTCTGCCTTGTAGGCAGAAAGTGAAACGCTAGTGGATAAGGGGTAAAATTTTTATGCGCCTAGGGGCGCAGTAGTAGGGCAGGCAGGAGTAACAACGCAGTAGCGGATACTGCAGCGCACACATCTACACCGGCATCCAGAGATTTCTGGTAGTTACCGTCTAATGACATTGATGGTGTAATCGCGCTCATGAAGCAGAGTCTATAAAACCCAAACTAATGTTGCAAGTACTAATTACACCTAAGGAGCCTCTGAACAAGTCATGACCGATCAATTTGATTCCAAAATAATCAATATCTACGTTAAAAAATCTCGGAATAGCCGTGCTATTGCTACGATTTTTTGCCTTGATCTTGATCATTTTGATTCCCAACTTGATTCGCCCAGACTTGTTCAGAGGCTCCATAATAATCGAAAAATGCGGTGCTATTTGGATTTCTTGTTTGCAGAAATGGATTCAATTTTCGCAGACCCCACATTCTTGATATCCGCCTGATCGTCTTCATCGTCATCTTCGTCTGGGAGAAAGGCCGGACTTTCCACAATACCTTTTTGCCTTCGCACCACCCAACCAATGGGGCCAGAAGCCGCATATGCCAGGGCCATCAAAAACAGAACACGAGGGGGGTCAAACGAAATCAATACGATGCTCCCTACAATCGCAATGAGTACAAAAAACGGGATTTTGTGCTTGGGGTCAAAATCTTTAAAACTTCTGAACTTGAGGTTGCAGACCATCAAAATCGACATCAACAATGTAACCAGGGCACTGACCCAGACCATGGACTCGCCGGTAAAACCGGTTACGTTGAAGTTCCACACCCAAAATACGACAAACGCTGCTGCTGCCGGGCAGGCAATACCATAAAAATATCGATTGTCTTTTATGGTTAAGGTATTGAATCTGGCCAATCGTAGCGCTGTGGCCGCCGCATATAAAAATGCGATCAACCATCCGGCTTTACCCAGATATTGTAGTGACCAGAAATACATGATTAATCCTGGCGCCACACCGAATGCAATCAAATCCACCAGACTGTCGTATTCCTTACCAAAATCGCTTGCCGTGTTTGTCCACCTGGCCACCCTGCCATCAAGCCCATCCATTATCATGGCAATTAAAATTCCGATGGCAGCATTGTTAAAATCACCACGGGTCGCCTGAATGATGGCATAGAAACCAAAAAACAAACCGGCGGTTGTGAACAGGCTGGGTAAAAAGTAAATACCCTTCTTTTCGGTTTGATTATTGTCAGTGGTCGGGTCGTCGGAATCCATTATCATATTTATCAAAGTTACTGGTCAGTACTGCTTACCAGATTAGTTTCCAGGCAGATAGCCGATAACATGGTTACCGGAACTCACCCATTGACCCAATTTTACCGCCAATCGACTGTCTGTTGGCATATATAAATCCACCCGGGATCCGAATCGAATAAACCCATATCTTTGCCCGGTTTCGACGCTATCTCCTTGTTTTACATAGCATAATATTCGGCGAGCAATTAATCCCGCGATTTGAACACTAAACACATTAAAACCGCCATCGGTCTGAATATGGACCGCATTGCGTTCATTTTCACTGGAAGCTTTGTCCAATGCCGCGTTTACAAATTTACCGCGAAAATACTGACAATCCCTGACTGTGCCAGATACTGGAATAAGGTTGGAGTGCACAGAAAAAATATTCATAAAAACACTGACTTTCAGCGCTTTTTCATTATTCTGATACGGATTTTCCTCTTCTGCAATAGATACCACTTTTCCACTGGCCGGAGAGACAATGGCACCGGGTTCGGTAGAAATAATTCGCCGGGGATCACGAAAAAACTGAAATACAAAAATAACCCCAAGCCAGACAATAATGGATCCGGAACCCACCCACAGAGTCGCGCCAATGCCGACTAATAACGCGATTATCAGGTGTGGGAACCCTTCCCTGGCTAAAATGGGATAACTCGACTGTGACATGGTTTTATAGAAATAGGGGGCGTAAAGCGTTGATGGTTTATTTATAGATCCTTCCTCAGCAAGGCTCATTTGAGTTATTCGTGGTTCCCTCCTTGCTCCGCGAGTTCAGGATAAAAATTGGGGGCGCTTTACGTTCATAATAATTTATGGATCCTTCCTCACTTCGTTCGTCAGGATAAAAATTGGGGACGCGTAGCGTCCCCAATTTTTAATTCTTAGCCTTATCGATAACCTTGTTGTCGCCGATCCAGGTCATCATACCGCGTAATTTGGTGCCCACTTCCTCGATCTGATGCTCCTGACCTTTCCTGCGTAATTCAGGAAAACGCTTGCCACCAGTGGCATTTTCGTCCATCCACTCTCGAGCGAATTCTCCAGATTGAATTTCGCTGAGGATTTTTTTCATTTCTGCTTTGGTTTGCTCATTTACAATTCGAGGCCCACGGGTAAGATCACCAAACTCAGCAGTGTTTGAAATCGAATAGCGCATATCCGCGATGCCGCCTTCATACATCAAATCCACAATTAGCTTCAGTTCGTGGAGACATTCAAAGTAGGCCATTTCAGGTGCGTATCCCGCTTCAACCAGGGTTTCAAATCCAGCCTGAACCAAAGAGGTTGCACCACCACAAAGCACTGCCTGCTCACCAAACAAATCTGTTTCGGTTTCTTCTTTAAATGACGTTTCAATAATGCCAGCACGACCACCACCCACACCTGAAGCATATGCCAGCGAGATATCTTTGGCCGTTCCGGTAGGGTCCTGATGAATGGCAATAAGACATGGCACCCCCGCACCGCGTTCATAAGTAGAACGCACTAGATGGCCAGGTCCTTTGGGTGCGATCATGATGACATCCAGGTCTTCTCTAGGATTTATATAGCCAAAATGAATATTGAAACCATGAGCAAATGCCAGGGTGGCCCCCTGTTTAAAATCACCCTCAATGTCTTTATAAATGGCGCCCATTAATTCATCCGGGCACAACATCATTACCACATCCGCCTGGGAAACCGCATCATTGACTTCAGCAATATTCAGTCCCGCCTGCTCCGCCTTGGTGCTGGAACTTGATCCTTTTCGCAGTCCGACCACGACATCCAGGCCGCTGTCTTTTAGATTGTTGGCATGGGCATGCCCCTGAGAACCATAACCAATGATGGCTATTTTCTTGTCTTTTAACCTGCCAAGATCGGCATCTTTATCATAATAAACTTGCATATTTTTACTCCACTTCTATTAATAGGACTGACGCTGCTACGCAAAAACTTAATCACATGAATAAATTCGAATGCAGCGTAAATTATTTATACCGTATTTTACAGCTCTGAAATTCCAGAGGGTAAAATTTCTACAGCTTATATTTACAGCTTTAAATTTATGGCTTTATATCTATGACCTTAGATTTATGGCTTTATATCTTAAGAGCGTTTTTGCCTCTTCCGATACCGAGAATGCCAGATCGAACAACTTCCACCAGCTCAATTTGTGATAATGCCTCAAGTAGTGCATCCACTTTTTCACTGCTACCGGTTAATTCCAGGGTATAAGTGGATTCGGTCACATCAATTATTCGCCCACGAAAAATATCAATCAGGCGTTTAATATCATCTTTCTGGTCAGTATTTACAGCATTTACCTTGACCAGCAATAATTCCCTTCCCAAATGTTTCCCTTCGGTCAGATCACGCAGCTTGACCACGTCCACCAGTTTATTCAACTGCTTGGTTATTTGTTCAATAATAGCATCGGTGCCGCTGGTGACGATGGTCATTCTCGAAAGCGACGCGTCATCCGTTGGCGCCACGGTCAGTGACTCAATGTTATAGCCCCTTGCAGAGAACAAACCCGCCACCCGGGATAACGCCCCAGCTTCGTTTTCAAGTAAAACCGAAATAATCCGCCGCATTACGCCAATTCCCTTTCCTGGGTCTCACCTTCGCTGGGACTCAACGCCATTTCATTATGTCCTTTCCCTGCGGAAATCATCGGATATACATTTTCTGTTTGATCGGTAAGCACATCAACAAACACCAATCGATCTTTCATTGCAAATGCTTCTTTTAATGCGCCTTCCAGCTCAGCCGGTTTTTCCACGCGCATGCCCACGTGGCCATAACTTTCAGCCAGTTTTACAAAATCCGGTAATGCATCCATATAGGAATGAGAATAACGCCGATCATAGAAAAACTCCTGCCACTGACGAACCATACCCATATACTGATTATTCAGGTTGACCACTTTAACCGGTAATCCGTATTGCAGACAGGTCGATAATTCCTGCAAACACATCTGTATGCTGGCGTCACCAGTGATACAAACCACAATATCGTCCGGGAATGCCAGTTGGACTCCCAGCGCTGCCGGCAGGCCAAATCCCATGGTACCCAAGCCACCAGAATTGATCCAGCGACGAGGTTGCTCAAAGGTATAATATTGTGCCGCCCACATTTGATGTTGACCCACATCCGAGGTGATATAGGCTTCCCCTTTGGTGATTTCGAGTATCTTCTGGACGACATACTGGGGTTTGATTACTGTATCGCTGTTTGTAAACGCCAGAGAATCTATAGATTTCCAACCATTTACCGTCTTCCACCATTGATCAACCGCAGTACGATCAATCTTTTTGAGCTTGAATTTCAACTGGGTATTCATTTCTACCAGAACTTCGCTGCAGTCACCGACGATGGGAACTTCCACGGGTACGTTTTTGCCAATTGATGATGGATCAATATCGATCTGGACGATTCGAGAATTGGGCGAAAATTTTGACAATTCACCGGTCACTCGATCATCAAAACGTGCACCTATGGCCAGCATCACATCACATTCATACATCGCCATATTGGATTCGTAGGTTCCATGCATGCCTAGCATACCGAGGAAATTTGGGTTCGACGCAGGTATGGCGCCCAGCCCCATCAATGTACTGGTACAGGGAAATTTAAGTGCGTCTACCAGTTGGGTCAGAGGTCCGGCAGCGTTGGATAATACAGCACCGCCACCGGTGTAGATCATCGGTTTTTTAGCCTGCAACAAGAGTTCAATACCACGCTCAATTTGTTTGGCATGGCCTTTGGTACGAGGCTGATAGGAACGCATATTCACCGTCTTGGGATAGCTGTATTCCGCAGTTTGGGCGGTAATATCCTTTGGTACGTCGACTACAACCGGCCCCGGACGACCTGAAGTTGCAATATAAAATGCTTTTTTCATGGTCTCGGCAATGTTATTCACGTCCTTGATCAGAAAATTATGCTTCACACAGGGTCGTGATATACCCACGGTATCCACTTCCTGGAAAGCATCATCACCAATCAGATGGGATGGAACCTGGGCGGTGATAACCACCATTGGGATGGAGTCCATAAATGCTGTGGCTATTCCGGTTATGGTATTGGTAACACCAGGGCCTGAAGTCACCAGCACAACACCGGGTTTGCCAGTAGCACGGGCGTAACCATCCGCGGCATGGGTTGCACCCTGCTCGTGGCGTACCAGAATATGTTTAACCTTGTCCTGGCTATACATGGCATCATAGATATGCAATGCGGCCCCACCCGGGTACCCGAAAATGTATTCGATACCTTCATCCTGAAGACAGCGGATGACGATTTCTGCTCCTGTTAGTGTCACTTTCTACCTCTAAACCGAAAAAAAAGTCCGCATAGCAACGGACCAACCTCTAATAATGTGAACGCGCGAGTATAGCGATATTTAATGAGAGTTTCCAAGGGTTTGCGACACTTATTTATAAGACAGTCCAGGATAAAAAATCTTACCGGAGCCGCTCCTGGGTGTAGGCGTTTTGTTTGAGTGAATATGATCCCGTCAAACTATTCCTGGATTATTGCATCCCGGGCATCCCCATGCCCCGCATTTGATCCATCATGCCTTTCATCCCGCCTTTTTTATTCATTCTTTTCATCATTTTCTGCATCTGCATAAATTGTTTCAGCAACCGGTTCACTTCCTGAACCTGGGTTCCAGATCCCGCTGCAATTCGTTTTTTCCGCGAACCACGAATAACCGCGGGGAATTTGCGCTCGTGACTGGTCATCGAGTTAATGATCGCAATGGTCTGGCTGGTTTGTTTATCCCCCATCTGATTCAGGGCCTTTTCAGAAACATTTCCCATGCCAGGGAGTTTCTCCATCATCCCCATCACACCGCCCATGTTCTGCATTTGCATCATCTGATCGCGAAAATCTTCAAGATCAAATCCCTTGCCCTTGGTGATTTTTTTAGCGAGTTTTTCAGCTTTACCCTTGTCAACGTTTCTTTCGACTTCTTCGACCAAAGACAACACGTCGCCCATACCCAGTATGCGCGAAGCAACACGATCAGGATGAAATGGCTCCAGCGCATCCATGGCCTCCCCGATACCCATAAATTTAATTGGCTTTCCGGTTACCTTACGAAGTGACAATGCCGCCCCACCACGGGCATCACCATCGGTTTTAGTCAGGACGATACCGGTTAAGGGTAATGCCTGATCAAACGCCTTGGCACTATTCACCGCATCCTGGCCAGTCATACTATCCACAACAAACAATGTTTCTATGGGCTGAGCCGCCTGATGCAATTGCTTTATCTCCGACATCATTTCTTCGTCAACATGCAACCGCCCGGCGGTATCAATAATTACCACGTCAATGCCGTTCTTGCGCGCGAAATCGATGGCGCTGGTTGCAATGTCTACGGGTTTTTGTGAAGGGTCGCTGGGATGAAAATTAAGATCAAGATCCTGGGCGATGGCTTTGAGCTGATCAATTGCAGCGGGTCGATAGACATCTGCACTGGCGACCAGAATCGATTTTTTCTCACGGATCTTTAAAAAGTTTCCGAGTTTACCCACCGTGGTTGTTTTTCCTGCGCCCTGGAGTCCGGCAACAAAAATTACAGCCGGGGGCCGCGTAGCCAGGTTAAGGTTTTCATTGACCTCACCCATTAATTTGACCAGCTCTTCCTGGACAATTTTCACAACCAACTGACCCGGTTGCAAACTGCTGATTACTTCAGCGCCAATCGCACGTTGTTTGACATCTTCGATAAATCCCCGGGTCACTTCCAGCGAAACGTCTGCTTCCAGTAATGCGATTCGAACTTCCCGCATTGCATCGGAAATATTTGATTCGGTAAGTCGCGCCCTGCCACTCAGGGTTTTAATCGTGCCTCGGAATTTGTCGCTTAATTGATTGAACATTTCGTTGAATTAGAGTTTTGAATTAAACATTTGTTTCAGCATTTTTAGAAATTTTTTAATTTTTGATCCACACCATATTCGAGATAACAATCCCGAGCCAGCATGTATAATTCAGAGTTCGCATTTATTGATCCTATCATTTTAATCCCATCATAATGTCTTCACTATCTCTTTTAACCGCTGCCTGTGTGATCATATACGTTATCTGTTCGTGGTTACTATGGCAGGGCGCAAAAAGTGATCAAATCAGAATAATATCGCCGAATATTATCCAGATTTTAATTGCAATGGCAATTGTGATCCATGGTTACCTGCTTTATATCAGGGTTTTCTCTGAATCCGGTGCCAGTATATCCTTTGGACTGGCCATCTCCATGGCCGGCTGGATTTCCGTAACGCTGTATCTGAGCATTTCGTTATTCAAAAAAATAACTAATCTTGGGGTTATTGTATTACCCATTGGATTAATATCTGTCCTGGTAGGCACATTGGCCGAAAATCCAGCCCATAGCATTGACCCAATACAACAAGGTATGGGCTTGCATATTGTTCTGGCCATTCCCGCATATGGCATATTGTGTATTGCCTTCGCCCAGGCCTGTTTGCTCATTCTCCAGGATCGGGAACTTCGCAAGCCAACCCCGGGTAAAATTTTGTTGGCCTTACCTGCAATCCAGACCATGGAATCGAACCTGTTCTGGCTCACGATTACTGGATTTATCTTTCTAACCCTGAATCTGGTGGTTGGGATGGGTTCAAATGTGATCAAAAACGGTGATTTTCTCATTTTCAATCACCATGTCCTGCTGTCTATACTGGCTTGGATATGCTTTGGCAGTCTAATTTTGGGGCGTAAAATAGCGGGTTGGCGGGGCGAGACGGCGGCAAAATGGACTATATTTGCCTTTGGCATCCTGGTTTTATCCTATTTCGGTACCCGATTTGTTAATGATTTTATAATCCGTAACTAAAGCGATTGTAGAGATTGACCCGGGACCGAAGAAAAGGTATCGTACGAACTAGAATTTGCCGTCACAAAGTTAGTTAACTTGATATTAATAAACGATAATTTGGGGACATTTTAATGAAAAATAAACTTTCTGCGATCCTGATCGCAATGTATTTACTTGCGGGGTGCAGCAGCGGCGGTGGAACAGCTGGTGGTGCCGGGGGTTCAGGTATAACCACGACCGCGGGTGGATTGTTACTGGTTGGTGCCGTCTCTGCTACGGACAGTATAAGTCAGGATGCATTTATTAGTATATGCACGCCGGCTGTCCCAGCTACCGGATCTACCCCAGCCGTCCCAGCGGTTTTGGAGGACGGTCTAACCACTAAGTTAGGCACCTTTAGCATTACTCTGAATGATATCGTTGATCTAACCGGAGGATTATTCCCGGTTGGGGTGACCCTGGAACGTTATACGGTTTCATATGTTGCCCAGGGCGATGCCGGTGCGCCTGCATTAGCGTCACGCACGCACACCCAAACGGTAACGCTATTAGTTGTTGGGACTACCGTTGACGTTTCCGTCATACTCATGGATCTCGGATTTACCATTCCTGAGTTTGCTTCCAAAACTTCAGGGGCTGTTAGTAGTTATCGGGTCACGGTAACCTGGACAGGTCGAACCCTGTCTGGTGATAGCGTTACTCTGTCGGCGTCCACCTTCATAGAAATTGGTAATTTCGATCGTTGCTGATGATAAAAAATTAAAATAATTTGTTGAACCTAATAATCCACATTTCTAGGTGCTGAGCAAATTATTGCAAAGTTAAAATGTGAGTTACCACCACGGTAATTCGTATCAGGGGTGAGTTCGGAACAAAATGATTACCAAAATTGGTCTTTGCGGGATTTTTATTCTGAGCACTTTGTACAGTGTAACCAGTTTTTCAGCTGATGAATCGGTAAGTTTTAGAACCTATTTGACCAATGAAGTTATCAACGACCAGCCGGGACAATCTACGGTAACTGAATTTGGCTGCACCGACCGCATCTATCTGGTGGTGGAAGCCGCCGGGCTATCCGAGCAGAAGCATGAACTTACGGTAAAGTGGTTCAATCCAGTGGATGATCAACAGGAATTGACCAACTACGGTTTTGATGCTTTTTCCTATACCCGGGTGTGGGCCTGGCTACAGCTAAGTGGTCCTCCTGGCGCGGTACTCGGGCAAATGTTCGACCCTTCATTCGGCATGGAAGAATTTATTGGTGAATGGCATGCCAAAGTGTTAATTGACAAATCCGAGATTTCGAATCTTGGATTTAATGTGCTTTGTTAAGCAGGTTTTACAACCTCATTTCGTATATAACTGGCCTGAAGATTTAACGGGTTTATAGTCGATGTTTTTCCCATGGATTGGGCGATCTGTGCAATCTGTCGGGCTTCAGGGTATCGATTTGCCAACCAGTTAACTTCAAAGTCCGGGATCCCGGATATTATAGAATCCGCATAGGCATCCCAGCCACTGCCCAGCCCGTTAATTTCCGTATTGACCGCAAATGGTAATTCTGTGGGATTGACTACCACAGGCCCAACTAATTGCGCCGGCCTGGATTTACTGGGGCTATTTGATATTTCATACAGCCCACAATATATCTGATTCATTCGCGCATCGATTGCCGGCATCCAGATTCCAACATCGACTCCGGATGTCAGCGCTTCCAGGGAACACACACCAATCACCGGCAGATTATTGCCATAAGCGAGTCCCTGGGCAACACCAATTCCAATTCTCAAACCAGTAAATGATCCAGGTCCCGTATCTACCGCAATTACATCCAGATCTTTAAAACCGCATGCTGCCTGATTGAGTACATCATCAACCATTTTCAGAATCAACTTTGAATGCCCAGTAGGCATGATTTCAAGATTTTGAAATAACTTATCTTCGATTAGCAACGCTACGGAACAGGCTTCGCTTGCGGTATCAATTGCCAGAACCTTCATATCTCACGCCGCATAACTATTGCGCTCGATTAAAAAATTGATGCACTTCACTTAAGCTATGGGTAATTGGCATGGACGGCAAACTCTTGATAAACAGGTTTCCATATCGACTGGTAGTAATCCGTGGATCGCAAATCACCAGAATTCCCCGATCGGTTTCGGACCTGATCAATCGACCAACTCCCTGTTTCAAAGCGATTACCGCGCTGGGAATTTGCACATCCATAAATGGATTTCCACCCTGCTCTTCTACCTGCTTTAATTTACTTTTTAAAACTGGATCAGATGGCGATGCAAAAGGTAGCTTATCAATAATCACGCAACTGAGTGATTCACCTTTTACATCGACACCTTCCCAGAAACTGGCCGTCCCCAACAATACACCGTGATCGGATTCGAGAAACTGGGTCAGTAACTTTTGTTTGGCTGCCTGACCCTGGATAAACAAAGGCCATTCAAAATTATCTTTCAACATCTTGAACACAGCTTCCATCATGTTATGACTGGTAAACAAACAAAATGCACGCCCATTACTCGCCTGGGTAACATCACGAATTGTATGCAGTAAGGTTTCAGCAAACCCGTTTTCTCGAGGATCGGGAAAATCAGATGGCAAATACAACATTGCATTATTCTGAAAATCATAGGGGCTATCCCAACGCACGGTATCGGTATCTTCCAATCCGATTTCATTGCAAAATGCCTTGAAATCATCACCTACCGCAAGGGTCGCTGATGTGAAAATCCAGGACATCCCGGGTAGCTCAAGATATTTCGAAAAATGATCTCCTGGGTTGATTGGGGTCATATGCAATCTAAACCAGTCGCGCCTTGATTCCAGCCAACAAACTGCGTTGTTATCCCGATTCTCCAGCCAGCTATCAAGCTGCCCTTGAAGATAAGTGCATCTATGAAAACATTTATCCAGCCCTTCCCCTGCGGGTGCCGCCAATGCCAGTGCATTTTCCAGCTCAGTCAACGACAACACCAATTCATTAACAATGCCATCAAATTTGTTTGATTTGAGGCTGGATATAATTTCTGAATTTATTTTTGATACTTTCAAATATTCCTGGAAGTTATCGATTTGCTGCTCATAATTTTTCAGCCCAGGGTTAAACTCCACCGCACTCTTTTCTTCTCGCTCAGCATTACGTATGTCTCTTGCCAGTTCTCTGAATTGAAAACTCGATACGGAAAAACCAAAAAATCTGGAGGCGATTTCAGGAATACTATGGGCTTCATCAAAAATCACTGCCTCGTGATCGGGTAACAGTTCACCGAACCCTTCGGTCTTTAATGTTAAATCGGAGAAAAACAAATGATGATTAACCACAACAATATCCGCCTTCATAGCACGTTGTCGAGCTTTAACTACGAAACAATTACCATAATCTCGGCATTTTCCCCCAAGGCAATTTTCCGCAGTTGATGTGACCTTGCGCCAGACCGGCGCATCTTCGTTTACGTTTGCAACTTCGGCAATATCACCGATTTTCGTAGTTACGGCCCACTTATCAATTAAATCAAATTCAATTTTATTTTGTTTGCCGATCAGATCCGTCTGTTGGTTGTTTTGATTGAGGCGATAACGGCATAAATAATTTGATCGACCTTTTAAAAGTTGGGCATTCACGGATGCTTTAAGCACATCGAGCACGACCGGCAAATCCCGATTAAAAATTTGCTCCTGAAGGTGCTTAGTACCCGTTGAGATGATAGTACGTTTTCCACTCAACACCGCCGGCACGAGATAGGCATAGGTTTTCCCTGTGCCGGTTCCTGATTCCACGACCAGTCGCCCGGAAAAAGTCAATGCATCCTCCACCGCCTGGGCCATTTCCTGTTGGGCACGTCGTGGTGTGAAATCATCAATCTTTTGATGAAACAATCCATCTGTGGCTAAAATATTGAAGCTTTCAGGCATTTGATAATTTGTTTTCCATTAATTACTGGCTGATGAGCAAAACAACCAGGGACCTTTCCTGGTCAATATGCATTGCCAATATGATTGGCTGATTACTCGCTTTTGAGGCAGCGACTTAGCGCATCACCCCAGTGGGGTAGTTCTTGTTGGTAAGTATCAGATAATTTACGGTTAGATAATACGGAATTCATCGGTCGGGTTGCAACCGGACCTTTGGAAGGCATGCGAGACTGGCTGTGCAAATATGCCTCGGTAGAAATGGGTCTTAACTGAACATCGTTAATTCCGGCGCCAGCCATAATGGATTTACAAAATTCAAACCAGCTGGTTTCCCCCCCTCCGGTTGCATGATAAATACCTCCTCGAAGTTCATGTTTTTTTGCCTCAATGCCAGTAAGCACACTAATTGTTACCTCGGCTAAATCATTCGCGTAAGTTGGACTGCCAAATTGATCGTCAACGATGGTTAGCTCAGACTTTTCCTTTGCCAGACGCAACATCGTATTAACAAAATTATTACCCTCCCTGGCGTATACCCAGGCAGTGCGAAAAATTATTGAATCAGGCAGTTCCGATAAAACGGAATTTTCACCATCGAGTTTGGTTCGACCATAAACACTCTGGGGGTTGGGCGCATCACTCTCGGTATATTCAACAGTCGAACACCCATCGAATACATAGTCAGTAGAATAATGAATAAATCTGGATCCCATTGATGCGCAAGCCGCTGCCATCGCGGCTGGCGCCTTCTCATTCAACACCTGAGACAATTCCTGCTCGCTTTCTGCCCGATCCACCGCAGTATGTGCCGAGCCGTTAATCACCCAATCAGGAGAACGTGCCTGAATAAAATCCTTAATTTCCTGAACTTTAGTTAGATCGATTTCTTCAATGTCTGCCCCTTCGACCTCAATCCCCCTCAGCACAGATAACTGACACACCAGCTGGCTGCCTACCTGGCCATTTTTCCCAAACACCAGGACTTTAACCTTGTCTTCGAAACTTTCACTCACTGAATATGAATCTCTGATAACAACGGTGCATTCCTGTCTTTTTCTGAAACCAATGGGTTTTCAATTGGCCAGTCAATGTTTATTTGTGGGTCATTCCAACGGATTCCGGCATCATCTTTTACGTTGTACAGCGTCGTGCATTTATAAACCACATCAGCCACATCACTGACCACACAGAATCCATGGGCATACCCCGGTGGGACATAAAGCTGGTTTCGATTTTCCGCACTGATGTATTCGCCAATCCACTCTCCGAAATTTGGTGAGTCCCGGCGAATATCCACCGCCACATCAAATATTTCTCCGCTGATTACCCGCACCAGTTTCCCCTGCCATTGGGGGTGTTGATAATGTAAACCTCGCAGTACGCCTCGCTCAGATCTCGAATGATTATCCTGAACAAATTCATCAGGCAACCCCACTTCAGCAAATGCACTCTGATTAAACGTCTCCATAAAGAAACCTCGATCGTCTTCGAACAATCGAGTTGTAACAATTACGACGCCAGGCAGTTTTGTTTTTTCAATTTCCAAAGCAAACTTCGTACTCGCTTGTACAAATTAAAACTCTGATGGAAAAATCATGTTTTAATCTGAAAATTAATTATGGAACAAATTCGTCAAAGAATGATTTTATCTTTTCTGTCCAGGAACCGCTACGTGGAGAATGTCGATTCCCGCCCCCAACCAGACTTTTATCCAGATCTTTAAGCATCTTCTTCTGATCTCGGGTCAGATTTACCGGAGTCTCGATGACGGTCTTGCAATACAAATCGCCCAGGTTTCCACTACGTACGTTTTTGACGCCTTTCCCGCGCAGCCGAAAAACTCGCTCAGTCTGACTTTCAGCGGGGATTTTTAAGTTTGCGCGACCAGACAACGTCGGAATTTCCAGTTCTCCACCCAAAGACATGGTCACAAAACTAACCGGAACTTCACAGGCCAAGTTATCACCATCTCTTTCGAAAATATCATGTTTAATCATCCTGACCTGCACATATAAATCGCCCGGGGTTGTTCCAGGCCCTCCACTTTCGCCCTCTCCAGATAGACGAACCTGATCACCTTCATCTACCCCTGCGGGGATTTTGACCGATAGTGTTTTTTCCTCTTTAACCATTCCCTGTCCATGGCAAGACGAGCAGGGATCGGATATTACTTTTCCCTGACCTTTACACTGGGGGCAGGTCTGCTGAACCGAGAAAAATCCCTGTTGCATTCGCACCTGGCCCTGGCCATTGCAGGTGCCGCAAGTTTTTGCTTCGGATCCGGGTCTGGAACCGGAGCCTTTGCAGGTCGCGCAATCCGCCATTTTAGGCACACGAATTTGTTTCTCAACCCCACCTACTGCTTCTTCAAGGGTTAAGTTAAGGCTATAGCGCAAATCGGATCCCCGACTTCTTCGTCGACCTCCTCCGCCATTGCCGCCAAATATGTCACCGAATATATCGCCAAATATATCACCAAAACCGCCAGCCCCACCGCCCATACCACTGGATGGATCCACGCCAGCATGACCAAATTGATCATATGCGGCGCGTTTTTGAGCATCACCCAGGATGCCATAGGCTTCCTTGGCCTCCTTGAACAAAGCCTCTGACTCTTCACTGTTTTGATTACGGTCCGGATGGTGTTTCATGGCCAGCCGACGATAAGCCTTTTTTAGCTCGTCTTCGCCCACGTCCCGACTTACACCCAGGATTTCATAGTAATCTTTTTTTGCCATGGCTATAAATTTTAAAATCGCTTATTTTGGAGTTAACGCTATTCATTATTTCAAACAATTATTTTTTAATGCATCTGTTTTATTGCATCTGTTGTCATAACCCATACGAAAACTATGCAAGTCCCATGCAAGTAAAAGCGGGGTCCAAAACCCCGCTTCTAATTTCAACCGACTAGTTTACGCATAAATTTTCCAAATTATCAGGATTTTTTGTCGTCTTCATCCACTTCTTCAAATTCAGCATCAACCACATCATCAGTATTGACCGAATCGTCAGAACCAGAGTCGCCCTGAGCTCCAGCATCTCCCTGTTCAGCCTGGGCCTGAGAATACATTTGCTCGGCCAATTTATGGCTAACCTGAGTTAGTGCTTCAGTCTTGGCGTTGATCGCTTCCAGATCATCTTCTTTCAACACGGTTTCAAGGTCGGCAATTGCGGTTTCAATGCTTTGTTTTTCGCCTTCATCAACCTTATCACCCAACTCTTCCAGGGACTTTTTCACCCCATGGATTAGTGCCTCACCTTGATTGCGCGCATCAACAAATTCTCGGGCCTTTCGATCGTCGTCCGCATGCTCTTCAGCATCCTGAACCATTTTTTCAATTTCTTCATCAGACAAACCGGAACTCGATTTAATAACAATCTTGTTCTCTTTGCCTGTTGCCTTGTCTTTAGCAGAAACATGGAGTATGCCGTTTGAATCGATATCGAAAGATACTTCGATCTGCGGAACACCCCGTGGCGCTGGTGGAATCTCGGTCAGATCAAATCGACCCAGGGATTTATTACCACTGGCCATTTCCCGTTCGCCCTGTAGTACATGTACGGTCACTGCATTTTGATTGTCATCCGCAGTAGAAAACACCTGGCTGGCATTGGTTGGAATGGTTGTGTTTTTATCAACCAGTTTGGTTAATACGCCGCCCAGGGTTTCGATGCCCAATGACAATGGTGTAACGTCCAGAAGCAATACATCTTTAACATCGCCGCCGAGCACACCGCCCTGAATTGCGGCACCAACAGCAACCGCTTCGTCAGGGTTCACATCTCTGCGCGCTTCTTTACCAAAAAACTTTTCGACAACTTCGTGAACTTTAGGCATTCGAGTTTGCCCGCCAACCAAAATAACATCATCAATTTCAGATGACTTAATGCCCGCATCCTGCATGGCAATTTTACAAGGCTCTAAAGTACGCTGAAGCAAATCATCCACCAGTGACTCCAGCTTGGCTCGAGTCAATTTCATAGTCAAGTGTTTGGGTCCGCTGGCATCTGCCGTGATATACGGCAAGTTCACTTCGGTTTGTGAACTGGAAGACAATTCAATTTTAGCTTTTTCCGCACCTTCCTTGAGACGTTGCATGGCCAGTGGATCGCCACGGAGGTTCATGCCCTGATCCTTATTGAATTCATCGGCGAGATAGTCGATTAAACGTCGATCAAAATCTTCACCGCCCAGAAACGTATCGCCATTGGTAGATAAAACTTCAAACTGATGCTCACCTTCGATTTCTGCAATTTCAATCACAGAAACGTCAAAGGTACCGCCACCCAGATCATAGACTACAATTTTTCTATCGCCTTTGGCCTTGTCCATACCATAAGCAAGGGCAGCTGCAGTGGGTTCATTTATGATACGTTTGACTTCAAGCCCGGCAATTTTTCCCGCATCTTTGGTGGCCTGGCGCTGGGAGTCGTTAAAGTATGCTGGCACGGTAATTACCGCTTCGGTGACGGTTTCACCCAGATAATCTTCCGCAGTCTGTTTCATTTTTTGCAGGATTCGCGCGGAAACTTCAGGGGCCGCCATTTGTTTTCCACCTGCTTCTACCCAGGCATCGCCATTCTTGGCTTTAACAATTTTATATGGCATTAAATCCATATCCCGCTGCACGACGTCCTCGTCAAACTGACGACCAATGAGTCGTTTTACTGCAAAGATTGTATTTTCCGGATTGGTGACCGACTGGCGTTTTGCAGCTTGCCCAACCAGGACTTCATCATCTTTGGTAAAGGCGACGATAGACGGTGTCGTACGATCGCCTTCGCTATTTTCAATAACCTTGGGTGTACTCCCTTCCATAACCGCAACACAGGAATTTGTTGTACCAAGATCGATACCTATAATTTTTGACATTTTGGGTCCTCTATAAACCTGGATCTAAATTAAACTGGGATAGATATAAGGGTTAACTGTTGAATAACAAGTGTTTTTTCGGTGAATTAGGCATTTTTTGCGATCACAACCATGGCAGGCCGTAACAATCTGTCTTTAATCAAAAACCCCTTTTGCATTACGCTTAAAATGTGATCCGCTGGTACCTCGGTACTCTCAACCATGCTAATGGCCTGATGAATTTCTGGATCAAATTTAACTCCGGTATCGGCCTCCACAGCAGTAACACCAAATTTTTCCATCACCTTGGCGAACAGTTTCACGGTTAATTCCAGCCCTTCCTGCATTTTCACTACAGCCTCACCATTACCCTGATCCATTTCAACCTTACTGGCCTGGTCCAGACTATCCAGCACAGTCAGTAATTCCTGTGCAAAACCTTCGATAGCATATTTTCGAGCTGACACCATTTCGTTCTGACTGCGTCGCTGAATATTCTCAACCTCCGCTTTCGCCCTTACGTATCCATCCTGCATCTCGGCAATCTGGTTCTGGGTGTCAACTAGTTGCTCGACCAGTTGTTCTCTTGAGTGATCATCAAAATCACTGTCCATAGAATCTTCGGATTCCTCAGAAGACACCTGCTCGCCTGCCGCTTCCGAATCGTCAGAAATGGTTTCCGCTTGTTCTTCACCGAGCTCATCACCGGTCTGATCACCAAGACTCTCATTTGGGTCTATCGTGGCTTCTGCAACGCTATTTTCTATGCCTGGGTCTATGCCTGGTTCTAAGCCTGGCTCTATGCTTGGGTCAGATTTTGCTGAATTTTTTGTACTCTGGCTCATAAATCTACAAAATTAAGGGAAATTTGTTAAAAAAAGTCACGAAAATATGGGGCTAAAGCGAAAAACGTCAAGGGATTGGGGTTAAATAATTTGACTAAAATTTGGCGAAGCTATTGAATCTCCCACATGCATCTCCTACACGAGCCTGCCAAAGGATTTCCTCTGCTGGATAGCCCGACCAGGGCACTAAACTGGCGATATAACGCTACTCTTAGCCTGAGTGACTATTCACAGTGATCAGATGGAAAATGAGGAGCCACAGCCACAGGTGGTGGACGCATTTGGATTATTCACCAGAAAACGGCTGCCCATCAGGTCATCCTTGTAGTCGATTTCAGCGCCATCAAGATACTGCAAACTAAGCATATCCACCAAAACTTTGATGCCATCGTGCTCGACAGCGATGTCATCATCCTGTTGGTTTTCATCAAACTGAAAGCCATACTGGAATCCCGAGCAACCGCCTCCCTGGATATATACCCGTAACATTAAATCAGGGTTATCCTTGGTTTCGAGCAGTTGATTGATTCTGCTGATCGCGTCGTTGGAAATTTTTAAATCTGATTGCATAATAATTGCATAAAATAGCGTCTATGGACGAGTTGTACTCACCTTATCAATATCGATAATGTGGGGGGATTTTAGCAGAATTCCACCCATTCAAATCAACCAATGCATGTTATTGATAATAAGCAAAATTCGCTCTGGTAATCCCTTCCCCAGTTGAATATCCTCGCGCTAAACCTTTAACACAATATTATTATGAAATTAGACATTGATTTTGTCAGAAACCAGTTCGATCAACTCAATGATCAACCAGATTTTGTATTTTGTTCCAATGCCGGTGGCAGCTATGTTGCCAATCAGGTCAATGCCGTGATGAGCCACTACAACAGCCATACCCGGGTTCAGCCTTATGAACGTTATCTGACGTCCAGTGAAGCCGGACAGGCAATGGATCGGGCGATCAATGGCTGGGCGGAAGCCTTGAACATAAAGTCTGATGAACTCACTATTGGCCCGTCTACTTCCATGAACACCTATGTCATGGCCCAGGCCATTGGTGCCACCTGGAATGAAGGCGACGAAATTATTGTCACCAATCAGGATCACGAAGCCAATAGCGGTGTGTGGCGACGAAAAGCTGAAGAAAAAGGGGTCAAAATCTGCGAATGGAAAGTGGACCCTGGAACGGGACTGCTGGATCAAAACAAGCTGGATTCATTGCTGACCGATAAAACAAAATGGGTTTTTTTCACCCACTGTTCCAATATCGTCGGCACCTCGAATCCGGTTGAAGAAATTACCGGTAAAATTAAATCCAATTCCAATGCCATGGTTTTTGTGGATGCCGTTGCTTATGCGCCCCACCATATTAGCGATTTAAAAAAATTGGGAGTGGATGGCTATGCCTTTAGTTTGTATAAGGTCTTCGGACCTCACCAGAGCCTGTTGTATGTATCTGAGGATGTTGCATCAAAACTGAGCCCTCAGTGCCACTATTTTAATACCGAAGAGCGGGACAAATTATTTAACCCTGCGGGCCCACAACACGCTCAGGTCGCGAGTTGTGCCGGGGTGCTTGACTATATGGATGCAATACATCTACATCAATTTGGTGATCAGTCTGCTGCTACATCGGCTCCACAGAAAATGGATGACTTACATTCGCTGATTTGTGATCACGAAAATATTCTGGCAGCACCCATTCTGGATTTTTTGAGTAATAACAAAAAAGTCCATTTAATTGGTAAAGCGCATACCCATGATAATGACCGCGCACCCACAATCGCGTTTAAGCCACTACAGCTAACGTCCCTTGAAACCTCGTCGAAAATTCAGGATATGGGAATTGGTTGTGAGAGTAGTCATTTTTACGCCTATCGGCTAATCACCGATCTGGGGTTTGAACCTGAAGATGGTCTGGTCAGGATTTCTCTGGTGCACTACACCAGCATGGAAGAAGTCGATCGAATACTGGTTGCCCTTGACTCGGTGATCAACTATTAAGATATTGAAATTAACTTTTTAGAATGAATTTCAGTTTTACATCTTGATCGAGCAACCTATTTCTATCCACTAATTTATTTTGCTCGATTAATTTCTGGGTGACGCGCAAATCCAGGGCCGCACTGGTGCCTTCGCCTATAGCAATTCCGGCAACAATTCGATTGTCGTTCATACAAAAATGAATGGTTTTGCCATCATCCAGTTTTCCTCGAGTCATCCATTCATGGCCCAAAGTGACATCTCCAGTCATCTGGATGTTATATTGATATTGATCTGACCAGAACCAGGGTACAACGTCCCAGGCAATGGCTTCCCCCACTAAATGACTGGCTACGATGTTTCCCTGTTGCTCCGCGTTTTGCCATGACTCCAGACGCATCGGCTTTTCATAACGCGTATTCATACTCCTGCCGCAATCACCTATGGCATAAATTGAGGCGTCACTGGTCTGACAGAATTCATTGGCACGAATACCATTATCAATTTCAAGACCGGCGTCCCTGGCTAAATCAACTCTGGGCATAATGCCAATGCCTTCCACAACCAGATCACATTCCAGTGTTTTACCAGAAGTCAGATTTACCTCTATTTTGTCATGACCTTTAGAATAAATTTCTACACTATTGCCAAAATAAAACTCAACGCCATTGTGACGATGAATTTTTTCTACTTCTGCGGAAATTGATTTCGGAAATACCCGACCCAATACCTGGTCGGCAAACTCAACAATAGATACTTTACATCCCAACCTAACCGCACTGGCCGCTACTTCCAGACCAATAAATCCTGCGCCCACAATGGCCAAATGGTTACCTTCCGTCAGCCGTGAGCGAATAGTTTCGCAGTCGTAAATTTCCCGTAATTGAAAAATCAAATCGTGATCAGATCCTTCACAATCTAAGCGGCGGCATGCACCGCCAGTGGCGATAACCAAATTGTCATACCCAAGCGATGTTCCATCATTCAGGGAGACTGATTTTTTTGATCGGTGTATACCCTCTACTGTTGTGCCCCGGATTAAAGTGATGCCTTTTTCCTGATAGCCTTCAACTGGACAAAGCAATGATTTTTCGAATTGCCCAGTTCCGGTTAGCAAATCCTTGGATAGTGGCGGCCTTTCATAGGGTGGTTGGTCCTCTTCGCCAATCAGAGTGATATTCCCCTGGTAACCTTTGTGTTGTAATAATAATGCACAGCGGCCGCCGGCGTGGCCCGCTCCAATGATTACGGTATTGTCGACCACTGTATTTTTCGAAAATAGACTCGATTAGAGTTGGATAAAAATATTGCCGTCAACCACCTGGGTAGGATAGGTCTTTAAATCGATACAAACTGGCGCGCTCTTTGCCTTTCCGCTCGGAATGTGGAAACGACCCTGGTGTAATGGGCATTCAATGATATCGTCGATGACCAGTCCATCAGCAAGATGCTGATCTTCATGGGTACACAGTCCATCGGTAGCATAAAAACCGTCTTCGGTGTTGTAGATCGCAAAAGTCTTTTCACCCAAATCGAATCGCATCACGTCTTCTTCATCGATGTCATCGGCCGGTCCGACCCTATGCCAGCTATCGTCTATATTATCCACTGTACATTTTTGTTGAGATTAAATTTTTAGATCGCACTATGGGAACCCGACTTAACGAATTGGCACCCGCCGCGCCAGATTTTCCATGGAGATTTTACCCATACTTCTACCAATCACCGTCTTTAGTGCCCACCAGTTGGTCAAAAATAATCCTGGGTCCGGATTGGGTAGTTGGTCCTTTAGTTCGTAAGATAACTTGGACAATGCATGAAACGGCACAGTGGGATACAGATGATGCTCAACATGATAGTTCATGTTCATATATAGAAATCGATTTATAAAATTGGTATCGAAGGAACGCGTTGATTCTCTAACATCCATTTGATTTTCTTTCATTTCGACATGTTGTAAAAGCACAAAATACGCCATCACGACACCACCCAATATTCGCGGCAACACAAAGTACCACAGCAAATAGTCTGCGCCAAAGAAGATTGCAACTCCCATTGCAGTATAAAAAGCCAAATAGATACGAGCGCTCCACATCAACTTGGGTAATTCACTTTCGGGGGTACAGTCCAGGGTCATCGTCGCAAATCTGCCCAAGGCATTTCGAATAAATGCCATGGCATCGTTTGCGATATAACTAAAATACGTTATCTCTTGTAACCACAGCCAGAACGTCAGCGGCGCTTCATAAGGTAGTTGTGCATCCAGCCCTTTATGATAGGTGTATGTGTGATGGCTCGCATGGGTATAACGACGGTAGTAATGCTCCTGGAAATAGATAAATGACGAAATCCAGAACAGAATTTCATTTAGCCATCGAGTACGAAAGGCAGTGCCATGAGCACATTCATGGGACAGTGCGTAGCCAGATAATGTAAGGATGCCACCATACAAAAACAACATAGGTATTAACCAGGGCGTATTGAAACTCAAATGTAATCCATAGCCGCTGACGCCAAGCAATGCCAGCCAACCGCAAAGCCATTTTAGTCCATGGTGGTCGGATCGTTTTACCAGTTGCTTGAGAACCTTTTTATCAATAGTCACCCCCGAGGATGCGGCATTGGTAGGTACCGGGGCAAACTGTGATACCAGCTTTTCTGCTTGCATAGCTTTGCAGTTAGTTGTTTAAAAAGAAATATCTATTACAAAGCGCAGGGCTACGAATCGCTAGGTTCGATAATCTGGCTCTTCCACATCCAGTATTGCCCTGACCTCGCGGAGATGGGCATTGGCCAGACTCTTTTCAAAACCTTTCCATTGATCAGCGGTTTTTTGGGCCACTTCATCACTGACAATACGTAATGGCATGCCAGTCATTTTTGCGGTTATATAATTTTGACAAGCCCTTTCAAAGTAGTACAACTGGTCGAATGCAACAGCAATACTTTCGGATAAAACCGATATGCCGTGATTCCCCATAACCACAATTGATTTATCCCCTACCGTGGTAGACAAACGCTCTGCTTCTTCATCAACGCCCAGGCCGTCGAACCCATCATCAATGGCAATGCCATTAAAAAATCGCATGGTGTTTTGATCTATAGGGGGTAATGTACTGTCAGCCAGGGACGCCAATACGGTGGCGTATTTCGGATGAGCGTGAAGAATACATTTAGCATGAGGTACATTGCGGTGGAGAGCACCATGGATAAACCAGGCAGTAGCTTCAGGTGCATTGGGCTTGTTCAATGTATCTTTGTCATTGGCATCTACGAATAGGAGTTCACTTGCCCGAATTCGTGAAAAATGCCGACCATTGGGATTGACCAGGAATTTTGTACTGTCGTCGGACAGCGCATAGCTGTAGTGATTAGCAATAGATTCATGCATATCCAATCGAGCTGTCCATCGAAATACCGCGGCCAGATCGCAACGTTCTTCATAATACGGATCATCTTCGAATTTATTGATCACTTTCTTTGCCGGGGAAACAGCCATGTACGGTTCCTCAAAATGGTTTACATCCACCGATTAAATCCTAATTTGGATTGCTGGACAAACTATTTATTTTGACGCATAGTATTAGTATCACTAATACATAGGTTATCTGTTTGAAAGATCTACCGCCTTTGCAGTGGCTGCGTTCATTTGAAGCCGCAGCACGCCACCTGAGTTTTACCCATGCAGCCGCTGAACTGTCGGTAACCCAATCGGCAATCAGCCAGCAAATAAAAGCACTGGAAAGCCATCTCGGCTATCCACTGTTTGTGCGTAAAACCCGGTCCCTTGAGTTGACTGATACAGGATTTAGCTATTTGCCCCATATTCAATCTGCCCTGGCCATATTAAAACAAAGCACCCGGGCCTACTTCGACAATAAAAAAATTTCCACCGTCACGGTAAGAAGTAATTTTGCATTCAGTTCTCTTTGGTTGACACCAAGGCTGCCGGACTTCATAAAAAATCACCCAAAAATTTCCTTGCATATCATCCCCGCATTATGGGAATCCGATTATCGCCACTCGTCGGAATATATCGAAATTCGATTTGGTTCGGGTAGCTGGACCGATAACTATATCCCGTTGCAGGAAAACCTGATCTCCTATCCGGTATGCGCTCCAATATTGGCAAAATCCATTCATTGTGATGCCGACCTCGGTAAAATACCCCTGATTGCCAGTACATGGATGATGCAACAATGGTCGGATTATTTTAAATTAATCGGAATTGACCACAAAGCCAATACTGCACAGTTTGCTACGCCGTCATTTAACATCGCCCTGGAAATGTGCAAACTTGGACTAGGTGCTGTATTGACTCATGATTTGATTACAATACAGTCTATAGACGATGGCAGTCTAGTGCGCGTAAGTGATACCGTCGCACCTATGCCAGAAAAGTATTATTTACACTATCAACCCAATCAACTGTCTGATGCAGAACAACAGTTTTGTCACTGGTTATTGGCGCAGTTCGATATCAATATTTGACCAGTTGTATTGCGCGACATACCCATCCGAGCACTTGCTCAATTTTGAGTAACAGCTGCGCATTTTCATGAACCGAGATTGATATTCGATGTCAATTAGGTTAGTTTAATCTCAACGACGGAAAATAATTAAGCGAGAATTCCATGACATACGAAAAAGTAACGCTTCCTGAAAACGGAGAAAAAATTACAGTTTCAAACGGCAAGCTCAATATACCCGACCAGCCAATTCTTGGGTTTGTAGAAGGTGATGGCATCGGTCCTGACATTACTACGGCATCGCTAAGGGTCTGGGACGCCGCAGTAAAAAAAGCCTATGGTGATAAACGCAAAGTTCACTGGTGTGAACTTTACATGGGGGAAAAAGCAGCTGGAATTTACGAAGGTGATTATTTCCCAGCCGAAACCCTGGAAGCGATCAAGGATTTAATTGTATCGATTAAAGGCCCGCTGACCACACCCATTGGCGGCGGCTTCCGCTCACTGAATGTTTCCCTGCGCCAGGAAATGGACCTGTATGCCTGTGTTCGACCGGTTCGTTACTACACCGGCGTACCGTCGCCGTTAAAGAAACCCGAAGAAGTTGATGTGGTAATTTTCAGAGAAAATACCGAAGACGTCTACGCTGGCATCGAATATGAAAGTGGTTCCGAGGCTAACAAAAAGCTGGCAAAATTTCTGCGCGAAGAAATGGGAGCAGAATTTTTTGAAGATGCCGGATTGGGTGTCAAGCCAATCAGTCCATTTGGCAGCAAACGTCTGGTTCGAAAGGCGATCCAGTATGCCATCGACAATAATAAATCCAATGTCACTCTGGTTCACAAAGGTAATATTATGAAGTTTACCGAGGGTGCATTTCGCAACTGGGGATATGAAGTGGCCAAAGAAGAATTTCGTGATTACATCGTTACCGAAGAAGAACTTTGGGACGATCACAATGGAGCAATGCCCGAAGGGAAAATTCTGGTGAAAGATCGAATTGCGGATATTATTTTCCAGCTTCTGCAATTACGCCCCGCTGAGTTTGACGTTTTGGCAACAATGAATCTCAATGGCGATTATCTGTCAGATGCGGTTGCAGCGGAGGTTGGTGGTGTGGGAATCGCTCCGGGGGCCAACATGGCGGATCATATTGCAGTTTTCGAAGCCACCCATGGCACCGCTCCAAAATATGCGAATCAGGATAAGGTAAATCCATCATCTTTAATGTTTTCGGGGGTGATGATGCTGGAATATATTGGCTGGAAAGAGGCCGCTGATTTGATCAACGATGCATTTATTTCAGTAATGGCAGATAAAACCGTGACCTATGATTTTGCCCGACTGCTCGAAGGTTCTACAACCCTGTCAACCAGTGCTTTTGCCGATGCATTGATAACAAAAATTAATAATTAAGCAGTAATTTTACTGCCATAGCGAACGAAATATTCCGGCGATTACGAAAATGTCATGCAACTAAATTAGATTGCTATAGTCTCTATCCTAACGCTATTTTGGTGAAGAAAAATAATGTCCAGAGGGAAAATAATTCTAATTGCTGTAATCGTAATTCTGATTGCTCTGTTGTTTTACATTGGTCCCGAGCAATATCTAAATCTAGAATTTATTAAGTCAAAACTCGATCAACTGGTTGCCTATAAGACCGCCAATCCGCTGATCAGCGCGCTTATTTTCTCGGCAATTTATATCGCCGTCACAGCAGCATCCATCCCTGGCGCAACGGTTCTGACTCTGTGCGGCGGTGCTATTTTCGGATTTGTTACCGGCTCGATTGTTGTGCTGATTTCCGCCACCATCGGTGCGACCATCGCATTTCTGGTTGCACGCTATTTATTCGATGACTGGGTCCAGGCCAATATGGGTGATCGACTGGCCAAAATCAGGGAGAGCTTTCGAAAGGAAGGCGCCTTGTATTTGTTTTCATTGCGGCTGGTTCCATTATTCCCTTTCTTCGTAATCAATCTGGTGATGGGACTGACATCGATCAAAACCCGCATTTTCTTCATCGCATCATTGATCGGCATGGCACCTGGAACCATGGTCTTTGTCAATGCCGGTACGCAATTGGCAAAGATTGATTCACTAAAAGGTCTATTGTCTCCAGCATTAATAATTTCTTTTGTACTGCTCGCGGCATTTCCCTATGTAGCCAAGTATATTCTGAAGCTGGTTAAAAGCAGGACAACGAAAAATGGGTAAAAAATATGATGCCAACCTGATTGTTATCGGCGCTGGTAGTGGCGGACTGGTAACCGCCTATATCGCAGCAGCGGTGAAAGCAAAAGTTATTCTAATTGAAAAGGGTGACATGGGTGGAGATTGCCTGAACACTGGTTGCGTACCTTCAAAGTCCCTTATTGCTTCAGCCAAGTTTTTGCACGACTTAAAAAATTCTCAAGAATTTGGAATTAAACAGGCCTCGGCTGAATTCGATATCGCTGACGTCATGAAACGTATCCGCCGGATTATAGATTCAATTGCGCCCCACGATTCGGTTGAACGTTATACCTCTTTAGGCGTAGATGTCATACAAGGAGAGGCGGAGATAACCTCAAACCATACTGTCAAAGTAAATGGCAATACGTTTTCTGCTAAAAACATTGTCATCGCCGCTGGCGCAGAACCCTTTGTGCCTCCCATCGAAGGATTGAAAGACATTACTTACTACACCTCGGATACCATTTGGAATCTACACCAATTGCCAAAAAAAATGGTTGTGCTCGGTGGCGGACCCATAGGATGCGAACTGGCCCAGTGTTTCGGCCGTTTTGGTAGCGAAGTCAGCGTTGTGGAAATGGCGCCACAAATTATTATTCGTGAGGATCCCGAATTTTCTGAACAAATTTGCCAGGTGTTTGATGACGAAGGGATAAAACTGTATACCGGACATCGTGCGGAAAAAGTCGTAACCGATGGAACCGCTCATAAACTGATTTGCGATGCAGATGGTAAAAAAGTGGAAATTGAATTTGATCAAATTTTAGTCGCATTGGGACGAGCAGCGAAAACCGAAGGATATGGTCTGGAAAATCTCGAGACCAAATTGACCTCACGTAAAACTATCGATGCCAACGAATTTCTCCAGGCTGGACATCCAAATGTTTATGCCGTAGGCGACGTTGTTGGACCCTATCAATTCACCCATGCCGCAGCCCACCAGGCATGGTATGCCGCGGTTAATGCTTTGTTTTCACCGTTTAAAAAATTCAAGGCTGATTACAGCGTATTGCCCTGGGCAACCTACACTGATCCGGAAGTGGCGCGAGTTGGCCTTAATGAATTGGATGCTAAACAACAAAATGTTGCTTATGAAGTGACTCAGTATGATATTGGCGAACTGGATCGAGCAAAGACCGATGGTTATGCCTTTGGAACGGTCAAGGTTCTCACTGTGCCCGGGAAAGATAAAATACTTGGGGTGACCATTATTGGAAAACATGCAGGAGATTTGATTTCCGAATTTGTTTTAGCCATGCGACATGGTCTCGGCATGAACAAAATTCTTGGTACCATTCATGCATACCCAACCTGGATGGAAGCCAACAAATATGCTGCAGGAAACTGGAAAAAAGCCCATGCGCCCCAGTGGGCATTAAATCTACTGGAAAAGTTTCATCGCTTTCGAAGAAACTAAACCAGTTAGATGCGAAATCCCAGACTTGATCTTTCCGATTAAAAATTTAAACACGACTTGATCTGACAATTCGAATCACCAGCAGAACGCTTTAATGCATGTGTTGCGTCGATCAGTTGAAATCGCAGTATATAACAGCCCCTTAGATTTGCACAACGAGTGACCGCTACGGAGAAAGCTGACGCTCAAAAGTTGTTAGTGAGGGTCGGCTTATTGCCCTGAAGAGCCATTTACAGACAATTTCAAATTCGGTGAGCCACCGGTTAGCAGTCATTCATTTTTAGATTACGCCGTCCCAACGTCATAGCTCAATCTTTGATCCTCAACAAACCTTCCCTTGCGACCTTTCCTGTAGGCGTAACCACTTTTTTCCACTCCCCCGAGGGCGTACCGTGCCGTCATTCGACTGATACCAAGTTGATCTGCTAACACCCGTTCAGATGGCAGCGCATCATGGGGCTTGAGAGTTTCTTTTTAACAAAAAAAGGCCTGTATACAAAATTATACAGGCCTATTGAAGTGGAGATTTAACTACAAACCTATGCCAGCCAGATATATTCTGGCCATTCAAGAGCGCCTAACTGTCCCAGCGGAACCTTGGGCATTCCCATGATGTGGCTGGCGATACCATCATTGATATTGGAGAAAGCTGGAATAACCATACCACTCTCGTTATGAATCAGATCCTGCATCTCACAAAACTGTTTATGGCGTTCGTCTGGATCGGTGGCCGCGAGCGAAGTCTGCAACAGTTCGCCCATTCGATCATTGTTCCAGAATGTGTCGTTCCAAGCAGCCCCTGGCGCAAACTGGATCGCCATTTGCGAGTTTGCGGTTGGACGCATGTTCCAGTTCACCACATTCAGGGGGTCCTTCATCCAGACTGTACCCCAGTAGCCATCAGCCGGCACTTTATTGATTTTGAGATCGAAGCCGATCTTGGCGCAATTGGCCTGGGTCAGCAAGCAGGTATCTTCGACTCCGACCGCAATTGGGGCTACCGCAACTTCTGCTGATGAAATTCCGGATTTCTTGAAATGATACTTGGCCTTGTCCGGATCGTAGGTGCGCTGTGTCAATTCGGAGCAGAAATCCACGCCGTGCGCGGCTGAAATGGGATGGTCGTTACCGACCGAACCCCTACCCTTGAGTATGCGTTTGACGATACGCTCGCGATCCATAATATATTGCAAGCCCTTGACGAAATCGTCATTCTGACCGGGCAAAGTATTTTTCAGGCAGCATATGCCCATTTGCAAGGCAGCGGGGATTGACGTCAAACTCGCATTGGGCGCATCTTCGATCTGTTGGAACGCTTTTGGATCAACCACGGTGATGAGTTGCACATCGCCCGCGACCAGTGCATTTACCCGGGAGACCGGGTCGGTAATTGCAGTCATCTCGATTGCGTCCAGGTTACCACCTTCACGCCAGTAATTTTCATTGCGCGAGTGCACCGATTTAACGCCAGGCTCGAATACATCCATGCGGTATGGCCCGGTACCATTCTGTTCCAGCGAACCATCTGATTTCAGCACGTAGCCAGTCGTGTCTTTCTTAACAATCTTGGTCTGGAACAAACCGAGCAGGGTGGGCAAGTCGGCGTTGGGAGAATGTAGGATCGCCTTGACTTCGTGAGGTCCGGTTTTTTTCCATTCCTTGACGGATGCCAGAATCGATTTAATCACCGATTTCGAGTCCTCGCCCTGGTGACGTTTCATGGTATACACAATGTCATCGGCGGTTAACTTGCCACCATTATGAAATTCGACTCCCTTGCGGATCTTGAAATTCCACTCCGTCGCATCCGAATTGGACTCAAAGCTTTCAGCCAGTTCGGGCTGTGGGGACAGATCATCTGCATGCTGAATCATGCTGTTATAGGTTGATCGCCCACGGCAGTAGTCAATCGACGAGGTGAATACTATCGGATCGAGATTGTCGTTAGGCCCATGTATATTTGATGCAAAGCGCACCGAGCCACCTTTTTTCGGTGTCGCGGCCATGACCGACTTGCCCTCCGTCAGCAACTGCTCGGCAGCCACTAGCGAGACTCCGGTCACTAACGCGAGTTTGAGTGCGTCACGGCGCGTGATGCTGCCGGACCCGCCTTTGATCATTTTGTCCACCTGGTCTTTGTCGGCTTGGTCGAGATTCCGAAATTCCAATCCAGATTGGGGTTTGTTTTCTTTCATGTTAACTCCTCCAAATTTTAGTGGGTAACTGTCTATATATAATAATTGCGAGCCTTTAATCTGCTCTGAACTCGCTATATCAATACAAGTGGGAGAGGATATTTCAAATAGATGGTTCTCCAAGCCATAACATAGATTAAGGGTAGTGGGATTATTATCAAAGGATGTATTAGACGGATCATAGGATGAATTGGACGGAAAAATGCAAACAGAATAGAAACCCGAATGACGCGGAGCATGTAGCGTGTCCCGTTTTACTATTGACCCTCAGTCGGACGCCAGATCTGCTGACGACCAAAAGTCTCTTTTCCTGCTGTTACGATAATCTTTGGGGCTAAGTGTGTGTTTGCGCTTGAACCAGCGAATAAAATGCGCACAGTCAGCAAATCCGCATTCATAGGCAATTTGTGTAACTGTTCTCGTACTATTTAACAAACACCACCGCGAATGTTCCAGCCGCATTTCGCGCCATAATTCTGGCGGTGTTTTCCCAACATGTGTTTGAAATGCCCGATCAAGTTGACGTCGGCTGATCTCTAGATTTTTAGCCATCTGTACTGATGAAATGGGTTCGGCCAGGCTTTGTCTCATCATCCCGATGGCTTGCTCGACCCGCCAGTCGCCACAGGATTCAAGTTCCTTGAACGGTAGCTTGCCGATGTGGCGCGCCTTGCGGTGCTCGTCGATGATTTGCTCCGCCAAAACCTTTGTGCCTCGATTTGGGCCGCAATGCTGCGTCAGGATATCAACCGCAAGGTCAATCGCTGTCGTTCCACCAGGACTTGTAAGGCGGTTTTTTTCCGAAACGTACATTTCATTGACGATCGGAATAACTGACGGATATCGTTGTACTAGTTCATCTTTGTGGACAGCGTGAACGGCACATCTTATGCCGTCCATGAGCCCTGCCTCGGCAAGGGCGAAGCCGCCGGTGCACAGACCCACCAAGGGAATATCCAGTTCTGCCGCCTGCCGTAGATAATCAAACGTATCAGGTGAATGTTGATCAAAGGCTGCCAGTCTTCCTCCAACCACAATAATATAATCATAATTGCTGGGATCGTCGAATATCTTCCAGGGTGGCACTTCTATACCACAGCTCGATCTTACAGGGTCAAGTGTTGGGCCTATGCAGCTCCAATGACAATAGATTTGGCGGCTCAAATCGCGTTCGTCGGCGCAATGGCGAACTGAATCGATGAACCCAGCAAATGGAAGTAGAGAGAACTCAGGCGACAAGACGAAAGCAAACCTTACGTCCGGTTCAATCTGGGGATTCCCCCCAGAAGATAATCTGCACTTGTCGACTGTTGTTGCATTGGGAACAGTCATTTTGATGATCCTAGCTAAAATGTTCTATGATTTGGCTAAGACATTATACTATTCTAGAATTCAATGTGAACTGGATAATTTGAATCCACCATCATATGCCTGTAACGATACCGATATTTCGTACGTCACCTTGATAAGTGAATATAGGCTTTTGCTGCACGTGCTACCAAATCTGTGTCTAGTGTAAATCCGAGGCCTGGACCATCGATCGCCGCCAGACGCCCCTCGATGGGCACCATACTCGGGCTTGCTATAATGTCTTCGCTTAGGAAATTGCCCATAATTTGATTGGCATCGTCAAGGTTGGGGATTACAAGCCCCGCTTGATGGGCTGCACAGGTTGTAATGCTGGTTTCAAAATTACCGTGGATACAGACCTTTAATCCACTTGCCTCAGCTACAGCAGCAGCTTTGATGAAATTTAGGATGCCGCCACATTCATGCAGACCTAGGACAATAAGATCAGCAGCATTAATCTGGCAGACGTTGTAAACATCCTGAAATGTGTGAACAGCCTGATCGGCTGCAATCGGCGTGTCGACGCTGTTTCGAAGTTGGGCAAGAGCCGCAAGGCTAGAACTGTCGACTGGCTGTTCTATCATTTCAATATTGTATGGTTTCAGTGCCGCGATCATGCGGCGTGCGGTCAAGATGTCCCAGTTTTCGTTGGCATCGGCGCGTAGACGCGATTTACCGATCGCCTCACGAACGGCAGCGACCGAGTCCAGGTCATTTTGTTGGCCACATCCAATTTTCATGTAAATCACTTCGTGACCAGCGTCGGCATAGCGTTTTGCATCCGAGGCAAGTTCGTTAGGCCCTTTGCCCTGCGCAAAACCGAAATACTGAATGTAGTCCCGCTGAGCACCACCAAGCATTTTATGTACGGCGGTATTGTTAACCTTGCCGAGTAAATCCCACAGTGCCATTTCAAGACCAGCAGTGACTTGCAAAGACAATTTACGGTGGTTTCCTGGGCCCTGACTGGCAAATATAGCCTGGTGGCAATAGGCCATGATTGCGGTAATATTGCTTGCTTCCATTCCAATAAGGCCAAGGCGAAGCTCGTCATAGGCATGAACTGTCATTTCACAGTTGGGTGCTCCAAAGCTTTCGCCGAATCCAATGGTCCCATCTTCGCTTTCGAGCTCAATGAGCACTAACTTCGCACCATAATTGGTACCTTGTGCCCAGTAATAAGGTTCTTTGAATTCAAAATAGAGCGGCGTAGCTTTGATCGATTTAATTATTGTTTGCGGTTCATTTTGCATTTGCCTTTTGCTCCTAATGTGATGCATTGGTTTGGCAAGCCTTTCCAGATAGTAACCGGGAATAGTGCGCTGCCAGGCTTGAAAATTGAGATCAACGCCTGCCTTACAGCAGTTAAGACAATATCTCGGGTTAGGTGTTGACAGGTTTCTTCTTCACTTATAATCGTTAAATCGACTATTACTTTTTCCTACATAAGCAACAATTCTTATCGCAAGAACCTGAGCGTAAATCGAAAAATTTGGCTCTTTGACTGTGCATTTAATGACAGTATTTCAGGCAGCATGGTGCCATGCCATAGGGCAATTATGCTAACGAAATTGCCCTACAGTATACGGACGGCAGGTGTAATGAAATTGAACCTTTTAGTCACCCTTCAGAACAAAATTACGCGTGAAAGCGTGGGCACACTGCCGATAAAGAGTGTAGGGCTGACTAACTTCCTGATTTAGCGGTTGATCAGGACGGTGAAATCATTGATTTTGAATTGAAATTTTTATTGTCGCAAGCTATCCCTTAGGAGGCGGCTGCTCTATCCACTGTTTCTGGTAAACGACGAAATGTCGGCTTTGCGGTACTTTTCGATGAAGTTAAAAATGTTGCAATGACGGTCACCGTTTGAACTCACCGTATATAGCAGAATCTTAGATTTGCACAACGAGTGACCGCTACGGAGAAAGCAGTCGCTCAAAAATAGCTGATGAGGGTCGGCTAATTGCCCTGAACGGCTATTCGTATTCAGACTGATCATAAAATCTGATAAACTCGGTAGTAGTGCTATAGGGTGCATCTGAGTCTGCGGAAAGGGGGCAACCCCCACCTATAAATATTGGTTTAGTTCTTCTTTCACTCTGATATCGCAGACACCAGAAATTCGCGAAGGAGGATTCTGATGAAATACCTACCTAAACATCCTAATCTTGATTTTCTCAAGAAAGAAACAAAAACATTACGTGCCTTACACCGAAAAAACAGTCTTTCTGCATGCCCAAGGTTACGCCACTATGACACTTCGCTTTCGGGAAAATCTGATGAAGAAATATTACATTCCAGGTTTTCAATATTAGATGCTCAACGCGTTATAGCCCGAGAATACGGTTTTTCCAGTTGGGCCAAATTAAAACGATTTATCGAATCGACCAAAAGCAAGTTCAATCAATACCTTCATGATGAACTTATTTCACTTCGTGATCGCGATAACCAAATGCGACAAGAACTGCTGGATGCTGGAGTACTTTATGATGGCTACCATCCCGATATGGAATCCGTGCATAACGAGAATGCTCAACGACTCGAGGAAATTATTAATAATTATGGATGGCCGGGCACTTCACTTGTTGGTGTTGACGGTTGTCGAGCAGCCGGTTTGATTGCACAACATGCCATTTCCCAGCCAACTTTTATGAGAAAGTGCCTTTCATTATTAAAACAAGCTACTGAAGATGATCAGATTCCCGCAAGAATGGTTGCATTTCTTACGGATAGTATTCGTTACCACGAACAAAAACCTCAAATGTACGGACTGGCTGCTGATTGGAACAGGCAAGGAGAACTTACCTTTGGAGAAATTGAAGATGAGGAAAGGGTTAACGAGCGTCGTGCTTTAGTAGGACTTGAACCCATCGAAGATGATCTAGCCGATCACCGTCGTAAAGTCGCTAAAGAGACAACAGACAATCGCGCACAGGACCATGATCAATGGCAAAAAATGGCAAACACGTGGGCCAGAAAAGTGGGATGGAGATAAAATGCCGTGTTCGAACTTAAGAGCTGAATGGCGGCTTGAGCATCCCCACCGCCTAACCGGAGCCTTGGATTGAGGCGCTTGGTAAACAAATATATTGAGCGAATTATGTATCCAATATATTTTTGCTTCGGAGCACGAAAGGTATTGCAAATGGACCAAAAAATATTCCCTTTCGTCTCCAGTACCTTCGATCTAGCCCGCGAGTTTTCGCAATGGAATCACAAACGACCACCGACGTAATTTCAATAGCGAAGAGCAATGCAAAAAGTAACGCTAACATTTTACTAATTATTTCTTTACGGTGGGCTAGGCATCCATTTTAACTCAATTTGTATTGCAAGTAATACCAATAAAAAGGCTTCTATAGTTCTATCGCTACCAATACGGAAAATCAGCGAATGACGGCTTCGAGTATCTCAGGGACAGTCGATAATTTCCATTCTGTCTCAAAGTTGCCCAAAGCCATCTTTGCGAGTCGCTGAAGAAAAATACTTTTTTGACTCAAAAACGGTCAGTTTCCGATTTTGGTATAGGGAAATTACCGCTTCATTGCGCTTAATTGATTAGTATTAATAGTCTGGTGGTTATATAGTGCGCGTAACAACTATAACATCCACACTTTAGCTCGGCGGACATTATGATCAATAAGAGACGTGCACTATTAACAGCCCTCACCGGTGCGGCTTTGATGCCCCGCCGCTGGCAACGGCCCGTCGTGAGTTCTGTAATTTTACCGGCACACGCTATGACAACGGATGATGTTATTTGCGACCCACTAAGGTTCGGCCAAGTGACAGCGGACTGCACAACGGCACCCCATTTGTTAACGATTAGCGTGAACGAGGATGAGGAGTGTCCGCGTTTGGTTGTCAGGGACTCCACCGGCGAGGGCTTTCCCCAGGACGGAATGATAGTTGCGACTTCGACGGTTTCTCCAGAAACGTTTTTAATCCAGTTATTTACTCCAACAGGCGTTTCAATCGCGGTAGCGCGCGGAGCGACGTCCGTATGCGAGGGGCTCCCCGGACCCCCCCCCAATTTTGTTCATGGTCCCCGCCGATGTGGCGTTTGCACCCGGAAATTTGGGCGGCGTTTATACGGCTCCGTTCGAGGTTGTCGCAGCAGCGGATAATTTGTCCATTACACTGCTTGCCACGACCTTCGTTCTTGTATCGCCGCCACCATAGCATTATTTATCAGTACTGTGTTTTCAGGTAATCCCCCATAAACCCAACGCCACCAGAGCGCGTTTCGTAAGCCCCAATGCGGATATTATCCGCACCTTGCTCCCCGCATTTATTTTTATGACGCTGGAATAGTCACGTTTTAAAATGACCGCTTTCGGAGATTTTCGTATTGGAGAAGAATTTCTCCAATGACGGCTTTGAGTTGCGATTTCAATCGGTGGATGCAACATCTAAACTCTAATCTTAAAGAGGAGGATGTTGACTATGAATTACAGACCAAGGATTTGTTATACCGAAGGACAAAAAGCATTGATGTGGGATCGCTGGCAAAGAGGTGAATCTCTTCATTCGATTGCGCGACTGTTTGATCGAGGGCATTCTTCGATTCAAAGGATTCTTGCCCAGACAGGTGGGATACGACCACCGCAACGGACACGATCCAGTCGTTCACTCACATTGAAGGAGCGAGAAGAAATATCTCGCGGTGTGGTTGCTGGGTGTTCACTGCGTTCAATCGCAACGTCACTGGAGCGTTCGCCCTCTACCATCAGCCGCGAGATAAGACGTAATGGTGGTTTGAGATGCTATCGTGCAAACACAGCGGATCAAGCGGCATGGGATCGGGCATGTCGCCCCAAAATGGGTAAACTGGTGATGAATCGGGCGCTGGCGCGTATCGTAGCCAGGCAGCTCCAGCTACAATGGTCACCAGAACAGATAGCCGGTTGGCTCAAGCATACTTATCCACACGACGAAACATATCAGGTGTCACATGAAACCATCTACCGCAGCCTCTTCATACAGGCCCGAGGGGCCTTGAAGAAAGAGTTATTACAACACCTAAGACGAACCCGCGTGATGCGTCGTTCCCGCCACCACACACAGAAAACAGCCGATCACGGCAGGATCACTGACACGGTATCAATCCGTGAGCGACCGGCCTCAGTTAAAGATCGAGCCGTACCGGGTCACTGGGAGGGCGACCTGCTGTGCGGTAGCCGCAACTCTCAGATCGCGACGCTTGTAGAGCGACATACACGCTATGTGATGCTGGCCAAGGTCAACGCTAAAGACACCGAAACGGTCATCAATGCATTGATCAAGCAGGCACACAAACTACCACGCGAACTATACAAATCACTCACCTGGGATCGCGGTAAAGAGATGGCCGATCACAAACGTTTCTCTCTGGCTACGGACATCAAGGTATATTTCTGTGATCCCCACAACCCTTGGCAGCGAGGTTCGAACGAGAATACGAACGGGCTGTTGAGACAATACTTTCCCAAGGGAATGGATCTCACTAACGTCTCCCAGAACAAACTAAATGCCATCGCAAAACGACTCAACGAACGACCCAGAAAGACGTTACAATTCGAATCACCAGCAGAACGCTTTAACGCATGTGTTGCGTCGATCAGTTGAAATCGCAGTATAAAGCAGCCTCCTAAAATATTATAGCGAACGGCCGCTATGGAGAAAGCAGTTGTCTGATCAAATCTAAACTAACATTTCAAACTGTAAGATCAAGTTACGGTATATACAGCGTAGATTAACCAATAAATCGTGGGTCGTGATGAAAATGGGTAAGCAGCTCATAGCCAGTTTCGGTGATCACAACCTGATCTTCCAGTTTCACCCCTTCCTTGCCGCCGACTTCACCAATATAGGCTTCCACGCATAAGCACATGCCCGGTTCCAGCACACCGTCATAACCGCCGGATTCCCAGTGTTCGGGATACATAATGGCTGGATATTCATCGCACAATCCGACGCCGTGATATTTCACCCCATACTGCAAGTGGCGATACTTCTGATCCAGTTGATTTCCACCAAAAGTTAATTCCTTGAATGTCAGACCTGGCTTAAGCACTTCCATATCTTCCATAATATGCTCGTGAGCAACCCGGAATAATTGTTTCTGATCCGGTGTCGCCTTAACATCACCCGCGATCCATGACCTCGACATATCCACGCAATAACCATATACCCCAATCAGATCGGTATCCAGGGCAATCATATCTCCTTCCTGAATTATTCGCGGTCCACATTCTGACATCCACGGATTTGTTCTGGATCCAGAGGACAAAATTCGGGTTTCGATCCAGTCGCCACCGCGCTTTATATTTCCAAGATGTAAATGCGCCCATAGTTCGTTTTCACTAATTCCCGGCACAATTGTATTTTCAAATTCCTGCAATGTCGCCTCGCAGGCCACCACTGCACAGCGCATGGCTTTGAGTTCATTTTCATTTTTAATTTCTCGAGCGGTTTCCATCAGCGCCATTCCGTCATCCATAACTTCAATTTTCTTATCCTCCAATGCGCGAACCCCAACTAATTCCATGCGATCCACTGCAACGCGACGATTGCCGCCACCATGTTGTCGAACCAGTTCATCAATTTCCCTGGCAAATTTGTCCGCAAATTCTTCACAACGACTGCCACCGGTGAAATAGAAAAACCCCGACAGCTGACGAATTTCATCAATCAATGGCAGGTGCTCGCTCATATGTTGACAGTTATGGAAATCGAATAACACCACGGGCCCATCGGTGGCGATGAAACACCCTCTGGCCGCGTTGTGGGTGATCCACAATTGCATATTGGTGCTGTCGGTGGCATATCGGGTGTTCAGCGGATCGAATAAAATAATGCCTGCATAATCAAATTTTCTTAGCTGTTCCCTGACCCGCTCCAGACGATACTCGCGCAGGGCAACCATATCCGGCGACTCAATGCCAAGAGCCTGCCATTCATCAAATGCAATCTGGCTCGGGCCAATTTCGATGCGATCATTGTCATCCGGGGTATTGTCCGGTTTTTTCCGGAAACTACGCTGTAACGCACTATCTGGCTTGCTCATATTTTAAATTAGGAAACTAAAAATTTGGAAGTATTAAACCCACCTGATTCCCCAGAGGCTTAGTATTAATGAATTACTTAGTCCTGAATTTTAACCAGGGTTCGCCCCCAGTTACTGCCTTTGAGAAAACTGTCAAAGGTATTGGGCAAATTATCAAAACTAACTTCGTTGGTAGTAATTTTATCCAGGTTTTTAGGCTTTAGGTCAGATCCGAGTCGCCCCCATAATTCGTTACGGATCGCGTTGGGCATTTCGATGGAATTAATACCCAGCAATGCTACGCCGCGCAGAATAAAGGGCATTACCGTTGTATTGAGTTTGTAATCATCAACCAGGCCAATACTGGCAATATTTCCCCAGGGCTTTACCGTTCGGGTTAACCAGGCCAGGGTTTCTCCGCCGGCATTATCAACCGCGCCACCCCAGATTGCAGTTTCCAGGGGACGTGTACCCATTTCCATAGTATGTCGGTCGATAAACTCGCTGGCGCCCAATTGCCTCAGATAATCATGCTGCTCCGCTTTGCCGGTAAACGCCGTTACCTGGTAGCCATTGGATGCCAGAATATCGATAGCTATACTGCCCACACCACCGGTTGCACCGGTAACAACAATGGGACCGTCTTCTGGAGTCTGACCATTGGTTTCCATTCGCGCCACTGCCATGGCTGCGGTGAAGCCCGCGGTACCCAATGCCATGGCTTCTTTCAAACTCATTCCAGAAGGTAATGGCACGATACAGTCACCCTTGATTCGCGCTACTTCTGAATATCCACCATCCGCAGTTTCAGAAAGTCCGCATCCTGCCACCAACACTTCATCACCTTCCTTGTATCGACTGTCGCTGGAACTCATGACCACGCCGGAAAGGTCAATGCCGCCGTTTAGCGGGTATTGTCGCAAAATCTTGCCGGTACCCGTAGCTGCGAGGACATCTTTAAAATTGATCCCCGACCACTTTACATTAATCACTACCTCACCATCGGTGAGATCATCAACAGAAATCTGTTCAAAGCCGGCGATGATTTCTTTTTCTACCTGATTTATTCTGAATGCCTTAAATGATGACATATACTATTCCAAATTAATTAAGTTGTTAAAAATGTGACTGCGTATCCAGATTTAAAATCTGGAGTGTAACCGACTCGATCTGGGGAAATGTGATTTGAGAAACTCCATCTGGTCTGCAAGAATTTCTTTTCCCTGGAGATAAATGTATTCCGCATGGGTGGGCGTAAACGGTACCGCAATCAATTTCATTCCTGCCTGTTCCGGTGTTCGACCGGCTTTAAAGTTATTGCAGCGTATACACGCTGTAACTACATTATTCCAGTGATCAAATCCACCCTGACTTAGTGGCGTTACGTGATCCCTGGATAGCATTGAATGGTTAAATTGCTCACCACAATACATGCAAATCTCCGCGTCCCGCTGAAATAACGGGATGTTATGAAGCGGTGGTGCGTATTCATTATGGCTGCGGATCACTCCCTGATTTTTTCCATGAGTGGCGAGAATGGAATTTACTTCGAGAATACTTCGGGTATTTGTAGCTCGATTCGTGCCGCCGCGAACAGCCATCATGTAATGGCCACAGGTATAAGCAACCTGATCCAGTGTAATCAGGGTAACCGCCCGTTTAAAACGAATCCACTCCAGAGGCATGCCAGACACATCCGTTCGCAAAATTGGTTGGGAAATGTTTAACATGATGAATACAAATCTCGATTTATTTTTTGGGCAAACTATGAAGGCCAATAATCTACCACAAAATCTCGATAAATCAGTAGTGTCTAAACGGTGATAAACCTGAAGAAATTAGTTTGAGGTTTCGCCACAAAGGCTACAAATAGGGAATAATCAGACGCAAAACCAGATTTGCCACTACCGCGGCAATAATATCATCCAGCATAATCCCCAGCCCACCATGGATATTTTTGTCAAAGTATCTAATCGGCCATGGTTTAAGGATGTCCAGCAGCCGGAACAGACAAAAACCGATTATCAGATTTGTGACGCTAAAGGGTATAAATAACATGGTCAGCATGATGCCGACAATTTCATCCCAGACAATTCCCGAATGGTCATGAGCATTCAGGGAATCTGATACAACCTGACAAATCCTGATTCCAATAAGCAGACAAGCCAGAACAATACTGGCAGCCACCAGGTTAGAACATTGCGCCAACCCCCAGACCAGGGGAAGTCCTGCCAGTGTGCCAATGGTGCCTGGCGCAACAGGCGATAATCCAGTTCCAAAACCCAGGGCCAGAAAGTGTTGAGGAGATCGAAACAGATCTTGACTAGTTAACTTTCTAATGGTTTTTACCCGTCGGTTCTCACCTGATTGGCAATTTTGTCTAGTACGCCGTTGACAAACTTATAACCATGCTCAGAAGAAAATATTTTTGCCAGATCAATGGCTTCATCAATCACCACATTTTTTGGAATATCTTTTTCGAATTGTAATTCATAGGTAGCAACCCGAAGAATTGCGTGCTCGATCAAGTCAATTTTCTCAATGTCTCGATCCAGGTGGGGTGCAATTTGGCCATCTATTAAATCGATTTTATCTGGAATGTTTTTAATTAAACTTTGAAAGTATTCAAGGTGCCGATCTGAAAGATTTTCGTTTTTAATGAAGCTGGGTTCGATATCCTGTGATGATTGCCCAGTCACACCCCATTGATAGAGTGCCTGGACAGCACATCTGCGCGCGAGGTGTCTACCGCTACGTGCCACTAGGAATTAAATAGAGTTTGGTTGTGATCCATCACCAGGACAGGTTGTTAATTATTAGATGTTATAACTGATTTAGCAGGCTCACCATTTCAAGCGCAGTCAACGCTGCATCTGCGCCCTTGTTTCCGGCTTTAGTACCCGCCCTTTCGATTGCTTGTTCAATGCTATCCACGGTAAGAACCCCGAATACCACCGGAATATCCTGATCGAGGTTTAACCGCGCTATTCCACTTGCGCACTCCCCGGCTACGTAATCAAAGTGGGGTGTTGCCCCACGAATCACAGCCCCCAATGTAATTACAGCTGAATATTTTTTCGTTTGCACCAGTTTTTTTGCGGCCTGGGGAATTTCAAATGCCCCCGGAACCCAGACACAATCAATATCACTTTCCGCAATACCGTGTCGGCTAAGGGTATCAACAGCACCTTGAATCAATTTATCGGTTATGAAGTGATTAAACCTGCCAGCAACAATGCCATAGCTCCCTCTGCAATCCTTGAAGTCACCACTAATTTCATTTATCTTATTTGTTGTCATGTTTTTTATTCCACTTTGTCAGTTCCTGGGGGCTTTCAATATAATCAATCACTTCCAGGTCAAAGCCTGATAACCCATGGGGTTTTTTAGTCCTGCCCAGGGCAAGTAATTTTTTGACCCCCAGATTGGCCAGAATTTGTCCGCCCGCACCCAACATCCTCAGATTCTCTGGACTATCGGGTTTGACCGAATTTTGTTCATCCGCATCGATTTTTTTATTTCGCGACTTTGAAACTTTCAATCCACTATTCAGATTGATCCGCCCGATTAATTCATCAACGGTTTCATTATAGGACAATATAATCACAACACCCGAATTTTGTTGGGCAATTGCATCCAATGCATTCTCCAGTGTCCAGCTCCAAGGTGCACTGGGATTTAAAACCACGTCCAACAATCCTCGATGAATATGAACCCGCACCGGAACCACGCTGGCACTATCAATTTCTCCCTTGACCAAAGCCAAATGGGTTCCGCCTTCCATTACATCCTTATAGACGTATGAGCGAAACCGTCCCTGTTTGAGCTCAAGATATTCTTCAGAAAGTCGTTCTACGGTAGGATCATTTTTTAAACGATAGCTTATCAGGTCTGCAATGGTACCAATTTTAAAATTGTGAAGTTTGCCAAACTCGATTAAATCAGGCAGCCGGGCCATGGTACCGTCATCTTTTAAAATTTCACAAATCACACTTGCTGGCTCAAGATCACATAACCGCGCCATATCCACCCCGGCCTCGGTATGGCCTGCGCGGGTTAAAACTCCGCCGGCCTGGGCTTTTATAGGGAATATATGACCTGGAGTGACCAGATCGCCAGGTTGAGCCTTTTTATTAACCGCGGCTTCAACTGTAATTGCCCGATCCTGGGCAGATATTCCAGTAGTGACGCCTTCGGCGGCTTCGATGGACACGGTAAAATTGGTAGAAAAACGTGCACTGTTTCTACTTACCATTAATGGCAATTCAAGTTGATTACAGCGTTCTTCAGTCAGGGTAAGACAGATTAGTCCCCTGCCATGGGATGCCATAAAATTAATGTGATCCGCGGTAACACATTCCGCCGCTACCAACAAATCACCCTCATTCTCCCTATCCTGGTCATCGACCATAATTACCATTTTTCCATGACGATAGTCATCGAGTATTTCTTCAATACTGTTAACGACTATTGAGTCTTTATTCATTTTGAATTTTGATTAATGATTCTTTGGACGTATCGAGCGATCTGGTCAACTTCAATATGCACTTCCCCACCATCCCGCAGCCCACCCAGGGTTGTATTTTCCAGGGTATGAGGCACTAGCATGACTTCAAACTGAGTCTTTAGTTCATCGTTACTCTGCGATGATTCCGAGGGCATATCTATAACCGCATTGGTTGTCAAACTGACGCCATCGATTGTTACCGAACCTTTGACCGCCACCAGTTCACCAATGCTACGGCAGGTTTCAAAAGTCATCTGGCTAAATTCGTCACCGTCTTCACGAAGAATCATGGTACCAACACCGTCCACATGCCCGGACACCAGATGACCACCGAGCGGTGTCTGTAACGTGATTGCCAATTCGACATTCACGGTATCCCCGCGACGCCAGCTTCCGATCAGACATTTTGACAGGGTTTCATTGGAAACATCAAAACTCGCAACATCACCCTCTATTTGGGTGATTGTGAGGCATGCGCCATTTACTGACACGCTATCACCCAGATTAATGCAACCCGTGTTCAAACCGTTGATATTCAATTTCAGGAAGCCACCATTGCCGGTGATTGAGATATCAGCTATGCGACCCGTGGCTTGAACAATTCCAGTAAACATTTTTGATCTATGGTTCGGAAACCACCAAACGTATTTTTAGATCCCGCCCAACTTTTACGACTTCCTGATACTCGTATTTTAATTTATTCGATAACTGCATCAGTTCCGGGGTGTCAAACATGCCACGAGTATTACTTCCCAAAACATCCGGGGACATGTATAAAACAACTTCGTCTACCAGACCTTGGGCGAGCATGCTGCCACTTAGCTTCGAACCCGCTTCCACCAAAATATTATTCATTTGTCTGCGGCCCAGTTCCACTAACACTTCCTTTAGATCTATTTTGCCATTGCGGATGGGACAATTGTAAACCTCGAGATCTTTCTTCGAATATATCTCGGGGGTATTTTCATCGGAATTGCCGGTAACAATCAAAACGCCGCCATCACCGTGCAAAATTTTCGAATCTATCGGTGTGCTTAAATTGGTATCCAGAATTATGCGAAGGGGTTGACGAATAATCCCATTCAATCGGGCATTCATACTCGGATTATCACGTAACACCGTCCCTACGCCAGTCATAATGCCCGATGCTGCCGCTCTTAGTTTATGTGCATCCTGGCGCGCTGGCTCTGAAGTTATCCACTGACTCTCACCACTCGACATGGCTGTTTTACCGTCCAGACTGGTGGCAATTTTCAATGTTACCCAGGGAATGCCCGTTGTAATTCGTTTCAAAAATCCGCGATTTATAAGCTTCGCCGCTATCTGGCCGGTTCCAACTTTAACCTCAATACCCGCGCGTTGAAGTTCTGAAATGCCCGTTCGATTTACCAACGGATTGGGGTCTTCAGTTGCGACCACAACTCGACTGAGGTTCGCCTTGATAATTGCCTTAACGCAGGGCGGGGTTTTTCCATGATGACTACAGGGCTCTAAAGTGACATACAGGGTAGCGCCTTCTGACAGCTTGCCCGCCTGCTTCAAAGCCAATGCTTCGGCGTGGGGCTCCCCTGCCAGACGGTGCCAGCCTTCTCCCATGATTTTTCCATCTACAACGATGACACAACCAACTGCCGGGTTGGGATGGGTTGAATATTTCCCTTTCTCCGCCAATTGCAGTGCGCGGGCCATATAACGTTCATCATCCCCAGGTTGAAGACGAAATTCCGAAGCCATGCCCTCTCCAGAATCCTCGGATACCGCAGCTTGTTTAATTTCCTTCAGTCCTGAGAATAGTTTCATCTTTTTCTCTTACTTGGGTTCTTTTTCGGGTAACAGGGACCGCTGGAATTTACTTTCCTGACTCAGCAATGATTCTTTTAATTTTTCAACTTCATCGCTAAACGCTTCGAGGTCCTGGAAACTTCGATATACCGATGCAAATCGAACATAAGCCACCTCGTCCAGTTGTCTTAGTTCGTTCATAACTGCTTCGCCGATTTGTTTTACCTCAATTTCCCGATCGCCCTTACGGGTGAACTGGCGCATGATTCGGTTAACTGCTCCTTCAACGGACTCAGTTTCGATGGGTCTTTTCTCGAGGGCACGGGTTATTCCTCTGCGTAACTTAACTTCGTCAAACCGTTCCCGGCGACCATCCGCTTTTATCACACTTGGCATATCAAACACCACATGCTCAAAAGTTGTAAAGCGCTGGGAGCAGTCTTGGCATTCTCTGCGTCGACGAACACTTTCGCCACTGTCCCCCAATCTCGAATCAATGACTCGAGTATCATCACTGGCACAAAATGGACAGCGCATTAGATTGGTGCGTTCAGAAATAAATCTGACCCGGCGATTATAATATCTATACCGCTCGAGTGACTAACTAAGATTGGCAGGCTATATGCATACATGTTAAAGGCCAGATAGTTAACACAGAATTACGGTTGGGCGTCCACATCTGCACCTTCTTTTTGCACCGGCATCATGTCGTCCCTGCTGATCCCCAGAACGAGCACCGCTGGACTGGCAACAAAAATCGAAGAATAGGTTCCAATAATAACCCCAATAAATAGCGCGAATGAAAAACCACGAATAACCTCCCCCCCCAGGATAAGTAATGTTAATACAACGAGTAATGTGGTCACTGAGGTCAATATCGTCCGCGGCAGGGTTTGGTTAATCGAGTTGTTCATAATATCAACTACGTCACTCTTTCTCATTTTCCTGAAATTCTCCCGAATGCGATCATAGACTACGATTGTGTCATTCAGAGAATAGCCGATAACCGCCAGTACTGCCGCAAGAACGGGTAAAGAAAACTCCAGTTGAAAAAGTGAAAACGCACCCACAGTAATTACAACGTCATGAACGAGTGCGACGACGGAGCCAACCGCAAACCGCCATTCGAACCGATAGGTCACATAAATCAATACCCCCAACAGCGCGTATAACATGGCTAGTCCACCCTGGTTTGCCAATTCATCTCCAACCTGGGGTCCGACAAATTCAACCCTTCGCATCTGCACAGTGCAGTCTGCGGTGGCGCCATTTTTCAAACACTGCTGGGTTTTTACATTGCTGTTTTCGGAAAGCACTTCATTGAAAGGCAGTCTGAGCGCGGCCATGACATTAGTGCTGATCTCGGCGGCATTTTCGGTTTCGCTGGAATAATTTGCAGGCAGACGAACCATTACATCCCTTGGTGTCCCAAAATGCTGGACAATGGCATCTCCCAGGCCGTTCTCTTCCAGGGTGGTTCGTACCGACTCAATTTCGACCGAATCCTGGTAGCCCACTTCAACCAATGTGCCACCAACAAAATCGATGCCCAGATTTAGTCCACGGGTAACAAAGCTCCCTAGACTGACAATCATAAAAATCCCCGAAATGATCATGGTAATCTTTCGTTTGCCAAGGAAATTTATACTGGTTGGTTTGTTTAAAATTTCCATGTCAATTTAAATTGATAGTCGTTTAATATTTTTGCCACCATATACAAAATTGATTAGCATTCGGGTTAGCATTATGGCGGTAAACATGGATGTAATGATGCCGATACTCAAGGTTACAGCAAAACCTTTAATTGGGCCGGTACCAAAATTAAATAGTACTACCGCTGCGATCAGGGTAGTGATATTCGCGTCCACAATGGTCGACAGTGCACGATCGTAGCCTAGATGGATGCTGGCCTGGGGTGAATTACCATTTCTGATTTCTTCGCGAATTCGCTCAAATATCAATACATTGGCATCAACCGCCATACCCACGGTTAACACGATTCCCGCGACTCCAGGTAAAGTCAACGTCGCCTGTAAAAGTGAAAGCACCGCTACGATTAATACCAGATTCACGGTCAGAGCTACCGTTGCGGTAAACCCAAACACCCGGTAGTAAATCAGCATAAATATTAATACCAGCGTAAAACCAACCATGACCGAACGAAAACCCTGGGTAATATTTGCAAGACCCAGACTCGGTCCAACCGTCCTCTCCTCGATTATTTCCACCGGCGCAGCCAGGGCGCCGGAGCGTAACATCAACGCCAGATCTCCGGCTTCTTCAACGCTTCCGATCCCTTCAATCTGATATCGTTTTCCAAGTTGATCGCGAATCACTGGTGCGGTTAAAACTTCCTCTACTCGAGTAGTTACTCTGATCTGATTACCCGACTCGTCAAGAATGGGATTACCGTCCTCGTCTCTCTTACCTTCTGATGAAAGTTCCAGATAAACCACCGCCATACGCTTGTTAATATTCTCCGCTGTCACCCGGCTATTGATCGACGCGGCTGCGGAATCCAGGGTTATGCTGACAATGGGTGACCCTGACTGGGTATCGAGGCTTGCGGCAGCATCAATGATGCTATCCCCGGAATAAATTACCCGCTTCTTTAATAAGATACGCCGGCCGTCCCGAAATTTATATAATTTCGAACCCGCAGGCGCCTGACCCGATGCCACCGCTACATCGTTATTTTTTTCATCCACAAGCAACATCTCAAGGGTTGCCGCTCTACCCAAAATTGTTTTTGCCCGCGCGGTATCCTGGACCCCTGGCAACTGAATAACAATCCTGTCATCCCCCTGTCGCTGCACCACGGGTTCCGCAACTCCCAGCTGATCAATTCGATTGCGTAATGCGGTCAGATTTTGCTCTAAAGCAAATGTCTTTATCTCGTCAATTTGTCCCTGGGTTAATTCCGCACGCAATACTTCCGGACGAACATCCGAATTGCTGATTTGCAAATCAGGTAACGATTCGATTAATGCTTCTCTGGCCTGTTCTCGTTGATCAACGTTGCGAATGATGGTTTCAATTTGCCCGTTATTGCTGAGGATGACACTTCGATATCGAATACTGTTTTCGCGCAATACTGTTTTGATGTTGTCTACATAACGTTCCTGTGAACGATTCACAGCGCTTTGCATATCGACTTCAAGTAAAAAATGCACCCCACCACGCAGATCGAGTCCAAGATACATTGGCGATGCCCCGGAGTCGATTAACCATGCTGGCGCCCCAGGTAAGAGCGTCAAGGCAATGGTATAATTATTATCCAGTGTATCTTCAATAATTTCTTTTGCACGAAATTGGGATTCGTCGCTATCAAATCGAATTTTGATGCCTTTTACATCCTGGACAATAGACTTTACTGTTATGGCTTCGGTTTCAAGGCTGGACTGGATTCGTTCCAGTACAGAAGATTCCACACTACCGCCCCTGGCTCCCCGAATCTGAATTCCAGGATCGCTTCCGAAAATATTGGGTAAAGCGTAAAACGTACCCACAACCAGTACGGTGATAATGACCAGGTATTTCCACCAGGCGGTTTGATTTAACATTGATTACAAATATGAAGTTTCAGGTCTAATCTGAATATTGATAAACATATCGATCGATATATTGACTGTTTACTTAAGGAGCCTCTGATTAAAAAGCTGTGGGTTTAAAAAATTTTTTCAACAGCATCCAACCCGAATTAATAATCAACCCCAATTATTTCACGGTGCCTTTAGGCATCATTTGAGATACGGCCATGGGTTGAACCTTAACTTTAACGCCCTGGGCAATTTCCAGGGTAATAAAGTTTTCGTCTACGCTAGTTATCTTACCCAGAACCCCACCGTTAGTAACCACTTCATCTCCTTTTGCAAGCTCAGCAACCATTGATTTATGCTCTTTTCCACGTTTTTGCTGGGGTCGAATTAACAAAAAATAGAAAACCACAAAAATAAGTACCATGGGCAAAATACCGAGAAGCCCGCCGCCGCCCGATTCACCTGTTTGTGCCCAGGCGTCTGAAATGAATAGATTCATATGAATAACCTAATTGGATGAGTTGAATGATTGATGTTACTGATATACCAGCATTTTTTCGCGCCCGATTATGCCACACTCGAATCAGAAATGGGGGGTTCAAAAGCGTTGGTCTGAGATAAATCCCCTAGATAAACCAACTAGAAATCTGACTAACTGAAATGGTGGGGTTTGACTATCAGAAAATTTATTTTCTGGCATACATTGCAGTAATTTCCTGCTCAAACCGTTTCATGAGGACCGGCCGCTTGAGCTTTAATGTGGGGGTAATAGAACCATCCTCAACTCCCCAGCTTTTTGTGCTTAAGGTTACATAACGAATAAAGGCATATCCGGGAAATTCTAAGAGCTGGTGGGCGATTCTTTGCAATACCTTCGCCTTAACCTTCTCATCCTCTAATGTACTATCCTGGTCGTGATCTACCCCCAAAGATTGGGCAAATTTTGGCCACATTTGGTTATTCAACACCAATATGGCGGTTAAATAAGCTTTACCTTCCCCGATCACCATCACCTGCTCGAACAGGTTGTCATCGCAAATGGCGGATTCCATATCCGCTGGCGGGGCTTTTTCACCATTAGCCAAAACGATAATTTCTTTTATTCGGCCTGTAATGGAAACAAATCCATCATCGGTAATACTGGCCACATCCCCCGTCATTAACCATCCGTCGGGGCCGAAGGTGTCAGCCGTCGCCTCGGGATTTTTCCAGTAACCGGCCATGATATAAGGGCCTTTGGCCTGCAATTCATTGTTCTCACCCAGGCGCAGTTGCGCGCCGGGCAGGGGTAGTCCAATGGACGATGGTTTGTTTTTATCAAGTGTATTGACTGTCAATATCGGACTGGTTTCGGTTAATCCATACCCTTGCAGAATATCAATGCCGAGGCCAATAAAAGTCCTGGCGATGTTGGGAGCCAGCCGCGCGCCACCGCTGACCACAAAACGGAGCCGCCCACCGAATCGTTGAACCACTTTTCGAGCCACTAAACTATTGAGAATCGGCCAAAATAAAAAGCCGAGCTTCCATTTTCCCCTGCCCTGGCGAAGTTCAAATTTTTGCCATCCTATTTCCACCGCCTTTTCAAACAGCCATTTTTTAATTTTTGGTCCCTCATCGAGTTGTTCCCGAATTTTCGAGGCCGCACGCTCAAAAATTCTCGGCACGGAAATCATCGCGGTTGGCTTTATCGCTGCCAAATCATCGAGCAACTCGGGAATAGATCGATTAAATGCCACCCCTGCCCCTGCCATCATGGTCAGGTAATACCCCACGGTTCGTTCAAACATGTGAGACAAAGGTAGAAATGACAAAAACAGGTCGGTAGGAAAAACCGCAACGTTGTGTAGCCCGCCATATGCATTCAATAACATATTGGCATGTGACAACATAACGCCTTTCGGTTTACCCGTTGTGCCCGAGGTGTAAACGATTGTTGCCAGATCATCTGGATTGATTTCAATACTGTCTGGCACGCTCTCAGCCCCTATTGGCAATTCCGTAGACAACCAAAACTCAAGAGACACCACGCGAGGGTCATCACATTTAGATAGTTCATCTTCGTTAGTGGAAATAACCACTACTCGATCCAATGCTGAGAGTGCAGACAACTCATCTGACATTTCCAGCCATTGACTGATCTCTTCAAGGAACAAAAACTTCGAATCCGTATGTTCCAGGATATAGGCAATATTATCCGCGCGGTCTTCAACGTAAACCGGAACCACCACCAAACCCTGGGCCAATGCTGCCTGATCGAATAAAACCCACTCCCTGGAATTGCACAGCCTGATCGCAACCCGATCCTGGGGTTCTAAATTTTCTTTAGCAAAAGCCCGTCGCCAGTTCATGACATCACCAGCCATGGCGCCCCAGGTATAGTTTAGCCACCTGTTTTGAGAAGGATCATATTGACAATATGCTGTCTTCTCCGCACTGCGTTTCACCCTTTGCTGAAATAAATCCGGAATTGAATTTATCCTGGTCGCATCGATGATGTCGCAATCATCGGCGTTTTCGACTATCGCGTTCTTTGCATAAATACTCGCAACCGAGAAATTTTCAGTTTGGCTCATACTAGGATTTAGAGCCTGTTTGAGAAACTGCCTTTTGTTTGATTGATAAATCCCCAGCCTCGAAACTATCTACATCAATGACCTTGCGAACCAGTTTTCGGGTTTTGGCCAGTAACATCAACTCATCATCGCTGATAACCTGATCCACCTTTAACTGATCCAGCCATTGCGCATAACTTTGATTTGTAACCGGCTCGTGTCCCGATTTCTTTAATCGTCTGCGCAATTCTTTGGTATCAATCATCAACTCAAATGCAGATTCGATCTGGTTGATAACGTCGTTTGGGTCATCCGAGATATACATATCCTGAGTTAATCTGTCGCGGACACTGCCAGGCGTTCGCATTAACGTCGCGACCTGCTGGGATAATCTGTCCGATGGCAGATGCAAATATCTACCTCCAGGAAAAATCGCAAGGCGCAGCGCTTTTCCAAAAAGTGAATTCGGATAGTTACGTAAAATACCATCCAGCGCCTGCTGCGCATGATACAGTGCATACTGACAGGCCCAATCAGCCAACGGTGTTTCTTTTTCGGGTTCGCCATTATCCTTAAAACGTTTTAGTGCCGCCGTAGCCAGATACAGGTTGCTCAATACATCAGCAAACCGACCCGATAACATTTCTTTACGTTTTAAATTACCGCCCAGAGTAAACAGGGTTACGTCAGCAAGCCAGGCGAAAGACGCGCTCAGGTGTTCAATAGAACGGGTATGTTTTTTGATTATGCCACGCCCAGTGCCTTTCGCCATCAAACTCCGGGATAGCCCGAAACCAAAGGAGCGTAACTTGTTACTAAGCGCATGTTCAATATGCGATGTCATGGCCTGGTCGAATTGATCCAGGGCTTCGGTCTCATCTTCCATGGACAAAGCCTGAATTTCCTTCAACAAATAGGGATGACAACGCATTGATCCTTGGCCAAATATAATTAAACTGCGGGTTAAAATATTGGCGCCTTCAACGGTAATACCGATAGGTATTTGCTGATAGGTGCGCGCCAGATAATTTTTTGGCCCCATACAAACGCCTTTTCCACCATGCAAATCCATGGCCTGATTTATTACAATTCTCGATAAATCCGTGCATTGTTGTTTTACGATTGCGGACAACACCGCGGGCTTATGACCGAGAGACAAGGCAGTGGTCGTCAATATCCGTCCACTATCCAGTAAATAGGTTAATCCACCGATACTGGCCAGAACTTCTTCGATCCCTTCAAATTTTCCAATTTCGATTCCGAACTGTTCTCGGATTTGTGCATAGGCGCCACTGGTACGCGCTGCCAGCTTGGCCGCCCCAGCCCCCGCTGCGGGAAGTGAGATACCTCTTCCAGCAGCCAATGATTCCATCAACATCCGCCAGCCTTGACCAATTCTATCCTGCCCACCAATAATCCACTCCATGGGAATGAAAACATCTTTGCCCCAGTTTGGTCCATTCTGGAATGACGCATTAAGAGGAAAATGACGTCGGCCAATGGACACCCCGGTTGTGTTCGTAGGCACTAAAGCGCAGGTCACCCCAAGTGTTTCCTGATCGCCCAGCAAATGATCAGGATCATAGGCTTTGAACGCTAAGCCTTGAAGTGTAGCAACCGGGCCGAGGGTGATGTAACGCTTCTCCCAATTGACTCGAAATCCCAATACATTTTTTCGTTTGTACTTGCCTTTGCATACAATTCCATAGTCCGGCATGCTTGCCGCATCTGAACCCGCCCACGGATTGGTTAATCCAAAACAAGGGACTTCCTCACCACGGGTTAATCTTGGCAGGTAATAATCTTTTTGTGCATCGGTACCATAGTGATGGAGGAGTTCAGCGGGCCCAAGAGAATTAGGAACCATAACCGTGACCGCAACAGTGCTGCTGCGTGTAGCCAATTTTTGCACAATACAGGATTGAGCATAGCCCGAGAATCCCAGACCACCATATTCTTTTTCCGCATTTAATCCAAAAAATTTATTTGCTTTAATAAAATCCCAGACCGGCTCAGGCAAATCATTTAATTCACTGGTAATTTCCCAGTCATCCACCATCGAACACAATTGTTCTACTGGGCCATCCATAAATGCCTGCTCTTCTTTTGTCAGGCTCGGCGTCTTCGCATCAAACAACACATCCCATTGAGGATTTCCCGAGAATAACTCCGCGTCCCACCATACCGTACCGGCATCGATTGCTTCCTTCTCGGTCTGAGAAATTGGCGGCATCATTTTTCTGATCAGGCCAAATAATTTTGGGGTTACAAACTGCTTTCGAGCATTTGGCAGGAAATACATGAACGATGCCATGGCCACGAATACAACTATGATTATCAGAGAAAAGATAACATTTGTAATTCCTGATATCATTGTCACAAAAAACACAATTGATGACAGGATAAGCCAGTTTCTAAGCGGCAGTTGTAGCCAGAGAAAACTGAAAACAGATAACAAAAGAACTAAAATAAAAATCATAAACTTTCCTAAACCCAGGCATTATTGTCGGCTCTATTATCCCATACCTGATCGAATTAAAAAAAATCAGTTTTGATTAATTCTAACCAATCCTCCATTTTTACAGGCGTATCTATTACCAACAGACCGTCTAAAAATGAAATTGTTCCATGACCCTATTTAACCCTAGCCCAGGTCTAAAGAAATATCTCTCCAATACCACCTGGATGTTGGGTGCCCGAATCGTTCGTATGATCGGTGCATTCTGTGTTGGTATCTATGTCATTCGATATCTCGGGCCAAATAATCTGGGTATGATCACCTATGCCGGAATGCTGGTTGGGCTATTCATGATATTTGGGCAATTGGGTTTGAATGAAATTCTCGCTCGGGAACTGGTTGCTAATTCTCGATTAAAAGACTTTTTGCTGGGCACCACATTTGTTCTCAGATTGTTAGGCCTGATCGCAATCTGGATTCTGATTTCAATATTTTTACTGTTTACCGACAATGATCCTGTCATAACCTATTTAATTATCATTTTCGCAGTTTCCAGGATATTTACACTGGCCTCGGGCATCGATCAGTACTTCGACTCAATCGTTAAATCTAAATTCCCGGTAATTGTTGGGATGATGGCAATGGGTGTGGTATTGGTTACTCGTTTGATACTGATCGAACAGGAAGCCAGTGTCATCGCTTTTGCCCTTGCTTATACTCTCGAAGGCGCTATCGCTGTAATGGGATTGATTTATATTTATCATCGAACCGGACAAAATATTCGCACCTGGAAGTGGAATTACTCAATTGCCAAAAGATTATTAAGGGACAGCTGGCCTTTTATCCTTTCTGGGCTTGCGGTGATAGTTTATATGCGAATAGACCAGATAATGATTAAAGAAATGCTGGGTATATACGATGTAGGAATTTATGCGGTAGCGGTAACCTTGAGTGAAGCCTGGTATTTTGTACCGCAGTTAATTGTTGGCTCGTTATTTCCGGCGATTGTTAACGCAAAGAAAACCAGTTCAATAATATACAACCAGAGGTTGTCTAATCTGTATCAGATGATGTTCTGGATGGCGATTGTAGTTGCCATTGTAACTACATTTACAGCTTCCTATATTGTTCCACTATTATACGGAGACGCCTTTACTGGTAGTACCAACTCTCTATGTATCCACATCTGGGCGGGTATCTTCGTAGCCGTTGGCGCAGTCAATAAATCCCACCTGGTCACGGAAAATCTACAAAAACTGTTAACCATCTCTTTTTGTATAGGCGCTGTACTGAACGTGATTTTGAATTACTTTTTTATTGCGCTATATGGAATTGAAGGCGCGGCAATTTCTACGGTAATTTCTTATGCATATGCTTCATTCTTCGGATTATTGATCATGCCACAGTCCCGGCATGTTTGTATGGTGATGATAAAATCATTGTTTCGAACGGCGATACCCAAAATCGCGTGAAACTTATTTTTCCCAATAACCATTAGAAAAACTGTTTTAGAAACAACTAGAGGAGCCGCCTCAGAAAAAACCACGGGCCAGCGCTGACGATATTATTCGTCCAGAATAGCTTCAGCATTTGAAACGTATCCCTTGCGGTTAAATAGCAATTGCCATCGTCTACCCCCGAGCTGGTGCCAAAGGTACGCAGATCTGATACCTGAAAACAGGGCACATCGAACCTGATTTACTGTTTCCGGTTCCTGAAGCATTCCTGACGACCCTTGAACAATTATTCGTGGGGTTAAATAGCTGATTGTTCGACTATACAAATTAGCAAGGGCTTCCAAAAACTCCGGATAATCTTCATCATCATATTCCGGATTCAAGCACTTCTCCTGTATTTCCACCAGCTCACCGTGAATAATATCGCTGGTTTTTTTAAGCTTTGCCAATTTAATTCCCAGTTGATGCACGGATACCGCATACTGGTAAACATCTCTGGTAGACACATCCGGTTTATTGGCAAATACCTTAACAATCGTCTTCAACCCGAGTTCAACGCCTCGAGCAGATCCATATACTTCTTCTGTGGTTTTTGCGTCCAGTCGAATTAGGCTAACCGATGAATCGCGTAGCGCCGACTGATCATGATTTCCAATTTTTGCCAACTGATAAACCAGTTTTGCGGACTGCAACACACCAGCCAAGGCCAGGGTCAGATTTCTGTTCGGGTAAGCTATCATGAATCTAGTGCGTTAGTTGATCGGTTCGAATTATTTGCGGCTATTATCTCGGCAAAAAATTGGGTTTCCTTTTTCAATGAATCGATTCTGGTTTCAGTCAGGCGAAAACCATGTCCTTCGCCGGGGTATTCAGTATAACTGTGTTTTATGCCTTTTTCCTTTAACAATTTAACCACTTCTCTTGAAACCTCTGGCGGTACAACTTTATCATCTTCCCCTTGAAACAGGATAAGCGGGCTATTCAAATTTTCAATTTGAAATACCGGCGAGCGGGTGACGAATCTACTAGTCGAATTTTTACTCAACTCGGGGTCAAATTTTTCACCCACTAATCGATCAGTATATTTTGATTCAAATTTATGGGTAAAATTGGACAAGGTAATCAGATTTCCAATGCCGTAATAACAAGCGCCGCCAGCAAAAGATTCTGGAAATTTCGTCAACGCTCGCAATACAGCATACCCACCCGCACTGCTTCCGCGAATAAATATGCAGTCTTTGTCCACCCAATTTTTTTCAATTAATGACTTAACGCCATAAAAAATATCATCAGCGTCAAACTCTCCCCAGTTCCCGGATAATGATTGACGATATGTTCGGCCGTAGCCTGTGCTACCCCGATGATCAACATCCAGAATTGCATATCCCAACGAACAATAATATTGTTTCAGCCCCGACAACTCTGTGGATGCCCTGCTGGTAGGCCCGCCGTGAATCATAACCATAAGGGGAGGCGCCGTTTGTTCAGGGGCGCAATAATTCGCATTATAGGGCGTATAGAAATAACCAAATGCGCTATGGCCGCAACTGGTTGGAAATTGAATTAATTTCGGATTACTGATTCCGTTTTGATACTGGTCCTGGGGATTTGATTTTAAAGTTCGAAGTTTTCCCGACTCGATATTCAAATTCATAATCTCCGCAGAACGATCCGAATATTTGGCAACAAATACAAGTCCATTTTCATCGAACCTGGCCAACTGGCAACACGCAGAAAATCCCCGATGCAGCACCGTGGTATCTGCGGTGGACAGATCAACTTCAACCAACTGATCGCCTTGCTGGGTTGTCACAACCGCAATCACAATCTGATTATCAAATCCTTGCCATCTGCGTTGGCCAAAAACCCAGTGGGCCTCGCCAAATTCGCCTTCCAGATGGGTCACCTGGGTGATTTTCCCATCGTAATACTGACACATATTCCAGTAATCGCACTGCGGACCATCTCGCACAAAAAGCAACTTGTCTTCATCCACATAACCAATCTGACAAACGGAATGATTGGGTTCTGAAATCACGGTGCTGATCTTTCCTACAACAAGGGCATCACCTTCAGTCTCAAATTCACCTTGAATCAGCTCACTATTATCCCACGGCATATTTGGATGACTCCACTGGACCCAGGCGATATATTTTCCGTTTGCAGAACATACCGGATTGGCATAAAAATCAGCGCCCTGGGCCAAAATACTCAGTTTTTGAAGTAGCTTATCAGCCCCTTGATTTTTTAATTGATTGGATTTTATGGGAATCACCACAATACAGTTCTGATTCTCGCCCTCATCTGTTGCAAGCTCAGCTACTGCTATGACATAACAACCGTCGTGGGACAGAACCAGATCTGCAAATCCACGAAAATTCCCCAGGCTAGTATTTTCCAAGAGTTTGATAGGTTTTGAATTCTTCTGGAGGGTTTGCCGGTATAAACAACCATCATCAAAATTATTAAAGATGATGCTATTGCCAGAAATACAGAAACATTTTCCGCCATATTCATGCACTCTGGTCCTGATATTAAATTCTTGGGGTGTAATGCAAATTGGCTGGGATTCAGAATTATTAGACATCAATGCATTTCTGCCTTTCTCCGCCGACAGCGTTTCAATCCAGAAGAGTTTATCTCCCAGCATAAATGGGTAGTTTGGTTGCGGTGCTTCATTAATCAGCGTCTCCAGTTTATAGCTGCTCTGCCACAGACCATAAGGCGCCCGCTTTTGTTTCGATTGATTAATATTCATTGTGGTTAAATCCTGCCTTAATCGATCACGGAGTAAAGTACCAGGCGAGATTTACCAGGGGACAGGTCATTTTCTTCAAAATAACCGACCCGGGCCTCCAGGGCATATTTGAATAACCTTCCAGGAGAATACAATTTATGCTCACCACTTCCATATACATCCATGACCTCATGATGTATCAGTATTCCCAACCGGTCGAAAAACCCGATATCCAGTGGCACCTTCACATTATTCATATGAAATCGAGATACGGTAGGTTGACCGTAAACAAATAGAATTGTTGATTTGTTGACCACGGATTCACAAATATGCTGATAACCTGCAGCGCGTTTTTTACCGTCATCCGCAATGTGGGTTCGAATAGAAATAATCTTGGCCAGGTCATTAAGCAGGCGAATTTCCTTTTCTTCCATTTTAGCCATCAGCAAGTTTGATTCTTCGCAATTTGAGGAGGCACTATTTTGAAAAGCGCAAATAATAATTAGGCCGAGGAGAATACGCGTTGCTTTAGCTTTCCAGGAATATTTCATATGTACTGTTGATTAAATTTATTCGTTTTAAAAAGATCTACACTCGTTCTGGGGTAAGATACCATATAGAGATCAATATTCTAACCGACAAAAAATGACAGAATTCCGCATACCTTTCGACAGTAGCTTTGTTCTTGATAATGCATTAACCCTACCAGCATCATCACAGGAAAATGACAAAAAATATAAGTCCCGCCTAAAGCTGGCGACCAATAAGCTGTATGAGTTGCAGCGAAAGCTATACGCTGAGGATCGTCATGCTGTATTGTTAATTTTTCAGGCCATGGATGCAGCAGGCAAAGACAGCACCATTCGCCATGTCATGAGCGGGGTAAATCCAGCGGGATGCCAGGTTTTTTCATTTAAAGCCCCATCCAAAGAAGAACTCGACCACGATTTTCTCTGGCGCAGTTCCATGCGCTTACCCGAGCGTGGTCGGATCGGGATTTTTAACCGAAGCTATTACGAAGAAACCCTGGTTGTTCGGGTCCACCCCGAATATCTCCAAGGCCAGCGATTACCGGAAATTTTAGACTACGATGGATTCTGGGAACAGCGTTTTCAATCTATTCGGGATCATGAACTCCACCTGGCCAGAAACGGCACAACCATCATAAAATTCTGGCTCAATGTCTCCAGGGATGAGCAAAAACGCCGATTCCTGAGTAGATTAAATGAATCCGATAAAAACTGGAAATTTTCGAAAAAAGACGTTGATGAGCGGAGCTACTGGGATGAATACATGGCTGCTTACCAGAGTGTACTAAACGCCACTTCAAGAGACTATGCACCATGGTATGCCATACCTGCGGATAAAAAACCATTTATGCGGCTGAAAGTAGCTGAGATAATTGTCGAATCGCTGGAAAATCTAAAAAGCCGCTATCCCCGTGCAGCAGCGGATGAAGCAGCGGAATTTGCCGAAATCAAAGCTCAGCTGGAAAACGAAAACTAATTTTGGAAATTATCCGAGGACTTAAACAAATTGTTGGCGATCAATTTGTTATCACCGACAAGCAAAAAACCGCACCCTACACAGAGGAGTTAAGAGGAAGATATACCAGCGCATGTCGCGCTGTAGTGTTACCTGAATCTGCAGCCCAAATATCGGCGTTGCTCGGTTTTTGCAATGACAACAAAGTCACTGTGGTGCCCCAGGGTGGAAATACTGGCGCTATGGGCGGGGCAGTGGCGAACAAAGACCAGATCATTATCAACACCAAACGCCTGGATAAAATTATTGACATCGATCCAGTCAACAATACCATGACCGTGCAGGCAGGCTGCATTCTAGCCAACATCCAGGAAAGTGCGAAACTACAGGATCGACTGTTTCCATTGAGTCTGGGCGCCCAGGGGACATGCCAGATTGGTGGTAACCTGGCAACCAATGCCGGCGGAATTAACGTTCTGCATTATGGCAACACCCGGGACCTTGTTCTGGGCATCGAAGTGGTTCTGGCCAATGGCGAGATAATGAATGGACTCAACAGCTTAAGAAAGAACAATACCGGATACGATCTCAAACATCTTTTTATCGGCTCCGAAGGCACTCTGGGAATTATCACTGCCGCAGTACTCAAATTATTTCCCTATCCCAAAGGCCAGGTGGTCTCCCTGATTGGGTTAGATTCCGTGGCCGCGGGGTTAAAACTATTCGACCAGTTAAAGTCCACCAGCAGCGATCGAATAACCACATTTGAATTGATGTCACAAATCGCCGTGGAAACCGCAGTTAAACATATTCACGGTCAGAGCAATCCTTTCGAGGAAGATTATCCCTGGTACATACTAGCCGTGATCAACAGCAGTCGGGACGACGAAAATCTTCGCTCCCAGATTGAAACTGCGCTTGGCACTGCACTTGAAAATAAAATTATATGCAACGCAGTGGTTGCACAAAACCAGTCCCAGGGGTCAAAACTGATTTTGTTACGGGAAGATATTGTTGAGGCACAAAAATTTATTGGCGGCAGTATCAAACATGATGTATCCGTACCCGTGGTCAAAGTGCCTGAATTTATGGATCATGCACGCCAAGCTATTTTGGACTATATGCCGACCGCCATACCCTACCCTTATGGGCATTTGGGTGATGGCAATATTCACTATAATATTTCACAGCCCGCTGACATGGAAAAAGCTGAATTTTTAGATAACTGGAAAGCGATTAATACAGTAATGCATGATATTTGCCACCAATACCAGGGCTCTTTCAGTGCGGAACATGGCATAGGTATTTCCAAACTCGACGAAATGGAAAAATACAAAGACCCGGTTGAACTGAGGTTGTACCGAAAATTAAAAAATATGCTTGATCCCGAAGGGATTCTAAATCCGGGCAAGGTCATTCGTTAGTTAACGCAATAGTTAACTCATATGCCAGACGCAATAAAGAATCGAAACAAAAAACTCTAATTAACCAAAGGTATTTAGGGCAATTTAAAAAGGCCAAACCCAGATAATCATTGGAACGGACACACCGATAACGATGATCTCCAATGGCAGACCCATTCGCCAGTAATCGCCAAACCGGTAACCGCCCGGCCCCATAACCAGAGTATTATTTTTATGCCCGATGGGCGTCAAAAACGCACAGGACGCAGCAACCGCAACGGCCATTAAAAACGGATCCGCACTCACCCCTAACCGGTTTGCAATATCAATGGCGATGGGCGCTGCAATTACCGTAGTTGCTGTGTTATTCAGCACGTCGGATAACGTCATGGTCACCACCATCAGTAGGGTCAACACAATAACTGGCCCATAACCTTCAGCGAAACCAACTATACTCTGGGCGATCAAAGCCGTTCCACCCGAGGCTTCCAGGGCAGAGCCGATGGGAATCATTGAACCGAGCAACACAATGACCGGCCATTCTATCGAAGTGTATAATTCACGAATTGGCACGATATTAAACCCGACCATAACAATACAAACCAGAGCAAGGGCCGCGGGCAAATGCAATAACCCAAAGCTCGCAGCGGCAATAGCCAGGCCAAAACTGGTTACTGCAATCCATGCCTTGTTACGCTGAATAACCTGTAAATCACGCTCCTGGAGGGGCAGCCCACCTAACCAGATTGCAACGTCGTTTAAACGTTCGCTAGGCCCTAATAACAACAAGACGTCCCCGGCCTGAATATTGAGTTTTCTTACCCGATCTCGAAACGCCTTGCCATTGCGCGAGATGCCCAGCAAGGTCACGCCATGGCGATACAGCAATCTTAAGTCCAGGGCTGACCGCCCCTCAATCCTCGCGCCTTCCGGGACGACAATCTCAATTAATGAAAGATCCTCACCGATTAATGTATCGTACTTTTCTGAACCAACGTATTCCAGCCCAATCGCACCTACAAAGGCATCGATGTTGGTTGCATTGGCTTCGATCACCAACAAATCTCCGGGCTTGATTATTTCACGTCGGGCATGCCCAGGGAATCGGCGGCCATTTCGTACCAATCCGATAATGGCAACATCGCTGTCTTCACTGGTGGAATCCAGTTCTCTAATTTTTTTGCCAACAATGGGTGATTTCTCACCGACTCGCACTTCCGCAACGTATTCCTGAATCTCAAATAATTCTTTTACCGCACCCTGATCATTACTGATATTCGGAATCAATCGCCAGCCAACCAGGGTTACAAACAATACCCCCGCAACCGCGGCCACAATACCAACGGGAGAAAAATCAAACATGCCAAAAGGCTCGCCGAAGGCCTGTTCTCGAAAACTGGCAATGATGATATTGGGTGGTGTACCAATTAATGTGATTAACCCGCCCAAAATGGAAGCAAATGACAGCGGCATCAAGGTATACGCCGGACTCCTCTTGGCTTTGGACGCCGCCTGAATATCGATCGGCATCAATAGTGCCAGCGCGGCAACATTATTCATAATTGCAGATAGCGCTGCTGCAACCGCAGACATGATGCTGATGTGCAGGAATAAAGAACGCCCGGCATCAATGACGTATTTGGCAACCAGTTCAATCGCGCCGGAATTTGAAAGTCCCCGACTGACGATCAGGACCAATGCGATAATTATTGTTGCATGATGACCAAAGCCGTCAAATGCAGCTTCTTCGGGTACCACACCGATTACGATGGCGGTAATTAATGCCCCAAAGGCAATAAGATCGTATCTGATTTTTCCCCAAATCAGGAGTCCGAACACCACTCCCAATAATGAAAACAATAATATTTGATTCGAAACCATAAAAACTCAGAACGTTTTATCCAACCGAAATTGTATATCAGTCTTCTTTCCACTAATACGGCCATGAGCCCTAATACGTCTATTCGGAATTTAGTGCCGGCCTATTCCTTTGAATCGTAATTATCCCTACACCAGCAATTGCCAGAGCCCCGCCGAGGGCAATCTTCAACGTCATGATCTCATCCAGAATTAAAATTCCGCCAAGCACGGAAGTAACTGGCAACAATAACAAATATGGCATTACCTGATTTACCTTATACGCACCGAGGAGATAATACCAGATGGCATAGGCGAACGCCGTCATAACAATTCCAAGATAGGCAACCGAGGCCCAATCTGTAAATGCGGCCGTCTGAATTTGCTCAAGCTGACCACTTTCAAAAATTGCTGAGGCGATAAACAGCTGGGGGGTGGCGAAAACCGCAACACCTGAAATCAAGATAAAGCCGTTTAGTTCACCCACTTTTTTTATCATGACCTGACCGACCGCCCAGGTAAACGCGCCACCAATAACCATAAACGCAAATATTAGGTCCCCTTCCAGCTTTGGTTCTCCAAGGATAAACATTGCACCCAAAAATGAAACCGCCATGCCGAAAAATTGCTTCACAGTCACTCGGTCACCTAGCATAACCCAGGCCAGCAACAACCCGAATGGCACCTCAAGTTGTACCAGTAATGCGGCGGTTGAAGCATCAATGCCATTGACGCCATTGAAGGTGAGACTATACTGGATCGCGGCACTGACCAATGCAATCCAGAACAGGTCTTTATATAATTTCGGTGACGGCCGAAAAAACCATACCAGACAAAGCGCTGTTAGAGCGAAACGCAATGCCATCAAGAATATGGGAGAAAAATGTGACATCGCAGATTTCGCCACAATAAAGCCCATCCCCCACATTACCGCGACGGACATCGCCATCAAAATATGAATGGGTTTCACAATGGCTTTAGATCCTACGATTTGATTTTAAGAATTCGTAAAGATCAAATTACGTCATTTATAGTCGACGCTTAAAATTTCATAAATTCTCTTGCCACTTGGTGCAGCAACTTCAATCTCATCTCCGATTTTTTTACCCAACAATGCTTTTCCAATAGGGGAACTTATGGAAATCCGACCCTTGCTGAGATCCGCCTCCAAATTTCCCACAAGTTGATAGCCGACATTGGAATCTTGATCAGCATCGTATAGCTCAACATAAGCACCAAAAACCACCTTTTCTGGCTGAGCAATTTTTAACGGATCGATGATTTCCGCAACAGAAAGATTCGACTCCAGTTCCTTGATTCGACCTTCTATAAATCCCTGTTGCTCTTTCGCCGCGTCATATTCTGCATTCTCTGACAGATCACCATGGGATCTCGCTTCTGCAATAGCAGCTATAACATTAGGCCTGTCCACGCTTTTGAGTTTTTTAAGCTCATTCCGTAGTTCTTCAGCGCCATTGCTGGTTAATACAACTCGTTGGTTCATCGATATTTTTTACGGGTAGAACGGGTTTGATTTTAAACAACGCTATTGAGATTCTGATGTAAGGTTTGCAATTTGTTAACCGTAATCACCCCAGCATGCTTGTGTGCCTCAGCAGACGCTCTCGCCGCCGCCAGGGTTGTATAGTAGGTTACTTTGTATTGCAGAGCCTCGCGACGAATTGTATATGAATCTTTTAAACTCTGCTTACCCGATGTGGTGTTTACAATTAGATCAAACTCGCGGTTTATTATCATGTCCACCACGTGGGGACGACCTTCGACTACCTTGTTCACCCGTTCAACCGGGACACCCGCATTTCCAAATACCCTTGCCGTGCCTTCTGTCGCCCGAATTTCGAATCCGGCCTCGAAAAAATATCTGGCGATTTCAATGGCATCGTTTTGATCTTCCCTGCGCAAGCTAAATAATATTCTGCCACCTAAAGGAATCGTGTAACTTGCTGCATTTTGGGCTTTTTCAAAAGCTTCCCCAAAACTTTCACCAATACCCATGACTTCTCCAGTGCTTTTCATTTCCGGTCCAAGCACAGTGTCGACTCCCGGAAACTTTATAAACGGGAATACAGCTTCTTTTACAGAATAAAATCCTGGCGATTTCTCGCTATGAATACCCTGGGCTTCGAGGGACTGACCCACCATACAACGAGCAGCAATTTTTGCCAGGGGTCTGGCCGTAGCTTTGGATACAAACGGGACGGTTCGCGATGCCCGTGGATTCACTTCGAGGACGTAAACTTTTTCATCTTTTACCGCGAACTGCACATTCATCAAACCCACCACATTAAGTGCCAGCGCCATGGCTTTAGTTTGTTCGCGCAACGCATCCTGAATTGACTGGGGCAAACTGAACGGCGGCAATGAACATGCCGAATCTCCTGAGTGCACGCCGGCTTCTTCAATATGCTCCATAATTCCACCAATAATGACATTCGCGCCATCGCAAACCGCGTCCACATCCACTTCCACGGCATCATTCAAAAATCGGTCCAGCAGAACCGGCGATTCAAATGAGGCGTCCAACGCCGAGCCCATATAGTTTGAAAGGTCTTCTGCACTATAAACAATTTCCATACCCCTGCCGCCCAACACATAGGACGGGCGAACAACCAATGGATAGCCAATTTCTTCTGCCAAGGTATGTGATTCTTCGGCGGATGTTGCTGTCCGGTTTGGCGGTTGCAATAAATCAAGATCGGCCAATAATTTCTGGAAAAACTCCCTGTCTTCGGCCTGATGAATAGATGTTGGTGAAGTGCCAATAATAGGTGCGCCCGCAAGTTCGAGTGCTCTGCATAACTTTAGCGGTGTCTGTCCGCCAAACTGGACGATCACACCAAGCGGCTTTTCAATTCGAACAATTTCTAAAACATCTTCGAGAGTTAAAGATTCAAAGTACAGTCGGTCAGATGTATCATAATCCGTAGATACCGTCTCTGGATTGCAGTTAACCATGATGGTCTCAAAGCCATCCTCACGCAATGCCATGGAGGCATGCACACAACAATAATCGAACTCTATGCCCTGGCCAATGCGATTGGGTCCACCACCAAGAACGATGATCTTTTTTTTGATGGTTGGGTTCGCTTCACATTCATCTTCATAACTTGAATACAGATAGGCTGTTGTCGTATCAAATTCCGCAGCGCAGGAATCAACTCGCTTAAACACCGGGTGTACACCATGTGTAAACCGAAAATTCCGGACATCACCTTCGTTCTGCCCCATGAGTTTTCCTAGTCTGCGATCGGAGAACCCTTTGCGTTTCCACTGCATGATGGTGATTGAATCGAGATCGGTAAATTTTGTCGCCCGAATGACCTTTTCTGTTTCAATAAGATCTTCAATTTCAGCCAGAAACCATGGATCAATTTTACAAATATTAAAAATCTGATCAATTGACATGCCCGCCCGAAATGCCTGGGCCACATACCAGGCGCGCATCGCACCGGGTACTCGCAATTTCGAATGTAAGAAATTTGTAGTCTCGTAGTTATCAGGCAGTTCCTGATCATCAAATCCATCACTGCCAATTTCCAGACCCCGAAGCGCTTTTTGCATGGATTCCTGAAACGTCCTGCCAATAGCCATAACCTCGCCTACGGACTTCATCTGCGTTGTCAGAGTAGCATCAGCCTGGGGAAATTTTTCGAAATCGAAGCGAGGTATTTTAGTCACCACATAATCAATACTGGGTTCAAACGAAGCAGGTGTGGCGCCCCCGGTGATATCATTTTTCAGTTCATCGAGGGTAAATCCAACTGCCAGTTTGGCGGCGATTTTTGCAATAGGAAATCCAGTCGCCTTGGATGCTAATGCCGAAGATCGTGACACCCGCGGGTTCATCTCAATGATAATCATGCGGCCATCTTCTGGGTTAATCGCAAATTGAACGTTTGACCCACCGGTATCTACGCCGATTTCCCGTAACACCGCAATGCTTGCATCACGCATGATCTGGTATTCCTTGTCGGTCAAGGTCTGGGCCGGCGCAACGGTTATGGAATCACCCGTATGGACCCCCATGGGGTCAAAGTTTTCAATGGAACAAACGATAATACAATTATCATTTTTGTCCCTGACAACTTCCATTTCATATTCCTTCCAGCCCAGAATGCTCTCCTCTACCAGAAGTTCCTTGGTTGGCGATGCATCCAGTCCACGCGTACAGATTTCATCAAATTCATCCATGTTGTAGGCAATACCGCCACCACTACCACCCAGGGTAAATGATGGTCTGATAATTGCCGGAAATCCAACCTGCTCTGCAAACTTCTTTGCTTCCTCGAGGGAATGGGCGAGTCCGCCTCGGGCGGTTTCCAGCCCAATAGTCTTCATTGCAACCCGAAACTGTTCGCGGTCCTCAGCCTTGTCAATGGAAACACTGTTGGCCCCAATCATTTCCACATTGTATTTATCGAGCACACCGTGACGATTTAAATCCAGTGCACAGTTCAAACCGGTTTGCCCCCCCATGGTAGGCAGGATAGCGTCGGGCCTTTCTGTATCAATAATTTTTTCCAGTATTTCCCACTTGATCGGTTCGATATAAGTTGCATCGGCGAAATCCGGATCGGTCATGATGGTTGCAGGATTCGAATTGACGAGGATAACTCGAAATCCTTCTTCTTTGAGGGCCTTGCACGCCTGGACTCCAGAATAATCAAATTCACAGGCTTGTCCGATTATGATTGGCCCGGCACCAACTATCAGCACAGATTTTATGTCACTACGTTTAGGCATTCGACGCTTTGTCCTGGCTGGATTTATACTGATCCATCATGGCAATAAATTTATCAAAAAGGGTGCCGATATCTCTCGGTCCTGGACTGGCTTCAGGATGACCCTGAAATGAAAAAGCAGGTTTGTCCAATAGTTCAACACCCTGCACAGTGCCATCAAATAGTGAGCGATGGGTCACTCTCATATTTTTTGTTATTGTAGATTCATCTACGGTGAATCCATGATTTTGACTGGTAATTAAAACCTGATTGCTATCCAGGTCCTGGACCGGATGATTTGCGCCATGATGGCCAAATTTCATTTTTGACGATTTGGCCCCTGCAGCCAAGCAAAGTAATTGATGTCCAAGGCAAATGCCAAACACTGGAATATTTTGAATCAGAATTTTCTGAATGGCATCAATGGCATAATCGCAGGGCTCAGGGTCGCCCGGCCCATTGGACAAAAATACGCCATCAGGATTTTTACCCAATACATGATCCGCTGGGGTCTGGGCAGGCACCACAGTAATATCACAACCAAGGCTGGCCAGAATTCTCAAAATGTTGTGTTTAATACCAAAATCATAGGCAACAATTTTGTACCTTGATTGGGGCGCGTTGATATATCCCGAATCCAGCTTCCATATGCTTTCGGCCCAGGAATACGGGTTCTCTACGGACACCACCTTAGCCAGATCCATTCCAACAAGTCCAGGGAATGATTTGGCTGATTCAAGGGCTTTTTCGACATCAATATCTTCCCCAGCCATGATACAACCCCGTTGGGCACCTTTGGTTCTCAACAGGCGTGTCAATTTACGAGTGTCGATATCACTGATCGCCACTACGCCGTTTTGTTCCAGATATTCCGGTAAAGACGATTGAGATCGCCAGTTGCTGTGTCGATGGGGTATGTTTTTTACAATCAGACCGGAGCAGAAAATCTGTCTGGATTCGACATCTTCCAGATTTACCCCGACATTGCCAATATGGGGATAGGTCAGCGTGACCAGTTGTTTGGCATAAGATGGATCGGTGAGAATTTCCTGGTATCCAGTGATGGAAGTATTAAAAACAACTTCTCCCGAGGTGACCCCATTAGCGCCAATTGATTTACCATGAAACGTACTGCCATCTTCCAGGATGAGCAGAGCGGGTATGTTCAATAAGTTCTCCGAAATTCAACGCAGGGGGTTTATCCTGCAAAATTTGCTTAAAAAAAGGGAGAAACCGCGTTCTGGCATCTCCCATTTTTATCGTATTTTCAGCCCGCCGGATTCTACATGCACAGGCGATTCGAATCAACGTAGATCGAGGACATCTTGCATATTAAACAGGCCTTTTTCCTTGTTAGCGACCCATTGTACTGCCCGTATAGCGCCCTGAGCGAAAATTTTGCGATCCGTTGCCCGATGCGTTATCTCAATACGCTCGCTATCACCGATAAACATCACGGTATGCTCTCCTGCAATATCTCCGCCACGGATGGTAGAAAAGCCTATGGTTCCGGATTCTCGGGGCCCGGTATTTCCTTCCCTGGTAAATACGCCGCAGGCGCTAATATCTGTACCCATGGCATTGGCCACAGCTTCGCCAAGTAGCAATGCGGTTCCTGATGGGGCGTCTACCTTTTGTCGATGGTGGGCTTCGATAATCTCTATGTCTGTCACCTCGCCCAAAACCTTGGTTGCCATCTCAACCAGGGACGCGCATAAATTTACCCCAACACTGGTATTGGCAGCAAACAATACTGGAATGACTTTTGCCCCCTCCCCTACGGTTTGATTCTGGGCATCATTTAATCCAGTTGTGCCGATCACAATGGCCGCATCATGAGATTTGCAAAGCGCAATGTGTTCCGCCACAGCTCCCGGGCTGGAAAAATCCACCATAACGTCAAAATCAACTTCGGAAATTTTTGCGGATATCGGAATATCCATTGCTTCCATCCCAGCCACATGTCCGGCATCTTTCCCCAATGAAGTAGAATTTTTATGCTCAAGGGCGCCAACAACTTGAATATTTTGGGTTTGCTCATCACCGACCACGAGCTGCCGTAATATGGTCTGGCCCATTCTTCCTCCGGCACCTGAAACTACGAGTTTAATCATTTAGTTTTAAAATTTAAATTGACCTGAAAAATTTGATCTAAGGGTTGACGATGCAACCTGAATTTGGATTATTTTATATCTTTTTTGTTTCTTATTACTGTCTTTAGTGGTGAAAGATTGATTTCATCAATGACACCCCCTTTTGGCATATCAATCATGGATTTTACCGCATTGGCAACATCAATAGCTTGAAGCGCATTTTCTGCTGCTTCTCCAGGGGTAAAATCCAGATTGTCGAAGAACCCAGTATGGATCATACCTGGATTGACGATGCCAACCCGAATGCCACTGGACGCACATTCCTGTCTCAATGCCTGGACGAAACCGCGCAAACCAAATTTTGTGGCGCAGTATACCGCGCCATTTTTACCCCCTTTGAGAGCCGATTCTGATCCAATGATGATGACATCACCCTGTTTGTGTATTTTCATGGAAGGTAGTGTCAATCGGCATATCAATATGCTGCTGGTTAAATTGGTATCAATCTGACGCCGAATCCGTTTCGAAGACAATTGTTCTAGCGCGCCAAGATCACCATATCCATGACATAAAACTACGCCATCGAGATTATTGATGTTTTTTAAACTGGCCGCGAGAATTTTTTCCAATTCATTGAGATCAGAAAGATCACAACAAATCCATTGAAGATTTTGATAGTTTTTTTGATCAGGATAAGTTTCAATGGAAAGTTGCCGACGGGAAATGCCAATTATATTCGCACCGCATTCCAGTAGAAGCTTTATCACTTCAGCCCCAACACCGGAACTAGCGCCAGTAACCAGATAGGTTTTATCGCTGTGTGACATATTGACCAATTTCCATCGCAACTATATAAACAAAAAACAGACACAGGAAAATAAAGAACAAACTACTTTCGCGAATTCCCATGCCTACTGCATAAATGGCAATAGTTGCCAAACCCACAGAAACAACAACCAAAATCAATAAAACCTGGTTTACGGTAAAGCCAAAATTGAGTAATAAATGGTGAGTATGAAGGCGGTCTGCATGAAATGGAGATAGTCCACGACCCATGCGTCGCAACATCACCCCTACGGTATCAAATAATGGAATGGCGAATAACCACAATGATAAAACCGGCGGGAAGACAATGATGGCATCCTGTGACATAGTAATAAACAACCACGCTAGAAAAAGTCCAAAAGCCATACTGCCGCCGTCACCCATAAACACCCGGGCGGGATTATCGTTAAACGAGCGAAGATTAAAAAATAGAAAACCCAACAAACCTCCCAGCACCGCGACACATAACATCAACTGGTCCAAATTCTGACCACCAATCAAAATATAGGTCAGGCCAGACAATACGATGAGCATAATCATTCCAACAAGTCCATCGAGCCCATCAATCATATTCAAGGCATTGATCACGCCAACTATGGAAAATACCGTCAATGCGGTGCGCCATTTTCCCATGGTCACCAGATCATCTGACACCAGATGTCCCAGATGATTAAGTACAACGCCATCGTTGACCAGAATGATTGCGGCAGCGATTTGCACAACAAAACGAATGCCATAGGGGACCGTCCATCGATCGTCGATAACACCAAATACAAAAACTATGATCATCGCAAGAAATACGGACTGGGGAATTTCAATAGAAAAAATGCTGGAAACAGTTATCAGACCCAAATATATTCCGATTCCGCCAATCAAAGGGGTTGGTTTTGCATGCTGTCGATGCTCCCCTGGATAGGCCAGCAATTTTACTCTGTGAGATACGGGAATCAGGATCATCAATAATAAGACTGTAACCACCAAAGCAGAAAGGCCGATCAAAATCATTGCGACATCACCCGGGTAATGCTAACGTTTTCCATAACCAGTATATCCATACGGGTACGCAAAAAACAGTCTAACGCCTCGTTCGGAGTACAAACAACGGGTTCGTTTTCATTAAACGAAGTGTTCAATAAAATTGGAACACCCGTTAATTTGTAAAATGCGCTGATCAACCTATGATATTTTAGATTACTCATTTCCGTAACCGTCTGCAAGCGCCCACTGCCATCTATGTGGGTCACCGCTGGAATCTGGCTCTGCTTGTCTTTTCTCACTGGATAGACCTTTTCCATATAAGGCACGGTATCATCGGTTTCAAACCAGGTTGAAACGAATTCATTTAATATGGAAGGCGCAAATGGTCTGAAGCTCTCTCGCCGTTTAATTTTTTCGTTTAACAGGTCCTGCACGTCTGCTCTTCGCGGATCAGCGAGTATTGATCGATTACCCAATGCCCTTGGTCCCCACTCCATTCTGCCCTGAAACCAGCCGATGACCAGACCATCCGCAATGCATTTAGCGATATGTTCAACCAGCGCCTGATTCTTCCACTCGGTAATTTCGAATTTCTTGTCTTGTAATCTATTGATATTATCCTTTAAAACTGAGCTGATTCGTGAATGAGAAAATTTCGGACCAAGATAAGCATCTGGCATCACCGGGCTGGTAAATTTCTTACCCAGATTTTTCCATGTCATTAACGCCGCACCAATCGCACCGCCAGCATCACCAGACGCCGGCTGGACATATATATTTCTAAATTTTGTAGCTTGGCGGATCTTGCCATTGGCTACAGAATTCATTGCACATCCCCCAGCCAATGACAGATTCTCTGAGTTGGTCTCCTGTTGAAGACGATTTAACAACGCAAAAAATGCCTGTTCATAAGCCGCCTGGGCACTTGCCGCGATATTACGATGTTTGTCGGTTATCGGGTCTCCCGGATTTCTAGCCGGCCCAAGAAGTTGTTCGAGTTTTGGGGAATATAGTCTGTCAAAATTTGGAATTCCATGTTCATCGCGATGATATACAGTATTTTTGTGGTGACGAAAATAAGGCAAAGAGAGCAGGTAATTTGAATCACGGTCTAAATGGAGAATTTCTGACATAGCCGATTCGTGATCAGATACACCATAGGACGCCAGTCCCATAACCTTGTACTCGTCTCCGTAATTTGGAAACCCAAGGTACTGTGTAATTGCCTGATAAAAAATTCCCAGAGAATGGGGAAAATGACTATACCCTCTAGTATCAATATTATTTTCAATTCCGAAACCCCAGGCAGCGCTGCTAAAGTCACCAAAACCGTCGACAGACAAAAGTGCTGACGAATGGAATTCGGACGGATAAAACGCCGACGCCAAATGACACAAATGATGTTCTACATGTTTTAATTTAACCCCACGAGATTTATGGCCAGACATTCTAGAAATGCTTTCAAGGATATTTTCGCGAGAGGATCTGGATTTAAGTTTTTCAACTATCAGATTAAAACCGGGCTGAGACCGAAGTCCGAAGGCGAATTTCTTCCAGAAGTGAGCGGAGCTATCGCTGTTAATTGCAACGTATGAAAGATCTGAAAACTTTTTATCTACGTAGCCTAAACAAAAATTTATTGCATTTAAAGGAACCCCCGCCCAGTGCTTCTGTCGGGTAAAACGCTCTTCTTCAGCGGCAGCGACGACTATACCATTATGAATTATTGCTGCAGACGAATCACCATGATAGGCATTTAAACCGAGAATATACACTAAGAAAGTACATATCCAGGTTGGGTTACGCCTTTAGAGTTAAACGCTTTAATTTTTATACTTTCCCGTTGATTCAACATTACCAGCATCGGTGCTGCAGTAATAATACCGAGAAGGAATCCCAATAAAATCAAAATGAATGGATCACTAAACACCTGAGCCGCAACCACAAAATGCGCGCAATTAGCCACCAGGATGGAAACAAATCCATAGCAAATACTCGAGAAACTGTCAGCTTTAAAGGCTAGATAAAGTAGTATTCGCCAAACATTTATAATCATGACAATAATTAGCCAGAGAATAACCAAAAATCCAAACAACCCGATTTCAGCGACTATGCGACCGAATCCACTCTCCACCTCAAAAACCGTGCGTCCGGTATTGCCACCATATTTCGCACCCTGGGAAAAGGCCCCCGCACCTTTACCAAGCAATCCGAATCGTTCAATGGCAGACAACAATGCTGGGATACCTAAGGAATCCACCCGTGATGTGACATCACCAAATACACTTGAAGCGCGTTCCACATATAAATCAAATTCTGATTTTTTTGTGTCATTAATAATGCCAGAAGACACCCCAATCCACATAACGGCAACACTAATAATAAATACAGAAATTACTGTTCTAAATGATCTTTTGTTCAGTACCAGTAATAACATCCAGTAGCATGAAATAAATATCAAAACAGTCATTACCAGCTTGCGGCGACCAGTAAGAATTCCCGCACTGATCAAAAATACTACGCCAGCCAACCATAAGGCGCGAATAATAACGGCTCTACTTTGCAATGCAAATATCATCATTAGACACGACCCAAAAAATATGTGCCAAGCGGCCAGTTCTGTAGACCTGAATAATCCGGAATAGGGATTCAAAATTGTATCCAGGTCATAAATCGTCAACCCCACACCGATCTCACCGAGTAATTCACTCTCTATACCATAATATTCAAGGTATATTCCTGAAGTTGAAATCAGCGCAAAAAGTGAATAGATTTTAAATGCATTTAGTATCCCCTTCTCTCGCGCATAACAGGCAAAATAATAGCCCAGGAATATTGCGGAAATTGGTGCCAGGTATGTCAATGCACCCAGACCAACCATCGTCATACTCTGAAAATTGTAATAAGCATTAACTATTTGAAAAATAATAACCGCACACAGTGCCGAAATTGCCTGGGCCACACCTCTATTCCATCCAGGAATGGATGAAGGCGTGAATTTATAGTTTCGTAAGAACAATCCAATGACCGCCGCCAAAAATACTACGGCTACCAGCACAACGAAATAGGGTGGTTGTTCGGGAATAATTTTTCGTACTGGGTCCTGAGTAAATCCCACCACCATAAATAAAAACACACCCCACCACCATTTGTTTATTGTAAACAGTGCGAATAATCCGACAACCGCCAGCATGATGTTCTCGATCATTGAAATATTTTCTTAATAATTTTAATGATTTACTTAAAGAACCTCTGAACAAGTCTGGGCGAATCAAGTTGCCACTTAATATGGTGCTGGGCAAAATGATCAAGATCAAGGCAAAAAATGGGTGCAGTAGCAAGGTCCATACAATCTCTTGGGCAAGATTTTTTAACGACGATATTGCCACGCAGTATATTGGGTTTGAACTCAACTTGATCGGTCATGACTTGTACTGAGGTTCCTTAATACTGATTTAGGATTTTAATCAGGACTCAAGTACCAGATTGCCTTATCTGTGGCCGAAATTCAATATGTGTACTGGCTAACATTATTGAGACTAATCCCAGAAATAGTATCACATTGGAAGGAACCTGAAATGGAAAATCATAACTTGCATGAACTATCATGCTAATAATCCCCAACATAGCAGACAGTATCAATATTGCCCGTGATCCGCTTCTGGAGCGAACAAGTTTGCGATAACCATAATAAATCGCCAGAGAAATTCCAATAAATAACGATAATCCTCCGATTAAGCCCTGTTCAAATATCAATTCCAGATAATCATTGTGAGCATGATCATGCACTAAGGGGCTGGCGGTAATCGGTATCCCGGTTTTATATGCGATTTCATAACTGCCTGGCCCATATCCTAAAAATAATTTATCACTTATCAGAGTAATAGTTGCATTCCATTGTTCAAATCTATCCGACGAATCAGAAAATATTCTTTGTAACCTGGAAATCAAAAGATCAGCACCAAAATATTGCACGCCGACGACGAAAGCCATCGCAGCACCGACAAAACCAACAACATTAAATCGTGAGTATTTACTGTGATAGGACAGAGCGCTAACGCCTATCAGACCAATAATAAAAGCCAGGGGTCCACCTTTTGAACCTGACAACACCACACCAAACATCAGCAATACGAATAGGGTTAAACAAAGCGATGCGAAAAAAAGCTTTTTCATACCATTCCATGAAAATACTTTGGCTGCTTTAACTCTTGTGTTCTTAAGAATTACTGGAACGATTATAAAACCAACTATCATTACAATATAATTTGTATACATATTTCTGTTTACAAACGTTCCTGTTACACGTGACCTAGCGTAGTAGGTAGGCATCCATTCGAACGGGGTTTGTATGTCATAGTAATTCATCATACCGAATGCGGTTTGCGCCATCGCTACCAATACTAAAACATAGATAACAATTCTCACTCTAGTGACATTGCTCAATAGACATAACATTAGAAATAGAAAGCAGCCATAGGCGAAATATAAATTGAGCTCCAGGAAAGCAGTATACTTATCGTAATTGTGGTAACCAAAAAGCGCCATTGCCTGGACCAGCGTTACAACAAGCCAAAGTGCAAGACTCACCCATATCCAGCTAAAGTTTTTAAGAACAACTTGACAGTTATTTTTGTTAAAACAAAATATAATATAGATCAGGAGTAAACACTGAATTGCCAGAGCAAGCATAGAAGATGCCTCAGGCGATCGACTTCCGTCAGGAAATGAGGAAATGGCGAATACGCAAACCGTTGCCAAAAAAATTAATCTGTCCAACTTAGTCTAGCGCCTGGATCGAGTTTTTAGTACAAACATCAACCTGGGTATGTGCCCAACTTAGATCGAATTTATGGGCTTCCATTACGGCGTTAACATATCTTCCAATTGGTTTGTATCCCTGCTGAACATTCCACCAGATTAGTATGTGGTCATTCAGTTGTAATGCATTGGTAATAGCTCTGAGCATCACTCGCTTGTATTCGCATGAAAGATGCGGCCATTGCCTGATCGCGATAAACGCAAGTACACGCAAGGTTTGGTAATCATTAATTCCCAGTGATGCGGCGTTATCCAATGCCGCATAACTAATTTCATCTACTCCTTTTGTATCAATTAACTGGTAAGCATACTGAGCCCATAAGAATCCATCATAGGGAAAATAAGTTACCGCCCGACCGTAACTGGCGATAAGTTCCGTGTCAGAAACTATTGGGTTGGTGTTCTCGTGGGCAGAAATAAAAGACTCAACGCGGGCTTTAAAACCTGAATAAACCCCAGATATTTTCGATTCATCATCGAGTTTTCTTATACTGTTGGCAAGCGCTACCAGAGATTCACGGTCTGGTGTTTTCGAAATCAGAGCAGATTCATAAAGTTGTGCAGATTTTTGATACTCAACGGATGATTCTAGCTGAATCCAGGATCCCCAAATACCTATCCCCAATAAAATTGCCAGCGCACACCTGATTGACAGGTTCAACTTGGATGTTGACTTAGGCAATACAGATAGTCCGTAATAAAAATTGCTAGCTAATTATAAATAGTCTTAAATACAAAAATGATATGGGAACTATAATTCACCGGATCAAATGCATAAGCTTTTTATTGATAAATTATCTGCAGGAAGTTATTAACTATAGTAATCTTTTGTGTAGTAATCATATTTTCCATAGTAGTAATTCGAACTTTTATAATCAAGTTGCGATAACACAACGCCGGTTGGTTTAAGATTGGCAGAGCTAAATCTTTTCATTGCCGTTTGTGAAATGTTGTGCGTGGTACTGCCAGCCTTAATAATCATAATAATCGCATCTGAAAGCTTGCCAAGCACAATCCCGTCACTAACTGGAATAATCGGTGCGCTATCAATGAGGATATAATCAAAATTAGTCTTCATTAATTCCAGAGTCTCGCTAAACCGATTTGACGATATCAATTCGAGTGGATTGGGCGGTACTTCACCACTCTTCATGACAAACAAATTATCCGAATCTTCATCCTGGAATAAACATTCCTTTAATGTATTTTGCCCTGCTACATAACCCGTCAGCCCCTTCGTATTGTCAATATTCGCAATTTTTGCAATTCTTGGCTTTCTAAAATCAGCATCAATCAGTAAAGTTTTTCCCAACTTACTAAAAGCCAATGACAAATTAGTTGCACAGGTGGTTTTTCCTTCTTTAGGAAGTGCTGAGGTAATTAATATTACTTTAGGCGGATTATCTACATTCGAATATATGACTCCGGTCCGAACATGATTGACCACTTCAGCGAAATTTGATTTAGCATTTCGATGGTAATGGCGTTCGGGAATTATTCTTTCTATTTTTTTCCTTATTTTGCCTGTTTCCAGTAATGGCAGTACCCCGAGAACAGGAAGCTGGAGACGTTCCTCCACATCGGATTGGTTTTTATAGGTTCGATCCATGATCTCTCGACCAATCAGAATGATCAATGCAATCAGAAGCCCTACGATTGCGCCTTTGATTGTCTGCTGCTTGATGTCCGGAGAAAAAGGAACCGATGGAATTCCTGCCCGGTCAAGGATCATGGTGTTACTGGAGACGGCATTAAGACCAAGCTCCACCTCATTAAACCGAAAAAGAAACAATTCATACAGTTCGCGATTTGAGTTAATTGCACGTTCCAGTTTGCCTAGTTCAAATTCACCCTCGTTCGAACTCAAGTCTGCACTGGATTCGCTACCGAAAAGACTGCGCGCCGTATTCAGTTCCTTCTTGGCTTCAATTAATGTGGGGTGTTTCGCACCATAGCGCTTGGATAACGCCACGTAGTTCTGCTCCGCCTCAAACAATCGAGAATTGGCCCCACCTACCCTGACGCTAGACAAAGATTTTACTGTGCCCAAATCCAGAAGTTTTTCTCTGACTTGAAACTCACTCAATGCATTTTCTGCGTCGCTCAGCCTTTCTCTGGATGCTTCAATTTTATCCGCCAACCACTGTCCCGTTCTCTCGGTTTGAGAAACGCGATTTTCTAACAAATAGCTGATATACGATTCTGCTACCGTATTTGACACCACCGCAGCGACCATTGGGTCGTTTGAAACAGTACGGAGGTTTAATAATTGATTGGTAATTCCAAAACTAATCGAAATTTTGGACTGTATATTTTTTGCAATTTGCTTGATTGAATATTTTTTTGTTGGCGTGCCTTGAGAAAGTTGAACTGATTGATCAAAGGCTTCGTTCTTTGATTCTGCAAGCCCAACAAATGACACAATATTTGACTTAATTTCGTTTAAATAATTCGTGGTCCAGTGCGCTGCGGGCCGATAAAACAATTTCTCCACAATTTGTGGGCTTAAGGATCTTGCCGCGTGTTCAAGAACAACGTTGCTTTTCATAACCGCACGTTGGGTTTCATAAAAGGCTTGGGGAATATAATATCGGTAGATATTACTTAGATACTGGGATGAATCAGAACTTTCTGGCTCTACAACAATATTTACACTGGATCGATATAGGGAAATTTTGTTGCTGGCGATAAAATATCCACCAATAGCGCCGAGAACTATAAATACCAAAATTAGGTATTTGTAACGCTGAAGTATCTTAAAAATTCTTTCGATTTCAAAAACATCCGTTTTTTTCTCCGAATCTCCAAAAAACTGACGTTCCAATGCAACGATATTGGATTCCGGATAATTAACTATAGCGGATTTATTTTCCATCAACTGAATTTAGCAATTAAATCTCAAAATGTTTTTAATCATACCTTAACCAAAGTACCCATAGCATTTCATATCACAACGAATTACGGTTGTATTATCAATCTAGCTAGCATTGCCAACAACTAAAACCAACTCGCGCCTATCGTAATGACATCCCCGGGTAACACAGGATAGTCCAGGGGTACTTTCTTTTTCTTTACAGCAGGAGTACCTCTGGATACACTAATTTTTCTTTTCGAAGCCCGATTTCCAAATCCACCGGCAATTATGATGGCTTTTTCAACTGACAACCCTGTCAAATACTCATATCTTCCCGGCCGCCCCACTTCACCATACAAATAAATGTATTCTTTGGCTTCCACTAGCTCTTTCGCCAACCTGCCAATTGTTAAAATATCACCAGGCTGAACTTTGAAATCAAGTTGGATTTTCTGTTCTACGGGGTCTCCTGTAGCACTTTCTCTGAGAAGAGTAATTGATTCACGATCCGCGTCAGTTGCAAATCCACCTGAAACTTCAATTAGTTTTTCCGCGTCCATGGTTACAAAATACGACTTCTGTCCGGGGCTTTTTATAGCACCACCAATATAAATTGGTCGATATGAGGTAATAATTACAGTAACCTGGGGATCCAGCAGAAATCCCTGAGTTAGTTGGGTGGCTATAATTGACGCTAGTTCAATTTCTGTGTAACCCTTGGCTTTGATCTTACCCAGAAAGGGGTAGTTTATGACACCATTGCTGGGTATTGGAATATTCGCCAACGACAGCTCTGACTCCCCATATACTTTGATATCTATGGCATCACCAGAGGAAATTCTATACTCATTGTGTTGAATCTCGTCCTGTGCGGTCACCGTATGCATGCACATCAATACCAGGGCCACTATATAGCCCATAATTCTGGTATTTGCGGCGAAAGCGATAAAACTCATATACCTATGTGATTCTTTAATTGGCTATTAAACCGCATATAGTAACAATAAAAATCGAATTGAAAAATGTCGTATTGTGCGCTCGGACACGCTCGGCATTCCATCCAAGTCGATATGTAATGGCGAAATCAGAATGAATTTTTATTATTAAAAATCTCGCCAACAAACTGCTTTATTCAGAAACTCCCTGACCTACGTCGTCACTAGTATGTGCTCTGCCAAACTTATATTTTCTACTCGCATGAAAATCAAGGGTTATCCCCAGGGAATCAAATTTATATTCTGCCGCTGGGTCTGTCGACGTTCTCTCAGATTCTTTCCAGTTAACCCCAACAGTTAACCAGCGGAACGCACTATAAAATGCGCCGATACCAAAATCGGTTATTTCATCCTGCCTTACCCCAACCAAATCGTCTTCGATAAGGTTATAAAATAAATCACCTCGAAAACGATCAGTAAAACTGTGGGCCAGATTAAACCCGACCAATTCAGAATCTATGAATGGTGCCTGAAATTCCGTCGTTTCTTCTGTAGTTCTTGATCCATATACGGCAAACGTCGTATTGCTGGAAATTGCCCAATTGAGTTTAGCGGTGTAAGTTGTGTCATCGAAGTCTACAAAGGTAGGATCTGACAAATCTTTTTCTAGTTTACCTATTTCAAACAAGAATGACGTATTGTAGGTTGGATCCCAGCCTAAACCGATAGTATTTTTGGTTTCTTCACTGTCGAATCCGTTTTGAATGGGTGCAAGATAATCAATATCAGTGACTTGGGACCTTATAAATAACGATGTACGTGGACCGACATTCCAGTACAAGCCAATTCCGACCGTAGCGTCTTCTCTATCGCGATGATCTTGATTGTTGTTGGTGAAATCGATGTCTCGCTTTTCTGCATCCAGAGACAATTGAAATGTATTGGATCTCCGACCAATAGTCAGTCTGCCGCCATAAGTGTTCCGTTCATATTCATCGTTCTCAGATGTTGGCTCAAGTATTCTGGTTGCTGTTGCTCCCCTTGGGTCGTTACTTTCGGCCCTGCTGGCATAAAGATCAGCCTGGATAATTTCGGAGATATCGAGATTCACCGCAGCCCGATATAAACGTGAGGTGCTGTCCAAATTGGAAAAATCATCAAAACTATCAACAGCTGTGGAAACGCTCAATTCGTAAGGATGTCGATTATTGATTGCACCACGATAAGCGAGTTCAGGAATAATCGAGATTACAAAATCTGATTGATTTGTCGCCGGTTCACCTGATTCCTTTCTCGGATTTGAATGGGTCGAAATTCCAATGGTTAAGCTTGGGAAGAATCCGGTGTTCGAATCTTCTTTAACACCTCTCGGCCGACTTAGCGCCGCCTGGGTATTTTGACCGATCGGTGACCCACTTTGTAACGTCGCATCAACTGCAACCGGCGCGGCGCTTCTGGGCAGTGAATAGTGATCGACCAAGCCATCATCTTCAGTATATTCAATTTCGTCCTCAGCATTATCAAGTTCGTCAATTGCTTCACTCGACACTTCATCCTCTTCAGACTGAGCAACAATCGTTGCCGAACTGGAAGCGGCACCCTGTTCTGTGCCGCTGTTTTCAAGCAACACTGAAAAATCTTCTACAAAGTTCTCTTGTTGCGCAGCGTAAACAACCCCTGATAACACCAGAAGAACTAAAACACCGCCGAGTTTTTGAATAAAGTTACACACAGTAGCAATATTGATTATTTCTTTATCTTAATTAAATTATTGGCCTTACAGGATCTCCGAAGCTTTGGGTGGAGGCGGCGGTGGTGGTGGCGGTGGTGGCGGCGGCGGTGGTGGTGGTGGTGGCGGTGGTGGCGGTGGTCCCCCAGGGTTGCCAGGAATTTTAGGGCTGGTTGTATGCTCACCACGAATTAACCGAATGCACTGAGAATTCACCTTGTCTTCACGGCTGGGCTCATAGAAAAACACAACTGGCATTTCCAGCTTTTCCAGAAAGTTTGCAACTGCAACTCGTTCTTTGGAAATGTAAAGATCTAAATCACCTTTGCCCGCTTCCATTTTAATAATAATAGGAAAGGTAAACCCATTAGTCTGGATATCTGCAACAATTGCATCCCAAAGCTCTTCATCAATATCTTCTTCTTCGGGTATTGCAAACAAGTCGTAAAGGTCTTCTACCATCATCATGGTGTGAAAGTCGCCTGACTTCAAGTTGGGCACGGGGCTAACCCGGGTACTGTCGGACTTGAATAAATCAATCACCTCCATACCAACGTTATCACTTTCAATTCCACCAATAGGTAAAATATTATCGATGTAGTAGTGGAAAATAACCGGCAAGGTTTCTTTGCCCTGGGCGATAGCTTCTAAAACTTTTCCAAGATTTCCATCAACAGAAACAACTTCCTCTTCCTTATAGATAGAGACATAAACCGCCTCTTGATTCGGATGATTTCTGACTGGAAGAATTTCATACCAGTGAGACGATTCCTTTATAATTTCAGCAAGTTCCGCTACAGAAAAATCACCATGACTTTGATTCTCACGCAATCTGGCGAGCTGAACACCATCTTCAAAATAAATTCGTGCGACTTCTTCGATGGTAACATCGACCAGGTCTTCAAAAGCAACTGTTCGCCATTCTGTATTCGGCTGAAAATTGCCACCACATGCTGATCTGGGCAAGGGGCCTCTAAGAAAATACTCGCCGAGGTATCTGAATTCGGCTTCGCGTTGGGGATCGGATTCTGCAGCGGCATCAACAATTGAAAAGATAGAATGTCCTTCGGCAATCTGATCATAAAAGATTGCATCCGGCATATAACCCTGTTTCAGTAGCGCATCTACTTCCTCGTATAAATCATTGTCCCGCTCTTGTTCCTCCTCCTGAGCAAATGTCGTATTTGACAGAGATAACGTAAGCGCCAACACACTGCCCAATAGTATCTGACATAACTGGCGGGTAAACTGGGCGCGTGACAAACCCCTTTGTTTGAATTCAGAAACAAATTCGCTGTAATAATAATTCATACTTGCCATAAAGCCTTTACATCCACTAAAAATCGCTCGAGCAAGTTGTGCTAGCGTATGAAATTGCATTTGGTTTCCCCCGAGTAAATGCAACTAAGTCAGAATAAGAAAATATATCAGAACAGGGAAAGATTAAATATCTTTCTTTTTTATTATCGAAACTTGCCGTATCCCACTAATACATTAACTCCACACTTTTTCACAACCTTCACCAAGTCCAACAATACCTATTTTATTACAATAATTCAATAGTTTATGTAAATTATTGTTTTTATATCATTAAACTCCGGAAAATAAGTTGCCAGGGCAGAAAATCTTACTATCAAGATATATAAATCTCTAAAAATTTAAAGATTTCACCGCAATCTACTGATACGTCAAATGTACTCCTGGATATTCAAAATTTTGTAAAATTTCATCAAAATCCAGCCAATTAAAATCCCTGGATCGAGGATTATTTTATAAACTAATCTTATATTCGTGATTTTTTTAACAGATTATTGCACAGATTATTGCGGTGGGCGGATGTGCTCTACACCACCCATATAGGGTTGTAAAACTGCCGGGACAGAAATACTGCCATCTTTATTTTGGTAATTTTCCATGACTGCGACCAGTGCCCGCCCAACGGCAACTCCGGAGCCATTCAAGGTATGAACCAGCTCCGGTTTCCCTGTTTCCGGATTACGCCACCTTGCCTTCATCCGGCGTGCCTGAAAGGTTTCAACATTACTACACGATGAAATTTCACGATACTGGCTCTGGCTTGGAATCCATACTTCAATATCAAAGGTTTTTGCCGCCGCAAATCCCATATCACCCGTACACAGGGTTATAACTCGATAAGGTAATTTGAGTTGCTGTAAAACCGATTCAGCATGACCGACCATGGCGTCAAGGGATTCATAAGAAGTCTTGGGTTCGACAATATGGACCATCTCGACCTTCTCGAACTGGTGTTGCCGAATCATCCCTCTAGTATCTCTGCCATAAGATCCTGCTTCACGACGAAAACAGGGAGTGTGTGCTACCAGGTGCATGGGCAGATTATCCAGATCAAGAATCTGATCCGCTGCGAGATTGGTTAACGGAACTTCCGCAGTAGGAATCAGATAAAATGGATTTTCGTCTGCTGTAGAAAACTGATCATCTTCAAATTTGGGTAGCTGCCCCGTGCCGTACAAGGTCTGGGAATTTACCAGCAGTGGCACATTAACCTCTGTGTAACCATGGTCAGTCACATGCAAATTAATCATGAACTGGGCCAGTGCCCGGTGGAGTCGAGCCAACTGACCCTGCAACAAAACAAACCTGGATCCAGAAAGCCTGCTGGCAGTTTCAAAATCCATACCACCAAGCCCTTCCCCAAGATCGACATGGTCCTTAACATCGAATTCGAATTTTACTGGCGTCCCCCAGCGTCTGACCTCAACATTGTCTTCTTCATCTTTCCCCACCGGTACGCTTTTATGGGCAATATTGGGAATTTCGCTGTGTAACACATTTAGTGTTTGTTGAACGACGTTGAGTTCAGCCTGGCTGGCTTTTAACTGGTCACCAAGACTCGCAACCGAATCCATGATCTCCTGCACATCTTCACCTTTTGATTTCGCTATTCCAATTAGTTTTGACTTTTTATTTCGTTCAGCCTGTAATGATTCAGTCTGGTTTTGTAGATCCCGGCGATCATTTTCCAGTTTTTGATATCGGTCGACATCCAACACATAACCCCGAACAAGCAATTGTTTGGCTACAGTTTTGATATCCTGTTTTAAATTTTGAGGATCCAGCATGGTTAATAATTGTTTGGTATCAGGTTGAGGTTAGCCAGCGACCGAATTCTATCCCGGCAAACGCTGATGCAATACAAAATAAGACACTACCTATTATATTCAAGAATGCTTTTCCCCAAAACCCGGACTCGAGAAGATGCAAGGTTTCAAATGAGAATGCAGAAAACGTGGTAAAACCTCCGAGCAGTCCAATAATTAAGAATCCGCGCAAAATTTCACTACTGTGAAACCGTTGTTGGATAACAATAAACCGATTAAAAATGAACCGAAGACGTTTACTGCCATGGTTCCAAGGGGAAAGCCATGATGGAACTGGGTAAAGCGATTCTGAATAGACGACACCATCAAATACCGGATCACCGATCCCAGTGCACCACCCAATGCGATGACTAAAATATTCATAAATGAAACACCTTGAATATTTAATCCCGATCCATTTTTTATTCTTCGGTATTTTCGATAATATCAACGCCTTCTGGCGGGATAAAATCGAACGTGGACATTGGTACTTCGACGTTTTCTTTTAAATCCACAAAACTGATACGGGTACGCTGATCCAGATTGTCCAGCAACTCAAGTAATCTTATGCGATTGTCTTCGAAGCCGATTCGAATTTCCCGAAATCCAGAATCTTCATCTTTCGGAATCAAATTAACCCAATCGAATCGACCCTGGGTACCAATATCCTCGATAAAATAGTTTTCTTCCAGATTACCCGAACCTGCCAAAAGAATCGCAGGAGATTTTCCCAAAGCCTGATCCTGCTTCCTTACTGTCACCTGCTCAAGCTCAATATCATAAACCCATAAATTTTGCCCATCGCCGACTATTTCCTGAGCATCAGGGGGTTCGTAATTCCAGCGAAACAGCCCCGGCCGCTTTATCCATAACTTCCCCTGACCATCGTCAATTTCAACCAGAGACTCATCAAGAACAATTTGCCCAAATCTGGCTTCAAAGGATTGAATCTCGTTAAAGAAATAGTTTAGGGAGTCAAGTCCAGGGCTGGCTCTAAGTACTGTTGTGGAAAAAATGCACAACATCAATCCACAAACCCTAAATAATTTTCTGTTTTTCATAACAACTAATTTAATTAAACTTCTGGCGGCGGATCCACCAATACTTCCCGTTTACCATTATTAGGGCCAGAAACCACACCACTTTGTTCCATGGTTTCTATCATTCTTGCTGCCCGGTTATAACCAACTCGCAATGCGCGTTGAACTGCGGAAATTGAAGCTTTTCTTGATGTGGTGACAAACCTAACCGCATCATCATAAAGTGGATCTGCCTCGCCATCACCGTCACCATCAGAAAATACACCCAGATCACCAAATCCGCCAATTTCACCTTCGGTAATCTCATCCAGATATACCGGCTGGCCCGTGCTTTTTAGTTTACCGACAATTTTTGCAACCTCTTCATCAGACACGAACGAACCATGCACACGCTGGGTAAATCCAGATCCTGGGGGCAAGAACAACATATCACCCTGGCCCAGCAATTGCTCTGCACCCATCTGATCCAGAACTGTCCTTGAATCGGCTCTGGAAGAAACCTGAAATGCGATTCGGGTGGGCACATTGGCCTTGATCAGCCCGGTAACAACATCCACGGATGGTCGCTGGGTCGCCAATACTAGATGAATACCCGCTGCCCGTGCACGTTGGGCTATTCTGATAATGATCTCTTCGATTTTCTTGCCGGCAACCATCATTAAATCAGCAAGCTCATCCACAATTACAACGATATAAGGCAATGTTCCCAGCTCTTCGCGCTCCATTCCATCCTCAACCTCCTGGAGTGGGTCTAAAATAGCCTGTCCCGCCTGTTTTGCGGTCAATACTTTTTTGTTGAATCCGGCGATATTTCTCACAGAAACTGCAGCCATCAATCTAAATCGTCGATCCATTTCAACGATACACCAACGTAGCGCATTAGCCGCCTTGTTCATGTCAGTGACTACAGGTGCCAGCAAATGGGGTATGCCATCATAGACTGAGAGCTCCAAAAATTTGGGGTCAACCATGATCATTCGAACCTGCTCGGGGGTCGACTTATAGATCAGACTTAAAATCAACGCATTGATACAGACCGATTTACCAGACCCGGTTGTACCGGCAATTAACACGTGAGGCATTTTAATTAAATCTGCAATGGCAGCATTTCCGGCAATATCTTTACCCAGCACCAGGGTTAGAGGTGACGAGCTTCTTTCGTATTCCTGGGAAGACAAACCTTCTACCAGGCGCACAATTTCACGGTGTTGATTTGGAATTTCGATACCAACCACGGTTTTTCCCGGTATATTTTCGACGACCCGGACGCTGACAACAGACAATGAACGGGCCAGATCGCGGGATAGACCAACAATCTGACTGGCCTTGATTCCCGGCGCGGGCTCGATTTCGAATCGGGTAATGACCGGGCCTGGCTGCACCGCTTCTACGGTAATATCCATATTAAAGTCTTTCAATTTTTTAATCAGTAGCTGGGACATGGATTCCAGCGCTTCGCGGGAATAACCCGCGCTATCCACAATGGGTGTATCGAGCAATGACAATTCGGGGAGCGAACCACCAGATTCCTGGTCGGCAAACAGACTGAGCTGTCGTTCCTGTTGTTTTCGTATACTTTGATGAGGTACCTGAATTTTGGGTTCAATTTTCGGCGGCTTTTTATCCGATAATGTGGTCCTGAATTCTTCAACCGCAACCTTGCGTTGCTTGCGAACTTTGGCGCCTTTTTTTCGATCAATCAGATCTTCTAAAAACGATTTAAGCCAGCCTCCCAACGCGAATATCTGGTATCCCACACGATCCATTAAATTGAACCAGGAAACATGACCTACTAGAGTAATACCCGTTATCAGCAAGCTAATAAATATTACGGTTGCGCCAATCACACCAAAGTTTGCAACAAACGCCTGGGCACTATGCTGGCCGATGATCCCACCAGCATTAAAAGTCGATACACTGTCGTCTACTGGAAAATATATTTGCTCCAGCCCACATGCACCCACCATGGCAGTAAAAAATCCAACAATGGGCAGCAAGTAGTTCCAGGTATTTGATGTCTCCGTAGATCGATCTCTGTAAACCCGCCACCCGGCACCGCACATCAAGCCGAGAAACAGGTATGCCATTTTGCCGAATACCGCAAATAATAAATCTGCGATCCATGCACCAACCTTTCCTCCCAGGTTGATAATTTCATTTCCACTGCCGGTGTGAGTGGGGCCTGGATCAAAAGGCGAGTAAGTCAGCAGACAAACAAACAAATAGCCCAATAAGGCAAATAACAAAATCAGTCCCACTTCACGTAACAGTGAATAAATTTTGCCGGGAATGATAAAGTTGAATTGGGGGGTGTTTTTGGTTCGTTGTCTAAGCTTGGCCACGGAACTATAAAATTAATTTGACTACAGCGATTCTATCACTATCCCGATTATGGAAACGTATATCAAGGTTACTTAATACCGGACGAGCAACAAGTCGCCATTAATCTGCACCGGCAAAGGCGTTAACCGTTGATTTACACAGGGCCCGTTTATACACAAACCATTAATTGGATCGAATACCGCGCCATGGGTTGCACACACCAGCACTTGCCCTTGTTCGTCAAAAAACTCTCCCTGGATCCAGTCCATTTCTGAGCCGGTGTGGGGGCATCGGTTTCGATAACAATAAACCTTACCTTCAAATTTAATTGCAAACCCGTGTTCAAAACTATTTTGATTAATTTCAAAAACCATTGCGCTACCCCGTTCCTCTAATTCCGAAACACGGCCGATCAGGTGAAATTCGGTTTCGTTGGGCATTTTCTTGAAATTAAGATTAAAGAATCCGGTTTAAACGAAAAATCTGACCAGTTGAGGGAAATTCATCGCAATAGGATGGTGAGTCAAGGTTGAAAGCTCCTCGGTTGGGTGTGAGCCGTAACCCACACCCATGCCATGGATTCCTGCACTTTTCGCCATTTCCAGATCAAACGTGGTATCACCCACCATAATACACTGGTCGGTATTCATTCCAGTGTAGTCCAGAATATCCAGTAACATTTGAGGATGGGGCTTTGAACGAGATTCGTCCGCACATCTGCTGGTAACAAACAGATCATTGATTCCGGATTCGATTAACACCCGATCAAGGCCGCGACGGGATTTCCCCGTGGCTATAGCCAAAAGATAACCCGCACCTTCGAGTTGTTTTAATCCCGAGCCTACACCATCAAAAAACGACATCTCAGAACTATCCAGAGATAACCAGTTCTCACGATAGCCATCAATCAGTTGCGAAATCATGTCCGGGTTTGAGCCGGGATAGAGTCGATAGAAAGATTCTTCCAGACTTAAGCCAATATACCGTTTCACCTGATCAGGATCTGGTTCAGGCAGCGCCATTTCATTAGCGGAGGCCACAAAGCACCTAACAATGGTATCGCTGGAATCCATCAAGGTACCGTCCCAGTCAAAAATGATCATTTCATACTCGGTCATATCTATTGCTTTTCATGAGTTTCGAAAATAGTTTCACAGCCTGGACAAAAATTCCTGCAGTTGATCCGGGAGCGCTGCGGAAATATCCATAGGCTTATTGGTGATCGGATGCTTCAAGATAAGCTTGTGGGCGTGCAAAAACAGCCTCCCCAGTCCTAATGTTTTCTTTTTTTTATTAAATTCCGCATCACCGTAAAGACGGTCCCCGGCAATGGGATAGCCGCTACTGGCGCAATGCACCCTCGCCTGGTGCATTCTACCCGTTAACAGTTCTACATTAACCAGAGTGGCATCCGAAAAACGTTCAATTGCCGAAATCCGGCTTAGCGCAGTCTGTCCATCAGGATCGACTACCATTCGCTTGTCCTTGCCTGACTCAACCTTCTTTCGAAGGGATAGACAAATAGATTTAGATTTACCTTTCCAATCCCCCTTAACCAGTGCAATGTAATGCTTGCCGACATTCCGTTCATGACCCAATTGATTTTGTAATTCCAACAAGGATTGTCGGGTTTTTGCCAACATCAGACATCCCGAGGTCTCCCTATCCAGGCGATGAACGAGCTCAAGAAACTGCGTTTTGGGACGCAACTGCCGAAATGCTTCGATTAGGCCGTATGGTATTCCTGTTCCGCCATGCACCGCCAATCCGGCAGGCTTGTTGACCACTATAAAATATTCATCTTCAAACAACACCGGTACACTATCCAGTAACTTTGGTGGAATCACCGCAGCCTGATTTTCTTTGGCATATCGGATGGGTGGAATACGTACTTTGTCTCCTTCAATCAGTTTTTGCGAAACCTTGATTCGGGATCCATTTATCCGGACTTCGCCGCTGCGAACGGCTTTATATATCCGTGTCTTCGGCACACCTTTGAGCACGCGAATCAAATAGTTGTCGATTCGTTGACCGACTTCACGCTGGGTAACCGCTACCAGCCTTGCTTTTGGTTTGGTCTGATTTTCGTTATCCAAAACGATTCCTTGGCATTAACTGCGTGATTTTCAATTAAAATCTTAAAACTGATCTTTTAGTTTGTAGTAGCCCATGGCCGCGACCAGTGCCGGCATTCTCAGAATTTTGCCCCCAGGAAATGTCTTGTGAGCAATTTTCTCAAAGCAAGCAATTTCACTTCGATCCCCCACTATCCCCTGGGCCAGCAGTTTTCCTAGATAACCGGTAATCGCCATGCCATGGCCGGAGTAGCCATGGGCAAACCAGCTGCCATCCTTCATCTGGCCAATATGTGGCGCGCGATTTCTGGTAATGGCAACATATCCGCCCCAGGAGAAATCAATCTTGACTCCCTGGAGTTGGGGAAACACTCTTAACATTCTATGCTGTAGCGACTGGGTCAGTTTTAATGGCTCCAGAGTCGAGTAACTCACCCGCCCACCAAATAACATTCTATTGTCTGCAGACAATCGATAATAATCGAGTACAAAATTAGTATCACATGCAGCAGCCCGGTTTGAGATCAGACCCAGCGCCACTTCCTCTTTTAACGGCTCGGTGGCGATAATATAGGTCCCAACGGGCATGATTTTTTTACTAATGGATGGTGCGAGATTGTCAAGATAAGCATTACATCCATAGACCACCTGATCACAAGTAATTTTTCCCTGTGCACAATGAATCACTTTCCCACTGGCCGTGGATTCGATGCGAATTACTGCCGAGTTTTGAAACAGTCGCGCACCCGCCTTTTGAGCTGCCCTGGCAATGCCCAGACAGTAGTTCAGGGGGTGCAAGTGCCCGCTGCCTGGATCGGATACGCCGCCTTGATACAAATCGGAGCCTATATATTGCCCAAGCTGACTTTTATCGTGATATTCCATAACCTGATAATCGTAGACTCTGGATAACCTTTCTGCCCAGGATTCCAGCGCCCTGGCCTGACGCGGTTTGACTGCCAGATACATGTAACCCATGGTCAAATCGCAATCAATTTTATGATCTTCAACCAGTTTACGGGTGTATTCAACTGAGCGCACGGAATGATCCCAGAGTTCTTTGGAAGTATCCAGGCCTAACATTTTTTCTAATGCCTCTTCACCCGAAGATATACCATTGATTATTTGGCCACCACTCCGGCCCGATGCGCCCCAACCATAATGTCGAGATTCAACTACTGCCACATCCACACCCTTTTGCGCCAGATGTAATGCCGTGGAACAACCGGTTAAGCCGCCGCCAATGACAACCACATCGGCTTTAGTATTTTGACTCAGTTCAGGGGCGTCGATAACCTGATTGCGGGTATGCTCATAATATGAGTCCGCAGTTTGTATGTCTGTTTTGGGCATGATTCTTAGTGGTGTAAATAGTCCTGTTTATTATTGGATAGCGAAATAAAATATTCCCGTTCCAATCGCAATCGCGATCGCATTAGTCAGATCGCAAAATGAAAAAATTAGACGACTTGGATTATAGAGGGTCATGACTTGATTATCGGTTCCCGAGTATAATAGCCATCGATTTTTTTACCAATAGACTAAATATTCCTATGCCATCAACCCCCAAAAGTGAAAACCAGGCTCGCGGCAAACTACCAGCCGATCTAAGAAACTGGCTTGACACCAACAAAATCATCGAAATCGAAGCGGTAATCCCGGATATGACCGGTGTTGCCAAAGGCAAAATATTACCGGCTAAAAAATATCAAGAGGATGTTGGATTAAGGCTCCCTGAAAGTATCTTTGGACAAACCGTGGATGGTGATTACCCTGAGGAATGGGAAGTTCTGGATGATGCAGATGGCGACATATTTCTGAAACCCGATCCGGCTACGGTTCGACTAGTACCGTTTGCCACAGATCCAACTGCGGTGATCATTCATGACTGTTATCACTTCGATGGCAAGCCAGTTGAAATTGCCCCGAGGCAAGTGCTGCGACGGGTATTGAATCTTTACAAGAAGCAGGGCTGGGAGCCGGTAGTTGCTCCTGAAGTTGAATTTTACCTGGTCAAACCCAATACCGATGCGGACTATGCACTGGAACCGCCAGTGGGTCGATCGGGTCGACCAGAATCAGGGCGACAGTCCTTCAGCATTGATGCGGTAAATGAGTTTGATCCGTTGTTTGAAGATTTATATGAATATTGTGAAACCCAGGAAATTGATATTGAAACATTAATTCATGAGTCGGGTATAACCCAAATGGAAATTAATCTGGTCCATGGTGACGCCATGGAACTGGCGGATCAGGTATTTTTATTCAAACGCGGTTTAAGACAAGTTGCCATGCGCCACGATATCTACGCCACTTTTATGGCAGCACCCATGGAGAACCAGCCTGGCAGTGCCATGCACCTCCATCAGAGTATTGTGAGTTCCAAAAGTAAATTAAATATTTTTTCTAACAAAAACGGCAAAGAAAGTAATTTGCTAAAATACTATATTGGCGGTCTGCAAAAATATCTGCCATCTGCGATGGCATTGATCGCCCCAAATGTAAATTCATATCGCAGACTGGCTCCGGATGAATTCGGAACGCCGATTAATATTGAATGGGGTTATGACAATAGAACCGCTGGGCTGCGAATTCCAGTATCCGATGCACAGGCTAAAAGAGTGGAAAACCGGATCGCGGGAGCAGATGTAAATCCGTATTTATCTATAGCTGCATCTTTGGCATGTGGCTATTTAGGCATGATGGAAAAATCCAAACCTAAGCGCCCGGTGGAAGGAAACGCTTATAGTATGGAGACCACTCTGCCCCACACCTTAAGAGAGGCCGTTAACGAGTTGAAGAATTGCAAGGCCCTTCATCCCATTTTGGGTGACAAATTTGTGCGTCTTTACAGTAGCGTAAAAGAGCATGAATACAATATATTTCTAAAAGTAATCAGCGCCTGGGAGCGTGAACATCTATTACTCAATGTGTAGCGTCGCTTTGGAATTACGCCGAGTATAAAGCCACCCCTGAAAAATACACCAAGCGAATAACCAAAAAGGCGTTATTTTTTAACCGACTTGTTAGATGGGTTGTTTTTTCCAGACAATTTGGGATTCTTGCCCACGGCTTTCTTTTTTGGAGAAACTTTGGCAGTCGCCTTTTGTGACTTTGGAATTGTCTTAGGTTTCGCCTTAGATTTTGCCTGTGATTCCGCCTTAGATTTTGCCAGCGATTTAGCCTTAGATTTTAATTGGGGCGCGGCAACTCCACTGGATTTCTGAGGTACGCTGACTTTCTTCTGATTTTTATCAGACGCGACTCTATCCACAGGTGCTTGGGTTGGGGAAGGGGAATCTTGTAATACATTCGGGCGTTTTTTACATTCAAGAAATATACGATTTTCACAGGTGCTACAGATATCCAGATCCAGTCTTTCAACTACATGTTCGATTGCCTCATCCTTTGAATCAAAAATATTGTCTTCACCAATAAAATCAAGGTAACCGCCATCCCGAAGCACTTTCGCAGCACTGTCCTTTAATCGATACATATATAAATCACCACCCGCTTTTCGCCTTGCTCGCACCTCCGTCATTAACAATTCCGCTCCGGCCACGTCAACCTGATTGATTCCCTTGGTCAGCAATAACATGTGTTTTTGCTCCGGATAGTGTTCTCGATACAATTTGAACATGTCGCCAATGTGACTGATCGATCCGAAGTAAATTGAATCGTCCAGTCTCAGCATCTTGAACTGGGGGCATTCCGGCATTGACACTGCAGATGTAAATTTTCTGTGTTTTGATTCCGGATCGGGTACCCGTGCAATAATTCTTGGCCGTGAAGTTTTTCGCAGAAATATCATTAGTGACAAGATGACACCGAACAAAATAGCGAATTCCAGTTTAAAGAATATCGTACTGAAAAATGTCACAGCCAGAATCGCCGCTTCTTTGTGGTCGGCAAAGAAAATATTTCTAATTTGAGAAAAATCTATTATTCGCCAGGCCACCAAAATTAGCATTCCAGCAACGGTCGCCTTTGGCAAATATGCTGTCAAGGGTGCAACCAGCAGAACCAGAGGAATCAATAAAACGCCGGCAAAAATTGCTGCAAGGGGTGTTCGAGCTCCAGCATCGTAGTTGGCACCACTTCGATTGAATGAACCCGTGGCCACATAGGCTGAAAAGAAACTACCACAAATATTGGACAGCCCCTGGCCCAGAAACTCCTGATTACCCTGAATCGGTTGTCCGGTTTTAAGTGCAATAGACCTGGAAATAGAAACCGCTTCGGTAAGCGCAAACAGGGTCATAGCAAGCGCCAGCGGTGCTAACTCCTGAATTGTGCTAATTGATAAATCTGGCACAGAAAATGGGGGTAGTTGCCGGGGTAATGCACCAATCATGGTGATCCCGGTTTTCTCTTCACCAAAAATCATATTGAGTGCTACGGCAAGACAGCCACCTACAATCATGGCTACGATTATTGCGGGAAACTTCGGCCAGATTTTTTTGACCACAACCGCCACAGCAACAGTGGTAAACCCAACAATAGTTACCATTGGGTGAAATGCGCTCCAATGCTCCCAAAGATAGATTACAGATTCGTAGAAATGCTCTTTAACAGGGATATCCAGGCCCAGAAAAATTTTCATCTGCTTGGCGGCGATAAGCAATGCGGCCCCGGCAGTGAAGCCGACTATTACTGAATGAGATATGAAATTTACCAGGGTTCCCAGCCTGACCGTACCCATAATAAACTGGGTGACCCCAACCATGAATGCCAGAGTGATAGCCAATGAAATATATTCTGCGCTTCCGGGTTCCGCCATTCCGCTCAATGACGAGAACATAACAATCGATGCGGCGGTAGTTGGGCCTGAAACCAAATGCCAGGACGAACCAAATAATGCCGCAATTATGGCCGGGACAATACTTGCATAGATTCCATATTCAGGGGGCATCCCGGCAATGGTGGCAAAAGCAACGCCCTGGGGCAGAACAATGGCGGCACCAGTCAGACCCGCCAGAAGGTCGATGCGAACCGTTTCCTTATCCAGGTTCCGCCCCCATCTCAGAAATGGGAGAAATTTGGCAAACGAAAAATTAAAAATCAACAATATTTCCTTTATAAATAACTCGACACCAACCATTGACTGAACCTTTGTGGAGATTCCAGGATACCGTCAATTGTGGCGGGGGTATTGGAACAGATGGAAATAAATTAAACAATATTTTAATTGGCGTGACCCGATTTTTTTTAGGCAAAAAGCAGATTATTATTTATTCCGGGTTCACAAATTTCGAAATACTGTCCAGTAAAATACAATTGCATTGCTTAATGTCTGTTTTTAGCATGCAGCCATCGAACTGGGGATATCTGCAACTGTTAGTTTGCTATTACATTTTTGTAAAAATGGTAGAATCGTTCGAATCTTTTTGCTCAATAACATTTTTAAATCTGATTTACCGAATTCTTATTGATTCTGTGAATTCACGCAATATGGTTGGCTGCTGAAATTAATACCAGGCGAAACCCCTGTGGAATACCGCTTAACACTAACGCTTCAAAATGAGAAATACGTCGATACAGGGCAATTGCCTGGCAATACTGATTTGCCTCTGTGTGGGACTAACCATCACAGACTACGGTATAACCTGGGATGAGACTGTCTACTTTCACGCTGGCAAACAGTACATCGGCTGGATTCTTTCTCCGTTTAGCGATCTGGAACAGGTCTGGGGCCATAATTCTGAACACCCGCCACTGACCAAAACCCTGGGTGGATTTTTCATCGCCCTTTTTCATTTGAAACTGGACTGGTTAAGCGAACATACGGCTTATCGAACTTCGATACTGGTATTCGTTTACATCCTGAGTTTTTGTCTGTTTACATTTTCAAAATCGTTTTTAGGATTGTGGCCTGCTGTATTTGTTGTACTGTCTTTTAGTTTTCTTCCCCGAATATTTTTCCACGCGCATATTGGCGCCCAGGATTACGCCATCACCGCATGCTGGTTTTTTGCAATCTACGCACTCTGGAAAAATCACCTTGGCTTAATTATTCTGGCTGTAATCATGGCATTGCTGACCAAGATTCAGGGGCTGTTTTTATGTTTCCCTATCCTGCTTTACTACTGGCAGCAAGGCACACTCTTTACCCGAAAATTTGTCATCATAGCCATTGCATGCCCACTGTTATTCTTTGCATTGTGGCCGTGGCTGTGGATTCACCCCTGGGACAATTTTTATGAGTATGCCCTTTTTCACGCAGATCACCGTCGCATTCCCCTTTTGTATTTTGGTGAGATTTATAAAAATGCTCCGTGGTCAGTGCCATTTGTAATCACATTATTAACCACACCGGTTTTAGTGCTTGGCCTAGGGACGGTTGGTATCGTAGCGAAAGGTCTGGAGCGGGACTGGAAGATATTTTTCTTGTTTAATATTTTATTGGTTTTGACAGTAATTGCCGTCAGCCCAAGCAAACATGATGGGGTACGACTATTTTTACCCATTTTCCCCTTTATTTGTATTTTTGCCGGGGCTGGCCTGAAATATTTATATGCCAATACGGTTTTCCCAAAATCAGTTTTCAATGGTTTGATCATACTGGTGTCATTGATCACACTCTATACTGGTGTGATTCGCTATCACCCATACCAAACCCTTCACTATAACGAGTTTATTGGTAGCACAGAAAATGCCCATAACTTGGGCCTTGAAACAGATTACTGGTGTTCGGGTTATATTGAAATTCTACAATGGATGAACCAGCGACCGGACAGTATTTACTGGACACCCATTTGTGGAAACATATTACAGTATTACAAGAAAGCCGGAATGCTCAATCCAAAAATTGAGTCATCAGATCGCCAACCCAAGAAAGCTGACTATTACATTTTACCACCAAAGAAATCGTTCACGACGCCCTGGATAAAACATCAATTAAAGCGTGCAGAGCTGATTTTTCAGATTAAAAAACAAGGCGTGAGTATTCTTGATATATACGAGAATAAATTATTGGATTAGTTATTGAATATCCCATGGCCAGAGAAATTTTCCAGAGAAATTTTTCAGGGAAATTCTTCAAAGATATTTCCATCGATGAAAAACTGCGGCCTGGCCATGATATGCACCATGATGGTCTATTAAATTCCATACCGTTGCGTCTTCTATGTAAAACCTTTTTCCTGTTGAAGAAATTCGGATACCACAGTAATCATCAATAAAACCGGTCTCAGCCACCTGCTTTAACAACTTTTTCCTACTCTGACGGTTTTCAGGTTCCACAGATTTTTTCGATGGTAGTTCTATCAATTGCGCCCAGCTTAATTCGAATAGTTCGAGAGCAGTTCTGTTGGCGAAATTAAATAATGGATCATCCCCTATTCCGTGGGAAACCAGAGCAAAGGGGGCTCCAAATATTTTTGCCACCCGTTCTGATGGTTGTAGATTATTCTCAAGCAACACCTTCCCCGTAAGGTATTGATAACTTTTAAGTAGTAGCGAGCAATGGCGGGTATAAAACGCATCGCACAAAAATTGATTAGGGTCCGTCATGATAGAAATATTAGACTATCCCTAGAAATTCAGATTCATCTAAAATCAAAATACACGCTGTTCCCAACGCCGAAATTGCCATTTAACAAATAAAACAAATTTATTGATGATTTTATATTAATTGAATCTGTGAATTAATTGGATCCGTGAGCAGAAACCAATTCAGTTTCATTTATCCATTTGAAAATCTTATTTGCCGCGAGCTGATTCCCATATTCATTCAAATGTCGATCGATCGGATAATATTGCGGAACCCCATGCTCCGAAAACGTCCCGGCCAAATCAGGCAAAAGATCCAAACATTTCATATTGATTTTCTCACAGAAAGCCAGAATCAATTTGTTCGGCTTTTCTGCATCATAGTATTTCCCCGTCAATAAATTTGCGCTCTCGACCTGAATTTTATTTGGGAAAAGTACAACCCCTAATTTTTTGTCACTAGCACGCACCCTCTCTGCCAGACTCTGCAGGTAGCCCAGTCTGGATTGAAATAATTCCTTTTCACCATCACTCCATTCGTGTCTGTATATATAGGCTGATGGTGATCGATAGACTTCGATTTTAAATAATTCCCCAATTCTTAGTGCCAGTCCAGTCAACAGATAGGAGTTCTTAATTGTTTCCTTGGTAAGAAGGAGAAGTTCAGAATTAGCAAGCAAATTCAAATCAAATATTCCGTTTGTACTTGGATTGTTGCGACTTGAATTATTAGTGTTATTTTTCGTATACGCTTTTTTCGATCTAATTGCTGCGGATGATTTATCCAGGAAATCGTTTCCTAGAAATATTCCAACCAGAATCAATTCTGCGTTTATCCCAAGCTCAGTAGACTGTTCAAACAGCCTCAAGTATTCAGGGGTGGATATCGAACCGCCGATTCCAAAATTAAATACCTCTCTATTTTGATAGTGTGTTTGAAAAAGATTCTCAATTAAAGTTGGCAGCGTATAATCGTCATCGACACCATATCCCATCACAAATGAATCACCGATAAAAACAACATTATCTGGGTTTACTATGTCCTGATCATTCCACTCCTTATCACGTCGACCATAACGATTGGTTTTAATCTCAAAGCTAAAATCATTTGACTCAATTTTGTGCTGAAAATTGGGCTCAAATAATACATGATCATCTTTTGATACACCGTACATCGGTCGAATTTCATGGTTAGCCTGACGATAGAACCTTGCGGACATTTCTGCGATAAACAGCGCAAATGCGATTGAAACAATCAAGATGAGAAAGTTTGAAAATAGATGAAAACCTCGCCGCCCTATCAATGAAATACTCGATTCGAAAAATTATTAAGTAATCTTCAACGCGGAAATTATTTTGAAACAACCAATCAACAATTTAAGGTTTCCCGACGCAGCCAATCTACCACCTTTTTCATTGCAACATCGTGGTCCAGACCTTTGTCCAGGGCGTTTTGATAAATTTTCAGCTGGCGATGAGCGCTGGTTCCACGCCTGATAATGGTTTTAGCATGATTAATTTCTTTCAAACACCCGGCTTCTTCCGCATCTTCTTTAATCAATGTCAGAATCTCAGCAAGTAGTATCGGGTAATCCACAACCTTTCCGACACCAAAATCGATCAATCCCTGATCGATACCATAGCGGTGAGCACGCCAGCGGTTTTCCTCCAGAAGCATATTGGAATATTTTCGCCACTTTTGATTTCGCGTTCGCAACCGGTAGAGCATGCGCAACCAGCATTGATAAATTGACGCGACACATATAGTGTCTTTCAAAGAAGTGCACAAATCTGCAATACGCATTTCCAGGGTAGGATAATGATCGCTTGGACGTAGATCCCACCAGACTTTCGTAGAATCTTCGATTACCCCAGCCTCTACCAAAACATTAACATGCCTTTGATATTCGGAATAGCTTTCAAAAGTTTGGGGCAATCCTGTTCTCGGCATTTCATTCCACACCGACATACGATAGGACTTAAGCCCGGTATCTTCACCGGTCCAAAATGGTGAAGATGTACTCAATGCCAATAGATGGGGCAGGATATAGCTGGCCTGATTCATCAAATCAATACGTAAATCATCGTCATCGATGCCAACGTGGACGTGCATGCCACTAATTAAAAACCGCCGAATGACTGCTTGAAGATCCTGAGCAAGTTCAGCGTATCGGGCTTTTTTGGTTATTGCCTGATCTTCGGGTCTGGCAAATGGATGGGTAGATGCCGCAATAATTGCCATATCATGATCTTTTGCAACTTCAGCTACCATCTGACGCAAACTCCCCAGTTCATCCCTTGCCTGTTGAATATTTTTACAGACCGGGGTACCCACTTCCACCTGGGATTGTAAAAATTCAGGTGACACCCGTTCACCCAGCTTGGTTTTCATCGCCGGCATTAACGAACGCGGTGCGGTGCGAACCAGATCACCGCTTTGTGGGTTTACCAGCATGTATTCTTCTTCGATACCGATTGAAAAACTGGGCTTCATAGTCAATTTAATGGTGTTCCTGGATAGTTAAAATTATGGCCTATGGTTGCAAAAGCAAACCTTTATTCTGATTCGAATTGATTATACCTATACACCGATAAACCATGCTAAACCCGCTACGGCAAGAATAAATGAATATCCCCACAACCCGACTTTTATAATTTTAGCGATTAGTTTTTCCGAATCTTCTTTTGTCGCACTGGCAATGACGACGATTAAGGGAAGACAGAAGACCAAAAATGCCGGTAACCCCGACAATCCGGTTAAATTGACCAACCCGTGTAATAACACACTACCAGCCACAAATGCGGTGAGAAAAAAAGAAAAGGAAATGATGTCTTTCATGTTGGTGAAAATCCTTAGCTGAGTTATCATTTGACCATAATTTATCCCGCTAAGGGAATCCCTTTAGCTCCAGCCAAATTCAGCAGAATTTTAATGCCATGAGAACCTACGATACCGCTTTGTTACAAGAACTCGATCGCAAGCATTATTATCATCCGTTTACCGATAATCAGGAAATGGCTGAAAATGGCGCTCGAATTATTACCGGTGCCGAGAATATCTATATTTATGACAGCGAAGGTAACAAGTACCTCGATGCGATGTCTGGCTTATGGTGTGTGAATATAGGCTATGGCAGAACGGAACTGGCGGAAGTGGCCAAACTGCAAATGGAACAGTTGCCTTTTTATAATAGTTTTTTCCAATCCGCCCAGGTACCTGCGATAGAACTCGCGGAACTTCTTGCGGAAGTAACGCCATCCAATCTGAATCGAACATTTTTTGGTTGTTCTGGCTCTGACGGCAATGACACCGTATTGCGACTGGTTCGTCACTACTGGGCCGCCCAGGGACATAAAAACCGCAATGTGGTCATCAGTCGTCACAATGCCTACCACGGTAGCACTATGGCCGGGGCTAGCCTGGGTGGCATGACCCCAATGCATGCTCAGGGTGGCCTGCCTATTCCGAATATCGAACATATTGACCAGCCGTATTACTACCGTGAAGGGGTTGACCTCTCGGTAGAGGAATTCGGTCTACAACGTGCCCGGGCTCTTGAGGAAAAAATTCTTGAACTCGGTGCTGATCGGGTTGCGGCATTTATTGGCGAACCCATACAGGGTGCCGGTGGTGTTATCGTTCCGCCACATAGCTATTGGCCTGAAATTAATCGGATCTGCAAAAAATACGATGTACTGTTATGCGCCGACGAAGTGATCTGCGGATTTGGCAGAACGGGAGAATGGTTTGGGTCTAACACTTTTGGAATTGAAGCCGATGTGATGACTATGGCAAAAGGCTTGTCTTCGGGATATCAGACTATCGGTGCGGTAATGATGTCGGATCAAATTTCTGAGGTTCTCGATCAATCCGGCGAATTCGCCCATGGTTATACCTATTCCGGTCACCCGGTTGCCTGTGCAGTGGCGCTGAAAAATGTTCAGATCATGCGGGATGAACGAATTATTGAAAATGCCCGAGACAATGTCATGGATTATTTTCTGGCTCGACTGGCCAGCCTGGGCGATCATCCGCTAGTTGGAGAGGCTCGGGGCAAAGGCTTTATGGGCGCTCTAGAACTGGTTAAGAACAAGGCGTCCAAGGAAAAATTTGATGAACATGGCACTGCGGGTAAAACCTGTCGTGAGCTGTGTGCGAACAATGGTTTAATTATACGGGCGGTAGGTGATGTTATGGTTATGAGTCCACCACTAATTATGACTCGGCAACAGGTAGATGAATTTTATAACCTGACCTGGGAAAGCCTTGATCAAACCCTGGATGCAATGGGTAAATTGAAGTAACACCAGATTAAATTAGTTTAAAGATTTCAGTCATAATTTTATTTACCGGAACTTACCCAGAATGGCTGCCGCCAGCAGAAAACCCGCCGAAAATGGCACTATCCAGAAAATTGATGGGGTGGACCATACTTATTACGATGGTTACTGGATTCGATATTACGAGCCCCCGGTCGAGTCTCTGATTGAAAAAAAGAAACTACTGGACGCACTTACTCGAAGAACTTTTCACCATACTGAGCCCGGCATCAATACACCTGGCGACAAACTCGATCAGGTTCGCGCCGCTTATGAAAAAGAGCAGGACCCACAACGAAAACGGGTGAATGCGGCGATGCTGGCTGGCGCATTGTTTAATCGGGCAACGGATATTTTCACAACCATTGTCGATCTGGAACAGCGCGGAATCCATATCACCCGTGAAGACGATCTGATGCGACAGTGTTCGAGTTGCTTGTCTGAAGCATTGTCTTTGAGTGGGAACGCCAAGCACCACAGCGGTGAGGAAGGGATTGATGAACTATGGGGAGAACCGGTCAAGGTTTTTACTATGCCCATTGCTGATTATTATTGCAGTCGATATAGAAAGATTGCCCAGGCTATGCGGGAAATCGATCGTATAGGAGAAACCATTAATCAGACCCTTTGTAACCTGGAATGGTTTAGTCAAGCCAAACCACTGGTCGAGGATTTTATTGTAATCGCAAAAAACGAGAGTGAGATTCTGCGCAGCGACCCTGACTATCTCACCATCTGGCCTGAATTTGTGGCTGACGGAGAAAAAATTCTCGACTTTCGCGCAACCATTCCCGCTAAGGCCAGCAATGGCCTGGAACGACATATCAAACGCGGCACAAATCTACTTCGTGACGGTAAAGAATTGATCACCTGGATCGCAAACGTACGGGTACCCATGCCGGTCAGCACAACGCATTATCTGGATAAATGCGCACAATACCGAGAAAAAACTGAGAAGTTTTCTTAGGACAAACTTCACTTGCTAAGGAACCTCTGAACCAGTCTGGGCGAATCAAATTGCCACTTAAAATGGCGCGGGGCAAAATGATCAAGATCAAGGCAAAAAATGGGTGCAATAGCATGGCCCATACAATCACTTGGGCGAGATTTTTTAACGTAGATATTGCCACGAGATTAATTGGGTTTGGACTCAAGTTGATCGGTCATGACTTGTTCAGAGGTTTCCTACTTAAATTCTGGATCCTTCCTCGCTACACTCGATCAGGATGACTAGCCTATTCAATCCAACGCTCGTCACCCTGAATCGGGCCTCCATCCCGTCATCTTGAGGAGGAACGACGAAGGATCCAGTGGAAGGGTTAATAATATGACCGTCATCCCGGAAAATTCTGCCGGGAGCAGAATTTCGCGTAGCCCCAACGGGGAGAGTATCAGGGATGATACGAACAAAATTCTGCCGGGAGCAGAATTTCGCATAGCCCCAACGGGGTGAGTATCAGGGATGATACGAACAATCCCGGAAGGATATTCGGGGTCCATGTTTGGTTTTGCGTTCTGGACAAAACCTGACTTTCTGCAATGTCATGGATGGATTCCCGCCCCCCGATCGGGGCCGAGGGCAAGCTTCGCGGAAATGACAGAGATTGGACATATGAATGAAACCCGCCGTCATCCTGAGGAGGCACGACGAAGGATCCATTGGAAGGGTTAATTATATGGCCGTCATCCCGGAAAATTCTGCTGGGAGCAGAATTTCGCGTAGCCCCAACGGGGTGAGTATCAGGGATGATACGAACAATCCCGGAGGGATATCCGGGATCCATAACACCATTCAGGCTCTTAAATAATTGTGGGGCCATCACTTGCTATACTCACTCAGGCCAATTGATTAATTTAGAGTATTTGCAATATAAATACATAAATTTAATCAATTAATTTTTATAATATATCTATTTGGTTTATCATAACGGTAAATCTTACTTATAGATAAACCATCTACGCCAATGAGCACACCAGAAAAATTGAAACGCACCAGACTGTATGATTTACACCAGGGCGGCGGTGCCAAACTGGTCCCTTTCGCCGGCTATGAAATGCCGGTGAACTACAGCGATGGCATCATCAAGGAACATCTGCATACCCGAGAAAAGGCAGGCCTGTTTGATGTCTCCCATATGGGTCAAATTCGGGTAACGGGTAGCAATGCTGGGGCATTACTAGAAACCCTAATGCCGGTGGATATTTTATCGCTGGAACCCGGTCAGCAACGCTATGGCCTGTTATTAAATCCAACCGGCGGCGTCATCGACGACCTTATGGTCTCCTGCTCGGGAGAAAATGAATATATGCTGGTTGTGAACGCCGCATGCAAGGACAATGATTTTAAACATCTATCTGAAAAACTGGGTGAATCTCTGTCAGTCGAAATGCTTGAACATCAAAGCCTGATCGCCCTACAAGGCCCTGCGTCCGGCGCGGTTCTAGAAGGGCTGGGTCATGATCTCGGGGACATGGGATTTATGGCGGTGAGAAGTCTGGAAATTAAGGGTATTCGATGTAATCTTACAAGGTCGGGTTATACCGGAGAAGATGGATTTGAAATTTCCATGGCGGATGAACATGCAGTAGAAATTGCTGAATTATTTTTGGCGGATGAAGCGGTTAAATGGGTTGGTCTGGGCGCAAGAGATTCGTTGAGACTGGAAGCGGGTTTATCTCTTTATGGCCATGAAATTACCGAACAGACTACGCCGGTTGAAGCTAATTTACTTTGGGCAATTTCCAAATCCCGACGATCCACGGGTGAACGGCCTGGGGGATTTCCGGGAGCCGAAATTATCTTGCCCCAGATTCCAAAAAATGTATCCAGATTGCTGGTTGGGCTGTCCCCCGAAGGACGGGCACCGATCCGCGACGGCGCCGTAATTGAAGACCAGCAAGGCAAGACGATAGGAGAAGTTACCAGCGGAGGATTTAGTCCGAGCCTGGGGAAACCAATTTGTATGGGTTATGTCGAAATTGATCACAGTGAGGAATATAATCAATTGAACGCAGTGGTGAGAGACAAGCGATTACCAGTGACCGTTACCCGATTACCGTTTGTGCAAAGACAGTACTATCGAATTTAAATCAGTATTAACAATTTAGAAGAGGTTAACAATGACAACAAGATATACAGATGATCACGAATGGGCCCGGGAGGAAGATGGAGTGGTAACCGTAGGGATAACACACTATGCCCAGGAGCAGCTTGGTGAAGTTGTATTTATTGAACTTCCCGATGTAGATCGGGTGCTGTCCCAAGGCGAAGATGCAGCGGTTATCGAATCGGTGAAAGCCGCAGGAGAAGTCAAATCACCGATTGGTGGAACCGTTGTCGCGGTCAATGACCAGTTAACCGACACCCCGGAAAAGGTCAATGAAGACCCCGATGGTGACGGCTGGATTTTTAAAATCAAACCCAGCGACAGCGAAGAATTGTCCAGTTTGATGGATGATGCAGCATACAAATCCCTGGTTGAGTCCCTAGCCTAGAACTAGACCTAGACGGCGCTATTTCCAGAATTCGCTTTAATTTAATAAATCTATTCGAGTCCAACCATGCCCAGAGCTGATGATTTTACTATCCGACATATCGGATCCAATCCAGATAATATTACCCGTATGCTGGAAACTTTGGGGATTAATTCTCTGGATGAATTAATAGAGCAAACTATTCCCGAAGCCATACAAAGTCAAAATGAGTTTTCTTTACCGCGCTCGCTGGATGAAAACCGACTCAATAAATTAAGCCGTCAAATCGCTGCAGACAACACTGCAGCAATATCCATGATTGGCCTCGGTTATTATGGGACGGTTACACCGCCGGTGATACGTCGAAATGTGATGGAAAACCCGGACTGGTATACCGCATATACCCCCTACCAGCCCGAAGTCAGTCAGGCGCGACTGGAAATTCTAATCACGTTTCAGCAGATGATCATGGATTTAACCGGAATGGAGCTCGCCAATGCATCATTGCTCGATGAAGCAACCGCGGCAGCGGAGGCCATGTTGGTCGCGTATCGAGTAACCAAAAGCAAATCAACACGAATTCTGGTGGATCAGTCATGCCTTCCCCAGACCATTGCAGTAGTAAAAACTCGGGCTGAACCTATGGGTATCGACGTGGTGATCGGTGAATGCGAAGCGTCGTCAGCTGACGGAGAATATTTCGCCGGTCTGATCCAGTATCCCGATGCTTCAGGCCAGATACGTGATTACGGCAAAACAATCGAAAATCTGAAATCCTGTGAAGCCCTGGTGATTATGGCTGCAGACCCATTGTCTTTGACATTGTTAAAACCACCGGGAGAACTGGGCGCTGACATCGCCATTGGCAGCACCCAGCGATTTGGTGTACCGATGGGTTTTGGTGGTCCCCATGCGGCTTATATGGCGACTCATGAGAAATACAAGCGCTCCCTGCCTGGTCGTTTGATTGGAACAAGTGTGGATTCCAACGGCAATCTTGCCTATCGCATGGCTTTACAAACTCGCGAGCAACATATACGACGAGATAAGGCCACCAGTAATATCTGTACTTCACAGGTGCTGCTAGCAATCATGGCGACGGTGTATGCCATGTATCATGGTCCCGAAGGACTTCTCCGAATCGCAAAAGGAGTCAATCGCCTGGCCCGTGCCCTGGCGCTCGAACTCACCCATCTGGGATTTGAGATTGTGCATAAAGATTTTTTTGATACCCTCATCATACGTACGCCAGGTCTCGCCAGACGCATTCTGGATAAAGCCGAACAGGCACGCTATAACCTGCGCTTTGTAGATGAGGATCATCTCGGTATCAGCCTGGACGAAACTATTTCGCGCGAAAAGGTCGTTGGTTTGCTCGAAGTTTTTGCGGGGACCACTTCTGAACAGGTTAGTGGTTCTCTATTTGATACGGATTTAGATCAATCCATTCCTGAACCTCTAAGAAGAACCAGCGAATTTCTAACTCACCCGATTTTTCACCGCTATCGTTCCGAGACCGAGTTCATGCGCTACCTGCGTAAAACCGCGAGCAAAGATATCACCCTGGCCAGGGCGATGATACCGTTGGGTTCGTGCACCATGAAACTCAATGCCGCCAGCGAAATGGAACCCATTTCCAATCCGCTATTCGCCCACATCCACCCATTTGCACCTGCCAAACATACCAAGGGCTATCACCGCATCATTAATCGACTGGACTCGATGTTGTGCGAAATCACCGGATTTGACGGCTTCAGTTTTCAACCCAATGCCGGGTCTCAGGGCGAGTACACGGGTCTGTTGTGTATCCGGGCATGGCATAAATCTCACGGCGATGACCAGCGCAATATTTGCCTGATCCCGTCATCCGCCCATGGCACCAATCCCGCCAGCGCCATCATGGCTGGAATGAAAGTGGTGGTGATTAAATGTGATAAGGACGGCAATATCGATATGGATGATCTAAAAGCCAGAACTGAAGAATATAAAGATACCCTGGCGGCAACCATGGTGACCTACCCGTCCACCCATGGTGTATTTGAAGAATCAATAAAAGAAATTTGTGACCTTATTCATGCCCATGGTGGACAGGTCTATATGGATGGCGCCAACATGAATGCCATGGTTGGAATTTGTCGACCGGCTGAAATCGGTGCAGATGTCATGCATCTTAACCTTCATAAAACATTTGCAATACCCCATGGCGGCGGCGGTCCGGGTATGGGGCCCATTGGGGTGCGCAAACACCTGTTACCTTTTTTGCCCGATCACCCGGTGATAAAATGTAACCGCGGTGGCTCAAGCCCACTTGGAACGGTGTCCGCGGCGCCATGGGGATCGCCCCTGATACTGACGATTTCCTGGGCCTATATGCGTCTTCTCGGCAAACATGGATTGAAGCGTTCGACCCAGGTTGCAATATTAAACGCCAACTATATCGCCCATCGTCTTGATCCGCATTTCCCGGTTGTTTACAAAGGCAAATCCGGACGGGTCGCCCACGAATGTGTGATTGATCTTGCACCGCTCAAAGAAAGCTCCGGGGTGACCGTTGAAGATGTTGCAAAAAGATTAATCGATTATGGATTTCATGCGCCAACCATGTCCTGGCCCGTCCCTGATTCACTAATGATCGAACCCACCGAAAGCGAGTCTCTAGGGGAAATTGATCGATTTTGTGATGCACTCATCGCCATTAGAGAAGAAATCCGCGAGATAGAATCAGGTGATGCCACACTGGAAAACAGCTTGTTAACCAATGCACCCCACGCTTATCATTTACTGATAGAAGATCAATGGGATATGCCCTATTCTCGACAACAGGCATTTTTCCCCACCCAAGATACCAGAGACAATAAATTCTGGCCACCAGTTGGACGGGTGGATAATGTTTATGGTGACAAAAATCTGGTATGTTCTTGTCCGCCCATGTCTGATTACGCCTGATACACAACCAAAATTATTCTAACAATTTAGTTATGCAACCCATTATCGAAAAACCAAAAAAAGTTGTCCAGGGTGAAAAACTTCGCGGCGCCGACAAAATGGCGCGCATTCCGGTGAAGATTGCGCCGTTACCTCGGGACCAGCTCCTGCGAAAACCAAAATGGATTCGAGCCAGCTTCACTGGCACAAAAGAAGTTGTAGAACTCAAAAAAATATTACGCTCCAAAGGTTTGCATACCGTATGTGAAGAAGCGGCCTGTCCCAATCTTGGGGAATGCTTTGGCAATGGCACTGCGACGTTTTTAATTATGGGTGATATTTGCACACGCCGCTGTCCATTTTGTGATGTCGGTCATGGTCGTCCAAATCCACTGGATGAGAATGAACCACAAAATCTGGCTGAGACTATTGCAGCCATGAAACTTAAATACGTGGTGATTACCTCGGTGGACAGGGATGACCTGCGCGATGGAGGGGCCACACATTTTGTTAAATGTATCGACGCCGTACGTAAGCTGTGCCCGAACACCAAAATTGAAATTCTTACCCCGGATTTTCGGGGTCGCATAGATGTGGCTGTGGACATTCTGGAAAAATCTCCAGCAGATGTTTTTAATCACAACCTGGAAACCGTGCCGCGTCTTTACAAAGAGGCTCGCCCTGGATCAGATTACGAATATTCACTGGACTTGCTAGGGAGGATCAAACAAACCCAACCCGGCGTACCGACCAAATCTGGAATTATGCTCGGCCTTGGCGAAACCAGAGATGAAGTAATTATGGTTCTGGAGGATATGCGTAAACACGATGTTGATATGCTCACGTTGGGTCAATATTTACAACCCAGTCGTCATCATTTAGCGGTGAAACGTTATTGGCATCCTAACGAATTTGAAGAATTGGGAGAAATTGCAAATTCCCTGGGATTTATCAATGCCGCATCGGGGGCGATGGTAAGGTCGTCTTATCATGCGGATTTGCAGGCGCATAACACAAATTGATCAATTATTCAGCCGTTATTAGGCAATTTTGATAGTGGTCATTGCGCCTTTTTATAATGTACAATAATGGTCTACCGATTTTGGCGTGATAAACAATCCTTGGAAATCCCTGAAATCGGTGTTTTTTCAATATAACTCAAACTAAAGAGGAGAAATCTAAATGAGAGTTACTAAAATTGCAGCAATCTCTGCTGCGCTGTCGCTTACTGCGATGACTGCTCAAGCCGGCACTCTAGAAGACGTGCAAGCTCGAGGAGAATTAAACTGTATTGTTACTACCGGTCTGGCTGGCTTTGCTGCTCCAGATGAAAACGGTCGTTGGGAAGGTCTCGATGCAGGTTTTTGCCGTGCGGTTGCCGCTGCGGTTTTGGGGGACGGCGAAAAAGTTAAATTCGTTCCTTCAACTGGTAAAACTCGTTTTACCCTGTTGAACTCTGGCGAAGGCGACATTTTGTTTCGTAACACCACAGAAACCATGAGCCGTGACACCGATCTTAAACTGAACTTCCTGCCTGTTACTTATTATGATGGTCAGGGCTTTCTGGTACGTAAGGATTTGGGTGTATCGTCTGCATCTGAACTGGATGGGGCGTCTGTATGTATCCAAACCGGTACAACAACAGAACTTAACCTTGCGGATTATTTTCGTGCAAATGGCATGAGCTACGAGCCAGTGAACATCGAAACTAATGAAGAAGGTATTTCCAACTACTCAGCAAACCGTTGCGATGTTTACACAACTGACGCATCAGGTCTGGCTTCTACCCGTGCTGCGCTGGATGACCCTTCTGCTCACGTGCTTCTTCCAGAAATTATTTCTAAAGAGCCTCTGGGTGGCGCAACTCGTCATGGTGACGACCAATGGTCTGACATCGGTAAATGGGTTGTGAATGCTATCATTAATGCTGAAGAACTCGGTGTAACTTCTGAAAATATTGACTCACTGTGTGGTGCAGCAGGTGACAATCCAAGCGTCAATCGTCTGTGTGGTACAGAAGGCGACATGGGTGCGATGATTGGCCTTGATGCACAATGGGCTGTTCGTGCGATTAAAGCAGGTGGTAACTATGCTGAGCGTTTCGAAAACCATGTTGGTCCTAACACACCTCTCGCTCTGGAGCGTGGTTTGAATGCTTCCTGGAGAGACGGTGGTATCTTGTATGCCGCACCAATTCGTTAATCTGAAGTTTAGATTATCAATTTGATATAAAAACTGGGGCACTTCAATCTTATTGAAGCGCCCCTTTTTTTTGCCATGTTTTTTACCAAGTTGTTACACCATAATTACTGCAACATAATAAACCGCAAAATCCGAAACCTTTATCGGATAGGTATGCGGTAGACTGGAAAATACCAATGAGTGAAGTCGCCTTACCCAAAAACACATTACCTCAGCGAAACGCAATATCGCGTCTGTGGAATGACAAAGAAGCCCGATCTGTAATTGTCCAGATTATTGCGGTTATCCTAATATTTGGATTTTTTGCCTATATTATTCGAAATGCAGCTGCAAATCTTGAAGCTATAGGCAAAGGATATAGTTTTGGCTTTTTAACTCAACCATCAAGTTACGACATCAACCAACATTTTATTGAGTACACCTCGCGCTCATCCCACTTTCGGGCGATGATGGTGGGTATTCTTAATACCTTATTAGTTGCCGTTTGTGGCCTTCTGCTTTCAACTGTTCTCGGATTTTTGCTGGGCGTCCTCAGGCTCTCCAAGAACTGGTTAACCAATAAACTGGCATACGTATATATCGAATACGTTAGAAACGTTCCCGTATTGCTTCATATCTTGCTGGTTCACGGCATTATTGTCCACACCTTGCCAATTCCCAAGCAGGCCATGAATTTTAGCGATTCTGCATTTCTGACCAATCGCGGGTTTTTCATACCAAAGCCGTTGTTCGAGCCCCTGTTCTGGATAGTAACTGCACTAATTATCGCGGGTATTGTGTTTACCCTGTGGTTCGGAAGATACGCCAAAAAAGTACAGGATGAAACGGGTAAACATTATCCGGTTTTTTGGATCAGTCTGGGTGCAATCATTGGCATTCCCATGGTCATGTATTTTCTGCTGGGTAGCCCTATCGTCTGGGAAATTCCGGAACTGAAAGGATTTAATTTCAAGGGCGGAATGGTTATCCGACCCGAATTTATTGCATTGTGGCTGGCGTTATCCGGATACACCGCGGCTTTCATTGGAGAAATTGTTCGGGCAGGCATCACTGCAGTAAGCTGGGGTCAAACCGAAGCATCTTCTGCACTGGGAATTAGTCGGGGGCGTACCCTGAGTCTGGTTGTGATTCCCCAGGCGTTACGCATCATCGTTCCGCCGCTAACCAGTCAATACCTGAATATTACCAAGAACTCATCCCTGGCAGTGGCCATTGGTTATATGGACATCGTTGCCACAATTGGTGGGATCTCATTAAATCAGACAGGACGGGAAATGGAGTGCATGACCATTGTACTGTTACTCTATTTAACCCTTTCGTTGTTAATATCAGCCGCTATGAACTGGTATAACAATCGAATAAAACTGGTGGAACGATAGGAGGATACTAAAATGACTGAAAAGAATTATACAGTAGGCGAACATCCCGACCTCCCACCACCATCGAATTTAATCGGTCCGATTGCCTGGATCAGAGAAAATTTATTCTCTAGTCCGGCTAATATCATTATGACCGTGCTGGTGGCGTGGTTCCTCTATAAAGTTATTCCGGGCGCAGTGGACTGGTTATTTATCGATGCAGCGTATACCGGAAATAATCGCGAAGAATGCGAGGCCCAGGCAGGCGGCGCTTGCTGGGCGTTTATTGGCGAACGATTAAAACTGTTCACCTACGGTTTCTATCCCATCGAAGAGCGCTGGCGGGTTAATCTGTCATTTATTTTATTGTGCTTAGCAGTTGTTCCTGTATTATTTGACAAAGTACCGCACCGTAAATATGGCTTATACTTTTCCATGGCTTTCCCGTTTATCGCCGGATGGTTACTTGTCGGCGGTTTTGGGTTAACCCCGGTTGCTACTGATAAATTTGGCGGATTTATGCTAACCCTGGTGATCGGGGTAACGGGTATTGCCGCTTCACTGCCCATCGGAATATGCCTCGCCCTTGGCCGGCAATCGAAACTCCCGATTATTCGTATGTTTTGCGTTGGGTTTATAGAATTTATTCGTGGTGTGCCATTGATAACATTGTTATTCGTGGCATCTACCATGTTGAGTTACTTCCTGCCCCCTGGAACCTCATTCGATCTACTGCTGCGGGTATTAATCATGGTTACCCTGTTTGCTTCTGCTTATATGGCCGAAGTCATTCGCGGTGGTCTGCAAGCGATCCCAAAAGGCCAGACCGAGGCGGCTGACGCCATGGGGCTGAAGTACTGGGCCTCAATGCGACTTGTGGTATTACCACAGGCGCTGAAGATATCCATTCCGGGAATTGTTAATACCTTTATCGGACTGTACAAAGACACTACATTGGTATTGATCATCGGATTACTCGATCCGCTGGGAATAGGCCGTGCGTCTCTTGCTGACACCAAATGGACCGGGCTTTCCAACGAGGTATACCTGTTTGTTGCTATCTTCTTTTTCGTGTCCTGTTTTGCCATGGCAAGATATTCGTTGTACCTGGAAGACAAACTTGAAACCGGACATAAGCGGTAATCATTGATTATTAAAAATGACAACAGACTGAATAAAAAACGAGAACTTAAACTATGAACGATCAAACACAAACATCTGCTGACGCTAAGCAATCTGAATTTGCGATTCACATCAATGCAATGCATAAATGGTATGGCGCGTTTCACGTGCTCAAAGACATTAATCTAAGTGTCAAGCACGGTGAAAAAATTGTCATTTGTGGGCCTTCAGGATCAGGGAAATCAACGGTAATTCGTTGTATAAATCGACTGGAAGAACACCAGCAAGGTGACATCATTGTAGACGGCGTAGAATTGACCAATGATTTGAAGAATATTGAAAGCGTTCGACGTGAAGTTGGCATGGTCTTTCAGCACTTCAACCTGTTTCCCCATCTCACGGTGCTCGAGAACTGCACCCTGGCACCAATCTGGGTCAGAAAAACACCCAAAGCAGAAGCGGAAAAAGTTGCCATGCAGTATTTAGAACGGGTGAAAATTCCAGAACAAGCCAATAAATATCCAGGCCAGCTGTCTGGCGGCCAGCAGCAACGGGTAGCGATTGCGCGTAGCTTATGCATGAAGCCCCGTATTCTGTTATTTGACGAGCCGACATCAGCACTCGATCCAGAAATGATTAAAGAGGTGCTCGACGTAATGATTGAGCTGGCAACTGAAGGTATTACCATGATTTGTGTAACCCATGAAATGGGATTTGCAAAGACCGTAGCCGACCGCGTTATATTCATGGATGCGGGTGAAATTATCGAAGAGAACAACCCTCACGAATTCTTCGATAACCCACAAAATGAGAGAACTAAATTATTTCTCAGTCAGATTCTGGCGCATTAATCCTGCTCCATTAGAGCCGGGGTCGATTTTAATCCAGGGTGGTAGCGCCGTAATAACGCCACATTAGCACCGCAACTGCGGTTCGATGTGGCGACCACTTCTCACTTAGTTCCCTGGTTAGCTCCTCGCCTGGTCGTTCTGGCAACTGATAATAGCGTTGCACCGCAACCTGTAAAGCAATATCTTTAGCCGGAAAAAAATCCCTTCGATCAAGGGCGAACATGGCATAAATTTCTGCAGACCACCTGCCCATTCCACGTATATTTGTAAGCTCATCGATAACGCCATTGTCTGATAGTGAATCCAGGGTTTCGAGCTGCAAATTTCCGTTTCTAACCATTTCGGCCAGTCCTTGAAGGTATTCAATTTTTTGTCGCGACAATCCACATTCGCGCAACGTCTCTGGGTCCCGGTTTAAAATTTTCCGATAGGTTACCGCGCCACCACAAGATTTTTCCAGTTTCTTCCAGATTGCAGCTGCTGCCCGGGTGGACAATTGCTGGGCATTTATAATCTCAGCCAGGGTTGAGTACCCAGTTGCCCTGCTCCGCGGTTTTGGATATCCAATAGTATCAATGACAGTTCTTAACCCGGGATCAATTTTACAGGCATTATTCAGCTCAGATTTAAGGGACATATGTTTTATTTTAATTTTAATAATTGGTAACGTCGTTCATTGATCAATTGAATTGATTTAAAATAGACGATAATTAGGAGCCTCTGATTAAAACATGAACGGTCAATTTGAGTTCAAACCCAATTTATCGCGTGGCAATTTCTGCGTTGCAAAACTTCCCAATAGCCGTGCTATTGGGTGCGTTTCGCGCCTTGAACTTGATCATTTTCGCAGTGCCATTTGTAAGTGGCAACTTGATCCGCCCAGTTTCAATCAGAAGCTCCATAAAAACGAATCTGCCAAAATTCCGGAATGTAATTGAGATATGCCAATCGTGCCATTATCATAACGTTACTTAAACCCTAATTTTGAGTTCTCTTAAAAACTGACCCAGGAATCGCCTAATGCGAATACTCATAATCGAAGACGACGAAGCAACAGCTGCCTATGTACAAAAAGGATTAATGGAAGCCGGACACACCGCAGACATAGCTATTCAGGGCACCGAAGGCCTTTCAATGGCAACCAGCGAAAATTATCAGGCTCTGATCGTGGATCGAATGTTGCCTGAAATGGATGGTCTCACTGTCATATCAACCCTCCGCTCTCAAAATAATCACACCCCAGCACTCATATTAAGTGCATTGGGCGACGTGGATGATCGAGTAGAGGGCTTAAAAGCAGGTGGGGACGATTACCTGACAAAACCCTTTGCATTTTCCGAGCTGCTGGCAAGGCTCGATGCCCTTGGCCGACGAACGGTAGCAGAAGCACAGGCAACCACATTGGTTGCCGGAGATTTAGTCATGGATTTACTCGGCCGCGAAGTGAAACGAGGTGAAACGGTAATCGATTTACAGCCAAGAGAATTCAGGCTCCTCGAATACTTGATGCGCCATAGTAATCAGGTTGTGACCCGAACGATGCTGCTTGAAAATGTATGGGATTATAATTTCGATCCTCAAACCAATGTGATTGACGTTCATATCAGTCGGTTGCGAGGCAAAATTGATAAAAACTTTGACACACCACTACTGAATACGGTTCGTGGTGCGGGATATATTTTACGTGCGGCAAAAACATAGCTTATTCCACAGCTATACTTTTAGACTGGCGTTGTTATACGCCATAATCTTTAGCACCTCGACACTTTTTTTATTTTATTTTTTCTACGTTTTCACTGCGTCATACATGACGCAGCAAATGGATAGCACTATCCAGGCTGAGATACAGGGCCTGGCTGAACGTTATGACCAGGAAGGATTACAAGGATTAACTAAGCTGATAGCGGAACGAGTTGACCGTCAACAAGTTGCTGGAAATTCTATCTACTTGCTGACTACCTTCACACTGCAACCGCTAGTCGGCAACCTGGATAGATGGCCTAAAAATGCAGCGGTAACCAATGACTGGATAGAATTTGCGCTGGAAGTCAACGAGCAAACCAGTGAAACCCATATTGCGCGTGCAAAAATATTCCGACTACCTGGAAAATATGGTTTACTCGTTGGGCGGGATGTCCATCAGTTAACCGAAGCGAAAAGAAGAATTATTCAGGCCCTAACCTGGGGGCTTGCTATTATGGTGCTATTGGCATTTGTCGGTGGACTGGTATTAAGCAGAAGAACGGTACGAAAAATTGAACGCATAAACCAGACCACCCAAAGTATCATGTCGGGAGATCTATCGCGGCGAGTTCCGGTAACTGGTCGAAATGATGATTTTGATCAGGTGGCGGAAAATTTAAATCAAATGCTGGATCGTATTCAAATGTTAATGGATGATATTCGTAGAGTCTCGGACAACATCGCCCATGACTTGCGTACCCCTCTTGCCCGGTTGCGGCAACATCTGGAAGCCGCACGACTCCAGGAGGAACCGTCATCGAAATCCGCAATTAATCTGGAAAAGTCAATTAAAGAAGCGGACTCCCTGTTAACTACATTTAATGCGCTGCTACGAATTGCCAGAATCGAAGCCCGACAGGTTAAGGCTGGATTTGCTGAGATCGATTTTTATACCTTGCTGGAAGACGTCGTAGAATTTTATGAACCCCTGGTTGAAGAAAAAAATCAGACCCTGGAAACAACATTAGAAGCAAACATAAATTCTCAGGGTGACCAGCATCTGCTATTTCAGGCGATTGCGAATGTCCTCGAAAATGCCATCAAGTACACACCAGATAATGGAAACCTTTCAATTTCACTGATTCGATTGAGTAGTGAACTTATCATTACAATCGCAGACAATGGCCCGGGAATTCCAGAATCAGAACGGGATAAGGTATTCAGACGATTTTACAGACTGGATCAGAGTCGAAGCAGCAGCGGTAATGGACTGGGATTGAGCATGGTATCAGCAGTAATTGCATTGCATAATGGAACCATAACCCTGGAAGACAATACACCTGGTTTGCGGACCATAATTCGCCTACCCCTTGTAGAACGGGGGGCCAATATTATTCCGATTATTGAAGCGGAGCCCGAGCTGAAATTACTGCCGGAAAAACAGGCTGCCCAACTCTAAATCCAGTGACCAGGACCTATAATGATTTCCCCTGAATGCGTGAACATTTAGTCCGATAAATAAAATAGTATGAATACCTCAGACCATTTTACTCCCGGGGCAAGAATGATTCTGGTTGGGGCTGGATTGGTTATACTCATTGCAGGGATTAAAAGCGCCAGTGGCATCGTCTCCCCCCTACTCATGGCGGTATTCGTATCCATCGTATGCACGCCTTCGTTGATGTGGCTGCAACGAAAACGCATCCCAACGGCCATTGCCCTTGTAATTATTCTTGCAATAGTTGGCCTCGTAGGGGCAGCTGTGTTTAGCTTGATCGCAAATTCACTGGATCAATTCAGCGACTCCCTACCGAGATATAAATTAAATCTTAGTGAGTTATATAACCAGTTCAGCGACACAGCGCAGCGTTGGGGATATGCATTGCCACTGGATGGCATCTCAGAATACGCAAACCCCGATTCGCTGATAACACTTTTAAACTATATGCTCAGTGGATTGAGCAATCTCCTGGCTGACGGACTGGTGGTATTCCTAGCCGTTTTATTTATCCTGACTGAAGTCGCAAATTTGCCTGACAAACTAAGGACTGCATTGAAAAACCCGGATGAATCCATGCAGCGCTTACAGATGTTCACAAACAAAGTCATTCACTATCTAGGACTAAAGGCCGCCACCAGCGCACTAACCGCTGGCTGTGTCGCGGTACTTCTGTGGATACTGAACATTGATTATGTATTTTTGTGGGCAGTACTGGCTTTCTTTTTAAATTTCATACCCTATGTCGGATCTGTTTTAGCCGGGCTTCCTGCTGTAGTTCTGGCCATCGTCGATCATGGCCTGGTTTCCGCGTTGTGGGTATCCGTTGGCTACGTCGCAATAAATATTATTGTTGGAAATATTATTGAAACCCGCTGGATGGGTGGAGGATTGAATCTTTCTTCGTTTGTAGTGTTCGTCTCGCTGATTTTCTGGGGCTGGGTACTGGGACCGGTTGGTATGTTTCTTTCGATCCCATTGACAATGTTGATAACCATTGCCCTGGAAAGCAGCGCGGAGTCCAATGGAATTGCCTACCTGATGCAAAATAAAAAATAGTTAATCGAAAACAAACCTTGCAGTTCACGTTTCGATTTTATTCAATCCGAATTAAAGCTTCTTTTTTCTCATCGGGACTCTGAGTTACAGGAAAAACGATTTCGTTGCTGTCATTAACATCTCCCTTAGAACCAGAAGAAGGCAATTTTAATATCGAAGCAAGCTTGTCTTTATCCAGTTTAGAAAACTGATTTAGTCCAAACAAACCTAATCCAATCAATAACAGCGTAACCATGAGAACTCTAAAAATTTTCCCAAGTGGTCGGTTTTTTTTCCTGAGGGGTTTACTTTTTAGTTTTATAGAGGACTTAACAGAGGGTATTTCCGCAAGTTGCTCTGGCTCCAGAAGTACCCTTGCAATTACATCATCAGGATTTAATTCCAAAAGTTTAGCGTATGAGCGTATATATCCTTTAACAAAGGTATATCCCGGTAATTGACTGTACTCATCCTTTTCCAGGGCCGATATGGTATCGACGCTCAAATTTAGATTACCTGCGACATCCTCCAAACTCAGCTTCCAGCCAATTCGAGCGGAAGACAGGACATTCCCAGCAGTTTCAGTAAAAGTAAGTGGTTGAGGCTCAGCGGAAACCTGATCGTTCTCTACCATCTTGGAATTACCATCTATTTTAGTTAGGTCTATGATGCAGCAATAATATTATTATTTGAAATCGATATGATTTTAATCTGATTTTACAACGTTCAAGTATACGCATTAACCGGCTAATTTGTAAAAACCGTAAAAGATAATCAAAAAATTCGGTTTAACCTTCCCGCCTAGCAATCTTTATTTGCTTTCTTCAAGGGCTTTCATGCTTAATCGAACCCGACCTTGTTTATCAACTTCAAGCACTTTCACTTTAACCAGGTCTCCTTCTTTGAGCACATCACTAACCTGATTAACGCGTTCATTGGAAATTTGGGAAATGTGAACCAGACCGTCCCGACCAGGTAAAATGTTTACAAACGCACCAAAGTCCATTAAACGTACAACCTTACCATCATAAACCGAATCAACTTCGACATCTGCTGTGATCTGCTCAATTCGTCGAATCGCCTCCTGAGCTGCAGCATTATCCGTTGAAGCGATTTTAATAGTGCCATCATCATCAATGTCGATACTAACCCCGGTTTCCTCGGACAAGGCACGAATAACCGAACCCCCTTTACCAATAACATCACGAATTTTTTCCGGATTTATACTGATAGTGACAATACGCGGTGCGTATTCAGACATTTCTGATCTGGGCGCATCCAGCACCTTGTTCATTTCTTCCAAAATATGTAGTCGACCTTCTTTCGCCTGATCCAGAGCCTGTGACATGATTTCAGCAGTAATGCCATCAATTTTGATATCCATCTGTAACGCTGTGATTCCATCGCGGGTACCAGCAACTTTGAAATCCATATCACCGAGATGATCTTCGTCACCCAAAATATCGGTTAGTACTGCAAATTCTTCGTCTTCCTTGATCAGCCCCATGGCAACACCTGCCACTGGTGCCTTGGTAGCAACACCCGCATCCATTAGCGCCAGGCTTGTGCCACATACGCTGGCCATAGAACTGGAACCATTAGACTCGGTAATTTCAGATACCACACGAATGGTATATGGAAACTCTTCCTGACTGGGAATGACTGCCTTAATCCCACGTTTCGCCAGACGACCGTGACCAATTTCACGGCGTTTCGGCGAACCCACTCGACCGGTTTCACCCACACAATAAGGTGGAAAATTGTAGTGCAACATAAAGGTATCCCGATAATCGCCTTCCAGTGCATCGATCACCTGTGAATCCCGCTCGGTGCCTAAAGTTGCTACGACAATGGCCTGAGTTTCTCCTCGGGTAAATTTTGCCGAACCATGGGTTCGCGGCAATATGCCTGTTTCGATGCTGATCGGTCGCACGGTTTTAGTATCCCGGCCGTCAATTCTGGGATTGCCCGCAATAATTCGACCACGAACATACTTTTTCTCCAGGGATTTGAATTCTGATCCAACCAGTGCAGAATTATCTTCTTCTGCATCAGCTGGGCATAGCTCAGCCATCAAACTATCTTTGATCTCTCCCAGAGTCTGTTGGCGTTCTGCTTTGTCGGTAACTTGATAAGCGGTTTCAATTTTGTCTCCCACAAGCTCCGCTACTCGTGAAGCAAAAGCTTCATCATGCTCCGCGGGTTGCCAGTCCCATTTTTCCTTGCCGGCTTCCTGGCCAAGCTCCTTAACCGCGTTAATTACTGCCTGGCTTTGTTCATGACCGAACATGACTGCGCCAAGCATTTGTTCTTCGCTCAGCATATTCGCTTCTGATTCAACCATTAGCACGGCCTTTTCAGTTCCGGCAACCACAAGATCCAGAGCCGACTGCTCCGCAAGTGCCGTGGAGCTTGGATTCAGCACATACTCACCATCAACAAATCCAACGCGCGCCGCTCCCAGAGGACCATTAAAAGGAACACCCGCAATTTCGATTGCTGCTGAGGTCCCAATCAATGCCAAAATATCAGGCCTGATTTCAGGATCGATGGAAAGTACCGTAACAACAACTTGTACTTCGTTCATAAATCCCTTGGGGAATAGCGGACGGACCGGGCGATCAATTAAACGGCATGTCAATATTCCATTTTCTGATGGCCTTCCTTCACGCTTAAAAAAACCGCCTGGTATTTTACCGGCGGCGTAGCTTCGTTCTTCATAGTCCACTGTCAATGGCAAAAAATCGTGGCCTTTATATTCTTTCCTGGCCACCACGGTGACCATAACCACCGTGTCACCCATACTGGCAATGATTGCGCCATGGGCCTGTCTGGCCGTAGCTCCGGTTTCAAGTCGTACTTCGTGTTGACCGTACTGAAATGTTTTTACTACTTTATTCACAATTAGGATCTCCTGGTGCGGCACAATTAATATTCTTCATTAAATTTTAATTATACCGCTGTGTTAGTTTCGGTTTGTATGCTTACAATTGATTGGTTACTAAAGCGATTTGAAACTAAGGGCTTACTTTCTAAGTCCAAGCTTGCCGATTAGCGCTCTGTAACGTTCGATATCTGTTTTTCTGAGATAGCTCAACAGCTTACGTCGATGATTGACCAGCCTTAACAGGCCCTGACGGGAATGGTGGTCGTGGATGTGAGTTTTGAAATGATCAGATAAATCCTGAATCCGTGCGGTCATTAATGCAACCTGTACTTCTGGAGATCCTGTGTCTCCCTCTTCGCGCTGGTGCTCTTTTACAACAGCCGCTTTATCTTTGGCAGTTAGGGCCATGATTTTCCTCGTCTAAAAATTATTACCTGTGTCGAAGTAAAGACCTGCGCCAAAAGTCAAATTATGGCCCTTATGGCAAGACTAACCTCGATACACCGTATCCCAGCAATTGGGGCCGCGTATTCTATAGAGCAAGCTGTTTATCTACAAGCAAAATTATCAGTTTTTTTAAGGATTTATTCGTCGAAATCAGTATAATTCGACGCCCGGAATTTATCTCAAAAATAGTGAGAATTGCAGTGATGAAATTAAATAGAGTTGGATTTGTTGGATGGCGTGGCATGGTGGGTTCAGTGCTGCTCCAAAGAATGATTGAAGAAGACGATTTTTCCATTATCGACGAGCCCATTTTCTATACCACCTCTCAAACTGGTCAGCCCGGACCTGACGTCGGTCGCGGCGCCCAACCCCTGGAATCAGCGACAGATATTGAATCCCTCGCAAAACTCGATGCAATCGTAAGCTGTCAGGGTGGAGACTACACTACTGAAGTTCACTCAAAACTACGCAGCCAGGGCTGGAATGGTTATTGGATAGACGCAGCGTCAACTTTACGTATGGCACCCCAGGCTACAATTATCCTTGACCCGGTGAATATGCCTGTGATCGAACAAGGCCTCGCTAATGGGCAAAAAGATTTTATCGGCGGAAATTGCACGGTAGCCCTGATGTTGATGGCGCTGGACGGATTGCTCAACGCTGACCTGGTTGAATGGATCTCGGTTTCCACCTACCAGGCAATTTCAGGTGGTGGTGCCAAACAAATGCGCGAACTGGTTGAGCAAATGGGTGTAGTCAATAGTGCTGCCGCTGAATTGCTGGCCGACCCCGTAAGCTCTATTCTGGACATCGATAAAGTTGTGATCGACACCATTCGATCGGATCAACTGCCAATCAATGAAATCGGCTATCCATTAGCAGGAAATTTATTGCCCTGGATAAATAAAGACTTGGACACAGGTACAAGCGGCGAAGAATGGAAAGGTTCTGTTGAAACCAACAAAATTCTGGGTCGGGATGCGAAACCCATACCCATAGAAAGCACCTGCATACGAATCGGAACCATGCGTTGTCACAGCCAGGCGCTCACTATCAAGATGAATCAGGATTTGCCCTTAGACGAAATCGAACAGATTTTCGATCAGGCCAATGACTGGGTAACCGTGGTGGATAATACACGGGAGGCATCCCTGACAAAACTGACTCCAGCATTCGCCAGCGGCACGCTGAATATCCCTGTTGGACGGATACGCAAACTGAGTATGGGCGGAAAATACATTTCTGCATTTACCGTGGGCGATCAACTCTTATGGGGTGCATCGGAACCATTGCGACGAATGCTCAGAATATTGGATCAGGCATAATCAATCTTTGGGTTGTAATCACCCATACTGAAAAGCATTTGATTCATCGTTGGTTAATCCTTAATGTTGTAATTTCCTCATTTTGTAATTAATTGACGCTTTTGTGATCACGATATCATTAAAATTGTAAGAACATTCACTACTCCAATTTTTCGGTGGAATAATTTTACTGAATGAAGCCATATAAACTACTTAGTATCGAATTTTCGTCGCTCAACACTTTTTCAAGTTGTGTTTTGTTTCTCGGGTTATTGAATTTAACCCCAGCTCTGGCACAAACCAGTGTTGAGGCAGAGCCCGTTGAACAACTGGCAATTTCTGCAACCCGTTCCGTGCCGGCTAATGTAATCAGCTTACGCCAGGCTACTATTGCATCACAATTAAATGCGATGGTTATGGAATTGCCCCTTCTGGTTGGCGACAAGCTGGAAGAAAATCAGCCCATAGCCAATCTGGATTGTGCAGATAACCAATTGAATCTGGCTCAATCCAGGGCGCAGCTTATCGGATTGAATGCCAACCAGGATTTAGCCAAAAAACAGCTAGACCGACTCAGTCGGCTGCAGCAATCACATAACACATCCGAAGAGCTAATTAACCAGAAACAGTCGGAGGTGGAAGTGATAAGCGCACGGATTAATGAGCAATTAATCGAGATCGACAAGAACCAGCGGCAAGTAGACAAATGCCAGATCATTGCGCCATTTGCCGGAGTGGTATCCCAGGTTCATAGCGAAACGGGTAACTATGTCAGTCCGGGAAACCCCATTGTTACCCTGGTTGACATCGATAATATTGAACTCAGCGTTCAAATCAGCTTGGCCGATCTTTCCCAGATAAACCAGTCCCTAGATATCGGATACGAATTTAACGGCGAGACCTATTCAGTTTCATTGCGCACTGTATTAAGGGTTATTGATTTCACAACCCAGACCCGTCATATGCGATTCACCTTCACCGATGCATTGCCTTTAGTCGGATCCAGTGGGCGGCTTCAATGGTCTCGCCCGGGATTAATTATGCCGGCGTCTTTGATGGTAAAGAGAAACAATCAGCATGGCGTTTTTGTTGTGGAAAACTCGAATGGCGGCCCAGCACTGGCCAGGTTCGTCGCTGTAGATGGCGCCAAACAAGGTCAGTCTGCTAGAGTGGATCTGGAACCTGGAAAATTGGTTATTACCGACGGTCGATTCGGATTGTCCGATGGCGATGAAATCCAGGTTGAATAGAAATCGGGTCTAGATCTGATGTTTGAACGCATCCTGCAAAACCATGTACTTGCCAATTTATTTTTTATATTGGTAATGGTCATGGGTGTGAGCTCCTATATCCTCATGCCCCGAGAGCAGGATCCAAGCATCAACTTTAACTGGATTGATATCACTACGGTTTTTCCTGGCGCATCTACGCCAGATGTTGAGGAACAGGTTACCAATGTGCTCGAAGACGCTATTCGGAAAGTCCCCGATATAAAATTTGTCTCAAGCAACAGCCGGGAAGGCATATCGTCAATCCTGATACGATTCGAAGAAATAGAAGCCGATGTCTTTCAAAAACGGCTGACCGATTTGCGTCGTGAATTAGAAGGCGTTGAAGATGAATTACCCGAAGCCGTTCTTGATCCATTTATTTTTGAAGTAACTACGGACAACGCATTTCCAACCGCCACTGTTGTTATTAGTGGATTGGCCGACGATGAAAACCTACGTCGACAATCTGCATTAATTATGCAGGACATCGAGCAATTAAAAGGCGTCGGGCGAATACTTGAAAATGGTCTGTCCGACCCAGAGATTCATATTGTTTTTAATCCAAATCGCCTTGAGCAATATGGCATTAGCCCGATTGAATTGGCGGAGACGGTTCAACTTTACTATCGTGATTTGTCTGCGGGTACTATTGATGTATCCAAAAATAATTGGGCGGTGAAGATATCAGGCAGTCGTTACGACCTGGAATTCCTTGGCAACCTGCCAGTAATCACTGCTCAAGGCGAGATTAAGCTAAAGCAGGTAGCAGAAATTATCCAGTCCAAGGAACCTGCCAGACAACTTGTCCGGTTTAATCAAAAGCCCGCAGTTCTACTGGCCATCACCAAACAGGAAAAACAAAACATATTGCAGCTGGTGGAGCGAATCTCTGATTTTATTGATCAAAGAAAACCGATTTATGACGCTGCTGGCATAACCGTGACATTGGTGGACGACCAGACTCAGATTACCCGAGATGCGTTGAGAGTCATGCAAACCAATGCTTTGCTCGGACTAGCCATGGTTATCCTGGTGACCTGGACTTTTCTCGGCACCCGGATTGCATTGTTAACCGGAATCGCGATTCCACTAATTCTTTCCGGCACATTCTGGTTTCTAAGTAGCGTTAATCAAACTTTAAACGTCACAGTCCTACTTGGAGTTGTGATCAGTCTGGGAATGCTGGTAGATGATGCTGTAGTGGTGGTGGAGGCGATTTATTACCGCCTGCAAAGAGGCGCAGACACCCTGAACGCTGCAATTGATGGGTTAATGGAAGTGATCACCCCGGTCACTACTGCAGTGCTGACCACCATGGCCGCGTTTCTGCCGCTAATGTTGTTGCCCGGCATACTGGGAAAATTTATGCTGGTCATTCCCATGGTTGTAACCGTTGCACTGGCAATTAGTCTGGTTGAAGCATACTGGTTGCTGCCGGCCCACGTCATCGCGCTCAATATTAATTTCAAAAAACCATCCACAATGCATGTCCTGCGCGAGCGCATGCAGCGCAAGGTGCGACTTTTTTACATACGTAATCTGGTCGGGGTGTTTCGACACCCCGTAATTTCCATTGCAACACTACTGGTTGTGTTCAGTGGCGCAGTCAGCATGGTGTATCTGGAAAAAATCAAACTTGACTTCTTTGCCAGCGATCCAATCCGACTATTCTACGTCAATGTGCAAATGCCCTCTGGCACTGAGTTGTCAGTCACCATGGACAAAGTACTGGAAATAGAATCCGTGGCGTTATCGCACATTAAGCCTGGAGAAACCCGATCAGTGGTTAGTTATGCCGGCCAACTCCTTACCCAAACTGAACCCTTCTTTGGTGACCAATATGGCCAAATCCTGGTCTCGCTAAAACCAAAAACAAGTGACACCCGATCCGTTGACGAAATGATTGATTCGATGAGAGATGCGATAAGAAAAGTCCCGGGAACCAGCCAGGTTTCCTTTCTAAGGCTAGCTGGTGGTCCTCCGGTAACCAAAGCAATCAGTGTTAAAGTTCGAGGCAATGATCTGGGTGAGATAATAGCCGCGACGGCGGAACTCAAGCAATTCATGGAAGGCCGGGAGGAGTTCGTTGATATATCCGATGACAATGTACCTGGGCAAAACACGTTGGATCTTAAAATAAATAGCGCCGCCGTCCAAAGAACAGGAGTCAACCCCAATACCATCGCCAGAACGCTGCGTTTGTTGGTTGACGGCGAAATCATCACCAATTTCAGATATCAGGGCGAAAAGATCGATGTAAGATTAAAATCATCCATTGAACTTGAGCAAATCGATCATCTGCTCGAATTTCGCATACCCGATAGCTCGGGATCATTGATCGCGTTAAATCAACTGCTGACGCCAACTTTCACAAGCAGCCCAAACACCATTCGTCATTACAATTACCGCAGAAACATAACGCTCAAAGCGGATATTGACAAAGCGATTACCGACGAAATAAAAGCCAACGATCTGATCAAGCAGCACTGGAAAACCATTCAACTCAAATACCCAGGCGTGGATCTGGATTTCAGTGGTTTACTGGATGATCTTAACGAAAGCATATACGCGATGGGGTTGCTGTTTCTAATGGGGTTAGGGCTGATTTACCTGATTCTCGGAACCCAGTTTCGCAGCTACTTCCAACCTTTCTTGATTATCATGACCGTACCTATGGCTGCTACTGGCGTGGTCTTTGGATTGTTAGTATCTCAGTATCCACTGAGCTTATTTTCGCTTTATGGCATTGTTGCCCTGGCAGGCATAGCAGTAAATGCCGCCATCGTTTTAATCTCCACGGCAAACGCACGTCTTGAAAATGGTATGACAATAACTAACGCCATTGTGTTTGCATCTCGGCGACGAGTTATTCCAATATTGATCACATCATTGACAACTATTGCTGGACTATTTTCCCTGGCAACGGGATTAGGTGGCCACTCTTTGTTATGGGGACCTGTTGCCGCGTCTATGGTATGGGGACTTACTGTTTCAACTATTCTGACCCTATTTTACATTCCTTTGCTTTATCGATTGGGTATGCGGCCCTGGTCTTGTATGAAAATATTTTGGCCAAAAAGTGCTATCAACCAAACCTGAATAGGCTCCATTTAGTCTTTAATTTATTAAGGTACAAAGAATATGGCAAACACATGGTTGCCATATTTATTTAACGCCGTTGTATGTTGGAGAATCGAACTGAGGAACTAAAATTCCACGCCGACGCCAACACGTACTACTGACTCCTGACCATCCTCGGAAATTGATGCACCGCCATTGACAATCACTTTCCTGGAATTATTACCCTGGTTTTTTGTTTTTACCCAATGCGCAATGCTCAGCGCAACTGCGGATTCAGAATTGTAATAGCCGAGCCCTAAATTCAAGGTCGTCTTACCCGGCTTAGATGGGGTTAAAACCATGGTAAGTGCAGCAGCACCCGCAATACCTCTTCGGGATTCGTCTCGCACGCTTTTCAACTGGCTATAATTAACGCCATCTGTGGGTTGAAAACCTGGCGCAACATTGACAAATCTTCTTTCGTTCTCGGGGGTACCTATAGACACGGTTCCTTCTTCCGTTGCAATGGACCCTTCACCAATTGCAACCGCGCCTTTGGCGCCCGCAGTAACCGTGGCATTACGGCCGAGAGCTAGACTGTAATCGCTGATTGCAGATGATTTTTCACCAAAAGCCGCACTTCCGTTGCCGGAAGCCAGCGAACTATGACCTACCGCAGTGGCAGCTTCACCAGATGCCGTTGCATGGGAACCACCAGCAAATGAATAATATCCAGAGGCCAAAGACTGGGTACCAATTGCAGTTGAACCCCTTGCAATTGCCGCTGCCCGATCTCCAAATGCGCTAGATGAGGATGCACTTGCCAAGGAGCCATTTCCAACCGCGGTGGAATTCGATCCCAGCGCACCCGCACCATTACCCACTGCAGTTGCATTTGTGCCTGCGGCGTTTGACCTATTACCAATAGCAACGGCATTACCGCCAGTTCCACTTGCCCGGTTACCAATGGCAACGATATTTGAACCACTTGCGGTTGCCCGAGTGCCAATTACCACATTATCATTTCCTCTCGCACTACTATTATTACCACCGACAAAATTGCGGTTGCCGTTGGAAGTTAGATTATCGCCTACCAGAACGTTATCGGTGCCGCCGGACACGGTATTGTCATCACCGTTTACATTGTTATCATTAGATGAAACGGTATTGCGATCACCGACAATCAGATTTCCCGTCCCCGTTATATCGGTATTTGCGTTACCAAATATACGGTTATTCGATGCTGAAACTTCGTTATTTGAACCATAAATAGTGATGTCATCTCCATCACCAGGTGCGCCAGACCCATCTATAATATTGCTCCTGCCGTTGACAACGTTTCTGTCCGCCCGGCCCGAAAGAATATTACGATAGCCGTCGACCAGGTTGTCATCGGAATTAGTGACTTCGTTGTGGAAACCTGCCAGGGTATTGCCTTCAGTGGTTAAGCCATCATTTGCGAAGATCATATTACCCTCACCATCGATCCAGTTTTCCGTTGCGGTGCTGCCATTGGATGCAAAAATTGCGTTTTCGGTTCCATCCATACTGTTGTTAATAACAGAAGCATCGTCGGCATCCGCGATATTGGATGTACCATTAATGATATTGTCTGCAACCAATGCCGTGCCGACGCTCGCCGTTGATCTAACTCGGTTTCCAGTACCACCAACAATGTTACGCAGGTTACGGGCATCCTGACCATTCTCGGCAAGACTTCTGACGATATTATCTATACCTTCAATACTATTATCATCTACACGGGCAAGCGAACCGCCGCCATTGGCCACCGTTCTAACGATGTTATCATTGCCATTTACATTATTCCGTCTACCCCGCGCATCACCACCACCAGTCGATCGGGAAACAACCGCATTCTCATTTCCAGATAACTCGTTAGCGTTTGAGCGGGCGACAGAACCATCTCCAACTGCATTTGAGCGAATTAGATTCAACGTACCATCAGAAACATTGTTATTGGTTTCTGACGAAGCGCCGTCTTCAGCATCAGACAATAATCGGTTCATACTGCCGTTCACGCTGTTGTCATTCAACTGCGCTGAGGCCGCCAAGCCACCTTCTCCCGTAGTGGCTCGCGCACGGGCAAAGTTCGCATCACCATCAATCCAGTTGTCATTTAACCTCGATGTGGAACTATCACCATTGGTATCCCGTCCAATGGCAATTGACCTAAGCAAGGTATTGTTTCCATTGACATCATTTCGATTTGCCCTGGCGTCAGTGCCCCGCCCCAGGCCTCGAACCACAATATCATTGTTGTCACCATCCAGATCATTATCATTCAGTCGGGCTATGGCGCCCCGCCCATCGGCAACAGAACGTAAATCCGAGTCGCTACCGTTGATATCATTGTCATTAGCTTCTGCATCGCCTCCTCGACCGGTGACATTGCTCAGTCCTCTGGCAATGATACTGTTGCTGTCACCATCAACATTATTGTCATTTACCCGGGCCCTGCCATCGCGGGAGGTTGCGAATGCCCTTAAAAATGTATCGCTACCATTAATATCATTATCATTGGAGCGCGCATCACCGCCTTGAGTAGACCGAACAACAATATCGTTTTCGTTACCCGAAACCTCATTCAAATTTGCTCTCGCGATTGAACCAGCGCCCTGGCTATCAACACCCGATGCATTAGAACCAATAAAGATTTCCGCGCCATCAATCAAGTTGTCATTGGTTTCAGCTTCAGCACCATCTTCCGCCAAGGCCACAAAATCATTATCGGTACCATCCGCTCGATTATCGTTTGCCCTGGCATCAGAACCATCGCTGTCCGCAATAACCGTCACATCATTGTTTTCTCCATCCAGCTCATTGCGATTGGCTCTGGCAACATTGCTCCCTGACCCCGTGGCTGAAGCAATAATATCGCTATCTGTGCCATTCATATCATTATCGTTGGCCCGCGCATCATCATTTCTTTCAGCGGTAACGGTAATATCATTATTGTCGCCATTAACGTTGTTGTCATTAATTCGTGCGATGGAGTTTCTATTATCTGCAGAGGCACTAAGATCGCTGTCGCTGCCGTTAATATCATTATCATTGACTTTGGCATCACCACCGCGAGTAGCAATTGCCTCAATATCATTTTCCAGGCCACTGACCTCATTGCGGTTTGCTCTGGCAATGGACGGTTCACCATTATTACTATTGACGCCATCCGCGAAAGCACGAATGGTGTTGTCTATACCATCAACCAGGTTTTTATTGGTTCTGGATACGCCGTCGTTAAGTGCTGTGGAATCGATTATGTTGTCAATACCAGCGACGCGGTTATCGTTGGCTTTGGCATTGCCGCCTTGATCGGTAAACGCAGTAAAGATGGTATCTCCACTATCATCGTCGATAATGGTAAGTCCGCCATCTTCAGTAAAATTCAATTCAATATCCCCTGCTTCAGCCAGAATATTGCCGTCCTCGTCGATGAGATCGCCATTGGTGTCCAGAATGACCACATCGCCATCAATATTGGTAACCACAAGCTGACCACTGCTATTGAGTTCAAAACCAACCCGGTCTCCGGCATTGGCAGAAATTTCGTTACCAATACCTGAAATGTCATTGCGGTTCGCTCTGGCCCTGGCATCTTCACCATTAGCGAAACTGATTACATTATTTTCACTGCCATTAACAGTGTTGTCTTTGGTGCGTGCTCGACCATCAAATATACCCACGCTAAGGGTTTTGTTCAGGGCGCCGTCAACAGTATTACGTTCCAATTCTGCATCGCCCCCTGCCACCGCGGCGGCAGCAGTCAGGTTTAGCGATCCATTGACAGAATTCAAGATCATATCTGCATCGCCATCGTCCACCGCAATGGCTGTGGTAGCATTTAATGTGCCATTCACCGAGTTTCCAATGGCATTGGCTTCGCTATCGTCAACGGCAATAGCCCCTGTGAGGTTTAATGCGCCGTCCACAGAGTTTCCAATGGCATTGGCAACACTGTCGTCTACGGCCACACTACCGGTGACATTCAATGTGCCGTCAACGGAATTAAAAAATGTATTTGCAAAAGCATCATCAAATGCCGTTGCCCCGGTAACGTTTAATGTGCCATTAACAGAATTAAACAAGGTGTCAGCGTCTCCACCAAAACCCGCAATAGAGCCGGTAAAATTCAAATTTCCGCTTACGGAATTAAAAAAGGTATTGGCTTCATCTGCAGCAAATACATTAATAGATCCAGTAAAATTAAGATCACCGGAAACAAGGTTAAAACCTTCGAGGGCGGGAAAGCCGCCGATTGTGCCGGTAAAATTTTGTGCTCCTGCTGGTATTGAAACTGAAAATAATGCAGCTATTAACCCAGGAAAACAAATTTTCAATCCCTGGCTTTTTTTATTTTTAGAGGGAAAGTGATTATTGATTAATGCTGATAAGTTTTTGGTTTTCGAAAACATATTTACCTCACATGGTAATAGCGAAAACCCCCTTATTGATTTTTATAGTTGTTACTTGTTACAAGCAGCACCCCACGCGCACACCTACAATAGTAAATATATATGCTGAAGATCAATAGACAAAATTTAATCGATAAACGGCGCAATTCAAGCGATCAGCGGAAGGATCTGGAATTTCTAATTGCCAATGCAAAAGTTTGGGCAATTTTCCACATTGATTGATATGATGCATTGACATTTAATCGTCTCTATCAAAATAAATAAATGAGTAGTATGTTTACTCCAAAATCATCTCTGATTTACGCATTTCTTATTTTTGTGTTAACCATAACCCGTGTTCATTCAGATGTAGTTGATGACGTACAGGTCATGTTCGACCAGGGGCAATTTGAGGCAGCATTACCTTATATCGAAAAAGCGATAAAAGCAGACAAGAACAATGAAAAGCTACAGTTACAAAAAGGTTATGCGTTAATCCAGTTAGAAAGCTATGACGAAGGGATAAAGTGGTATAAAAAACTGATTCGCCGTTTTAAAGATAACCCCGAGCCGATGAACAATCTAGGTGTGATATATCGATTTCAGGGAAATTATGAAGAATCAATTAGAACTTTTAAATCGACAATAAAAAAGTTTCCAGCTTTTGAGGTTGCCCATGAGAATCTAGGAGATACGTATATACAACTCGCCGAAACGGCCTATCAACAGGGCGTCAATTCTTCTTCGAATAATTCAGTATTAAAAGCCAAACAAGAACTGAGTCAAAGTTTTAATATTGATGCCAACCAAATTTTAGCAAATGCAAATAGTAATGCCGCGATTGAACAATCCACACAAGCTGGCGAAGTAATCGCTTCTAATAACGAATTATTCGAAGCACTTCAATCCTGGGCTAATGGATGGTCCAGTAAAAATCCCGATCAGTATTTCGTCCACTATTCTCGAGATTTTACGCCAGTGGATTCAGGGGATATTGAATCCTGGATGGCCACTATGAATACCTTTATCAACGACTCCGAATACATCAACATCAAGCTGAGCAATTTAGATATTGATCTTGTATCACCCGATTTCGCTATCGCTATTTTTGATCAAAGCTTCGAATCCAATCTAGTTTCTGATACCAGAAAAAAACAACTTAAATTTAGAAAGTATCCTGAAGGATGGTTGATTGTAGAGGAACTGACCTTAAGCAACTAAAATAGATTCAGTTTATTCAAATTTTTAGTTTACAAATAAACGTACCCCTATCCAATAATATGCTCAGGAGTTTGGCGTGGTTAATGTAGCGCCAGCCAAAACCATTGTAATTTTGTCCCATCAACGTTCGAAGCGCTTTGGACTCAAAAAATATTCAATTTTTGAACTCGCCCTGGCATGGCGAAAACAGGGGCATACTGTTATTGAACTTTACGGAATTAGTAAATTTGTGCCTGCGGATTTGTGTATTTTGCACGTTGATCTGTCAGTTGTTCCTGATAGTTATATTGGATTTTCCAATAAATATCCTGTGGTGATTAATGGCAAAATTACTGACACTCGAAAAACCCAGATTAGTACTAACCTGATATTTCCTGGAGATTCCTACAATGGAAAGGTTATCTTAAAATCAAATCTGAATTATGGCGGCTGGCCTGAGCGAATTCTAACCGCTAACGTGTTTACAATCTTTTTACTCAAGATACTACGGTTTATTAAAAACCCCAGCGATCGAATATTAACCCAGGCTGATTACAAAGTTTACGGCTGCATTGATCAGGTTCCTGACAAACACCGTAACAACCCCGCTTATGTGATCGAGAAGTTTATACCCGAACGAAGTGCTGAATTCTACTGCGTCAACTACTACATATTTTTTGGTAGCTACGAACTGGGCCGAAAATTATATTCCACGAACAAGATTGTTTCAGGGGACAACTCGGTTAGAAGGCACCCCATTACAACCCATGCCGAAATTGTAAAACTACGACATAAGCTCGGTATGGATTATGGCAAAATTGATTATTGTGTAGTCGATGGAAAAGTAATTTTGCTGGACGCCAATAAAACTATGGGTAGCCCCCGTGGAATGCGTCCAACGCAGCAATCTGAATTTGTCAAATTGGCATCAACAAAACTTTCAGAATATTTTTAACCCTCGGATTAAAGACCTGAAGAGCGCACAATGGAAGCTTCGCTACCAGAGTTTAAGGCGAAATCAGTGAAATCGTATTTACGATAACCTGGTTCACTTATTTTCTTGGGAGCCTCTGATTAAAAATGGGCAGATCAAGTTGCCACAAAATATGGGGCTGGGTAAAATAATCAAGTTCAAGGCGCGAAACGCACACAATAGCACGGCTATTGCGAAGTTTTGCAACGCAGAAATTGCCACGCGATAACTTGGGTTTGAACTCAAATTGACTGTTCATGTTTTAATCAGAGGTTCCCTAACTGACTTTTTCTTTTAATATCCCGATACATCGTTCAACATAGTCAGCTCTGCTGGCCTGACCCATTAGTCCAATTCGCCAGATTTTTCCTGCCAGGGTACCCAGTCCTGCACCGATCTCCAAACCATGGGTGTCGAGGAAATACTTTCTGGTTTGAGCATCATCAATCCCCTCAGGAATGATCACGGTGTTTAGTTGAGGCAGACGATAGTCGCTGTCTACCAGCAAACCCAGCCCAATTTCGCTGAGCCCCGAAACAAGCAAATCGTGATTGCGCCGATGCCGGGCAATGGTATTTTCCAGGCCCTCTTCGTGAACCATTAACAGGGCTTCATGCAAGGAATACAAGGTATTTACCGGCGCGGTGTGATGATATGAACGTCCACCTTCAGCGCCCCAGTAACCCATTACCAGATTGACGTCCAGAAACCAACTTTGAACCTTGGTCTTGCGAGATTTTATTTTTTCCAATGCTGAGTCACCAAAGGTTACCGGCGACAACCCTGGAAAACTGGATAAACATTTCTGGCTACCGGAATAAACCGCATCCAGTCCCCATTCATCAACTTTTAAGGGTACCCCTGCCAATGAGGTTACCGCATCGACGATAACTAGGGCGCCATGATCATGGGCCAGTTTGGTCAGCGTTTCAGCATCTGACAACACCCCAGTGGATGTTTCTGCGTGTACAAAAGATAAAATCTTCGTATCAGGATTATCATTCAGGGCCTCTTCTACTTTTTCAATATCAACGGGTTTTCCCCATTCATCTTCTACGATTACAGCTGTGCCACCGCAGCGTTCGACATTTTCTTTCATTCGGCCACCGAAAACGCCGTTTATACAGACGATAACCTTGTCTCCAGGCTCAACCAGATTGGTAAAACACATCTCCATCCCCGCAGACCCGGGTGCGCTCACTGGCATGGTCATGTAGTTTTCTGTCTGAAACACATATTGGAGCAAATGTTTGATTTCATCCATAAGGGCCACAAAAGTTGGATCGAGGTGACCGATTGTGGGTCGTGAAGATGCTTCTAAAACGCGATTGTGAACCATTGTCGGACCAGGGCCCATCAACAGTCGTTTTGGTGGCGTGAATGATTGATACATGATAAAAAACCGTAAAATTTAATGGGCTGATCATAAGGATTTTTTTCATCAATCGACATCATGATGAATGATCATTGATATAACATTATTTGATTATCTGCATACGACTACCTCAACAAGTTTGACGACAACTTTGGTAATATCTGCCCCCATTTTGTATGCAAATAAACTAGACTTCGACGCCCCGGATTTTTTAATGGCAGATTAGGATTAATATTTTGATCCATTTTGAGAATAATCAGATTTTATAGACACAAATTACCGAAAACGATGAAAATATTAATCGCAGACAGCTTTCCTGAGTCCCATGCTGCTCAATTGACCGACCTCGGCCACGAGCTACAAATTGACCCCGCGTTGGAGGGTGATGCACTCACCGATGCGATATCGGATAATGAAGTTCTCATAGTGCGAAGCACTAAAGTTTCCGCCGAGAATATTGATGCCGGCACCTGCCTGAAATTGATTATTCGGGCTGGCGCAGGAACCAACACTATTGATAAGGCTCATGCTGCAGATAAAAACGTTCGAGTATGCAATGTTCCTGGCGCTAATTCCGTTGCCGTTGCAGAGCTGGTGATGGGTCTGATCATCGCAATCGATCGTAATATTGCTGACAATGTTAGCGACCTGAAAAACAAAACCTGGAATAAAAAGAAATACTCCAAAGCCCAGGGGCTGTACGGCCAGAGCATGGGCATACTCGGTCTGGGCGCAATTGGTCTTGCCGTTGCGGAGCGGGCAAATGCATTTGGTATTAAAGTTTATGCCCTGGCAAAATCCGGCAGAACTGACGAGGCCAACAAAAGAATTAGTGATGCAAGTATTGCCCAGTTAGATTCCCTTGATCAACTGCTAGAGACTTGCGACATCATCTCCCTGCATATGCCATCCAACGATGACACGAACAAAATGGTAAACCAGTCATTTCTGGGTAAAATGAAAGATGGCGCCATGTTAATAAACTCCTCCAGGGGAGAACTTGTTGACGAAGCCGCACTGTTAGATGCGATGAATTCCAAAGGCATTCGGGCCGGACTGGATGTATATGACAACGAACCGGGAGCTGGAGATGATTCTTTCGATTCTGCAATCGCAGCCCACCCTTCAGTGTGCGGAACCCATCATATCGGCGCATCCACTGAGCAGGCACAAACTGCAGTTGCGGATGGCGTAATTGCGGTTATACAGACTTTTGAGTCTGGAAGTCTAAAGTTTTGCGTGAACTAATCATATTTAATACAGGAAACAGGAAAAACCAATGAGTAACAGAAAACATAATTTCAGCGCTGGCCCATGTACCCTGCCGTTGGAAGTACTGGAAGAAGCCCAATCTGAATTTGTGGATTATCAGGGCGCTGGAATGTCGCTTATCGAAATGAGCCATCGCGGTAAGCATTTTGATGCCGTGGCTAACGAAGCCATGGCATTATCCACGGAAGTGTTCGAAGTCCCCGATGACTTTGCCGTACTGTTTTTACAGGGTGGCGCAATTTTGCAATTTTCCATGATTCCGATGAATCTGTTGGGGAATGGCAAAAAAGGCGCTTATGTTAACTCTGGCACCTGGGCTGATGGGGCGATCAAGGATGCAAAAGAATATGGGGACATCTATACCGCATGGGATGGTGCTGATTGCAATTACACTAAAATGCCTTCCAGCGATGAAATTAAATTGCAGGACAACACCCGTTACCTGCATATAACCACCAATGAAACCATTGGTGGTATTCGTTTCCCCGAATGGCCGGATGTTGATGTTCCGCTGATTGGTGACATGTCGTCAGAATACATGGCCCGCCCGCTGCCCTGGGAAAAGTTTGATCTGGTCTACGGTGGCGTGCAAAAGAATCTGGGGCCGGCAGGTATGGCGGTTGTATTTATCCGTAAATCAATACTCGATCAATGCAATAAAAACATGGGGCGATATCTGCGATACGATATCCATGAATCAAATGGTTCCATGTTCAACACCCCACCGGTATTTACAATTTACATGTTGGGTAAAGTTTTAAAATGGATGAAAAAACAGGGCGGACTGTCTGCCATAGAATCAATGGCAGCAGAAAAAGCCAGTGCATTGTATGACGCGATAGATTCCAGTGATGGCTATTATAATTGCCCGGTAGATGTATCATGCCGCTCCCATATGAATGTGGTATTCAGACTACCCAATGAAGACCTGGAACAACAGTTTTTGACGGAAGCGGGCGAAGCCGATCTGTTGAATTTAAAAGGTCATCGCAGTGTTGGCGGGTGTCGGGCGAGTATTTATAATGCGCTACCGAAGAGCAGTGTTGATGCATTGACCGAATTTATGTCGAAATTCAAAAGCAACAACAGCTAAAACCTATCGGTTATGACAAGAATCAAGGCTTTTGATGGTTATCTGGTCAATGCCAGTCGAGCCAGTGAAGTTGTTTCACCGGCTTACGATTCCGTGTCGCCAGAACAAAGGCGTTTATTTGCCGAACAAAATCCGCATAATTTTCTAAACACAATGCGGTTACTGGAAGATTATCCTGCTGACAATCAGCCTTCCTCTGAACAATTGCTTTTGAATAACAAATCCAGCCTGGACAAGTTATTACAGGATGGTTCCTTTGATTTGTTACCCCATCAATGCATGTTTCTCTATCAATTACAATCGGGAGAACATGTTCAAACTGGCCTGGTTTGCGAAGTTGGGGTGGAAGAATACGAGCAGGGAAAATTGCGCAAACACGAAAACACGCGTAGTGATAAGGAAGACCTCCTGACCAACTATCAAAAAGTGGTTGGTGCCTCTTCCAGTCCAATCTGCCTTACTTATCCGCAGAATGATGCAATCGACAAAGTTATAAATCAGTTTCTCGAAAACGATCCGGATCTTGAATTTATATCGGAAGATGGTGTCATTCAAAAAATCTGGTGCGTGGAAAATTCAAATGATCAACAGCATTTGATGGATTTGTATAGCAATATTGATGTGACCTATCTCACAGACGGGCATCATCGAGCGGCTTCAGGGCGGCGATATGCCGAATTTATGCGAGAAGAAAATGGCAATACCGGTGACGAACCTTATAACCACTTCCTGGTAGCACTGTTTCCGGACAACCAGTTAAATCTATTGCCCTTTCATCGATGCGTTAAGGATTTAAATGGGCTGAGTGAAACCCAAATTGTTGAAGCCCTTGGGAAATGTTTTGATGTCAAACACCTGAGCGATCAAACTGGATTCGAATCGAGCCAACACGGTGAATTCGGAATGTATATTAACAACAACTGGTATCAACTTAATCTGAAACCAGAATGTGTTGACCGGTCCGACCCCGTTAATTCGCTGGATGTCACCTTATTACAGAATCTCATTCTCGACCCGATTCTCGGTATCAAGGATATGCGTAGCGATCCCCGGCTCGATTATGTTGCTGGGGTGAGTGGCAATGAAGGGATATTGCAAAAATGCAGTGAAGGCTGGGCCGTTATATTTGCATGTTATGCAACATCCATTGAACAATTAATGGATGTTGCCGATGTTGATGCATTAATGCCACCCAAATCCACCTACTTCGACCCAAAACCCCGCTCCGGCATTTTTGTTAGATTGAAATGATATTAAATAATTGCGAAGCAATTATTTAATATCATCTTACAAATACATACGTCATCCCGGACAGCGCAAAGCGGTGATCCGGGATCCAGTTTCTTTTAATCCAAATTTATATGGATCCTTCACTCGTTTCACGAGTTCAGGATGACGTAAAGTATTCGTTTGCACGTTGTCTACATCACCTTTCAACAACATATGTCATCCCGGACAGAACAAAGCGATGATCCGGGATCCACTTTCATAACTTCGCAAATTTTTATGCCGAATCGCTACAGTACCTGCTACTGAATCCGCCCCTCGCTAACCCGGTCATTCCCTGACAAATCCTGGCGCGTGTTGATATCCATGTAACCAGCGCATTGGAATAATTGCCGAACACTCCGCCCCTGTTCAAAGCCATGCTCGACTATCAACCACCCATCTCGCGATAAGAATGCTTTGCCCTGGTTAACTATAGTTTCGAGGGCCGCTAAACCGGCGTCCTCCGCAACCAGCGCGTCCCGAGGTTCAAACCGCAAATCTCCCTGCTCCAGATGACTATCGTTCGGATCGATATAGGGTGGATTAGAGCAGATTAAATCAAATTGCATGCCATTCAAATTTTTGTACCAGTCACTCGTAACAAACGATACATTTTCAATACCCAGTGCTTGCTGGTTTACAATTGCAATTTCTAGTGCATCGGCAGAAATATCTGTTGCAGTAATTTTAACCTCAGAACACTCTGAAGCAATGGCCAAAGCTATAGCGCCGCTCCCCGTTCCTAACTCCAAAATAGAACGGGCAGGGTTTTCTTCGATTCGAGCTAAAACCCGTTCCACCAGGGTCTCGGTTTCGTGACGGGGAATTAAGACCGATTGGTTAACCTTTAACAGTAGTGACCAAAATTCCCGAATCCCTGTCAGATAGGCAACTGGAATGCCACGATTTCTTTTTTCAAGCAGATCAGTGTATTGCCGAATCTCGGTATCATTCAATTGTCGATGACCGTTAGTAATCAGCTCAGCTTCGCTCTGGTCGAGTACTAGCCGCAAAAGAATTCTGCTATCGCTATCTTCCAGATGATTGAATTTTGAATTGGTTCGAGTTTGTTTGAGGATTTCGTCGACGGTCACAACAGCGGCTGCCTGTTAACTATTGTTCAATTCAGACAATAACTGGGCTTGATGCTCTGAAATTAGAGGATCGATTAAATGATCTACATTCCCTCCCAGGACTTCATCCAGCTTGTATAAAGTCAAATTCACCCGATGATCGGTTACACGCCCCTGGGGGAAGTTGTAAGTACGAATTCTTTCTGAACGATCACCGCTACCAACCAGGGACTTTCGGGTACTGGCTTCTGCTTGTTGTTGCTCCTGAATCTGTGCTTCCAGCAGTCGTGATTTCAAAACTGACATCGCTCGCGCCCGGTTCTTATGTTGTGAACGCTCGTCCTGACATTCAACCACAACACCTGTAGGCAGATGAGTAAGGCGAATGGCTGAATCGGTTTTGTTCACATGTTGACCTCCAGACCCCGATGCACGGAAGGTATCAACCCGTAAATCCGACGGGTTTATTTCAATTTCATCCATCTCATCCGCTTCAGGCATCACCGCAACGGTACATGCAGAGGTATGTATACGACCCTGGGATTCCGTCTCTGGTACCCTTTGCACTCGATGAGCGCCGGATTCAAATTTTAATCTTGAATACGCTCCGATGCCCTCGATTCGACTGATAATTTCTTTATAGCCACCATGATCACCCTCACTTCTGCTCATCACTTCCACTTTCCAGCGGCGACTCTCGGCGTAGGCGCTGTACATTTTAAACAAATCCCCGGAAAACAATGCGGCTTCATCGCCTCCAGTCCCTGCACGAATTTCCAAAAAAATATTGCGATTATCATTTTGATCTTTTGGCAATAATAATGTTTGAAGATTGCTCTGGCATTTTTCCATGCTTTGCTGCAATAGCGGCAATTCTTCTTTTGCCATTTCCCGAATAGTTTTGTCTCCATCTTCCAGCATCATCTGAGTTTCAGCGATTTCACCATCGAGACTCTGGTACTGATTAAAAGTCTCAACGATTGGAAGGATTTCAGACAACTCAATGGATAATTTTCGGAACAAATCCTGATCAGATATGGTATCCGGGTCGGATAACAAAACATTAATTTCTTCGTGTCGATCTACGACCTGATTTAGTTTTTCTTTAGTTGAGGGATTCATTGCAATAGCGCATTACCGGTCAGCAAAACAAATTTGCTGGACTGGAATAAGTTAGAGATTAAAAAGTTTACGTGCTGCCGCGATGATACTGGCATTTCCCTCGATATCAGCCTGCTTTAATACCTGACTGGGCTGATGGGCGATTTTATTGGTTAATTCCCTGGCGAACTGCTCAAGAACCTGAGATGGGTCCTGGCCATTGTCGAGTTTTTTCAATGCACGTTCGAGCTCACTTTGTTTTAAATCGTTGAGACCCTGGCGAAATGATTTAATAGCGGGCACAGATTCGAGGGAACGCATCCAGCGCATAAATTTAACCACTTGCAGGTCGATGATGTTTTCCGCCTCCGCTGCAGCACGCAATCGAATTTCCCGATTCTCATCCACCATGGATTTCAAATCATCTACGGTATACAGATAAACGTCCTTGAGTTGACTGACTTCTGGCTCAACATCACGCGGAACGGCGAGGTCGAGAATAAACATGGGACTGTGTTTTCTTTTCTTGAGTGCAGCTTCAATGGCGCCTTTGCCTAGAATGGGTAACGTACTGGCAGTTGAAGTCACTACAATATCTGACTGATGGAGTCGATCCGGAATTTGGGAAAGGGTTATGGCCTCACTACCAATTTCACCTGCCAGTCTTTGCGCTCGATCAATGGAACGATTGGCAATAATGATATGTTTGACCTTGTTCTGTTTAAGATGCTTGGCTACTAATTCTATGGTTTCCCCAGCACCAATGAGCAATACCGTTTGGTCCTCCAGTCTCTCAAATACGCGCCGGGCGAGATTCACACCGGAATATGCGACTGATACTGCATTTGCACCAATCTCAGTATCCGTTCTGACCTGTTTGGCAACATTAAAAGTATGCTGGAACAGTCGATTTAAAACTTTTCCCGTGGTTCCCGTATTGGAAGCAGTATGAAATGCATCCTTCATTTGCCCGAGTATTTGTGGCTCACCCAAGACCATGGAATCCAGACCTGAAGCCACACGAAACGCATGTTTCACTGCGGACTCATTGGGAAACAGATAAATACTTTTGTTCAGCTCCCCCGAATCGAGCCCGCTATAGTCGGAAAGCCAGGCTAAAATATTTTCTTTGCTGTCGCTCTCCTGACCACAATATATCTCGGTACGATTGCAAGTGGATAGAATTGCCGCTTCACTGGCCCCGGCTGACTGGGTTAAATCTGCCAGCGCTTGCTGAATTGAATCAGGGCCGAACGCCGCTTTTTCCCTGATCTCAATAGATGCAGTTTCATGGTTTAGGCCAAGGGCTAGGAGGTGCATAACGGGTAACTCAGCTTAGTTAATCAGTGGCACATTGGTAAATACGGTTATATGCGTGAAGTTCAAGCTTAAATCATGCCAAATCTTCTAGCATGTAAAGAAATCACGCCATGCCTTATATTCCAGGCTTTATATTATAGTGGCTATGGGGGATAAAATCCCTATCTAATAAATAAGCTGTAATGATATTGCTATTATTTGGTAGACTTTGACTATAAATTTCTTCGGTGTTATCCCGATCCAAAACTTGAAGCCAAATCATTCAAAAATTCCGTCACTGCCGCACATATTAGATCATTGGATCTTGCGACAAGTATTGGCTGCAACTACAGTAATTACCCTGTCCGGTTGTCAATTATTACCACATTCCACCAGCAATACCAGGAATGAAGACACTGAAACTTCTCGACAATCCGAACAAAATTCCGATCTGGCCGCAAAGTCTCAGCTAAGTGCTGAACTGTTATACGATCTGCTGGTTGCTGATATTGCCAACCAGCGAAGCCATCCTGACCTCGCACTGGAGTCATTGTCCAGAGCAGCCTATCAGACACGAGATCGTCGAATTATCGCTGATGCCATTTCCCTTGCAATGAGTATTGGAGAATATGAGCAGGCTATCGGTCTTACCCAGCTTCTTAATCGACTGGAACCCGATAATTACGCGGTGAGCCTAACCCTGGCTCGAGCACATTTTGAGCAGGGTAAAATCAATAATGGGTTTGAAATTTTAATTAACCTTATCAATGTCCAGGACGATAAAGACACCGCAATTTTTCAGGACGTCGCTACAATTCTCGCCCGTCAAAACCCGGAAACGGTGTTGAATGATTTCCAGGCCGATGTGAATTATGACGCAGAAAATGAAAAGCAGGTATTTACCGCCGCACTGCTTGCCTCACGAATTGAAAATGTGGAAGCGTATTCGCAACTGCTGGACGACACACTGAATTTAAAACCCGACTGGGAAATTCCCGGTATTTTGAAATTGAACAATTTATCTATCCAGGAAATTGACGCAATTGACATTGATGCAATAGAAATCGATGCCATGGAAAAGTTTGCGTTACGTCATTTGAAAGAATTTCCAGCCCATGAACGATTTCGCGTTCAATACGCAAGGCTGTTAATTCAACAGGATCAGATAGATGACGCCCTGGTACATCTGGAAATGGTTTTAAAAGACAATCCAGATTCAACAGAAAGTCTGTTCACTGTTGGTGCGATATACCTTGAACGCGGATTATTCGAGCAGGCTAAAGCGCCGCTAAGCCATTACCTTGAAATTAATCCGAGTGACGACCAGGTTCGGATGTATCTGGCAGAAATTGAGTTTGAACAGGAAAACTATACCGATGCGGCCTATTTCCTCCACGGCATATCATCCGAGAGGCATTATATCGATGCCCAGGTTAAACTGGCTCGAATTAAAGCACTGCGTGAAAATGTCGAAGCCGGATTATCGTATTTACAACAAATCGATACCATAAGCGATGATGAAACGGCTCGAATTATTCTCGAACAGGATTTGTTGCTTAGAGACCACGACCTGCTGGATCGGGCGCTTTTGAGTCTCGGTGATGGCTTAAATCAATTACCTGATCATCCCGACTTACTCTACAACAGAGGGTTACTTGCCGCACAATTAAATATGCTCGAGGTTCACGAAGCGGACATGCGAAAGCTAATTCAAATCCAGCCCGATAATGCCCATGCCTACAATGCTTTGGGTTACACCCTTGCAGATCAAACCGATCGACTGGAAGAAGCCATGGAATTAATTTCCCATGCTAATAAACTATTACCCAACAATGCGTTTATTCTTGATAGCATGGGATGGATACATTTTCGACTGGGGCAAAACGAGCAGGCCCTTGATTATCTTCGACAGGCCCTGGTAGTACGACAGGATGCAGAAATCGCGGCGCATCTTGGCGAAGTGTTGTGGACTCTGGGAAATACCGATGAAGCGCTGGAAATCTGGAAAAAGGGCACCCAGTGGGGACCTGACAATGCCGTGTTAAAAGCCACCATCGAACGCTTATCACAGCAACAATCACATAATATTATGTTATATGAAACGTTCAGTGCTGGGACTATGATTTATGATTCGCACCCCGCTCACTCAATCCACGGTTAATCCGTAATCACGCCATTTTCGACGATGCAAATATTCATACGCACGCTTGTCCTGATCGTACTCATCCTGCAAACCAGCTGTGCTGTTTATTCGCCAACCCGATCCGCCAACTTAAATGAAAGAAATCAATTGTGGCAGGCACAAAAAGCCAGAAATTCAGCCATTGAAAGCTGGGTTCTGAAAGCAAAAATGGGTGTAAAAACCGGCAAGAAAGGGGGATCTGCCACGGTTAACTGGAATTATATGGATCAAAGCCAGGAAATTGAGCTCTACGGTCCCTTTGGCGGTGGTCGTGTGCAAATTTCTGCCACAGCGGATTCCGCGATCCTCAAAGACACCAAAGGCAAAGTTATTGTTGGGAATACCGCAGAAGAAGTCTTGCACGATCGGCTCGGTTGGCAAGTACCTTTCACAGAACTGATTATGTGGTCTCGGGGTTTACCGGATACAACGGCCACAGATATTGAAATTGACGAATATGGCCTGCTAAAAAGTTTAAACCAGGGAAAATGGCATGTGGAATATCAGGAATACCGCCTGATTAATGAGCTGATCCTGCCAAGAAAACTAATCATTTCAGCGTTGCCGGGAACTATGGAAATTTACGATGATGACGGAAACTATATTGGTGACGAGCTTACCGTTAAATTTATTATGAAACGCTGGAGAGGCATCAACGGCGTCTGAAAACGTTGGTCCGAAGCGCGTTGTGTCAGTAAAATTCCCTCACCCCCTGGTCTACAAATCCCCGGGGAAAATCAATCTGTTCTTGCATGTAACCGGAAAAAGGAATGACGGTTATCATTGCGTTGAAACCGCATTCCAGTTTTTAAATTTTTTCGATACACTGACTTTTGAAATTACAACGGATAAAATAATTCAACGTGTTGATGATCATCCATTTCACCTTCCGGCCGATGATCTGATAGTCCACGCAGCTGAATTGCTGAGAAAGGAATTTAATGGGGAAACCCCTGGCGTTAAAATCACCTTAAATAAAAAAATTCCACCCGGCTCAGGAATGGGCGGTGGTAGCTCAAATGCGGCAATAACCTTGTTAGCACTAAATGAGCTATGGAACACCCAATTTAGTCATTCGAAATTACAGCAAATCGGATTGGCCCTGGGCGCTGATGTACCCGTATTTATTTATGGTAAATCTTGCTGGGCAACCGGAGTAGGCGAAATTTTCAGACCATTTGAACCTGAGGCGAGCTGGTATTGTTTTTGTATTCCCGATGTTTCAGTTTCAACTGCAACCATATTTAATCATCCGGACCTTGAACGAAATCACTTATCAATCTCGCATAGCGAATATCACTGCGGGAACACCAGCAACGATCTTGAAAAAATCACGCGATTGCTATACCCCGAAGTAAATCGCGCCTTTGAAATATTAAGTGAATTCGGTGAGCCCCGAATGAATGGAAGCGGATCTTCGTTGTTCCTGCCCTGTATTTCGGAGCAAGCGGCCCATGAAACAATTTGTCAATTACCCAATGATTTAAATTGCTTTGTTGCTCAGTCGTCAAATAATTTCAATTACAAATAATATTCGCTCAGAATTTTTCACCTAATTTATGCCGCGCCACGTACAGGCCTATAAAATCATAAATAATTGTTGCCGCCAGAAGTGAAGTGATCTCAGCGTGATCATAGGACGGAGACACTTCGACCAAATCCATGCCAACCAAATTTAACCCGCGTAAGCCGCGAACGATTTTCAGCGTCTGGGCAGAACTCAAACCACCGCAAACCGGCGTTCCCGTACCAGGGGCAAAAGCCGGGTCAACACAATCAATATCAAATGTTAAATAAGTTTTATTATTTTTAATAATTCGTTTTATATTGTCGAGCAACTCCTCTTCGCTATGGTCATGAACCCAGTCGGCATAAAAAATATTAAAACCCATGGATTTTTCGTTGGTTGTACGAATACCGACCTGGACCGATTGTTCAGGATTGACTAATCCTTCTTTAACCGCATGATAGAACATGGTGCCATGATCGATACGCCAACCATCATCTTCCCAGGTATCGGTATGAGCGTCAAAATGTAAGAGTGAAATGGGGCCATGTTTTTTCACATGGGCCCGTAACAGTGGCAGGGTCAGGAAATGGTCACCACCCATGGACAAAACAGCGGTATCTGTATTTATTATGGTTTCGATATGTTTCTGAATTTGATCCGGCACGTTCTCAGGGCGGCCATGATCAAAACTACAATCACCATAATCCACTACTTTCAATAGTTCAAATGCATCGAATTCCCAGGGATAATTTCGTTGCCAGGCCACCTCTGTTGATGCCTCCCGAATACCACGCGGACCGAAACGGGTTCCCGGTCGATTGGTGGTTGCCGTATCAAAGGGTATCCCGGTAATTGCCAGTTCTGCTTCAGCCAGATCTTTGGTATACATCCGACGGGCAAAACTCAATGCTCCAGAGTAAGTGGGTTCGGGCGTAACCGGGCCAAAGGATTTATCGGTAAATGCCTGATCAATTTTATCGGGTGAATTCATGGTTTTTGCCGCATTGATTAATATGAATTAGTCGGCGAGTCTAACAAATCTAACCCTGTTTAGATTGTAAATCTGCGGTCCCTTAACAGGTAGCACTAAACTTCAGGTGGTATTCATGGTCTACTTTTATACTGTCAGGCATATTAATTCTGGTGATCATGAACTATTGTTGGAACTGTTATTGATCGCGCGATTTTCGGATTGAGTCCTATAATGTTTATCTGGATTTTGAGCCCGAAAACCTTCTCCGATCAGGTCGAATTCCCTCACTGACTGACCTGATCATTGTAAAACGCCCCTGGAATCATCGGGGGCGTCCTTTTTAGCTTAATTCTTGACCTTTTTCGCAGCTTTTGATTGACAGAGAACCGGCTGGCAATCAAAATACGCCGGATTTTCAACGGGTAACCAGAATATGGCAAATCTGGTACTGGATTGACTGGGTCTTGTCTCAAATTACAGCCATACTATTTGGTTCTTATTTGGAAATACCTTCCACAACTAATTGATATTTATTATTAAACATCATTTAATCTACCCGTATTGCAAAGTTGTGTCGCTCTATTTAAACCGGGTCTCAAGTGAGTCTCAAGTGAGTCTTAGGCGAGTCTTGGAGGATTTATGGAATTGGGCGGGTTTAGTGAACATTATGTAATCTGATTTAAAAATTGACCAAATCGTATTGGGGTGTAGCCAAGTGGCCTAAGGCACCAGGTTTTGATCCTGGCATTTCGGAGGTTCGAATCCTCCCACCCCAGCCATTAAACTTGTGAGGAATTATGGTTTCACCTGAAAATCTGGCGATATTTGCAGGAAATGCAAATCCAGATCTCGCTATGGAAGTCGTGCAATCTCTGGGGATTCCCCTGGGAAAAGCAACTGTGGGTACATTTAGCGATGGCGAAATTAATATCGAGATTATGGAAAATGTCCGCGGCAGAGACATTTTTATTATCCAGCCAACTTGCGCACCCAGTAATGACAACCTGATGGAATTACTTGTCATGATCGATGCAATAAAACGGTCGTCCGCTGGTCGGATAACCGCAGTCATTCCCTATTTTGGCTATGCCCGGCAGGATCGTCGACCCCGAACCGCCAGAGTTGCCATTTCGGCCAAACTGGTGGCTGAGATGATTGGCGTTTCTGGCGCCGACCGGGTTTTGACCATGGATCTGCACGCAGACCAGATTCAGGGGTTTTTCGATATCCCCACGGATAATATTTATGGCTCGCCAGTTTTAATGAGTGAACTTTGGCGCAAGCAATTACCCAATCCAATCATTGTTTCTCCGGATGTAGGCGGTGTGGTTCGAGCCCGGGCAATGGCCAAACAACTGGAAACCGATCTTGCCATAATAGACAAACGTCGACCCAAAGCCAATGAAGCTAAGGTCATGCATATCATTGGTGATGTAAGCAACCGTTCATGCATACTTATCGATGATATGGTTGACACCGCGGGAACGCTTTGTGAAGCAGCCCGCGCATTAAAAGAACATGGTGCGACTAAAGTTTTAGCGAGTTGTACCCACGCGGTTTTGTCAGGGGGTGCCAGCGAAAGAATAAACAATTCAGAAATCGATGAACTACTGGTCACCAATACCATTCCCCTTAGCCCAGAAGCTGCGAATTGTAAAAAGATCACCCAGCTCAGCGTGGCTGAATTATTAGCAGAATCTATCCGTCGGGTTGCGACGGGGGATTCAATTAGCAACCTATTTATAGATTAACCGAGAAAGAGAAAGAAAATGTCAGATCAATTTGAATTAATCGCCAGAGTACGTGCCCGTTCGGGTACAAATTTGGTACGTCGATTGCGCCGTGAAGGTGATGTACCTGCTGTACTTTATGGTGGTGACAAGGATAACGTCCACATCGCAGTAAATCATGACGTGCTGTTTCACAGTTTGGAAAAAGAAGAATTCCATTCTGCGGTAATTATCATCAATACCGATGGCAATAAAGAACAGGCGATTCTTCGTGGTGTGCAACGTCATCCGCATAAAATAAATATTCTTCATGCAGATTTCCAACGCATCGACGAAAACAAAACATTGACCATGTCCCTGCCAATTCACTTCCTGGGTGAAGATGAATGTGTTGGTGTAAAAACAGACGGCGGCATCATTTCTCACTTAATCAATGATGTTGAAGTTGTTTGTTTGCCTAAAGATTTACCTGAAGCTATCGAGCTTGATATTACCAGTCTCGAACTAAATGAATCGTTGCACCTGTCCGATATTAAACTGCCTGAAGGGGTTAATATCACAACCCTTATGCATGGTGATACTGAAGAATACGACTATGCGGTTGTATCTGTATTACCACCGCGTATCGAAGTTGAGCCTGAAGACGAAGTGGTTGAAGATGGAGAATTGCTAGAAGGTGAAGAATCTGATGAAGCACAATCTGAAGGTGACGACGCGCCAACGGATTCAGCCGATAGCCAGGCAGAGAGTTAAATTTATATTTCAGCTATTCGGGTGATGTAATTTCACCCGAAATGCAAAACGCTGACGAAATATGAAGGAATCTGGAATTGCATTAATTGCAGGACTGGGAAATCCAGGAGATCAATACACCGCAACCCGACACAATGTCGGGTTTTGGTTTATTGAACAACTGCAGCGTGAGTTCCAGATTAATTTTTCCCTGGAAAAAAAGTTCAAAGCTGAAATTGGTCATTTTATTCATAACGGTAATACCATACGGGTAATTGCTCCCAACACCTTTATGAACTTGAGTGGTGAGTCCATCGCACCGATGGCTTCGTTTTATCGAATCGAACCAGCCAATATTCTTGTAGTTCATGATGAGCTCGATCTGTCTCCAGGCAGCCTACGATTGAAAGTGGGTGGTGGCCACGGTGGGCACAATGGTTTACGTGACATTGTTTCGAAACTGGGCACGCCAGACTTTTTGAGATTGAGAATCGGCATCGGACACCCGGGCCCCAATCGCGATGTCTCTGGTTATGTACTAAAGAGACCTCTGGTGAGCGAACAGAACACTATCGAGTCAGCAATTCAACGGGCAATCAATAACCTTCCAGACATATTGTCCGGCGATTACCAAAAAGCAATGAATCAATTGCATACCGAATCAGAGGAATCTGATTTGGACAATAACAGCACAATAGAGAGCGATCATCGTGGGGATTAAGTGCGGCATCGTCGGATTACCCAATGTGGGTAAATCTACATTGTTTAATGCCCTTACCCGATCGAGCATCGCCCAGGCTGCAAATTATGCATTCTGCACCATCGAACCCAATGTCGGCATGGTTGAAGTCCCCGATCCAAGGTTAACCAACCTGGTTGAAATCGCCCAATCACAAAAAGTGATTCCAACAACGGTCGAATTCGTGGACATCGCCGGGCTGGTTGCCGGTGCGTCCAAAGGTGAAGGCCTGGGTAATCGGTTCCTGGCCCACATTCGTGAAGTTGATGCCATCGCCCATGTGGTCCGTGGATTTGAAGATGAAAATATAAGCCACGTGTCTGACAAAATTGACCCCGCATCAGATATTGAAATCATCAATACTGAGTTGATGCTGGCTGATATGGAAACGGCGGATAAGGCATTGCAACGCGCAGAAAAGGCCAGCAAATCTGGGGATAAAGAACAACTGGCCCTGGCGGCACTGATCGCAGGAGCAAAAGTACATCTGGAAGATGGTAAAACATTATCGACCATGGAATTGGACAAAGATGCAAAACAACTGCTAAAGCCATTATGTTTTTTAACCATTAAGCCAACTCTGTATATCGCAAATGTGAGTGATGATGGATTTGAAAATAATCCCCACCTCGATACCGTAAGAGAAATTGCAAAAAAGGAGTCTGCCCCGGTGGTGGCCATCTGCGCATCTATCGAGCAAGAGATATCTGAACTTGGCAGTGAGGATGCAGAAATATTTTTGAGTGAAATGGGGTTGGAGGAGCCCGGATTGAATCGCGTCATTCGCGCCGGATACGAATTATTGGGTTTGCAGACCTATTTTACTGCCGGGCCAAAAGAAGCGAGGGCGTGGACTGTGAAAATTGGCGCCACCGCCCCCCAGTCTGCAGGGGTGATTCACACCGACTTCGAACGGGGTTTTATTTGCGCCGAGACTATCGCCTATGATGACTACATAAAATATAATGGCGAGCATGGGGCGAAGGAGGCGGGTCGCCTGCGTCTGGAAGGAAAAGAATATATTGTGCAGGACGGCGATGTTGTGCATTTTCGCTTTAACGTATAGCCTTATCTGATAAGGCATAAATTCACTAGACGATCATTTCTCTTAGCTACGAAAAAATCGAATCAGCCCTGGACGAGTACCTCGATCCAGTGCTGTCTTCACGACGTACCTCACACGAGCTTGCAAAAGGCCTGACTACCCTTCCCGTGGAACACCAGGAATTTGCCCTCCACTGGACCGACGTCATTCGCAAGTCCAATGCTGAGATGGCTTTTCAATTTGTCAGCCGCGTGCCCCTGGCATTAAAACTCATGGAACTTGAAGGCACGCGATCCTGGCTGTTGCATGCCATGGATATTTACGACAAGGAAGGTTTGTATCCCGGAAGCGCTGCATTCGAAAACATCGAAGCGTTTGCCCGAGACTATCGTTTAAGCCACATCACCGTTACCCTGGAACAGGTGCGAGGTATACTGGAAACCATTATTTGTGGTCTGGCTGGTCGCAGCCTGAATCTGGAAGCTGGAAATTGCCTGTTTACTGATACCGAAACCCTGTACCTGCCCGGGGCGATCAATCGTTTCAACGATCGCGAAAAAAATTTTCAGCTGTACAAAGTAATGGCGGTACACCTATGGGCCCAGACCTGGTTTGGCACATTTAAAAGACCCAGTCCAGACTCGCCGAATTTGAGTGAAATTTTGGGCGGATATGAAGACAATGGCCGGGCATTGCGCCTGTTCAACCTTCTTGAAACCTATCGTTTGAATGCCTGTATCCATCGGGAGTTACCTGGACTTGGCCGTGAAATGTTGACCCTGGATTCTCCTGCTCCCATCCAGGATGCAACCTGGAAAACCATTATTGAAAATCTCGAATCCACCGAAGCCACGGTATTCCATACCCTGGAGGCAACTGCCCAGCTTTATGAATTACAAATGCCCTGGCCCGATGGGTTTTTATTCGCCAGTGGATACAACCTGGATGCCACAGAGCTGACCATGGCCCAACGGGCGGAACTCGAAAAGCTATCGCTCCAGGATGCGTTAACCGAACTACTAGAAGCACAAAAACCCCAGGGCGAAACTGACCCAAAAGATGCATTGAACCCCCAGGACCCAAATCTGGAATTGAATGCGAATCCCGATGGTTCTCCACAACTTAACCTGGATGGTGAACCCATACCCCTATCCCCGGACATTGAAAGCCTGCTGGAATCCATGTTGCAGGATTTTGACAATATCCCCGAGGACTGGCTGGTGCCTTCCAATGACGGTGAATATGTTGATCCAAACAAATCCAAAAATAATGATGATGGATCCAAAACAACCCGTCATGAAGAGGGTGCTTTTTTGTACGACGAATGGGATTACCGCAGACAAACCTACAGAAAAAACTGGTGCGTGCTGCGGGAGATGGACACCCACCCCTACTACGATGACTTTGCTGAAACCACACTGGAGCGATATGCCCATCTTGTTGGTGATATCAAAAAACATTTTGAAGCCCTGCGAGGTGAGGACAAACTTCTGAAAGGCCAGCCAACTGGGGATAATATCGATCTCGACGCATTGGTCACGGCCTGCGCGGATATGAAAACCGGTGTAGAGATGACCGATCGGTTATACACCCATATGCGCAAACAGGAACGAGATTTAGCGGTGATATTTATGGTCGATGTCAGTGGATCGACTAAAGGCTGGATAAATGACGCGGAACGGGAAAGTTTGATTCTGTTATGTCAGGCCCTGGAAATATTAGGGGATCAATACGCCATTTATGGATTTTCCGGAATGACTCGCAACCGCTGCGAAGTCTACAAAATTAAAACATTTGAACAAAATTATGACATAGATGTTCGAGCACGAATCAGCGGCCTGCGACCTCAGGATTACACCAGAATGGGAGTTACCATTCGCCACCTGACTCATCTGCTTAACCAGGTCGAAGCGCGAACCCGGATACTCATTACCCTTTCCGATGGAAAACCCGATGACTACGATGGCTATCGAGGGGAATATGGTATCGAAGATACCCGTCAGGCCTTGCTGGAGGCACGTCATACCGGAATTCATCCATTTTGCATAACCATCGATACCGAAGCTGAGGACTATCTGCCACACATGTACGGCCACGCCAGCTTTGTTGTGGTTGACGAAGTCCGGAAATTGCCGTTGAAGGTTGCCGATATCTACCGCCGACTGACCACGTAATTTTGTCCGGCACCGCCCAACGAAATACTAGAGGCAGAATTTACATGTAACAATCTTATGGTTGGCCTCAGTTGTTCTGATTAACCGACCCCAAAAATTGACGTATCATATTTGCTGTAATTTTAATCAGTATGATATATGAAAACGGTATCAAAACTTACTCTGGAAGATGCAAATATAATTGTTGCTGGATGCCTGGAAAAAGCGCTGGAAATCGGCGTTGATATGGATATCGCAGTGACCGACGACGGCGGAAACCTGCTTGCATTCCAGAGAATGGACGATGCTCGAATAACCAGCATCGAAATTGCATTAAACAAATCATTTACCGCTTCCGCTGCGCGAAAATCAACCCGGGATTACGGCAATGTCAGCGGACCAGGGCAACCTACTTTTGGCATAAACGCCAGCCATCAGGGGCGCTTTTCAACAATTGCTGGCGGTCTACCGATTTTTATTGATGATTTCATCGTCGGCGGTGTGGGTTGCAGTTCGGGCACCCCGGATCAGGATGAATTGGTTTCCCAGGCCGGTGTGGACAAATTTCTGGCATCCCTCCATGTAAAGTCAGCGTAAGTTTTTCTCAGAACGCTAACTTTAAAAAAAGAAATACTTACATCACCTTTAGTCATCCAGACCATGGTGTGGGGTCGCTGAAAACAAATGCTCCAGGGCCTTAAACGCCCGATTTCCCAGCGTGCCGGTCAAATCAAGGGTTATCGCCTGCTCAAAAAACTCCTCCATATCCAGGCCAATACCTATGGCTTTTAACTCAATATCCCCTGATCGCTCTATAGACCCAACCACGTTTTTCATATGCCGCTCCAGAAAAAACGCATCGTTGTAATTGCTGGTTGCACTATCCATGGGTGCTCCATCAGAAATCATCACCAGGCATTTACGGGATTCAATTCTGTTACGTAATCTTGTTGCGGCCCATTGCAGAGCTTCACCATCGAGGCCTTCCCTGAAATGGGTTGGGTTCATTAAAGAAGATATAGAGTATCGACTGCGTCTCCAGCTTGATGCCATATCCTTGTAAACAATATGCAATCGGTCGTTCAAACGGCCTGGCATATCCGGTGCACCTTGTTGCCTCCAAACCTTTACTGATTCTCCTCCGGTCCATCCCCGGGTTGTAAAACCCAAAATTTCGGTGGTAATGCCCGCGAGTTCTAAAGCGCGGCAATATATATCGACCAGTATGGTAACCGCTTCAAAGCGCTGACGTTTCATCGAACCTGAATTATCAATTAAAAACGTGATTGCAGTATCGCAATAGGGGACCTGCTTCTCCTGTTTAAAGACTCGGCTATAACCCGGCCGCGATACAATTTGACTGAGGCGCCTGCCATCGATAACCCCTTCTTCTTCACCATCGTGCCAGCCCGCACGTTGTTCTATGGCAAATAACTGTTTCAGGCGTTGAGCCAGCCTGGGCACACTGATTGCCTGGGCAGCAATCAATTGATCCAGCTTTATCCTCAGCTCCCGGCGTTGCTCCTGACGATACAGATCATTACCGTTGATTTGTTTGTCATAGTCACTGCAATAAATTCGATAATCTGACTCCGCAATGTTTTTCCAGTCCATAGAATTTCCCGTTGCGTTATCTGATTCAACATAATGATCATCCTGGTCATCTACAGGGGGTAACAAGTCACGGTCTCGCAGGGCAGACAAATGTTTTTCAACCAGTTCATTGCCCATAGATTTGGCAATTTCATTTATGGCCTCGGCAATACTCAGTGCGATTCTAGAAAATTCAATTTGACTGGTGCGCAACTTCCGCAGTAGTGCCAAGTCATCACCAATCACAGGACCGAGTCGATAGCGAACGGATTCGATTGTCGCATCGACTTCTTCCTCCAGCATTTGATTATTGAAACGCGCACGAACGATGTGAGTAACGCTGTAGATTAGCAAGCCCAGCTCGTTTTCTATGAGCCCATCACCCCGGCACTGTCGACACCATTGATCAAATGAAAATTTAAGATTGCTGTGTAATCCGATGAGACCATGGTTTGCCAGAGATTCGCATCTCAATTGCTCCAGGGTATCGAAAACCAGTTTGGCAACGGGTTCTTCTGGCATCAAACGTTGATGTAAAGCTTTATCGCTATGAACCAGCCTCAGCGCAATGGCGTCGGCGACACCGCGACAACGTTGTATGGGGTCGGTTAGAACGTCCAGAGCGAGATGGGGAACCCGCAACGACACTCGGCGACCTTCGAGGAACAATTGCTGGTGCCGGAATTCCGCTCGCGGGTATGCGGATATGGCGCGAATAGTTGCGCCGCAATGACGCTCGATTCGTCTTCGACGAACTTGCTCGTTCATCGAATAGTTCTACTCATAAACACGATAAGTGCAGGAACACGATAAGTGCAGGTACACGGCAATAACAGGGCCAACTACAGGGCCAATGCGATTGAGTATTCGAGTTCTTCACCAAATGCTCGTTGGTAGTATTCAGCAATAATTGATCGCTCAGCGTCATCACATTTATTTAAAAATGATAATCGAAATGCCAATCCGATATCATCAAAAATTTCCATATTTTCCGCCCAGGTGATTACCGTACGTGGCGACATCACCGTTGAGATATCACCTGCGGCAAACCCCTTTCGGGTCAAATCCGCTACGGTTACCATTGACTCCACCATGGCTTTTTTCTCATTGAAAGCCGGGACCTGAGCAATAACAATAGCCATTTCATCTGCTAGAGACAGATAGTTCAATGTCGACACGATATTCCAGCGATCAACCTGGGCCTGGTTCAACACCTGCGCACCGTGGTACAGCCCATTTAAATTTCCAAGCCCCACGGTGTTTGCAGTTGCGAACAACCGAAATGCGGGGTGGGGACGAATTACCCGGTTTTGATCGAGCAGGGTAAATTTACCATCCCGCTCCAGGATACGATGAATCACAAACATGACGTCGGGGCGACCGGCGTCAAATTCGTCAAATATTATTGCCACTGGACGCTGCAATGCCCAGGGAACAATACCTTCCTGAAATTCGGTGACCTGTTTTCCGTCACGAACCACAATGGTGTCTCTACCAACCAGATCCAGTCGACTGATATGGCCATCGAGGTTGACCCGGATACAGGGCCAGTTTAATCGAGCGGCTACCTGTTCGATGTGAGTTGATTTCCCGGTACCATGAAAACCCTGGACCAGCACCCTGCGATTGTTGGTAAATCCAGCCAGAATAGCCAGGGTCACGTCATGATTAAAACAATAAGACGGATCGATTTCTGGAACATGTTCATCTCTTTCACTGAATCCCGGAACTTCCAAATCAATGTCCATGGCAAATGCGGTTCTCACCGATACCATAGTATCCGGAATCAACTCGGGTTTATTGGGCTCTAAATTATGGACCGTCATGGGTAATATTAACTGGAATAAAAAACCGCTGAATTGTAACGATTTTACCGTCGCATTTGCAGTCAAATGTGGGGAGAGACCGATTTATGTGGGTATTGCTTTTTCATGCACAACCACGCTATCCGGGTACTGCATGTCCGGCCTGGCGGATTCGGTCCAAATATGAGCCTGGATATCAAACCAGTTTGGATTGTCATAATTACCCCCAGCGATGCCCCGAACTCCGGGGCGCAATTCCAATGTCCAGGTAACGGTGCAGCCACATTTTGGACAGAACTCGTTACGCAGCCAACGACCACTTTCTGCAGAATGAAACTCAAAAATACCAAGCTCACCCTGCAAAATTTCAACATCGCTTTCATCAAAATATACGCCAATACCATAGGCACCGCCGGTACGTTGTTTACAGGTGCGACAATGGCATGCGATGACCCGCGCGGGTTGATCGGAAGTGGCAAACCGAACGGCACCGCATTGGCAGCCGCCCTGGTGTTTTCTGTCTGGCATGGTTATGAACCTCTTTTAATAAGTTAAGAACTGAATTGAATGACACCACCTTTACCGAACACAATAGGTGGGTCAACGATATCTTTTTCCAACAGATAGGTGCTAAACGCACCCTCCTGGGCCACAATATTGCCCTTGTGTGAATTTGCTATAGTTAATGCAGCGCGAGTCAATATGCTGGTTTCTCCAACCTGTGCGCCTATTATTAATGGGATACCTGCTTTTTTTGCGGCATTTGCTATTTCGAGAGATCTCAGAATGCCACCCATTTTAGAAATCCGTAAATTGATAATCCAGGAATTTTTGTTTTTATCTAATTCCACCATATCTTCAAGCTTTGTAAAACTTTCGTCCAGGATTATCTTTAATTTAAGCATCTTAGACAGATAAACCATGCCATCATAATCTTTAACGGCCAATGGTTCCTCAATTGCGAAGCCCGTGAGTTCTAAATTATCCAAATATGTTATCGCCGTTTCTGAATTATCCCATAAATTATTGGCATCTAAACGAATACGAATTTTTTCCTTGTGTTGTGTCAGTTGATTAAGATTCAAATTGTCGCTGACCAATTCACCGAATAGTTTTACCTTAAAATCTGTGAACCCCATTTTTATATACTGATTTAGTTGTGTCTCAAACCCTTTGGGGTTTCGAATCCCCAAAACTGCGGTGTAGAAGAACTTGCCATCCAGTTCTGGAAGAGACAATAATTTTTCCACAGGCTGATCTTGTTCCTGAGCCAGCACATCGAGTATGGCCAGTTCCACCGCACAGAACGCCGCAGGGTTTCTATCGATTACCCCTCGATTATTCTTAACCCAATCAACTAAATCCGTTAGGCACTTAATTTGTAAAAAACGTGATCGATATGCCTCGAAAAACTCAATTGCAGAATTAATGGATTCTCCAGTGACATAAGAACGCGGGCAACCTTCGCCAACTCCTTTTGACCCAGTAGTCGTCTCTGCCTTCACTAAAACCGTTTCAGTGGTCGTCCGATCTGCAGAAGAATGCTGAAAAGATACCTTGAAAGGAATACACAACTCCTCAATATGTAGTTTTGATAACAGCATACGACTAGATTGAATAATTGCTAAAACTAAATGAGCAGTCTTTTGCGTATTGTAAATACGACATTTTGAATTGCCCTTCACGTTGCCCATTTTCGATGCAACTCTCTTTATACGCTTCTCCTGCACCCGATTTCAGAAAAGTGATTTTAATTGGTTTCAATCGTTCGCTACTCCGTTTGGCCTCGAACTCGATATTTAAATTGCTAATATTCTGTTCTATCTCTTCAGCCACGAACGCCTGCTCATCATCTTCAATATACAACGTATACTGAAGATTGTCTGGGCATGCCAACATAATAAAGAAACGCGAATGAAAATTGTTTGCCACCATTACCTCAGTCATTGCACGAACCAGTTGCTCCTCATAAAGCTTTTCCCCTGTCAAATTTGTAACCCCCTTACCCTTCTGCACAAATCGAATGGTAGGGGTATTGTTAAACCAGCCAGTCACTTCAATAAGATCGTTTATGTCGTATCGATATAATCCGTTTTGAGTTGTCGCGAAAACATAATACTGCAACCCTTGTTTAACTTCACACAAAGTCAAAAATGTTTTAACTCCATTTTCCCAATTATTTTTTTCGACAAACTCAAAAAAGTTTTCGTGTAAGGTTGGAATCTGCTTGTTGCCAATTACATCAATTGTAATTGTGCCGCGAAATTCGCTAGACAGATATCCCAATTCGACGATCCGTGTATTTTTAGGAAATTTTTTAACCAAATCAGGAATTAGCACGCCACAGTTCCCACCCGTCCAGGTCGTCACTGTTTTCAAATTAGGCCAGATATCGGCGAAGTCAATTTGGCCTGTGGCTTTATAAATCTGCTCGAGCTCATTGGCTCGATTCGAATGATCAATCCTGATTTCATTTATTAATTGTTCAGCCTGCTGGTTTATGACTTGATCCAGCTTTACGATGGTCGAGGGATTTGCCGTCGCAATTAATGTAATATTTTTTTCTATTAGCGCGAGTTTGGCAATCTTTCTGTATTTTTCACGGTAATTTTCGATGTCGAAAACTTCAACAGGTAATACATACTTCGCCCGCATCAGGGCTGGCATGCTTTGATAGATCAAACCCGACATTGCACCATATGGCGTCCCAGAATCCAGGTGCCCCTCTACTGCTGGACTGGATATAGCTAAAACCTTGCCGCTAAAAGTCCCAGGAATATTTTCATAAATTGCATAAGCAACGATATGCTGGCTTTTACGGTATTGATCAATTGTAGATTTTAAAATGGGGATATATTTTGGTTTTCCTGTGGTCCCACTGGTCTGAGCGTACATGACGGGCTGTTCTTTATTCAAATAAGGGCTTCTTTCAGATTCCTGGCGCTCAACATAATTGCGTAACGACTCATAGGACGCAACTGGAACCCTGGAACGATAGGATTCATAGGACGATATATTTTTGAATCCCTGTTCCTGGCCAAAAGTGGTTTGGCTGTTATTTTTAAGAATTTTTAGCAGCAATTCATTTTGTATTTTTTCGGGGTCCTGGGTCATTCGAATCACAGGCTGCCATGCGGAAATTTTTATTATCCACATTTTCACTGCAGTCAATGATCCAATCAGAAAACTCATGGTTTTAATTTATCCAGGCCTTTCATGAATGGTGTTTTCAATTGCCCCATGAAACCCAATGGATAGCTTCTATTTACCAACCCAAGCGCATCAACAACCCGTCTTCTGGGCAGAAACCAGGATCCAAATACGAGATCCCAAACGATTAAATTATTGCCATAGTTATTGTTAGATTCTTCTGTGCGCATAGAATGATGCCACCGATGTAATTCAGGTCCACTGATTAGGTAATTTAAATACCCTAAACGCAGCTCGATATTACAATGCTGGAAAAATCCATTCACTGCGTAAAACACAAAATACCCAGCAAGAACCTCCTCTGATACGCCCAATAAGATAAAAGGTAGTGCATCGAACAAATATTGGAGCATTTTTTCTAATGGGTGAAATCGCCCAACATTTACCCAATAGAGTTTATGAGGAGAGTGATGAACAGCATGGAATTGCCACAGTGGTTTCCAGTTGTGGGCCAGTCGATGGACCCAATAACGCATAAATTCTGCACTGATCAACATTAACAATACCTGGGATACTATGGGCCAGTGCTGTGGCCATAGCCCATTCGCTAATGTGCCCTGGGCCTGGAAGTATTGTAATAGGGTTATTGAAACAAAAAATCCAATAAACTTTGGCAACAAACTCTGAACGATGACCATATAGATCGTATCGTTCAAAACATCCTTTCGATTCGGCAACCAATCTCGTCGATGGGGAAAAAACTGCTCACACATCGTAATAGTGAGTGCAGCCACTAATACGGGAATATAGGTTGATAGCTGAATATCGACACCATTATAGACCAATAAAATATGCGCTATGAGTACAAAACCAACCACAACTGGGTAGGTAACCCAAGCGACCCATTTATCTGTATAGGTACAATGAAAAAAGCCCAGGGTAAGTATGAAAAGCGCTAATACAAGATGAAACATTGTCGGGATACGAGCGCCAAACCATGAATGATCCGCGGCAAAACTAAGTCCTGCAACCAGACGAAAAACCATTACTGCCATATAGAGACTTCCAATACTCAGAAATACCAATGCCAATTTGGGATTTAATTTAATTTTCCCCGATCGAAACTTTAGAACCATTCGCCCGAAGTATAAAATTATAAGTACCTGAAAGCCCAATAAATAGGGGTATGGCAATGCCCCGCTTTGCCAGGCCCCGAAAGGCGGCAGGAATGAAACTGGAATTGTTGCCTGGACAAGTTGGGCTATGACTCTAAATATAAAAAGAGCCAGCAATAGGCTCAAGACAACACCATATCGCCTTTCCCGAGTTCTCATTGACGATTATCCATATGATTGAGACTCAATGATTATATACGACGTGAAATATTCAAACCGTTCAATAATTTTATCCTGGTTGGTTATTCTAATCTCAACCCGTATATAATTTGTTCATTATTCTTCCAAAAATCGTACTATGAAAGTATTCCTGTTTGCATTCATTGCCGCTGTGGGAAACGCCTTGTTCGTCTATGGACAACGTGGCTCCCAACCGTCAGATAATCCTTTTTTCTTTTTGCTGGCGACCCTGACGATTTGCATTTCAATGTTTCTACTATTTGCCGTGTTTAACAAAGCGCCCATGGAATCAAGTTATATCGCAGAAAATATGACATACATTTTGTGTAGCGGTATTGGCTTTTTTATTACATTCATTGGTTTTTACTGGCTATATAGCCAACATGGTGCAACCAATTATATTGTCTATGCCCTGCTCTCCATATTAACCACCTCTATTGGCGTTGGCTTAATTATTTTCAGAGAACCGTTTAACAAATTTCATGTTATTTCCGGGCTGCTCGCAGTAACCGCCATCATCTTTTATGGTATCGGCCAACAGAAACTTGCTAACTAAATTTCCAGTGCCGTACTTTTTCTGATCTTGCAAATTGAATAGTTCACAGAACAACCCGGCCCTTGGGGTGTTAATCAATAATCTGGGCACGCCAGATTCAGCCTCGGTTAAAGATGTCAGAAAATTCCTCAAGGAATTTCTATGGGACCCGAGGGTAGTTAAATTATCGCGCCCAATTTGGTGGCTGGTGCTGAATTTATTTATTCTAAATACACGTCCAAAGCGCTCCGCAACGGCGTATAAAAAAATCTGGTCGGAACAAGGTTCGCCATTGCTCGCTATTACCGAAAAAATTGCCGAGGAAATTCGACAATCCATAATCAGCGATAACCCAAAAATTCGGGTGGAAGTGGGTATGCGCTACGGCAATCCATCCATCACCGATGCGTTGAAAAGATTACACGATGCTGGTGCAAATCAAATTTTTGCTCTGCCGATGTACCCGCAATTCTCACATACCACTACGGCCTCGGTAGAGGATGAAGTTTCCAGAGTAATGAAACATGGGAGCACGCCCTATGAAATTCTGAATAACTATCATGATAATGCGGACTATATCCATGCATTATCAAATTCTGTGAAGACCTATTGGCAAAAACACAATCATGCAGAACAACTGCTGATGTCATTCCACGGCATTCCCCAGGAATATTCGGATGACGGTGATCCATACCAGAGCCAGTGCATCAGGACAGCAGAATTGTTAGCCCAGTCGCTCAATCTGAAATCGGATCAATGGAAAATCAGTTTCCAATCCCGCCTCGGACCAAAGCAGTGGCTGGAACCCTATACTGATAAAACCTTGGCAGAAATGGCGAACGAGGGCGTTAAATCCGTCCAGGTAATATGCCCTGGATTCAGTGTTGACTGTCTGGAAACCCTGGAAGAAACAGCGATGGAGAACCAGGATGTTTTTATGAATGCAGGAGGCCAGCAATACAGTTATATCCCTTGTTTAAATGATTCCAGTGACCATATTCGTATGTTAATGAATCTTATAAAAAATCGAAACCAGTGAAAGCCCTACTACTCATCGCCCACGGTAGTCGAAATCAGGAATTTAATGATGAAATTGGGCAATTGACCCAGCGATTAGAATCTCTCGATCACGGTTTCGAATTAAGCGCTTATGCATTTCTGGAAATGGCAGACCCCGATATCAATACAGCCATTGAGGACCTGGTTGGACGAGGTGCTATCGATATCACCATCCTGCCCTATTTCCTGGCCAGGGGAAACCATGTGTTGAAAGATATTCCAAATCAAATATCCCAAATTCAATCTAAAATTCCAAACGTAAAATTAAATATGGTTGCCCACATTGGTAATTCAGATGATATGCCAAATTTAATAATCCAACATCTTACAAATTCGAATCGGTAATCCTGAAAGCTCGATATAGTACCAATCATGTTAAATATTGATTTCTCAAAACATGTTGTCATCGATACCAATAATATGGACTGGTCGCCTAGCCCCGCCCCCGGGGTATTGCGCAAGCCTTTAGCCCGGGAAGAGCAGGAAAGTGGCCATGCTACCAGCATTGTAGAATATGAAAAAGGCGCGTCATTTAAGCAGCACTATCACCCTTATGGCGAAGAAATTATGGTTCTCGACGGTGTGTTTTCTGATGAGAATGGTGACTATGGAAAAGGGTCATATCTGCGAAATCCACCGGGCAGTTTTCATACGCCATTTAGCAAACAAGGCTGTGTGCTATTCGTCAAACTCCATCAAATTTCTGCGGACGACACCAGCCAGGTCACCATCGATACCACCCAGGCATTATGGCAACCGGGTGTCGGCGAACTCCAGGTTATGCCATTACATGAGTTTGGCGACGAGAATGTGGCCCTGGTTAAATGGCCTGCCCATGAAAAATTTCAACCTCACAAACATTTTGGCGGCGAAGAAATTCTGGTTCTTACCGGCACTTTTCAAGATGAATACGGCAAATATCCAAAAAATACCTGGATCAGAAGTCCCCACATGAGTGAACATCATCCTTATGTGGAAGAAGAAACCATCATCTGGGTTAAAACCGGTCACCTTCCATTAGTCTAAGCACATAACCGTTGAAGTGATGCGGAGGGAATAGCTGACCTCTGTTATCGTTGTGTTTTTATTTTGTATCAGATTTGTGCACTACCACCTGTTCCTCGCGAAGCTGTTCTAATCTGGATTTTGCTCTAATAGTGTTTACCCCCCCGGCTATAATCAGTATCATCGCCAATCCGGTTACGCCATAGTGAACCCAAGGTGATACATCTAACAGCCAAACCACGGTCACAATAACCAATAACAGCAGCATCAATGCTGCCATGGTTCGCTCCCCTAGATAATTCCTGGTTCGTACATGCTCCCCTTCGAGGCCTTTACCGCCGGCTATGCGACGATTAGCGGCAATGGCATCGGTTTTGGCAATACCCAATTCTGCATCTGACATAATCTTCTTCCAAAAATTGTATGACGTTATTCTACCTCAGCCAAAACCGCCTCGGCCATTTCCATCATGGTGTTGAAGTAAAAATCAAAGGTGGGCCTTTTATCCAATTTTGCCGTGGCGCCCCAGTTTTCGCTATGATTTAACCGCTGACGATCGATCCAGGTATTTGCCAGCCCAAATGCATTGGCCTGGGCATGATCGTGGAAAAGACTCTGGGCAGTATGTAATACCTGTTCCGGTTTAACCCCAAGGTCACCATCCAGATGTTCGAGCATATATTCGAAATTTGCCGGATCTGGTTTATAGCTACCAATAATTTCTGCGGTATAAATGGCATCAAATTCCACCCCAAGCTTTCTATTGGACGCCGCAAAGCCAGCATTATTTACATTAGAAAGAATCACCAGGTTAAAATGCTGCTTCAGAATTCGTAGCGCGTCAGCAGTATCCGCAAATGCCGGCCAATGAGGAACCGACTGACCAAATGTCAGATCGAGTTGCGCGGTAGATTTGAGATCCAGTGAATTGGCCAGTCGTTGGTGTACCCGGGTCAGCAACTCCGGGTAGGTCAAATCCGGGGTTTCGTGTTCCTGAGCGCTTTCGCATTTTGCAAACTCGACCAGCCCTGTGGTCCGGGTAATATCATTTTGAACATTTGCTGCAATCAAAGGCTGTAATCCGTCCCATATACCCGATTCCCAGTCGATCAGGGTGCCATAGCAATCGAAGGTGAGGGTTGAATAATCAGTTAGTTTTTTGGTCATTTTTTTGTATCTATCGATTAAGACTACGAAGAGCAGCTTACCGACAAGCCATCAGACCATTGTGGTGGTTTGTCTGAATAACGATTGTTTTCGGGCTGTTCGTCGAAAGGCTGTTTCAACAATGCCATCAGGTTTTCAATCTCGGCGTAATCATGTTCATCCCGAGCCGCCTTGATGGCATTCTCTGCCATGTAATTCCGTAAAATATATTTTGGATTGACCCTTTTCATTTCATCAGAGCGCTGCTGATCAGATAATCCTTCCGCTTTCAAACGCTGTAAATAGGTTTCGAACCACTGATCGAACGCGGTAATGTCTAAAAATTCGTTTCGAATATTTTTCCTTAGTTCTGCAGGCTCGCTGAGTAATCGAAAGGTATTGGTAAAATCCGCTGCGCTGGCTTCCATCAAATTTAAAAGGTCGTCATAGAGTTTGCCATCGGATTCTTGAGGCTCTTGTAATCCCAGCTTGTTTCGTTTTATCTGGATATAGGCTTGATCGAAAGCCGGCTCATATTTTTCCAACTCAGTCTTGGCTTTTTCTACCGCAGTTTCTGGTTCGTCCGCCAACATAGGCAGAATGGCCTGGGCAAAACAGCTCAAATTGAACAGTCCAATTCTCGGTTGCTGATCGAAGGCATATCGCCCACCGTGGTCCGAATGATTACAAATGTGACCCGATTGATAACCATCAAGAAATCCAAAGGGCCCATAGTCTATGGTAATACCATGAATAGACATGTTGTCAGAGTTCATCACGCCATGACAAAACCCAACCCCCTGCCATTTTGCAATGAGATCCGCGGTACTGGTCACCACTTCCCTTAACAGACCCAAATAGGGTTCATCCTGGCTTTTCAAATGGGGAAAATAATTGTCCAATGTAAAATCACTTAAGGTTTTCAGGTCATCATATCGATTCTGGTAAAAATAATATTCGAATGTGCCAAAACGGATATGGCTAGGTGCCATGCGAATGATCATAGCTCCAGTTTCAATTTGCTCCCGATAGACCTCTTCATCACTGCCAAACAGGGCCAGCGCCTGGGTGGTTGGGATGCCCAGTCCATCCATAGCTGCACTGCACAGGTATTCCCGTATGCTTGAACGCAAAACCGCTTTGCCATCACCCTGGCGGGAATACAGGGTTAATCCGCTGCCTTTTAATTGTAAATCCCAATGTTTACCCTCTGAGGTCTTTAGCTGGCCAATGACCAATGCCCGACCATCACCCAATCGGGGCACAAACTGACCAAACTGGTGGCCGGCATAACACATCGCAAATGAATCCATGTTCTCCATGCCATCCAGGGGGTTGACTCCGGTGATCAGGTTCATAAAATCTTCACGTGCGCCCTGGGCAGGATCAAGGCCAATCAGTTTGGCCGCCTCAGGATTAAAATGGATGGGAAACTGATTATTTAATGGTTCGGGTTTATGCCGGGAGAAGAAAATCGGTGGTAATTGCAAATACAAATTTTCAAACCCCAAAGATTCCAGGGTTCTAAGTTCCGCAATTTCATCCTGGGAATAAGGTAAATTCATTATCTGTTTGATTTATTGGGGTTAATTGATCTAAATGGAACTTTGAGGTCGTAATTTTTCGCGCTATCTACTATTAATAAATTTAGTATAAGCGTTAATTATCATTAATATTTTCAATGGTTCAAATTGAAAAACAAAGCGTTTATAGCATTGTAAAAGCATCGCTGATACCCGATGATCGCCTCCCAAATATTATCCATTTTAACTCAAGTTTAAGGTATATATCAGGAACCGACCCATGAACAAACCCATAAACACGCCAATGAATACGCAAATGGCCAAATCGACCACAAGAGCAGATCAAATCGAATCCCTGGAACAAGACTGGGCAACCAACCCACGATGGGAAAACATTACTCGGGGTTATACTGCGGAAGATGTGGTGCGCCTGCGCGGCTCGATACAACCTGAATACACCTATGCACAACGCGGTGCAGAAAAACTGTGGGATAAGGTAAATGGATCAGCCAAAAAAGGTTACGTAAACAGCCTGGGCGCATTGACCGCGGGTCAGGCGGTGCAACAGGCGAAAGCAGGCATCGAAGCGATTTACCTTTCTGGCTGGCAGGTTGCTGCGGATGCAAATACCTCCGAGCATATGTATCCCGATCAGTCTTTGTATGCCTATGACTCGGTGCCAACTGTCGTCCGTAGGATCAACAATTCATTTGCCCGAGCTGACCAGATTCAATGGCAGCGTGGCATCGAAGAAGGCAATGCAGAGTATATTGATTACTTTCTGCCCATCGTTGCCGATGCAGAAGCCGGATTTGGCGGTGTATTAAACGCCTTTGAACTGACAAAGAACATGATTGTTGCAGGGGCTGCCGGCGTGCACTTTGAAGACCAATTGGCTGCAGTCAAAAAATGTGGGCATATGGGCGGTAAGGTTTTGCTTCCAACGCAACAATCCATTCAGACTTTAATTTCAGCGCGACTGGCGTCCGATGTATTGGGTACCCCAACCATCATTCTCGCGCGTACTGATTCCGAGGCTGCAAATCTGATCACTTCTGATGTGGATGACCGGGACAAACCATTCCTCACTGGGGATCGTACAGCGGAAGGTTTCTACCGCGTGAAAAATGGTCTCGAGCAGGCCATTTCCCGCGGGGTTTCATACGCCGAATATGCTGATCTGGTGTGGTGCGAAACCGGAACTCCTGATCTTGGCTTTGCACGAGAATGGGCAGAAGCGGTACGCGCAGCCCACCCAGGCAAACTCCTGGCGTATAACTGCTCTCCATCGTTTAACTGGAAGAAAAACCTGAATGACAAACAAATTGCATCATTCCAGGAAGACATCTCCGCCATGGGTTATAAATATCAATTTATCACTTTAGCCGGGATTCACAATATGTGGTACAACATGTATGACCTGGCTCATGAATACGCCCAGGGCGAAGGCATGAAACACTACGTCGAAAAAGTTCAGGAACCTGAATTTGCTGCAGCATCCAAGGGTTACACATTCGTTGCTCACCAGCAGGAAGTTGGCGCGGGTTACTTTGATGATGTGACCACAACGATTCAGGGCGGCAGCTCTTCTGTAACTGCACTATCGGGCTCTACGGAAGAAGACCAGTTCTAATTCCACTCTCTCCTCTACTCGGCGCCTTTAAACTACTAGTATAAAGGCGCCGATATGTTGTAAGTTTGCGCAATGGATAAAAGCGTAGATCTGGTTAAAACCGTCGCAGAAACCATTCTGTATGGATTCGATCGTCACTTCATTCGCTTTCAGGAAATCACTCGAGAAGCGAAAACACGATTCGAAACAGCGGATTGGGAAGGTGAAACCAATGCCCGAAAGGAGCGCATTGAATTTTACGACCTGCGGGTAAACGAAACCGTTGCCTATATCCAGAATAATCTGAATATCGAAAGTGTCGACAAGTCTTCCTGGCAAGAAATCAAACGCCAGTACATGTGGCTGTTGTACGAGCATAAACAACCCGAGCTTGCTGAAAGTTTTTATAACTCGGTTTTCTGTCGGTTATTCGATCGTAGTTATTTCAACAATCGTCATATTTTTGTAAAACCTGGAACAGCCACTGAATTCCTCGACATGGACGATCCAGTTTATTCCAGTTATTACCCTGACGATGCTGGCCAGCGCAATACCTTCGATGCCATTCTGAACAGCTTTGGATTGAACTGCAAATGGCAAAATCTTGAGAGAGATCTGGATCTGGTAATCGAAAATATTAGTTCCCACCTGGACACCGGTGTAAAACCCAAGCCCCATTGCCAAGTTCAAGTGGTGTCTTCGTTGTTTTATCGAAATAAAGCCGCCTACATCGTCGGGCGAGCGCTGATTGGTAATGCCCGCCGACCGTTTGTCATTCCGCTTTTACTTACCTCGAAACTGGAGCTTTTTGTAGATACGGTTATAACCGATAAAGACGATATCGCGCTCATATTTAGTTTCACTCGGGCCTACTTCATGGTCAATTCAAGGGTCCCGGCAGGACTGGTGAGTTTTCTGCAGAAAATATTACCCACCCGCAGCCGGGGCGATATTTATACCTGCATCGGATTTCAAAAACAGGGGAAGACACTTTATTATCGAGAGTTTTTATATCACCTCAAACATTCCAGCGACAAATTAATTATCGCTCCTGGAATAAAAGGCATGGTGATGAGCGTGTTTACGTTGCCGTCTTACCCTTATGTTTTTAAGGTTATTAAAGATCACTTCGCACCACCCAAAGACATAGATCGCGCAACGGTGAAGCAGAAATATCAACTGGTAAAAATGCACGATCGAATCGGTCGCATGGCGGATACCCTGGAGTTCTCCCATGTTGCCTTTCCGCTGGATCGATTTTCGGACGAATTACTCGAAGAACTAAAAACGGCAATTCCATCGAGTATGACATTCGAGGAAAATTTTGTAATTATTCGTCATTTATATATTGAGCGAAGAATGATTCCGTTCAATATTTACCTCGACAATGCAGATGATGACATGATCGAACGCGGCGTGAGAAGTTACGGCTTTGCCATCAAAGAAATGATTGCGGCCAATATTTTTCCCGGCGACATGTTGCTCAAGAATTTTGGGGTAACCCGACACGGGCGTGTGATATTTTATGACTACGATGAAATCTGTCACATGACCGAAATAAAAATCCGCGCGGTGCCAAAGGCGACCAGTGAAGAAGAAGAGCTTTCAGCGGAGCCCTGGTTTCATATTGGACCCGATGACTTTTTTCCAGAACAATTTGAACACTTTGTGGTCAATCACCCAAAAGTAAGAGAACGGTTCCTGGCCAACCATTCTGAATTGCTCGACCCGGGATACTGGAAACAGATTCAAAATGATGTCATCCAGAAAAAACGCCATGACGTATTTGCATATCGCCAGGATAGGCGATTTTGTAATCGTTATCCCGAGCGTTATCATGCACAACCCGTTAATTAACCCTGAATCCTAAATATGAAAACTGCTGATCTAACCGACGAATATTCTGACTTGCAACTTTGTGACCCCATATTTAAGTCCTATGGTGGAAATTCAATGTTTCATGGGCCCATTCGTACGGTAAAGGCGTTTGAAGACAATACATTTGTTCGTCAGGCCGTGGTAGAAAAAGTTGACGGTGCGGTATTGATAATTGATGGTGGCGGATCATGCCGTTGTGCCATGCTGGGTGATATTCTGGCCCAAAAGGCGGTAGATAATGGCTGGGTGGGCGCAATTATATTTGGATTGATTCGGGATAGCGCGGAAATCGGCCAAATGCCTTTTGGTGTAAAGGCTATGGGGACCATCCCATTGCGTAGCGTCAAAGAAGGATTGGGCAAAGCGGATATACCAGTGAAATTTGCCGGGGTCACGTTCAGCCCGGGTAGCTATGTCTATGCCGATGAAGACGGTATTCTGGTCAGCGAAAGCCCCCTATCTCTTCCTGCCTGACTCGATCTATCTGACCCGAAATCCTGATCTAAAATCCAGCGAGGGGATAATTATTCAGCCGTGATATTCGGCTGAATCAAGCCCGACTCAAGAAAGTTGCTTTTCCCTGATCTCGTCCAGAGTTTTACAATCGATACATAGATTCGCAGTGGGTCGCGCTTCGAGACGCTTTAATCCGATTTCTTCGCCGCAATTTTCACAAAAGCCAAATTCACCGCTACTCAGCTCAATTATGGAGCCTTTAATTTTTTTGATCAACTTTCGGTCACGGTCCCTACCCCGTAATTCCAAGGTCATATCCGTTTCCTGACTGGCGCGATCGGTTGGGTCCGGGTGGTTTGCGGTCTCATCCTGAATATGATTCACAGTACGTGAAGTCTCATCGGTAAGCTCGCTCTGCCAGGCCGTTAAAATAGCCTCAAAATGAGCCAAATGGGCTTTACCCATATACTTTTCATTTTTCTTCGGCTTATGGGGCTTAATGCCGTGGATTAACAATTCAGGGGTTTTCTTAGTTGGCATGTATCTATAAATTACTCTTATTAATCAATCAGTTATATTTGGTGGCGGGATTGTCCTGCGACCCTTCTCTCAAATTAGGGTCGGCTTTATACCAAAGTCCGAAGCGCTTTGCAATGGCCTGGATAAGACCATGATTATTTCGCTGCGTTCCAACTAAATTTATTAAATCTCGAGTTAATGAATTCTTAAAAATTTGCCCTTATAAGGTTTATTTCTGCGCCCTTGATTTCGCCCTCAGTCGCCTCGCCTCTGTAGGTGAAACCAGCAATGGGCGATAAATTTCAACCCGATCATAATCGCTGAGGACGAAATCCATGCCCTGCTTCAAGCCAAAAACACCAACTTCCTGCACGGTCAAATCGATTTCAGGAATTTTTTCACAAATTTTGGACTGGATGATGGCATCATGAATGGTTGAGTTTTCATCACAGGTGATATTGATGACTTCCTGATGCTCGAGCAATGCATAGACCACGCTTATATTGATCTGATTCACTTACTGTCTACCGGATATATCTCATCTGCACGTTTACTAAACGAATCAATCATGGAATCAGCGATCAATTTAAAAACCGGCCCAATTACCTTACCTACAATTTTATTGGCAAAGTCAAAATCGAGATTCAAAATCACTTTTGACGAATTAGACTCCAGTGGGATGAATTGCCAGTATCCGGATAACTCACTAAACGGGCCATCCACCAAAGTCAATTCGGTTTTCTCCATGCCAATTAGTTTGTTTTTAGTGGTAAATGTTTTGTTGATTCCCTTAAATGCGATAGTAACGCTGGCAATCACCTCTTCTTCACTTCGACTCAACTCTTCTGAGCCCCCGCACCACGGCAGAAACGCCGAATAATTTTCTACATCATTGACCAGTTCAAACATTTGTTTTGAACTGTGCATCACTAACGCCGAACGCTCAACCGTATACATTGAAAAATTCACTACCAGACATATATTAACGGGTAGATTATACTTTAGCCTTCAGTCACGCGGTTCACGCGTGTTCGTAATTTTTATTTTGTCATGGCCAAAAAAACCAAAAAATCCGATTCGAATACTATCGTCCTCAACCGAAAGGCCAGGTATGACTATGCCATTGAGGACCAATATGAAGCGGGGATTGTACTTGAAGGATGGGAAGTCAAAAGCCTGCGAGATGGGCGTGCCCAACTGAAAGAAAGTTATGTCAACATCTACAAAGGTGAAGTATTTCTGGTGGGTGCGCACTTCTCACCGTTGAAGTCCTCATCAGCCCATGTTCCCACCGACCCTACACGCAGCAGAAAGCTATTGTTACACAGCAAGGAAATCAGCAAATTGATCGGTAGCACAGAACGGGACGGCTATACCATTGTACCGCTGAGTCTTTACTGGCAGCGGGGCAAAGCCAAATTAAAGATAGCCCTGGCTAAAGGGAAAAAACAATACGACAAACGGCAAACCATTAAACAGCGAGACTGGGATCGGGAAAAGCACAGATTGTTGAAACAATAGGCTTTAAATTCCGGAATTTGACACCATCTACGCAATTATCCATCGTTGTTCGATTGATAACGTTGTAATCAGAAAGTGTTATAATCAATTTTCCATGGGGGTGACTGGCTTCGACGTCGGTCGCGAAACCATCGGAGCATGTCGAGGTGTAGAGTTCCTCGTAAATCCAGCTACACAACTTTAGTTGCCAACGACGACAACTACGCACTAGCCGCTTAAGTCGGTTAGTCCTTCCACTCCGGCTCGCCTTTAGGCTGAGGTTAGGAAGGTCAATTCATAAAGGCTCGCTAGTCAGTTCTGTTCGTTAACTGGCGGTTAAAACCAATCGAACTCGCCGACCTGTAAGTTCGTCTGCCTACTGGCAGGTTGGTTAACTTGAAGCGCAGACTAAGCATGTAGTAGCCGATGTGTGTAGGATCTACGGACGCGGGTTCAATTCCCGCCACCTCCACCAAATCCCTGGGCTTGAGTAGACCACTCAAGCCCAACTAAACCCTTCTAAAACATAGATTTATAATCATAATCCACTGAATTTTATGATTACGTGATTTTGTTCGTTTTGGGCTTATTTGGGCCTATTTGGGCTCCGTTTGGTCACTGGATGGTCACAACACTCACCTTCCATCATGGCGATGAATTCGGGAGTCGAGGTCGAAGGGTCAAATCCTCGCTCCCCTACCAAGGCGGTTAAAAATCAAACGTTATTTCTTATATTTCTTCTTTCTAGAGGTCGATTTTTTGCGTTGAACTTTAGTCTTCTTCTTAGAATTATTACTTGGTTTTGCTTCCATACTTGGGCGGCTGTTCGTGGCCTTTTTACGCGCGCCAGGCTTAACATTTGTATTAGCTGCTTCAGACACCGAAACTGTATCATCTACTAAAGTCGAGGCCAATTCTTCCTCGTTACCGTTAGTCCCATATATAACACCCTTCCGTATTGCCAACATCTCCAATGCGCTGGATATAGAATTACGCAGCATCAATGAATAGATCACTGACTGTAGGAATGTAGGAACCTTTAGGACACTTCAGTTTTAAGTTTAGGGCTATCTTTTATCTTCTGCCTTGCCATAAACAAAGCATCAATTACAGTATTACCTACTATGGAAATAGCTCTCGCATCATAACCCTCAGCAATTAAATTCTGTTGAGATACGGTAGTCGGCGTAAAATGATACTGGGCTAAGACCCCAGTCAATTTACGATATCCCTCCTCCGGCCAAGGAGATAAAAGATTCCCTGTCCTTAGCCCTGCTTCTACATGTCCTATGGGTATTTGCTCATAATACGCAGCCAAACTAGTGGCAAAAGTGGTAGCGGTGTCTCCCTGCACCAAAACCAAAGCTGGCTTAAACTCCTTCAATACGGGTTTTAAATGAATCAATATATCTGCAGTAATATCATTCAGGGGCTGGTCTGACTTCATCAGGTCCAAATCGTAATCAACGTAAATATTAAATAAAGTCAACACTTGATCTAACATCCCGCGGTGCTGGGCAGTTACACAGACTTTTGACTGAAAATATTCATCCCTGTTCAAAGCATCAACCAATGGCGCCATTTTAATAGCTTCCGGTCGCGTACCAAATACAGTCAAAATTTTCATAAATTAGTTTTTGACGATAAGATCTATGTTATTAGTTTGGTAAATAAAAACCGTTCGTCCAAGTTTCTCCGAATATCCATGACTAATAATAGTGTTGTAGTTGAATCAGTGCTATGCCCTTTATGCATTTTATGTGGGTAAGATATAATTACTTGTCATACTATCTATAATTTATCTAGGCACAGGGTGGAAAACAATTTCAGGGCATTAGCAAAGGCAAGTATTCAAGGGTTGCTTAAAAGATTCAATCTTGGGCTATTCAGTCTAAATCATCAAGGATTGAATCTTTATGTCGACTTGTACAGGTCAAGAATAGACTTCAAAACTGTGTTTGATGTTGGTGCAAATGTTGGACAGACTACGAAAACGTTTTACAAGAAATTCAACAAAACCAGTATTTGGGCATTTGAACCTGTTCAATCTAACTACGAGAAACTGGTAAAAAATACGGCAAATCTTTCGGTGCAGTGCCACAAATTGGCGATGTCAGATCATGCTGGAAAAGGAAAGATCAATTTGATGGGTCATGACCAATGGCATTCATTGGAGCATGGTGAGAATGCCTTGGGTAGTCAAGTAGTCCAACTCGAAACTATCGATCGATTTTGCAGTTCTCAGAGCATCGAACATATTAATTTACTAAAGATTGATACTGAAGGGGCAGATCTAAAAGTTTTGCACGGTGCAAAATCGATGATAAATGAAAACAGGATTGATTTTATTCTCGTTGAATCATGTTTTGAAACAGGCTTGTTCCATGTTGATATACGAGCTTATTTTGACTTCTTTGAACCAGAAAATTACCGATTTTTCGGTATGTACGACCAGATGCGGGCAAGAAACAAAAGTGCATCGGTGCGATATGCAAATATCTGTTTTGCTCGCCCTGGATTGATTCTAGCGGAATAAAGAGGCCAGTATCATTTAGTATCAAAGAATCTTTATTCATTAAGCTTAAAGCGTAAGGGCGAATTTTTAATGCACGTACGCCGTATTCTAATAGTCGCAGAATTGTCACAGAATTTTTAATAGTGAACCTGTTTACGTTAGATATCAGATAACCAGCTTAAATTGGACGCGGGTTCTATTCCGGTCACCTCCACCAGACATTTTTATATAGACCCGTTGCAAGGACGCACACTCTAAGACTTATTCCAAAACCTAACTGGGCTCCAAGAAAATGGGATTCGAAATGATAGCGACTAATTTTTAATCAGTCCGACCCCTTAAACTAATGCGATCATTCGATCCCCTTACATAATTTAGAACTTCTAAATTCAGGCGACTTCACCCAGGGGCTGATATCCCGCTTTAAGTACAGATTTTTGATGTAGATAGGCCATAATCTTGTTTACCAACTGTACGACTGAATACTGCTCGGTATCAATGTGGATCTCCGCATGCTCAGGTCTTTCGTAAGGGCTATCGATTCCTGTAAATTTTTTGATTTGCCCTTCCAGTGCTTTTTTATACAATCCTTTTGGATCTCGGTTTTTACACTCATCCAACGAAGCATCGACAAAAACTTCAACAAAATCACCTTGTGGGAGCATTTCCCTGACAGTCCGTCGATCTTCAGCAAAGGGTGAAATAAAGGCGGTCAACACTATCAGGCCGGCGTCAGTCATTAAATTTGCAACCTCGCCGATTCGTCGAATATTTTCGGTTCTGTCATCATCGCTAAACCCGAGATCTTTACACAAACCGTGGCGTACATTGTCGCCATCCAGTAAATAGGTATGATAATTTTGCTGGGTGAGCACCTGCTCCAGTGCGCTTGCTATGGTAGATTTGCCTGAAGCGCTCAAGCCAGTAAACCATATTACTACGGGATGTTGTGCTTTTAGATTGGCTCGAAGATTTTTGTCTACAGCATGATTGTGCCAGATTATATTGTTGTTCATAAATTTTAAAAAATAAGATTCGAAGTTAGGGAATTATGCAAAGGTTCATTAGGATTAACTTGTTGTCAGGCAGCAATGTCCTGATTATTATGTATTCCGCATTCTCGTTGTAATCCAAAGAATCGGGTTTGTTCTTCAAGCATACCGGCTTGAAGCGGCATCGAAGTATGATAGTCGCCCACGGAAACATAGCCTTGCTCCCACAAGGGATGGTACGGCAGGTTGTGGCGTTTCAGATAGTAATGAATATCCTTGTTGGTCCATTCAACAATGGGCATAACCTTATATCGACTATCCTGAACCTGAATCCAGTCCAGTTGCGCTCGCGTGTTCGACTGTGTACGACGTAAACCCGCTATCCAGGTTTCCACGCCCAATGCTTTAAGCGCCCTTTGCATTGGCTCTACCTTGTTAATTTGATTATACCGATCCAGTCCTTCTTTTCCCTGAGTCCAAAGTTTTCCGAATTTGAGCTCTTGGATTTCTCCTGAAATAATCGGGTTGAACACATGAATATTGAGATTTAGTCGTGCAGATAGATCATCTATGAAACGGTAGGTTTCATCAAACAGGTACCCCGTATCAATTAAGATCACTGGAACATTGGGCTGAATCGTGCTCACCATATGCAGCATTACTGCGGCCTGAATTCCAAAGCTTGATGAGGCAACATGATTACCAGGCAATTGATCGAACACCCAGGATATACGCTGTTCTGCGGTTAATTTTTCAATCTGCTGATTTAGTTGGGATACTGAATCTGAATCCCAATTGTCTACTGGTATTGCCATCGAATAATCTGCTAATTACCGGTTACTTTTCGAGTCGAAAAACTTAACATTCACGACCTGCTGAACCGTGAGATTAGTATAAAACTATTTATGGGGCAATAAAATTATTCTATGATAATGCAAATAACGAAATCGTAATCGTAGAACTTGCGTTTAATAATAATTATATTTATATATAAGAATATTGGTAGAATCTTATTCTATAGAAACCATATTCAGCTAGTTTTTCCCACTTAGGGACACACTACGGTCAAAGATTCTGGGATAGCGCCCTTATTTACTTTGTATATCAGATTATTATCTTTTAGTTGACACGGATTGAAATCCCGCACCTCCGCCAACAAATAAAAAAACGGCATAAAATCGGTTTTTTATTCCAGCTATTGAATGGTATTAAGGACTCAGTTAATTAAATCTATTCGCCGAATATACTTTTGATAAAATTATGCGATAAAATTTCTACCTGGGTCCATTTAGTAACTTTCCAATTAATGTCTTACGAACCATAAACCGATAAGTAACTAAACAAAAAATCAGTGAACCCAGACAAGTCAATAGATAACTGGTCAATGCAGGAATTGGCGCATAGGCAAACACATATTGAAAAGCAACCACTGGTAGGAGATGAATGATATAGACCCAATAAATGGAATCTGACAAAAATCGACTAATCTTTCCATCTCTCCAGGAAAATTGGGTAAACAATCCGATCAGCCCAAAAACCATTAGCCAGCTGAATACTGATGAGGTTATCGCTAATAAGACTTCACGTGATTCAGATGTCAATTTTAATACGCTATTCAAGTCTGACAATAATAAATAAGTGACAATCCGAATCAATATAGCACCCAGCATAAACAAAATCCCAAACCGAGTAAGTTGCTGGAGGTCTAGACGTCTCCAGTGAATGAGCCATCCCGCAACAAAAAATGCTAGATAGTAAACTAGCACAATTATAGAAAAGTTTTTTCCCAGGGTCGCTGGTTGTAGAATTGAAAAACTATTGTAATTCCAGAGTAGCAATGCACCTGGCATGGCAAAAAGGAGGGGACTCCACCATCGAAATAATATTTGTGAAGCCAGTAACTCCAGCTTCTCCTTTAGAGCATCCCTATCCAACTTTTTCCAAAGACCCACAAAACTGGCCACTACAAGGGAAATTAAAAACAGATATCCCAGAAACCACAAATGGTGTGGAGAGTAAAAGATAATCAGCGGAATCTTGTGGGATGTCAACTTCCCAAATTGATACTGACCAAACCAGGAAAATAGGTAGGAGTAAAAGAATGTAAATAACAAAAATGGAATAAGGATACGAACAAATCGATGGTAGTAAAATCCGAATACACCTCTCTTACCAACCAACATTCTCCCAAAAAATCCGGAAATCGCAAAGAACGTGCATAGCGAAAACCCTGTGCTAATTTGGATCATGAAAGACGCAAGACCATTTGACTGGGAACTTTTTACATGCCACAACCCCATAGCGCCGTATGCAAGACCAGCGTGCCAGATCACGATATAAAGAATGCAAAAACAGCGTAGCTGGTCGAATCCAGGAATTCTCTGGTTATCCGAAAATTGATTAGATTTCTGATTTATCAATTTGGAATTTTACGATTACAAAAGTTTATATTATTCTATATTGCAACAGAGATTGGTGTCGAAGAGATCGACAGCAGTCTCCACTGCGGTTGACAACTCGATTCTCAAGTTCCTAGTTATGCTCGGTAACTAGTTGGGTATACCACGCGATGAAGTGCTCAACCAGCTTTTCTTTGATCGGGGAATATGGGCCAGGTCGGTACCTTGACGAATTCACGCCTTTGGCTTGATCTTCTACAATTTCTATATCCTCATTGTTAACTCTTTTAGAGAATTCGATCAAACGCGCGACATCGTAATCTACCCCCTCTTTTGCATCTTCGGCCACCAGCCAGTCCGCCTGAATACGAGTTGTGGTCGCATTAATTGGGGTAACCCGCATGGTGTGCATATGATCAGAGGAGCCGTGAAGCCAGAAGTTTGGATAGGTGTTGGCTCGAGTGTTGCCAACATCATAATCGGTAAATTGACCCATCAGCGGCGCGACGGGCTGACCATCCATGGACTCCGAAACAAATCCGGCCCTAAATGGAATCCGATTAACTCGCCACCATGCACCTCTCATAGCATAGCTGGTATCAATTGGTGTAACGTCTAGTCCCAAGGTCGCCCACTTTTCCAGACTCTGCTTTCGTCTAAGCTCGATTTGTTCCTGTTTGTCTGGGTCATCGACATCTGCGTCAAATTGAATTTTGTCGTAGGCTTTATGTTTTTCCAAACAATGATAGCATTCGCGCTGATTCTCGATTATCAACTTCCAGTTCGCGGCGATGTCGTAAGTCTCAGTGTAGGCAACCTTGGCATGATCCAGTCCCTGTGGATCCAATAACCATTTCAAGTCGTCTCCTGCCTCAAATAATGGCTCTTTTTCTGCAAGACTGACAAAAATCAATCCAGCGATATTTCGGACGTGGGCTTGGTTGAGACTGAAGTCTTCCTTTACAAAGTCATCCGGCATCCAGGTATTTTTCAATAGCTTGCCATCTAAATCATAGGTCCACTGATGATAGGGGCAAACCAGGGTATTAACCTGCCCAACGGATTTCTTGCAGATGACTGAGCCACGATGACGGCAAACATTATATAGCGCGCTTATGGTTCCATGTTTTCCGCGAATTATGATTAGAGAATCTCCTGCAATTTCGTAGCAAAAGTATTGCCCTGGCTTCTTAATCTGACAGGCGTGTCCCGCGAACAACCAACCGGTTCGGTAAACGTGCTGTAAATCCAACTGATAAATGTCAGGGTCGATATAGAAGGGTTGTTCTAATGACCATCCGGGCCGACGAGAATTCATTTGATTCGAAACTAAGTTCATATTCCAAATTCGAAGTGAATGGATTTTAGCTTATTTCAGCCATTGTCTATTGTCAATTCCAGACAATATTTCCGGGGCACTACGCTTCATTGTCAGATGAATTCCAGTATGTTTCAAACCAAACTACCTATTACAAGTATAACGTGTTGAATTCAGATAATTGGATCAAAATTACCCACTCGGCTGACATTAAACAATAGACAATTTTCATTTCACAGTACCCGATCAAAAATACTTGTTCCACAGATCTTAGTAGAATTTATTTATTGTAAATAATTGGGGCCATATAGCATTACCCAACACCCTTTTGGGGAGTCATTGTAATTTGCACGACAACAACGTTGTGAACATTTTTTAAACATCATGTATTATCCGGGATCAGTTTCCATCCACTAAACTATGAACTCAACCGAAAAACCCAAGCCACAAATCGGACTCAAACGGGTTTGGAAGGCATTTTTTTATTCCCTTTCAGGGTTTAAACTAGCATTTCGAGAAGAAGCGGCCTTTCGCCAGGAACTTGCACTTGTTGTAATTCTCTCACCGCTTTGTTTGTTTCTCGATCTTGAGATTTGGTTAAAAGTTGCAATTCTTTTTAGCCACGCATTAATTTTAATCATCGAATTACTCAATACCGGGGTTGAGTCCATCGTAGATATGACCTCTCCAGAATTTCACAAAGATGCCAAAAAAGCCAAGGATACGGCCAGCGCTGCCGTGTTATTGTCCTTGTTGGTCAGTGGGAGTTTGTGGATTTATGCGGGTCTTGTATTAATTTTATAGAGAATTAATTTTAGCTTTCCATTATGGTAGTCAAGCATTCCCATTCCACAACCCGCTTGATCCTGTTCAATATTCTCACAATCGCAATATTGTTATTCGTACTAGAGTTCGTCGCTTCAAAATTTGTACAATCACCGCGAAGCCATATCGTTTAGTCCTATAAGTTTAATCATATCTGGAAACCCAACACATCAAGGTTGCACGAAGAATGGGGTTGGCGAAATTGGGATTTTCCCGAGCCCTATACCCATTTTTATAATAAGCAAAGCTGGATCGAAGACTATGACATTGGGCTAAAAAAACCAGAAAATACCTATAGGATATTTTATATTGGGGATTCGCATACCGAAGGCGCAGCGCCTATGGATCAGTCCATGCCCAGCCTGGTTAAAGTTGCCTAAACCGAAGAGCAGCTGAGTCTGGCCACAATCTGAGTTTTGAAGTGATAAACACTGGAACCACCAGTTATTCACCCACGCTCTATTATCTTGTTTTTCGATATGCCATCCTGGAATTTGACCCGGACCTGATTATGATAAACCTGGGTCTGAATGACATATATAACGACTGGAATTACGCCCATACTTTAATTGTCGATGACAACGGCGACCCATGGGCTGTACCGCCACGCAATATCTAAAAATCTGAATATTTTGAAAGCAAGGATGTTGTAGTTAAGGCATCACTACTGACCCGAATTCAATTATTTCTCCACGAACATTCTTCGATTTACAATTATCTCCTTCAATTTCGACAAGAGGATCAAAACCCGAAAGCGACTTCTCCTTCAACAGAATCTGGAACACAGATTTATGAAAAAAATGCCTGGACTAAACGTCATGAGTGGAGTGAGCATATCCAACAAAACGTAGACTATAGCCTTTCTTTAGTTACCAAACTTATTAACCTAGCCAAACAATATGACGTAAAAGTCGCGGTTACCGTCATGCCCGACTATAAGCAATTTGAAACTGATTCGGACAACCCATCAAAAACCAGATGGTCTAGAAAACCCATTACGAAGTTGAAAGCGTTGTGGGTGGAAGTGGTACAGCGTATTTGAATAGTTATGAGAAACTGGCATCAAAAATAAAAGGTTCTAAGCAAGACTATTACTATTACAAAAAAGATGGTCACTTCAATCCAAGGGGTTACAAAATCTGGGCGGATGCCCAGATAAACTTTCTGCTGAACGAAAAACATTCTCTACTGCCATCAGAAATTTATCAATAGACACGCTGAATTCACTCATAAAGCCAAATATTCTTTTATGCTCAATACAGTATACTTGAGCGATTGAGGCTAAAAATCCTAAGAATCGATTATTGATCATCCTGACGAGCACATTAGAATCCTGGCTTGTCAAAAAATGGCCAAAAACTCGAATTATCTTTGAAATAAATCATCCCCACATATGCATAAGCTGATTATTCAGATTCCCTGTTTTAACGAAGAAGAAACACTTCCACAGGTAATATCAGATCTGCCAAAATCAATTCCGGGCATAGATTCCATCGAGTATCTTGTAATCGATGACGGCTCTACGGATCAAACCGTGCAGGTCGCAAAAAACAATGGCGTTCACCATGTTGTTAGCCTCGGCACTAATCGAGGTCTGGCCCAGGCTTTCTCAGAAGGTCTCGACGCTTCCCTGGTCGCGGGCGCTACCATAATCGTCAATACCGACGCTGACAATCAGTATGATGGCACCTGCATCCCGGATTTAATCGGGCCCATCCTCGCTGGGGACGCAGACATGGTGGTTGGCGCTCGACCAATCCTGGAGATCGAACATTTTTCGCCCGTTAAAAAACTGCTCCAACGAATCGGAAGTTACGTGGTGCGCGCACTTTCAGGAACGGATGTTGTTGACGCTCCCAGCGGAATGCGTGCATTTACCCGGGACATGGCAATGCGCCTGTTTGTGCACAATAGTTACACCTACACGATGGAAACATTAATTCAGGCTGGGCAAAGTGGTTATAAAGTTGCATCAGTTCCAATCCGGGTCAATGGTGAAACTCGACCGTCCCGCTTATTTAAGAGCAATTTTTCCTATGTCCTTAAATCTGTTTCTGTGATTATCAGGGCGTATACTTTGTACAAACCATTGCGGTTTTTTGGCTTAATTTCAGTAGTCATGTTTTTCATAGCAGCAGCTTTGGGAACCCGATTTTTGATCCGCTATTTTGTTGATGGCGGTGACGGCATGATTCAGTCGTTACTGGTTGTTGTAATTTGCACGATTATTGGTTGTATCAGTTTTGGGTTTGGTGTGGTTTGTGACCTAAATGCCTCCAATCGCCGACTACTTGAAGATATCCGCTACAACATAAAAAAGAAGGAACTCGACCTGTAATATTTTGTAATCCACAGCAACTTCTTCACCCTGTTTAATTTTTATGCACGGGAGCCTCTGATTAAAACTGGGCAGATCAATTTGTGATTGAAAATGATCAAGTTCAAGGCGTAAAATGCACGCCCTAGTCAAATAAGCTTGGGCACGGCTATTGCGAAGTTTTGCAACGCAGAAATTGATCATTTTAAACTCAAATTGACTGTCCATATTTTAATCAGAGGTTCCCTAAATATCTCAGTTCTATGGCAACTATTTTTGGAAAGAATTGAATAAGAAAACCGTTCTTAGCATTCTTAATATTACTGGAACTGTGGCTTCGGTATTATTAATCGGGTATGTTTTATTAAACAGTTTCGAGGCGATACAAAATTCCACAACCAAATTTGATTCCTGGGTATTTTGGGGATCGTTTCTGGTATCACTTGGATCAATATTTGTAGCAACATTACTACTCCCTGTTGCGTACAGCTACATTCTGTCTCAACTCCACAAGGAATTTAAAGCGACGGATCACAAAATTGTCTGGCCAATTTATGGCGTTACCCAGCTGCTGAAATACTTGCCAGGCAATGTTTTTCATTTTGTAGGCAGACAACTACAATTGAGCAAGCTTTCAATTTCTCACGCGGTAATCGGAAATACATCTCTGATTGAAATGATGAGCCAGGCTATTGTTGCTGGCGCAATTTCAATTGTAATCGCCAAAGCTCGGTTTGCCTCAATTCTGGAATCACTGAATTTGAATTCAAATCAGTTAGCCATTCTTGGATTCGGCGCGCTTGGCGCAACTGCTGCTGCTGCCTGGATCGTTTATTTTCTGAAATCTAAAAACATATCCATCGGCTTAAAATTCATTGCCGGTGTATTTTTTATCCATGGCTGCTATTTCATTATTTCCAGTATTGGTTTTTGGTTGATTTTGAAGTCCCTGGATTTTGATTCCGTTCATTTGAACGATGCCGTATTAATTTTTTCCATCGCCTGGCTTCTGGGGGCCATAATGCCCGGCGCTTCTGCGGGTATCGGGGTGAGAGAAGCCGTTATTCTCGCATTGGGTTTGTATTTATTAGGCGACGATTTATCCCTGGCTGCGATCCTGCTTCGGGTCAATACGGTGCTGGGGGATTTGGGGCTCTGGATGATCAGCAGTCAATTTTACAGGGTAGTAAAAGAACCAGCGACCTAAAATAACGTCTGGCCTAATTTCCCTTTATATCAAATTTCAGCTTATCTTTTGATAACTTGACCACGACCTGGCCGCCTTTTTCCAACTTACCAAACAACAATTCCTCAGTCAGATTTTGTTTAATTTCCTGCTGGATAATTCTCGACATGGGTCTCGCGCCCATAGCGGAATCATAGCCTTTTTCGGCCAACCATTTTATTGCTGCATCATCCATTGTGAGTGAAACTTGTTTTTCTGCTAACTGCTGTTCCAGCTCAAATAAAAACTTTTTAACAACCAGGATAATCGTTTTGTCGCTCAAACCATCGAACCGAATAATGTTGTCCAACCGATTCCTGAATTCAGGGGTAAACAGTTTTTTGATTGCGCCCATATTATCACTGCTATGATCCTGGGTTACAAATCCCATTGATTCCCTGGCAGACTCTTCCGAACCCGCATTTGTTGTCATTACAATTATGACATTACGAAAGTCAGATTTGCGGCCATTGTTATCGGTAAGACTGCCGTAGTCCATAACCTGTAATAGAATATTGAACACATCCGGGTGTGCTTTTTCAATTTCATCAAAAAGTAATACCGAATGCGGATGTTTGTTTATGGAGTCGGTCAATAGTCCACCCTGATCAAACCCAACGTATCCGGGTGGTGCGCCAATCAATCGTGAAACCGTATGGCGTTCCATGTACTCCGACATATCAAAGCGAATGAACTCAATCCCCATGGTATTGGCCAATTGTTTGGTGACTTCTGTTTTACCGACACCAGTTGGTCCAGAAAATAAAAATGAGGCAATGGGTTTTTCATTATTTCCCATGCCTGCCCGAGCCATTTTAATTGAAGAAGCAAGTGCAGTGATTGCAGGGTCCTGTCCAAACACCACCAGTTTCAGGTCTCTTTCCAGATTCTTAAGAGACTTCAAATCTGAGGCAGAAACATGTTTGGGCGGAATACGCGCGATATCCGCGATCATATTTTCGATTTCCTTAACCCCTATCGTTTTTTTACGGGATTTGCCATCGACCAGTCTGGTTTTCGCGCCCGCTTCGTCAATAACATCTATGGCCGTGTCCGGGAGTTGACGTTCCGATAAATAACGAGCTGAGAGTTCCACCGCGGAACGAAGCGCCGGATTGGTGTACTTCACGTCATGATACTTTTCATATCTGCTTTTTAATCCACGAAGAATATCAACCGCTTCATCCACGGTAGGTTCAACGATATCAATTTTCTGGAATCGCCGAGACAATGCACGGTCCTTTTCAAAGATGCCACGATATTCGCGATAAGTAGTAGAGCCAATACACTTCAACTCACCCGAAGCCAGCATTGGCTTAAGCAGATTTGAAGCATCGAGGGACCCACCGGAAACTGCACCGGCACCAATAATAGTATGAATTTCGTCGATAAACAGGATTGACCCGGGCTCTTTGTCCAGCGCTTTTAGTACTGCTTTTAATCGTTGCTCAAAATCACCGCGATATTTTGCGCCAGCCAGCAATGCGCCCATGTCCAGGCTGTATATGGTACTGGTGGAAAGAATATTGGGAACTTCAGTCTTCACAATTTTCCGCGCCAGGCCTTCAGCAATAGCGGTTTTACCCACACCCGCTTCACCAACAAACAGGGGATTATTTTTACGTCGCCGGCATAATATCTGTACTGTCCTTTCGAGTTCCTTTTGTCGCCCAATTAAAGGATCAATTTTTCCATCTGCAGCAAGTTGATTGAGATTAATGGTATACGCCTCGAGTGGACCTTCAGCAGCATTTTCCTGAACATCATTCTCATAATCTTCTTCATCTGGAGCAGGCAGCCGATCGCCTTCGGGAATTTTTGCAATGCCATGGGAGATATAATTTACGACATCAAATCGGGTGATGTCCTGCAGACTGAGAAAATATACGGCATAGGATTCTTTTTCGCTGAACACGGCAACCAGCACGTTATTACCTTTTACTTCTTTATTTCCCGAGCTTTGAACATGCATAATTGCGCGCTGCAAAACCCGCTGGAATCCAAGCCCGGGCTGAGGCTCGCCATCTTCTGAAACAATCGGGATTTCGTTGTCCAGGAATTCGCTAAGGGACGTTTTTAGTTGCTCAATATTGCCACCGCAGGAAATTAACGTGCGCCGTGTTTCCTGATCGTCGAGCAAGGTATACAGCAGATGCTCAACTGTAATAATTTCATGACGCCCTTTTCTCGCCATGGCAACCGCATTACCCAATGCAATTTCCAGTTGTTCCGATAACATTATACTATTCCCGCCATTACGCTTTTTCCAGAGTACATTGCAGTGGATGCTGATTTTCGTTGGCGTAATCGGTGACAATGCGAACTTTGGTTTCAGCAATCTCACGGGGAAACACCCCACACACGCCAACACCTTTGGTATGGACGTGGATCATTACCCTTTCAGCCTGCTCCTGATTCATGGAAAAATATCGCATCAGTAATGACACCACAAATTCCATTGGCGTGTAATCATCGTTGAGCAACAAAACCTTGTATAGTGGTGGTTTCTTTGGTTTAACTTTTGATTTTTCGACAATTAATCCGGTTCCGGTTCCATCAGTCTGGTCCGTGCCATCCACAGATCCATGCCCATCATCCTCATCACCACTGGTAATCGGGCTACTCTGGTATATGTCTTCAACCCAGGCTGGGTCAATTTCAACCCAGTAGTTTTCTAAACCAGACACGAATTAAAACGCGCCCCCCGCACAACCACCGCAGGCACCACTTCCCCCTACAGCCTGAAATACATTATTAAATACAAATGATGCGCTGACGCCGTCATCAACATAGTCCACTTCTGCACCCTCAAGAAAACTCAAAGCCACGGGATCCACAACCAGTTTAAATCCATTATCTCCGGTCATCATACTGTCGGTAGCTTCCGATTGCTCGGAAAAAGTCATGCCATAATTCATCCCCGAGCATCCGCCACCAGAGACATAGATTCTAACTGCGGAAACTTCGCCGTTGGTATCGTTTATCAGTTCTGATATTTTACCCCGGGCAGTTGGGGTAACATTAATATTTGAATCTGTAATTGTCTGGCTATATTCATTCATGGCAAAATTCTCAAGATTTGTATCACAGTTGGATCCACATAATTACATGTACTCAAATGGGCTTTGAATCAGTGAATCTAAAACCCGTATTCGCTAGTGGTAAACAACCTGTTAAGCTCAATACATGGTGCTATTGTATCTAATATCAAGCAATGGACAACCCCCATTTAAACCGAAATTTTCTGTTGCTGACAACCTATCCGCCAGGCACCCCAGCGGCCCAGAGTGTCTGGTTCGATCGCCGAGAAATTCCACAGAGAATTCATGTTTTACACCCTGTTTGGACCACATAGTAGCCAATTTGTTTCGTTAAGGCATTCGATCCAACATGCCTAATAAATCAGGTCAATTATGCTAATTCCACTAAATAGCAGGGGTACGCGAACGGCGGTCAATAGTCAATATAACCAGATTACTTTCTGGCTTTTTTTATCTAACCGCAGTTGAAAACAGCTGAAAAAAGTTCTCTGTGGTTGCAGCAGCCAGTTTTTCAAAACTTTCACCCCGAAGCTCGGACAAATATTCAGCGGTGTGTTTAACAAAACTGGGCTCATTGGTTTTACCGCGATAAGGTACCGGAGCAAGATAAGGAGAATCCGTTTCTACCAGCAGACGATCCAAAGGCACTTTTCTGGCCACGTCTTTGAGGGCATGGGCATTTTTAAAGGTAACAATTCCGGAAATCGAAATAAAAAACCCGATTTCCAGTGCCCGTTTCGCCGTATCCCAGTCTTCAGCAAAACAGTGCATGACGCCGCCGCAGGATTGAGCGTCGTCACCCTCAAGAATGTCCATGGTATCCGAAGCTGCGGATCGGGTATGGATAATTAATGGTTTGTTGATCACTTTGGCAGCTTCGATGTGATTTTTAAACCGCGTTCGCTGCCAGCTCAAATCACCTTCATTTCTGAAATAGTCCAGGCCCGTCTCGCCAATTGCGACAACATTTGGATTTGTGGCCAGTTCCACCAGTTCAGCGCTGGATGGATCATGACAATCGGTATAATTAGGGTGAACACCTACCGATGAAAAAATATGAGCGTGATTTTCAGCAAGGGTTTCAATTTGTGGATAGTCTTCAAGATTCACCGAAACGCACAACATATAATCGACATTGTTTCCCCTGGCTCTACTAAGAATGCCGGCAAAATCGTCAGACAATGGTTCAAAGTTAATATGACAATGGGAATCGACAAGCTGCATGATGATAAAAAATTAAAATAAAATGGATGCCGGGTTGATACCGATTTCGGTATCGGTGAAATTCTGTCTTGAAATTAAAACCGGGTCGAATCGAAAGACTACATCGTGTAAGTTGCTTTCGAACTGCTTACCTTTGCGCCTAACAAACCTTCGATACGATTTCGCAATGCATTTCCCTCTCGCCCTTTGAATTCTATGCCTACCCCCTGACGTCGCCCATCCATCGCCCCGGTTGGCGATTGCCAGACAACCGCACCCGGAACCGGAAATGGCGATTTATTGTCGGGTAGTGTGACCAGTAAAAAAACTTCTTCATTCATTGGATATTGATTTGTGGTCGGTAAAAACAAACCACCCCCCTTAACAAAGGGCATATAGGCTTTTTGCAGACTATCTTTGTCTGGATAGGTCAACGGCACCACCGATGGTCGACCAGCACCATTACCCGTTTTTGAATTCGAAGACCCAGCCGCTGCTGCAGTCTTTTTTTTATTATCAGCAGCCTTTAAATTCGAAGCCTTTGATTTAGATTCAGCGCTATCGCTTTCAGGTTTTTTTGCTGCCATAATTTAATTTCCCCATAATCTCAGATCCAATTATATCCTAGAATTAGCAGTAGCAAGTAACTCAGGGTGGCTCGGGATTTCATGACGATATCGTAATTCGTTGGAAAGCCAGGGTTAAATCTTCGATTGCAAGCTGGGAATTTACTGAGTCGTTTGCAATTCGCCGGTAGGAACTAATTCTATCATAGAGCACACATAGTCTTTGGTATGAAACGCTATGGGGTTCAATTTTCGCAACTTCAGGCCATACAGGCTTCCCACCCGTTTTAGACCATTTTATTAGCTCAAAAGCAAATTTTTGTAGCCAAATCAGCACTTCCTCAAACTCAATTTTGTTTAGTTTCCCCGCCAGGTCAATGGGGTTTACCCGATTAGCTATAACCCCTGCAATGCCTGTAATACAGTTTTGTTGTTGTTCGAGCAATCCGGCCTCAAACAGACGTCGTGCTTCCACTGGACCGCCATTTGCTAAAGATAAGGCCAATTCTGACTGATCCTGGGGGATATACTGTTCAAGCCAGTTTAATGCATTTTGCCAATCTGGAAGCGCCATGGCCTGGGACATGCAACGGCTGCGAATGGTTGCAGGAAGCCGGTTTGGTTCAGATGTAGACAAAATCAAAAATGATTCGGCGGGGGGCTCCTCAAGCAGCTTTAGCAGCGCATTTGCTGCATTTGAATTTAATGATTCAGCGGGGGCGATTAATGCTACTTTTGATTTTGATATATGCGGGTGGGTCGAGAAACGCTCAATCAAACTTCTGATTTGATCAACGGAAATAACTCGACTGTATCGCGTTTTCCTGTCTCTCTCTTTTACATCCTGATAACGATCACAATACGCCCCAAATAATCCCAGACGACCTTCCATGGCCTCATACTCGGTACTTAGAAGATGAAAGTCAGGATGACTGCCGGCATCGAATAATTTGCAATTTTGACATTTTCCACATGAACTTGCTGGGTTCCCATCCGGGGACTCACAAAGTAAACTTCGGGATAGCTCAATACAAAATTCGCGTTTTCCTATTCCCTTCTCTCCATGAAACAATAAACCATGATGAAAGTTTTCAGGCGCACTGAGTAACTGTTCCCATTGAGATTGTTGCCAGGAATAAAGCATAGTGAAAAAAAAATTAAGTCACGTCGGTTAGATGTTTTTCATAAAACTCTGACAAACATGTTTCCAGATCAGTTTGAATTTCTGATATTTCACCACTGGCATCGATAACTTTAACCCTTTTTGGAAATTCTGCTGCCCGAGATAAGTATTTATTACGAACCGCCTGTTTAAATTTAATTTGTTCGCGTTCGAAGCGATCAGCTTTATGTCCGCGTTTAGTGGTTCTGCTCAATCCGATATCAACTGGAACGTCGAAAAGAATAGTCAAATCAGGTTGTACCTCTCGTTGCACCCAGTCTTCTAATTGCGCAATTCGATTATCTTCAATACCGCGTCCGCCGCCCTGATAAGCATAGGTTGCATCGGTAAATCGGTCACACAAAATCCATCGACCATCGGCAAGTGCTGGCAATATTAATTCATGCAGATGCTGCATCCGCGCAGCAAACATTAACATCAGTTCTGTTTCATCAGCCAGTAAAAATTGATCGTCCTTTTCATTGAGATCCAGCAGAATTTTCCGCAAAGCTTCTCCTAGTTTAGTGCCTCCTGGCTCTCTGGTAGTCACAACATCGACGCCCTTATTTCTCAGCCATCGATTTAAAAATTCGAGGTGGGTAGATTTACCCGCACCATCGGACCCTTCCACGGTTATAAAAGCCCCTCTGGTCATTTAGCTTTGCATCCTATTTTTTACTCAGGATATATTTTTGCACTGCGGCATTATGTTCTTCTAGAGTTTCAGAAAATTTATGCCGACCCTGTCCCCTGGCGACAAAATATAACGATTTGGTTTCCTTAGGATTCACCGCCGCCATCAATGAGTCATTGCCGGGTAGGCTAATTGGTGTTGGAGGTAATCCCCAACGCGTATAAGTATTATACGGGTTGTCGGCCCTTAAATGCTTTCTGGTGATATTTCCTCGATATTTATCGCCGATTCCATAGATTACAGTAGGGTCGGTTTGTAATCGCATGCCCTTTCTAAGACGGTTATGAAAAACGCCCGAAATCTCGGGTTGCTCTTCCCTGGCCTGCGATTCTTTTTCAATGATCGAGGCCAGTATAAGCGCTTCATATTTGCTGTCCACCTGCAGGCCATTTTGTCTGCGCTTCCACGCATAGTCCAACTTTCCCTGCATCAGGGAAAACGCTTTTTTATAGATCGAAAGATCACTGTCTCCCGAACGAAATTTATAAGTGTCGGGATAAAATTGGCCCTCCGGGTGAATATCTGGAAACCCCATAGCCGCCATAATCTGTTGATCACTCCAGTTGGCTGTTGTTTTATTTAATTTCTTTGCCTTATTTATAGCGCCACGCATTTGCTTGAACGACCAGCCTTCAATTATGGTTATTCTTATGCCGATCTGGCCTTTGCCGTTCACTACATAGCTCAAAAATTCAGCCAGAGAAATTCCATTTGGAATCTGGTATTCACCGGCTTTTATCAGGCTGCCAATTTTTGTAATGCGTGCGTGGATTTTTAGCACATAAGGATTATCGATAACATTTCGGTCAATCAATTTGGCTGCTACAACGGATAAAGTATCCCCAGGCTCAATTAATAAAATCTCGTCGCCGAAATGCAATGGTTTGGTCAGTGATGTGTAGAAGTACCAGATGCCCAGGCCGAAAATTAGAAATCCAGGTAATATTACAAACAGCCCTGTTTTTTTCTGCCATGACTTTAACGCCATTGGGTTAACCCAACAAACCCAATGAAGAATTTGATCAGAATAAATTCTGACATGTTATTGCGGATAATCAAACTTTCCCAAATACCAGTGTCCCGTTTGTGCCGCCAAATCCAAACGAATTACTTAACGCCACATCGATATTGTGCTGACGAGCCTCGACCGGCACATAATCCAGATCACACTCGGGATCCTGGTCTATCAGATTTATTGTCGGCGGAATGGATTGCTCATAAATTGACATAACCGTCATCACCGCTTCCACCCCGCCAGCCGCACCCAGTAAATGGCCGATCATAGATTTATTTGAACTTACCAACAATTTCTTTGCATGATTACCAAATGTGATTTTAGTTGCCAGGGTCTCAGCGACGTCACCCTGAGGGGTAGAGGTTCCATGGGCATTTAAATATTGCACGTCTTCGATGTTAGTCCCGGCATTACGCAACGCATTAGTCATACATCGTGCCGCTCCCTCACCACCCGGGGAGGGACTCGTCATGTGGTAAGCATCCCCACTCATACCAAAACCGGTTAACTCAGCATATATTCGTGCACCGCGGGCTTTTGCATGTTCATATTCTTCCAGTGCCAATACCCCGGCACCCTCACCCATAACAAAACCATCACGACCTGTATCCCAGGGTCGGCTTGCGGTTTCCGGTGAATCGTTCCGACGACTCAGCGCCCGAGCGGAAGAGAAGCCCGCCAAAGCAGTGGGAGAAATTGATGCCTCAGCGCCACCGGCAATCATCATGTCTGCATCGCCATATTCGATGAGTCTGCCAGCTTCGCCTATAGCATGGGTACCGGTGCTACAAGCGGTGACCATTGAAAGGTTTGGACCTTTCAATCCATGCAAAATTGAAAGATTTCCCGAAATCATATTGGTGATTGTCATTGGGATATAAAAAGGTGAAACCCGTCTGCTGCCTTTCTCTTCGAGAATCTGTGTTGTGCTTTCTATGGTCTTGATACCACCAATCCCGGATCCAATATAGACCCCAATCCGGTCGGCATTTTCTTCTGTCACTTCAATACCCGAATCCATGAATGCCTGGTTGCCACCGATGATACCAAACTGCATGAAGCGATCCATTTTTCGCGCTTCCTTTTCTGACATATGATCCGCCGCAGAAAAATCTTTTACTTCACCAGCAAATGTGCAAGGGAATCCAGTCGCATCGAATTGTGTAATATTTGTGATTCCATTTACACCATTTAACATGCCTTGCCAGGATGCAGACAATCCGGTACCAACGGGCGTTATTGCCCCCATACCAGTTACTACTACACGTCGCTTGCTCATAAATTTTATAACCTCTTATTCGATTGGGTGATTATACAAGATAGCAATTAGGGACTTGGACCTAAGGAACCTTTAATTAATACATGAATAGTCAATTTGAGTTCAAACCCAAGTTATCGCGTGGCAATTTTTGCGTTGCGAAACTTCGCAATAGCCGTGCCCAGGCTTATTTGGCTAGGGCGTGCGTTTCGCGCCTTGAACTTTATCATTTTACCCAGTGCCCTTTTGTGTGGCAACTTGATCTACCCAGTTTTAATTAAAGGTTCCCTAGATTACAAAGTGCGGGTATTCGGATTCAAATTCTTGTTTAACCCAAAGCGCAAAAAACCGCTATCTAATGAAAGAATAGCGGTTTTATGAGTAAAGCTAAAAACTTGGCCAGTTCGTCAACTTACATTAAGAAAACCATTCTGACGAATCCCGCATTCACTTTTTAACTGTAATTTTAAGCGTCGGAGGCTGTCGCCTTGATATAGTTCACAGCATCTTGTACTTTGGTAATACTTTCCGCTTTATCATCAGGAATTTCAGCATCAAATTCCTCTTCCAAAGCCATTACCAATTCTACTGTATCAAGTGAATCAGCGCCAAGATCATCAACAAATGACGCCTCAGGCGTGACCTGATCTTCGCTGACACCGAGCTGTTCAATAACAACTTTTTTTACACGATCTTCAATTGAGCTCATTCGAGTTTTAGCCTCCAGTTAATGAGTGGTTCGGCTCCGATATTCGAAAATCCTTGTTCATTCACTATGAATGAAAATAATCTTCTTCAGGCCTTTAGGGTATGTTTGAACGGACGGATAGTAAACAATAGATTGAGCCAAGTCCAATAAATATTCGAAAAAATTAGAAATTTTTTTAGTGTCGAATATCGAACCTAGATTTTGAATAACACCTATATATTGTTGAATATTATACATAAAATGCTGCAATGGTGGTCTTGCAACTCAAACCATAATCATACCGCCATTAATATGTAATGTTGTGCCAGTAACATAATTGGCCATAGGTGAAGCCAGAAAAACCACTCCAGCTGCAATGTCATCAGGGCTCCCCAATTTGCCCATAGGGATGTTCGTCAAAATTCCCTGACGTTGATCTTCATTAAGCGCATTGGTCATATCGGTTTCGATAAAACCAGGAGCAACACAATTTACGGTGATATCCCGAGATGCAACTTCCTGGGCCAGGGATTTCGAAAAGCCAATCAACCCTGCCTTGGCCGCTGCATAATTCGCCTGACCGGCATTTCCTGACACCCCGACAACTGAGGTAATGTTGATTATCCGTCCAAATCTCGCCTTGGTCATTCCGCGTAGACAGGCCTTGCTCAAAGTGTATGCGGATTTCAGATTGGTGGACATGATTTCATCCCATTCAGACTCTTTCATCCTTAACATCAAATTATCCCGAGTGATCCCAGCATTATTAACCAGCACTTCCACCGCACCAGATTTTTCACTAATTTCACCAATCAATGCCGCGACTTGTTCGCCATCATTGACGTCCAGTGTACGACCGTAACCTGTGCCCTTTACCGAGCCCTTTATACCGCTGAAGTTTTCATCAATAGTTTTAGCACCCGCATCCGTCGTTGCCGTGCCATAAACGATGCCACCCTGCTCTGCCAGAGCGCAGGCAATGGCTTTTCCGATGCCTCGGGTTGCACCGGTCACCAGACAAACCCGATCTTTTACTAATTCATTCATAGTATTAAATCTATAACCGTAAAATATTGAAAGTTAGAATTTTATTAACGCTGATCCCCAGGTGAATCCACCACCAAATCCCTCGATCAGAACATGCTGGCCAGAATTTATCCTGCCGTCACGCACGGCTTCGTCCAGCGCCAGGGGTACCGAAGCTGCTGATGTATTGCCGTGGCGTTCCACAGTAACAACCACCTTGTCGGCGGGAATTTGTGCGCGTTTGCCAACCGCATTGATGATTCGTATATTAGCCTGATGGGGCACCAGCCAGTCCAGTTCTTCTTTGTCCATATTATTTGCATTCAGGGTTTCATCAATAATATCGCTCATCGCTTTGACCGCCCATCGAAAAACTTCTCCACCCTCCATGGTTGTAAATGCACTACCCGCTTTTATGTGCTCGAAATTGCGGGACACCCCCACAGGCACACAAAGCAGGTCTTTGTATTTACCATCGCTATGCAAATGGGTTGATAAAATTCCGGGTTGATTGTCGGCTTTTAATACAACGGCGCCGGCGCCATCACCAAATAAAACGCAGGTGCGTCGATCAGTCCAGTCGATTATCCGGGAAAAAGTCTCAGCGCCAATCACCAATGCACAAGTTGCACTACCGATTCTAATAAATTTATCAGCGATATCGATGGCAAACAAAAACCCAGCACAAACTGCCTGGACGTCAAATGCCGGAGGTCCGGCGATGCCCAGTCGATGTTGCAACAAACAGGCCGTGCTTGGAAAAACCTGATCTGCAGTTGTGGTTGCGACAATAATCAGATCAATTTCCTGATTTGATATACCCGCCGCCTGGATGGCATTACGTGCTGCATTTTCTGCCAGATCACAGGTAAATTCATCATCCGCTGCAATTCTGCGTTCGCTAATTCCGGTTCTGGACTGGATCCAGGCATCATTGGTGTCCACCAGTTTTTCCAGGTCGCCATTGGTCATTATTCTTTCGGGCAGATAGCTCCCGGTACCAATAATTTTTGACCTGATCATTTAATCATTTCGTCCAGGGTATTTGTTAAGCACTTTGGTCAAAGTTTTCTCGTCCAACGAATTAAAGTGCTACCTGATTTTCTTTATACTGAAGCGCCTTCTCGATTTGAGCAATTAAATCCTTCTCTACCTCTTCGATTGCAACTTCGATGGCGTGTCTGAAACCAATTTCATCGGTACCGCCATGGGATTTCACCACCGTTCCGGTTAAACCCAAAAAGCTGGCACCATTGTAGCGGCGATGATCCAGACGCTGTTTTATCGCCCCGAGCACCGGCTTCGATATCAAACCCGCTGACTTTGTCAGCGTATTTCGTTTAAATTCTTCTTTTAAAACACTCATAATCATCTGGGCGACACCCTCGGAGGCCTTTAGCGCAACATTACCCAAAAAACCGTCACATACCACGAGGTCAGTATTACCGATATAAATTTCGTCGGCCTCGACGAACCCAGTATAGTTCAGCCGGCTTGCTTTAAACAGCTCTGCTGTGGTTTTAACGGTTTCATTGCCTTTGATCTCTTCGACACCGATGTTAAGCAACCCTACGCTGGGGTTCTTTTTTCCGGTCAGACATTCCACCAGCTGGGAGCCCATTAGCCCAAACTGTAATAAGTTTTTCGGTGGTGTATCAACATTGGCACCAAGATCAAGCATATAGGTATAACCGTCTGCTCTTGGCAGGTTTGCGCAAATTGCCGGGCGATCAATTCCCGGGAGTGTCCGTAATACGAATCGCGCTGTTGCCATTAAGGCACCGGTGTTTCCTGCACTGACACAGGCATCAACCACACCCTCTTTAACCAGGTTGATGGCGACTCGCATGGAAGAATCTTTTTTCTTTCTTAATGCATAAGCCGGTCCGTCGTCCATTTCAACAATTTCGCTGGCATGCTGGACGGATATTCGCTTTCCGGAATACTTGCTGCTGCTTAGAGCATTTTCAATTTGCGCCGCATCGCCAACCAGAATCAGTTCCAGATTTGGATGAGAATTGAGCACCTCTAATGCACCTGGAAGGGTTACTTCAAGTCCCCGGTCACCTCCCATAGCATCAATCGAAAGCTTAATCATTGCATTGAAGTGGGGTTAGAAAGTTTAGGGAGCCTCTGAACAAGTCTGGGCGAATCAGATTGCCACTTAAAATAGCACTGGGCAAAATGATCAAGATCAAGGCAAAAATTTGGTGCAATAGCAGGGCCCATACAATCACTTGGGCAAGAATTTTTAACGTAGATATTGCCACGCGATAAATTGGGTTTGGACTCAATATGATCGGTCACGACTTGTTCAGAGGTTCCTTAGGTTAATAATTGCGTATACAAGAGGCTCGGCATCAATCGATTATATCCGTTTATATCGAATCTTATGGCTTTGTGTTTGTAACTGCTGGATGCGGGCAAGTTTCAGAATGTATCTGTCAATCCAGCAGCAGATTCTGGTTAGTGAGCAAATCAGCCCACCAAAGTTCGAACAAACCTGAAGGCCGTTACAGGCTCATCCCATTCTTACCGGGCCATTCTTACTGGCTCATTCTTACTGAACCATTCTGCCAGGAAATCAGCGACACATACCTGGCCTGATAGTGAAGAAATTAATCCTCAGATTTGGCTTCGACCACTTTTTTACCACGGTAATAACCATCCGCGGTTACATGGTGGCGTCGATGTTGTTCACCGGTTACCGGGTCGATGGACAACGTAGATGCTGATAAGCCATCGTGAGATCGACGCATTCCGCGTCTGGAAGGTGTTTTACGACTCTTTTGTACAGCCATGATGTCCTCAACTTAAGTTAAAAATTGCGCTATAAACTGCCCAGTTATGTGCAATTCAGGGTAATAAAGCCTTATTTCTGGGTCCTGATCGCAAAATGATCCAGGGCCGAAAAAGCGGCGGGATTATAGTCTTTTATCCCATTGCCGTCAAAACATCCAAAAACTGATTTTTTGGGCGTAAAAAATCAGTTAATGGAGCATAAATTTAAAGTAATCGCTTAACACTTCGGGGCGATAAACGTACAATCCAACGTCTTTAAATTTCCATCCACGAGAATACGTGTGACAACAACAAATACCGACGACCTGAGAATTGCCAGCATTACCCATGTGATTAATCCCAGCGATATCACAGAAGAATTGCCGATTATCGATTCCGCTGCCCAAACTACCCAACAAACCCGCGAAGCGATCCACAATATCCTGGTCGGTGAAGACGACCGTCTGCTGGTTATTGTCGGGCCTTGTTCCATTCATGATACCGATGCTGCTCTGGATTATGCGAATCGACTCCTGCAATTAAAACAAAAATACCAGGATGATCTATTGATTGTGATGCGGGTTTATTTCGAAAAACCCCGTACGACGGTGGGCTGGAAAGGACTCATTAATGATCCGGATCTAAACGATACTTTTGATATCAACAAAGGACTACGTACCGCACGCAAACTGCTCCTCGAACTGAATAACATGGGCATGCCCGCGGGGACGGAGTATCTGGACATCATCACGCCGCAATATGTTGCTGACCTGATTTCATGGGGCGCTATTGGCGCGCGCACAACAGAAAGCCAGGTACACCGGGAATTAAGTTCGGGTTTGTCCTGCCCGGTTGGATTAAAGAATGGCACCAATGGCAATCTGGATATTGCTGTTGATGGGATTCGTGCTGCGGCCAGACCCCATCATTTTCTATCATTGACAAAAACCGGCAAATCCGCAATTTTCACCACTACCGGAAATTCAGACTGCCATATTATTCTGCGCGGTGGAAAATCACCGAACTATGATGCTGACAACGTAAATGAAGCCTGCGATAAGCTATCTTCTGCAGGTCTAACACCTCAGGTCATGATCGATTTTAGCCATGCAAACAGTAAAAAGATTCCAGATAACCAGATGATGGTTGCTGATGATGTTGGTAATCAGATTGCCGGTGGTGACATTCGAATTATGGGGATAATGGTGGAAAGTCATATCGTTGCCGGACGCCAGGAAGTCGTAGATGGGAAAGCAGAGACTTATGGACAGAGTATTACCGATGCCTGTATCGATTTCGATGACACAATTAAATTGATCGATGGCCTTGCCGCCGACGTACGAAAACGCCGCCAGAAATAATTGCAACCAGAATTTCCCGATGATTAAACCCCACGGCGCCCCTGCGCTGATACCCCTATATGTGAACGACGCCGCTGAGCGCCAGCGCCTGGTTAAATCCGCAAACGATCTTCGTGCCATTATGCTGAGCTCCGCCGGCGCTGCAAATGCCGTGATGCTGGGTGCTGGTTACTTTACCCCACTTAAGGGCTATATGAATAAAGCGGATTCATTGAGTGTGGCCGCAGCCATGCACACTGAAGATGGTCTTTTTTGGCCAACGCCGGTTATGTGCCTGACAAAATCAGAAATCGATATTCCACCTGGCACATCCATCGCCCTGCTAGACCCCAATGTTGATGGCAACCCGGTGCTTGGGATTCTGGATTTGGAGAATATTGAGATCATGTCGGAAACGGAAATGACTCAAATTTGCGAAAATGTTTATGGTACCAGTGACACCAACCATCCAGGGGTTGCAGAATTTTTAAACCAGGGTCGGACATTGTTATCTGGAAACATACAGGTCCTTAATTTCAGTTATTTTAAGCATGAGTTTGCGGACACCTTTCGTACCGCAGTAGAAATTCGCCAGGCGATCGAGCAAAACCGTTGGAAAACCACGGTGGCATTTCAAACCAGAAACCCCATGCATCTCGCTCATGAAGAATTGTGTCGAATCGCAATGGACCGAATCGGGGCTGACGGTTGTGTAATCCACATGTTGTTGGGGAAATTGAAGCCTGGCGACATTCCAGCGGATGTTCGCGACGCCACCATACGAAAGATGGTTGAGCTTTATTTCCCTGAAAACACGGTCATGATAACCGGCTATGGATTCGATATGCTTTATGCAGGTCCACGAGAGGCGGTTCTGCATGCTATCTTTCGACAGAACATGGGCGCAACCCATTTTATTATCGGTCGGGACCATGCCGGGGTAGGCGACTACTATGGCGCATTTGATGCCCAAACCATTTTTGACGAGGAGGTTCCCGACGGCGCCCTGGAAATAAAAATTTTTAATGCCGATCACACCGCTTATTCAAAGAAACTCAACAAAGTCGTTATGATGGGTGAAGCGCCGGACCACAAACTGGAAGACTTTGTTTTACTTTCCGGCACTAAGGTTCGAGAAATGTTATCCCAGGGCATCGCCCCACCAGCAGAATTCTCCAGGCCCGAAGTTGCGCAAATCCTTATGGATTATTATCAGCGTAATTAATCCCGCTGTTATTTGCTACAGAAATTTAAAAATGGCTACAAAATCGGAGTCACAGCAGGAACCGAATACAAAAGTCGCCGATTTCGTAAACCCAACGCAAAATGCGGCGACGGCTGAACAAACAGAAAGATGGCAAGCTGCTAATAAGTCATGGTGGGAAAACGCTCCAATGCGCTATGACTGGCGGGAAAAGATTGATGCAGAACCTGGAAGCGAAAATTATTTCAATCAAATTGATTCGAGATTTTTTGGCGAAGTCTGGCGCTATATGCCCTGGGAAAACACACCATTTGACAGCTTAATCAATTTCCATGCATTAACTACCAAAGATGTTCTGGAAATCGGTGTTGGCCATGGATCCCACGCGCAATTAATATCCAAACATTGTAAGCATTTTACTGGGATCGATCTTACCGAGCGTGCTGTATCTATGACGAGTCAACGTCTTTTGCAGAAAAATATAGAAGCGAAAATCCTTCAAATGGATGCAGAGAAACTGGCGTTCGAAGATAACACATTCGATTTTGTATGGAGCTGGGGCGTAATCCATCATTCCGCCAACACTGAAAAAATTCTCTCACAAATAAAACGTGTATTAAAACCAGATGGGCATGCTATCGTAATGGTCTACCACCGTTCATTCTGGAAATATTTCGTAATGGATGGGTTCATGAATGGGGTCTTGCGCGGTCAATTATTAAGAAGAAAGTCTTTTCATAAAATTAGTCAATCACAAACAGATGGTGCAATCGCGCGGTACTATACTATTTCGGAATGGCGTGATTTATGCGGAAAATTTTTCGAAACAAATGAAATTTCAATTTGTGGGCAAAAAGCTGATTTACTGCCAATACCTGCTGGAAAATTTAAAAATTTCATAGCTCGAATAATTCCTGATGCTTTAACTCGCTTTTTTACAAATAATATAAAAATGGGGAGCTTTTTAATATCGAAACTGGGAAAGAAATAGGTAGCGTTAATGCAATCACTTTGGTCACCGATGCATATGGTGGAACCGGTGGCATTGCTCAATATGCCCGAAATTTACTAGAAACCCTTAGTAATCTCAGTTTGGTTGACCGAGTATTCGTGATACCGAGAGTACTTTCCAGGTATTCAGAAACCCCGCCAAACAATGTAATTATTCAGCACGCTGCAGCAAATAATAATTACCAATATCTAAAACATTTAATCAAACGTAGTCTCGGAAGAGACTCAGTTAATCTGGTGATTTGTGTACATATAAACTTGTTACTATTTGCAGTAGTGGCAAAATTTATAACCCGATCCAGGCTGGTATTGGTTCTTCATGGCTATGAAATTTGGCAAAGACCCAATAAGATTTTCATTGATTGGCTGATAACCCAGGTAGACCAGGTTGTTCCCGTCAGCCGGTTTACCCGGGACAAATTCATAAGCTGGTCAGACTTTCCCGAATCAAAGATCCGTATTGTCCCAAATGCTATCGATCTGGAAAAATTCAAAATTTCGCCAAAACCGCATTATCTGCTCGAACGTTATAAATTATCAGATAAAAAAGTTATTCTGACTTTGGGTCGGTTGTCTGCAGAAGAACAGGCTAAAGGTTTCGACCAGATTATTAAAACACTGCCCCGACTGCTTTCTCATAACCCAGACACGCGTTATCTTATTGTTGGTGAAGGTGCAGATACCCATCGGTTGCAAGCACTGGCTGCACAGTTGGAAGTCAGTCACGCGGTAATTTTTTCTGGTCACATTCCAGACCATGAAAAAGCAGATCACTACCACCTTGCAGATGCTTATGTTATGCCAAGCAAACTCGAAGGATTTGGTATTGTTTATCTGGAAGCGATGGCTTGTGGAATTCCAGTGGTTGGCAGCGCAATGGATGGCAGCGCAGATCCACTAATGGATGGAAAACTAGGCACACTCATCAACCCTGATGATCTGGATCAAATTTATTCAGCCATACTCAACGCCGTTGATAAACCAAAATATATACCACCCGAGCTTGAATCATTTTCTATGGCAAATTATCAGCAGAAAATCAGATTGCTCATCGAATCCGTTGTATCTGGAAGCTTCTGATACTTGATTAAAATCGTCTGGTTAATTTAAGGAGCCTCTGATTAAAACTGGGCAGATCAAGTTGTGATTCAAAATAATCAAGTTCAAGGCGCGAAACGCACTCAATAGCACGGCTATTGCGAAGTTTTGCAACGCAGAAATTGATTGTTTTGATCTCAAATTGACTGTTCATGTTTTAATCAGAGGTTCCTTAACTCCCTGTTTAACGCAAACAGCGCATAAACGTATCGTCTCGACCAATGACATCGGGAATTGGACAACATGGGTACGGATTTCCAGTAATCCAGTTTTGGCATCGACTTAATCCATTTCTCCAGGGGAACAATAAATCCGGTTTTTTGTCGGTTGACAATATGGTCGGGCAACGGCTTTTGCGGTGCGCTTGCCAGGCAGTTTTTGGAACTTAACTGTTCTAATTTAAGCAATTTAGGCGCAATCGAATTAAGCAAATAAAAGTCTGCCAATGGCGTCCGCACTTCCACTGAGTGAGCCATTGATGTCCAGTCGGTATCTCGCAACAATTGATTGCGCATGAATAAACTACTTTCGAGACTGGATATTGCTGCGTGATAATAGTTTTCATGGGAGACTGTTGTTTTTAATTCTCGGTTCGGTGTTAGCGAATCAATGTGATCAAAAATACCTAATTGCTTCAATCCGTGATCCAGTCTGTCGTGTTCCATAAACGCTGGCAATTCCCAGGGCATAAAGAGTCCTCGATCGAGAAAGTAACTCGATGGAAGATTACCACCGTATTTGCAAAGCCCCCAGAATTTTGGGTGGGGCCTGTTATAAGGCATAAATTTTCCTAAACCCGTTGTCATCGATCCAAGCAATGGAAAATATTTAGCCCATTTTAGATAGCGGTTCCACTTTGGAATGCGATGAAAAGATCGATAACTCCCCAAAAGCTCGTCTCCTCCCAGTCCGGATAACATAACTTTGATGCCTTTTTCCGCCGCGGCTTTACTGATGAACCAGGTGTTGAGGCCATCAATGGTGGGTTGATCCATAGCCATAAGAATTTTTTCGAAATCCTGGTTAAACTCGGATTCCGAAACATGACGGGTATTGTGTGCCGTACCATAGTGCTTCGCGACCTCAGTTGCGAGCATGGTTTCATCATTTTCGGTACCGACGAACTCCTCGAATCCCAGGGTGATGGAATCGACTTTATCCACTTGCTCAGCCATTAAGCCTGAAATCGCCCCGGAATCTATGCCTGCAGAAAGAAATACACCAACTGGCACATCGGATACGAGATGTCGCGCTACCGAATGTTTGAAATTTTCTGCTATGGACAAACCATCATCTTTTACTTCCCCAGCTAACGCCCTGGACCAGGTTTGGGTAACAGAGCCATATTGCCTTATCTCCTTTGGCCCGGAACCATCGATTTCCATGGTGGACCCCGCGGGCAACACAGAAATTGCAGAATAATAAGTTCGAGGTTCAGGAACACTGCCCAGCATCAAAAATCCAATCTCGCTCGCCGGGTCGATCTCCCTTGACACCTTGCCCCCGGCTAATAACGCCTTGACCTCCGATGCAAATTTTAATTGTTTGCCGTCGTCGCAGTAATACAGCGGCTTAATGCCGTAGGGATCTCGCGCCAAAATCAGTTTTGAAGCTCTGGCATCCCAGATCGCCATGGCAAACATCCCTACCAGATCATGCATCATATCTATCCCCCGGGACTGATATAACGCCAACAATACCTCGGTATCCGATTGGGTATGAAACTGATGACCCTGTTTTTCCAGGGAAAGCCTTAGCGCTCTAAAATTATAAATTTCACCATTAAATGTGATAGATAGATGGTCGCGGTGCATAGGTTGGTGCCCGGTCGGACCGGGATCTATGATCGCCAATCGACGATGAGCCAGTCCCGTTCGGTGGTTATCAGATATCCATAACCCGGCATCATCGGGGCCACGATGCACCATTTGGTCCCTGATACGCAGCAGTTCCCTTTGGTCTATATCCGGTGCGTGCTGGTCATAAGATACAATTCCGGCTACACCGCACACAATTTGTAACCTTCAACTAACAATGATTGGCTTTGAACCATTTCACTGTTTCAGCCAGACCGGTTTCGAGTTCCACCTCGGGCTGCCAGTTTAAGACCTTCCTGGCCAGAGAGATATCAGGGCAACGTTGTTTCGGATCGTCGGTTGGCAATTCAAGATAATCCAGTTTTGATTTAGATCCCGTCATGGTTATGGCCTGTTCAGCCAATTGGGCTATTGTGAATTCATTTGGATTCCCCAGATTTACCGGCCCGGTAAAACTATCATCGGTCTCCATTACCTTGACAAATGCATCCACCATGTCGGTAACATAACAAAAGGAACGGGTCTGAGATCCATCACCGTATATAGTGATCGGCTGATTATTTAACGCCTGCATAATAAAATTGGATACAACCCTGCCATCGTGGGGGTGCATTTTCGGTCCGTAGGTATTAAAAATTCGCACAACCTTGATTTTTAGCTGGTATTGACGGTAATAGTCGAAAAACAGTGTTTCAGCGCATCGCTTGCCCTCGTCATAACATGCCCTGGGGCCAATGGTATTAACGTGGCCCCAATAATCTTCGCTTTGGGGATGGCGTTCGGGATCGCCGTAAACTTCGCTGGTGGAGGCTTGCAGAATTTTCGCATTCAATCGTTTAGCCAGTCCGAGCATATTAATCGCACCGTGTACGCTGGTTTTTGTTGTTTGGACGGGATCGTGCTGGTAGTGAATTGGTGACGCCGGGCAAGCCAGATTATAAATTTCATCCGCTTCCAGATATAGCGGAAATGTGACATCGTGGCGTACAAATTCAAAGTAAGGATTGTCCACCATGGAAATAATATTATCTTTTGACCCGGTAAATAAATTGTCAACGCAGATAACTTCGTTTTCCATATCCAACAATCGCTGGCACAGATGGGAACCTAGAAATCCGGCGCCCCCGGTTACTAATATTCGTTTTCTCGAATTTCCACGCATATAAAATGGCCTGACATTTAAAATTCCGGTATCTTACGCGAATCCAATTTTTAGTGCGACAAGTGACGTCGTTTTCGCCTAAATTCTGTTTTTGCGCTTTATCCAAATTTAGTTTTCAGTTATAACATGCGCGTGGATTTCAATCCCTAATCACAAAATTAGAATCGACTTTTTACTCCAGGATCAAAATATATGTCAGACGAAAAACATTGCCGGCTACTCATTCTCGGATCAGGACCTGCGGGATATACCGCTGCCGTTTATGCTGCCAGGGCGAACCTGAATCCGGTACTGATTACCGGGATTGAACAAGGTGGCCAGTTAACAACAACCACTGATGTCGACAATTGGCCGGGAGATGATTCCGGGGTCCAGGGCCCGGAATTGATGCAACGCATGTTAAAACATGCAGAACGTTTTGACACAAAAGTAATTTTTGATCACATTAATAAAGCCGAACTTACCGAGAAACCCTTCCGCCTGACCGGGGATTCCGGGGTGTATACCTGCGATGCATTAATCATCGCCACCGGCGCAACGGCAATGTATTTGGGATTACCTTCAGAGGAAGCTTTTAAAGGCAAAGGGGTTTCAGCATGTGCCACTTGTGATGGTTTTTTCTATAAGAATCAAGATGTTGCAGTAATTGGTGGCGGCAATACCGCAGCTGAAGAAGCGCTTTATCTGTCAAATTTAGCGTCGTCAGTGACCCTGGTTCACCGCAGAGATGAAATGCGCGCCGAAGCAATTCTGGTGGATCATGTAATGGCAAAAACTACTGAAAATGGCGGTAACATTAATATTGAATGGGATCATGTGCTCGAAGAGGTTCTAGGGGATGATAGTGGTGTAACCGGGATGAGATTGAAAAATGTTAAATCCGAGGCCACCAAAAGTATTGATCTGATGGGGGTTTTTATTGCAATCGGACATACGCCCAATACCGACCTGTTTACCGGTCAACTCGAAATGCAGGGTAATTATTTGGTAACAAAAGGTGGAACTTCGGGTGACGCAACTCAAACCAGTATCGAAGGGGTATTTGCCTCCGGCGATGTTATGGATCATATCTACCGTCAGGCTGTGACATCCGCCAGCACAGGTTGCATGGCAGCTCTGGACGCCGACAGATACCTGAAATCTCTGACACATTGAGCTACCCATTGAGCTGGCCCATTGAGCTGGCCACATAATCCAATCACTTAAAGCAGGTCAAATTTTGTCAAAGGATAATACTAACGACGACGCTGACCTGTTTGCCAAGGCCATGGCAGGCACTAATCGATCCCACAAGAATTATCAATCAGAACGGACCGATGATTACGATGCTCGGATTAAACCTCGGGCAAATGCCCCCGTGAGATCACATATTCCAATGCCTACCTCCGAACCTGGGTTGATAGACCAAACTGATCAGGGTGACGATGTGTTGTTTGTGCGATCGGGACTGCAAAAAAAAGTGATAAAAAAACTAAAGCGGGGGGAATTTTCCTATGAGTCGGTGCTGGATTTACACGGCATGAGAATCCATGAAGCTGAATCTTTATTGAATGAATTTCTATCTGAATCGATACAATATAATCTCTCTTGTGTTCTGATCATTCATGGAAAAGGGTATCACTCGGAAAACAGCAAAGGCGTTCTGAAGCCCTATACTATAAACTGGTTAAAACAGGCAGCGGATATCAAGGCATTTTGTTCTGCCCATCCCAGAGATGGCGGTACTGGAGCGGTATATGTTCTGCTGAAAAAATCTGCAACTCTGCTCTAATATAAATTTTTGAGTTCACTTTTCGACCAGATTTGCATATAGTACAATAATCGTTTGGCGCCGAGATTATTATGATTCCTACTTCTAACGACAATTCTGGTTTTGTTGAGTTCATCAAACCCGAAGATATGTCTCAATCGAAAATACATTTTTCAGGCCGCTTTGACTATAGCCGCGAGAAAGATCGAACAATTGAGACATTCTCCACCATAATGGGGGAAGTTACTATTGGAATGTGGTTGGGCGGGGAAAATAAAATCCAGCAACAAGATGCAGTTATTGTCGCAGAAGACAATGATGAAAATCTCTGGATGGCGGTTGCTGATGGCCTGGGTGGCCATTCAGGTGGGGCCGAGGCTTCTCAGATTTGTTGCGATGTAATTAGGGAAGAAATTGAAAATTTTTACCTGGAAATGGATAACAATCTACGAACTAAAATTCGAAATCGAATGATGGGTGATCAGGTCATCATGAGCAATCCTGACAAACCGGGGGGCGCGTGTCTGGCGGTAGTGTGTATCAGCACCCTAAATAATAAACTCAAGTCCTACTCGTTGGGCGACGTTGAGGTAAGTGTGCATCGGAACGGATCCAAAATTGTGCTCGTTAATACACTGGACAGTCAGGGATATAACAGCGCAGTCACAAAAACAATTTCACCGTCGATTAATGCCGAATTTACGTATAGTGAAACCATTTTGGAAGTGGGCGATCGGGTAATGGTTCATTCAGACGGGCTATCAAATAAAGCATTCCGTGCATTTGGGATAGACAATGAAACCATCGATCGGCAAATTGATGCGGCAATAAAATTATCCCAGATCGAAAATGGTGTTGACGCTGACAACTTAAGCATAGCGTGTCTTAATAATTTTCGACCCAAATCAGCCGGCTCTGAAATTTTCACTGTAAAACTAAGATCAAGCTAATCGATCAAATTTGTGGCACCTTAACATGACGGTAAGTCAGATTTATTCTTGGACCTACCTGCAATTTTGTTTTTGGGACCGAATGCTTCCAGTATTGCTGACAAGACCCCGACATTATTAATAATGAGCCATGGGATAACTCAATCTTAATACTGGGTTGCCTCACCTCATGCTTCGAATGAAATATAAATCGACGACTATCTCCAAGACTGAGTGAAGCTATGACAGGATTTTCACCCAGCTCTACCTCATTATCGCTGTGGCTGCCCATACTGTCGTCACCATCGCGATAATAATTTAGTAACACACTGTTAAATTGCTGCCCGATGTAGGATTCAACCAACCCACGTATCAAAGCTAATTCTTCGAACCAGGGATTTGGGATATTGGTAATACCAGAGTATCGATAAATCGCATCCTTTTCCCCATACCATGCTGTTAGTCGTGGTGATTGCACAGATTTATCGAATATCCTGATCGTTTGCTGAGACCACTGCGCCTTTCTTATTATTTTTCTAAACAGGCTCTCCCCTTCAGTATGATCAATAAACTTATCTACCAACACACATTGATCGGCAATTACCGTAACAGCATCTTCACGCCAGATAGATTGTTGGGTACTCACTAATTTTCACCGTGGCGATTTACTGGTTGCCACTGTAATTGATTCCAAAAATTCGTCTTCATCAAAAAAGTAGTGACAAATTTCCTTGTCATCAATTGTCAACACCGGGACATATTCTCGAAAACGATCAAACCAGCGCTTGTCATCTTCAATGTCACGCATCACCAATTCGATTTTGATTGACCCACATTGCTCACCGATAAATTGATTAAAATTTTTCAGCATTTCATCGCAAAGTGAGCAATCCTCTTTATAATAAAAAATGACTTCAATGGGCTTAATCAAAATACAAGGCAAGCTGTTTTAGGATGCTTCACACAGATATTCGACATTACGTTACTATTTTTTGATCTGCTGATTATTGATCTGATCAAGGAACTGGCTTTCATCCAGAATGGTTACACCTAGACTCTCAGCCTTATCCGCTTTGGACCCCGCTTCTTCACCAACAACGACATAATCCGTCTTCTTCGAAACACTTCCCACGACCTTGGCCCCCTGGGACTGAAGCAGAGATCTTGCCTCGGACCGGGACATACTCAAAGTACCGGTTAGAACCACAGTTTTTCCGACAAAAAATCCTTTTCCTGAATTTACAGTTTTTTCCGGTGTTGGCCACTGCACACCCGCTTTTAGCAATTTTTCCACTACTTCCTGGTTGTGAGGCTGATCGAAAAATGTGTTTACACTGTCTGCAACAATTGGACCAACATCTGGGATCTGCTGGAGTTCTTCACTACTTTTTTGTTTTATCGCTTCGAGGGTTAACAAATTATCTGACAATGTTTCCGCAGTGGTTTCCCCAACCAGGGGAATTCCCAGTCCAAACAGAAACTTTGCCAGTGTCGTATTTTTACTTTTTTCAATTGCATCAATCAGATTCTGAGCTGATTTTTCAGCCATACGTTCAAGGGCAGATACTTGTTCCATGGTTAAACCGTATAAATCTGCCACATTATCAATCATTTTATCATCGACCAGCTGTTCAACCAGTTTATCCCCCAAACCTTCAATGTCCATGGCCTTTCGACTGGCAAAATGTTTGATACTTTCCTTTTTCTGAGCCCCACAAAATAGTCCACCGCTACAACGCCCAACCACGCCATCTCCTTCAAATACAATTTGGGAGTGACATACCGGGCAGGTGTTGGGAAATTTGAACGCTTTGGTCCTTCTTGGCCGTTTGGATTTCACCACCGAAACCACCTCGGGTATAACATCCCCCGCTCGTCTGACGATGACGCTATCCCCCTTTCGCACATCGAGTCGTCTGATTTCATCCCGATTATGCAAGGTTGCATTGGAGACGGTCACACCGCCAACGAAAACCGGTTTCAATCGGGCTACTGGCGTAATCGCTCCCGTGCGGCCCACCTGAATTTCAATGCTCTCAACCTGAGTCAATTCTTCCTGAGCCGGGAACTTATGCGCGATAGCCCATCGGGGTGCCTTGGCAGTAAATCCCAAACTATTCTGCCAGTCCATTCTCGATACCTTATATACAACGCCATCAATATCAAAGGGCAGCTTATCTCTGCTATCCAGCAGTTCTTGATAATAGCCTAGGCAGCCATCGACACCTGTTACCGACTTAACCAATTCGGTCACTGGCAACCCATAGTCTTTGATGAATTTCAACGACTCTAGATGTGTACCTGGAATTTCACCACCAACAACCTCACCCAGGGCATAACAAAATATACTCAATGGTCTGGATGCGGTTACCGCAGGGTCCAGCTGTCTCAGTCCACCTGCCGCTGCATTTCTGGGGTTAACAAATAATTTTTGTCCAGACCCTCTTTGTTTTTCATTCAGGGCATCAAAATCACCTTTACTCATAAACACTTCTCCCCGCACTTCCAGTACTTTCGGAACACGGTTGGAGTTTGTCTTTAGTTGGGTGGCATCTGATAGAACCATGCGCATATTATGGGTAATATTTTCACCTTTTTTACCATCTCCCCGGGTCGCCGCCTGGACAAGCCAACCATTCTCATATCTAAGACTGACCGCCAGACCATCGAGTTTGGGCTCGGCAACGTATTCAACTTCTCCGTTTTCAAGCTCAACAATTTCTTTAACACGCCGGTCAAAACTAATAATTTCCTCAGTATCGAATGCATTACCCAAAGACCTCATGGGGATCGCATGGACTACCTCAGAAAAGGTTTTTGAAGAATAACCGCCCACTTTCTGAGTAGGAGAATTGATCGATTGATATTCGGGATGACGTTGCTCCAGCGCCACTAGCTGATTAGTGAGTCGATCATATTCGCTATCCGGAACTTCGGGATCATCCAGTACGTGGTATCGATAATTATGATACTCGAGCTGCTCACGAAGTTTTAAGATTTTTTGTTGCGCTGTTTTGGACAAGGTTAATAAACCTGGAATGAATTGGCGGAAATATTATGATTTGAAAAATTTGAAAAATCCAGTTTCATCAACCGCCCCGCGCAACTAGAAAAGTCGCATCGCCTCATCAGATCCCGGGGGTAGCCCATGACTTTCCATTTCCTGGGCGACATTATCAATTGACTGACGGATTTTATCGACGTCATCCTGAGAAAGTTCATTGTAATTTGGAAACTCAATAACGCCTTTCACCCTCGATGCAAAGGCTTTTGCCGTATCCACCATTTCTGAAAAAACCGCCCCTGGAGAGCGATTCACGGCTAACCGGGTGTAAAATGTCACACCACGAGTTTTAAAGTTTTTTAAATTCTCAAAATCAAACTCGCCTTTGTCACTTAAATTTGCCAACTTATATAGGCATACTTTTTCCTTGCCCATGGATTTGTTGCGAATAAAATGATTATCCTCACTTCGTTCCAGACCAAGCTGGGTCGCGCATCGACTGATCATCCCACCTTCAAAATACTCTACATTAACGGGTTTTACATTGGCCACAAAAATAGAATCATAGTGATTGATAAAATCACAAATCGCATTCGCCTGCTGCTGGGCACTGGCAACCGGGGCCATAAATGTAAAGTCCCTCCCGGTCCCTTCAGACAGTTTTGACGCCAGGTCGGTAAACTGACTTAATTCGAAATTACTTATTGCGCCAATTTTATCCGCCAGTTGAATGGTCAAAATCAAATCACCAAATCGAGCCTCTTCAGTTACGTCTCCTAGATCACGCCATTCCCCCTCAGGTAATTTCAGGCCATGAATCTGGTTTTTTTTGGAAAATGATGAAACAACTTCACGATATTGTGCTAATGCAGACTCACGACCAACATCCCGATCGCCATGAATTTTTACCCAATAGTCAATCTGGCTAATCTTACTGAAGCCAGGTATATCTGGATAAATGAACTCATTTGACCCTCCTTCTGAGACCGCTTTTGAGACCGCTTCTGATGGTGCAGTAAATTGTGACTCAGTATCAACTTCAACGACTTCAGAGAATTTTGGTTCTATTCTTGAATCGGGATAATCTTGCATAGCCGCAGCTATGTGGTCTTCCTCATCATCGGGATTATCAGACTCTGATTCGTCCCCTTCTGATCCGATATGGCCCAGGTGATCATCGCCGTCTCCCCTCGAATCGCTAAAGGCGCCCTCTTCACTTGTGTCACCCGCGTCATCAATAATTGCATCCCAGTCTATAATTTCATCTTCGCTCTGACCTGACGTAGGCTGATTTTTCAATATCGATTTCTCTCCGGAGTCGTCAGTTTCTTCTAAGTCATCAAGACTCAACTCATACAAAACTTCAGGTTCTTCGTCATCTGAATAGCCATGAATCGGATCAAATGATTCTTCCTGATCATCCTTCTGTGGAACCAGATCATCTATCGGGCTGGATTCTGATTCATCCACATGTTCGAATGGATTTCGTTCAACGGGCTCCTCTTGGTGGTAACTGTCATTGTCTTCGATGGAAACATGACCATCCAGCACTGGAATATCATCATCAAGCTGATTCGGGTCTTGATCCAAAATTTGATCGTTTTCTGAATCAAATGCCTGTTCATTTTCAACGACGGGTTCGGAGTCAACTGCCAGCCCATGAACAAGGTCAAACAATTCATTTTCATGAACCGGCTCTTCCAGAAAATCTATTTCCTCGTTATCCCGGAGTTCTTCATACCCATCGCCTTTTTCACTGCGCATGGACGCCGACCCGGACTTACCTGACCATTTGGAAACAAAGTAAATAACCAAAATGAGAACGGCCCCAATGATAATTAGTACACTGTGCAGACTCACATTCGCTCCTTAGGTCAAATTAAGTTCAAAGGCGTTCGGCACCAATCTATTGGCTGGCTATTGGCTGGCAATTTCAAGAGCCTGATCGATATCAACTGAAACCAGCCTGGAAACGCCGGCTTCCGCCATTGTAACACCGACCAGTAAATCCATCGCCTCCATGGTAATTTTGTTATGGGTGATGACTACCATTTGACTGTATTCCGCAAGGGTTTTTAGTGTTTCACAATATCGATCCACATTCGCATCATCCAGAGGCGCATCCACCTCGTCGAGCATGCAAAACGGTGCAGGATTCAATTTGAACAATGAAAAAATCAACGCCACCGCAGTTAACGCTTTTTCTCCACCTGACAATAAGTGAATATGGCTATTTCGTTTACCTGGTGGTCGTGCCATAACACCAATACCAGCGGTGAGAAAATCATCGCTGGTTAATTGCAATTCTGCTTTCCCGCCGCCAAACAACTTGGGGAAAAATTCGTTAAATCCTGCATTTATCTTGTCAAAAGTTTCCTTGAATCGGGCACGGGTTTCACGATCAATTTTGCGGATTACACTTTCCAGAATTTCCAGAGCTTCGGTTAAATCGCCGTGCTGGGTGTCCAGGTACGCCATACGCTCGCTTTCTTCGTCAAACTCCTCGATTGCCACCAGGTTAACCGGCCCAATTCGCCCGATTTTCTTTTCAATTTCTTCAAGGGAATCCTGCCATTGCTCAATAGTCGCATTTTCGTTTAGTTCAACGGATATGGCATTATTATCATAGCCCTGTTCTTCCATCGATTCGAGATGGGTATCCCTTCTCACCAGAATTTCCTGTTTCGATAATTTGTGCTGCTCGAGCTCATCCCGCGCTTCATTCACAGCGTCAATCTCAGTAGCACGCATTGCATTAACCTGGTTTATCCGTTTGTCAAAACTTGCAGATTCATCTTTTGAAACAGAAAATCGATTTTCAATTTCGAGTTTTTGCTCAAGTGCAATATTCAGCTTTTCAGTTAGTTCATCATTTGAATTTTCTGGCTTATCTCCCTCACCCTGCAATGCTGTCAATCTTTGGCCTGATTGTGTGATTTCCTGCTTGATTCGTTTTATATTCTCTCGCGCAGATTCAATTTCTGCTTCGAGTTTTTGTTTTTGCAATGCTTTTTCATGAAATTTTTCCCGCGCCGTTCCTACGGATTTTCGACTCTCTACAGCCTGCGAATTGAGCAAGTCACGTCTTTGGATTAATCCCGTTCGCTGTTGATCGAGATTCCCTGACTGCTCCGCCGCTGAGTCCAGCAACGCGGTGGCGTTTTCAATTTCATTACGGTCATTAGATATCTGGAGGTTAAGTTCTTCCCGCTCATTTGCTAAATTGGTTAGCTGCTCCTGACCTTCCAGGTACTGCGCCTCTTTACGTCCTGCATTATTATGCAACGCCACCAAGTCTGATCTAAGTTGATTTAAATCATTCTTCTGTTTTTCAAGCTCTGATTCCCGGGATTGGAAATCCAGATTCATTCTGGATAATGCCTGCTCTTCGGTTTCCACTAAACGGGTTAAATCATGCTCTTGCTGGGTAAGCTGGCTGATTTCCTCTTCCCGCACCAATACGCCGGTCTCCAGCTGACTCTCGCTGGCGAAACTAACCCAGTTTGCACCAATTAATACACCTTCCCGGGTTACAAAAAATTCCCGACCCAGTAGTTTATTTCGCAGGCTAAAGGCCTCCTCTACCGAATCTGCTGTATATATTCCATGCAATAGCGAAGACAACCCCAAATTGCCCGCCTCGACAACATCGCTCAACGGTGGCAACTCGTTTTGATCATAAGGCGTATCAATACTTTCACGAGAGATCAGAGAGAAACTACAATTTGGTTGACTACTTAAAGCATTCGCCATCACCTGATCGACACAATAGCCACTCAGGAATTCATGAAGCACCCGATCTGCTGCTCGTTCCCAGCCATCGGAAGCTTTAATCTTTCCAGCCAGCTTTTGGGAACCATCAATGCCCCACTGGTTTAACCATGATTCCAGATCATCATCACCGTTACCTAATGATGCGTTTTGAATTTCCCTGAGTGAATTCAATCTTGAAACCACTTCCTTCAGTTGCGTTCTGATATCGTTGGTACTATCTCGTTTATTCTGTAATTCAGCTGATTCCGCTTTGATAGATTGTTCAGCCTGCAAAAACTGCCTTTCCGCTTCCTGGTATTGCGAGTCACGACTCTCAACTTGTTCGCGAATCTCAGTGATTTTCGTTTCAGAAATCTGATTTTTCAGCTCGCCAATTCGGTGCTCCAATTTTTCTATATTCTGCGCAGTTCGGTCAATATGTTTTTCAAGGTATTCGATTCGAGATTTCTGTATCTCGATTTGCTGAACCGGAGCTCGGGATTGCTCATTGAAATTTTCCATTTCCAAAAGCCAATCTTGCAGAACTTTTTCGGATTCAGTGAGTGCCGATTCAGACTTCTCGCTTTGTGATTGCAATAATTCCAGTTCGGGTTGTATCCGATCAAGCTCTTCGCGCAGTTCAATACCGCGTTTCATTTCAGCTTCTACCTGCTGCTCGCGCTCGACCAGGGATTCTTCCAAACGACGGGTCTCTTCTTTTGCTCTTTGCCGACTTTGATTTTGAAATTCAATTTTTTGTTCAAGCTGGGTTATTTCTGCGGAGTTTTGATAAAACCCCTGCTGGACAAGATTGTTTTTCTCATGGGCTTCACCTTGTTGTTTACGCAGCAATTCCAGCTCGGATTCAGTTTGTCTTTGCACCGCCAGAGCGGACTGCAAGGCATTTTCAAGGTTTGCTGACAATCGATCCTGCGCTTCCAGATGCTGGTTTAATGCATTTAATCGCAGAACCTGAAGCTGTCCATTTACTTCGCGCTCCTCTTCTTTTAATACCTTGTATCGTCTGGCAGAAGCTGATTGCCTTTTCAATCTTCGAAGCTGTTTTCCTAATTCATCTCGAATATCCGACACTCTTTCCAGATTCTCACGAGTATTCGCTATTCTGTTTTCAGTTTCACGACGACGATCTTTATACTTTGAAGTTCCGGCGGCCTCCTCCACAAATAACCGCAAATCTTCAGGCCTGGCCTCCACAATTCTACTAACCATACCTTGTTCAATAATCGAATAGGACCTCGGCCCCAACCCAGTGCCACGAAATAAGTCGAGTACATCCCTGCGGCGTGTTTTTATGCTGTTGATTGAATAGTTGGAATGCCCATCCCGGGTTAACGTTCGTTTTACCGAAATCTCAGCGAACTGCCCATAATTTCCCGGTGCAGTACCATCACTGTTATCAAATATCAGTTCAACCGAAGCCTTACCCACGGGTTTGCGAGCTGACGAGCCGTTAAAAATAACATCCGCCATATTGTCGCCCCGCAGCATTTTTGCTGAAGACTCACCCATTACCCATCGAACCGCGTCGATTACATTAGATTTTCCGCAGCCATTTGGCCCTACAACCCCAACCAGGTGAGAAGGTAGACGAATATCTGTTGAATCGACAAAAGATTTAAATCCCGAAACCTGTAACTTTTTAAGGCGCATTCAGATTTTTATTAAGTTTACAAATTAAACAACAAGTTAACGCTGATATCTACAGTAACTTATTGATTCTAAAGCGAACATTTGCTGTTCACGGAAGGCCGATTATACAACCAGTGATTGAAACTGAGATACCCTTTTTTTAAAAAGTTTATCGCGGATTTAATACGGGATACCTGAGAAAATTTACACGACTATATAGAAATTTGGTGATAATTTTATTGGTATTTATTCACCTGATGATTGCAGCTCACCAACAAATTTCACAACAGCCATTCGCTGTAAAATTTTGAGAGCCGTTAGATGGTATCGCCCTTATCCACCTGTTCCCAGTCGTTCTGACGCACCGCGGAAACTCTCCAAAATTTCAATATAGTTTTTTAGTAATTTTTCACGTTCAAACAACGATTGTTCTATAACCACGTCATAAGACTGAATCGCCACTTCCCGATCTTTAATCTGATTTTTCACTTTTGCCGTTTGCGGCCGAACCTTCAAGGATTCGATATCCTTGAGAACCCCATCCTTGATTTGTCGTGTGATCTCGATATTATTATCGATTGATGCCAGTTTTCTGTCTCGGGTCGATATAATCACTTCCTCGGATCCAAATATGCGCACCACATTGGTGTCATCCTCCCTTTGCTTTTTTCGCTCTGCTGCTGCTACTTCCTCAGCGAGTCTCGCCGCTTCTGCTTTGGCCAGCTCTTCCATGGTGGGGGGTGGGGCTTTTGTTCCTACTTCAGTACCCTCTTCGTTTAAACTTGTAATGTCAGAAGACAGCGCACATTCATCCGCGGCAAAATTTCCATAGTGCCATTCGCCATTTTCGTCCTGACATTTTTCGATGTCCGCGGCCTGGACCGACAAGATCACAGCGTACCCCATAAAAATACCAATAAACGAAAACATAATCCGATGACCGATTATTTTGATCGAATTTCTGATATTATATTTCACAATTTCCATTCTGATCCCCCAATAGGATGTATTGCTTATGTACTAAATTTTTACTGCTTCGGTTTTCTTAAACATTAAAACCAACCCTAATATTATCATAGGCACGCTCAGTACCTGCCCCATGGTAATCCAGTCCAGCGCAACCATACCAATATGGCCGTCCGGTTCTCGAAAAAATTCCACAAACAATCGACACATGCCATATCCCAAAATGAAAACCCCGGAAATCCGACCTGGAATTCGAGGCTTGTTCGAATAAATCCAGATAATAATAAACAATAACAGCCCCTCCAGCAATGCCTCATACAACTGAGATGGGTGACGGGGAAAGTCCGGCGCGGTGTGAAATAAAACTGCCCAGGGAACATCTGTGGCCCGACCCCATAATTCCTGATTAATAAAATTACCGATTCGCCCAAAAAATAAGCCCGCAGGAACTAGCGGGATGAAAAAATCTGCGACGGTAAAAAAGGTCCGATTTGTACTGCGTGCATATAACAAGACGGATACTATCACGCCCAAAAACCCGCCATGGAATGACATCCCCCCATCCCAGATCGCAAAAATTTCCATTGGTGCGGTTAAATAATAGGATAAATTATAAAACAGCACATAGCCCAATCTGCCACCTGCAATGACGCCCACTGCGATGTAATAAAGAAGATCAGAAATCTCTTCTTTATTCCATCCGGAATTTGGTTGACCTGCCCTATAACGACCCAACAGCAATCCAAACCCAAATCCACAAAGGTACATTAGGCCATACCAGTGAACAGATAAGGGCCCAATTGAAATAGCTACGGGGTCAAAATTAGGATGTACAATCAAAGCCGGATTAGTCAGATAATTTGTAGAACCAGATTTTAACTTATCCATAGCCACAAACCCGAAATAATGCGTTTTAAAAATTAATGCCCAATCATTTAATCAATCAGTCGAGCCCCTATTTGTTGCAGCATGCTAATAATCCGGTGGATTGGTATCCATGGGGTGAAGCGGCCCTTACCCTGGCGAAAACCCAAAACAAACCGATACTTCTATCCATCGGGTATGCGGCATGTCATTGGTGTCATGTAATGGAACGGGAGAGTTTCGAAAACGAAAAAATCGCTGAGATCATGAATCGCCACTTTATCTGTATCAAGGTTGATCGCGAGGAAAGACCTGATCTGGATAAAGTTTATCAACTATCTCATCAGATGCTGACCCAAAGACCTGGCGGCTGGCCGCTCACCATTGCATTGACGCCCAATGGGCATGCACCCTTTTTTGCTGGGACCTACTTCCCCCCCGGCCGCCGACACAACTTACCCGGCTTTGGTGAGCTGGTTGAAAAAGTTTCAGCACATTTCAAGGAAAATTCTGAAAAGCTCCTCGACTACCATTTATCGTTTAACAAAGCGCTAACCCAACTGAATCCGGATTCTGTGGGTAAATCCATGCCAGATTCTCAGCAAACCCTTGAAACCGCTGTGACTCATCTTGAAAAACAATTCGACAGCGAATTTGGTGGATTCGGTGATGCACCCAAGTTCCCCCACCCATCCCAGATCGAATTATTGTTAAGAGCGGGGGTTGATCTAAAATTGAAATGTGATGCGCGTTGGCTTGAAATGCTGAAACTCACCCTGGATAACATGTGTAGTGGTGGGCTTTTTGATCATCTCGGTGGTGGTTTCTTTCGTTATTCAGTAGATCGAAAGTGGCAAATCCCGCATTTCGAAAAAATGGGTTATGACAATGCCCAACTAATTAGTCTCTATTGTGATGGATATCAACTTGTATCGGAGCAACGATTTGCCGAAGCGGCAATTTCAACCGCTGATTGGGTGATATCAGAAATGCAGCAACCCGGCGGCGGCTATGCATCTACCCTGGATGCTGATTCAGAAGGAATCGAAGGAAAGTACTATGTCTGGACTGAAACAGATTTAAGGGCGGTTCTGTCTGAAAATGAATATGCCGTTGTGGAGAATTATTTCGGATTGTATGGCGAGCCCAATTTTGAAGGCAGTTGGCATTTCAACCTGAATTCGGAAATTGATTATGAATTACTGGAGAACAACCCTGAAATTAAAACAACTATTGTTGAAGCAAAATCGAAACTGTTCGATTTACGAAATCATCGAATCCGCCCGGCACTGGATAATAAAATTTTAACCGCATGGAATGGATTGATGATACAGGGAATGGCCAAAGCTGGAAGAGTTCTGGATAAACCTGAATTTATTTCGTCCGCACAAAATGCTTTAGATTTTGTACGAAATAATTTATGGCAGTCGGACCGCATGCTGGCTACCTGCATCAGTGGTGAAAAAGCCAGACTAAATGGCTATCTCGATGACTATGCCTTTATGCTCAGAGCGCTAATTGAACTGCTCCAGGCAAAATGGCGTAATGAGGATCTGGAATTTGCGGCGGCCCTTTGTAACGTCATGCTCGACCGCTTTGAAGACACCGACAATGGTGGTTTTTATTTTACCTCCCATGATCACGAACCCTTGCTTTACCGCCCAAAAAATGGTGCTGATGATGCTATTCCTTCAGGCAATGGCGCCGCCATACAGGGTTTAATCAAACTGGGAAACCTGCTTGGCGAGTCCAGATATATCGAGAGCGCAGAAAAAGCATTATTGCAATTCGCTGACGATCTTGATCGTCACCCATCTGTTAACGGACTGATGACCAGCGCACTACAACTGGTTGGCGATAACCATACCCATATTATTATTCGTGGAAATGTGGAAGAGATCAAATTGTGGCAACAATATTGCGACCAATATTTTCATCCAGGCATTGATATTTATACAATTGAATCCGGAGTCAAGAATCTGCCCCCAGGGCTGGCTTTACGAAAAAGCCAGAAGAACGCCGTTGCCTATGTTTGTAAAGGCAGTTACTGCGCACCGCCGGTAACATCACTGGAGCAGTTAAAATCAGTTTTTGAATAAAAATAAATTTTTTACGGGGTTTATCTAATTTTATGACGCTGGTTTTTCCATGATGATATCCCAAACACCATGACCCAGACGTAACCCTCTTTTTTCAAACTTGGTTTTCGGCCGGTCCAGAGGTCTGGGAGCATAATTTCCAGTACCCGCCAAATTTGTCATTACTGATGTGGCTTCAATTTTTTCCAGAGCATCAATGGCATAATCCTGCCAATCCGAAGCAAAGTGAAAAATGCCTTCAGGTTTAAGTTTGCTGGCCACCAGCTCGATAAATTTTGGCTGCACAATTCTGCGCTTGTGATGTTTCTTTTTGGGCCACGGATCAGGGAAATACAAACAGATTTTATCCAGAGAATTATCTGAAATCCCGGCGTCCAGAACTTCGATGCCATCATCGTTGAACACCCTGAGATTTCCAAGAGCATGTTGATTTGCCCGCATCAACAAATGCCCAATACCGGGTCGGTATACTTCTATCCCAATATAATTCTGGTGTGGGTTTTTTTGTGCCACCTCGAACAATGCTTCTCCGTCACCAAATCCAATATCCAGAATAGTGGGTGCTCGTCGATTAAAAATGATTTCAAAATCTATCGGATTATTTATAAATTGATCCAGTTTCAGTCCATAAACCGGCCACTGGGTTAACAATGCCCGCTCCTGGCCATCGGTGAGCCTGCCACCGCGAATAGTGAAACTTCTTATGGGTTTTAATGGTCTATCAGGCTGAATCACAGGAATAATTCGAGAGTTCGGTGTCTGGGCTATAATACAGTACTCGCATCGGTGAATAAATCCGGGTAGGCCAATCAGAGTGGCTAATCACGGAGTGGCCAATCAGAGTAAAGATTAAAAATCAGCGTTATCAATGAAACATCATTCAAAGAGCAAAGTTTATGCATAACGGCCGAAATGTTTATATTGTTGATGGATGCCGAACACCCTTCCTGCGGGCTCGGGGGGTACCAGGAAAATTCAAAGCCGTTGATTTGGCCGTCGCAGCAGGGAAACCACTTTTAAATCGCCAACCGTTTCAGCGCACCGATCTCGATGAAATAATTCTGGGATGTGTTGCCCCCACCGCGGATGAAGCCAATATTGGCCGTATCGCATCACTTCGGCTCGGATGCGGCGAATCCACTCCGGCCTGGACCGTTGCTCGAAATTGCGCCAGCGGCATGCAGGCTCTGGATTCTGCCGCGACCAATATCGCCCTTGGAAGATCGGACCTGGTTCTGGCGGGTGGAACAGAATCCATGAGCCACACGCCGGTCATGTTTTCTACCCAGTTTGTAACCTGGCTCGGAAGCTGGGCCAGGGCAAAATCTTTGAGCGCTAAATTTAAAACTCTGGGGATGCTCAGACCTGGGCATCTCGCCCCAGTTATCGGGTTATTGCGCGGACTGACCGACCCGGTTTGTGGATTATCCATGGGTCAAACCACCGAAAAAATCGCTTATAACTTTGATATCAGTCGTGAAGCCATGGACGCCTATTCGGTACGCAGTCATGAACGACTGGCTGCGGCCATCGACGACTCCCTGTTTGAAGGTGAAATTGAAACAATTTATGACAATGACGGGAACAGCTATGCTGAAGATGATGGATTGCGTCGGGACTCAGCCATGGACAAACTGGCCCGTTTGCGACCAGTCTTTGATAAACCCGCTGGATTGGTAACTGCTGGAAACAGCGCCCAGATCACCGATGGTTGCGCCTGGCTAATTCTGGCAAGCGAAGACGCAATAGAGAAATACAAGCTTACCCCCCGAGCGCAGATAAAGGACAGTCAATGGGCTGGTGTAGACCCAACCCAGATGGGGTTGGGCCCAGTACACGCCAGCACGCCAATATTGCAGCGCCATGATCTCGGCCTCAACGATCTGGATTACTGGGAAATTAACGAAGCCTTTGCCGGTCAGGTCCTGGGATGCCTGGCTGCCTGGAGCCGCGATTCATATTGTAAAGATGAACTGGGACTGGGGTCGGCATTAGGAGAGCTAAACCAGGAACGTTTAAATCTCCATGGCGGTGGGGTGAGTATGGGTCATCCCGTGGGTGCAAGTGGTGCGAGAATTGTACTCCATAGCCTGCATGTTCTGGAACGTAATAACTGGGACAAGGCCATTGCTACATTGTGTATTGGTGGCGGTCAGGGGGGTGCGATGATGATTGAGAGGGTGCGCCGTTGAACGCTGCAATTATTTTCTTAACCCTACAGAGCATATAGAATGGCCAAATTGAAAAACTGGACAATTACCCAGCAGGACGATTGTTGCCTGTTGACCCTGGATGTTCCAGGCAAGACCCAAAATGTCCTGTCCTCGTTGGTTTTGAATGAGCTCGATCAGGTGCTGGATGAAATTGAAACACTCGATGTAAAAGGACTCATAATTCAGTCCGCCAAATCCACAAGCTTTATTTCCGGGGCCGACATTAGTGAATTTCAAAAAATTGAATCCTGCGAGCAGGCACTGGAAATCACAGGGTTTGCCAATGCCGTCCTCCACCGTATTGAAGGCTTAGCCATTCCAAGTGTTGCTATGATCAATGGTCATTGTCTCGGCGGCGGCCTGGAGTTAGCCCTGGCCTGCAAATATCGGGTTAGCATAGATGATCCCACCGTGCGATTGGGATTACCCGAAGTCAAACTGGGAATCCATCCCGGATTTGGTGGCAGCATTCGATTAATTGAAACTATTGGGGTCCCCGCCGGGATGGATCTTATTCTCAGCGGCCGTACTGTAGTGCCTTATGTTGCCAAAAAGTCCGGACTTGTTGATCAATGCGTGCCCTTGCGCCAGCTCGAGCGGACGGCAAAGTATATTATCGAAAAGCAGCCTAAGCCCAGGCGTGCTGGGAAGTTGTTACAAGCCATTAATCTCCGATTTATTCGCCCGTTGATGGCGATGTACTTAAGAAAACAGGTTAACTCCAAAGCCATTGAGGATCATTATCCGGCACCATTTGCAGTAATCGATTTATGGGAAACCCACGGTGGAAATCGCAATGCCATGTTTGAAGCGGAACAACGCTCGGTTTCAAATCTAGTGGTATCTAAGACATCGAAAAACCTGGTTAAAGTTTATTTCCTCCAGGAAGAACTTAAAAAACTCGGCTCCGGCAGCCGTGGCAAGAATATCAAAAACTTTCAACACATCCACGTCATTGGCGCCGGTGTAATGGGAGGCGACATAGCGGCATGGTGCGCTTTGCGCGGGCTCAGCGTAACCATCCACGATCGAAGTGCAGAGGCCCTTGCCAGGGCAACGCGCCGGGCTAATCAACTATTTCAAAAGAAGCTGAAAGTATCTCGATCGGTGGAGCGGGCAATGGATCGATTCCAGCAGGACCTGTCGGGCAGTGGAGCGAGAACAGCCGATGTCATTATCGAAGCCATATTTGAAAATGCTGAAGCAAAAATTGGCGTTTTTACCGACCTTGAAAAAGTTGCAAAACCGGATGCGATCCTGGCAACCAATACTTCAAGCATTCCCCTGGAAGTCATCAGCGAAAAACTCAAAAAACCGAGCAGGCTGGTCGGTCTTCACTTTTTTAACCCGGTTGCAAAAATGCAGCTCATAGAAATTGTCGCGGGCGAGAAGACCCAGCAAAAAATTGTCAAATCCGCTGCTGCTTTCGCAACCCAAATTAGCCGATTACCGATTGCTGTGAAAAGTAGTCCAGGATTTCTGGTCAACAGGGTGTTAATGCCTTATACACTTGAAGCGGTGGAATTGTTAGGTCAGGGAATTCCGGCAGACGTTATTGATGATGTGGCCATGAAGTTTGGGATGCCCATGGGGCCGATAACCCTCGCCGATACCGTGGGACTGGATATTTGTTATCACGTTGGTGAAAATTTAACCCGAAGTTTCGGTGGTGAACTTCCTCCAATACTAAAGCAAAAAGTTGATGCGGAACATCTTGGAAAAAAATCGGGTAAAGGCTTCTATACCTGGGAAAAAGGTAAGCCCGTCAAGACAAAAATATCTGAAAGTTATGATAACCAAAGTATCGAAGATAGACTGTTATTTCGATATATAAACGAATGTATCGCCTGTCTGCACGAACAGGTTGTAAATAGCCCCGAACATCTTGACGGTGCGCTCATATTTGGTACTGGGTTTGCACCGTTTACGGGTGGGCCCATTAATTATATTTTAGATCAACAACCCTCGGCTATGCTTCAAAAATTGGAGCAACTACATGAACAGTTTGGTGAACGCTTTAAGCCATCAGATGGCTGGACAGATTTTGTACAGTCCAGCGAGCAGACCGTTTAGCGACAATTTGCGGCTCTTATAAAAGCTTCAGAAAAATAATCTTCGGGCAACCAGATACCTTGGGATATTATTAGCGATTGATTCTCATCGTATTGATTTAGAAACTCAAAACTGATTTCACCAAACTGATTAATCTCGAATACCCGTCCCTGCTCTGGTGAAGAAATCAGTATATTGCCATTGGGCAGTATTTGATGTTTACCAAAATCGGAACTGTAGAACTTATCCGATCTACCGTTGTATACTTCTGTAAACTTCATCGTCATTGGGTCAATCTTTACTATCCGGCTGAATCGGGTATTTTGTTCTGAATCTGTATCTGCTCCGTCCCAGTCCGGCCTGCGGTCGCGTTTGTTGTTGTCATATATCGAAATAGTGCCGTCCGGCTCCCAGTCCACGTCACCCTGTCTCTGGGAAACTCCTGTGCGCCACCATTTAATTTTCAAGGTTAACGGGTCGATCACGACAATCAGGTTCAAAGATCGGTAACTGATCAGTAAATCACCCTGATGAAAAAGCGGAAATTTATCTGCCAGGTTTTCGGGAAGTGGTTCAACATCCGCGCTATGCACAGGGTCGTGGTACCACTTACTGGTACGCAGACTCCTTCGCGGGGTAAGTACCGCCAACTCAGGGTTCGCAAGATGAATATCATTTAAGCCAATTTCTTTTTGAACTTGCCCGCTGTCTTGATCAAGCACAATCAATGTTTCATTATTGAGCGACCAGACATTGCCCGCCCCATCACTTTGAACCACATCGTGAAAGCTTCCCTTTTGCATCCATTGAATGTTGCTGCATGAATCCAGTTTCAGCATACCGGCGTCCCCATTACCCAGGTTTGCAACTATTGATCCATCGGAAAATACTTCGACGCCATGAGGCCAACGATTCTCTGGCTCTGGAATTCGTATACTGTTGTTAACTTCGGTGTTCTCGAAAAACTTTTTAATTTCAACCTCGTCAAATTCCCAATGATGAACAATATTGTTGTCCCGATTTAATAAAATAGCGCCATGTAAATGCGCTTGAAAATCAAATGCGCCGAATAATAATCGGTAACCTTCTGTTATGTTTTCAGCGTCCGGAAACACAACAGGATTTTGATGCCGTTGATTTAAATCATCATAAGCTAGAGATTGATAATTTCGGGTTATCGATGATAAATATGGAACCAGTTGCAAGCGGATATCAATAGACTTTACCTGGTCTACAGCGGGTTGGGGTTCGGGGCGCTTGCCAAATAATTTTGCGAAATTGCCCCGGATCGAGGTTTCCAATGCAATCATCGTATCTCCGGGAAATACACCGTATCTGAATGCAGAAAACCCCCAGGCAAAGAAAACCATGAAAATCAGGTACAGCACTATGAATTTTCGTATCATATTTCCTGATTGATTCTATTTGCAAATAAATTGAATTTTCATCAATTACATTCCGGGGCGTTCGCAAAACTATCATCGAAATAATCCATCGGCAGCCAAATCGCTTCAGACAAAATCAGATTCTGCTCATCATCATAAGTGTTTAAAAATTCGAATACGGTCTCACCCTGGGACGTTACCTCCAGCACTCTGCCCTGGTGGGCTGAGGTAACAAGAAAGTTTCCATTGGGCAAAAGTTGATGCTTGCTTCGTTCGCCGCTATACATGTTATCCCGTTTGCCATCATAGATAATTTCCGCGGAGAAATCGTCAGGGTTAATTTCCCAAATTCGACTGTATCGTCCTTCATTGCCATCTGGCAGATAGCCATCCCAGTCCTCGGCATAGTTTTCAAGCAAATTATTGTCAAATACGGTAAATACACCGCCGCTCTGCCAGTCTGGGTCGTGTTGTCGTCGGGTCTGGCCCGCGCGCCACCATTTAACTTTTAACGTAGTCGGGCTAAACACAAACACCAGATTTGTCGCACGATGACTTACCAGTAAATCACCTGCACTGAAATTCGGAAATGACACGGCGTCATCCCCACTCAATGCCTCAATATCATTTTTATGAATGGGGTCATAATGCCATTTGCCGTGGCGAAGATCTCTGCGTGGACTGAAAATCGATAATTCCGGATTGGCCAGGCGAACATCGGTCAACGATATGGTTTGTAAAACCTCCCCGGTTTCCGGATCCAGATTCATCATATCCTCGGAACCAAAGGACCAGATACTACCGCTATCCTTATCAAGCGTAATGGCGTGATGAAAATGCCCCAGTGTAGACCAGGTATATCGCCCACATCGATCCATACGATGCATGCCATTGCCGCGATCACCATCGTTAAACACAATCGAACCATCTGGAAAAATATCTACCCCCTGGGGCAGGCGTCGCGCCGGGGGTTTATGAATGCGTTCAGCGCCGTCTTTTGCTGTTTCTTTTTTTAATACTTCTTGTATTCCGGCTTCGTCAACCACCCAGGTTTGCACCAGGTTATTGTGTTGATCGAGTAATATGCCGCCGTGGAGATGAGTTTTATAATCAAAACTGCCAAAAATAAAACGATATCCGGGTAAAGGTTGTATTTGTTCGGACAAGTAGTAGCGTGGCAACTCACGCCGGCTTTTTAAGTCGGGTATGTCAATTTGTTGATACGCCCTGCCATTATTACTCGTAAAATCGAATAGCTGCCTGGATGGACGGAATGAAAGGTCATTGGAAATTTTTTCGGATATTTTGGTTTCCTCGCTGACATCTCCCTGAATAAATTCCGATATTTCTTTTTCTATGGGCTGTAAAACCGACCACGGGAATACTTGGAATCTAGCTGTAGCCACCCCCCAGATGAAAACCACAACAGCAAATCCGAGCTGAAACTTGATAAATTTGGACACTTTAACGGGCTTAGTTCAAAATTCCCATAAGGAATATATTTCTGTGTTGAAAATCACTCAAAGTTTATAATATAAACCCAATTCGTGTTTCGTTCGAAATTGGAAGTTTTTGATGTGTTGTATCAATTATTGAAAATTCTGATCCAGGGTATAGAAAGGCGCAGTCAGGGTATACCATATTGGAGTGTAACGCGAAAGATAATGCGATCCCGGTTAGAAAGGCTGTATTAAAATTAAATATTATTCAGGTTAATTGGCCAGAATCTATAAACCTGGTTAAGCTACAAAACGATTATTAGATTAAAGCTTGGGGAACAAGCCCTGCCCAAACGAAACCTTTAAATTTTGAAACAATGACACTAACCCACAATTCGAGTCCCAACCTACGATCAAGGGTAGTTATTTTCATTGTGGCAATGATAGTCGTATTTTTCGCGAGGAGTATATTCACCACCCAACCAGAAATGCATGATGTGCGCAAAAAGTGGGTGGTAGCCGACAACATCGCGGAAACTAACGACCTGACCCAATTGCTCTCCATCGATCATCATTCATCGCGTTGGGCCTTAATTTTGCCTACGGCATTGGCGATCAAAATCAACGGCAAAAACCTGATAACTTATTTTGGGCTGGTACTACTGCTGTTCTCATTTATTTTTGTGATGTTGCTCTCCATCGCCCGTGAAGATGTCAACCCAAAACTACTCGGCGTGTTTGCAGTTCTACTATTCTACGAGCCGATGTTTTTTCGCGCCTCCACCCAGTTGCAACCCTTTGTCTTTGGACTGTTTTATTTATTAACCGCATTATGGGCAATGTGTCGATACATAGAGCGTGATCAGTATTTCTATATTTTTCTTTCTGCGGCAATGGTATTTCTTGCCTATGGAACAAAAGAAAGCTACCTGTTTTTCGCTGCTGGCCTTGGATTACTCCTTTTCTTAAAGTCTGGTTTTCGAGCGACACTGGGATTTTGCGCAATACTGCTGGTGTTATTTGGCCTTGAAACCTGGATGTTTAATTATCTGTCTGGAGATCTTACTTTTGGCAGAATCGAGTTTTTGAGCGGTGGAAAACATCAGGAAAAAATGCCGGGACGTGAAACTTATGGACTCCTCGGATACTTCACCCATCGATGGGAACTTCTGACGGGTTTTAATAAAATTGTAACCGCTATTGCCGCTGGGTATTTGGTCTTCCTGGTATGGACAAAACGACTGGGGAAGCTGCATCCGCTTACCTTAGGGATTATATTAATGGCTATTTCCTATGCCATTTTATTGACCGTGTTGCCCATGAGCATCAACCCATTAATTCCACTTCAACCCCAAAAAGTAAAATATTTAACGCCGCTGATGCCATTTGTGATTTTTACGGTGATGTTGGCAATCAGTTATGGCATCAGCTGTTTAACCAGTTCAAGGCAAGGTCTTGCACTGGTTTCTGTCAACGTGGTGGCATTTGTATTTCTGGCTTATTCAGTGATCTATGAATCCCCGTTTAAGTACAAATTTAAATTTACCGAACATCCAACCAAAGCGGCCATGTTGTGGGGTTACGGTGACCTTAACCAATCATTGCTCGATGGCTACGGGGTCTGCGAGCAGAAATTCAAATCCCTGGTCAGAATCAAAAACACCATTCGCAACTACATGAACGAAAATAATATCGTGGATCAACTCAGGGTTTCAAATATGGGCAATGTCCGGGTACTGCACCACATCAGCTATGACGTTGATAAATTGATCGGATTCATTCCCCATAAAGAATTAAATAAGAAAATCTCCTGGGAACAATGTCAACGGTAAATCGTCGAATGCGAATCAACTGATCTATACAAATCCAATTTCTAAGTTCCACCCCCTAGCATAAAATCAATTGAAAAGATGTGATTAAAATCGTACCTTTTGTTAAAGAAATTTGTTATAAGGAGAACAGCAAGGAATTTTGATGCTAGTAGTCTAATAAAATTTATTTGGACTTCATCAGATTTTAGCTTGCCACCTGAGTTAGTTTTAGACGAGGTTGTGGAAGACCTGGCTGTAGGCAAAATAATAATACAAATGTCGTATTAGTCAGATTCGGAGGAGACGGACGCAAAGCTAGTAGACCTTAACTGTCGTAATTTGTTTGGTGTATTAAGATCGAAGCTTATAGGAAATTGTTTGCATGTTCGCCGTCCCAAATGGATGACATCCCCTGTCATTCTCTGCGATACGTTTGTGTTATTCCCAGTATTCTCATTCACAAAAGCTGCGACAGTTTATGTCGAATTACTTCAGTTTGTTTCAAAATTTTAGGAATATTCAAAATGAATAAATTTAATCTTCGACTATTAATCTTTGCTCTAGTGTTAGCGCCATTTGCCAGTGCGCACGCAGTGTGTGGCCCTCATTACTGCTCTGGATTTGGGTCAGAAGTAGTTGTTGGAGCTCTTCCTTACGACAACGGTGATATTTGGTTAGAAGGGCCCGAAATAGAACGAGATAATCTCAACTGTACATTAGAAGACGGCAAATTTATGGTCCTCAAATCAGATCATCCAGGGCAGGATGAAAACTACGTAACAATCTTGACTGCGCTAGCTTTGGGAAATCGGCTAACCATTGTTATTGAAGAAGGAACATCTAATTGTAAAGTTAGATTTGCAAAAATTTATTATTAACTGAAAACCTCTACAAATACACCTAATGATTAACTAATGAGATCTAGAAAAAACATGTATAACAAGATAATCATCGCAACTCTCGTCAGCCTTTTTCTGATCAGCACATCCCATGCCTGTCAGTACATCTGCCAAAATTGCCTAATCACAAAAATAGAACCTCATGCCACAGGCAGTACAACGGTCTATTTCAACACAACAACAAATGACAATCCGGATGGTTGCGGAATCGTCAGCAGAGCGTTAATTGATGTCAATTCCGTTGGCGCAAAACAAATGCTGGCGGGAATGTATTCGGCTTTTTTAACCGGCCGGACCCTGGAAGCGGTTAGAACGTGCGGCTGTGCGGACGAATGGGGAACCAATTATCCAGCACTCGGTTGGTTCCAGATTAAATAGACATTTCTTACAAATAACCAAAAAACTTTAATCAATATTAAATACATCAACAACAGATTGTACAAAATGATATTCAAAACAGGTAAATGTTTAATCGCTATAGCGATAAATTTCATGGTCGCAACAGTTTCATATTCTCTTGACTTTACGAGCTGCAAAGTTGTGGAGATCGTCGCCACTGGAATAAATAACGCCCATGATGCCGTTGATTGCACAATTAGTCCCCGACCTGCATGTGCAACAGGTTCAACTTGGTTTGGATTTGATAAATCAACTGAAGAAGGAAAGATGTATATGTCTATTGTGTTAACCGCCTTTGCATTGGGCACCAATGTTACGGGTAATATTGATGACACACAGTGTTCCCCGTATCAAGGCAATGTTGGGTTGTTGCGGCACATCAGAATGACTAATTAAGCAATGTATCGAGTTGAAAAAATACACCAATAACAGAATGACCATGAAAAACATCAAACAAGCACTCATCGCAATTATACTATTTCTGGGTATCAGCCAAACCGCTTTTGCCATAACCCAGACAAGCATTACTGTTGGCCAAACCGGGGCGCAATCCGATGGCACGATTGTATACGTCGCTATATCCCCAAATCCTAGTAACTGTCAATGGAGCGGTGTCTATTTTTATGAACAAACAGAACTGAATAAAACCCTTGCCATTGCACTGACAGCAAAAGCGCTGGGGAATTCCGTCAGAATTGATTTTACACAGCCCGGTGGCGCGAATACAGAATGTTTTGGAGATAATATCTTTTTGGAATAGCTGGGATTAGTGAATCAGTCAATATTAACCATATAGGAAAATTAATTATGCGAACAAAAATTCAAATTATATTAGCGTTAATCACATTTAGTTTCAGCGCTTCCGCGTCCGCTGCTTGCTGGTCAGGTGGGTGCGATGGCGTCGGCGCAGCGGCGGTTGAAATAGTAATGCCTTCCGAAAACGGGTATATCTATCTTGATGCGCCAACAGATGCCAGCAATCTCAATTGTACAATGCATGGAGGTGCCTATATGGTAATCCATGCTGATAACCCAGCGAAAAAAGAAATCTATGCAACATTATTAACCGGCATCGCGTTGGGGAAGCCGTTAAGAATCAGAATTATTGAAGGCTCTTCAGATTGCAAAGTAACCTATGTTTATATGATCAACTCATAAAAGCATTCACACGACGAATTACTGCAAACATTCAGACAGCCTTCAATCACCTACTTGTTAAGAGAAATTAATATGAAAATTAAGTTTCTAATATTTTTAGCAACGTTGTTCTTCAGTACAACAGCATCGGCGACTTGCGGTGCCAACTATTGTCAGGGAGTCGGTGCCGCGGCGGTAACTTTCGTTTACAGTCATGACAATGGTAATGTTTATCTCGGCGCACCTTCTGACAAAGCAAATCTAAATTGCACATTACAAGGCGGCGCTCATATGGTATTGCAACCCGATAACGGTCGGTTTAAAGAAATTTATGCATCAATTCTTACTGCGTTGGCACTAGGTAAAACATTAAAGGTACGAGTTATCGAAGGCACCTCAAACTGCAGAGTGGTGTATGTGATTATGTATTCGTAGCAATTACTATCATATTCATGTAAAGCAAAAATGTGCCAAACGAAAATAAACTATTTAATCGCTATAGCTATAAATTTTATATTAGTTAGGCGCCTATATAAATTACGAGCTATCTAAAAAACAGGAAAAACTTATGAAACTCAAATTAATATTATTCCTATCAGCGTTGTTTTTGAGCACAACCGCCTCCGCAACTTGTTCTTCAGGTGCATGCTATGGCGTCGGTGCGGCCGCAGTAGTCAAGGTTTTAGCTATGACGGACGGAAATATCATGCTTCACGCGCCACCAGAAGCGAGCAATCTCAATTGTACGCTGCATATTGGTACATACATGATGATCCATGCTGACAATCCGTCGAAAAAAGAAATCTATGCCATGCTTTTGACCGGCATCGCATTGGGTAAATACTTATTTGTCAGAATTATTGAAGGAACACCAGATTGTGAAGTGCGTTATGTCCGGATGGACAGTTGACAATTTTATTTCAACATACGAAATCACACCAACTAAATTTAATTTCGAGGGATAAATTAAATGAAAAAACTAAAATTACTTGTACTTATCACATCTCTATTTCTGACCAGTCATGCATATGCAGGTTGGGCAGGATCGCTGACAATCAATTCAATTTACATGAGCGGTTCGCAGGTATCACTTAGTTTTACAACGCAACCACCGGATTGTTGGTCTGACTATTATAGTTATCATGCATATGTGCCTGTAAGTTTTGCAAGGTTCAAGGACTTGTATGCAATGCTACTCATGGCTAAAGCGCTGGGTAAAACTATTAATATTTGGTACACCGACACAGGGGATTGTTCAACAGCTAGTAACTTGTTGAATATAAATGGCGTGGCATTTAATTGATGTAACTACGATTAGAAACCTAACCTATAAATTAACCGTGCGACACAAAACTGGAAATAAAAAATAGAGGAAATTACATTGAGAACAAATCTTTTGAAACTACTACTCACAATCAGTCTGATTTGTTCATTCGTATTTCAGTCTGAGCAAGTTCAAGCTGCAGAAGAATTTAAGAATGTTTACTACCAGTGTGTAAACCCTTACAGGATGTCCCCATCTGGATTTACAACCTTTTCAAATGCTAATTCTGTTTTTAATGCCAGAGAATTCGTTTCAGATCATTATGCAAATGCCTGTTCGAGTGAAGCAGGTATGCAGGCTTGCCAACTTACCCACCGTGTTGGCCATCCTGAATCGGGCGTTTCAATTGGCACGCCTTATCTATATGGCTCTCCACCAATCCCTGGAACCTATGGTTTTACTTACTTGTATACGGTTCAATGCGCCTTTCCTGAACCATGGGCGGCATATCAAGTTTTTGATGGAATGTTATCCACGCCTATGGTCTGCGATCCTGGTAAAGAGTTTAATCCTTATTCAAATCCACCAAATTGTGAATTGGCTTGTGATCCTGGTGAAACCTGGACGGCCGAATCCAGTCAAGGCGCAGGTAATCACTGTGTACCTGATGGACCTGATGAACCTAATAAAGGCGCAGGCGGTTGTGGTGTCGGCAATCCCTGTGACCCAGCGACTGGAAACAAAACACAACCAGAAACTGATTTCGTGTCTCGAAATGGTGATTTATCCATCACCCGGACCTACAACTCAATTAATACTAAAAATTGGGGAATCGGACGTGGTTGGTCCTCGAGTTTATTTAAGGAACTGACCGTTGATACCGACGAAATAATTATTTGGCAAACCTCAGGTCGGGCGGAAGTTTTTACCAGTACGGGTGGTGGACTGTGGACGGCCGATGCAGATTCAGATTTAACGCTCACCGAAACCAGCGAATTTGTGATTACAGATGAAAGCGAGGGATCAGAAACCTATAACGCGTCAGGTCTGATTCAATCTGAAACGTCGGCAAATGGTAAAACGACATCATATTCTTATGACAGTAATGATCAGTTAATTAGCGTTACAAATCATTTCGGTCAATCAATCACAATCAATTGGGATGGCGACGGATATGTCGAATCCATTATCGACCCCCACGGCGGGATTTACACTTATGTGTTGGGCTCGTTCAGGAATTTGTCCAGCGTCCAGTACCCAGATGGGTCGACCCGGACCTATCACTATGAAAACGCTAGTTTTCCGCATCACCTAACAGGCATCACCGACGAGAACGGCGTTCGGTATGCCACTTTCGCTTATGACGCTCAAGGCCGAGCGATCAGTACTGAACACGCCGATATTGGAACTGGGACGCCCCAGGAGAAGTTCCAAATCGACTACGGACAATAAGGGAGGATATAACAATGATAAACAATATGATAAACCGTATCCTCGCCATCGTGATTATCGGAATCGCAATTGCCATTGCGCTGTTTCTATTCTCACCATCCCTGGTCTATGCCCAAAACGTCACCCGCACCATTACCGATCCTGTGGGCAATCAGGAAACCTGGGTGTATCAACAAAATCTGGGGGTTTACAAAATCCTCAGTAAAACCAGTCTCATTGATGCCAAGAGCATTTCCCGACAGTATGACGCCAATAACAATCTGATTTCTACAACGGATGCGGAAGGGCGCATAACAACGTACACCTATAACGCAACCAATCAAAGAACGGCCATGACCGTGGCATCGGGAACCCTTGAGGCCCGAACCACGACTTATGAGTATATCTCGGCGGATGTGGATATTAGAACTAAGGTCTCTGTGCCAAGTATTTCATCGAGCCTGACCAAAGAAACGGTCACCACCTATGATGCCAATCAAAACCCCTTGTCCGTGACTATCAATGGCTTTACCCCAGGGGGTTCTGCCATCAGTCGCAGTACCAGTTATACCTATAATGCCATTGGTCAGGTATTGCAGATCGATGGGCCGCGCACGGCTGTTTCCGACATCACCACTTTCGTATATAACGATTGCACCACAGGGGGCGGCTGCGGCCAACTGGCATCGGTATCCAATTCCTTGGGTCAGACTACCACCTATGACAGTTATGATGCTGGGGGATTATTATTGCAATCCACTAACGTCAATGGCACCCAAACTGCTTATGTCTATGACAGCCGTCAACGGGTAAGCAGTATCACCGTAACCCCCATTTCAGGATCGCCCCGTACCACCACCTATACTTACGATAACGTCGGCCAGGTCACCCAGGTTGTGATGCCCGATGGACTAACCATCACCAATACCTACGACGCCGCGCGTTATCTAACTGCAGTCGAAGACAACCAGGGCAATCGCATTGAATACGCCTATGATCTTAAAGGCAATCGCATCCAAACCGCCACTAAAGACAGCTTAGGCACTTTGGAGCGCATCCTGGATACCGCCTATGATCATCGCGATCAGGTGGTTCAGATCAATGCCGCAGGGTCCATCACCGATATGGTCAAAGATGCCGTCGGCAACACCCTGTCCCAGACGGATCCCAACAGTAATCCGTCCACCAGCAATACCTATGATCCTCTGGATCGACTGAATCAATATATCGATTCCATCGGCGGTCAAACCAGCTATGGGTATGATGTTCAGGATCAATTGACCCAGGTCACGACCCCCAATGGCGCAACGACCACTTATGTCTACGATGATTTGGGTAATTTATTATCTGAAGCCAGCCCTGACCGCGGCACGACCACCTACACCCACGATGCCGCAGGCAATGTCCTGACCACGCTCGATGCCCGTGGAGTTACGGCAACCTATAGCTATGACGCCTTAAATCGATTAACCACCATCGATTATCTGGGCACCGACGAAGACGTGACGTTTGTCTTCGACAGCTGTGCCAATGGCATAGGGCGGTTATGTCAAACCACCGATCAAAGCGGCGTTACCGATATGGCCTATGATGGCTTTGGCAATGTAGTATCAATTACCAAAGTTGAACTCACCGACACCTATGTTACCGCCTATGCTTACGATCCCGCCAACCGCATAGACACCATCACCTATCCCTCAGGGCGGGTGATTACCTATCAACGGGACAGCATCGGTCGGGTGTCTTCGGTGCAATCCAGCGATGTCACTAATTCTCTAGTCTACAATCGCAGCTATCGGGCCGATGGCAATGTCATCAGTCAAACCTATGGTTCCGGGCTTACCGAGGCCCGAAGCTATGATCAACAGGGCCGATTAACCCAACAAACCCTGCATACCGAGACCATCGATTATGCCTATGATGCCAATGGCAACCTGATTACCCTGGATAAACCCCTAGAGAACTGGGGCTATGACTACGATGCCCTGGATCGACTCATAGACGACCTACAAGGGGATACCCAGGACAATATCGATGACTACAGCTATCAATATGATGGCAATGGCAATCGAGAAACGGAGAATACGGCCCTTTATTACTACGACGCCAATACCAATCGCCTGAATAATCAGGGTGGTATCCCCTTAACCACTGATGGCGCGGGTAATCTGTTAACCAGCATTGATGGCAAGAGCTTTAGCTATAACCTCGGGGGTCGATTACATGAATACAGCGAAAACAGCACCCTGGTTGCAAGCTATACCTATAATGCCCAGGGCCAACGCACCCATAAAGTCATGGGCAATACCACGACCGTGTATCACTATGATCTGGGGGGTAATCTGATCGCCCAGAACACCTTAGGCGATCCCATCAGTACGGACATCGTCTGGGTAGACGGCGAACCCATTGCTCAGGTGAGCAACGAAGATGAAACCATTGTGGTCACGCCGCCCATCGATCCCGGACCACCCGCAGGACCTTATGTGCCCCCCACAGCGGCCCAGATTGCCACAGCCAAGAAAATACTGCCTATTATCTATGCCTTATTGCTGGATGATGATGGCGGCGCACCCCCGCCCCCGCCGCCTGCGCCGGACCCCGATGACAAGGTCGCGTTTATCCATGTGGATCATCTCAATACCCCGAGAATCGCCACGGATAATGGTCAAACCACGGTCTGGGTCTGGGAAGGAAAAGCCTTTGGCAGCACGGTACCGAATAGTGATCCTGATGGCGATGGTACTGCTGTAACCATCAATCTTAGATTCCCTGGACAGTACTACGACGCCGAATCTGATTTGTATTACAACTGGAATCGGTATTATGATCCTAACCTAGGTCGATATATTACGAGTGATCCGATTGGGCTTCAGGGTGGGGTTAATACTTATGGGTATGTTAGTCAGAATCCTTTGATAGGAATTGATCCTGGTGGGTTAGTAATTTCTGGAAAGGTCGCTGATATATTTGTTGGGGGCACCCGAAATATCCATTTCGATGACTTAATTCATGCAAATCCATTTGTAATAGATTCTAAAAAGAGAAGGATATTTGGTTGGTGGCAATGGCTTGGCGACGTTCAAATTGTTGCGGAAGTTAAATGTGTTGATGATGAAGAATGTAGCGCTTCTAGGACGTGGGATATTTTCCCTGATTTTTGGGTAAATAATTTGAAAGCCCGGTTTCCTGAATACGAATATAGCGGTTTTGGGTTGCAGAAACTAGGATTAGCTCTTGGTGGAGCAATTGCAACTGGAGCAAAAATAAAGAGCCAAGCTATGGCAATAGCGCAGTATCGAACTGCTGGAGATTGGGCCACAGAAATGTGCAAAATAAGAAGGTCTCATGAAACCTGGTTTCCAGACTTAGGTCCTAGCCCCTAATTTTATAGAAGTATCTCTGATGACTAGAAAAAAATATATAACTACAATTGTTGTGTTTTTGACGGTCCTAATTGGTTTGGGATATTTAGCTAGGTATTTTATATCGCTGGTTGATACCAAATCTGGAATCTTTATGACAAGTACTGCGATTGACATTTTAACTGTCATGGTTATCGTCTTTGTATGTGCAATAAGATTGAGGTACCTGCAGTGGTCTATCTTTTGGTCAGCTTGTGTTATCCCGTATTTTTTAATATCTCGGATTAACCAATATGAGATTTTGTTTTTTGATGCTCAAGCAACATCTACGCTTTTTGATTATCATTTAAGCATATTGTTTTGGACTGGTTTAGTTTTAGTAGGTTTTGTGCTGTTACTTGCAATACCGGAAAAAACCGAGTAATTACAACTGGAATCGGTACTACGACCCAACACTGGGTAGATACATCACCTCTGATCCGATAGGGCTTTGGGTAAGTACATATATAATCTCTGGGATTAATTTTTACCGAGAACAAAGTTTTATATTAAAGGGGCGTTAGTTGCACTGAATCTGAAATAAATAGAATTTAAAATGTAATAATCAGTTTAAGATGCAGGGTCTGATTTTTTATTTAAAGATTCACTTTGGTCGATGTTGTCTATTCCGTCTTCTAGTATTTCTCCATATCTAGCTAGAACATCTGCCACTGCATTATGTAGAGCTTATCCAAATTGGCATCCCACTCAAGGATTTATTGAATTTTCAGATGATTTCCAATAGAGAATAGACAATGAAGAATTTTATTCGAGGGAATTTCGGTGCGGTCTATACCTGGCTTATCTACTTGCTTATAGGTTCAATAGTTATCTATATTACGGAAAACTATTTTCACTCCGAGCTCACTGACTTTTTCGACCGAAGGCAAAATAATATTGTTTTTCTGCTGTTTCAATTGGTGTTTTCTATATTATTATTTTTAGCTATTGGCCTTTGGAACGCGGGGTCAAAGATGAGGAGTGGCATCGGTAGGATTTTTACGAAGATATTTTCGGGAAAAGATTTTGTAATTATATTTGTTGCGGAAATTGCGGCTATTAAAACTCTGTTTTCGTAAGGAATCAATTGGCATTCGGCCTGACTTAAATTCGGACTCTTTGGAGCGGGAATAGCGCCATTAATTAGGTTTGTATTAGTAAAATTTAGTAAAGTATTTTTACCGATAGTTTTTAGGTGAAGTATATATTTGATCGAGGAGACATAATTTTCCAATAATGTTTATTTTTTATGTTCCCCGCGAAGTGATCTGCTAGGCGGGGTATGGTTGGAATCAGCATCAAATGATATTAGGAATAGAGTAAAAGCTGTTGCGGGGGCAAAATGGTAGTCCCAACAAAATTCAGTTGGACATTGAGTGTTGTTCTTATTTAACGTTAACGAATTGGTGCGGCATACAGGATACCACCGTCTCTCCATGATTTATTCAATCCGCGTTCGAGAGCAAGAGGGGTGTTAGGACCAACGTGTGCTTCGTAACGCTCGGCGTAGTTACCGCCAGCTTTGATCGCACGTACAGCCCATTGTGCATCAAGGCCAATCATCGCACCCATGTCGCCTTCTGTACCACACAGACGATTGACGCTTGGATTGTCACCTGCTGCTGCACACAGTGAGTCAATATTTTCAGAAGTTACACCGAGTTCTTCAGCATTAATGATAGCATTCACAACCCATTTACCGATGTCAGACCATTGGTCGTCACCATGACGAGTTGCGCCACCCAGAGGCTCTTTAGAAATAATTTCTGGAAGAAGCACGTGAGCAGAAGGGTCATCCAGCGCAGCACGGGTAGAAGCCAGACCGGATGCGTCAGTTGTGTAAACATCGCAACGGTTTGCTGAGTAGTTGGAAATACCTTCTTCATTAGTTTCGATGTTCACTGGCTCGTAGCTCATGCCATTTGCACGAAAATAATCCGCAAGGTTAAGTTCTGTTGTTGTACCGGTTTGGATACATACAGACGCCCCATCCAGTTCAGATGCAGACGATACACCCAAATCCTTACGTACCAGAAAGCCCTGGCCATCATAATAAGTAACAGGCAGGAAGTTCAGTTTAAGATCGGTGTCACGGCTCATGGTTTCTGTGGTGTTACGAAACAAAATGTCGCCTTCGCCAGAGTTCAACAGGGTAAAACGAGTTTTACCAGTTGAAGGGACGAATTTAACTTTTTCGCCGTCACCCAAAACCGCAGCGGCAACCGCACGGCAAAAACCTGCATCGAGACCTTCCCAACGACCGTTTTCATCTGGAGCAGCAAAGCCAGCCAGACCGGTAGTAACAATACAGTTTAATTCTCCTCGAGCTTGCACATCTGCCAAGGTTTGTCCGCGGCCTAATGGCGAACGAAATTTCGCTGTTAATTGAAGTTTAATAATTGGTCCACACCGAATTTTTTCTGAGTTTCTATAAAGATCATGGCTGGCGAAAATCATTTTATGAGATTCACAATTTATTTCAAAAGTGCGTTTGCCATTGTTATCCGTATCATTGATATAACCCTTTGAAGAATAGATCTGAGCTCGAATTGGATTACCGCCAGGATCGCTTACTTCTACAGATACTTGATTATCTTGTCCTTCGGCAATAAAAACGAACATTAAACCAGATAATAAGATAACAAATTTATTCCTCACGATTTTTACCATATTCACTATTCCACAGCCCAATAAACAAGAAAATCACCACAAAGCTCGCAAACAAACTTAAACCCAGTAAAATCTTATTGTAATTTGTTGCGATTTGATATCCGAGTCCAAATTCTCTATATTCAACGGGTTTATGTTCACACTTATCCTTAATAAATTTCTGTAAATTTGGATCATCACCATGAAAACCTGCATCAAATTTACATTGCAAAAATCGAATTTCTGGATCAACTCCCGAGTACTTAAATTCGGAGCCAACAGATTCTCCTGGCATAAGGTTATCTATTTGAAATTTAACGATTTTTGGTTCGCATTTGGTCCGAAAATTGACATCTTCATAAGGCTCGTTTACCCATACTCTACAAAATTCGTCTTTAACGCTAAAAATTTTGTTGTCTTCGGAGATTATTTTTACAATCATCATTTGAATCACTCTATCTGACAAGTTATGTATGCCAAGCGACAATTTCTCTGATTTTTGGGTGCTATCAATTTCAACTCTGTAAAAAAGGGAGTCGGATTGTAAATACCAGTTGCGATATTCAGTCGCGCACCATCCCATTAACGCCAGCAATAATGGGAATAATATTGGCATAGATCCTTTTGTTAGTAACATTGTAAACTTTAAGAATTTTTCAAAACTCTTAGTACTTATCTTGAACAATTGTTTTAGTGTATTCAATATGGGCATTGACATATTTGGCAGACCAAAATTTGACTACATACCATAATACCGAAGATAACCCTCTCTTTCCATTTATCTGAATTGGTTTGTATGTTTGATCAGGGCAATAACAGCACAACCAGACTAGATTACGCAGTAATAGTTTCTTAGCACAGGGTAAAAAATCCCAATTTTACGCCTACGATGCTGCAGGCAATGTCCTGACCACGCTCGATGCCCGCGGGGTTACGGTAACCTATAGTTATGATGCTTTGAATCGATTAACCACCATTGATTATCTCGGTGTTGACGAAGATATCGCTTACGTCTACGACGCTTGCGCCAATGGCATCGGGCGGCTATGCCAGACCACCGATCAAAGCGGGGTCACCGACATGGCCTATGATGGCTTTGGCAATGTCGTATCCATTACCAAGGTTGAACTCACCGACACCTATGTCACTACCTATACCTATGATCCCGCCAACCGCATAGACACCATCACCTATCCCTCAGGGCGGGTGATTACCTATCAACGGGACAGCATCGGTCGGGTGTCTTCGGTGCAATCCAGCGATGTCACTAATTCTCTAGTCTACAATCGCAGCTATCGGGCCGATGGCAATGTCATCAGCCAAAGCTATGGCTCGGGCCTGGATGAGACGCGAAGCTATGATCAACAGGGCCGATTAACCCAACAAACCCTGCATACCGAGACCATCGATTATGCCTATGATGCCAATGGCAATCTGATTACCCTGGATAAACCCCTAGAGAACTGGGGCTATGACTACGATGCCCTGGATCGACTCATAGACGACCTACAAGGAGATACTCAGGACAATATCGATGACTACAGCTATCAATACGATGGCAATGGCAATCGTGAAACCGAAAATACGACCCTTTATTATTACGACGCCAATACCAATCGACTGAATAATCAGGGCGGTATCCCCTTAACCACTGATGGCGCGGGTAATCTGTTAACTGGCATTGATGGCAAGAGCTTTAGCTATAGCTTAAGGGGTCGATTCCATGAATACAGCGAAAACAGCACCCTGGTGGCAAGCTATACCTATAATGCCAATGGCCAACGCACCCGCAAAGTCATGGGCAGTACCACCACGGTCTATCACTATGATCTGGGGGGCAATCTGATTGCCTATAACACCTTAGGCGATCCCATCAGTACGGACATCGTCTGGGTAGACGGCGAACCCATTGCCCAGGTGAGTAATGAAGATGAGACCATTGTGGTGACGCCAGAAGAGCCTGATCCACCCACAGGACCGTATGTTCCCCCAACAGCGGCCCAGATTGCCACAGCCAAGAAAATACTACCGATTATCTATGCTTTATTGCTGGATGATGATGGTGGTGCACCACCGCCCCCACCCCCTGCGCCCGACCCCGATGACAAGGTCGCATTTATCCATGTGGATCATCTCAATACACCCAGATTGGCCACTGATAATGCCCAAACCACGGTCTGGGTCTGGGAAGGCAAGGCCTTTGGGGAAACAGCAGCGAACAATGATCCTGATGGGGATGGTAATGCTGTAACCATCAACTTAAGATTCCCTGGGCAATACTACGACGCTGAATCCGATTTGTATTACAACTGGAATCGGTATTATGATCCTACACTGGGTAGATATATTACATCTGATCCGATAGGGTTACAGGGCGGGGTTAATACCTATGGGTATGTAAAAAATAGACCAATGTATTATTCGGATCCAATGGGTTTATTTGCTGCATTTGGAGGTATTGAAGTTGGAGGCGGTACGAGAGGATTAGGTGTAATGGCTGGAGTAATTATTGTTGTATGCGATGATGAATGCCAGAAACTAAAGATCATGAAATTTAAAAAGTTTTGCGCTGGATTTACCTCTCCGGGAGTGGACTGGGCTATTCAAGCGGGTGCCGTTGAAGGGCTAACTGGTGATCGATGTGATCCTAAAAGTTATGAGGGTTGGTTCTTAGAGGGGAATTATGGGTTTGGTGGACGTAGTGGAGGATGCGATATTGGCTTTAATAAAAACCGGTTTCATGTGCCTTCTTCGCCTTCTGGTGTGAATGAGTGCGGAAGTGGGGCTGGTACATCAGGAGCTAGCCTTATGTTGTGTTATTACATTAGAATCGAATGAAAATAGTCAAGAATGACTAAAATATTACCCACTCTTGCGGCAGGTGTTTTGTTGATATATGCAATTTTTACATTAATGGCAAAATTGTATTTTAATCACGAAAGTAGAAATTGGACTACGGTAAAAGCTGTTGTGACAACTCTAAGTTTTCCAAACAAAGGCGCAGAATTGGAATATAAGTACGAAATAAATGGCATCGAGTATTTTAGTCGGAATATATCCTACTTAAAATCGGGCACCTTAGAAGATAGGGATATTGTAAAAAGGGAGGTGGCTTTGGGGAGCCAAATCAAAGTTTATGTCGATCCGAGAAAGGCTGATCGAAGCGTATTCTTGAGAAAATCTTTTAATTTTAATCAGATAAAGTTAGATTTAGTGCTGATTGTATTTTGCCTTATAGCTATGTTTGTTCTAGGAAAAAAACTCCTTCGAACAAAGGGAATTGAGCGTGAATAATGAATACTGTAGACGGAGGCCATTGATTTAATCTCCAGTAATTGAGCTACAAGAATCAGAGCCTGATTATTTATGTGCTGTTTTGGAATTGCAATTATTGAAAATGTGTATAAAAGAATAATGGTCATATATTAAGGGAAACGGAGTTAAAAAAGGGTTGGAGAGAAAAGGTGCCGGAGGGATTAAAATTTAATCCCTCCGGCACCTTTATTGAAGTCAGATCACCGATCAAAGCGGGGTGACCGACATGAGCTATGATGGCTTTGGAAATGTTGAATCCCAATCCAAGACGGAACTGGGGGTCACCTATGACACCAGCTATACCTATGATGCGGCAGATCGGGTTGCAACCCTGACCTATCCTTCAGGGCGGGTCATCACCACTCAGCGAGACAGTATCGGTCGGGTGTCATCCGTCCAATCCAGCGATGTCACCAATGCCTTGATCTCCAACCGCACCTATCGGGCGGATGGCAATGTCACGGGCCAGACCTTCGGCAGTGGTCTAGATGAGACCCGCAGCTATGATAATCAGGGCCGATTAACCCAACAGGTGCTGGGCAGTATTAAAACCATTGATTACAGCTATGACGCCAATGGCAATCTGATCACCTTAGATAAAACCCCCACCACCACCACCCAGAACTGGGGCTATGACTATGATGCATTAGATCGATTAATCGATGATCTTAAAGGGGATACCCAGGACAATATCGATGACTATACCTATCAATACGATGGTAATGGCAATCGGGAAGCGGAAAATGCCCTGTTATTGTATTACGACGCCAATACCAACCGCCTGAACCAGTCCAATGGGGTTAATCTGACCTATGACGGTGCGGGGAATCTGTTAACCGGAACAGGGGGTCACGCCTTTGCCTATAACCTGGCGGGCCGGTTAAGCGAATTCAGTGTCAATGGCACGTTAAGCGCAAGCTACACCTATAATGCCCAGGGGCAACGGACCCGCAAAGTCCAGGGCAGTACCACGACGCTCTATCATTATGATCTATCGGGCTTGTTAATTGCGGAACAGATTGTGGGTAATACGGAGACCCTGGACACCGTCTGGGTGGATGGCGAACCCATTGCCCAGGTGAGTAATGCGGATGAGACGGTTAACGCCAACCCACAACCCGACCCCATACCCGACCCTGGGCCTTATGTGCCGCCCACGGCAGCGCAAATCGCGACGGCCAAGAAGATCTTACCCATTATCTATGCGTTATTGCTGGATGATGATGGCATACCACCGCCGCCACCTCCTGCGCCTGATCCCGATGACAAGGTCACCTTCATCCATGCGGATCATCTCAATACCCCGAGACTCGCAACGGATAATGGCGAAACTATTGTCTGGCGATGGGAAGGCAAAGCCTTTGGGGATAGCACACCGAACACTGATCCGGATGGTGACGGTAATACAACAACCATCAACCTTAGATTCCTAGGCCAATATGCAGATAATGAATCTGGGTTATACTACAACTGGAATCGATATTATGATCCTACATTAGGATGATATATTACGAGTGATCCGGTAGGTCTTGAAGGAGGCATAAATACCTACGGGTATGTCGGGCAGAACCCTAATATTTATACAGACCCTATGGGTTTAAAGATAGTTGGTAATCATATTACTAGTAATGTGTTTGTGAACAACATCGATCCATTCAATTTTAGGTATGATCCTGGTTATAAATTTCCTGCAACCGTTCGTGTTGGTGGAGTAGACATCAATTTTGATGGAGGAGTAGCTTCATTGTTCTATTGTGAAGAGTTTGATGAATGTGGAGAAAAAATCAGAGATGGGTATGTTATGAACCAGGTGACTGTATCGGGTTTAACAATCCGCGATTTGCCCGTTGGAATTAATTTGGGAAAATGGTGGATGCAACTAGGTGGGGCAATTGCTTTTTATTATCAGCATAAAACAGCAATAGATCTTACGGTAAAGAATCACGCATTTAGAAATGGAGCAGGAGACTTTGTGGCTACTAACGTATGCAAAGCGAATAACCCTTGGTTTGCATCCATACCGAATCCTCCGTATCAATATTAATTTTTATAAATTTATATGTCTATCAAAGAATATATACTTGGTCAAAAATCCCTATCTAAGGCCGTTATAGTAAATATAATTGGCATTGGTGTAATCACTCAATTAGTAGAAATATTGGTTGCTAAAGGGTATTTACCTGAATTTGAAATTCCAAGGACATTGGTCGAATTATTTATATTTATAATATTTTTCACGCTGATTTTACCGTTTGATTATGTGGTTTGGAGATGTGCGGATAATGCTAAGTTTTTTGTTACTAAAGTATTGGGTAAAGTATTTGCAGTAAAAGGTGTTGTTTTTCTATTATTTGTAATAGGAATCTGGCTTTTTAAGAATTAGGGTTAGATCGAAGTCGTGCGAAGGTAAAGAAGATTTAACCAAATTTAATGACAGGAGATTTTACATGGCAAACACATATAATTTGTTTATTAGCCATTCTTGGGCTTATGAGGATGCATATACCAAGTTGGTTAAAATGCTGGACGATGCTAGTTACTTTTCTTATCGGAATCACTCGGTTCCGAAAAATGATCCAGTTCACAACGCCCCGAATCAAGCGGCGTTGCGGCAAGCAATACAAAATCGGATGAATGGTTGCCATGCAATATTAATTATGGCCGGAGTCTACTCTACGTATAGTAAATGGATTAATGAGGAGATCAATTTAGCAAATAATTCTTTCACTATCTCTAAACCAATTGTTGCTATTGAGCCGTGGGATTCAGAAAAGACGTCCAAAATTGTAAAAGATAATGCGGATATCGTTGTTGGCTGGAACACCAGCTCTATCGTAGCTGGAATAAGGGAGGTTGGTTTAACACCTACATGAGTGATATTGATATACACTCGATCCCTAAATCTGAATACTCTGATAAGTATAGTGACCATGTGTTTGAGCAATACAAGCTGTATCTTGATATGGCCGATAAAATTACTTCTAGGAGGCACTCGGCGAATACATTCTTTGTCAGTATAAATACTGTTTTAATTACGCTCGCGGGTTATGCGAAAGCAGCCACTGATGTTGAATCATTTTTTTACCTAGTGACTTCGATAGCGGGAGTCTTGATCTGCTATGTTTGGTATCGACTAGTTCTTTCTTACAAGAATCTGAACTCAGCAAAATTTAAAGTTATACATGCTATCGAAAAACAGTTACCGTTGAGACTGTTTGATGCCGAATGGGATGCCGTAGAACGTGGAAAAAATAAATCTCTATATCATCCATTTACACATTTAGAGATGCGAGTTCCATGGATATTTTTAGTCATCCATGGTTTGGTGTTTTTTTACGTTCTGCCCTGGTCAGCTTACAGAGAATTATGTTGGGCTGTAAATTAACAGATCAACCGAACGAAGAAAATGCCCCTCCCAACCTTTCCGTAGGCTAGGGAATTCCATTTTAGAAGCCAGATGTCCCCCGGTTTTGGAGTCGATAAATGGGCTGGAGAAGCAATTCTCAAAAGCTGTTTAGATTATGCATAAGAAACAGGGTCAGATCTAATGTGATGACTCGCCCCACTTAAGTCCGTAGACTAGGTTGTGAGATCAACCACAGAGGCAAGTCATCATGAGTATTAAAGTATTGGGAATCGATTTAGGCAAGCATTATTTTCACGTATACGGTGTAGATGTAAACGGTGTATTAGTGATCCGCAAGAAACTAAGACGCAAACAGCTGCTCTTGTTTTTAAGTAATCTGGAGCCGTGCTTGGTCGGAATGGAAGCTTGCGGTGGTGCCCATTATTTAGCCCGAAAGGCATCGGAATATGGCCATACCTGCAAGCTCATGGCGGCTAAGTTTGTAAAGCCCTATGTCAAGTCGAACAAGAATGATTACCTGGATGCGGAAGCGATTTGCGATGCGGTTCAAAGGCCGAATATGCGATTTGTTACCCCCAGAACCCCGCAACAGCAATCGCTAGGTGCACAAGTAAAACTAAGGGACAGTTGGGTGCGTCGCCGTAATGCGGCGATCAATCAGGTTCACGGTTTTATGCTTGAGTTCGGGATTGAGTATCCCAAGGGCAGAAAGACAATACTCCGACTTAGAGAAGTTATCGCCAGGCATGAAGGAGAATTGCCGGTGTCGATGGTGGTGATGTTGTATCGTATCGCCGAGGAGTACCGGTTTATATGTGATCAGATATCCGATTTAGAAGATGAGATAGAGGCGCTCGTCATACACGATGATCGAGGTCGACGATTACTGGAAGTTCACGGTGTAGGATTAATTACAGCGGCTTGTTTGTTGGCGTGGGTCGGTGACGCCAAGCAGTTTAGATCAGGTCGAGAGTTAGCAGCCTGGATCGGATTGGTGCCGAAGCAATATTCCACCGGTGGAAGAACAACGTTGCTCGGGATAGGTAAACGGGGCCACACTCGATTGCGGTGCAATTTAATTCACGGTGCACGCTCAGCTTTGCAGTGGCATATAGAAAAGCCATCGAGGTGGAGTCATTGGGCTAAGACACTGAAGGCCACTAAAAAGCCCAATGTCGTGGCTGTCGCTATGGCCAATAAGATGGCAAGAATGATCTGGGTTGTTCTCGCCAAAAACGAAGATTATCAGGCGATAGCATAATTATTATCTGATAATATAACTTTTAATAATCTCACCAGGTTTGCAATTACGTTAAATGAGGTAACAGGTTAAACCACACTACCGAAATCTGAAACATTCAATAGTCATCAAAGGCTGTAGATCTTGTAAGAACGGTGGTGTGCGTATCTACATTTTGAGCAGTGGTCACTAGATCCACACAAACAGCTCGGATACATTGACGCAACCTAAATCTCAAAAACTTAATTGACAAACAGGGGCGAGTCATACATTGAATGTTGAATAAGTAGAATGAAAAAACAATCAATTCGCGGTTTAGTTCTATTAGTAATATTAATCGCAGTGACCGCTGTTGCCTTTCATCAAAGGCTTGATCATTCGGGCAGTGGAAATTCCATTTCGAGTAATAGTCAAAACGATATTAATCGCCTTGATGCTCTATCTTCAAATAACATCGCCGATTTTAGAAATCATTTTTTTCGTTTAAGGCAAAGCCGAATGGCATGGCCATCTCGTCCAGAAGCTTCAAACAGTACATTTTGGATAAAAGACCAGCAGCGGCGCCTTCACTCCATACTGAAAGATGCTTTATTTGATGTCATTGTTTTGCCAATTCAACAATCCATCATATCCAACGATAAGACAGCGCGAATGATGGCAGCCCGATTCGTTGCTGATGATATCCGACAACTAACAGAGCTGAACGTTATGCCTGTGGAATTCGTGCACACACTTCTCGGCGAATATAGTTTTCAATACAGTGACAGTGATGTCAATTCATTACAGAATCGCTATCAGGCGAAACATATTGTATCTTTGTACCTAAGAGATGACTTTGCCGATTTACAAAAATTTATTTTAGTTGGTGTTCTACAATCCGGCAGTGATATTCTCAACACTCACTATATTCATGTCGAAAAGCCCACTGATGAAAAATCTTTAAGCACATTGATATCAAGTGAAACACCGAAATTTGTTGCAACACTGTTAGATCATAATAAACAAATCGAGACTCAAGATTCCGGATCTAACTTTAATAATTCTATTCCTGATTCATTTGAAAACCTCACGACTCCAAAAACACCCATTGAAACTGCATTGCATTTTCAGTTGCTTGGTTTGCTCACTTCATCGAAGCAGCGACTGAAAGAGAGAACACGATATTTTGAGCGATCTTTGTTGGCTCTTAGGAGGGCCTCGAAAAACATCCCTGAGTACAATATTCTCAAAGCACGAGCACTATTCTATTTGTATCGGAGACCAGAGGCCGTTTCATTACTGTCGTCGACTAATTCTGTTGAAGAAAAAGCTTTTTTAGAATTTCTGAATGGGAATTATTACGATATGGAGAAACACGTTGAGCAGTTATCTCCTAACTTATTTCGGGCATTGGCTTCTATAGAATTGAGGCAACTAGCGAACTTATATGAAATACCAATGACCGATGATGTGATCGAATGGGTTGATGAACCTTGGAGATATTTATTTGAGTATGCTGCAAATGATGCTGACCGATGGGATACGCGCAATAATTTTGTTTTCTTTCAATCCTTGAGTGGATTATTCCCAAAATTCGACACTGAGTACGACAATGCGACTATTGCCAAAATCTCTACTGAACAACTAACTGACGATTATAATACTGAAGATCTATTGTTCGAAACGACAATTAACAAATTGACGAAAGATGAAGGCTTAAATCTTTGTTGTTATTTTGATGAAGGTGTAATTTCGGAACTTGATATTTTGAATTTTTATCGGATTTTGGGATTAGGAAATTTTCTTCGAAGTTTAGACAAAAAGGTCAATTTACAGGCCTTGAAGATATCCACCAGCGAATTGTTTCAACCGACATCCTCCTTGCTGGAAGGGGATCGTACATTCACGCGTCTTAAGGTACAGTCGATCAGAAATGAAATTGAAAGGTCAACGGAATCTGACCACCCTAAACTTTTACAATCACTGGTTGATAATGCGCTTGAAGTGATTTTGGGTTCAGGTGAAACAGATTGGGATTTAGTTCGGGCACGTAATGTGCTTCTGAGGCATTTAGATCATTACAAAGCCTATTTCGATTTAGATCCAAAATTAAATGGGGCTAAAGTTCGGAATCCTGATATAGGCGATTGGCCTAGGAATGTAATATCGGGTCGTCAAGTAGGGGAGTCCCATTCCCACGAGTACACAAACAATGAGTTTTGGCATTTGAAGTCAGCACACCAATTTGCAGAACCTGGGGATAGAAAGAAAAAACTTTTTAAAGAGCTGAAGAACCGATTTGATGGGCATCCAGATAAAACGGCGTATCTCGCTAGTGTATTAGAAGATGAAAGTGATAAAGATGGAGCAATCGAAATCCTGAAAAATGCAGTTGATTCTGGAAAAAATACGTGGGAGGTATATGACAAACTCGCTGCAATCTATCTCCAAGATGGTAATTACATTGAAGCGACTAATACCTATTTAATGTATCCAAATTTTTCAGCAAAAGAGCCTGAAAACAGAGTGAAATTATCAAATAGGGCCTATGAAGCGGGGAGTCATCCTTATTGGAAAGGAGAGTATCAGTTAGCCAAACCTTTGTACGAAATTGCGGCAAATTTGAATACAGGTTCACATGCGTCTCTGACAAGTGCACTACGCCTAGCTTATATCAAATTTGACTATATAACCGCTGCCCAGTATGCAAGACAAGCTGCTACCCGATACGCAAGCTATTACCGTTATAGGGATTTTCTTGCACTTTGGCATTTGTTTGGATTTAGTGAAGATGCCGACGCAGCGTTTCGGGAACTGGCGCCACGGTCAGAAACGCCATACATTTGGTCAGCTTTGTTTGTAGGACATCGGAAGAAAGCCACGGATTTGGATGATATTGCGGAAGAACTTACGTCGTATATAGCGCTTCACGAACTTCAGCGGGATTTAGTAAAACGATATGTGGTGCTCCAATCCCGGATTGATCGAAAATTGGCTGACCAAAATTTGGAAATCTTTTCTGAATTACTCAAAAACGTTGATACAACAAATGGTCAATACTATATTGCTGTAAATCATCGTTCTTTAGCGGCAAATCTGCAACCCAATCTCGACGAGTTGTTAGCCGACAAAAAAATTGAAGGTCTTTCAACACCTCCAGCGAATAGTGTCCAGTGTGACGATGATGACATTGGGTGTTATCAACTAAGTCTCGAATTGGTTCCAAGCCGGCATGAACTATTTTTACGTGCTTTTCGCGATTTAGAGGCGGGACAATATGAGAAAGCACTGGAAAAATTTATTCAATTCGATATCTACTATACTGTACAGGAGAATTTTAAAACACTTGGGTCAGAAGTCTTGCCGTATGTGGCTATGGCGGCATCTAAGTTAAAAAGGTCGGCTGAAATTGCTAACTATTTGGAGGAAAATTACGATGGTAAGGGAATTGACACCTTTGATTCCAGAATTACGAAAGCGATTATTGATGCGTCGCTGGACAGTATTCCAAAGGCGATAGAGCAACTAAAAAAGGCGTTTATCCTCATTCCCTATACAGAAAGTCGCGCGACGTTTAGTTGGTATCAACTGGCGGAAGTGTGTGAATGGTTATTCAAATCAACTGGTGACGATCGTTTTATAAAAATGGCTTTAGGTTGGATGCAAGACTTTCAGGTAATTCATCCTATCCACGCTTGGTCCTACGCATTTGAAGCTAAATATTCGGGCAATAGTTCTAGACAATTACGGGCCTTAGCAATTGCTGAGTTTCTCGATTCTGAATCGAATTGGTTGAAAGACATTTCAGAAGAAAAAAAGTTACGTGCTCGAGAGTGGTTGATTGAAAACAATCCGTTTGACATAACGAAACAAATAAAAACCGAAGAACAAATTTAGTTTGAAGAAAAGGTGCCGGAGGGATTAAAATTTAATCCCTCCGGCACCTTTATTGACCCGCACCTTTATTGACCCGCACCTTTATTGACCACCACGGTCTATCACTATGACCTGGGGGGTAATTTGATCGCCCAGAACACCTTGGGCGATCCCATCAGTACGGACATCGTCTGGGTATTCCCTGTCATCTCTGCGTACGCCATTTTCAATATTATAAGGAGTTAAAACCTTAACCTGTGTAAGGCGTTGGCATTTCGTCGGGATCGATGCCTGGAACCTCGGTAATGCCTGCGCGTTGTTTCCAGTCTACAGGGTACGCGGTGTAAAAGATGACGCATTTTTCATCACACTCATATTTCACATGATTGTCCTTTGGCACATACATCATGTCGCCAGGATTGAGTTCATAACTAATTTCATCAACCACGAGTCGAAATGTTCCCTGCAAACAGTAAATCATTTCGTCACAGGTCAAATCCCAGGGTACCGAAATGTTATTCAGGCAATTAATACCACCCGCCATGGAATCGCTGGTTGCTACAGTCACAAAGGGTTTGATATAGGTGCCGTTAGGCGGAAGGTTGTCAATTCGGTCTTGAATATCGGCAATTCGATATACGCTTGGTGCGGTCATCTGGAGTTCTCCTGGGTTGATGCAGGGTCAGATTAGCCAATCATCCCTGCGAGTGAATTAAGGGGTGGGAGCATACCCATCTGGAAAGTCAGAATCAACCGAAATTATGTTTGAAGCTAATGGAAAATTTACCTGGCGTATATCCCTGCGGGGTACTTCAGTACCTATCCAAATGCTTTTTTAATATCTTCGAATGTTGCGGTGATGGCATGCACATTCTTATATCCCATATTTTGCAACGTCAGTGCTGCCAGGGACGCTCTACCACCACCACCGCAGTGGGTCAAAATCAGGGCGTCGGGATCAGAAATGTGTTTGGGAACCTGCATTTCGAGTAAGCCCCTGGAAATATTTAGTGATTGTTCCAGTTTCGCATTAGCAGCACTTTCAGATTCGCGCACGTCCAAAATGGTTGCTTCACTGGAATTTTCATAAAGACGCAAGGCAGAATCCACATCCAGACATGAAATTTCTGCCTGGGCTTCGGCGATCAGATCTCCTGCAGATTTAATGCTACTCACAATCCGGCAGCTCTAAAAATAATGACTTAAGCGTCAGGCTTGAGAATCTTCTCCAGATCCCCGGATTCGTATAACTCGCTCACAATGTCGCAACCACCTACAAATTCCCCTCTCACATATAATTGAGGCACAGTGGGCCAGTTTGAATATTCCTTGATTCCTTCACGCACTGCATTGTCAGCCAGAACGTCAACTGACGCGAATCGCACATCGTAGGACTGCAGAATCTGAGTGGTCTTTCCTGAAAAACCACATTGGGGAAAATCCGGGTTCCCCTTCATGAATAAAACAACGTCATTGTTATCAATGATTTCTTTTAACTGTTCCTGTATGGACATATTGTTGCCTCTGAATTAGGTAATTTGATAAATATTAATTATGAAGCTGATTATATCTCGACTAAATCTCGTCTGGGGTCAAAGTTTTCATGGATAGAGCATGTATCTCGGATTTCATTTTGTCACCGAGAACACCGTAGACCATTTGATGACGCTGAATCAGGGATTTTCCTTCGAATTCAGCGGTAACGATAGTCGCTTCAAAGTGCTGCCCATCGCCATCAACAGTCACCTGGCTATTAGCCAAACCCTGGGAAATCCAGGTCTGTATATCTTGTGGTGTAACCATTTGTTTAATCTATAGAATTGGGGCGCTAAAACTGCCAGATGGGGATGTTTGGTAATTTTACAATATTATTGAATCAGCTAAAATTCAGATTCCAGATTCCCCAATACTGCAATTTCTTTCATTTTCCTGGGGATGTTTTTAAACTCCAGGCTGGCAGAAGCGGATTTTGCATTACCTTTCCAGTAAATCAGTAGCGCCAGACCAGAGCTATCAATCTTGTCGATTTTTCCCAGGTCAATCACATATTGATCACCGGAAAAATTTGGTGAATTCCGAAACAGTTCAACCACCGTTTGTCGGGTTAGATTGCCTTTAAGTACAATCTCATTGCCACTAATTTCGATATTGCCCATGCCTAATTCTTACTATTTGATTGCGCTAATAATTTTTTACGTTATTTTCTTTTATGTTGGCAATAACCCCATCCAGCCCGTCGCTATGGATGGATGATTGAATCACATTGCGATAGTTCAGCACCATATTTAAACTGCCAACGGTTAAATTGTAGACCTTCCAGTCCTCATCGGGTTTTTGGAGCATGGAATAAACCACTGGAATGGGTGCACCATCATTAATTGAAACTTCGGTATTCACCGTTCCGAACTTCACGCCTTTCTTCTCCTTTATTTTAGTTTCTCCAAATTCCATGGACTCGTTTCCGGTGTACTTAAAAAGCGCAGAAGCATAAGTGACGATAATCAGTTTTTTAAATTCCACCGCAAATTCCTTGCGTTGATCCTCACTCGCACCCTTCCAGCTCTTGGCCAGCACCAGCTTCGAAATATAATCGAAATCGAACAATGGTGTTGCGAGCCGATCAACCAGATCATATAAATCACGATTATTGCCTTCGAGCGCCGATCGCTTCTCGGCAAATTCATCTAGCAGTGACTGAACGGTTTTTTCAACCACGTCGGCTGGATTTTCATCTGCTGAAAATGCTGATGTAAAAATTAGTGTGCAGGCAACGCCAAGAACCACCAGAGCACGTTTTACCATCCTAACTATTTTATTTTTCATTGGTCTTCATTCGATTCGTTGTCGTCTTTACCGCTGCCCTGGCTAAACATAAATTGACTTATCAGGGATTCGAGCTGAATCGCAGATTGAGTGAACTCCACGGTATCGCCCTCCTCCAGAAAAAAATCTGAAGAACCCGGTGATAATCCAATAAATTGGGCACCCAACAAACCCGAGGTGAGGATAGATGCACCGGTATCCATGGATAGGGAATCATATTGTTTATCTATATCCAGTCCAACTACAGGAACGTAGTCTTCTTTATCAATCCAGATAGCACCAACTCGACCAACCCGCACTCCGCCGATCATGACGGGCGCTTTTATATTCAATCCACCGACATTATCAAAACGCGCCTCCACTCGATAAGTTTGACTCGAGCCCGTTCCGGCATTACTGACCTGAACGGCAAGCATGACTAATGCAGCAATACCTATGAGCATAAAAATTCCAACCCATATTTCGATGTTATTTCTTTGCATGGTTATAAACCTCCAAACATTAATGCAGTCAATATGTAATCACCGCCCAAAATTGCCAGAGATGATGTTACAACGGTACGTGTAGTTGCTCGGCTGACGCCCTCCGATGTAGGCACGGCATTGTACCCTTCAAACAGTGCAACCCAAATTACGATAAATCCAAATACAAAACTTTTTATCACCCCATTTAGAACATCGTCAATAAGATCGACTCCATTTTGCATGGACGACCAGTATACGCCGGCATCAACACCGAACTGACCAAATCCAATAATATACCCGCCCAGCACACCCACAGCACTTAACATTGCTGCCAACAATGGCATTGCAATCAAACCGGCAATAAATCTTGGACCGATCACCCTGATCATCGGGTCCACTGCCATCATTTCCATCGCCGCCAGTTGGTCAGTGGCTTTCATTAAGCCAATCTCTGCGGTTAGCGCTGAGCCCGCCCGACCGGCAAACAACAGGGCGGCCAGAACCGGACCAAGTTCCCTGACCAAAAATAACGCGACCACCAGCCCGAGACTGGACTCGGCACTGAAGTTGACTAATTGATAATAACCCTGCAAACCCAATACCATACCCACAAATAACCCGGAGACCAGAATGATCAACATGGTCAACACACCAATGGCATAGAGTTGCTGAATGATTAACTGGGGTCTGGGTAGGCACTTGAACCCACCCTTTAGCGCGAACAATAAAAACACCACCGCTTCCCCGAGACGAAATATAAAGTTAATACCCCAACGACCCAGATACTCGATAATACTCATTTTTCAAGCGAACTCAGGTCTTCGACATAATTGCCTGCTGGATAGTGATAGCCCACGGGTCCATCGGGGAGACCATTCATAAACTGTCTGATTCCAGGATGCTCGCTGTTGATCATCTCGTCTGCAGGACCGTGTCCGGCAACGATTCCGTTATCCAGCAAATACACGTAATCTGCAATACTGCAACCTTCAACAACATCATGGGTTACCACTACGGATGTGATGCCCATGGCATCATTTAATTTTCGAATCAATTGCACAATGACCCCCATGGATATCGGGTCGAGTCCAACGAAAGGTTCATCGTACATAATCAATTGTGGATCGAGGGCAATCGCCCGGGCCAGAGAAACCCGACGTGCCATACCACCAGAAAGCTCGGATGGCATGAGGTCACGGGCGCCGCGTAGCCCAACCATTTCCAGCTTCATTAACACCAGGATTCTAATAATTTCATCTGGCAAATCCGTCTGTTCCCTGATTGGAAAAGCCACATTCTCAAATACATTTAAATCCGTTAGCAATGCACTATTTTGAAATAACATTCCCAATTGTCGACGCATTTTAAATAGCTCGGGGCTTTTCGCTGGGGGTATGGGCGAGCCGTCAAAATCAAGCTCACCCGAGCCCATCCGTAATCGACCACCCAACAAACTCAAAAAGGTGGATTTACCACATCCGCTTGGACCCATTATTACAGTAACCTTTCCCCTCGGGATAACCAAATCCAACCCCGTGTACACTGGACGATCACCAAAGGAAAAATGGATATTTCGCGCTTCCACAATTGGATCGTCGAAAATATCAAGATTTGAACGGGTAACATTCATTGCAATAGTTAGATTGTTCGCAAGAGAGGAGTAGTAATTCTAGCAGAGACCATTATATTCTCATCAATATTCGATTCGAGTTATTCACCATCGATTCAGCTTTTTGGCAGTGAATCTACCAAACAGAATTATTGTTAAAAATATTTAAGGAACCCCTGGGCAAGTCTGGGTGAATCAAGTTGATGGGTGAATTTTCCAAGATTGAAACGGGAGACTGACGTAATAGTCATTCTATTGCGAACTTTTCCAACGAAAATATTGGAAAGTTTGGACTCTAAATGATCGGTCATGACTTTGCAGAGATTCCTTAGCTAAAAATCCGTTTGTTTTTTCTGTATGACGATTTTCGTGGCTTAAATGGTATTATCAGAATGAGTATGCCAATGTAGGCAACAAGTACAAAAAAAGTGTGAACAATTATGTTGTCACCACCAATGAGGTTGTACGCCACCTGATATTGCGAATCTACGCTAATTGTCGTAAATACATCCGACGCCATGGACTTCAAGCCTTCCTGTATGGTTAATAGATGTTCGGGTGATTTTACTAGCATCGCAATCTGCAGGGTCAAACCAATTAACGACGCCAGTACAACCCTGACGCCAAGAAAAATTATTGTTGAAATTGTGTTCATGATATTCACTCCGAATTAACCCAGGCTGAAATTGTCTAATACTATCGATAATCTAAACTGCATGGAAATATTCGAGATTCCTCGATCTCTAACTAGAACCACGCACTAGAACCACAGATGGTCAATGATTGCCTCAATTGAAATTTATCGGTAATATTTAACGTCTTTAGTTATTAATCCTGAGCATGGTAACAGAAAAAAACATGAACCAACAAACCCAACAATCCGATGAACCTACAGATTTACAAATTTTGTTCGAGTCGGCTCGCGTCCAATTGAGCGAAACTATTCTCGGTCAAAAGCATCTTAACGATCGGTTATTGATTGCATTGCTTTCTGACGGTCATCTTTTAGTGGAGGGCGCGCCGGGCCTGGCTAAGACCCGAGCGGTAAAATCCCTGTCCGAGCTTGTTGACGCAGAGTTTCATCGCGTGCAATTCACCCCCGATTTACTGCCAGCGGACCTGACCGGGACGGATATCTACAATCCCCAGCAGGCCAGTTTTAAATTTCAGCAAGGCCCGCTGTTTCACAATATCATTCTGGCCGATGAAATCAATCGGGCACCGGCTAAGGTGCAGTCTGCACTGCTCGAAGCCATGGCGGAAAGACAAATTACCATTGGCAGAACAACCCATCCCCTGCCAGAACTATTCATGGTCATGGCAACCCAAAATCCTATTGAACAGGAAGGCACTTACCCCCTGCCGGAGGCCCAGCTCGATCGATTTTTACTTCATGTCAATGTGGCCTATCCCTCTACTGATGTGGAAAGCAAAATTATGGCCCTGGCCCATGATGAAGCGTTGCAACAGGTTCAATCTGGGCAATCATCGAGCCCCACGACAACGGTAAAAATCAGTGAAACCCAGATTAAAGCGGCCAGAATGGAGGTGCTGAATCTTCATTTATCAAAACCTATCCAGGAGTATATAGTGCAACTTGTTCTGGCAACCCGTAACCCGGATGGCTATGCCCGGGAATTAAAGTCTTGGATTGAATATGGTGCCAGCCCAAGAGGCTCAATTGGGCTCGAGCGGGTATCTCGCGCCCATGCATGGATTAATGGCCGGGATTTTGTATCCCCGGACGATGTTCAAAAAATGGCCCACGATGCACTGCGTCATAGAATAATATTGTCATTCACAGCGGAAGCAGAAGGCATCGACACCGATCATGTCATTTCCCGGTTACTCGATCTTGTGCCGGTGCCGTAAAAATTTAGATTTTAGACTTTGGCGCCCAGGGTAAATAAGAGCCACCGCCAATGGAGCTGAATAATCCTGATTATGGTGTCTATGCTGACAAGCAGTCGTTGATTGCGTTGCGCCTCAACGCTCGGCTACTCAAGCTCGATTTATCACAAGGTGTGCGGTCCATATTGGCCGGGCAACACAGTTCCCGATTTCGTGGACGGGGAATGGATTTCTCCGAATCCAGGCAATATCAACCGGGGGACGATGTTCGCAATATCGACTGGCGAGTAACCGCCCGAACCGGAGAGACCCATACAAAAGTCTATATCGAAGAACGAGAAAGACCCGTATTTATTTTGGTGGATTTTAGTCCATCTCTATATTTTGGCACCAAACAGTCTTATAAGTCTGTACTTGCCGCCCAGGCTGCTGCACTCATTGCCTGGACTACGGTGCAACACGGTGATCGTATCGGCGGGGTGTTAATGTCCAATGATCGTGTCACCGATTTAAAACCCAAGGCCAGTCGACGGGGTGCATTATCCATGATTAATGCACTATCCGAAGCGACCCACGCAAAGGTCAATTACAACGGCCCACCCCAGCTCAATCGGGCACTGCAACATTTAAATGCGGTGGTTCATCCCGGCAGTCTGGTTTTTATTTTTAGTGATTTTTACAGTATTAATCAGCAAACCCAGAAATTTTTGTCACGAATACGCCAACACAATGACGTGGTCGCCTGTCAATTGCTTGATCCAGTGGAGTTGGCTCCACCTATCGCTGGTCGTTATGTCATCACCGATGGACGGGATCGTGGAAATTCAGCAGTAATTAATACTGCAAGTAAATCTACCCGTCGAAAATACCAGGCATTTTTTTCTGAACACCAGAAAAAACTGGAAAACATTTCAACACGCCTGCGCATTCCGGTAATCAAACTGATTAATGGCGATGATCTGGTCGCCCGAATGACGGAAATTTTTGGTAAATAGTCTGGCGCAACCACTGCACCCGCCAATTTAGCTCACAGCGGTTATACTCGCAACGCTATTATCAGATTCCGTCAGCGCCGCTATTTTGGAAAGTATCTGCCGCTTAATACCGTCTGCATCGAGTCCAATTGCGGCAAGTTGCTGCTGCTGGGTACCGTGATCGAGATGTCTATCAGGCACACCTAGATGTAAAACAGGCCCGTGTCTGTCATGGGCCACCAGACATTCACTAATCGCGGAACCCGCGCCTCCCATGACGACATTTTCTTCAACGCTAACCAGTAAATAGTGAGTATCAGCCAGGGATAATATTAATTGTTCGTCAAGAGGTTTTACAAATCGCATATTCACCAGTGTCGCATCCAGCGCTTCAGCAACTTCCATTGCCGGCGTGACCATGGTTCCAAAAGCCAGAATTGCGATTCGATTATCTTTGCTCTTGTCGGTACCCTTGTTAGTGATTTGGGATTTCCTGCGAATCTCGCCTTTACCCATGGGAATTAATTTCATTTTGGCTTGTTCTGCAACGCCAGGGCCGCCACCCCGGGGATAGCGTACAGAAGCCGGCCCCCTGTGCTGGTAGCCGGTGTAGAGCATATTTCGACACTCAGCTTCGTCAGCCGGTGCCATTATGACCATCTCGGGAACACATCTAAGATAGGAATAGTCATAAACCCCGGCGTGGGTAGCCCCATCAGCACCAACAAGCCCGGCCCGATCTATTGCGAAAAGCACATCCAGGTCCTGAATAGAAATATCGTGAATCAGCTGATCATAGGCTCGTTGCAAAAAGGTGGAATAAATAGCCACTACGGGCTTTGCACCCTCACAGGCCAAACCCGCTGCAAAGGTTAATGAATGCTGCTCGGCAATACCCACATCAAAATAACGTTCCGGATACTCCTGGGAAAATTTAACCAATCCAGAGCCTTCGCGCATCGCAGGTGTGATTCCGATCAGCCTGTCATCCTCAGCGGCCATGTCACACAGCCAGTCACTAAATACGTTGGTATAGGTTCGGCCTTTTTTCTTTTTCTCCATCTTGCCAGTGTCGCGATTAAATGGCGTCACTCCATGAAATGTTAACGGATCGCCCTCTGCGGGCTCGAAACCCTTACCCTTTTGGGTAATTACATGCAAAAACCGCGGGCCTTTCATCTCACGCATGTTTTTCAGGGTGGTGGTCAGGGTATTGAGATTATGACCATCGATGGGGCCGATGTAATAAAACCCCAGTTCCTCGAATAACGTACTCGGCATGACCATGCCTTTCATATGTTCTTCCCATCGTCGGGCATAATTTTTTACCTGGGGTGGCAATGTACTTAAAACCGTTTTGTAACCTTCCCTGACCGTGGAATAGGCCTGACCCGACAGAATACGTGCGAGGTAATTGGAAATTGCACCGACATTAGGCGAAATTGACATTTCGTTGTCATTCAGAATCACCAACAGATTTGCATCGAGATCACCGGCATTATTTAAGGCCTCAAATGCGATACCACCGGTCAACGCCCCATCGCCAATAATTGCGACAACTTCATTGTCGGATTTTTGCTGCCCCGCAGCTACTGCCATCCCCAATGCCGCACTGATTGAGGTGCTTGAATGCCCTGCGCCGAAGGTATCGTATTCGCTTTCTTTGCGTTTAAGGAATCCCGATAATCCATCCAACTGACGAATGGTATGAATTTTATCCCGGCGACCGGTGAGTATTTTGTGTGGATAAGCCTGGTGGCCGATATCCCAGACCAATCGGTCGTCCGGGGTGTTAAAAATATAGTGAAGCGCAATGGTAAGCTCGATAGTGCCAAGACCTGGGGCAAGATGACCTCCAATTTGAGAAGTCACTTCGATCAAATATCGCCTAAGTTCATCTGCCAGTTGGTCCAGTTGACCCGGGTCCAGTTGTCTCAACTGTTTGGGGTCGTCTATCTCGAAAAGCAATGGATAATTTGTACTGCCCTCGGGCATCAATAACTCCGGTTTACGACAAATTGCGCAAGTTGTTCAAGGAAGCGTCTATTATCCCCTAAACCCTCAATGGATTCGATAGCTTGCTCAGATAAATTGTTTGCATGGGCTCTGGCTTTGTCCAGCCCGATTAAGGATACGTAGGTGGATTTGTTCATACGCGCATCAGATCCACTGGGTTTACCCAGGGTATTACTGTCCCCTGTATGGTCAAGGATATCATCTGCAATCTGAAACGCCAGGCCCACTGCTGAGGCATATTCGCCCAGACTGTGTAATAGCGATTCATCCACACTGGGTGCAGCCAGCCCTCCTATAATTGCAGATGCTTTGATTAATGCGCCGGTTTTTAATTGATGAATTTTAACCAGTTCGTCAAATCCAGTTTCATTTCCAGTTGCTTCCATATCCAGAGCCTGGCCGCCGGCCATCCCCAAAGATCCAATGGCCATTGACAGGGTTTCAATCATGCGTGACTTATGTTGTGCGGGAATGTCATTCCATCGAGATGATGCGAGAATCTCAAAAGCCCGGGATTGCAAAGCGTCTCCGGCTAGAACCGCTGTGGCCTCATCATACTCAATATGACAGGTCGGGCGACCCCGGCGTAGTTCATCATCGTCCATTGCCGGTAAATCGTCATGGGTTAACGAATACGCATGTACCATTTCCACCGCGCAGGCTGGGGTATCCAGTGTGTCGGGTGATGCACCGGCCAATTCCCCACAGGCATATACCAGCATCGCCCGAAATCGTTTACCCCCGCCGAGCAATACATAGGCCATTGCCTGATGCAATGTGCTCGAGGTATCAAGTTCTGATCCTTGCGTCTCTACCAGCCGATGTTGAAGAGCAGATTCGGTACGTTGACTATAGTTTTTCCAGACCGCTTCAAACTCGCTCAACTAGCTCTCACCCCTGGTCCTCATCCTCGTCGCCCATATCATCTTCCAAGTATTCATCGTCCAAAGGTTCGAGTTTGTAATCTCCATGTTTTTTTACCAGCTTTTCAACTTTCTGCTGGGCAACATCGAGGCTTTTCTGGCATTTTTCCGACAATGACATACCGCGTTCAAAATCGTTAAGGGTCTCATCCAGGGACTGTTCGCCGTGTTCCATCCGATTAACAATTTTTTCGAGTTCTGCCAGGGATTTCTCGAAATCGGGTGGAGTCGTTTTCTTGGGCTGGGGCATGCTTAAAAAACCGAAGAGTGATTATGTTCAACGGAGTATAATATCAAACCATGGAAAGAAGCGAATTGACGCGCCAACTTCCTGAATTTTTACCCATTCATTTTCAGAATAAGCACAAATGTTATCCTATTCCACTGATCGTTCTCCTGGAAGCCAAATGATCAGGTTCAATACAATAAACCTCAACTCAAGATTTGTCACAACCAAATGAGCAGTAATTACACAGCGTCTGCAATCGAAGTACTTACCGGGATCGAGCCGGTAAGAAAACGACCGGGAATGTACACCGAAACCGACAGACCCAACCACCTCGCCCATGAAGTCATCGATAATAGCGTGGACGAAGCCATCGTTGGACACGCAGATTCCATTGAAATCCACTTACATCCCGATGACTCTCTGACCGTTGCAGATAACGGCCGCGGCATGCCCGTGGATATCCATAAAGAAGAAGGGGTCAGTGGGGTTGAGTTAATCATGACTCGCCTCCACGCCGGCGGCAAGTTTTCCGGAGATCATTATCAGTACTCCGGGGGCTTACACGGGGTTGGCGTTTCTGTGGTCAACGCCCTGTCCTCCCATCTCGACGTATGGATAAGGCGAAATGGTGAGCAACATCATATCAGCTTCGCCAATGGCGAAAAGAAAACCAACTTAAAATTAACAGAAAAAGTTTCCAGGAAATTGACTGGAACCGTGATTCGATTTCATCCGGATCCAGAGTTTTTCGACTCGCCGAAGTTTCATGTTCCCAGGCTGAAACGCACGCTCAAAGCCAAGGCGGTGTTGTGCCCTGGTCTGTATGTCAGTTTTTTTGATGAAACCAATGAAGATAATAACGAAAGCTGGCAATACGAAGATGGCTTACAACAATACCTGACCAGCTCTCTGGGCGATGCAGAACTTGTTCCAGCACTACCCTATATAGGAAAATTTCGAAGCGAAAATGGCGAATTGGACTGGGCTCTCGCCTGGGTCACTGATGGCGGAGAATGTATTACTGAAAGTTATGTGAACCTGGTGCCCACAATCCAGGGTGGAACCCACGTCAGTGGATTCAGGAGCGGACTGACCGATTCGATCCGGGAGTTTTGTGAGTATCGGGATATTTTGCCAAGGGGGGTGAAACTAACCCCGGAAGATATCTGGGTTAATTGCACCTACATTCTTTCGGTAAGAATCAAGGAGCCCCAGTTCAGCGGCCAGACCAAAGATCGTTTATCTTCCCGAGAAACCAGCACCATGGTTCATACGGCGGTGAAAGATGCATTCGGGCTGTGGTTGAACCAGCATATCAGCGATGCGGAAAAAATCGCAAATATCGCCATTGACAATGCCCATAGACGACTACGGGCCGGAAAACGTGTGCAACGAAAGAAAATTACCAGCGGTCCTGCGCTTCCTGGAAAACTGGCTGATTGCACCAGTGACAACCTGGAACTAACCGAGTTATTTCTGGTAGAAGGTGACTCCGCTGGCGGTTCCGCGAAACAGGCCCGGGATCGCGTATTTCAGGCCATAATGCCGCTGCGGGGGAAAATTCTCAATACCTGGGAAGTTGATTCTGCGGAGGTTCTTGGCTCCCAGGAAGTTCATGATATTGCAATTGCATTAGGGGTAGATCCGGGATCAGAAGACCTTTCTGGACTACGATATGGCCGAGTATGCATTCTCGCGGATGCAGATTCTGATGGCGCGCACATTGCGACATTGCTTTGTGCGCTCTTTCTTCGTCATTTTCCGGCCCTTGTGGAAGCCGGTCGAGTTTGTATAGCAATGCCGCCACTATTTAGAATCGATGTTGCCAAAAAAGTATATTACGCCCTGGACGAGGCAAAAAAGGAGGAAATCCTGGCCCAAATTGAAGCTGAGAAAATTCGTGGAAAAATCAGTATTCAGCGATTTAAGGGGCTGGGCGAAATGAATCCACCTCAACTTCGTGAAACAACCATGAACCCCGAAACCCGAAGCTTGTTACAACTGGTGGTAAAACGCGGTGATGGCACACATTCAATAATGGACATGCTATTGGCGAAAAAACGGGCACCCGATAGAAAAAGCTGGTTAACCCAGAAAGGCAATCAAATCGAGATTACCTAAAATATTCAATTTAAATGACCAAAAATTGTAGACGTTGAACTAAATCAATAATAAAATGTCGTGTGTTAGTTTTGTTAACCCGAATCTGTTGAATTTTTGTGATTCGTTGTCCTCTCGAAAGGTTGTGTTAACTGCGAGGTGGTTAGCTATTTTTTGAAGGTTCTCAAATTTTTTTACATAATAAATAAAAAATAGAGAGATGGTATCGCGGAGGATACTACAATGTCAGACCGTTTTAGCGGTGTAGTTAAGTGGTTCGATAACCGTAAAGGTTATGGCTTTATCCAGCGAGATGAAGCTGGGGACGATGTGTTCGTGCATTTTCGGGAAATACAGGGAGAAGGCTTCAAAACCCTGTTTGAAGGTCAAAAAGTTGAGTTTGGCCTGATTGAACGAGACAAAGGATTTGCAGCGGAAAACGTCACCACCATAGAATAAAAATTAGAACTCATTTCTAATATTAAATTTGGTCTGATATTAAATTTCGGAAAATACGTCGGTTGCGTTCGCTATTGTGCTTTCAATATCTTCAGATGAATGAGCCGCAGAAACAAAGCCAGTTTCGAAAGCTGACGGCGCAAAATAAAAACCGCGTTCCAACATGCCATGAAAAAATTGATTAAATTTATCGCCATCGCAGGACATAACATCTTCGAAGGTTGTCACCGACGTTTTATCAGTAAAAAATATTCCGAACATCCCGCCAATATTATTGGCACAAAGTTTAATCCCTGTGGACTCCGCAGCTGCTAACAAACCCGTAACCAGCTGCTCGGTTTTAGCGGTAATCTCTTCAAACAATTGGGGTCTATCCAGACCACGCAGGGTTTCTAGTCCCGCCGCCATGGCTATGGGATTTCCTGACAGCGTACCGGCCTGATACACCCCCCCTTCCGGTGCCAGGTGGGCCATGACATCGGCTCTTCCACCAAATGCGCCCACAGGCATACCGCCGCCGATAATTTTGCCCAGCGTGGATAAATCTCCAGTAACGCCATATAAACCCTGAGCACCCTGGGGTCCGACCCGAAATCCGGTCATGACTTCATCCATGATTAATAAGGCTTGATATTGATCACACAATTCACGCAAACCTTCCAGAAATCCGGCTACGGGTGGAACGCAATTCATGTTGCCTGCGACAGGTTCCACAATTACGGCGGCGATTTGATCGCCAATCGCATTAAAAATTTGATTCACGGAATCCAGATTATTGAACGAAGCAGTTAACGTATGTTCCGCCATTGCTGCTGGCACCCCTGGAGAGGTCGGAACACCAAAAGTCAGTGCGCCAGAACCTGCCTTGACTAAAAGACTGTCCGCGTGACCATGATAGCAGCCTTCAAACTTGATGATTTTATCCCTATGGGTAAAACCCCTTGCCAGTCTGATCGCTGACATCGTCGCTTCAGTACCCGAATTAACCATACGAACCTGCTCTATCCACGGCAGACGACTGCAAATCTGCTCCGCCATTTCAGTTTCCAGAACTGTTGGCGCACCAAAGCTCAAACCTGATTCGCATTGCTGTTTTACCGCCTCGATTACCGAATCTTCAGCATGACCAAGAATCATAGGTCCCCACGAACCTACATAGTCTAAATACTGTTTTCCATCCTCAGAGAATACATGAGCGCCTTTTGCACGATTTATAAATACCGGATCGCCGCCCACGGATTTAAACGCCCTGACCGGAGAGTTCACGCCCCCTGGAATAACTTTTTTGGCCCGTTTAAATAATTCTGAGTTTTGCATTTTTTTATTTACCTGATTCGATTGATATATTTAGTGTTTATCCCATGACTTATTTTTCAATAGATAGTTCAGATTTGTACACACCAAGCTCAGAAGCGTTGAGGGCAAATACCACGAATTCATCGTATTCGGTACTAAGCCAGGTAAATGGCACATCAGGATAGCGCGCTTCAAGGGCATGGGATGCTGAACCTGCTTCGACAACTAATGTACCACTTTTTGTTAAATAGTTTAAAGCCTGGTCCAACAAGCGTTGAATAAATTCCAGCCCATCGTTGCCCGCCCGTAAAGCATTATCTGGTTCATGACCGAATTCTGGAGGTAGTTTGTCCATCCGTTCATTTGATACATAGGGTGGATTACAAACAATAAGATCAAATTTCCCCTCAATACCCGCGAAACAATCACCCTGATTCAATTTGACCCGATCGGATAGATCATAATTCAACACATTCATTCTGGCGACTTCCAGTGCGGCGGATGAAATGTCGCTGGCCACCACATTGACTTGGGGAAACGCCAGGGCACAACCAATAGCAATACAACCACAACCCGTACACAAATCCAGAATTCTAAAAACTTCCTCGGGATTGACCCAGGGTGAAAAACCTTCCGGTATCCATTCACCTAGATAGGACCTGGGTACAATGGTGCGTTCATCGATGTAAAACTTATGTCCCATGAACCAGGTTTCATTTATCAGATACGCCAGAGGCGATCGGGAATCGATACGCTTTTGCACAAGTTGATTGATACGCTTTCGGGAGGCGTCAGAAATTATTTGCTGCCAGTGAAAATCAGAATTCTCCAAACTGGCAATCAAATCCAGATCAAGGGAATGCAGTGCAATCCAGATTGCTTCGTCCCGAGCATTCTGCGAACCATGACCATAGACCAGATCCGCACTTTCCAGTTTGCCCGAAATTTCCGCAATTTTTTGTTCTAATCGCATTTAACGCTCAACCAGCATTGATGGATGTGAAATTCTGAGCCATTTGGCCTGATTACGTTGGGTGATCCAGCCCCGCACTTCAATCCGTTTATCCACATAGTTGTTGATCGAATATTGACTCCAGTAATCAGCCCAGGCATCGTAGTTGATCAATACATTGAGTTTGTTTTCCAAATTTAAAAGGTAATTGTTCTTTAACCGTTTAGTTGCGACCACTCGTCCCTGGACGATGTTAAAACCAGTAGTTACATTTTGTGCCGAATTAGAAATATCAATTACTATTCCGTCGTTGCTCCAGATGCCTAATTGACTTGATCTTGCCAATTTCTCAGCGCTTAGATATCGGTTGACGCGTTGAATATTGGGTGGTATTGCGATGACCGCTGCATAGCCTTTTTCCAGTAGCGATACTTGAACGTCAATGTCATCATCGATCAAAATATACGCCAGAGTTCTTCCATATCTGTCGTATTTTTCTTCTCCGACTTTCAGTTCAACGTCTCTCCCCATAACCAATTCAGCCAGGGCGAGTCGTGCTTCAAGGGAATAGGGTTGTGCTGCCTGATTGTCGGATTCCAGTTCCGGCGCATTGATACCAATTAAACGGATTCGTTCACCCCCAGCAAGAATCACGGTATCGCCATCAATTACATAGGAAACAATGGCCTCCTGGTCGGCTATTCCCAGGCTAACATAGCAACAAATAAAAAAGGCACTCATAAAGAGTGCCTTTTTAAACCGATGTCTCAACATTCCGGTTATGGATTTTCTTCCCGGAATCTGGATCTAGTGGTGAGCGTTTAGAATTCTATTTCCGATTGTATTTTGCCTGGAATTTTCCTACCCGACCGGCAGTGTCTATAATTTTCTGCTTGCCTGTGTAGAATGGATGGCATTCTGAACAGATTTCAACATGCAATTCCTTGCAAAGCGTGGACTTGGTTTCGAAACTATTACCGCAGGCACATACCACCTTGATGTCTGTGTATTCTGGATGAATTTCTGGTTTCATGGCGGATTCTCTCTACATTTGGCATTGATGACGTAATTCCATATTGGTATGCCTTCAGGCCAGTATGGGTCGTGATTTGGGGCGGCGATATTAAGTAATATCGGGCCGTAAATCAAGCCCAATTGTCCCAAATTAAACTAGGGAACCTCTGATAAGGAATTCGAAAGTTCTAATTGTCCGAGGCTCAACGATTCATGGAAGCGATAAATTCGGCGTTGGTTTTTGTGGCTTTCAGCTTATCTATGACAAATTCCGCTGCCTGCAAATCATCCATGGGATGAATTAACTTTCGAAGCAGCCAAATTTTTTGTAATTCAGTAGGGTCAGTAAGAAGCTCTTCCCGCCGGGTGCTTGAGCGATTTATCACCATGGCTGGATATACTCTTTTCTCAGCAATACGGCGATCCAGATGAATTTCCATATTGCCAGTACCTTTGAACTCCTCGTAAATGATGTCATCCATCTTCGATCCTGTATCAATCAGGGCGGTGGCCAAAATGGTCAAACTACCCCCTTCTTCAATATTTCGTGCAGCGCCAAAGAAACGTTTTGGGCGTTGCAGCGCATTGGCATCAACCCCGCCGGTTAACACCTTTCCCGATGCTGGAGCAACCGTATTGTATGCCCGAGCCAGCCGGGTAATGGAATCCAGCAGGATGACAACATCTTTTTTGTGCTCTACCAGGCGTTTGGCTTTTTCAATTACCATTTCTGCAACTTGTACGTGCCTGGAAGCGGGTTCATCAAATGTTGACGATATGACCTCGCCGCGAACCGTCCTTTGCATTTCTGTCACTTCTTCGGGGCGCTCGTCAATCAACAATACCATGACTATGGTTTCCGGATTGAGGGTGGTGATGGATTGCGCAATTTGTTGCAGTATTACTGTTTTACCCGTTTTTGGGGCGGAAACGATTAATCCTCTCTGGCCCTTGCCAATTGGGGCAATCAAGTCAATTACCCGTCCAGTGAGGTCTTCTGCGGAGCCATTTTCCCTCTCGAGTCGCATCCTTTCATCAGGATGCAATGGGGTTAAATTCTCAAACAGAATTTTGTTTTTAGCTTCTTCGGGCGGTTGAAAGTTAATCTCTTCCACCTTCAACAAAGCAAAATACCGCTCGGAGTCCTTGGGCGGTCGAATTTGACCAGATACAGTATCACCCGTACGCAAGCTAAACCGACGAATTTGGCTGGGAGACATATAAATATCATCGGGACCGGCAAGATAGGACGAAGTTGCTGATCTAAGGAATCCAAATCCATCTTGTAAGATTTCTACGACGCCCTCTCCTACCAGTTTTTCACCTTGTTTTGCCTGAGCTTTGAGGATCGCAAAAATCTGATCCTGTTTTCGCATGCGACTGATATTGTCGAGATTGAGCGAGAGTGCTAGTTCAGCTATATCGGTTGGAGATTTGGATTTTAGTTCACTAATGTTTATAGGCATGGGGGAATGTTAGTATTACAGAGGTTGTTTGCCCTCAAATACGGGTTTCACACAGAAACGATTAGCAAGAGGGATAAGAAATTAAAGATGTATTAATTGCTCGCAATCCAGTCTGAACAACTGTATTGCAGATATTATTCAGGTATCATATAGCGCTTCGATGAAGAAGTCCAGCCAGTTATATGGTTTGTATAGGCTGTAAATTTGCTGAGGATCGGTGGTACGACTGGTTAAATTAAAGAAATAGCACAATACCGTGTAACACTATAGAATCCTCGGAAATTTTTACCCGGGATTGATTTTGTCTGGAATTGTTGAAAGCGGGATTAGGTTCATTTACCAGCTGTGGAAACTGAACTAGGGAACCTCTGAACAAGTCTGGGCGAATCAAATTGGGGATCAAAATGATCAAGATCAAGGCAAAAAATTGGTGCAATAGCAGGGCTATTCCGAGATTTTTTAACGTAGATATTGATCATTTTGGACTCAATTTGATCGGTCATGACTTGTTCAGAGGTTCCTAAGCTAATGTTTAGATCACGTGTTTATTCGACGTTGCTGTCGATAAAATCAGCGAGCTGGGATTTTGAGACCGCGCCCACTTTGGTCGCTTCTACGTTTCCGTTTTTGAATAACATTAACGTTGGTATGCCCCGGATTCCGTATTTAGGTGGTGTTTCCGGATTTTCATCGATATTGAGTTTCGCAATAGTGAGTTTTTCACCATACTCTACGGATAGTTCTTCGAGAATGGGTGCAATCATTTTGCATGGCCCACACCATTCAGCCCAATAGTCGATTAGAACTGGGCCGTCCGCGTTGAGTACTTGTTCTTCGAAGGATTCATCGCTTACGTGTACGATATTATTTGACATACGCTTTATTAAATCATCATATTTTTGAAAAGTTAAATATGCAGTCACTAGTGACGGTAATCAAGTAGTTGTCGAAATTAATTGAGAATAATTGGAAAATAAATTTTTATCAGGATATTTAGAGTAATTAAAATATGACCAAAAAACACCTTACCGATCAACGATTTGCTGACCTTATGTTGATTGATGCCTTAAAACAGGGCGTGGCTGATGCCGGATTCGAATTCTGTACACCCATCCAGGCCAGCAGTTTACCCATCGCATTGGGCGGAAATGACGTCGCCGGTCAGGCACAAACCGGCACTGGAAAAACCATCGCCTTCCTGTTGGCAACTTGCCAGTATTTACTTACAAAGCCATCAAAAGATGATCGCAAACCCAGGCAGGTCCGGGCCTTAATTTTAGCTCCGACACGAGAATTGGCGATTCAGATTTACAAAGACGCTGAGGTGCTTTCGAAACACACGGAACTCAAGCTTGGGTTGGTCTATGGTGGCACCGGATACGAAGAGCAAAAACAGATGCTGAATGCAGGCCTGGATATTCTAATTGGAACACCAGGTCGATTAATTGATTTTTACAAACAGAAACTGTTTGAATTAAATCACGTCGACGTTGTTGTCCTCGACGAAGCAGATCGAATGTTTGATCTTGGATTCATAAAAGATATTCGCTATCTATTACGCAAAATGCCGGAACCAGAAAATCGATTGAATATGCTGTTTTCAGCGACACTTTCATTTAGAGTAATGGAACTGGCGTACGAACATATGAATAATCCCGAGGAAATAAAAATCGATGCCGATACCCGGGTTGCTGACAAAATCGAAGAATACTGTTATTACCCGGCGGATGAAGAGAAGTCAATTTTACTGGTAAATCTGCTGCAAAAAGAAAACCCCGAGCGAGTTCTGGTGTTTGTAAATACCCGATATGCTGCAGACCGTGTATCCAGGACATTGTCAGCAAACGATATCAGCAATGGTGCATTATCCGGCGATGTACCGCAGAAAAAACGAGAAACACTGCTTGAACGATTTAAAACTGGAAAATACAAAGTGCTGGTTGCAACTGATGTTGCCGCACGAGGGCTGCACATCCCGGAAGTCAGCCATGTATTTAACTACGATCTACCTCAGGATGCAGAAGATTATGTGCATCGAATCGGTCGAACTGCGCGTGCTGGTCATAGCGGCGTGGCGATTAGTTTTTTATGTGAAAAATATGCCTATTCCATAATGGACATCGAGGCCTTTATTAATCATGCCATTCCAAAACGGGATATTGGGGCGGAACTGTTAACACCAATTGTCAAAGCCGCAAAATCAACTTACAACAAAACGGGCTCGAAAAATGATCTGGGAAAGAAATCCGGCCAATCAAGAAAACAACCAGGCAGACCAGCTAAAAACTCTGTAAAAACTGATAATGAATCTCCGTCAATACCGCCACAAAATACAATCAAGCCAGAGGATAAATTTGTTGCGAAACCAGTTTCTGAACCCAAGCCTGAACCTACCCCAGTAAATGATAAAGAAAACATTTCTGCTCCAAGGGAAGACAGGAGGATTAGTCGAAGATTCGGGGAATTACCATTGGTGGGCTAATCTGTAGTACTCGGAAAAAGGCATTCGATTTCCGGAACGGTAATCAACCCATGGCTGAACCATGGCATACTGAAATTGTCTTAATGTTAAGTTGCCCACGACTATTTTTGAGACAATTTTTGAGACTATTTAACAATAACCGCAAAAATTCTGCTTAATTACGAAGCAGATCGTAATTCAAGTTAAAAAAGTTTCTTGGCTCCGAATGTAACCTGAGTTGATTCTTCTTCAACGCCGTTGGGACCATCTGCATTTTGACCAACTAATTCGAGGCCAAAATTTGTACTCGGCCAAGGACTCCAGGTGTAACCCATGTGAATGGTATCCAGAGTGTCTATGCCAGAGCTACCCAACACAGTGTCTGACTCATAATGTCCAAGAGCCACATGGAAATTTGAATTATTATTTAAACTGTAATACAAACTGGGTCGAATACTCAGCGCGTCACCGGCGGTCCCATAATCATTGGGCTTGACAATAAGATCATTGCCAAATCTTTGTAGAATATAGCTGTTTATTCCATTTCCAACAGTGACCGACAATGCGGCAAACAGGTCTCCAATTTGCCACCCACCTTCCAGATTCAGACCCCAACCAACGATGTCGTCACCATTGAAATTTTGACCTTTTTCAGAAGAATCAAATTTTTTTCTCAGAGCTGAAACTCTGTATGCGCCTGCACTACCCCCTGCACCCCCTTGCCAGGACAAAATCAGGCTGGATGATGAATCTTCTTCATCTTCCACAGAACCATCCAGTGGATTGTCCGTAGAATAAATATAAGTTTTGGGTGAATCTTCCAAAGAAACGGAAAAACCATTTGGAGACAACCACTTTATCTGACTGGAGACGCTCTTGCTATCATCGTTGAAGGCATTAAATCCTTTATCCAAGGTCAGAAAATCCTGAAAATTTACCCAGTCACTACCCACAGTCAGGGTTCCCGATTCCGTCTCCCACGATGTATTGAGCCGCTTAATTTTCAGACCCTGGGATTGGTACGACGACGTCAATACATCTAAATTATCGGTTTCGGTGGGCGCCAGTGAATCAGAGTCGATTCGCTCAACTTCGAGGTTGGTACTTATCTGCCCAATTTTGTTAATTCCATAGGAAATGGAACTGTTTTCCTGGATAGAAACACTGGAAGAGAATAGATTTTCATCGATAACTGCATTGAATCCCAGATCATCGATGGTTATTGGATCAGCTGAATAACTGACCGGTACAACAAATGCTAACAAGCACGGCAGAATAGAAGAAAATCCCCTACGCCATCCCAATTTTGGTGCCGATTTCCGTGCCAATTTCAGTAAATTCGTCACTTACATATACCCCATCTATACACACCATCCCAGCCGGGCCAATTTTTTGTAACGCTGGTAACACAGACGTTCATAATACAACCTGTTTATACATAACCCTATAGGTTGATTATATTTGTTTAATGGTGCTATTGCCACCTTAAATGGATGAAATCCTTGAATAAAATCCGAATTAGTCCTGCTGATTTGTACGTTTTCTGGTGGGATTGCCTCCGAATTATTCACTGACAAGGGTGACTTCGATTCTTCTGTTTTTGTTTCGGCCTTCGTCTGTTTCATTTGTCGCAATGGGATAGCTGGAACCAAAACCCTGAGCTGAGATTCGAGTGGGGGCGATACCCCAACGAATTATCGCCTCCATTACCGCCTGTGCACGCAATTTGCTCAGCAATAAATTCTTTTCTTCATCTCCTCTGGAGTCGGTATGACCTGATATTTTTACATCGAAAGTGGGACAATCACTAATTTTTGATGCAATATTAAACAGTTTTGTGTCGTTATCCACAGATATTTCAGAGCTATTTGGTGTAAAAGTGATGGGTTCGATAAAAATGATTGAATTTAGGGTAATCTGACATTGCTCAATTTCTGAACGTGAAATAGCGACATTTTTCGATGTTTCAGCTCCTTCAACGCGAGTTATTTCAATCTCATCAGCCAGGCTTTGGTGAGATTGCACGGGCGTATCACCATTTTGCAGTACAGAACTCGAATCCACACTTGCCTGGGCGTCGATGTTCAGTGAAATCGTTTCTTCGGTTATTTCATTAACCAAAGGCACCTCTTTGCCTACAATACCGGGGCTGATACCTATTTTATTTACAAACCGAAGTTCTAGCCCCGATCTAAACTGGTTTATTCGCGAAATCAGGACGGAATAATCCGTGTAATGATCCAGCAATCCACCCAATGAGAGATGACCCGCGCCGATTTCAATTTCCATACCCGATAAACGATCGCCCTCAATAAAAATACCCTGCAATTCGGTCAACCAGTCTGGGTCATTGACTTCGGGATTTACCATGACGCTGTTGGTGAATGTACTGTGGGATATTGTAGATTTCGCAATATCAGCCACCTGATTTGCAATCTCCTGGTTTGGCAACTCACCTTCCACGGCAAGTTCATTATTGAGGTTTCGGCTCAACACCAGATAGGACAGCCGCAATGGCGATATTTCAAGGGTAGACATTACTGACCGGGCACCATGGATGGATTCGGAATACTGCCGTGCCGCACTTAGCGCTGACTCACTGGATACTGCCCCATAGAGAGTGACATCCCTGCCGCTGATATTGACCGCTACCCGATCTAATCCTCTGGACAACAAAGTTTGTTGCGTGCGATTAGCAATATCCGCTTCGATAGCCGGGGTTTCTACAATGATGACCGCGGCTGCCAGACCGAACAGCAGTACCAGGCCGACCGCCAGATGTAATCGGTTTTGCCTGCACCAGCTAAGAAATATCGAGAACAGGTGATTCATTAATTTATTTGATTTCCACTGATTTTCACCGCTGGCACTTTGGGCAAAAGAATGTAGATCGCTGAGAAATAACGGATTTACAAATGTTTGCCTGGCAAATTATACAGGGTTGGTTTTCCCGGCCATAAACCCCAAGGGACTGTTCGAAATAGCCGGGTGATCCATCAACCGCTGTGAAATCCTGAAGGGTAGTGCCGCCTTTTTCGATGGCATCGTTCAGAATTTGCTGAATAGAATCCACCAGACGGTTAAATCGTGGTTGTGCAATTCTCGAACAATTTCGATTGGGATTGATACCCGCATCGAACAGTGCTTCACTGGCATAAATATTTCCAACACCCACTACAATTTTACCATCCATAATTAACGTCTTCACCGGAACCTTTCGGGTTTTGGATTTTTTATACAAAAACGCACCGGTGAATTCAGGAGAAAATGGCTCGATTCCCAGATTTAACAGCCGTGGATGGTCATAAATATTTGAGCTTGAATATAACAGGCAGCCGAATTTTCGCGGATCCCGATATCGAATTATTTGCCCGGAATAATTAACAATGTCGAAGTGATCATGTTTGCCTGGCGACTCCGGCGTCAGCAAAACCCGGAATGATCCTGACATTCCCAGATGCATTAATAATCCCCCCGTATCTAAATGAATCAGAATATATTTGCCTTTTCTTTCAACATCTCTTACCCGCTGGTTTTTGATTTTCCCTGGGAGATTTTTTGGAATGGGCCACCTCAATTTAGGCTCACGTATCACCAGCTGGCGGATCGATTGATCGAGTAAATAAGGGCGAATACCACGCATGGTTGTTTCGACCTCAGGCAATTCAGGCATATCGTTGACAAGTTGATTGTGGAGAGATATAAGGCTACCACCTTTTCTCAGGTAATCGATAATATGCCTTCCATTACAAACCAACGCAACAACACCAGCTTTGTTGCCAATGCAGATGAAACCATACTGGATGCTGCACTAAGAGACAATCGAATCTATCCTTATGGGTGTCGAAGCGGCGTCTGCGGTGCGTGTAAAAGCAACCTGGTAAGTGGCCAGGTCGACTATGGCGAATACGAAGATTTTGCCCTCACCGATGACGAAAAAGATCAGGGGAAGGTTTTGCTTTGCCAGGCGATTCCCCTTGAAGACGTGGTGATTGACGTCGAAGAGATCATGACCGGAACCAATATTCAGATCAAGATGCTGCCATGCCGAGTGGGAAAAATTGAAAGATTGGCAGAAGATGTTATTCAACTGTTTCTGACCCTGCCCAAGACTCAGGAGTTTAACTATATCGCGGGACAATATCTGGATATCATTTTAAAAGACGGGCAGCGACGAAGTTTTTCTATCGCTAACTTACCAGAACAAGCTGCCGAACAAGGGTTAGAGTTGCATATCCGTTACGTTTCGGATGGCCATTTTACCCCCAGGGTATTTGATTCAATGAAGGAACGGGATCTGCTGCGCTTTGAAGGCCCATTCGGCACGTATTTTTTGCAGTCCGATGCGGACAAACCCATAATAATGATCGCCGGCGGAACCGGTTTTTCACCTATAAAAGGATTGTTTCAACACGCTGTGAAGGAAAACCCCAATCAGGATATTCATCTATTCTGGGGTGCTCGAGACAAACAGGACCTTTACATGGATGATGAGGTTCAAAAGTGGCTGAAAATCTATCCGAACCTGAAATACACTCCGGTTTTATCAGACAGCAAAGTTGATGAATGGCAAGGTGATAAAGGATTCGTCCATGAAATCGTATGCGCAACCTATGACAATGTTGAAAAGTATGATGTATATGCCAGTGGTCCGCCAATTATGATCGATGCGGTTCGGGATAGCCTGAGTGAAAGGGGTTTAAATCTGGAACGCTTTTATTTTGATTCCTTCGAATTCGCAAATCCGACATAACATGGACACTTTATGACGGCGACTAGTTGTTCTATCTCGCTGTCATCCTGAATCGCCCCACCAGACCGTCATCCTGAGGAGGTACGACGAAGGGCCGTCGGGGAGCGGTTCATAGTTATCTGTCATCGCCGACCCCCGATCGGGGTCGAGGGCAGGCTTGATCGGAGATCCATGTTTGGTTTGGAGATTCAGCTTGGGGAAAGATATTTGTAATCCCATGCATGGATTCCGGATATTCCTTAGGAATTGTTCGTATCATCCCTGATACTCACCGCGTTGGGGCTACACGAAATTCTGCTCCCAGCAGAATTTTCCGGAATGACGGGTGGCAAGAGGCTAACGGCTATAGAAATAAAAAAGGCGCCCTGGGCCGCCTTAATGGATTCTTTCCTTCCCTTCGCTAACGCTCAGGACGACGCGCTTCGCTCAGAACGACCATGTCGTCCTGAGAGCCGCAGGCTTGAAGGATCCATTTTTCTAAGCATAGATTCTTCGCTTCGCTCAGAATGACGGCGAGACTAGTAATTTTATCTCGCAATAATCCCGAATCGCGCCACCATACCGTCATCCTGAGGAGGTACGAGCCTGTCCTGAACGTTAGTGCACCGTCCTGAGCGCAGTGAAGGAAAGGAAAGGATCCACGGTTGTGAACAGATTGAAACACGCGCTGATTAAATGCAAACTATCGAACAACCGGCATGGTTTGTTTCGTTGCCGCACTGTCATCGCTATCTAATAGCACGACTTCATTAGATTCCGAATCACCCTGCACAGGCTCGTTGGTATTTTCCATCAACGCCGAAATCCCTTTCTTGTAGTTAAACATCGCGGCTTCCTGTTCTCCCAATTGTTCGAGTAATGAACCAAGATCAATAAAAATTTCTTCGCGGTTATCCAGAGTAATGGCCTGATCGTAAAACTCCCTGGATTTTTCATAGTTCTTGTCATAACGATACAACCTTGCCAGGGTCAACAATAAATTGACATCATCGTTATGTTTTTTCAGAAAAGTTTCTGCTAGCTGGATCTGGTATTCCATAAATGGACTATTCACCTTGCCATATAAATAAATCAGATCGGAATCATACTTTCGGTTAAGCGCTGTCCGTAATACGGATTCCGCTTCTTTCATTTTTTCTCCGAAAATAAGTTGTTTGACATAACTGGATATGACCTGGGGTTGCTTTTTTGTTGAAGAAGGCAAAGATTTCCAGGTCTGCCCAGGGCGACTGGATTCATTCTGGAGCAGCGCAGGAGATGAAAGCAAACTTTCGTATGCAAATTGTTCTTTTACTTCTAAATCCTCCGCGGAATAAGCTTTCAATTTGGTTAATACCGGCATCAACTCAACCAGAGACGTCCAGTCACCTAAATCTTTGTAGCTGTCCCATAATAGTCGAGCCACAGGTATGCTCCTGGGGTCTGACTTTCGCAATGCTTCGAGATAGTTTCTTGTTTCCACAATTTCCCCCGCCTGATAAAGCAATCTGGCCCGGGTTAAATTGATTGATAAATGATGGTCAGGGTGTCTGGCCAGGGCATCATCCAAATATTTGTTTCGGGCTGCATAATTTCCCTGTTGCTGCGCAGCATAAGCGGCACCCAGATAATTCATTAGTGGTGTCTTGTTATGATCCAGTTGTTTTAATAATGCCTGCTCGGCCCTGGCCCAATTGCCCTCTATAAGGCCTGCATAACCAAGCATAGTATGCTTGTGAGCACTATTTTCCCTGCTTTGATTCTGCCAGGTTTCGAATCGTCTGGGTGCGCGAAAAATTCCGGCAATAAAATTGAATAGCAAATAAAGCGCAACAAATAGGACGAATACGATCAATACCAACATCAGCAATGGTAATCGGACAACGTATGGCTCTCTGGAAAACACCACATATCCGGGATCTTCCATAGACACCATTGCCAGACCCACTGCAATTGCGATTGTTACCAGAATCGTAAAAAATAGTTTCATCGATATGATCGCCTCTGATTTCCGAATTTAATTACGACTAAGAATCAGTTGGCTTATTGCTTCCAGGGTTTTTGTTAAATCCGGCAAGTTAGAATCTGGGGAAATTGCCTCAAGCTTACCCAACTCACCCAGCCAGTTAATTGTGGCAGTTGAGTTTTGATCGAAACGTTCCTCAACCCAGAGTCTTGCAGTCTGAATTCGATTTTTGTAAAGATCAACTTGTTGACGGACAAATGCAATCTGCGCGGACTCCAGAATCAGGTTCACCTTGTCATAGGTTAACTGGCGAGCTTCTGCAGAAATCAACGGTTTCACCGATTTACCATTTTTTTCAACCTGGACCAGATCGCCTAAACTATCAATTAAAGCCGAGATCCCATCCATAATCGGTTTTGTAAATTTTTGAACTGAGGTCAATTCACCTTCGGATTGCTGATCATCTGATAATGTTTCTTGCCCACCCGACTCACTCTCCGAAGACGCAGGTACCGCAACGTCTCCAGCCAGGGGAAGTAAATAAATATTCTCAGACAATCCGGACAATTTGTTCAGAACAACGCTAGGGTCGACGATGTCAACACTACCCAAAGCCAAGATATCGGCGGTGAGCAGGCGCTGGATATCTGCCACCCCTGGATCAGCCAGTTGGTCCAATCGTTCGGCCGCCAGTTCAAGCGCACGTTTAGCAAGTACAACATCACCTGCAAACTCTAGTCGTTGCTGGGCCACAAAAATGAGCTGCTCAGCCTCTTCAAGGGTCCAGCTATCGATACTGCGCCCGAGTTCAGAACGAAGGATAACAATTGTATTGGACAAAGTTTCAAATTCCTGACGATAACTTTCACTTTGTGCATCCATATTCTGATCAAAACCCGACAACTGCTGCTTTACCAAAGAATCCTGATCGGTGATTTCTTTGCGAATAGCGCGAATCTGATTGCTGAAATTATCTTCGCTCTGGGCAATCTGATTTTTTACGGAACTGATCTGGCTAGCTGAATCATTTTGGCTATTTTCAAAGCCATCCAGTCTCTGTTCAACTACGTTGAATCGGCTTTCCTGTTGGCCGCTGGTCAATTTTGATTCAATCGCCGTGACATACCAGGCATAACCGCCGGATCCAAAAGCTAAAACACTTAAAATCAGCGCAATCCAGGCCATTACAGAACTGGACGAAGTCTCTGCACCAGAAGATTGTGCGGTAACAGCGGAAGTGTCTTGGGGTTTATCTTTAGAGGTCTCAACACCATTTCCTGGCGCATCGGATATAGTTGCGGCTGATTGCGTATTAACCATGGAATCAGGTTCAACCGAAATTGCAGCGGCTTGCGCAGGCTTCAAATCCTCCGTTGATGATGTGCTTTGATTAGCGGTTACTTTCTTCGCGCCTTTCTTTTTGGTCGTTGCCTTTTTAGTTGTTGGTTTTTTGGTTGTTGCCTTTTTGGTTAATGTTGATTTTTTTGAAACCCTTTTCTTTTTGCCTGCACTTTTAGATGCCAAATTTGCTTTATTTTCTGCCACTTTCTCTCTCTATTTTGCGTTGTAGTGATGTAGTGATCCTACATCAACCACCGTGGATTGTCATTTCCCATGATTTCAGATTTAGTATTCAAACGCGACGACCTGCTTTACCCGCTGATATCTAAAATAACTAACCGGTATCAACAGGTTAATTCTGCCAGTGTTTCCAATATGCTTTCATCCGTGGCACGGGCAGATACAAACACATCTTTAATACCCATTGCATGACATCGATCAGCAATTCGGTGGCTGATCGTAATTATTTTGGTTTTTTTAATCAATTCAGAATCTTTGTCACCCAGCAATGATAACAAGGCATCCAGGATAGAAACGCTGGTAATGAGAACCATATTGATTTCTCCCCGTTTCCATCTATCTACCACCGGCTGAAAAGGCTCATTGGTAGTCTCACGACGATAACACACTGAATATTCTACCTCAGCCCCCAATTTAGTTAATTCTTGTTTGAGAAATTCCCGCCCGGTCTGACCGCGAAAAATGATCACCTTTCGATTTCTTATATCCAAACCGTGAAAACACGCTAACAGACCTTCACTATTAATGGACTGGCTTGGCACAAAATCAACGCTAAATCCGGCTGCTGCGCATTGCGCGGCTGACTTTGGCCCGACCGCTGCGATTTTGACTGTATCGGGCAGGGTCAAATCCAGCGATTTAAGTCGATCTGCAATGGCATTCACCGCGGATACACTAACCATGACAATTAACCCAACATCATTCATGGCGTTCAACTGGCTATCCAGTTTGAAAAAATCTTTCGGTGGTTCGATTTCGATCACCGGAAAAACAATTACTCCGCCGCCCTGATCCTCGATTGCTTGTGCAATTTTTTTGCCCTGGGGTAATGGCCGTGGAATAAGTATTTCGATTCCATGGAGAGGCTTAGCGGGCATTATTGTCCTGGCTTTCTGTCAGGCTATTTTGATATACAGAATCCAGGATGGCCTTTGCACCCTGAGCCAGTAAATCTTCTGCCACCGCCATCCCCAAATCCGCTGGCGCTTTAATCGACCCCGTTTTATCGCTGCGCAATATTTTTGAGCCATCTATTTCACCAACCAGAGCCCGAAGCCGCAGTTCATCCTGGTTCAGTTCACTATACAATGCCACGGGAACGTGACAGCCGCCGCCCAGTCGTTGGTTAGCCGCGCGTTCCGCACACACCTGTATGGACGAGATTTCATCATTCAATGGCATAACCAGTTGTTTCGTTTGTACATCGTCACTTCGAGTTTCAATGCCTATCACCCCCTGTCCAACCGCAGGCAGGCAGTGCGATGGGTTCAGATACTCCGTTATCCGCTGTTCCATTCCCAATCGTTTTAACCCTGCCGCCGCCAGAATGATGCCCGCAAACTGCCCTTCATCCAGTTTGGATAAACGGGTATTAACGTTCCCTCTCAAATTAGTGAGCTCCAGTTGAGGATAAAGCGATAAAATTTGACACTGTCGTCTCAAACTACAGGTTCCCACACGAGACCCGGTTGGCAGATCGCCGAGAGAATCAAATTTATTTGAGACAAACACATCCCGTGGGTCTTCCCTTGCCATTACACTGGTAATTTCCAGCCCATCAGGAAGACTAACGGTCACGTCTTTCATCGAATGGACCGCAAGATCGATTTCATTTGCCAGAATAGCCATTTCCAGTTCCTTTAAAAATAATCCTTTCCCACCAACCTGAGCCAACGGGATGTCCAGCGTCCTGTCTCCCTCGGATACGATTTCAACCAGTTCCACTTCGAAATCATCAATGACTTCTCCATGGACTGCAATTAGTTTTTGTTTTACAAAATTGGCTTGCCACAACGCAAGTTGGCTTTTTCTGGTGCCGATACGTAATTTCACTAAGCTTTTTCCTCTAAAAATCGATTACGATATTTAAAAACAATCAGTAATATAGGCATTAGAATCAATACCTCAAGACCTACCGTACCCAGATTATGCCAGTTGAATATGCCATAAATCATTGCCGCCATGTCATCATCCACCGTGGGATGTAAAAATGCACGAAACAAAAATACCGGTGACGCGTAAAACTCAGTACTCAGTGGCCAGAATAACTGCAGTCCTATGGGAGCAGATCCGTCCGCTGAAAACGTATCAAGCACGATATGGGAAAAATAAATTATCCCACCGCTTACGGCCCACTTTATTCGGTCTGAACTAGACCACCCAAAAACTGCCAATATCAGATAGACCATCAGACCATATACCAATGAAGCTAAAATTGAGTGACTGCCCAAATGATGATAACTATTTATATCACCAAGCATCCAACCAACAACTAAGTCCAGGTCTGCAGCGTTGCCGCTGAATACACAGAAGATTAGCAATGGCCAGGTCAGCTTTTCATGCTTTCTTCCAGCACCGACAATAAGGCCAGCCAAAGCATGGCCAACTGGAGAGCACATTAACCGCCCTTGGAAATTTTTAAACGTAAGGTTTCGATGCCTTGTTGCCCAAGGTTTTCATCTGCTTTGGCCATTTCAGCATAGCTGTTAAATGGCCCCAGTCGCACGCGGTAAAAATCTCCCTTGCCTTCGATAGTGACTTTCTGAATCATCGAGCTCAGCCCGGTAAACGCCAGTTTTGCCTTTAAGCGGTCTGCGTCTGCAGCCTTTTTATAGGACCCTGCCTGAAGCATATAAGCGCTATTGCTGTCTTCCACGACAACTTTATCAACAGCGTTTTCAGAATTGCCGGATTGCAAATCAATGGATGAGGTTTCAGGTTTGATATCCGGAACAACAACTTCAATTTCAGGCAATACGGTATAAAAATCAAAAGTGGTTTCTTGCTTGGCCGGCTTGTCATCCTGACTACCAACTGAGTTTTCCTGCCCCTGTTGGTCCTGGATTTTTGATTGCTCAATCATTTGGCGAATACCAGCACCAACACCATCATCTCCTTTCCGCATACCCTGCCATAAAATAGTGGCCAGGGAGCCGATGACGATTCCAGTCAACAACATTCCAAAACCCTGGAATGAAATGCTGTGACTGGTTGATGATTGTTTTCTTCTTGCCTGGGCCATAGTTAAATCATAACTTAAGTACTGGGTCTATATTGAAATGTGTTACGACAATATCTCAAATTACATTTTTTGTGGTGCACTAACGCCCAGCATATCCAGCCCATTGGCGATTACGATTCGCGTTGCATCAATCAGACCCAGTCTTGCCTGTCGAATATCATCTTCACTGGACAAAAATGGATGTGCATTATAATAACTATGAAATGCATTGGCCAAATCCCGCAAATAGTATGCAACCTGATGAGGTTCAAAGCTATTTGCAGCGATCTCCACCACTTCAGGGAAACGGGAAAGGGTTCTAAGAAGATCCAGTTCCTGGGGCTCGGTTAGTAATTCGTATTTTGGCTCATGCTTTTTTTCTGACTCAGATTCCGCATCCGAGTTCTTATGATCTCCCGGATTTTCCTCAAGCTGCCTGAATACACTACAAATTCGCGCATGGGCATATTGTATGTAATACACGGGATTATCTGATGACTGAGACTTGGCCAGGTCCAGATCGAAATCCATATGCTGATCGGCTTTTCTCAACACGTAGAAAAATCTGCATGCATCGTTTCCGACTTCATCGCGCAAATCTCTCAAGGTTACAAAATCCCCGCTGCGCGTGGACATCGATGCCTTTTCTTCGCCACGATAAAGAATTGCAAATTGCACCAGCAGGAATTTGAGTTTTTCAGGTGCATTTCCCAGGGCCTCGAAGGAGGCCTCGATTCGCTTGATATAGCCATGGTGGTCGGAGCCAAATATATTTATGATTTTGTCAAAACCGCGCTCAGCCTTGTTGTAGTGATAAGCGATATCAGATGCAAAATAGGTATGCACACCATTGGCTCGAATGACCACCCGATCTTTCTCATCACCAAAGCTAGCTGCCCTGAACCATTTTGTGCCATCTTTCTCGAATATGTGACCATTTTCGTCCAGGGTCTGAATCGCCCTATGAATATCGCCATTGGTCAGCAAGCTGCGTTCAGAAAACCATTCCTGGAATTCCACACCAAATTCCATCAGGTCCTGACGTATATCCGCGACCATGGAATTGCAGGCTTTATCAAATACCACCCTAAAGCCGTCTTCTCCAAGATGTTGTTTACTCCGAATAATAATAAGATCAATGGATTGCTCCCGGTCTTCAGGTAAGTCATGAAAGATATCAGCTACAGCCTGATCTTCACCTGAATAGGCTTCACCATTTTCCCCTTCCAGTTCCCTTGCGATATCTTTAATATATTCACCCTGGTAGGCATTAGCCGGAAATTTTATCGGTTTGTTGTAAATTTCAAGATAGCGCAGCCAAACACTTACCGCCAGAATATCCATCTGCCTGCCAGCATCGTTTATATAATATTCACTGTGGGTATCAAATCCCGCCGCACGAAGAATTCGTGCCAGGGCATCCCCATAGGCCGCGCCACGACCGTGGCCAACGTGTAACGGCCCTGTGGGATTGGTAGAAACAAACTCCACCATGATCCGTTGACCATTTCCCATTTTGGACTGACCGTATTGCGATTTTTGTTGCCGGATATGCTCGATCAAAGAGAGATACGCTGATTTGGTCAGATGAAAATTGATAAAGCCGGGCCCGGCAATTTCAATTTTCTCAACAAATTCAGACTGGGGAATGGCATCCAGAATTTTTTGAGCCAATTCTCGGGGATTAGATTTTGCCTGATTGGCCAACTTTAATGCCAGATTGCTGGCGAAATCGCCATGTTCCAGATCGCGAGTACGCTCTACGGTGATCAACTCGACTGCAGTTTGGTGTAAATCTCCTTGCTTCTTAAGGCTGTCCACCGCCTCGGTGAGAAGTTGAATGACGGTTTCTTTCATTAGGTCCTGATATTGGTTGAAGCCATAAAAACTGGGGCGCGATTGTACCTTTAGGCTGGGTTGAGGAGAAGGGAAAAGGTTCGTAAAATCACTAAATAATTCTGTTAATACTATTGAGAATCATTCTCACTTGCATTACCATTCGCGTTATTTGAAGGTATAACTTATCCACAAGCTATGAAGAACATTATAAAACTTATTACCTTGTCCGTTTTATTTGGCGTTTGTCTGTCCAGCCAGGGAGCGGACGAGGTCAATGTCTATTCCTATCGCAAACCCCATCTGATTCAACCCATGTTCGATGAATTTTCGGCTACCACCGGAATTGACGTCAATGTCGTGTTCGCTGAAAAAGGCATGCTGGAGAAATTGCGAAACGAAGGCATTAACAGCCCCGCAGACCTGGTCTTTACCGTGGATATTGGTCGACTATCGGATTTTAAAAATGCCGAGCTGACTCAATCTGTAGAATCCAATATTCTGGAAGATAATATTCCATCAAATATGCGGGATTCTGAAAACCACTGGTTTGGATTAACCTCAAGGGCACGAATTTTTGTCGCTTCCAAAGATCGCGTCAGTCCCAATGAGATTCAATCCTATGAAGATCTCGGGGATTCGAAGTTCAAAGGGCGTATCTGTACCCGTTCGGGCAAGCATCCCTATATGGTTGCCCTAACCGCATCCATGATCGCCCATCACGGCCTGGAGACCGCAGAACAATGGTTAGCCAATCTGAAAGCCAATCTGGCACGTCGACCCGAAGGTAATGACCGCGCCCAGGTCAAGGCCATTGCCCAGGGCATCTGTGACATCGCTGTTATTAATCACTACTATCTCTACAAAATGATTTCCGACCCGGAGCAAAAACTTTGGATGGATGTGGTTAATGTCATCTTTCCAAATCAGGGGGATCGCGGAACCCACATGAATATCAGCGGCATGGCATTGACCCGCTACGCGCCGAATCGGGATAACGCCATAAAATTAATGGAATTTTTATCCGATGACAAAGCCCAGGAAATGTTTACCCAAATTGACGGTGAATATGCAATCAAACCCGGTGTGCCCCTGGCTGATGCGGTAAAAGCCTGGGGGGAATTCAAACAGGATACCGTCGATCTGGTTGAAGTCGCAAAATATCGTGATGAGGCTTCCAAGATGGCAGATCGTGTAGCCTACGATAATTAAACCCGCGGTGCAGTTTTAACAATATGCCAGGCCCAAAATTTTTAAAACCTGGTTTTGATCCCTGGCGAATCAGCTCTCTAGTGGTTGCGGCCATCGCAATGCTTCCAGTGCTTGCCATACTGTGGCTTGCATTTTTTCCAGCTGAAAATATCTGGCCACATCTCATCAGCACCACACTGCCCCATTATATTAAAAATACATTGATACTCTTGATTGGGGTCGGGATATCCGTATTTATAACCGGCGTATCCACTGCCTATATTGTCAGCACCTATAATTTTCCACTGCAAAAATACTTTGAATGGTTATTGTTACTTCCCCTTGCAGTGCCCGCTTATGTAATGGCTTATTTGTATACCGACTTGCTGGAATTTGCCGGCCCAGTGCAAACATTCTTGCGGGACTTTTTTGGATGGCAACTGGCTAATCAATACTGGTTTCCAAAAATCCGCAGCATGGGTGGCGCCATTGGATTGATGGGACTGGTGCTCTATCCCTATGTCTACCTGATGGCAAGAGCATCCTTCCTCGAACAATCTCCTCACTTGCTCGATGTAAGTCGGCTAATGGGAAGATCACAGTTCAAAACCTTCCTGTTTGTTTCACTACCCATAGCAAGACCTGGAATTGCTATCGGTATTGCCCTGGCACTAATGGAAACCATAAATGATTTTGGCACCGTAGATTTTTTTGCCATTCAAACATTGACCACGGGCATATTCGATGTCTGGTTAAACATGAATAATCTGGGTGGTGCTGCACAAATTGCCATTGTGATATTAACTTTTGTTTTATTGTTATTGGCTATGGAATATCTGGGCCGAAAGCGTGTTGGTTTTTACCAGAGTGTGGGTCGATTTAGTTCTCGGGAGAAGATCATATTGAATGGAACGCGAAAATGGTTAGCATTTGTTGTTTGCGCTTTGCCGGTTCTTGCTGGATTTATGATCCCAATGCTAATGTTGCTGGAATATAGTGTGATCTATTTCGAACAATCATGGACTAAACAATTTAGAGAATATGTATTCAATAGTATTTCGGTTTCAGCTATTGCTGCTGTGTGCTGTATTACCATCGCGGTGTTGGTTAGCTACGCCCGGCGACTGGAAGGAAATTCCTGGCTTAATATTTCATCAAAACTCGCATCCATGGGCTACGCTGTGCCTGGTGCCGTTTTGGCTGTTGGTGTCATCATCCCGTTATCCTGGTTCGACAATACCGTGGATGGATTTTTCAGGGAGAATTTCGGGTATTCAACCGGGCTACTCTTAAGTGGCACAACATTTGCCCTGATTATGACTTACGTCATTCGATTTCTGGCAATTTCAATTGGCGCCATTGATTCCAGTTTCTCAAAGGTATCCATGTCGATTGATATGGCCGCACGTACTCTGGGTCACCCACCATTGAGAACTTTACGGTTTTACCATCTGCCACTAATTAAAGGTGGTATCTTTACCGCTGCACTAATTGTATTTGTAGATTGCATGAAAGAACTACCCGCAACATTACTGCTGCGGCCATTTAACTTTGAAACTCTGGCAACCCATGTCTACTTATTTGCCTCTGATGAACTAATTGAACAAAGCGCAATGGGTGCAACCTTGATCGTTCTCGCCGGGTTAATCCCGGTTATTGTTTTGAGTAAAACAATTTCGTATTCTCAGGTCCTTACCCACCACAATGAATCACCCGCCAGGCAAAACTCCTAAGATAAAAATTCTAAGCAAAATATTTAATGTCTTCCATTCTCAAAGTAGATAATATTACCTGCCGTTACGAAAATCGGGCGGCGGTAGAAGCCACCTCCTTTGATCTCGAAGAAGGCAGTCTGACCTGTTTACTGGGCCCAAGTGGCTGCGGCAAGACCACGGTATTGCGCGCCATCGCCGGATTCCAGAAACTGGACTATGGCTCTATCACTTTGCAGAATGTCTGCATTTCAAGCCCTACAGTATATGTGCCTCCCGAGCAACGCAATCTCAGTATGGTTTTCCAGGATCATGCATTGTTCCCCCACTTAACCGTAGAAAAAAATATTGCCGCGGGACTATTCAGACACGATCAACCAACCATTGATAAAACCGTCCAGGAAATGCTGCATTATGTCCGGCTCGATGGCTATAACAATCGTTATCCCCATGAATTATCCGGCGGCCAGCAACAAAGGGTCGCCCTGGCCAGGGCTCTGGCGCCGAGCCCAAGGTTATTGCTAATGGATGAGCCCTTTTCTAATCTCGACCTTGAGTTGCGTGAAAGTCTTGGGCAAGAAGTTCGCGACCTATTAAAAAAAATTGGCACAACCTGTATTCTGGTGACCCACGATCAACAGGATGCATTTACCTTTAGCGATCACGTGGGAGTAATGAAGGATGGAAGAATTGAACAATGGGACACGCCCTACAATTTATATCACCAGCCCGTTACCCGGTTCGTGGCTGACTTTGTTGGCGATGGCGTGTTTCTGGATGCCACTATTACCTATGACAACAGGATTGAATCTGAACTAGCTGTGCTCGATGGGGAATTACCTCATGGCGTGGAACCTGGAAGAAAAATCCAGCTGCTGGTTCGTCCGGATGACATCATTCATGACGACCATAGTACCATGACTGCGCGAATCAGGAAAAAAGCTTTTCGAGGTGAAAGTTATTTATATACTCTGGTCCTGCCCAGCGGTAGCGAAATACTTTCTTTGGTACCCTCTCACCACAATCATGCCATTGGAGAAAACCTGGGCATAAAACTGGAAATCGATCACCTGGTATTTTTTGACCGCTAGTCGAAAATTTTTGTCTAATAAACAGGATCGTACATTTGAGATTTGATTTCTTTGTAGATATCGTCCGGCTTCGATATATCGGTTAGATTATTTTCATAGGCGAATTTTGCAATGGCAGCGGCAATATTCAGTGACACCGATCTGATTTCATCGACCCTTGGATAGATTGAACCATAGCCCAGATCATCTTCGGTTACGGATTCAGCCAGCGCTTTCGCTGATTCCAGAAAAACCGTATCCGGAATGGTTTTTGCCTGACAGGCGATCATCCCCAGACCAACCCCAGGAAAAATGTAGGCATTGTTGCCCTGACCCGGTCGAAACTTTTTTCCATCCAGATTTACTTCTGCAAATGGGCTGCCGCTTGCGAATATCGCCCGGCCATCGCTCCACCGGTAGGCCTGTTCTGCATTGCATTCGGCGCGGCTGGTGGGATTGGACAGTGCAAACACCCCGGGTCGATCAACAACGCTTGCCAGCTTGTTGATAATTTCTTCGGTAAATGTACCGGGTGATCCAGTGGCACCGATGAGGATATCTGGCTTGTGTACGTCAATTGCATCGAGAAAATCGTGATCTGGCAGATCGTGGGCAAAACATTTTATATGATCTGCGAGATTATCCCTGGATTTTGTGACCAGGCCTTTACTGTTAAAAAACCATAATCTTTGATGCGCTTCGTCGTGACTTAAGCCCTCCGCTATCAGTGCCTTGGCTATCATGGAACCGATTCCGGATGCAGCTGAACCCGCACCCAGAAAAGTAAATTTTAAATCTTTAAACGGTTTATTTGATATCCGGGTGGATGCAATCACCCCTGCCAGCACCACCGCCGCAGTTCCCTGTATATCGTCGTTGAAACAAAACGTCGTCTCGCGATACTTGTTTAGCAATGCAAAAGCGTTATCAGCAACAAAGTCTTCAAACTGAATTAACACCCCTGGATAAGCATCGGTTACAGCGGCTATAAATTCATCCATTAACTCGAAATAAGCTTCACCTCTTATGCGCCTATGATGGCTTCCCAAATAAATTGGATCGTCCAGCAATGTTTCATTATCGGTACCTACGTCAAACATCACCGGCAAGGTTTGCTCGGGTCGAATCCCGGCACAGGCGCAATATAAACTCAGTTTTCCAATTGGAATACCCATGCCATTCGCACCCAGATCACCCAGCCCCAGAATTCGTTCACCATCGGTGATAACTATAATGCGTATGTCTTTGTAGGGCCAATTATCCAGAATCTGCCGAATATTGCCACGATCTTTGTTGGTAATATAAAATCCTTTTTCACGCCTGAAGATATTTGCAAATTCCTTGCACGCCTGACCCACCGTAGGGGTATAAATCAGCGGCATTATTTCTTCTATATTATCGATGATCAATTGATAAAATAATCTTTCATTGCGTTCCTGTAATGCCGACAGGAAAATATATTTTTCGATATCACTATCCTTGCGGCGCAAATTTGCCAACACCCGGTTTAACTGACCTTCCATAGTTCCAACCGACGCTGGCAACAGGCCGCGCAGCTTTAATTGATCCCGTTCTTCTTCGGTAAATGCTGTGGATTTATTATTGGCTGCGTCATGCAGCAAATCCACACCGGTTAATTCTGGTAATTTATTCATTTTGTAAAGTTAATAGTTACAGCGAGCTGTTCAGTCTTTAACGGTTAATTTTTTCGAAATAGGCCTGTTTCATCGCCGTTTCAAAGTCATCATTGTTTTTATAATCAAACCCAAACACCGGCTCCCAGAATGACTGGGGTTCCATACAAAGGTAGAAAAATACTTTTTCATGCCAATGGCTTAATTGCTGATATACATGGCTGAACATTTCCAGCTTTACATCCACTGGATAGGAAAATTTTCCTGCGGACTCTTCCATGGGCATTTGTAAAATTTTGCTGGTCAAATCTCTCTGGCGAATGGTTTTCATCACCGACTTGGTAAATGTCAGGGTGCCCATTGAGATCAGCGCAACCTGTTCAGGTTCAAATTTTTCACAAATTGATTTACAGATATCTTGATAATCTGCTTTCCAGCCCTGGTAATGCACGATGGGGTGAAAATGAAATCCAACGATGCAGCCTTTATCCGTCAGTGCCCTGGCAGAATCAATACGCTGTTCAAGGCTTGCGGACAAATGTTCTTCATGATCGATGATGGTCTGTGGGTTCAATGACCAGGTGCAGATAACATTCTTTGGCACGGAATTTTTTAGCAACCAACCGATGTTTTTGGATTTGGTTTTTAATTCCAGAATCACATTGGGATGACGATCTGCAAAATCACACAATGCCTCGAGCACGCCCTGATGGTTTCCCCACATTAAAGAATCCGAAGACTGTCCGGTTCCGATGTGATAGGTTTTTTCCGAGTCCAGTTCCAACCTGGAAAGTTTATCGGCAAAGCTGCTATCGAATACCACTTCATTGCCATGATAAAACGATTGAATACTGCAATAGCTGCAATCGAAGCCGCATTTCTCAACTGCATCCAGGGTCATTAAATTACAGCAACGGGTTCGCTCAGACGCCACCGGACAGCGCCCCAGTCCGAGTTTTGGTTGTACCGTGGTCTTGAGTACCGGTTTCTGGGTTTTGGGTTTATCCTTTAATGAAATATGGTCGTAGTTATTTTCCTGGTTTCTTAACAATGCCTGTTTTGAATTCAGGATTTCCAGCGCGCGTTTTTTTGTCGCAACCACATCGCCATTTATGTTCTCTACTGGCCATTCGCTGGACAATGGTATTTCCTTCCAGCGACTACGATCCAGCGCCATTTCACTCACCAGGCGTAACTCCTGGTGGGTGAAACGAAATTCAAAGGCTTTGTCTTTCAGAAATGCCTGTTCTTCCTCGGGTAAGCGCTCAAACTGGGTTTGACTTACAATCCGATTAAACTTGTCCTGATAATTAAAGGCAGACTCTGGCATGAAAATAAAATCTGTTAAATTTTGTGCTTGAATATAAATTGGCCGAAGTTTATCACCATAATCATGACCAGAACCCCTCAGCGTTATTTACTAAAGGAACCTCTGAACAAGTCATGATCGATCAAATTGAGTCCAAACCCAATATATCGCGTGGCAATATCTACGTTAAAAAATCTCGCCCAAGTGATTGTATGGGCCCTGCTATTGCACCAATTTTTTGCCTTGATCTTGATAATTTTGCCCAGTGCCAGTTTAAGTGGCAACTTGATTCACCCAGACTTGTTCAGAGGTTCCTTAATAAATTTTCCCATACAATACGATAAATTTTTCGAATTCCAAGTAATGCCCGAAAGTTCATCATCAACCTATGAAGATCAAATTGATCGCTGCTTGCCCCAGACCCAGTGCACGCTGTGCACCTACCCCCGGTGCCGGGAATATGCCCAGGCCATTGCAGCAGGTCAGGCTGAAATAAATCAATGCCCACCTGGCGGTGAAGTTACCATTGCGGCGCTCGCAAAACTGACGGGTAAGCCCGTAGTCCCACTGAATGAAGATCATGGTATTACTGAGCCGAAAAGCATTGCACAGATTGTTGAGCCCCAATGCATTGGTTGCAAATTATGCATTAAGGCCTGCCCCGTAGACTGTATAGTAGGCTCAGCCAAGTTAATGCATACCGTCATCGCAAACGATTGCACGGGATGTAAACTCTGTGTTCCGGTTTGCCCTACGGACTGCATCGATATGGTTTCACCTGAATTACAATCCACTGTAAACGAACATCCAAGCCCATGGCCGGATTTCACCGATGAGCAGGTGGCTCGAGGGCGTTTCAATACCGAACAAACCCTCGCTCGCAATGACCAACGGGAACACATAAGAATTAATCGGAAAAAGGCCGTATTGCGAAAAAACATGCAAAAGGAAATACTCGAAGCAATAAGACGTAAAAACGCGAGCAAATCTTAGATATTCAAATTTTTCAATGACACCACGACAAATTACAACTGCATTTAAACGCCTGAAAAAGCACTCCCCGGCGCCGACGACTGAGCTTGCCTATCAATCTGAATTCCAGTTGCTGATTTCCGTAATACTATCCGCCCAGGCCACGGATGTTTCGGTAAACCAGGCCACGCAAAAGCTTTATGCTGTGGCTGGAACGCCCCTTGAAATCATGGATCTCGGTGTAAATAAACTGAAAAGCTATATCAAATCCATCGGATTGTTTAATACCAAAGCCGAAAATGTAATAAAGACGTGTGGCATGTTGCTGGATCGACACGGTGGCGAAGTTCCGCGGACCCGTGAAGAACTGGAAGCGCTACCAGGGGTGGGGAGAAAAACCGCAAATGTGATTCTCAATACCGCTTTCGGCCAGCCGACCATAGCGGTTGATACCCATATTTTTCGGGTTTCCAATCGCACCGGAATTGCCCCTGGCAAAGATGTGCTGGTGGTTGAAAAGGCACTACTGCAGCGGGTTCCCGATCGTTTTAAACTCGATGCCCATCACTGGCTAATATTACACGGACGATATACCTGTATCGCCCGCAATCCAAAGTGCGACGAATGCATTCTAAGTGATCTATGCGACACTGCATTTAGCTACTAACATACCAGTCAAATGCCGCTATTTCGGGTATCATAACAGTAGAAATTATTGAACCATTTTGAAAAAATGAGCACTAAACGGGTTAGTCATTCGTTAAGATTACCCAGCCACTCTCCATTATTACTATTAGAATAATTATTTCAAAGTTTATCCGTATAATATTCCATGGACATAAAAGTAAATCACGACTTTAACCAGGTTCTCAAAACGCATAATTGCTTCCCACTTCGCCGGGCTGAATTGTCTGAATTACAGATCAATATAGGCTATCTATGTAATCAGGCCTGTGAACACTGCCATGTTGAAGCCGGCCCGAAACGTACAGAAATGATGACCTGGGAAACCATGGAAAAAACCTTGCTCTGGGCAAAGGAAAACCAAATCAAGGCTGTAGATATTACCGGCGGGGCGCCGGAGATGATCCCCAACTTTCGAGCATTCTGCGATGGCTTTATTAAACAGGGTATTCGAATTACCTCGCGCTGCAATATTACCGTTCAATACGAACCCGGCCAGGCGGACCTGCCTAAATGGTATGCTGATCGAAAAATTCGTCTGGTTTGTTCCCTGCCCTGTTACACCTCTAAGAATGTCGACCAGCAACGCGGCAAAGGGGTATTTGGCAAAAGTATTTCGGGCCTTCAAGCGTTTAACGCCGTGGGTTATGGGCGATCTGAAGATTTAACAATTGACCTTGTATATAACCCAATCGGACCGGTTTTACCTCCAGCACAAGCTGGGCTCGAAAACGATTACAAAACCCGATTGAAAACAGATTTTGATATTGATTTTAACAATCTGCTGACCATCACCAATTTGCCTATTAATCGTTTCGAACATTATCTTGATCGCACTGGACAATTAGAAAGTTATCAGCAATTACTGGTCGAAAACTTTAATCCGGCAACCGTTGAACCGCTAATGTGCCGACACCTGATCAGCGTGGACTGGCAGGGTTATGTTTATGATTGTGATTTCAATCAAATGCTGGGATTGCCTTTGGCCGCAAGTGGCAAGAAACAACTATGGGAAATAAATGCTGAGCAGTTAAAACACGGCCCCGTAGCATTGGCCAATCATTGTTTCGGTTGCACCGCTGGTGCGGGCAGCAGTTGTGGTGGCGCGCTTACCTAGTTAACTTATTGGTGCTGTAGACCAGGGTTGGGTAAAGGCCCATAGTAAAACCAGATAACGAATAAATTTACTGATAAATATCATTATCATACTAGGCCAAACTGGCAGGCGCAGATAACCCGCGGCGAGGCATAATGGATCACCAATAACCGGCATCCAGCTAAAAAACAAAACCGGGACCCCCCATTTTCTTACCCGTATCAATGCCTTGTCATTGAGCTTAAACATCCCCTGAATTTTGTGGTGCCAGGAAGTTCCGCTGAGCCCGTGGTTCAAGACCATGCCCATAAAATAAGTGATTATTCCCCCAAGCGTATTTCCTGCGGTGGCAACTGCTAAGAGCAGAGCGAAACTATACCCAGCGGATTGATACATATAGTAGAGCAAGACCTCAACCCCACCGGGTACTAGAGTTGAAGCCAGAAGCGAACCGATAAATAAAGAAGAAAGCGAGTTAATCATGGTTCGTGTCTTGTATTACCTGTTGCGGGGACGACCATTCCTCCTGAGGACTGAACTGTTTCAGCTAATAAATCCCATTCCGCTAAAATACACTCGGATTTAAATTAGCCCGCGCAGAAATACAGAGCAACTAAAAACCCCATTCAATAAATTTAGTTATAAAGGTCGACACGCCTCTCGCGAATTCACTTTCCAGCGGAAATGACAACATGCCCATAACCGAATAACCGAGTAACCAGGGCATGATATAAAAACGAATGATGTAGAAAAACCAGGCAACAAACAGGGGGACAAGGGGAGGAATTAAAAAGTTCGGGGTTACCGGTGCGAATAATTTTATCAGGGGGTCTGTATATTTCACAAACACCCGCATAAAGAAAAATGAACTGTCCTGGGGCAGGAAAATACCCATGGCAAATCGCCCAATCAGAGTCCACATGATCATGCCGAGGATATAGTCCAGGGTTAGTAGCCAGGTTGGAAATGCTGCGTACATGTTTTATAAATTTATCAAGATTAATGAAAATAACCAGATTGAATGAGACTAACTATTATTGTCAAACGAGCATCAAATTATGCAATTTAAAATTCAGATTTTTTCGTGATAAAAAGGCAACATTCGACGAAAACCTGAGTGTATAAATAATACACGAGGATTTGAGGAGAATGCTAACGAATTTAGCGCCGAAAAAGACTTCTGACTTGCTTAATCGCATTGAGAAATTAACTTGCGAAACTTATACAAAAATCAATTTATTTGTGCAAGAGCGCGGCAATGTCGCGCGCAGATTCCGAGTGTATAGTGAATACATGAGGAATAGAGCACGACATTAACGAAGTTCTTGTGCGCATAGATTGATTTTTGGCATCACCGCTCCTGCGCGTCCAATAATAAATATTGTTGCACAATGGATTCGAGTGCTTGGGATCGCTCATTCGCATGACCACCATGGACGGTGGAAATGCCGAAAATGCAGGAGCAATTTTCGGCCCCAAGACCGCGATCTACCTACATCCATGTAGGCAAAAAAAGCCGGGGCAAGCCCCGGCTTCTATTTAAGTCTCTGATAAAACTAGTGAGTAGAATCAAGCACCGTTTTACCAGCAGGCACGCGGATTTCATCAACCATTGCCTGTGTTTCTGCATCGGGTTCAGCGGTCATGAGTGAAACGGCCACCATAGCGATCAGACTCACTGGCATGCCAATGATTCCGAATCGTAAGTGATCGATTCCCAACCACGGATCATTACCCAGGAATGCTGGAGCAACCCAGTACAGATAGATACTACCTGCAATAAAGCCGCATAACATACCTGCCAATGCACCTGGACGGTTAGCCCGCTTCCACCATATTCCCAGTACGATTGGGAAGAACAGTCCGGAACATGCGAAGTCGAATGCCCATGCAACTGCACCTAATATACTGGTGAGTTTTAGACTGGCCACGAACGCACCAGCAGCACCAATCACTAATAACAGAATCCGGGCAACCAGGAGTCGCTTTTTGGTTTCTGCTTTTGGATCAATGATTTTGTAGTACAAATCGTGAGACAGTGCATTTGCAATGGCCAGCAATAAACCATCTGCTGTGGACATCGCTGCTGCCATACCGCCAGCTGCAACCAGGCCTGAAATTACATAGGGCAAGCCCGCTATTTCTGGCGTCGCCAGCACAACGATATCGCCACGCATGAAGAACTCATTGAGTTGCAGCAGACCATCGCCGTTAGCGTCGATTATCTGGACAAATCCAATATTAGCCCATTTCTGCACCCATTCCAGTGCGTTTACCTCGACAATGGCCTTACCAATAATACCCGTGGCCAGATTTGGATCCAGGACCTGGAGTTTGGTAAATGTTGCCAATGCTGGCGCTGTGAAATAGAGCAAGAAGATAAAGAACAGTGACCATGCAACGGATTGACGCGCTGCCTTGACCGAAGGTGTCGTGAAGTACCGCATCAGGATGTGCGGTAGTGATGCAGTACCTGCCATCATACACAATACCAGTGTTACGAACTTCCAGGGATCTCCTGGTGCTGCGTGGCCAACGCTTAAGGCTTTAAGACCTTTCTTCGCGCCTTCAACAGCTTCCAGCGACCCCAGGTTATACAGGGCTTCGAGTTCACCAATTCGGGCGACCGCGTCACCATATACGAATTGCGGAACCAGACCAAATCCCTGTTTGTTGGACATCCAGAAAACTGGAACCAGATAAGCGATGATCAATACAATATACTGCGCAACCTGGGTCCAGGTAACTGCCCGCATTCCACCTAACATGGAACACAGCAAAATACCCGACAGACCGAACCAGACACCGACTTCAAATGGAATTTGAAGGGCTCGTGCAGCAATGGTACCTGTCGCATTAATCTGAGCTGTTACATAGGTAAACGATGCTACGGTCAGAACGACTACCGCGAAGAATCGCGCCAGGTTTCCACCATAACGTGTACCGATGAAATCAGGCACCGTGTAGCAACCAAACTTACGCAGGTAAGGGGCCATCAGAGATGCCACCAGTACATACCCACCAGTCCAGCCAACTACGAATGCTAAGTAGCCGTGGCCACCAAAATAAATACCACCAGCCATCGCAACGAAGGATGCACCTGACATCCAGTCCGCGGCAGTCGCCATACCATTAAATACAGCTGGAACCTGACGGCCCGCAACATAGTAGGCATCAACCTGCATGGTACGCGATAGCCATCCAATTCCCGCATAAATTACAACGGTGAATGCTACGAATAAAATACCAATGGTATCTGCACCAACGCCCATCTGTTCAAGGATGGCCATGAGGACAACGAAAATTAAAAATCCACCGGTATACAGGCCATAGACCTTGGGTAGATTGTCGATAAAATCACCTTTAATCATTGTTTATTCCTCCGCGAAACCAGTTTCCTGGTCAATTTTATGCTGCGCTCTGACAAACCAGAAAATTAGAACCACGAAGATAACTTCGGAGCCCTGAGCAGCCATGTAATAACCCAGCGGAAAGCCCATAAACGAAAATGCGTTTAGCGCACCTGCAAACCAATGGACCACGAATGAAAAAATAAACCAAATAATAAGAGTGGTGATCATTAGGCCCTTGGTTCGGCTCCAATGAACAGCTCTTTGGCTTGAATCAGTCATATATCTTCCTCGTTAAAATGTTAGTAAATTGTAGAATTTAAAATTATTATAAAAATAAAGAGTTGATAGACATAACGTAAAAATTACGTTGCGCTATGATATCGTTATGCAAATCCATTGTCACTCTTGTAATCAGTTTTATTTTATGTTTGCCCAACATTTTCTAATGATTAACTTAGTATGCCTTCTTTAGCAAAAATGATGAAAACAGTTCCTAACGTCCTGTTTTCTAAGGATTCGTGGAAAACCTTTGCAGACTATGTCGGCCTGGGCAGAGCCAAGAAAATAGAAACCATCGAAAATTCCCATTCCCTGGAAGAATTTCTCAATGCCCGGTCGAGCCATGTCTCGCAAACATCCTTGTATGGTTATCTTAGGACTCGGGCGGGTACACGCTATCCTGAGTTATTCGAAAATCCAGGCATTTTGATATCCATCAATATGGCTAAATGGCAAATTTGGTTGGCCTGCCTGTCGGATTTAACAATATATATGGGCGGATTGATCAACCAGAGAACTGGCATAAATTCCGATAAAATCGCTGAAACCCTTTCTTCTTCGGTTAAAAACATTCTGGAACAAACAGGAATTCCGGAAGAAGCATCGCCGGAATTCAGCAATACTGCAGAAGAATTGTGTCGTCGGGTCGCTAATTGTGATTACAGCACCATCGAGGATAATGAAAAGCCTTTCAGCAAAAGCCCGGAATCGTTATTTTACTGGGCGCCCGTAGCAGACGAACTAAAAAATCGGGACAAGGAAATTGTTAAGAACTCGGTTCGTTTTCGCTGGCAGGAAATTCGGCGAAGCGCACGCGAACAGTTGGATGCGGAGGCATTAATGGAAAGTGTATCCACAACTTCGTGACAACATTAAAATCGCTATCGTCTTTGAAAATATTTAATGACTGATACTGACATCCCGGAACTAATCAGGATGCCTGCAACCGAGGTGGTGGGATTATTGCGCGCCAACAAAATTTCAACCCATGAGCTACTCGATGACCTTGAATCCCGAATTCAGTATATAGACCCTCTGATAAATGCCCTACCTATATTGTGTTTTGATCGTGCTCGGGAATTTGCGAATTCGCTTTACAAGAAGAATCCCGATGAACGCGGAATCCTCGCCGGACTACCAGTACCCATTAAAGATTTGTGCGAGGTAAGTGGCGTAAAAACAACTTTTGGTTCTAGGATTTACGCTGATAATATATCCAGCTCCTCAGATTTGCTGGTAGATCATCTGGAGAACCAGGGAGCGGTTATCTATGCCAAATCCAATACCCCGGAATTTGGAACCGGCGGTAATACCCGAAATGATGTTTTTGGCAAGACCCGGAATCCATGGAATCAGGAAATGAGTGTAGCGGGTTCGTCTGGTGGCGCCGCCGCAGCCCTGGCTTGTGGTACGGCCTGGATTGCCCAGGGGTCCGACATGGGGGGCTCGCTTCGAAATCCCGCGAGTTTTTGTGGCATTGTTGGCCTGCGCCCCAGCATTGGTCGGGTTGCGACTACTCGAAGTTCATGTATTTCCGACACCCTGTCCACTAATGGCCCCATGGCCAGAAATGTTACGGACCTGGCATTAATGTTTGATGCCATGTGCGGTTACGAGCCCATGGATCCCTTGTCAATGAAACGGCCTAAAAAGTCATTTCTTGATTCAGCACGCAGACCCAAGCTACCAAAATCCATTGCCTATTCATATAATCTGGGGATCACCCCAGTCGACCCGAAAACTAGAACTGTTTTTACCCAAACCATCGAGAAAATTCAGAACGCCGGGGTAATCATTGAAGAGAGGCATCCCAATTTCAGCGGCCTCCACGAAACATTCCACACCTTAAGAGCATCTGATTATGCTTCGGGTCTGGCAGATCTACTTCCCAAATACGAAGCCCTTATGGACCCCAATGTAGTTTGGAATATAAAACAGGGTTTAAAACTATCGGTTTCGGATATAGCAAAAGCCGAAACAAGCCGGGTTGACATTATTATGCGCGTTCAGAAATTCTTTCATGAAAATCAATTTCTCATCACCCCGGCAACCGTTGTCCCGCCCTATCCTGTAATACAGGATCATGTCAGTGAATGTGACGGCGTAAAATTTGATAACTACTATCAATGGTTATCCATCGCCTATGCCTTTACCACGGCACTATGCCCTGCAATGGCCATGCCCTGTGGTTTCACCGATGATAATTTACCCGTTGGCCTTCAAATTGCGTCAAAGGCCTGTAACGAAGGGGAGATATTGTCTCTGGCTTCTGCGCTAGAAGAAATATTTGAAACCAGTGGCATCACACCGATTAACCCGATAACCTAAGGAACCTCTGAACAAGTCTGGGCGAATCAAATTGGGAATCAAAATGATCAAGATCAAGGTAAAAAATTGGTGCAATAGCACGGCTATTCCGAGATTTTTTAACGTAGATATTGATTATTTTGAACTCAATTTAATCGGTCATGGCTTTTTCAGAAGTTCCCCAAATAGGTATCCAATATGAAATCCAACAATCAATTCGATGAAATTATTGCCGCGGGAAAGTCCTGGTCCGGTATCGTAAAATCAGGTCAATATCTCACCATCGTGGATCTCGAAGGCCAGCAGGGGGTGGATTTTCTCTGCTACAACGCTGAGCAACCCGAGGAACGCTATCATGCACCTAATACCCTTAAAGCCATTGAAACATTAAAGCTCACCGCAGGACACTTTTTATATTCTGATGTTGCGAGACCTATTTTTGAATTTGTATATGATAGTGGCAATGGCCACGACACTATAGCGGGGTGTTGCAGCGAGCCCAGTAACGAAATGTTATATGGTGTAAAAAACTGCCCTGGATGTCGGGAAAACTTTTTATTTGAACTCGAACGACATGGGCTGGGTAGAAAAGATATCGTGCCCAACATCAATTTCTTCTGCGATGTACCCGTAGACAAAAACAAAATGGCACCCGCTGTCTTTGTGACTAGCGCATCTCAACCCGGAGACTATGTCACTCTAAAGGCAAAAATGAATGCCCTAGGGATAATCTCAAACTGCCCCCAAATTAATAATCCCTGCAACAGCGGAACGCCCACCGATATTCAGGTTATCGTATCCGAGGGTATCTGGGAACCCTAATTATTACTTGCTTTCCAATCTTCAATTCAAAATCATTTAAATTTTCAGCATTCTATTGCCCAAACTGAAATTTCTCCTCGCTCTACTATTAACAGCCCACTTTTGCAGTGTGGCCTATGGCGTTGATGATTTGCCCATTGACAACATCACCCTACCCGATGGATTTAAAATCAGTATCGTCACCCAGCAAGTCAAAAACGCCCGGCAGATTGCCATGAGTCCTAAGGGCACTATTTATGTTGGCTCCAGGGAAAAATCAAAAAATGTTTATGAGGTAAATGATCTCGATGGAGACTGGGTTGCAGAGTCAGTAGAGGTAATTGCGAAAAACCTGGTGATGCCCAGCGGCGTCGCATTTAACGATGGAAATTTATACGTCGCTGACAATAATCGAATACTCAAGTTTTCAAATATTGAGACAAAAAATCCTCCAACCTATGAGGTGATCAGCAATTCCCTGCCAAAGAAAAAATATCACGGCTGGCGCTATATCAAATTTGGTCCTCATGGCAGTTTATATTTGCCTATTGGTATACCCTGCGATGCCTGCGTAAAGGGTCCACCCTATGGCCAAATGCTGGTAATGGATATGGCATCCGAGGAGCTCTCTGTATATGCCGAAGGCTTGCGTAGTGTCCAGGGGCTGGACTGGCATCCCGAAACCAACGAGCTATGGTTTGCGGATAATGGCAGGAATCATTTAGGTGATGAAATCCCCCCTGATGAAATAAATCGAATTTCCAGGTCGGGTATGAATTTCGGCGCGCCATTTTGTCATGGTGGTGAAATTCCCGATCCTGATCTGGGGGATTCCGCAATTTGTGATGGATATGACCCACCCGCGGTCAAACTACCTGCCCACGTTTCTCCCCTTGGAATACAGTTTTACAACCAGAACCGCTTTCCAGAAGAATATAGAAACCGATTGTTCATCGCAGAACATGGTTCATGGGACCGTTCCGAACCCACGGGCTATCGTATTTCTACAATCATTTTCGATTCTGAAGGAAATGTTTTGAACTATGAAATATTTGCAGAAGGCTGGTTAAATTCGGATGGCAGTTACTGGGGACGCCCTACGGATTTATACTTTGCCCCCGATGGATCTCTTTTGGTTTCAGATGATCACGCAGGGGCAATTTATCGAATCAGTTATCATTGACACGATTTCATTCTGGATTGTACGCAGTAACGAACCAGGCGCTGGATGATAACCATACACTGCCATCATCCCTCTCTAACTTTGTAAACGCTTCGCGCAAAGATTTAATAACTTCTGGGGTAAGCCGCTCACCTTCTTCTTCAGCCAAGCGAATAATTTCACCCGCTGGGCCAATATCTAGTGCAAAATCGATGGCTTCGCTAATGTCTTTGCCGATACTCATATCACAATCAAATCGATCAAAGGAAATGCGTTCATAGCCTGTGGATTGCAACATATCGCTGACCATGTCCGGCCCAGCCATGGAAAATGGGCCAGGTCCGCAATGAACAGCGTCAGTGTCTTCGTGGGCGATGATAGGTACAATTTCTTTGGTACAGAGTTCCGCTTCATGGAGCCAACCATTGTCTTCCCGTTTGCGCCAAACGATCTGGGAAAATCTTCCCCCTGGTTTGAGTGATTTACGAATATTTTTCATCGCTAAACCAGGGAAGGTGAAAAACATGGTTCCACAACGAGCAAATGCTTCATCGTAGGGGCCACCCAGATCTTCATTTTCCACGTCGGCCTGGAAGAAATGGGCGTTTTTTACCTTGGCTTCAGCGGCGTCACCTTCACAAATTTTTATGTAATTGTCCGCACAATCCACACCATGAGCCTCGCCTTTTGGGCCTACCTGCTGGGCAATTCGAATTGTGGTGTCTCCCCAACCACAGCCCACATCCAGAACTTTACTCCCCTTTTTATAGGGTTGGCGTTTAAACAATTCTTCACTATGCAGGGAATAGCCGTCTACAAACAGGTCGCGAAATTTTGTGAATTTGTCAAATAAAACAGTATTCCACGCTTCAATGATAATATCGTTATTCATAATTTATTCTCTCGATTGGTTGCAGTATTTATATTTCTACAAGCTGATGACGAACCAGTGTCGAGATTAGTTCCATCAACAATTCTCGAAACCATTTTTTAATAAATAACTAACCCTCACACTAAGCCAAAAATTTTGGATCACGCCTCTGCCCGTTCCAGTTCAAGCCATTCCTCCAAGGAATTACCGAAAGGAACCATAGCATGTTGCTGATAGGCTGGCCTCTGGCATAGCCGACCATACCAGGCTTCCAGATTTGGAAAAGCGGGCCGCTCGATGGGCAAACTAAAATAACGATACAGATTCGCACCCAGGGGGATATCCCCCATGGTCAAATTATCTCCAGCAACAAATTCATTTTTCATCAGATGATGATCTAACATTTTAAGAATTTTACCCGTCCCAGCAACGCTTTTATCGATGGCAGCCTGGTCGCGTTGATCTGCGGGTACCCGGATCGATTGCCAGAACGAGGGCATGAAAACCGGGTAAAACGTCGCTTTGGCCCATTCCATCCACTGATCGGATAATGCGCGTTGTTTCGGGTCCGATGGCCATAGCGTTCCCTGACCATAGGTCGATGCCAAATAACGAACAATGGCATTGGATTCCCACAACACCATACCGTCGTCTACAATTGTCGGCACCACGCCGTTTGGATTCATCTTCCGATATTCAGGGGCATCCGTTCCGCCAAACGTACCACCCACATTATGCCGTTTATGCTCAATTCCAAGCTCTCCTACGGTCCACATCACTGCTATCACATTGCTCGAATTTCTTCTGCCCCAGACTTCTAACATTTTTTACTCCTGATAAACTGATAAATCAATTTTACACGCAATTCAATTCGGCGTTATAGGTAATAAATATTCCCTAGATAAAAACATCATCCCTAGACAGTCTGAAAGTGTATGTTGCCGGTTGACTGCGTTGAGTCCAGTTGAGCATACCCAGGAGCAATAAGTAGTCCAACACAGAATGTTTGATAACCTATAAAAAATGAGCAGTCTAATTTCGGTTAATTTTATAGAATCTGCTGGTATATACTTGTTGTGAATCTGTTTATCTAGCAAGCGTGCCTAAAAATCATATTTTTTTAAAATACCCAAAAAAATGAAAACAATAGACGTTTCAAAAATACCGCTCAAGACATCGCCAATTACGGCAAACCGCACCAAGATGTCCAAGGACGATGTAAATTATCCTGACAGAATGAAAAACTCCAGCGAAATACAATGGGCACGCTGGCAATGGATGAATGACAATCCCATCGATTACGTGAATCTAATGCGGCAACAGGGATATCTGGATGAGGATATACAACATATGTTATCCCGTAAAAAACCCCTGGACTTCGACAGTATAGAAGATTTCGAACAATTCAAATCAGAGGTACGTGAATTGCAGGGGCAACTAACCGCCGACTACCAATTGAAGAATCTGAGATTTATTCAACAAGGTTCCAGCATCACTGGATTTAGCACCAACCCGCGAAAAGGCGACCGCGATATTCCCAATTACATTTTCAATAAAGCTGAGGGTAGCGATCTGGACTTTCGTATCCACGCGGACAATATTGAAAGCATATACGACCCGAATAAAGGCATAGAACTAAAAACCCAACCGGGGCTGGAGATTCGATTGATTGAACCTTCTTCCGCCGGCGTGGTTGTTCCAGAACTGATTACATTTGCCGATGTGTGGAAAACAAAAATCAAACAGGACATGCAATTCACTCTGGTTCTGGATTACAACAAGGAATTTGAGCCCAAACACTGGGATTGGGAATACGGAAATTAATTATCTGATCTTCAAAACCTCAGGATCCGCAACCAAATAGAATCGAATAACCTTTCGATGGCCAAATCAAATTTAACTCTGGCCAGTCCAGAAAATATACCTATCGGTATTGTATGGATGCTGGTCACCATGTTCTGGTTTGTTGCCCTGGACACCGCTGCAAAATATTTGATGCAGTACTACGAAGTTGCTCAGGTCGTCTGGGGGCGATTCTTCTTCCATACACTATTGGTGCTCGTATACATTGTTGCAACACGAACCCCGGCCTTTGTCAGTAAAAAGTTGTCGCTGCAAATTACAAGATCAATATTGATGCTGGTTACTACCATTTTGTTCTTCCTGGGCATTAGTACCATCCAGCTGGCCACGGCATCAACCATCATGTTTCTATCGCCGATTTTGATTACTGTGCTAGCTATTCCCTTGCTCGGGGAATCCGTGGGTATACGGAGATGGAGCAGTGTGTTTGTTGGATTTTGCGGTGCCCTGGTGGTTGTTCGACCCGGTGTGGATGCATTTGAATTTGGCATGATATTTTTATTGGCTGCGGCCTTGACCAATGCGTTTTATCAAATTTCCACCCGACAAATTCGAATTTACGATAACCCCATAACATCGTTGTTTTATACTGGTGTGGTCGGCGCGGTTCTAACCAGCGTGGTTGTACCGTTTTACTGGACGTGGCCAACTTTCGAACACTGGTGGGTATTTCTATTTTTGGGTATCGCTGGCAGTGTCAGTCATCTGTGTCTGATTCGGGCTTTTCGGGTCGCCCCGGCATCGGTAATCGCACCATTTGGTTATACCAGTCTGGTATGGGCCGTGGGCTTTGGGTTTATGATATTTGGGGATTTACCCGACCGCTGGACTGTGATCGGCGCTGCAATCATAATTGCCAGTGGACTCTACATTTACCACCGCGAGAACGTTATCAAACATTGAAAATCGGGTTAATTTTGGGATTACTGATCTCACCTGCCTGGGGTGAATCACCAATTATTGATGTTAAGCAAATCGCAGGAAAATCCGTTGATGAAGTTGCCACGATTCTCGGGCAACCCGTAGCCTGTCGAGACACTTACCAGGGATTGAGCTGCGATTATAAATCTACTGACACCGAAATAATTTATATCAATGACAAGGCAGATTGGATTACTATCGGTGGCTTTGAAGAGCTTGAATATAATTACAGAGCCATAGAGAAAATTGGGCTGAGACCCGTACTGCCTGTGGTACAGAATCCATTTAGAATGCACTGGGATTCCCATCAGGGTTTTGCCATTGTGTCGGTGTACTCCAGCGGCAGGTATGTGGTATTCATTCAGGTCAGAGCGTTTACCCCCAAATAAATATTTTATCCCCGCATAAACAACAGCATGAAAAAAATTGGTGTTGGTAAAACCCACAGCGAAATCTTTCATTCCGGGCCAGAACATCTTGCTTCAAGCCTGGGAAATTATAATGTAGATGTGGTGGCAACAACCGCATTAATATTGTTTTTCGAGGAAGCCGCCACAAATCTGATTTCTCCTTACTATGACGATGATGATGTTACTGTCGGCACCCACGTTAATGTTGATCATGTTGCTCCTGCTCATGCCAACAAGCCAGTAACCGTTAATGCAAGATTGACTTCACATAACGGCAGGAGATTGGAGTTTGAACTGAACGCGGTGCAAGGCGGTACAATCATCATGCAAGGCCAACACCATCGTGCGATTATGTCGAAACAGAAGTTCAGTGCAACCGCTGCCACCCAAAGTTCTATCCCAGCCGAAATAGATTTCTGGTTCGATTTTCACAGTCCCTGGTGTTACTTCGCAAGCCATCAGATCGGCGGCATCGCACGAGAATTCAATACGAAATTGAATTGGCGACCCGTCCATCTTGCAAACCTGAGCGAAGCGGTTGATGGGCGAAGACCTTTGGAAGCCAATGAAAATTTTGTTCAATGGTACAAGCAGGATCAACTGGATACAGCTTCGATTTTGGGATTACCTTTCGAGCCCCATGAACAATACCCAAAAAGACCGTCAAGAGCCTTGCGTGGCGCAATTTATGCCAGTGAAAACAATCTGGCTGAACCTTTTGTCAAAAGCATCATGGGAGGTTACTGGTCGGAGCAAAAAGATATTTCGGATATGAGCTGGGTTCGAAAAACTGGCGAAGATGTTGGCCTAGATGGGTTGGAACTGGAAGAGGCCATGACCTCACCAGCATATAAAGAAAAACTAGGCAGCAACTTGAGCAGCGCTATAGAACAGAAATTGTTTGGTCTACCCGCTTGCGTATGTGGAGACAAACTATTTTGGGGAAATGATCGACTGGATTTGTTACGAAAATTTTTAGCGTCCACGACTTTGTAACAATCAACAATATCATAAGCCCAAACTCTCGAAATTTCCAAGCATGATCATATCTAAAGGCATCCTGTTTGCCCTGTGCAGCCTGATGAGCGCAGGGCTTAATGAGGTTGTGTTTAAAAAGTATTCCAGTCAGATTCGCTCTCGGGGAATGTTAATTTGCGGGGTTGGAATTGTATGGGTCTGCCTGCAAATTATTTATCTGCACTATAGTAATCAATCCTTAAATTTCAACGCCACTTCCATCACCTATGGACTCACCGCGGGGTTTGTCGTCACTTTGTCAAATATATTGCTACTGGTTGGACTGACCCATACCAACGTCAGCCTGGGTTCAACGATTTATCGAATGAATACCATTGGTGTGGTGGCGCTGTCGATAATATTTCTCGGTGAGAGTTTGGGGCTCAATCAGTCCATTGGCATCGCCCTGGGCGTGGTCGCTATATTGTTGTTGTACCGCCAACCTCAATCTCAATCTCGATCCGTGCAATTCCAGTCGGCCAGCGCTCCGATCAATCCCTGGACCTATGTCTGGGTATTAATTATTGCCGCGCTACTTCGCGCTTTATATAGTATTTTTTCTAAAGCAGGATTAGAGGGCGGTGGAGATTTAAACACCATGATATTTATATCTGCGTTTTGCTGGATTGTTGGTGGATTGTTGTTCGCCGGTTTTTATGAAAAGCGCTTGAAAATCTCAACCGCAAAAATTAAATACGCTTGCATATCTGGCGTACTGGTTTTCATGATCGTAAATTTTTTGTTGTTGGCATTGAGTTATGCCAACGCCAGCGTGGTTGTACCCATTGCCAATATGAGTTTTGTGGTTGCGCTAATGTTGTCCATTATTCTGGGGCTGGAACGCATTTCCTGGATCAAGGTATTTGCAGTTGTTTTGGCCTGTATTTCTATTTATCAATTGAGCTTGTAAAAACGAAAATGAAAATTGTTACCTATAATATTCAATTTGGCCGTGGACAGGACCGCGTGTTTGATCTTGAACGGATTTGTGATGAGGTCGCCGGCGCCGACATAATGTGTCTGCAAGAAATTGATGTGGGTTGGGGACGTAGTGGTGATGTCAATCAGGCAATTCAGATTGCTAACTATCTGGAAAATTATTATTGGGTGTTCGGTCCATCTTTTGATATGGATGCCAGTTATAAAGATGAAACGGGGAAGATACAAAATAAACGGCGTCAGCACGGCGTTATGATTTTATCGCGCTGGCCCATCATCAGCAGCCGAACCTTTCCGTTTCCCAAAGCGCACTACCCCGATCGATATAACATGCAAATGGGGTTTGTCGAGGGAGTCATTGCCATCGGTGGCCAGGGTGATCAGGAACTTCGAGTTTACAATGTTCACCTGGGTCATCTAACTACCGAGGAACGGCTGTTACAAATTGATACTTTGCTCGCAGTTTACACCAATGCACCAATGCAACGTGGCGCGTGGAGCGGTATACCAACAATTAACGACGATGACTGGAGCAACAACAATGCTGAACCACCCATGCCTAAAAATGCCCTTGCCATGGGGGATTTCAATTCGCCCCTGGATTCGGAAGAATACAACACTATATTAAAGCACAGCGATTTGATTGATGCCTGGCGGGCGTGTGGAAACCAGGGTAACAACTCAAGAACCCTGACCCTAACCCAATCCGATGACATTCCCGCTTCTGGCCACATCGACCATGTATTTGTATCCCCCGAGCTTGCCACTCGAATTAGCAATGGCCGTATCGATACGACGGCCCTGGGTTCGGACCATTTGCCGGTTTGGTACGACGTGGATTGGTAGTTAGTGGATAACCCGATAAGCTTGAAACCCGTCTTTAAACTAGATTTTGATCTAGTTTTTAGCTTGGCCCTTTACAAAAATATTTTCCCGTTCAACGGTATTATTCAGTAAAGACACGCAGGCATAAACGGCTTTCAAGGTAGGCACTTCGGTTTTGGTCATCTCGGCAAGCTCAATTACCACACCGAGCATTCCGTCAATTTCCAGTGACTTACCCACTTCCAGGTCCTGGAGCATGGACGTTTTGTGCTTGCCCACTTTTTCTGCGCCCTCAATGCGTTTTTCCAGTGGCATGCGAAAACGCGCACCGAGCTTTTCTGCTACATTTTTTGCTTCAGTCATCATTGTAGCGGCCAGTTCTCTGGACAGCGGAAACTGAGCGATGGCTTCAAGGGTGGAATGGGTAAGCGCGCTAATTGGATTAAACGACAAATTTCCCCAAAGCTTCAGCCAGATTTCAGAGCGAATATCATCTAATACCGGAGATATAAATCCTGCTTCGATTAATGCATCAGCAACTTTATTTGCGCGCTCGGAATTTGAACCATCCAGCTCGCCAAGGGGAAACCGAATTCCTTCTACATGCTGAATAACGCCGGGTTCTTTTATAACCACTGCCGGATAGGCAATACAGCCCAACAAGCATGCCGGATCAATGGACCGGGCTAACTCCCCACATGGGTCTATGGTTTCAACAATACGATTCTCATATTCCCCTGGAAAATTCTGGAAATACCACCAGGGGATTCCATTTTGTAAAGTGACCATGACGGTTTCCGCCCCGATCAAAATTGGCAGTTTGTCCAGTACAGCAGAAATTTGATGGGATTTTAATGCCAGAAGTACAATCTCCTGCTCACCCAATTCTGCAATATCATCCGTAGCGGTTACGTTATCCGCAATTATTTCTTCACCATCCTGGATCAATTTCAAACCATTTTTCCTGATCGCAGCAAGGTGGGGCCCACGAGCGATTAAAGATACGTCGTGCCCAGATTTTGCCAGGCGCACGCCCATTAAACCACCTATCGCACCCGCGCCTACAACACATATTTTCATTCTGTGGTTTCTCTATTAATTTTTGAATTATGCCTTTGAATCTAATCCGTAGATCGTTAATACACTACGGTTAAATAATTGTTAAATCGCACCGGACTCCCTGATTGTTGATATTTCATCCTCAGAATATCCCAATACTTCACTGAGGATCTCATCGGTATGCTCACCGAGAAGTGGCGAGCGTACAATATCCACATCAGAATCAGAGAGCTTCACCGGGCAACCCACGGTCAGATACTTGCCCCGCTCGGGGTGGTCAACTTCTACTATGGTTCCGGTCTCGCGCAGCGAAGGTTCTTCAGCCAGTTCCTTCATCGACAGAATCGGACCCACGGGTATATTTAATGGATTACAAATATCCATAACCTCAAACTTGGTTTTTGTCATGGTCCACACTTCGATAGTGCCAAAAATTTCGTTTAGTTTCGACAATCTGGAAAGAGGGGTAGCATAGCCCTCATCTTCTTTCCAGGATTCCTTGCCGATTAAATCGCAAATATTTTCCCAAACAGCAGCCTGGGTGATGAAATAGGTATAGGCATTGGGGTCGTTTTCCCAGCCTTTACATTTAAGAATGCGCCCGGGTTGGCCACCGCCGGAATCATTACCCGCCCGGGGGGTAGCCTCACCAAAATCTATACCTTCACCAAACTGGGAATATTCTTCCAATGGACCTTTTTCCAGGCGTTGCTGATCCCGGAGCTTAACCCGGCATAAATTGAGAACGCCATCCTGCATGGGCGCAAGCACTTTTTGGCCGCGACCCGACTTCTCCCGTTGAAAAAGCGCAGTGACGATTCCCAATGCCAGGTGCAGTCCGGTTCCTGAATCGCCGATTTGCGCACCGGTTACCAGAGGCGGTCCATCGAGGAAACCTGTTGTTGATGCAGCACCGCCAGCACACTGGGCGACATTTTCATAAACCTTACAATCGGCATAGGGTCCGGGTCCAAAGCCTTTCACCGATGCCATGATCATTCGCGGGTTAAGCTCCTGAATTCGCTCCCATGAAAATCCCATTCGGTCCAGGGCGCCGGGGGAAAAATTTTCAACCATGACGTCACAGGTTTTTACCAGTCTTTCGAGCACCTGTTTACCGGTTTCATTTTTTGAGTTCAGGGTTAGCGATCTTTTATTATGATTCAGCATGGTGAAGTAAAGCGAATCCGCACCTTCAACATCCACCAACTGTTTTCGCGTGGCGTCGCCAACACCCGGGCGTTCAACTTTTATAACGTCGGCACCAAACCAGCCCAGCAACTGAGTACAGGTTGGTCCAGATTGTACGTGGGTAAAATCAAGAATTTTTACACCTTCAAGCGCTTTCATTTACTGCTCCAAAATAATCAGTTAATAATGTTAAAACAATTTTTTAAGAATCCTTTTTTAGATCGTGTACAGGGTTCCCAAATTCACTTACATGCTCTGCTACTAGGCAGGATTTTCATTTGTGAAATTACGTTTGTTTCGTTGCTTTCGAATCAGAGGGTATCTCACCAATACCAGGAACATGCAAGTCGCAGATATCGGTGTTTCGAAAAATAGGGTCATTTTACCCTGGGATGCCACCACCAAATCCAGACCATTTTCTATCGATATTGGTTATAGTTTGCAGCTGATGTAAACATCAGAACATTTGACAATACTTTTTAGTGTGAAACTTCCAGCACGATTTTTCCAAAGTGCTGACTTTGTTCCATGACTTCATGGGCTTTTGCAGCGTCCTCTAATGAAAACACTTCATATATAAGTGGAACAATTTTTTGATTCTGGAACAGTGGCATCACTAGATTATTGAATGATTCGACGATACTGGCCTTCTCATTTACACTTCTTGAACGAAGTACCGAGCCAATAATTTTCTGCCTTTTAACCATCATCAAGGCGATATTCAATTCCGCCTTGATTCCACCCGTTACACCGATTTCCAGTAACCTGCCAGCTACAGCAAGGCATTTCATATTCAATGGCAAATACGGTCCACCAATATGATCGAGAATCACATCGGCACCACGACCATCGGTTAATTTCTTAACCACATCAGGGAAAGATTCATTTTTATAGTCGACCACATGATCGGCACCAACCTCAGTTACCTTTTCGAGTTTGGCCGTAGATGCAGTGACAATGACTTTGCAATCGGGAACAAGCTGTTTGCACAATTGAATTCCTGCGGTATTTACCCCACCGCCGCCGCCGTGCAAAAGCACTGTTTCAGATTTTTTTAACTCGCCCAATACAAATACATTTAAATAAGCAGTGATGTAGGTTTCACAAATGCATGCGGCCTGATTGAACGACATCCAGTCCGGAATGCTCATCATGTGACCAGGATGGGCGGATGCAAATTGACCATATCCACCGCCCCCTATCAGTGACATAACCCGATCACCAATCTTCCAGTCAGTAACCTGGCTTCCCAACTGTTCGATTGTCCCTGCAACTTCAAGACCCAATATTTCCGATTCACCTTTTGGCGGTGCGTAGTTGCCTCGACGCTGCACAATATCGGGACCGTTCACTGATGTTGCCGCTACCCTGATTAAAACCTGATTGTCGGCAATATCCGGAAGTGGGGTTTCGCCAAAATACATGACATCTGTATCGCCAAATTCTTTAAGTAATATTGCTTTCATTATCAATTATTAAGGTTTAGTGGGTAATGTGTTAATCGGCTAGATATGATCTACGGAGAGGATCAATTCATAACAAATTTCCATAGTCTTTAATAGTCAAAATATAATTTCTGCTTCAAGTACATATTCATATCGTACATCTATTAACCAATTGCGCCATATTCAATTATTTGAATTATGCATTCAATTCCAGCTGAATTAGTTTGGTCGCCGGATTGATCAACAATATTTGATTTTAAACTAGGCGTAAAAAGCATCAGGAGAGAAAAAGATGAAAAATTCAGAAATCAATAGAAGACAAGTTTTAACATCATCATTGGCGGGCGGCTCCATCATGATTCTCCCCGTTGAATGGTCCAGGCCATTAGTGCATTCAGTGCTTCTGCCAGCCCATGCCCAATTGAGTGGCACGTGCATACCAGACGGATCTCTAACAACGATTACTACTCCAATTATTGACGACGTCGCGCCGGACATCGCAATCCTATTTGATGGGAAAAGGAGTTGCGGGCTGTTTGCATTTGATCAGGATGATAACAATGACCCTGCCAATGCGGTGATTATATTTGATATAGATACTGATGACGGGGAAACCTGGGATTACCAAGGCCCAGGATCAGACTGGACTATTACTGAATTAGATGGGATTGTCCCTGGGGAAAATCCAGATGGCACCTACACTATCGAAGCAAGCGGATTTGGAAATCAATTCAGCATTACATTTACCATCGAAGTTGCAGCGCTGAGTGGCGGTCGCTTTTCAATGACCATAAGCAATGTGACTATTTCGCCTTTATAAGTCAATTCTAAGGCAGCTTGCGTAGCTAATCCCAATGGATTAAATCTCACCCTCTATCCAGATAAGTTCATTGACCACAGGAATTTCGCTATAAGGGGGTATATTTCTTCCTTCACGTTTGATGAATTCTCCGTTTTGTTCTATTGACCAACAAAGTTTTTCGCCTCGCCCCCAGACTGCCCACTGCTCGCAATAGACACCATTTTCCACGAACCATGAACCCCAATCGTTATGAAAACCAATTTTCCCGTAAACCTTACCATCAGGTGAATAATAGAAACTAAACGTTTCCCCTTTCAAGGTATTGCCTTTAATCAATTCATTGATTTGATCAGAGTTCTTAACGGCTGAGTATCCAATAGCCCTAAATAAAAACGTAAATCCAACATAGCCCACAACAATAATGACAACAGCCGGCCAAAATAGCGGTACATTCTTGAGGCTTTTAATCATCGCCTGCATCAGAATTTCCTAAAACAAATAAACAATAAAAGCGCTTGGATTGATATGCCATTATTTCACTATGCCTATTGGGAATACTACAAACTTCTCTTGGATTGCTCAAACCAGATTCAGAGAGCCCGTAAAACCAGAGTCAACAAATCAATCCAGATCTTTAAATGGTTTGTTTCCTTCGACTAGTGCAGCCTTTAAGCCTTTCTCATTGGTTATCTTTGAAAATTCTACATATTCGGGTACGGGGCAAACACCCATGACACTCATCAAATCCTGATAATAGTCCGTTGCAGTTTTAAGACCCTGCATTTCATAGATACGATTGAGATACACCTTATGCATACGCTGCATATCATTGGGCATTCTTGACATCAGCCTGGCTTTTTTCAAAGTAGCCGCTTCCAGCTCATCTTTAGCCACAACCTGGGTTACCAAACCCATAGATTGGGCTTCATGGGCGCTAACTTCTCTGCCAGTCAGTATCAAATCTTTGGCGGTTTTCATATTCACTAACCAGGGCAAAATAAAATTCATCGCTGCGATGCCATAGCGCATCTCTTTATAACCTAAACGAGTGTCCTCGGTTACCAGAGTAACGTCGCAGCAAAGGGCCAATTCAAACCCCTTGCCGATGGCACAATAGTGTACGCTGGCGATAACAGGTTTCGAAATTCGCCAGGGCGCAGTAAATTCTTCCTGCTGCCAGTAGTACTGGGCGCGGTAGTCATAAAAGCTTTCAAATTCATCATCAGCATCTTCCACCAGGTCATGGCCAGAACAAAATCCCCGACCCGCACCTCGAATGACAATCACATTTACATTTTTGTCTCGATCTGCCCGTTGCAATCCCTGGTTCAATTCAGAAGCCAAGCGGGCATTCACCGCATTGAGGCATTCCGGCCGATTTAACGTCAACCAGCAGATACGTTCGTCGTCCACTTCATAAATCAGGTGTTGATAGTCTTCGCTCATTTTAGCCTCTCTTGGTTAGTTAAAATTTATCTAGATTAATCGAACCATTGGCATTTCTGCTATTGGGTCACATTTTCTTGTTTCAATTTCGTTATCTCATCTTTTGTCAAACCCAATTCGGTAAGAATTTCTTCTGAATGCTGACCCGGGCCCGCTGGTTTACTTCGAATACCACCTGGTGACTCTGACAAACGCGGCGCCACATCAACCTGGGGAATGCCCTCAAAATCTGTGATCATGGTCTGGGTTTGCGGGTGTTCAGCCACTTCCTCTGGAGATAATACTGGAGTGACACATGAGTCAAGCTGGGACAGCCGGTCAACCCATTCATCCCTGGGTGCAGTCGCAAATCGGGCCTCGAGGATTTGGGTTAATTCTGGCCAGCGTTCACGATCATCCATTAGGGTCATGAGTTCTGGTGATCCCAATGCATCAAACAAACTTTCACAAAAATGTTTTTCCAGAGCACCGATTGAAAGCCATTTGTCGTCGCTGCAACGGTAGGCGCGATAATTTGGTAATCGCCCGAGAAACGTATTCCGCCATTCCTTTGAAGGACGTTGGCCACCCAGGGCTGTGGAGAAGATATCTGCCATCAGGTAAATAACCGATTCGGTACAACTGGCATCAATATACTGACCATTCCCTGTTTTTTGTCTGTGCAACAGTGCGAGCAAGATACCTGTCACTGCACTCATAGACCCACCGCCATTATCGGATAATATGTTTTGTGGATTCACCGGGGCATTGTCACCCCCTCGAATCATTTCCAGTGCCCCGGTCATACCCAGGTAATTTATATCGTGGCCTGCGTGACCACGCAAAGGCCCCCGCTGTCCATAACCACTCAAGGAACAATAAATTAGACTTGAATTAATTTTAAACGCATCGTCATATCCAAAACCCAGCTTTGCCAGTTTTCCTGGACGAAACTCTTCTACCAGAATATCTGCTGATTCAATGAGCTTTGTAAATATAGATTTTCCTGAAGCGGATTTTAGATCCAGCGCCAATGAACGTTTATTCCGCATCACCGTATCGAATGGCTGAAAGCGTGAAGTAATATAGGGGTCGTCAGCAATATCACCTGCATAGGTAGAACCAAATGACGAGAATCCTGGGCGTACAATCTGAATCACATCTGCACCAAAGTCACCCAGCATCATGGTGGCGAAGGGTCCTGGGGAATTGACCGATAGATCTAATACCCGCAGCCCATCGAGTACACCCATTTTCTGTTTATGTTTCATCATCACCCTCAGTGTCATCTACAATAGTTAATACAGCATCCACCACTACGACCCCCATGCCCTGTGGTCTTATTAACAAGGGATTAATTTCCAGTTCTATAACATTCTCATTGCCCTGGACAAATTCTGCCAGCTTTTGAATTGTACTCACCGCGGTATTTAGATCACATTTTGATTTTCCCCGCCAGCCATTCAACAAAGGAAATAATTTTAACCTCTCTATTGAGCGAGCAATAGTCTTGACTGAAACGGGTAAAACAATGGTCACCGTATCTTTGAGTAGTTCAACCATTGTGCCGCCCACGGACAACGTCATCACCAATCCCACGCCGGATATTCTGCGAATACCAATCAATAATTCGGCTACGCTATTGGAAATCATTTCCTCCACCAACAGGGTTTCAATGTTGAGTTCAGGGATTTTTATTGCCAAGGACTTACTCATTGTTTTCGTCGCCCTGTTGAGTTCATCCAGATTTTCGATATGGGTTATCACCCCGCCAACTTCGGTTTTATGCTGTAAGTCTGTTGATATTGCTTTGAGCACCACAGGAAATTCGACATTGAGCTCACTAACAATAGAATCCATGTTAATAATCTGGGACTTCGGCACACTTACCCCAACCTCAGCTAGCAAGTTTTTGGCCTCTACCTCATTATAGTGAACCACATCACAAACATATTTTGCATCATGGTCACTAATAAGAATTTCGCCATCTTCCATTTTGTTCTTTTCCATAATCAATTCCACCGCACTAACCGCTGCTGAAATTGCCTTTATACCCGCATCCATACCCATTAACGGTGCCATACTATTTTCAATCATCATAATTCGCGCATCTTCGGGTAAGTCCTCGGGCACGGTATTGATGAAAACAGCAGGGAGTCCCGCTTTTTCTGCCGCACCTGCGAAATTCTTCGCTGTTGAATACCAGCTGTCAGCAACCCATCCCCCTGGCGGCGGGAAACTCATCATCAGCAAGGCGATGTCATATTGATCAGCAAAATAATCATTAAATAGCTGGGCCTGTGCTTCTTTTCCAGCAAACTGGCCATCAGAGAAATCCAGTGGATTCCCAGGCAAAACAAATGGAGGCAACTGGGATTTTATCTTTGTAAATGTCCTAATTGGCAGGGAAGGAATGGATAATCCTTCGCGTTCCGCAATGTCCGCACCCAAAACAGCATAGGACCCAGAGGTCGTGGCAAATGCCAAAGCGCTTCCCTTTGGGCGACGGGTGTGGACCAGCATTTTCAAAGTTTCCATCGCCTGCATGGGCGTGTCCACCTGGATGAAGCCCAAGCGATTTAAAAGCGCGGAAGCAATTTCTTGATCACCGGTGAGGGATGCGGTATGGGTTACTGCCGCTCTCGACCCGGCCCTGGAGCTGCCGCCCTTGACGACCACAACCGGAATATTTTTTTGAATGGCTTTTAGTGCTGCACGGGAAAGCTGAGGAAGATCTTGAAAACTTTCGATATAAAGATTAATCGCCTTTACTCGATCATCGTCCAGTACGTGTTCGAGCACATCTGCGATACTCAAAACCGCCTGGTTTCCCAAACCAATCAAATACCCTATAGGCAATGAACGCCTTGCGCACCCCATATCAGACATATAGGCGCCGCCATTTGAAATTACCGCCACGCCCGACTCAACACCGGCATGATCACCAAAGTGATCGAGCATAAACACACTGTTGTCGAAAAAATTAGCAAACCCAGGGCAATTGGGTCCTAGAATTGGCATACTTCCTGCTGCAGAAATAAATTCTTCCTGTCGCTGGTGACCCTCACCGTCCACCTCGGAAAATCCCGCGCTGTTACACATCACGCCAGACACGCCTAATTCTGAAAGTTTTGATACGGTTTCACATACGCCTTCTTTGGGTACCGCAATAAATCCAAGGTCTGGCACTACGGGCAAATCATCCAAACTGGAAATACACTTTATGCCTGCAATTTCATTGTGGCTGGGATGACAAATATAGATATTGCCCGAGTAATTATTGGTTCGGGCATAGTTCACGGCGGGAACAAGATTCGAGCCCCCAATGAATACCACGGACTTTGGGTTGAGCAGGGCACCCAGCCTTGTTTGGTCGAAAGTTCTTCCATCACGCTGAGACATTAGACTCCTCTCCGTAGTACAGCGATGGCGGATTCCAATTCTTCTCTTTCGCTATAACAAATACGCATATGCCGATGCCCATCACCTTCTGTATAAGCTTCTCGCGCATGAAGAATTCTTCGGTTATTGATAATGGCCACCTCCCCTGGTTCCATTCGTCGATGAATTTGAAATTCAGAATCCCGTACCAATTGAGTATACCGATGATAGGCCTGGTACATGGGTTCAATTAAATCGAAGTCCGCCAGCAGGGGCTCTCTCAACCAGTGGGTATCCCGCACTTCCACAATCTGATTATTCCTGTCCAGGCAAATTAACGGTTTGGACTGCTTATATTCCGTTTCCGGATGTCGATCGGCCATGGCCCAGGGAACGGTGGAAAGCAGCTTGAATGCTTTCGGATGTTCTGAACGTAAATGCGCCGCCACCTGAAATGCATCTGCCCAGTAACTATTACCGCCCTGGACTGTGTTCTGAATACACCGAAAAATCATGATGCCGGGCATATACTCCCGTGTGGGGCCATCGCAATGGGGTGGTATTTCAATTCCCTTGTTGACAATGTACTCACCATCGGTTTCATAAACCACATCGTAGTATTTTCCCCAGTTCATGTCGCGAATCACCATTAGGGATTCTAGCCATGCTTCAAATTCATCGCCCTGGCCTGGTTCGATTTTTAATAAACCCAATCCCAGGGATTGAATTTCAAATAACCAGTTCAAGCGCGCGCGGCCAGATTTAACTAGTTCTGAAAAATCGAATAGGGGTAATTCATTCCGGTTTGAATCATTCCAGTATTCAATTTTGTAATCTTGAATATCCCGTTCATCCAGATCGTAACAATATTTTCGCAACCAACCTGGGTGATACAAAGTTGGCTCTGGAGCATCATTCCATTGAATGGCGAGAGAACCCGAAGAACCTATAAAAACTTGATCAGGTGTGATTTCCAATGAAAGCGATAAAAAATCAAAGGTCCGTTCTCGAGAATGAGGATCAATGGATAACTCATCCGCTGCATTATCCTTTAACCAGATGGAATGGAATCGCCCTTCACATCCGTCTTCCCAGGTGACATGAACCACCCGATCAACAAGCACTGCTGACACCAATCCTGGTTTAAGGGAATAGTGGCGAAAATCTGGAGTGGAAATCATTCTGTTTAATTTTGTTGAAACATGGAACCCATAAATAAACCATTCATTTGGCCCATTCGTTTTGATCAAGGCTGTTCATATATTAGTGTATTCATAGTCGTCGTATTTGACGAAAACATGCATATTTTTGTTATAAAATTACAAAATACGTTAAAACCTTTCAAATACTTTATATGCGCCAAATCGATATCGTTTTACTTGACAATTTTCCATCCCTATCCCTGGCGATGATAACCGAACCACTCCGTCTGGCTAACAGAGAAAAAGTTACCCAGTGTTTTCGTTGGCGAATACTGGGTGCAGCGGCCCAAACAGTTAGATCTTCCAGCGGATTAAAAATCCAATGTGATGCCACTTTGGACTTTCAGCGCGCAGATGCTGTGATTCTGTTGTCATCTTATGAACCAGAAATCGGCCTCACCCCTATATTAATTAACTGGCTGAAACAACGAGCGCAACAAGGACAATTGATGGGATGTGTTGATACTGCTGCATTGATTTTCGCCGCTGCTGGGCTGCTGGAAAAGTATCCAGCAGCAGTACACCACGAAGCCATCGAAGGATTCAAAATAGAATTTCCTCACACTTATTTTAGCGACCAACTGTTCACTTTTAACAAAAGTCGTTGTTCCAGTGCGGGGGGTGTTGTAACTGTCGACATGACCCTCGCATTAATTAACCATTTCGAAAGCGACGAACTGGCAACTCGTGTCACTGAGATATTAAATTATCAACCCATTAACTCCGCCCAATCATTAAGCAAGGCAGGCCGAAGTTGGGATGTGCCCCGAGTAAATCGCCAGCTGGCACACTGTGTGGAAATAATGATTGCGAATATCGATACTCCAATATCGATTCAACGACTGGCTTCAATGGTAGGCCTAAAGGAATGGGGTATCCGACGTTTGTTTCTGCGTTACCTAAAACAAACACCTTTGACCTATTATCGAAACATTAGATTGAGTCGGGCTCAGGATATGCTCCGAAATTCCCATGCGTCTATTGGTGGTATTGCAAGTGCTTGTGGGTTTGAAAATTTCGAAACCTTCAGCCGAGTCTATAAGAAACATTTTGGCTTACAACCCTCAAAGGATCGAAACTGGCCGATTCAATAGCCTAATTACTCGAATCGATTGAATCCACCGCCTCGCTTGTTCAATAATTCCCATCCGTCCGTCCCTTGATTTAAATATATAAATAAAACATAACCCACCAATATCAACAACCAGCCAATGGATCGTAATAGGATAAAACTGGTTTTGTTGTTACTTGAAAATATTAAATGAGTAAAAACCAGTACCTCTGTCAAGAAGATGGTGACTGTGTAAGCGATACCAACTGTGGTATTAATATTCATCCAGGTGATGCGATGTGCCAAATTATTTTGATCAGCATCGTTAAACAATTGCCAATACAGCAATACAAAAACAATACTCAACCCAAATCCAAACTTGTCTAATGTTGGTCCCATAAAGTTCAGCGTTAAAAATTTTCTATTAAGTCAATTCGATTTCAAGTTCGCTCATTTGTTCCGAGTTATAACCCAGCTCCTGCAAAATCTCTGCAGTATGCTGTCCCAATGATGGGGCTGGGGATTCTGTAAACCTGAGATCCGCTATCGGGTTGCGAACAAATCGCATGGTCCGACTATTCCCCTCTACTTTAGAAAATGCATTATATTCCTCGGCGATTGGGCTTTGTGAAATCGTTGACACATTTTCAATCACCGAACAGGGTATGGAATTTTTTAATAATAACTCGACCCAATAGCCCGATTGTTTTTGCAATAACAAACCGGTCAGAATCTGCTCCAATGTATCTCTGTTGTTAATCCTCGCCTCATCCCTGGCAAATCGCGGATCATCAATTAAATCCTTAAGACCCAATGCACTACAAAACCTCGGCCAGTCTTTTTCACTTCCCAGGGCGATGACAATATCCCGATCTGCAGTGGGATAAGTTTCAAAAGGGGTCATAGACGGATGTCTGGAACCAATGGGTTGAGCCACGATGCCCGCATTGAGATAGCGCGCAAATGCATTTTCCAAACAGGCCCATTGGCAGGCCAGCATGGATACATCCAGACTGTTACTGGGCGTCTCACCATTAGCATCTCGTCGATACAATCGTTCAACAATTCCCAATGCCGCAAACAAACTGGATGCAATATCCCCCACCGAAAATCCAACCCGGGTTGCGGGGCCACCCATAGGCCCATTAATGCTCATCACCCCACTCATAGCCTGGACCACAATATCATAAGCAGGGCGATCGCATAGACTGCCTTTCTGTCCAAACCCGCTAATCGACGCCTGGATCAAATCTGGATTTATACCTTTTAATTCGTCTTCTCCGCAACCAAGACGATTTCGTACACCGGGACGCATATTCTCGATAAACACATCCGCAGTTTTTATCAAATCATGTAACGCCTCCTTTCCAGCTTTCGTCTTCAAATCCAGGACAACTGAGCGTTTGTTCCGATTTATCGATGCAAAATATAAACTAATCCCATCTTCAAAGGGTGGGGTTGATCTTGCACTATCGCCTTGGGGCGATTCCACCTTAATCACATCCGCTCCCATGGACGCCAATAACCAGGTGCAAAATGGCCCAGACAAAACGCTGGTCATATCGATAATGCGAATACCTTTCATTTATTATTATCCCAGCAATGTTGCTTCAACAAGCCCAGATGTGATTTTGGCCCAGCCAAAGCTGCTTCGCACAGACTGTCAACCTCCAGGTCCAGGGATTCCCGGTCACTAAGCCGATCAATCAGCCCCCAGCTGTGGGCTTCACTGGCATCTATTCTCAACCCACCCAGTAAAAGTGTCGCGGTTCGACCTGGACCAATTAATTGGCGTAATCGTTCAAAGTCCTGATTACCCGGTAGAACATTATTTTTATGCGCTGGATATTCAAAAACGGACTCCCGCACCGCGATTCGAATGTCGCAACTAAGGGCAAGGGTGAGTCCGCCGCCGATACACGGGCCATTGATCTTTGCAATGGTCAATATGGGTAACATTGCCAGTGTATTTGCCATGTCATCCCATAGCGTATCCGACTGATCTACGGTGTAGTTTGATAATTCAGATAGATCAGCACCTGCGCAAAAAACCCGATCACCCGCTCCAGTTATCACGAGAACTTTGAGATCCCCCTCCAGTTTGACCTGACCAAATATATCTGACAACTGTTGAAGCATATCTTCAGTCAGGGCATTGGCTTTTTTCGGGCGAGCAATGGAAACCCGCCATATTCCATCGCCTCTATCACACTGAATTAATCCAGCGCTCATGACAAAGGATCAGACAATGCGTGGCAAGCATCGGCGATACCTGCACAAGCGCCATCAAGTTCTTCCTTGCTGCTGGCAATTGAAAGCCGAAAACCTGCCCGGGCTTCGAAAGCTTCCGCAGGCACAATGGCCACATTAAATTTTTTCAGGAAATACATTCCAAGATCTACACTGGATTCTATTACCTGCCCTTCTTGAGTAGTTTGGCCGAGCGCCCCCGAACAATCCACGTATAAATAAAACGCGCCATCGGGTTTGAGTACCTTCAACTGAGGTATGGCATTTAATCTCTCCATAACCTTGTCTCTTCGGCTTTGATAAATCTGTCTACGCTCAGCGATCAACTCCCGGGGGCCATCCAGGGCAGCAATGGCTGCGGCCTGACTAATGGAAGATGGCGACCCCGTTACCTGACTCATTAGTTTACGTAATCCTTCCATAACCAACTGCGAGCCCGCTGCATAGCCGATGCGCCAACCGGTCATAGCATAACTTTTCGATACCCCATTGATGGTAATAATTCTGTCTATTAGATCGGGCGCCACTGTAGCCATAGACACATGCTTAACATCGTCGAAGGTAATTTCAGAATAAATTTCATCCATAACAATCCATATATCTGGATGTGCACGCAATACCTCAGCGAGGGATGCTAATTCTTTTTGGTTGTAAACCGCGCCGGTAGGATTGACCGGAGTGCACATCAGTAGTGCCCTGGTAGATTTTGTTATCGCAGCGTTGAGTGCTGATGCGGTCAGCTTATACCCATTTTCGATAGAACATTCAGCAATAGTCGCTTCCCCGCCAATAGACTGGACCATGCCCGGGTGTGACGACCAGCAAGGTCCAGGAATGATAACTTCGTCACCAGGATTTACCAGGGTCATTATGATATTGGCCAGCAAGGGTTTGGCGCCATTGCCTGCAGCAAGGCATGAGTCTGGGTACTCAATGTGCCCTTCCTTAAGAAACTTACCCCTGATTGCCGCCTTCATGGCGAGGGTTCCATCCACCGCAGTGTATTTAGTATCGCCGCTGTCTATGGCTGCATGACCCGCGGTGCAGGCCGCAGGATCTGTAGCAAAATCCGGCTCCCCCGATGACAGGTCATATATACGATGGCCTTCGCGTTTCAGTTGCTGAGCCATGTCCCACATCTCAACAATTTTGGAAGGAGAAAACCGATCGAGACAACGGCTAAGTGCTGGCATGTGTCTGATTTCCTGGTTGCCGGGAACAAGTACATATCCCGAACAAAATTGATAATTGAACCAGAATGTAAACTCGAAAATCTGGCCGCGTCCTATACAGCATTGCACTCAATGCCGCAGTTAAAACCAAAGTATAAATCACCGCCTGATTTATAGAAACTCAAAATTCCAGTTTACTGTTTCGCGATAAATCGAATCTTGCATTTGGGCAGGCGAATTCAAAGCCTTAGGGTGTGAATCCGTTTTAAATTTTAGCGATTTTTGTATTGCTGAGAGTGACCAAAATATTTCGCTAACCCCATATCCAATTACCCCTGCAACAATTCCCGCCCAAAAGGATAACTGCTTAGCAGCCGAATTCCCGATTTAGTAATCATCACCTGTTCTTCAAGCTTGACCCCGTCGGGGCCACCGATTTCACCTACATAAGATTCCACACACAGGGCCATGCCTGGAACGACAATACCGTCTTCGCTGGTTTCATTGAAAAAGTTTCGACCCAAAATTGTTGGCCATTCACCATATAGGCTAACACCATGCCAGTTCATGGCAATGGTTTGATCACGATATTTCTGCGCTCGAAGGCGCACTCGGACAGCCCGCGAAAACTGATCCCTGGCTTGTAGCTCGGCCAGGATACGCTGCAGTCGATATTGACTGAGGCGACATTCATCAATCAAAGAAGCATCGAGATTGAGGTTTTCAAGTTGATCATTCATTCCTCACATAATCCCTCGCATTATTGTTGTGGCTTTTGCATTTTAACTAAAACACAAAATGCGCCGAGCGCAGCGGCAAGATGTTTAAGAGTATGCCCGCTGACTATTGACTCAGTCATTTGAAAAACCCATTCATCACTCAATTCAAAAATCTTGGCAACAACATACAGTGCAATAGTCAGCCATAGCCATCGGGTTCCTGGGCCATCAAACCGCCAGATTACCCAGGGTAAAATCAGCATAGGGCCGAACTGTACGATGAGGTAGGGTCGAAGGTCGTCCACTCTGCTCCAGTAAATGACACTGGCAATACCCAATGCGATGAGCCAGGGAAAAAGTCGATAACCCAGCGACTCGCTACAACGCTCAAAAACAATCAAGGCAGTAAAGGCCATGAATGCAACGGTGATGGGCAGGCGATCCCACACCAATGTCATATTGTTTGGCGACCAGTGATAGAGCGAAGACCCAAAGCTCACTGCGAATATGCCCATAAAAAATACCGCATAGATATTTTTCACTCTATTGCCTGCGCCGAACTTGTTTTTGACCGAAACCAAACCCCAGATTCCAACAACAAGGAATGCAATGTTGGAAAGTAGATTTAAGCCGTTGGGCAGACCAAACATTTCCCTCTGATCAATAAATTGGTTATAGCGGGATGGTTGACCAACCGGGTCGGTTACAAACCAGGCCAAGATCATTAGCGGAATAAAGATTAGTGTGGCAATAAATTGTGCCCTTGATACATTAATGAGTTTTTGATTCATGGTTGACCAAATATATTTGATTGTTTGACGTTGACGCTACGATTTCAACTACTGATTAAACTTGGTCGAATAAAATTAATTGATCTTCTTCTGGGAACCGGGCGCGACTATAACTATCTGGAAATTTTAATGGAAAAGTGTGAATAAATGAGATCCAATTTTATTTTACCGCTAGGGTTACAATGCACCAAACCATATCTATTTCAAAGCCGTGTCATCGACATGCCGTAAAACCCAAGCCATAAGTGGAAAATCCTGAAAATGCAATAAGGCAAAAATCAATGAAGTTAACCAATGGAAAACCAGCTGATGTCGATATGTCAGCGGTACAACTGCAAAAAATTATTTCAATGGCAAAAACCTGGATAAAACCAGGACTCCACCAAACCATAGTGTGTCTTGCCGTCCGCCATGGAAAAATTGTATTTCATCAGGGAATTGGATCATTAAACCCAGAACCAGATTCCCCTGAGATTAAACTGGATTCGATTTTCCCGATGGCTTCATTGAGTAAGATCATTACTGCAACGTCTATCATGATTCTAGTAGAAGAAGGATTACTCAATCTGTATCGGCCAGTGAGTGATTACATTCCCGAGTTTGCTGGAGAAGGCAAAGATCGGGTCATGATATCCAATTTACTGACCCATACCTGGGGTGTGGCAGATGAAGTGGTAGGTGATTACATCGCCCAAAAACTTAATCAGGGGGTTAACGTTCGCCCCGCTCCAGATGGACTCCACCCATCTATTCATCAATATCTTGAACTTGGGTACGACATTCCTCTTTCCATTCCCCCTGGAACCCTCCATGGTTATAGTAGTTATGGCTATGAGTTATTGGGGGAAATTGTGCGTCGAGTCAGTGGACAACCCCATCACGAATTCGCCAAACAACGAATCAGCGAACCGTTGGGGATGATCGATACCCATTTTGTCGTACCTGAAAATGTTCGAGATCGAATGGTCAGGCGGCCGGGAGATGCGCCATGTGCGGTATTCGAAGGATTACTGAAAGGCCTGGAAAGTCCCAACTTTCCCGACATGCCCTGGGCTCTGGGCGGCGCCTATTCTACAGTCATGGATACCGCAATTTTCGGGCAGATGTTTTTGAACAAAGGGGTGTATGGCAAACAACGCATACTGAGTCCGGCATCGGTTGCCAGTATGAGCCGGGTGCAAAACCCAAACCTGGGGGTTTGGGACGGATACCATAATAGTTATGCAGATTCCTGGGGACACGGTTGGGAGGTTCGTGGTGTAAAGAAAGGACCACTATATGGCTGCCTTCATTCGCCTTCTACTTTTGGCCATTCCGGGGCTGGCGGACAACTGATTTGGATGGATCCGGAATATGACTTGTTAGGCGTATTCTTTTCTGTTGAGTTGGGAACACGGGAGAATGAATACCATCACTGGAGCGCGGACTTGTTTGTCAATATGGTGACTGCCGCCATAGAAAATTAGTCCAGCGAAACAAATGATAGGCTATCATAGATAAGGATCTACCAGAATTATTCCATATGGGTTATCACCGAATTTAGTGTTTATCAGTATCCTTAAATTTTACTTCATCGGATTTCACCTGCTCCTGCAACCATTCGATAAACGCGGTCATTTGGGGTGTAACAATACTGTCTTCGGGATAGACAATATAATAGGCAAATTTTGACGGCTGAGAAATTTCAAATGGTCGAACCAACAACCCTCGGGCGACATCATCTTTTACCAACTGGCTTCTCGCCAGTGCAACACCATCTCCTTCGATAGCCGACTGAACCGCCATACTGGAGTCGGTATACACCGGGCCTTTGCCGGCATCAACCCCACGTCCATCCGCAGCCAGCAACCACTTTCGCCAGTCGCCATGTCCTTCATCGTGTAGCAACGTATGATGCTTTAAATCCTCTGGTAACTTTAAGGCATATTTACCGGTCATCAATCTTGGGCTACATACCGGATAAATTTGCTCATCGAGTAAATGGATACACCGAAGACCTGGATACTTGCCTCCGCCATGGCGTATCGCAATATCAATATTGTCCCTTGCAAAATTAGTGAGTGATCTGGTTGGCGCCAAACGAAAATCGAAATTGGGATAGGCTTTAATAAACAAGCCCAGACGTGGTACCAACCATCGGGTCGCAAATGAAGGCATGGTGGAGACAGTAAGTATGGGAAGCTCATCCACACGCATCAGCTGCTCGGTACCTTGATGCAAAACTTCAAACATCTGATTTATGTATGGCAAGTAACGGCTACCCGCCTCGGTTAGCGCCAGGGATCGGTTGCCTCTTTTAAATAACGGTTTGCTGAGGAACTGTTCCAGTGATTTGATTTGGTGACTTATCGCTGCCTGGGTCACATGCAATTCATTAGCGGTTTCGGTAAAACTCAATGTTTGGGCAGCTACTTTAAATGCCCGTAGCGTGCTCAAGGGTGGCAGTCTTTGATTCATTTGGATTGATAAATTTGAATAGTTATTTCGAATAAATTTAGCTAATGCGAGGCATGAAAATTGATCGTTTGTAGGTTATCTTATATCTCTATAAAGTAGCGTCATTGCTGATTTAAAGCAGATTATTTAACACAAGACCATGACAGGAGCAGATTATGACAAATTATCCGAATGTATGTAAAGAAGTTTCTCTATTAGATCACTTTCCAGCCAGCGCCCCTGTGTTGAATGGGTCAGGATTTCACGGATTGCTCACTAAAATTGCAATCTGGAATGAAAGGTCTAAGCAACGGGGAAGATTAACCGAATTGGACAGCCGATTACTTGAAGATATCGGGCTAACCGTGGAACAAGCTGACCTGGAATCGAGCAAACCTTTCTGGGTCAAGTAACACCCAGAGATTTCTCTCTGAACCGGGACGAAGTGTAAACTTCGTTTCGGTTTTTTTTGGCCTGGGCTTTTTAATTTATTTCCTCTACTTTTTGAACTAACCTGTTTCAACAAGTCAAAAACCGCCATGCAGAGTGGTAAAGGGTTATGATTAGTACGTCCAGTGGCGTGGCTATCGTCACTACATTGCAATGAATAATTAATATCAATACGGTTTATGGAACATTTAGCGCTAATCGCAGTAATCCTGGTATTTGCCGGATTCGGGCTAATATCAAAAAGACTGGATTCTGCAGTGATCACGCCACCTATGATTTTTGTTACTGCGGGTTTTATATTGAGCGGCTCAGGACTGGGTTTGCTGCATTTTGAACTGGATCAACACCTATTGAGGCTATTACTGGAAGTTACCTTGGTATTGGTCCTGTTTAGTGATGCTGCTCGAATCGACTTAAGAAAATTAAAAACCGATAGGGTCATTCCCCAGCGCCTGCTTCTCATTGGAATGCCCCTTACAATTTTGGTAGGCAGCTTATTTGCAATGGCGCTTCCCTTAGGATTAACTATTTGTGAAGCCGCATTGGTCGCTGCAATTTTAACACCCACCGATGCCGCGCTGGGTCAGGTCGTTGTGTCCAGTGAAAAGGTCCCCGAACCCATTCGCATCGGTCTTAACGTGGAAAGCGGTTTAAACGATGGTATTGCTTTACCTATAATTCTGGTATTTGCCAGCATCGCGTCCGCGATCATGACCAATGACAATCAGGAATGGCTAACATTTGCTTTGTTGCAATTATCCCTGGGACCATTGAGTGGAATCATTATCGGTTTTAGCGGTGCATGGTTGATAAGACGCGCTAATCAGCGCCATTGGGTTTCCCCTAGCGGTGAAGGAATAATTGCCTTATGTATCGCTGGACTTTGTTTTGTGGTTGCAGAATCCCTCCACGGCAATGGCTTTATTGCCGCCTTTGTTGGTGGTATCGTATTTGGAAATTACCAAAAGAATCAATGTAAATACCTGTTCGAATTTGCTGAGACCGAAGGGCAGATTTTTACATTGAGTACATTTTTTGTATTTGGTGCATTATTACTACCCATGGCATTACAGGATTTCAATTTGTGGTATTGGGTTTTTGCGATTTTCAGTCTGACAATTATGCGAATGCTCCCCGTATACCTTTCCCTAAAGGGGCTGAACATAAATTTCATGACCACACTGTTCCTCGGTTGGTTTGGCCCTCGAGGTCTGGCTTCAATCCTGTTTGTATTGCTGGTGATTAATGAAACCATATTGCCCCATCCACAGATTATTACCAACATCGTCTTTATTACGGTCATGCTCAGCGTATTCGCCCATGGTTTATCCGCTGCACCCCTGGCAAAGCGTTACGGTGAAAGTAGATCTGCTATCAGTAACAACAAAAACAACAATCCCCTGAACCAAGCTGGTTCATAATATTCTAGCTAGATAGTGTAGGGTAGAATCTAAATTGAAATTACATTTGGTCAGTAAAACAGAAAATGAATAAATTAGAAATCGCGAACTGGAATGATTTAAAAGATCGAGAACCCACCGCTGTACGGATTTCCAATGTAGATTTGGTCATTATTCGATTTGACGAAAAGGTATCCGTACTCTATGGCCGATGCGCCCATCGCGGGGCTTTAATGTCGGATGGATTTGTCCAGGGCGATAATATTATTTGCGGCTTGCATGGATGGGACTACAGAGTTGATACTGGAATTAGTGAATACAACAATTCGGAGATTCTGGAAAAGTTCGAAAGTTGGATCGATGACAATAAAATATGGGTTGATGAAGATGAAATCCTGGCCTGGGAGGCAAAGCATCCACAACCCTATAATCGTAATGCCTATCAAGGCTCTTATCAGGATCCTGTGGGAACCCCCGACGAACCCCACGTTAAACTAATAAGGCAACTGGCTAATGATGGGCTGAGTAAGACAGGGCATCATGGACCGGTTAGTGCCATGGGGGTATCGCGTAATGATCTCCCGTCCTGGGATGATTTACAATTTGTAGTCGGTCAACTTGCAACCCTACCCCTGTTGGATGATGTTGAAGTGGATAGCAGTTTCACTATCGGTCCAGAATCAAAAAAACCAATGGAATTGAAAATTCCCTTGTTTGTATCTGATATGAGTTTTGGAGCGCTGTCTGAAGAGGCTAAAATAGCTTTGTCTAAAGGCGCTGAATTGGTGGGCACGGGGATCTGCTCCGGCGAAGGTGGCATGCTGCCCGAAGAACAGCAAACCAACAGCCGTTACTTTTACGAGCTGGCCTCAGCAAGATTTGGTTTTGACTGGGAAAAAGTTGAAAAATGCCAGGCATTTCATTTTAAAGGTGGCCAGGGTGCAAAAACCGGTACAGGAGGTCACCTACCGGGGAACAAGGTTCAGGGTAAGATTGCGGAGGTACGCGGACTCAACCCAGGTCAAGATGCGATCTCTCCAGCGAGGTTTCCTGAATGGGATCAAATTGATCAAATCCGAGAATTTGCCGCAGAGGTTCGTGAACATACAGGGGGCATCCCCGTCGGCTATAAATTATCCGCCCAACACATTGAAAAAGATATTGATGCTGCGCTGGAAATTGGTGTGGACTACATCATTTTAGATGGCCGGGGCGGCGGTACCGGAGCAGCACCGCTCATATTTAGGGACAATATATCTGTACCCACAATCCCCGCATTGGCCAGGGCGCGGCAACATCTGGACAGCGCTGGTCGTGAAAATATTACTTTAATCGCCACAGGCGGGCTTCGCACACCTGCTGATTTTGCCAAAGCGATGGCATTGGGTGCAGATGGAATTGCGCTTTCTAACTCTGCGTTGCAAGCCATTGGCTGCCTGGGCATGCGGGCGTGTCACTCCAATAACTGCCCTGTTGGTATTGCAACCCAGAAAAAAAATCTGCGCGCGAGATTGATCGTTGATCAGGCTGCTGAGCGTTTGGCGCGATTTATGAACGCATCAATAGAACTGATGTCTATTCTGGCCCGGGCTTGTGGACACAATCGTTTGCAGGATTTTAATATCGAAGACCTGACTACATTCCATCGGGAAATGTCCCACCTCACTGGGGTTAACTACGGTGGGGTTGGTAAAAATTAATAATGCGCATGAACCAAAACAATTGAGAAAATCTAAATGGCTGAATCTAAACAGGACTACACCTGGCACAAAGTCGCTGCTCTGAATGAACTACCCGAGGGGAGGGTAAAGACAGTAACCGCTGAAACCAAAAGCATGGCATTAACCCATGTCAATGGTCAATATGCCGCAATGGAAAATCACTGCCCCCATCAGGGTGGCCCGTTGGGAGAAGGATCTATTGAACGCGGCAACGATGGCCAGTGCTGGTTGCGTTGCCCCTGGCATGGCTGGGACTTCGATCCTCTTACCGGTAAGCCACCCGGCGGCCATGAAGATTCTGGCCAACAAATGTATCCCGTAGAGGTTCGTGACGATGGCATTTATCTTGGCCTTGAAAAAGAACCTGAAAAGCAACAAACCATTTCCGATGTTATGGCCGAGACCATGGTGAACTGGGGAATAAAATCTGTTTTTGGTATGGTTGGCCATTCTAACCTGGGACTGGCTGAAGCACTGCGCTTGCAGGAAGTTAAAGGCAATTTGAACTATTATGGTATACGCCATGAAGGCGCAGCGGCGTTTGCTTGTTCGGGCTATGCCAAAGCTTCTGGAAAACCTGCGGCATGTTTAACCATAGCCGGACCCGGCGCGACCAACCTGTTAACCGGCCTGTGGGATTGTAAAGTTGACCGCGCCCCTGCTCTGGCCCTTACCGGCCAGGTTGATATTCAGGTGCTTGGACCGGGTGCATTCCAGGATATTGACCTCTCATCCGCATTTGACGCCGTTACAAACTACAGCCAGACGGTATTGCATACCAGCAAACATGGGGAATTGATGAGCCTGGCCTGTAAAAATGCCATCGTTAATCGAGAACCTACGCATTTAATTTTTCCCGACGATGTTCAAACCCTGCCAGTCACACCTAAATCCAAAGTCGGACATCCCGATGGTCGAATGGGTGAACCAGAAATTACGCCATCCGAAACTTCCATAAAAAAAGCCATGGACATGATCCATGATCACAAACGCCCAATCATCATTGTCGGTTATGGCGCCAGGGAGTGCATGAGCGAAGTGACAGCACTGGCCGAAAAACTCAATGCTCCGGTTTTAACCACATTCAAAGCCAAGGGCCAGATTCCAGATTCCCATCCATTGGCCGCTGGGGTGCTGGGTCGATCAGGTACGCCAATCGCCAGCTGGTTTATGAATGAATGTGATTTGATCCTGGTTTTTGGTGCCTCATTTTCCAACCATACTGGCATCACCGAAAAGCGGCCCATCATTCAGGTTGATTTTGACCAGATGGCATTGGGGAAATTTCATCCGGTGACCCTGCCAATCTGGGGAGAAATCGCAACCACGGCGAATATATTTAAAAAATCGCTGAATAAAAAACTCGATACAGTGGATCAGCGGTTGGAAGTTGCTGAGCGCTGGGAAATCTGGCGAGAAGAAAAACGCAGTCGGCGATCCGATAATAATGATAAGGGTATAAACTCTGCTTTAATTTTTGACTCGTTGAGCCGCCTGGTTCCAGATAATGCCATCATCGCTGTGGATGTTGGCAACAACACTTATTCCTTTGGCCGTTATTTTGAATGCAAAAATCAGTCTGTACTCATGTCTGGGTATCTGGGTTCAATTGGGTTTTCTTTTTCTGCGGCCATGGGCGCATGGGCTGCCACCCAGGATATTGATTCACTCAAAGGCCGACCAATAGTCTCGGTTAGTGGAGATGGTGGATTTGGTCAGTATCTGGCAGATTTCACCACCGCAGTAAAATATGATATGAATATCACCCACATCCTGTTGAACAATAATCAGCTGGGAAAAATCACCAAAGAGCAAAGAGCAGCGGAATGGAATGTATGGCAGACCTCGTTGCACAATCCAAATTTTGCTGAATACGCAAAACTTTGTGGTGCTTTTGGTGAGCGGGTAGAAGAACAAAAAAATTTAGATAAAATTATCAGCAATGCTCTGGAGCATCCTGGGCCCGCCCTGGTTGAGATATTGTCTGACCCGGACCTGATATAGGGATCTAACTACTGCACAATTGATTCAATATTTTATCGAATTCGGGAAAATAAAATTCCAGACTGCAAGCTTTTGAAACGCCTTGCGCTGACAAAAGTTATGATACAGTTATGAGCTAAAGAAAAAACTGGAGCCAACCACCCGAAAGTAACTTATTCTATTGGTAAGCCGGGATAAGTCTGTCAACCGATTAAATGCGCGAATACTTTTAAAAATTTTTCAGGATGGCGTCCACCCCCAGAATAATTCATATCCTGGTGATCTGCCTGTTTCTGTGCGGTATATACTTGCACTTCTTCGCGTTTAAAGCACAACTCAATATCAATATCGAATCGATTAGCCATGATGAATCCATCATGCAGGTGTTCTGGGCAGATGATGATCGGGTTTATACAGAAAGAAATAGTACGACGTTTGGACTACTGAAGGAAATTACCGCATACTCGGTTTTTATTGGTGGCCTGGATAACATCACCCGGATCAGGATAGATCCAATGAAGACCCCAGGGAAAGTTAAAATTCGGGATATATCCATAAACCAAAGCGGATATGAAACAATCCATAGCGGTGCGTGGAATAAATTCGAAAACCTTAAGGGTCTCAATCAGATACAAAACACTTTCATTCAGGGTCAATATTTAAAGGTTGACATTCAGGGTGACGACGGCCAATTATTGCTTGAAATTTCTCCTACCAGCAAACCAGGTTTCCCGATAATTCATATATTTAATTTGATTTTGATTTCTGGATTAGTCCTGATAATTTTTCGAATTATTGACCGGCTGGATTCTGATCTGAAATTTGTCCCATATTTATTGGTTATTCCGTTGGTGCTGACCATTGTAATGGCAGTGATTTCGAATTATGCAGTACACCCCGATGAGCAAGTTCATTTTTCAGCGGTTAACTATTATAGTGAAAACACTTTACCTCCCGCCATCGACGACCCCGCCATAGCGGATACATTTAGCGTATACGGGAAATCCCGACTAAGCAGTTATGAGCTTTATTATCAGGTCGCAGGCTATTTCACCCGTTTACTCAAACCCCTGCGGCTGCCCGAACTTACCGATGCCCGACTGTTTAATAATCTACTTTTCTTCATATTAATAGTCTATTCATTTCGAAATCGTGAGTTTCGATTCTTTACCCTACCAATATTAATCACCGCCCAGGCCTGGTATCTATTTAGTTATACAAATTCAGACGCTTTTGCCCTTTTCATGGTGATATTCATGGCTTACCAGGCATCGGTGAAGACAAGTTATCTGAACCGATTCTTGATCGACGAAAAGCCTTCCAACGCGACTATCAAATATATTTTATTGGGGGTATTTCTGGGCGCGTTGCTTTTACTGAAAACAAACTACCTTTTGTTTCTGATGTTTCTGTCGCTGTATCTTATCTGGAAAATCTTTAACAATGATTTTAACAACTTGAAAAGGTTGGTTTCCCGGCTTGGGATCATTGTGCTGATTGCGCTGGCTCTTCCTGGGCTACGCTATTCTCTGGATGTCCGGGAAAATGGATTCGAGACCTTTGAAAAATTCGAGCAAATGACCGAAGTAAAAGCAACCTATCCGTATAAGCCAAGCACACCCTATTCTAAAAAATATGCAAATCTTTATTTGAAAGACAGGGGCATAACTCTGGATCAACTCATACAAAATAAACGATGGGGATCAAACACTCTGATCACCAGCTTCGGCTCTTTTGGCTTCACCCAGTTCAATCCTTCACAAACCCAGTACAATTTTATCAAACTGGTTAGTACGTTGTTGTTTCTGACAATTCTGATTTCTGTGCTAATCAACGCACCGCGACATTTTCATGTATTGCTGGGTATCACTCTGTTTTCAGCGGTTACGGTGGTGGGTGTATCTTTATGGGCATCGTGGACCATCAACTATCAACCCCAGGGCAGATACCTGGCACCCATACTGGCCATGGTCGGGGTATTGTACTACCACATCCATCCATTCCTGTTTAAACGAATATTTTATTCCCTTATTGCTTTACTGTTTCTATCCTCGCTCCATACTTATATTTTTGTCGGCCTACGCTATTTGGATAAAGTATCCTTTGCTTAAGTTTAAGTATGCATAATATTAACCACGCATTCCGTTCTCGGCCATTTTAATGTACAGCAAATCACCCTGCTGCATTAACTCGCCAGAAACTTCCACTTTATCAGCTGCTTTTGACGAAAGTACTTTCGCGGCGTTAGATCCATCAGGCTGAGTCAGCAAGTAACCATACTTTAAGTCATCGTCACCCCTAACCAGCAACATCGATGGTATGCCACCAATTAAGCAAACTTCCGCGCAAGCCTTGTGGACGGAACCTTCCCCAGGTTTCATCACCCCCAGAAAACATTTGGAATCAATAATTTCACCTGCTAAAGATACCGGTCCAAGGGCTTCTGGGTCTACCCTGGCTTTTAGTTGATCAATTAAGTCACTGGAGATGGAATCTGAATTTGCGACTACATTATCTGGTGAATTCAACTCGAGCATAGTCCAGCCACCTCTACGAATGGGAAAACCCGTTACCGAAACGTATTGGTTGTGAAAGGGTTTTGAAAAAGCTTCAGCAGAAAGTTTCCCCTGATTCACCAGCAAAATTGATTCGATTTTAGTTTCATCCTGGAGATCAATACGATGTAAAACCGGATAGGGATCGACTCTAAGCAATCCGCTTATGGTTTCAGTTTCGCTGGTGTGCCATTCACCAGGGCCCGAACTTTTTTGCAATCCGGCCAGGGTATAGCCTGCAAATACCGAAAATAAGCCCATAACAATAACCACAGGAACATAAAACTTTTTCAACGCTACAGGCATGTCCAGGTAGCCTACAAAAAATGGTTGTTTATCCGATTTGTTCACTTAACAATCTCAATTAGTTATGCTGATTATGGGCCTGGCCGAACCCTTGGGTAGCGCGACGGGGTCGAGCATCACCCTACTCCCTTCCAGTTTCAAATTATAAGTTTCAATTTTTTCGGTAAATGGCGGAGGCGAACAACCATCTTCGGGGCGATATTGAAAACCATGCCAGGGGCAGGTTATGCATCCGTCAACAATTCTCCCCTCACCTAGGGGCCCATTCTGATGCTGACAAACATTGGAAACCGCACAAAGTTTATTTTCATCGAATCGAAAAACCGCCACTCGTTCATCATTGCCAACGGTTACGGTAATGGCTCGATCGTTTTCAATTTCCTGCCAGTTTCCAACGTCAACCCAACCTGACCCGTCAACGGATTTATCAACCTTGCTATAAAACAAGGCACTATATACATGCAACCCGCCGACCAGAATGACGCTACCGAACACTAGAACAGGCAGCATCCCTGTGTAGTCCTCCTGCATGGCACCAAATCCAATGTGTATAACCAATAGGACATAACCTGGATAAACCAATACGTGCAGAGTTTTCCACAAAGGCCCTAGCACCGCATTCCAGTAGTCATGACTGGTTGCAGCCATTATGAAAAAGATCAGTAATGCGATTAGGCCGAAAAGCTGAAACGGGAAATCACCGAAACTTTCATAGTCACCACCCGAAGTCACAACGGAAACAAGTGGATTGATATCACCAAAACTGTGGTACCAGAAAATTGCCAGGGCGCTGTGAATTAAAGCTATCAGGAAAAATGACACACCGAAGTGTCTACGGTTATACAACAGCGGCAAGAATCTTTTATCAATTCTTGCCAGGGGCCCAATGCATAAAATCAACGTCAGCAACAAAAATCCGCAGGTCGAAAACGCGCGTATTAAAACAATAAGTGTAGAAATAGCGTCTTCTCCCTGAAATTGCATATTTGTTACAGCGATAAACAATCCGATGTAAAGAATAATACCCACCCACAAACACAGATCGTAGATCTTTTTTCGCTTGTTCCAGTTAACCAGGACGAATTCGTGGCTCATAATAATTTAAGGCAAAATAATTTAAGGCAGAATGGCAATTTCGGACTTTGGCGGAACCGTAGAGGTTGTCACGGAATTTTGTTCAGGAATATTCCAGTACAAAAATAATACGAGAGCTGGCGTGAGCAACAACCAGAATACTTTGTGAAATCTTCTATGGCCTTTTTTCATTTTGAACGCTGACTGTTTATCCACTTACAAAGTAATAAAGGCCAGATTGCCACAGCCGCAGGAAACCAAAGTATTCGCACCCGAAGTTTAGTACCGACTGCATCAGCATGGATTGATTTGTATCCGATAAAAAAGAACGCAATTGCGAAAATCAGACCGGCCAAGCTGTAATATCCAAGGGTAGAGATGAACAACATAGTTAATAAGTGAATTTTACTCTGTTTGTATATTTAGTGAATTGCACGCAACTCTTTAAGAACGATAATCTTTTATATAGTTCCAGAAGCCATTAAATAAATCAACACTAATTAATTCAGGCACATTAGATCAAAAAATTTATTCTATAATAATGGCAATACCACAATGCTCAAGGAGCGAAAATGGATCTGACAAGTTTACTTAAAAGTGAATCTTTAATCCTGGGAGAGGGTTCGATATATGAACTACTCAGGCGACATCCAGAAGTTGAGTTCGATGCAGAAATCGCCCATGGTGGCTTAATCTATAATTCATTTTTTTCTGAAGTTCTCGAGAAAATTGTGCGGGAATATTTTGATATTGCCATAGCGCATCAATATCCGATGGTGATATCTGCCGCTACATGGCGATGTAATCGGGAACGACTGGAAAATTCTGGTTTTCCCGAAAAATCAGTAAATCAGGACAATATTGCGTTTCTTAGACGAATTAAAGAATCATACAGTCCGCAATCTCAACCCATTCTGATTGGCGGTACCATTGGACCCAAAGGTGATGCATACAAACCAGAAGAAGCACCCGACCAAAAAGAAGCTGAAGAATTTCACTTCTATCAGGTTGACGCTTTAGCCTCCGCAAGACCCGATTTTATTCAAGCAGCTACACTGCCTGCATTGGGCGAAGCAATGGGCATGGCGAAGGTCATGGCTCAAACAGGCTTACCTTATATCATTAGTTTTGTTGTCACAAAAGACGGCACGCTTCTCGATGGAACACTACTCGCTGAAGCCATCCACGCTATTGATGACAACAGTTCTGAAGCCACTGCCCGGTTTGCGGTAAATTGTGTGCACCCGAGTGTTTTACATAGTGCGCTGGATAAAAACCCATCAATCCAGAATCGAATTATCGGCTTTCATGGCAATACCTCCCCTAGAAGCGTCGATGAATTGGTCGATCTTGAAGAACTTGAGACAGAAGATCCTGATTCATTCGCGGCTGCAATCTCGAATCTTGTGACCAATTATCCCATTCCGATCATCGGTGGATGTTGTGGCACCAATCCAGCTCACATTGCTTCAATTGCCAGGGCCCTTCATAAAAAATAGGGTGCATAATCGCCGCTCCTGCGCGTGACCACCAGAGCCCCCCAGATACCCAGTCAAGCTGGGCACAAGCTCTGATCAGGAGGAGAGTGGACCCGTATGCTATCCTCCCACTCCGTCATTCCGGAAGGTCGGAGACCTATCCGGAATCCATGTATGACATTGCAGAAAGTCAGATTTTGCCGGGAATTCAGTACGAAGCATGGATCCCGGATAATCGCTGCGCGATTTCCGGGATGACGACTGGGATACGCTTTCAGCGTTCCGGGATGACGTCTGTTTTAAAACCCGCGGCTACGACCGCCAAAGCCTGCCCCTGATACCCAGTCAAGCTGGGCACAAGCTCTGATCAGGAGGGGAGTGGACCCGTATGCTATCCTCCCACTCCGTCATTCCGGAAGGTCGGAGACCTATCCGGAATCCATGTATGACATTGCAGAAAGTCAGATTTTGCCGGGAATTCAGTACGAAGCATGGATCCCGGATAATCGCTGCGCGATTTCCGGGATGACGACTGGGATACGCTTTCAGTGTTCCGGGATGACGTCTGTTTTGAAACCCGCGGCTACGACCGCCAGAGCCTGCCCCTGACTCCGATCAGGGGGAAGGCGGAAGTGCCGATTTTGCAGGAGCAAAAATCGGTCATGCCATCCATGGCAATCGCCGCTCCTGCGCATCCCTGCGCCCGCGGCATACATGCCATCCATGGCAATCGCCGCTCCTGCGCATCCCTGCGCCCGCGGCATACATGCCATCCATGGCAATAAAAAGGGGCGGAATTAATTCCGCCCCAGGGTTTATCTGAAAGATATTTTAAAAATAACCTTTTTAACCTTTACCGCGCCAGGGGATTGATCGCTTAATCACGTATCGCATCATCAAGTCGAACATCAATCCCAATAACCCGAGGATGATAATAGTGGTCCAGATTATTTCGTAATCAGACTGCTTGCGTGCGACGTTCTCGACGAATCCGATGCCTGTGGTACCCGCTAACATTTCTGCCGCCACCAGGGTCCCCCAACATACACCAATGGCAATTCGAATTCCGGTTAAAATTTCTGGCAACGAATTTGGCAATATAACTCTGCGTAAAATTTGTCTGTTTGTTGCACCCAGGGAATGGGCTGCATGTATTTTGGACAATTGGGTACCCGTCGCCCCAGTCCTTGCAGAAATAACCATAATCGCAAATGCCACCATAAACAACAGGAAGATCTTTCCGTCGTCCTGAATACCAAAAATGGTAAGCACCAGTGGCGCCCAGGCCAAAGGTGGAATGGGCCGGTACAATTCAATGAGTGGATCGAAAAAACCTTTGGCAAATCTTGACAACCCCATGAACAACCCGAGAGGAACACCCAACACGATACCTACAAATAGTCCCGATAACACGCGCAAAATTGAATCCCAGATATGGCCCATGGGGACGGGAATTGCAAATGAGTTGTAATTGCCGGTAACCAGGTTATAAACACTGCCTTTGAAGTTGCTTGAAATCTGACCATCATCTCCGTGTCGCGGATATTCACCTGGTACTAAATCTGCAATCCAGTCAGGCAGAAGAAATGCAATCATTTCTCCAACGGGTTTCATTTTGTACCACAACAGCGGAATACCTTTATAACCAATATCTGGATCAGCCAGGCGGGCAAAGGTTCGTATCGTATCGGATGGTTTTGGTAACCAACGGCCTGAACCCTGTTCAGAACAAGCATTGTTTCCCGCGAGAATTTCTCCACCAGGCATTGCAAATGCGTTTATGTAACGTAAGCTACCCTGGGCTTGCGTTCGATTGTCGTCAAGATGAATTAGTGCGTCTTCGACCACCTGGGTAATTGCAGGTGGGAATATTCGGCCATCGTCGATACGCTTGTATATCTTGCCAATTTGTTTCACCAAATCTTCCCGAGCCGCCACCGCATTTTCATCACCACTACTATCCATAGAAAACGCGTTATAGCGAGATTCTAAAGCGGACAGCCTCTGGGAAATTTCAGCGCCATCATTTTTTATATCTCCAAAATCTTTCGAAATCTGATCCATCACAATACTGGCTGCGTCGAATCGTCGACCACGATCGGTCATAGGCAAAGGTGGTAGTTCAACGCTGGTTTCTCCCCAGGCAGGCTGGGCCATGGCCTCAGCATGAGCGGCTTCATCCACTGGGCCAGGGTATCCATCTGCAATAATATCTTTTGCAAGTGAATCGATCCGAGTAGCAATATCCTCAAACCTTGCAGCCACTGAGCTGTCAATTAAGTTGGGATTCGCTTGGGCTGAAAGCGCGTTGCGCATATCCCCAATAATTTCCAAAAGCTCATTTCGGTCAGCATCATTGAAGTCAGTTTTTGCAAGCTGTTTCTCCAATAAATCGATCTGGGCGTAATCCCTTTGTAGTAATGCTGTTCCACTCAATAGACGTTGGTCGAGGGGAAACGAAGATCGAATTGGGTTGGCTGAACGATTCAATTTTGCAACCTGACAAAGCTCATTACCCGCTTGAGGGAAATAAGCGCGACCTGCGTCCCAGGAAAAATAAAGCCAAACTACCAATATACTCGAGACCCCTGCGATCACCCAGTGCCAACCACCCAGGGCTTTGCTCGGATTACCAAATACCAGATCAGTTTTCTCTGTCTTGATAATTTTTCTGCCGTAAACTATAGACCAAATAATGGCTCCAATTAATGCTATAAATAATAATCCGATAATCATTATTGTTATCTCACTGTTTTGTTTGTGTTTTCAAAGTATTCCCAAATGGGTTTTCTAGGCAGCTTCTGACTTACCCATGATCTCTTCTTCCATATCCCAGATCATGGTCAAGATTTCTTCACGGACCTTAATAAATTCTTTACCATTTTTAATTTCCCTGGCATCTTCAACCAATCCGCGCTCTGCGAACTCAAGACGATATTCTTTGTGTAAGCGACCTGGACGCGGCGCCATTACAAACAAACGCTCGCCTAATAGCAATGCTTCTTCTACAGAGTGAGTAATAATCATGATGGTCTTACCCGTTTCCTTCCAAATTTTCAAAACCAATGCCTGCATTTTCTCTCGGGTTAATGCGTCCAGCGCACCCAATGGTTCGTCCATCAAAATTAATTCAGGATCGTTAATCAGGCATCGTGCCAATGCAACGCGTTGCTGCATACCCCCCGATAACTGATAAGTTGGGGTTTCACCAAATCCTTGCAATCCAACAATTTCCAACCATTCCTCGACTTTCCTGGCAGTTTCCACTGGATCAGCATTTTTCATACGCAAACCGAAATTCACATTCTCAGAAACGGTCAGCCATTCGAATAATGCACCCTGCTGAAACACCATTCCCCGATCTACGCCAGGACCATCGATTTCTTCTCCACCCAAGGTAAACTCTCCACCCGTTGGTCGCAAAAATCCTGCAACAATATTTAATAGCGTGGTTTTTCCACAACCCGATGGTCCAAGCACGGAAAGTAGTTCGCCTTTCTTTAAAGTAAAACTGACATCCTTTAGGGCGTGAACCCCTTCGCCTTCAGTCATTGCGAAAAACATATTTACATTATCTGCAACCAGATCACTCATTTTTTTATCCTAGGGTAATAGTTGTTTGTTGCCCAATTCTAGACGAAATCGACTTTCATCCTGATAAACACTTCATAAAAAACGGGCCATTTCAATTTCTGAAATAGCCCGTCTTCTTAGCAAATTTCACCCGCAAATATTGTTAGAGATTAACTCGCACAATTTTTGCTGATGTTGATCTGCTCACTGCAAGAATGAAGTATCAATAGCGACAGAGTAGTCATCAAGGGCTGGGGATTCAGCTGTTGCAAAAGCATTACCTACAACACCAATGGCAACCGCAGCCATACCGCCATCGTTGAAGTATTCATTCAATTGTTGCTCTGCAGTTGGGAAAATAAAGGTTGCCATTTGGGCGTTTGTTGCTTCAACGCTTAAACCAGCATCATTTGCAATAGCGTCGATATCAGAGTTACCAGCAGCAAATTGTGCGTTTGAATCGTGAGTAACTTGTAAAAATGTACGTACTGCCTCAGGGTTTTCCTGGGCAAATTTCTCGGTTACTGAAACAACATCAAAGCTTATGATGCCAGCAGCTTCTTTATCTTCAGGTGACATAAGTACATCGCCAGCTTCATACATTTTTGCCATTGAATCAGCACCAAAGCCACAAGCCATCGAAACAGCACCATCAGCGAGAGAAACCGCGCCATCAGCAGGGGCCTGATCAACAACATTAACTTTGCTAACGTCAACATCAAGTGCACGCATCATCATACGGAAACTGTAGTCTGCCATTGTTGCCAAAGGTACAGCAACTGATTTTCCTTCGAGTTCCGAAGCATTGGTTTTATCGATGCCTTCACCGGTTCGAACAACACAGTCGTTTGCTGGATATTGAACTGCAATTGAAACGAGTTTGATCGGTGCGTTAGCGTTTACTGCATTGATAAAAGGCGCAAGACCTTGACTGTAGGAGATGTCAATGTCCCCTGCCAGCATCGCTTCAGTCATTTGAGTTCCAGCGTCGAAGTTGGTCCAGTTTACGGTTTCGCCTAAAGCATCATCGTAAGCGTTCTCTACCTTTGCTTGTTGGTTTGGTGTTGCCCATTCTAAAAAGAACGCAACATTTACATCTGCCATTGCAGTGGACGCCATTGTTGACGCTACTGCAGCCGCTACTGCGCAGCTGGCAATTTTTTTCATGGATTTCATTTATTTTCCTCTATGGGGTTTTGTAAAAAGATGTGAGTGCGACCCGCGATTGGGTCATTCCACCTATGAAACATTTGTATCAACGCACTATATTAATTGTCATTGAATTTATACAACGCGGGTATATTCCTTGTTTGTTCTTACCCATCATAGGTCCAACAGATGCGTTCCTTTAGTGCCAATTACGCCATCAGCGAATACGAGTTCAGTAATGGTATACGGTCATTAAAATAATGTATGTACAGATCAAATTTTCCTATTAGTAGAAATTTGATTCCACAACCAAATATAAGCTAATTCAAATCAAATTCGCGTTAAGCTGCCCAAGTTTTTATCTTCGCTCGAGATAAAGTTTTCGTTGATCCTGATCGATTACAAACCGAAAATGATTTAGAAAATTCATTCCAAGCAAACCATCTGCCTCGATTCCGGCGATATTTAAACTCGCAACGTCGAGACCCGAAACAACCTGTCCACCAATACTCAGCGAACCCAGGGTAATCAAGTCCGATTTTATTCTTCCGCCAGCGGTGTCCAATGTAATGGTTTTTGTTCCGGATCCTGTCAGTCCGAGGCTTTCAAGTAACGACGCATTCAAAGACGTTACCGAAGCCCCAGTATCCAGTAATAATTTTACCGGGTGAAAGTTATTTAATCGAGCACTAACAACATAATGAGATCCCACTTTTCGGAGCAAGACTTCGGTATAACCTGCAAAGTTCAGCTTATCCTTAATTTCTTCATAAAGCTGAGTCGAACGAAATCCGTAATCGGCATCAAACAGGATATACGCCAGTGTATAGAGCGCATCATCATATTGCTGCAGATCGTACTGAGCCTTTGCCAAAGAGTAGCGCCATGCCGCACGCTCGGGTTCTATTTCAATCAGTGATACCAGCAATGCCTGCAAAGAATTCAAATCACCAATCAGCGTTAGTTTTATCATCGCAGTTCTGGCAAATCTCTGGGTTTCGCGGAGAATTCGCTGTTGCAGGCGAGGATCGATGTGATAACTTTTTAACAAAGCCATGCGTTGCACAGCCTCGACAAAACGTTCGTTATCCATATCCAGTTGTACCATTAATCCCACCGCATCAATGTCATCCGGATATTCTGCCAGCCAAAGATCGAGCAGCAAAATTTTTTCAGGTTCAGCCATATCCGGAGATTCAGCGAAAATAAGAAAAATTTTTCTGCAATTTTCAAATTGCACCCCATCAAATGACTCACAGGTCTTCACTGCCAATTCAAAATTTCCGTCTTGCAAATATTGGGCAATATTATTTTGTAACATAACTTGAGGACTATTGTGAAGCTTTGGCTCAGAATCTATTTCGGCAGCCTGATTGTTTAGCGTGTTTTCATTAGCAGCAACCAATCCTGAATCCTGCTGAGCGACGTTATTGTTGTTTTCCACAAATGTAGCCAGCGGCTTGTCTATGGGTGTGGATGATTCCTGAAAACCGGGTTGGATAAAATTATCGTAGGCCGTATGTAGTAACCAACCCAGACTCAACCCAAAAATTAAATACCAGTAATTTTTCAAAACCTAAGAAAGCCGATTCGCGAAGGATTAAAAATTAAATTCAATTTTATTTGTCATCTTGACTCGCCCGTTTTGACACTATCAGCGCAGCTGCAGATTTCAAGAACTATCTTCTTCGCGGCGGTTGATCAAATAGCAGGTTTTTCGAATTTAGCGCCACGAATTGCCGACTTTTGGCCCGTGCAATTAGCATGACCCCAAGTTCTTCAGCCAGTTCAAAGCCCATATGGGTAGTGCCATTGCGAGAGACCAGAACGGGTATTCCCATTAATGCTGCTTTCATTACGATCTCTGATGTGAGTCGGCCAGTAGAGTAAAATATTTTATCGTTACCGTTTATACCCTCAAGCCACATTTCTCCGGAAATAGTATCCATGGCATTGTGCCGTCCAACGTCCTCGATAAATATCAACACCTCACCATCCTGACACAACCCACAGCCATGCACGGATCCTGCGGCGCGATAAGCCTTGTTAAATCTGGATACCTGTTTCAATACATTATAGATGTCAGATTGCTTTATTTGTATATCTGGCAACCGATGCTCGTACAATTTGTCCAGTGTACAACTGAGAATTGTTCCCTGACCACACCCAGTGGTTACCGTACGATTCAATTTATCAAAGTTTGGGATCCCTTCCCCTTTCACCGTGGTCACTTCGGCCAGCTCCCGGTCCCAGTCCACCATCACCGATTTTATTTCTTCGGGACTTTCAAACAAAGTTTGATTTCTCAGATACCCTAGTACCAGTTTTTCTGGATGGGTTCCAAGCGTCATCAATGTGACCAGCTCCTGGCCATCGACCTTGATAGTTAATGGCAGTTCGCCAACAATATTAATGGTTTGTTCTTCGCCGTACTGGTTTTGGGACTGAACCTGATGAATGGACTCCAGCCCGGCATAACTCATCTGCGGATAATATCTCGAAGAATTATCGTAAATTTGAGGATCCGTCAGTTCCGGCTCAGATCTCAATTGGCTGGTAGATTGTTTCATCAAATTTCAGTTATCACGGTAAATTTAAACCGGTCCGATGCAGGATTGCGAATCCGAATTTCAAAAGGATCATAGCTTACTTTGCTGAAAAGAAGAACATCGATCTAGGTGAATTGTTGCAACAAAATTGAAGTTGAAAACGAAACCTTTTGCCTGCAAACTAGTCATACTTCTTAATTCACCGAAACCACTAAACATGTTACAAAAAAACCTGAACATGAAAAAAATTACCGCAATAATATACGCACTTTCCCTGACTGTTTTACTGACCGCTTGTTCTGAAGAAAAAAGCGCAACTGAGAACAATACCCAGGTTGATACGACCCAAACCCAAACCCAAACCGATCAGAATCAAACCAATCAGGACCAAACCGCCCAAGATCAAACTAACGTGGTCGATACGCATAATCATGATGCTAATGACGATTTCACGCCAAATTATATTTATGCTGTAGAACTCAACCAGACTTATTCGGCGAATTCAGTTCCTTTTATTTTTGATGTCCGATCAAAAGCTTCCTATCAGAAAAGCCATATCGAAATGTCACTATCTGTGCCTTACGGCAAAGCCGATGAAAACGACCTGAAAAATATTGTAGCGTTGAGTAAAGACAGCGAAATTGTCACTTATTGCGGTTGCCCGAGACATCTTTCAACTTTGTCAGCAAAGAATCTAACCGATTGGGGTTATACCAATGTAAAGGTTTTATATGAGGGATATTGGCATTGGAAAGAACAATCGTTTCCTGTCGTTGAAACAGAAGAAACTGCCACGACCACAACTTCGATTAAATTTGAAGGTATTTTGGCAAATAACGATCAGCCGATTTCCGGCGTTGACTTGTTTTTAAAACACACCAGATCCGGGCAACTGGAAGCGGTTCGTACGGACAAGTCGGGGAATTTTGATGTTGAATTTCATCTGTATGGATACCAGAGCGATGACCGGTTCGATTTCATCGTCGCGGATATAAACAATACGCCAATACGCCAGGTATCCGGTAGTTCTGATAATGCGACGTTTGTAGAAATTCGGTTGTAATAGTTACATAGTAAACTTGCCTCACAACTAACGACGATTAATTCATCAACCCGGTTCGCAGGTTAAACTCATCAATCAGCGCATCAATCTCTTCGGCTTTGCCGGGAATGTCATTCCAGTAGCTGTCGTCATACCACTGGGCCTGGATTTCGTCGTGTGTTTTACCCTGTTGTTCCACCCAGGTGTAATACTTCAGATTGTGAATTCGTTTTTTGTCGTAGTAACCCAACTCCTCGACATAATCGATGGTGGTGCCGAGTAAATGTTGATGATGGGTTATGGCCGCGTCGACATCGGTAAATTCACCTTTCTCTTCGCTAAGCTCAGTAAGCCTGCTCTGGTACATGTCCATGGAGTCGGTGAGTACGGTAGCAACTATATCGTTTTCACCCAATTCATAATACTTTGCAAATTTGATTGCAGACAACATATTACCTGCGCCGGATATGCCCATCAGCGGTAATTGACTGATAACCTCATCGGATACATCCTGCTGAGAAAGATAGCGTTGACCCGCGGGTTCATTGAATAATCGTATTAAGTTTACCGGCGCCTCATCATCGATGGCAACCACCATATCAGTATTTTTAACGTTGTGAATCCAGGGGATATGCTTGTCACCAATGCCCTCAATTCGATGATCACCAAAACCATTGTTTAGCATTGTTGGACATTGCAATGCCTCGCTTGCAGCAATTTTACTATTCGGGTAAATTTTCTTTAAATAATCCCCTGCCGCGATGGTCCCGCCAGAACCTGTGGCAACCACAAGGCCTCGATACGCATCGTTCGATCCCATAGCCTGTTCAACCATTTCCGCAATGGCGGGCCCGGTTACTTCGTGGTGCCACAAATAATTCCCTAGCTGATCAAATTGATTAAATATGGACAACGCCTGACCCGACTGACGCAACTCCCAACATTTGTCAAAAATCTCTTTGACATTACTTTCGCTGCCATGGGTTTTAATTATTTCACCAGCAACTTTTTCGAGCCATTCAAATCGCTCTTTGCTCATACCTTCGGGCAATATAGCAATGGACTCACAACCCAATAATGCTGAGTCATAAGCCCCGCCTCGACAATAGTTACCCGTCGAAGGCCAAACCGCTTTTTCATGCGTGGGATCAAATTGTCCTGTCACCAGAGGTGGTGCTAGACAGCCAAATGCCGCGCCGACTTTATGCGCCCCGGTTGGAAACCATTTTCCAGTTATGGCCACGATCCTTGCATCGATTCCGGTCAGCGCCTTTGGAAGCTCTACATAATTAACGCCGCCATAAGTTCCGCCGTGGTCCACGGGCTGGTTATGCCAGTTAATCCGAAAAAGATTTACAGGTGCGATATCCCATAATCCAACCTCACCTAGTTGCCCCTTTATCGAGTCAGGAATCAAACCTGGGTCGCGTTGTTGCTTAAATGTGGGAATAACAATGTTTCGCTGTTTCGCCAGATTTACCGTTCGCTCGAGTACATCCTTGTTAATGGTTAAATCAATCATAATCAGTCGATTCTCTGTAAAGAAAGTTAATAGTAGAAATAATTTGGACCACGGATACTATGCCCGTTCCACGGATTAAACAACCTTACGAACGAAACTCTGCCTGGAATTCTGCCCGAAATTCTGCCTGGGTGATTCGAAAACCCACACAGGTCTCTGCATAAGCCCGTCTCTCCCCCATCTCCCGAAATCCCAACTTGTTAAGTACATTTCGGGAGGCTTGATTCTCATCATCGATTACTGCAACAATTTCTGGCAGCTGGGCAACCTCGAATCCAAATTCAACCATACATCTGGCAGCCTCGGTTGCAATTCCCCGCCCCCATGCAGATTTCAGTAATAAATATCCAACCTCAACTTCGTAATCTACCGCAATGGACTCATCCAGCAGATCCCAGTCGGTATCGTCTTGCTCGATGGGTAATGGTGACAAACCAGACGTGCCATAGCGTTGTTTTGTGATTTTGTCTTCAATGCACCATATACCAATGGTCCCATTACCCGCTCGTCGAATCCATTTCGGCATATCTTTCCTGATTTCTTCTTCGCCAATCACACCCCCGGCAAAGCGACTCACATCTTCATTGGTAAACATTTCTATACTCAAATCAATGTCATCCATAGACAATGGACGTATCACCAGGCGTTCAGTGGTTAAGATCAGATTCAAAATTGCATACCAGGTTATTTAACACCCAGACCTTTTTCCTGGAGTAACCTGTAATCAAGCCGCATTGTATCTATCTCAGTAAACTTCGATTGCAGTTTCGGTCGATTACGAACCAGATCCAGACATCGCTGTAATCCCGGGTAAGGCTCCAGTATATTCTCTGGGACGATGTTGGTTAACCAATATGACAGAGTAATATCGACCAGACTAAATCGCTCGCCGAGATGATAAGGGCCATTTTTAGAAATTCGCTGTTCATATACCCTCAATCTGTCCAATGCGGTTTCAAGTGCCTTTTGTTTTATTGCTGGCTGATCTTCTTCGCGCAAAACATAGCGATGAGGATAAAAATAACATTTCATTGCCGGCTCAAAATCATCACTAAGGGAAAACAGCCCGCTCAGGAATAAACCACGATCGGGATCATCTACTCCAGGCGCAAGATCTATGAGATTATGCCGCTCGACCAGGTATAAATTAATTGCCGGGGTTTCATACAGGGTCTGCCCTTCCGGCGTAATCATCGCTGGAATCCAGCCAGCTGGGTTAATTTTAAGGAACTCGGGTTTGCGGTGTTCCTGATTGATTATGTCGATTTCCCTGAGCTCGTAGGGAATATTTCCTTCCGCCATGACCATTTCCACTATTTTTGTTCGGGTAAAAGGGCCACCGTATAAAATATACATTTTGATAATGATTGAGCTAAAAATTTTTGACGCTAAAAAATATGAAGCTAGAAAAATACGAAGCAGCGGACTTCTATACTTTCCCGGGATGGCGCATCATTTGCCGCGTTTGGATCATCGAATGAAGTATGGATGGTAAACCGTGCTCGCCCATCATCTTTTGAGTCATAGGTCTTGAACAGCAATATTTCATCTGCCTGCATTTGCGGAAAATAATACCAACGATGACTTGGTTCATGTATAGCCAGTTGTATTTCACCGATGCGTTCTTTAGCCTGTCGTTCCACCGGCACCAAGCCGCTTTCACTTACGCTTGATGCATCACACATGGCCAATGGTGCATCGTATACCGTACCACTTATCGAACACCATGCATTTACAACAGCAAACCGGCCTTGCAAAAACTTTTCCGCTATTCCCGGTTCCTCCGAATAGTGATCTCTTAAGCGAACCGGGCCAGATTTTGCGGTATAGTCATTGTGAATTATCGATGCCGCCTCGCGAATCTGTTTATCCTTTTGCACCTCCACCGATGAAGAGCGACGGGTGTAGTCGAAAATCTCTACGCAGTTAGCACCCATTTTTTGTTTGACCAGGGATTTAATTTCATCCTTGAACACGTACACAATTTGCTGATCATTATAAAAATCAGTTACCTGGCTGACCAGATTGGTTAAGACAAAGCCTTCGCGATCCAGGTCAAATTCCTGTTCTCTTAACCTCGCATTTTGAACCTTCACCGGTTGCATGACATAGTTACCCTGATGCTCAGTAACATCACCGCCACCTGTGGAAGCAATATAAACCGCCAGATCTTTGTCGTTGGCCAGGTATTTCAGTTCAACTTCAACAAAGTCAGGATGAGGACTTAGCATTTGTTTTTTCAGGTGTTTATTTATTAAGGAATAGAATTCTAGCAAAAATATACAACCGAACCTACAAACGAAATTTCGATCTTAAAAATATACTGACAAGTTAACTGTAGTTCCAGATATACGAAACTACGCTTCGTAATTTTCTCGAATTGCACACATTCCAACCCATGCTGCTAATATTCCAACACATAATGGTATACAAAAAAACTGTACCGCTGGAGTGCCGCTAAAACTAAGTATCCCAAATGTAACTGCTGTTGTTAATGCAGATGCGAATATTGCCAAGTACGTTTCAGCAGATTCGGATGTTGTTTCTTTGGAAAACACGACGTAGTCGATAGATAGTCCTAACAAAGGAAATACAGCGGCAATAGTAAATGTAGTGATGGGCAACCCGAGCAAACTTACGGCAGCAACACCTGCAATTGCAGCACTAATAGGCACCAGAATCATTTTGAATGCCTTTTTGCGGTATCTTACATAAAGTACGCTCAGCATAGCGCTAAATGCCAAAAATACCGCCTGTAGTAATTTTTCCCTAAGCGTCTGTAACGCTTCCTCATTTCGCTGTTGCAACGAGACAATATTGCAAAAAGGTGACGTTATACATCGATTATCCAAAAACCCAGGATCATCGCCTGCCACCCGGAGGACTGACGCGCATTCAGAGGCATCGGGATCACAATACAAAAGGCTTTTTCTCTCTGCATCAGCCCAGGGCTGGGATATCAACCAGTCAAGGGAATATTCCATCGATTTATTACTCCCCCAATCCAGACTTTTGATTTGCAAAATTTCCAGATAGTTGTTTATAGTATCTTCGCTCAATGATGTTCTAGCGTTTTCATAAATTTTCCGATTTTGAGATTGAATTAATTTGGATGGAACCAATTTACTTAGTGCGGTAATAGATTTTAGTTTTTCAGCAGAAACGCCTTCATATAATTGTTCCTCGGCATTCAATAATGATTCGACATCATCAGCCTGAATTAAGAAAATATGTTCAGTATTTGCCATTTTTGAAAAAGATTTAGATATATTCTCTTCGTCCATAGCCAATTGTGGAACTTCTCTAGACAGCACAATCGGCCTATCATCGAACTCATACCCTTTAATAATTCCAGCCAGGGACACAAAGCCAATAATCCACATAAGCACAACTGCAATTTCTTTTTTTAGGTAATACTTTTCCGTCGAAAGATTTCTCGCAGACGCACGCTCAATCGTAAACAATGGAAATAGGAAGTGAACAATTAACCATATTATGAATAATGCAGAGCACAAAAATACCGCCGTTTGTGACAGAACCGGAATAGAGATAAACACCACAACCATCAAACCGATAGTTGTAGTCATAAAACTCATGTTTATTCCGGGAGATATTTTTTTCGATATCCGCTCAGCGGAAAATCCTGATCTGGCGTGGGTCCAAAAATGTAACGCGAAATCGATGCATATTCCTATTGCAGTAGTGGCAAGCGTTAGACCAATAAGATGCGGTAAACCGACCAACATTTGTGTAATAACCAACCCTCCAATTAAAACCAAAATAATAGATATTGCTGAAATTAGTGTTGCGATAATAGATTTTGCAACAATCAAAAATACGAATATCGTAAACAGAAGGGCCGACAATCCCATCCACTGAATTTCTTTTTTAGTTTGTTGGGCAATAATTGCGGAATATAGTGGAAATCCAGTTAAAAATATTTCTATATCTTGTTCTTGCTCGATATTTCTAACTTGCTGTGTGTACCATATCACAGCATCATCCGATGCATTTTCGTCTTGGCTAGGATTGACGTCCACCATCAGAATATTGGTGGGGACCTCAAAATCAGACCTTAAATAAACACCATCGAATGAAACACCATCAATGGTAGGAAGATTTTCCAGTACAAATTCTTCTACTGTACCCAATGGATCTGTTTCCGGATCACTAAGTGCCAACGGCGGAAATCCTAAAAACTGATCAAGTCGCCATGCCAATTGGGATTCAGAAGAATGTAATATTCGTTTTTTAGAATTAGCCGCAAGAAGGCTTGATTTAAATTCAGTCAACGCATTGATTCTCATCGCCAAATCTTTGTCCATTAAATTAAATCGACGGTTTGCAAGATACTGTGCTTGACCTACGGGCTTTTCAATTAAAGTTTTAACCTGATCTGTTATTGAATCAACTTTTCTACCATCAGTGTTTTGGATCACGACAACAATCTCATATAGCTGATCCGCGGATATCTTATCGGTTAACGCAAAAAGTGCCCTGGATAAATTTGATTTAGGAATAAGTCCATTTATGTCAGAGTCAAATTCAAGATGTTCCTGATTGACTAGCCAGGCGAATCTCCCAATCAAGCCAGCAATTAAAACTAGTACAACTACTGAAATTATTTTTTGGTATTGCCGATCCTTAAACACATAACTCTCCGTTAATCTTCATACCATTAAACAAAAATATGCTAATACTTTTTTGATTACTGATATTGATATCTATTCGATTTACGAATCCACTATTACCTTCCACTACAATGCTAGCTAGTCCAAGTGTACTATTCAACAGCGTAATTTTTCCCTTAAATTTTTCCATAGAACCCTCAAATTGCACACTAAATCGAGGGTCATCAGGCTGTATATTCAAACTCATAATCGGAAAGATAAGTCGACTTAGGAAACTTGGGTTAGGGGAAGGTTGTTCAACGCCAGCGACAACCTTTGATTCCGTACCGTTTCCATAGAATATCTTTTTTTGTTTTCTAGGGGTAATAAAATTAAAGACGATTTTTTTCTCGGGATCGATATAAAAATTACCTGTGCCACGAATAGTGGCTCGTCCATGCTTCGTACACTGAACAAATTCGCCAGCTACCGGGCCATCTCTAAACATGTGGTCTCTCAATTCTACTACCGACAAATCTGATATAGCTGAAGTAGGTACGCATATCGCGCACATGAAAATAAATATTTGAGTGGACTTTTTCAGAACCATTGCATGCTCAACGATCCTGATTTTCAGACTTCCAAATATTTACTTTTTGTTCCAATACAATCGGGCACCCCAATTCCATTGATAAGGAATCTCTATCCAGAGGAACTTGAACACTTCTGCCTCGAGCTATAATTTTCTGTGACTCTTTCCCAAATACCATATACCTAATTAATAGGCGAAATTCCCATTCGGTGATTATTGCGACCACAGTTATCAGCTCATCATAACTTGCAGGGGAAACATAACGGGCATTGATATCGATTACTGGCCATTCATATCCCGATTCATGCATTTGCGGATAATCATAATCAATTGCCTTCAATACAGCGCATCGTGCATGCTCAAAGTATTTGAAATAATTTCCGTGCCAAACAACCTTCATCGAATCAACATCATGAAATGCGACGCGAAGATCCACCTTTGCGATCGGAAAACCTTCGAGTTTTTTCAGTTCAGATAACGTTTTTATTCTCATCTACACCAGATATTTTCCGCCATTTATTTAGATTCTTTTTCCGGGTCAGCCCAATAATTGTAAAAATTAAACCACTGTAGTGGATATTTTATGCAGTAACGCTCTAATCTATTAGCGAACTTGTTCACGTACGTACATAAATCCTCCTCCCTGTGTTCGCGATTTAAACTGATTTCATTCTCAAATAACTCAAAGTATATACGACATTGGTTTTTATACGTGAATGCAAATAACGTGTATACAGGGACCTCCAACAAATGTGAAAGCACGTAAGGCCCGATTGAAAATCTTGCAGGTTGCCCAAAAAAATTGGCAGTCACAGTGTTTTTGTAATGACAAGCACCAGAATCAACTCGATCCGCTGCAATAATTAAAATATCACCATTGTCTGCTCCTTCAACCAATGTGATTGTACTAACAGGTGTTATCTCGTCTGGGGATATAAATTTTACTTTATCTGACTTGAAATTTTTATCTCTTAGCTCGTTATATTGTGTAGTCTGTCTCGTGTCCATCACAATAGTAAAATTTCTATTTGGCGTCATTTCACTCCTTGCAATAGCCAGATCGAAATTTCCCAAATGTGACATTAAAAACACGGCTCCCCTAGTTTCTGTAGACAGCACTTGATTCAACAATTTTTCTCCTTCAATTTTATATTCAATATCCTTCATACCATTGGACCAGGTATTGACCCGATCAACCATGGCCGTTGAAAAAGCCAAAATGTGGCGAAAAATTAACCACCCCATGGGCCGATCAGGCCAGGAATTATTCTCGCTAACTTTTGCTGATTCTTTTATACGCGTAAGATATTGCCTCGAATAAGTTCTCGTTTCTGCAGAAGTTATAAAATAGTACAGCGCCACAGGAACTACGAGTAACTTTATAAACCCAGGACCAGTAAACTTCATTATCTGGTTTAGGATTAGCATTCCAATTTTGCTACCTCTCTCAGCTACTGCTGTGGATTGGGCGTTAGTCACGCAACACCACCCTGTAGCCGCTTCCAGCTTCGTGTGAAATTTAATCTTAATAAACCAGGAAGTCGTATCAACATTCCAAAAAACAACCGAGTGTGCATAATAGTAATTAACAGATTGTCGTCAAACATCCTAAAGTTGGATTTTTGACCTTCGAAATATTCAACGCGAACAGGGATATTTTTAATTTCAATTCTACCCCAGTAACTACGAACACAAACTTCCGGATCGAAATCCATGTGTTTTCCGATTTTTGATTTCCTAATTACATTTAGCACGCTTTCAATGGGATAAATTCTAAATCCACACATAGAATCCCTAATCTGAAAAGACAAGGTATTAATCCAAATCCAAATGTGCGTCGCCCAACGCCCAATTCTTCGGCCCAGAGGCGCAGATTCTGTGTAAACTGCGTAACCTAAAATCAGATCATCAGGAAACTTGTGACTCAGGGTTAAGAAATCACTTATTTTGCTTAACTCATGCTGCCCGTCTGCATCCAATTGCAATGCGTGGGAATAACCTAAACGTGCAGCCTCATACAATCCATCTATTACTGCCGCTCCCTTTCCACCATTCTTTGATCGGGAAACCAAAGTCACGTTATGCTTGATGCAGCAACTCTCAATCAATTCGGATTGCGCTACATCACTACCATCATTTATTACTATGATTGGCAATTCATAATCGAGTATTTTCAAGATAGTATTCTCGATTTCATCTCCATGTTGAAATACGGGAATAATGATAGCCGTTCTTCCCATAGCTATAAATCTCCAACCAATGCTACAACTCCGGAAGCTAGTTTTTTTTGGTCTGCATTGAAATAAGCAAACTTCACAGAATCTGCTCGTTTCTCAATTTCTATTTTCAATTTGTAGCCAGGCAAAATAGTTTGAGAGAATTTTAATCTGGTTATCATTCCAGGATTCAGTTTTATATTCCATAACTTTAGCGCGTAATGATAAATCCAGCTCAGCAACATAACGCCAGGGACGATGGGCTGGGTATCAAAATGCCCATCAAAGCATTCAAGCTCAGGTGGAATTGTAATATCCAACAACAACACCTCGTTTGTTACAGTAGAATTTAAAACGATCGGGGTGGTTGGGCGTTCAAAATTCAATAAAGTGTTTTTTACGTTACTCTCGGTCACCTTCCCGAGATCGTTCTCAGGCAGAAAAAGCAAATACCGAAAATTCTTTGGCACGATCACCGGGTCAAAGAAATCGAGAAGAAATTCTCGGATTAATCTCGTTACTAACTTTCTGCCCTGAGCTCTAAAATACTCCAGACCATTATTATTGAGTACGATGCCACAATGCAATACTTCCTTGCCATGATTCATCCCCGGGCAGGCAATGGCACTTTTTACAAGTTTATAGTTATTAACGGTGGTTACAAAATTCTCTAGCGAAACCCTTTTGCCCTCAATTTTGCATATCCGATCTTCCCTTCCCATAAATCGGAATGTTGATGCCGTTTCAAATTGCACCTCATCTCCACTGGATATTGGCGAACTTGCTGCACCCCCTACATGCCCACCCCAAACTACAAGCTCGCCCGTACTTTCACTTATTTTATTGTTATTATTGTTCGATCCATTAATTCCAGGAAGCAATTCCCACAAATTCGGATTCGCTTTTTTCGAAACAGTTTCGTGCATTCTACTGGCGATCGCCCCAGTCTCTGTACTACCAAATATTTCTGTAATCGGACATTCAAACATTTCAATTATTTTGTTCGCTTCCTCAAAAGATAACTTACCGCCCGCACAAAAGACCCTGGAGACTGGTAAATTTCGATCTGATCTTGCTACAGATCCTGCTTCGGCTAACATTTCTATCTGACTTGCATTCCTCCCCATAGTGGGACTCGTAATAACAATAATATTATCCGCATTTGATCGAGAATCCTGCACAATTGGTGTGGTTACAGCTAGAACTCCAGAAATTGGCGGAATATAAATTTTGCATTTGGATACAAGTGGAAATAAAAAACCAAACGATAAACCATAAATGTGTTGGTGGGTCACAAGCGGCAAAAATAGAGTACTTATATCAGGACACCAACATTGGGAAAATAATTCTACTTCGGCGTATAACTGTTCAGCGGTTTTACAAATCGATTTTGCATCGCCCGAAGACCCTGAAGTTTGAAAAATTATTTCTCCCCATTCTCCATCACAACTCAGAAATTCAGGGTCCCCACCTTCATCAAATTCTGAAAACATACCAAGGTCAATATCGGGTAATTTCTCCAGCACCGATTTACTGCCAATCAACCCACTACCACCAGATACAAGTTTTTCAATTGTCATTTTTCTAATGTTGGGGGGAACTATGACAGTTTTACCCGTTGTCAATAGTGCGAACATTGCGCACAAGAAAAGAAAGCCATCTTCCTCACAAAGCACCCATTGTTTACTGGGTTGTTTCTGGAAACAAGATTGCAATTTAAGAACTGCTTTTCTGATATCAGACAAAGATCTGACACGATCAGAGCTACAATATATAACTCGGTCGTGTTTCTGATTAAGGGTTCTTAACCACTTATCAGTCATGTTTTTGGTGATGGCCCTGGTGCGTCAAAGTTCCCTTTTTCCATAATTAATCTCTTGATAGGAGAGCGAATAGTTCGTTCTACCAGGAATAGGCCTGCCATAATCAAATAGGAAATTAACCCGTTGTAAATCGTCCAAAGGTTTATGTTTTCATTAAAAATACAATAAAGCGATATAATAATGTTTGCTAAAAAGAAACAACACCAAACTATAGTAACCGCTCGCGTATAAAGAATTCCGCCTTGATCAAGCCTATTATTCTCAAGCTTTTCTGCTATTTTTTGAACTATGTTTTTTTCTGCAAATAAACTTGAAGAAAACATCAAGATAAATAACAAATTTATTATAACTGGATAATATAGCGTTAAATCAGGGTCAAAAAAGAAGACGGCGATTCCTAAGGTTAGAGGAACAATAGAGAACAATATCTCAAATTTGGGGCTTGCATCTATGGTCCATTTGGACAATCCCAAGACCCCGATGGAGATGAGATATAGCGAAATCCAAACAGAATTAACCCACCCCACGAACCAAATAAAAAATGGAAAGCCTATTGTTAGTAGCGCTGCAATACCATTTAGCAACTTCGGCACGCTTAGCCTTTTAATTGCGCTTCCAATTCCGTAATTACATCACCAACAGTGCGCACGTTTCTAAAATTCTCCGGATCCATTCTTTTCCCCGTCAATTTCACCATCCAAGCCATCAAATCAACCGCATCGATGCTATCAATATCCAAATCATCATACAGCAAAGAATCAAGGGTTACCTTGGAACGCTCGATGTCAAATTCATTTTCCAGCAAATCCTGGAATTTATTAAGAAGGTTTTCGCTTTTCATAAAAAAGTAAATTTGGGATCATGTTGTTTGTGCCTTTTCTTGCAGCTGACTGAAAACGAAATTTGTCAACGACTCCAATGTAAAAAAGTGATTTCTAGTCTCTTCATTTTGAGACTTTAGTTTTATCTTATATTTTTTACTGATAACCGCTCCAATTTCCAACGCATCTATAGAATCCAGGCCCAGACCGTCACCGAATAAGGGAGCCTTTCTATCTATGTCTTCACCAGAAATATCCTCTAAATTGAGAGTATCAACGATTAATTGTGCTATTTCGTTTTGCAGTGACGTTACAGAATTTGGCATTAATATCCCGTTATAGTTAAGGAACCTCTGATTAAAACATGAACAGTCAATTTGAGTTTACAATTATCAATTTCTGCGTTGCAAAACTTCCCAATAGCCGTGCCCTGTTTTATTGGACTTGGGCGTGCTTTTCGCGCCTTGAACTTGATAATTTTTAATCTCAACTTGATCTGCCCAGTTTTAATCAGAGGTTCCTTAAGTTTTTAATTGAATTTACCTCGAACACCTGGAATCAGAAATCATTAGTTCTAGCCGAAAGTTTAACATGTTACATCGATTTCATAACCAGAATTCTTGGAAATTCCGGGAAATCTCCAAATATACAATGAAAATTTATAACTTGGATATAAGCGGCGACAAATTTAAATCAACATCGGATAAATCGCACCCCGTTGTATTTAACTTCCCATACCATTCGGATAACGCTTTGGTTAATCTTCTTGATTTCAAAGGTAATTTCATGGTGTTTTCAGTGCGAATCATTTCCATAGGAATGTGTTTTAGCACGGTGAATAAAAAAGAAATCTTTTTATCTGGAACATGATACCAAGGATCATTTTTACCTATTGCAAGTGGATCGCAAGATATATGAATAGGAAGAATTGCGCATTTTGACACCAACATTAAATAGGCAGCGCCTCGCAGAAATTTAAGCTCCTTATTGTTTTTTGTACGAGTACCCTCGGGAAACATAATAATCGTTTCACCTTGCTCTAATCGTTGCAGGCATACATCTAAAAGAGATTCGCCGGTATCATTAAGTATGTAGCCTGCGAAATAGACTTGAATCGCTAAAAATGGATTGAACAAAAGATCTTTTTTAACCACACAATTTGCTTGTCTGATTTTTCCCAATAAGAACACCACATCTAGTAGAGATGGGTGATTCGCAATGATCAATTGACCCGAATTATTGAGGTTTACATCGTTTACAAACGATACTTCAAATACGCCGAGCACTTGCCCTGCCCGGGAAAAAATATTGAACGACTTGTAGTTGATCCATCTAACTATTTTTATCCGACTATCTTTATTCCTACAAAAAATCGCCACAGGGATAACCATTAAAAATGCAACCAGCAAAGCACCAATACCGAAAGTTACATACAGAAACGCAGTCAAAACAAAGCGCCGAGCCCATTCTGCATTTTTTGAAATTTTCTCCATTCGCCTAGTTAATAAACTGGTAATTCCAACGTCCATCTCGACAACCCTCTGAATTGAACATAGATCTTACAAATGGCAAACAAGTTCCAGATTCATTGATTTTGTCTTCTTTTGCTTCACTATCTATCTCAGCAGTCAAGGAAAATTCGAATGCCTTTCCTGGTGTTTTTTGGTGAGAAAGTACAAATCCAAAAACGTGGGGCTGCCAGGCCTGACTTATTAGAGAATTGTATTGACTAAGTATTTCCGGTTCATAAGCGACAATGATTACTTGCAAACTTGGTTTTTCATTTATAAGGGACTCAGCTTCAGCGAGCGCTAACGGAAACCCATCTCTCACAGAACTATATGCCCCATTTACACCACGGTATTTAGAAATCATGCTGATTAGGCTTGAGAACCTGTTATGTACAGAATATGAAAATGCAGTTGGTGAAATATCCCCATACTCACGGGAGCATTGAATTATTTTATCCATAGATGACAAATCACCATGTCTAGATACAGAAATGACAGCGGGTTCTCCGACAATGTACTGTGAGCAATGCTCTCCTACGGACACGACACAACGACCTAACTTATTTAGTCTTCTACTGAATTTTGATGGAATATTGACAAGCTCTGGAATCGGCAATGTCGCCACTGGCGTTAGCTTGTGTTGTGCCCATGCTTCCCAACCCTCAATACCCATGATGTCCCCAGATATTCCTATCCACCCTTTCAGATTCAATATAGCTGATTTACTCACAGACGAAAACTTGGAATAGTTTTCACATTAAGCCGAGACCACTTCAACGGCAAGTTTTGAAAAATTGATGTCTCACTGGTTGTTTGAGACTCAATAATGATATCGATATCGCTACTCTCGCAATCAGGATCTTGCAAACACAATGCGGCAACGCATCTAGCCGTCTTTATTTTAACATTACAATTATCGTGCAATTCAAAACAAGATTGATCTAGATCTGCTAACCAGAATGAAAGAGCACCCTGATCAGTGCCAATATGGACTTGATTATTAAGCAAGTATACACGGCTGCAAGCATCAAAAATTGAACACCCAACACATTTCGCCCATGCTTCTTTCACAACCCAGGAATAGAGAAATTGGTTTGGATTATCTGATGAATTAATTTCCTGTCGCTCTTCGAAAGGAAACCATGTTTTTGCTATTCTACGGTAGGTTTCTTCTGGCCTTGCAAATTGCAAATCTATGCCAATTTTTAGATTTAAGGTCGCTGCAATGGCGACCAGTTCACCGCTGTGACTAATGGAACTTAAAAACTTTGAATTTGCCGTGCAGCTTACGTCAAATTGCTTTTTCACCTCACTAAGCAGCCCTCTGGACCAGAGTATTTCTTTTCTACGCTTTACGGTCCTGGCGTTTTCAATGCGATGGGAATCCATCCCGCTATATTCATTACTGAACCACCTCGGCAGGTCTTTACTAATCGAATCGACAGCTACAATTACCCTCAAAGTCCGTTGCCTAGATCGAAACTATATCGCCTGATATATAAACCTTTGCTAAAACATTCCCCGCGCGACAGACGTACTCCTCGGCACTACTGTATTCACGCCCTGTAGTGATGCTGACAATATTTACCACCGCATTTCCACCTTCTCTGATTGCTCGTTCATAGAAAGTTTTTATCGCAGAAAGGAATGCCCACTCACATGCCTGTTTATCCGACTTATTGAAGGCATTTGTTGTTCGCCTACTTGAAAAAGTACCCATTGATTTCTTAATTGCAGGATGGGGCTGCTCGCCGAAATAAAACCGAACACCTTCAAAAGCATTTGCAGTTCCAGTGTTCATAGCTTCTGAAATAGATTGGTTTACAGCATTATCCCTGGCTAACACATTGGGCGATAAACTCACACAAAGTATCACTATAATGCTGATAATTAATGATCGATTGCTTTTAGATTTCAATTTTTTTCCTCCTGTAATTAAATAAAGGAAACTTAATTTTGGAATTTGTTAAAAATTAACGACGTATTCATGCCGCCAAATGCGAAATTGTTACTCATGATTGTGGAACAATTAATTTCCCGATTCTGACCTTGAATGTAATCCAATTTAGCGCAATCCAGGTCAATTTCCTGAAGGTTGTGCGTTGGTGGAAACCAGCCTTCAATAAGACCGCATATTCCCAACCAAGCCTCAATTGCACCGCAAGCTCCGAGGGTGTGTCCAAAGTAACTCTTTAGTGAACTAATCGGGACATTATTCCCCAGAACCGCTGCTGTTGCATGAGACTCAGTTTTATCCCCGGTAAAAGTCGCTGCGGCATGAGCCGAAACATAGCCGATTTTGTTGGGTGCAATTTGCGCATCTAATAATGCCAATTCCATCACCCGTTCCATTGTGATCTGGGTAGGTTGTGTAATATGGTTTCCATCACTATTCGTACCGAATCCAACTATCTCGGCATAAATTTTGACACCGCGTTTTTGCGCATGCTCGAGTTCTTCAAGAACCAATGTAGCTGCGCCTTCTCCAATAACCAAACCATCACGATTTTTATCGAAAGGTCTTGGAGACTGCTCTGGATTTTCATTCATTAATGAAGTTGCATACAACGTATCAAATACTGCAGCTTCAGTCGCATCCAACTCTTCTGCCCCCCCAGCAAGCATAAGATTTTGATAACCATGCTTAATTGCTTCATAAGCATATCCGATTGCAAGGCTTCCAGAAGCGCAGGCGCAGGAGGTTGGAATGATTCTTCCTTTAGTGCCATATACTACGGACAGGTTAACCGCCGAGGTATGCGGCATCATTCTGACATAACTTGTTGAGTTCAACGCATGAGTAGTACGAGACATCAGAACCTCACCAAATTCGCGTACCGCATCAATGCTACCAGTAGATGAGCCATAAGCAACGCCGGTTTCACCGCTGGCTAAAACGTCCGTTTCAATAAGATCAGAATCTATCAAAGCCTGCTCGGTCGCTGACAATGCTAATTTTGAAACCCGACCTGCCCCGCGCAACTGTTTCCTTTTAAACCGCTCCGGAAGACTAAAAGCTGAAACTGGCGCTCCAAGGTTTGTATTCAATCCCTGGATATCTTCCCATTCAGGCATTCTTTGTATGCCTGATTTTCCCTCAGAAATACTCTTTGAAACATCCTTCCAGTTATTCCCTAATGAGGTAACGCCAGACATTCCCGTAACTACGACGCGCCGACTCATGACAATCCTCCATCTACGGCAATGGTTTGACGGGTAATATAGGACGCCTTGTCCGACATTAAAAAAGCGACGACACCACTTACGTCCTCCGGATTACCTATCTTGCGCATCGGAATTAATGGCAAGATATGCTTCATGTTAGCTTCGTCGGTCATATCTGTTCTTATTAAACCCGGGGCAACGCAGTTTACTGTTATTTTTCGTTTTGCGAGCTCAAGGCCAAGAGACTTGGCCGCCCCGATTAATCCTGCTTTGGCCGCACTGTAATTCACCTGGCCTCGATTTCCTAGTATCCCGGAAACTGAAGTTATGACAACGATCCGTCCACCCAATTTGCTTAATATCAGAGGTTCTATAATAGGCTTAATGACATTAAAAAAACTATCCAAATTAGTCGAAATCACCTGATCCCAATCGGTATCTGTCATAAAGGGAAAAGCATTGTCTCGGGTAATTCCTGCGCTCAAAACTACTCCGAAGTAAATTCCATTTTCAGAGATGTCTTTTTCAAGAATCTTTCTGGTTTGTTCTCTGTCACTGACATCAAAACAAATTTGTCTGACATCAACATCGTGGTTTGAAATTTCCTTTTTGGTATTCAATAAACTTTCTGTTTCGGTTCTACCGTGCAACACAATGGAATATCCTTGCTTCGCTAATTCAATTGCAATGGCCTTTCCCAGTCCACGGCTGGACCCGGTTATGAGTACTGACTGCATGGGATTTTTATAATTATTACCGCTAAATATTATGTGGAGTACACGCTGATATCAGCATCAATGACTTTAGTCAATTTAGATTCATTTCTCTTGATACTAAGCTCACACTGAAATACAGCCAAACCTTCATTTTCCAGTACCTGACGAGAACCTACTCTCAATGTAGATCCTGAGGAAAATACATCGACAGCGCATTCGAATCGTCTGGATCCCAGCAGGTATCCAATTGACGGTTTTTGATCCTGCTTGGCGCGATTGAGTCCGGACCAGATCGCTACAGATTGGGCCATAATCTCAATCCCGAGATACGCAGGCACGCCATTATTCATGAAACATGGCAACCTTGGGCCCACTTCGGTTTCTGTAACAATAGAATCCATGTCATATTCCAGCACCCTGTCTATCAAAACCATTGGCATGGAGTGGGGCATAAATTTCTGAAGCATTTCTGGACCACTTAACAAATTAATTCTCCCATTTCGACAATACAATAGCCGTATTGTGACCACCGAATGCAAAAGATGTTGAAAGTGCATTTTTGATCTGGTGCCGCTCATTATCTCGAACATTCACCAGATTAAGTTTTGGTAGCTTCGAATCATAAGTTTCCGCACCATGGTGAGGTGGAAGTTTGACCGGCTCATTCTTTTCCAATAAATACCAAAGAATCGCAGCCTCAATAGCGCCCGCTGCGCCTAGGGTATGCCCCATTACAGTTTTTGTAGAACTCACTGGAGTAGCAGAACCAAATAGTTCATTAACAACATTCGCTTCCATTTCATCATTTAGTCTGGTTCCTGTCCCATGCAAATTTATATAATCAATATCTTTGAAATCAAGATTCGCATCTTGTAGTGCTATTCCTATGGCATTTTTCGCACCAACGCCTTCGGGGTCAGGTGCGGATTCATGAAATGCGTCACTTGATTCACCGAATCCAGAAAATACAATTCCTGATTCGCCTTTTTCCAAGACAAATAATGCCGCGCCTTCACCTATATTTATACCATCCCTATCGCCCTGAAACGGCCTTGTCAATCCTGAAGAATATGATTCTAGAGCCTCAAAACCCTGACAGGTTAAACGATTCAATGATTCGCTCGCGCCAACAACAACAACGTCACACCAACCGGAATTTAGGAGTTGTTTTCCCAGTCCTAACGCTTTGGCCCCAGATGTGCACGCTGTGGAAACAACCAGATTTGGCCCTTTAAATCCACAATACGCTGCGAGATTCTCAGAAACTGCAGATAAAATCTGGTGCTCAGTATAATTTATGTTTTTTATACAATCTTGGGCTTCAACTTCTCTGATTCCCGAGGTTGTGGTGCCAATAATCGTTGCTATTCGAGAAGAATCATAATTGGATCGAATCAGATCCATTGTATTAGACATTTGATCCACTAAAGTCCTTAGAAATTTGCAAGTTCTTGAAACTGAACTGGAATCACCTTCTTCCATTAATTCACATATCCCAAACCATCCATTGATCTCCTTTAACAACTTATCGTCTTGTTGCATCGAATATTTTGGTTTTTTATATAATCCATCAAGCAAGTCTGTTTTTGTCCCTGCCGCGCATACAACATTGCAGTCTGAAAGTATCATTTTCATTATAAACAGAGCTTATACTATAAAAGTCCTGGGTATTATGATCCAAAGATCACCCATAATATTCGTTAATATCCGTAGTTCCCCGAACATCGCAAAATTTACGAATTTCTCGACCCGGCAGCACACCCCTTACTTCCATTGAGCGGCGCAATTATAGCACCATGACTTTTTAATGTGCTCCAATAGTAATAGAAATTTCTTACTGATAAGCGTAAAACATTGAAACAATAGCAACTATTGCAATGTAAATTTTCCTTGCTCAATCAAATTTAAGGAGCCTCTGATTTCAGTTTCTGCAGGTTCTAATTGATTCAGGATATCTAAAATTAAATTTTTCCACCATTTCTAAATATATCGGACGCCAGGTTTTCCAACTATGATCCCCTGGTATAGATATCACTGAATCCGCAGACAAGTGTGCCGACAATAATTGGTTCGCTAGAATTAACTTGTCAGACTGTCCGAATCCAAGGAAAATCGGCACGTCACATTTTATTGTGGCCTCTTTTAACCACTGCCAGATCCTCTGCTCGTAATTGTCCGTTGTCTTCTCCCAAACTCTTAGTCCTCCTTTTTGAATAACTTCCTCAATAATTTCCCTTTCACCCAAAAATGGCGCAATAAGAATTAAGCCATCAACATTAGCCGGATGTTGATCCAAATAACTTATTGCACCAACGGCACCCATTGACACCCCCAACATCCAAATCGATTTATACCCCTCTCTTTTCGCTGGCAGCACAACGTCCTCATGCAATCTCTCAACAATACTCTTCTCTTCGTAATACCCAAAATGCGCATCAACAGAAATTAAATCTATAGTTTTTGGGGATAAATCGAAAAACCCCTGATCTTTGAACGTATCAGCTCTATCTCCGTAACCAGGCAACATAATAATTAAAGTATCAGAATTCTCGGTCCCTGGCTCTCGCTTTATCGAGTTTAATGGAACTGTAGTGGGAATCAATGCAACGCACCCCCAAAGAAAGAGTGCCATCAAGAAAGGGGTAATTCGAAGCAGATTAACTAATGGCAATTCGGTTTCCTTAAGCTTACGTTGATCTCTGAAACCTCGGATATTTCTTAGGGTTTTATCGCTACTAGATTTATCAATGTTTCCTCACGCTTGATCGAAGGTTTGACACCAAACCAGTTTTCCAATACACCTAGGTCTTCTCGACTCCACCACAAATAGGGATAAGAAATTGAACTTAACGGAACTTGAAATCCAGCATCCTGAATCATCGACAGATATTGGTCGGCTGACTTTTGCACCTCCATAGGGTGCCTGAAAAACAACTTTATTATCCACGAGTTAATGTATCGACTAGTAGATTCAGCGAATAATAATATACCACCCGGTTTGAGAATTCGAAAAAAATTTGCCATCGCTTTATCCTGTAAAACCATATGATGAAATGTTTGGTGGCAAAATAATAAATCTACACTATTGTCCTCCAATGAAATTTTTGAACTAGGGCAACAAATAAACTCAACGTCCAAGTTTTTTTTGTTCGCATTTTTTTGTGAAGCCTTTATCATCTCAAGATCAATATCCATTGCAATCAACCTATTCGGAGAAAATCTATCTGATAATTTTTCCAAAGAATTGCCGTATCCACACCCAACATCAATAACCACTTGATAACTGTCTTTTCGATCAACGATTAATTTTTCAAGATCGCGTATTGCCTTCTCAAGAACTTGAGAAGTCCAGGTATTCGTACGCAAAAACCACTTTCCAATTTTTGTTTCAGGAACGTGGTAATCCTGAAGAGATGAATTACTCATTTATCTATAAGTTTGGGCGCTGGGTAGTTTCTTCTTTTTTCCATGGATTACTTCTAGTGGACTGAATTATTCTCAGGCGAAACAATATTTCAATATTAGAGCGAGTAGTTTCATATTATATAGTGGATTAAAGGCTTATCCACAAGAACTACAAGATATCCCCATATCAAATTTGTTACTCGATCCAATTTGGTAATTTCTCTACTATTTAGTTCTAATTTGAAAACTGAAGATCAACTATTTTGAAATCGGAATTGTAGTAGTGCTTCATCCTGTAAAAATTTGGATTTGAACAAAAATTTCATTAGAATAGCCATTGGCCCAAACGAAACGGAATCTTATGAAAAAAATATTGGTTAAGTGTCTTCTATTTATCGCACTGGTTGGTACAAACGGTGTATTCGCGCAGGATAGTCGCATAGATAAATTCCTACAAATTATAGAATCAGGGAGTTACAACGCTAAAATCGAGATGCTAGAGCGGCTACAGTGGTCGGGAATCTCTGATCCTCTGTTATTTGATGTTGTAGAAAGCCACGCGCTTGAAGGCTCTCAAAAATCGACGCTTAGTAAAACGGAACTTAAAGTTGTGGCGTACCATATTCGCGCCCTGGGTTATAGTGGTAATGAAAAGTATCGAGCTACACTGATGCAAATTTCAAAAGAGTCGGCATCATCCAGAATCGCTAGATATGCGAAAAAAGCGCTACAAGACCTCGATAATTTTGGCCCCTGGATTGCGTTAATTAATAATAGTAGTGTGGTGGTTGCGGGAAAATCCGCTGAGGTCGAAATGTATATGCGGATGTTAAATGTCGATAATGTAATGGTTCAGCGGTTGGCCGCACGAGCAATCTTTCATGAACAACACGACGATCAAGATTTACTAAACTTGACTGCTGACAAATTAAAATCAGTATATTTGAAAGAAGGCCTGGATCGGCAAGCTCAGGATACTGCAGCATGGTTTTGTAAGGCTATTGGACAGAGCGCGAAACCCGAATTCACAGATTTTCTAACTACAGTATCCAAAAACACGCCCTATAAAAACATTAGAAAACACGCAGTAAAATTTGCGACCTGACATCTCGCGCTGCCTTTTTTCAAATTCTACAGTAGTCAGGCACAATGTGGATAATAGCGGTTTAAGGATTATTGCTTCAAAACTTTGGGGGGAAATAGTCACCCAGAGACATCACCACGCTCAGTTTTTTACATTAGCTGACCAGGCATATTTAGAGTTCACCAGGTCAATAACCCTGCGATCTAAATTTAATGACGGGGCCATGAATATGCTTACTCGAAGTTATACCCTGGGGTTTGAAGCCCCTGGGTCATTGAGTCAATCTGACTTTGGCATGGATAAGTGCCCGTCACTGATCGGCGATCAGGTTGAGCTTGAAATTTTACCGAATTCCAGAAATATTAGTCTGTTTAATTAATTGATCTTTGGTTTTTTTATAGCTCAGGATTGGAACTATCATGGTCATTTGACATCATAGGCTGTCAGTGCTTTACGGTTTTGAATGATAATAGGGTTATTGAACGAGTTGCACTTAGAGCACAACACATTGAGTGCAACATCATTTTCTGGAGAATAATATGCAATTTCTACGACGCCATTTAATTCGCGCAATCGGTTTATCGATGTTGTTTGCGTTCAACCCAGCCTTTGCGGCGGAAGGCCAATACGAAGGCGAGAAAAAAACCATTACTGGAGAAGTAATGGACACCTGGTGTTATGTATCCCAAATTATGGGCGGATCTGACTTTGTGGTTGGCACAACTCATCATGTTTGTGCGGTGTGGTGTGCTGCCGGTGGAATACCAGTAGGACTGCTGGACAAATCAGATGGCCAGATTTACATGATCATGAGCAATGGGAACGATACCACCAGTGTGGCCAATTCATCCTTACTGGATATACAAAGCCGCGAAATCACAATTGAAGGAATAGTATTTAATCTTGATGGGATTAATTACCTGATGATTGACAATATCCTGGCGGACAATGGCATAACCAATCTAACTCACGAGATAATCGGTATCCTGCCCGGGGAGGCAAATCCATAATGAGCATCACTTTGCATAAAATAAAATTTCGCCGACTCGCAATGATTTTTATTTCCACGGTCATTCTCGCCGGATTTTCAGATCAATCCTTCGCTGCAAAAAGCTGGGGTATCACAAATGAAGTGAAAGCCAAATTTATCGGTACGGTTGTGGATATAACCTGTTTATTGACCGGCGATTGCCCAGAAAACTGCGGTGAAGGTTCACGACAATTGGGATTAAAAACTGATGATCAGGGGGTGATTCTGGTGGCAAAAAATCTCACCCTTTACACTGGCGCTGCGGAAGAGCTAGTAGGATTCTGTGGCCAGGAAATTGAGGTAGATGGATTATTTACCGAAAACAGAAATGTCCGGTTTTTCCAGGTCCAGGCCATGCGTGAGATCGGCGGCAAGTGGATCGATGCAACCTTGTTCCACGATGCGTGGGCGAACCAACATGGTACCAAACCGAGAAAGGCCAAAAGATGGTATCGGAAAGACCCGCGCGTGAAAACTATTATCGAGCGGGATGGTTACCTTGGTCTGGGTCTTGAAAAAGATGCTGAATATTTTGATCAGTAAAATAGTTTTTACAAAAATGGGCAAAACCTGAAATCACCAAATGAACCTGACTAATTCTAAATTGGTTTTCCATTATTTGATTGTTGTAAGCCTTGCTTGCTCATCAAGTTTGTGGGCCCATGGCAAAGTAAGTCTCGACGATGGCATAAGCATTGATTCCGGTTTAACGGTTACTAACACTGACGGCACCCTGCCCTTCGCGGTGGGTGGTGATTTTGAACTGGTCGATCATTATGGCAATACCGTATCTAACAAAGATTATCTGGGCAAACACATGCTGGTATTTTTTGGTTATGCCAGCTGTAAAAATATGTGCTCGATTTCGCTGTCCCGCATGGGAGAAGCGCTGGAACTGCTCGGCCCATCGGTTGAGAATCTTTCAGCGCTGATGGTTACCGTTGATCCGAGCAGGGATACGCCGGATGTGATGAAGTCGGAACTGGTGAAATATCACCCGAGCCTGATCGGCCTGACCGGCAGCCCAGAGCAACTGGACACAATGTATCAAGCCTACAAACAAAAACCGGTTGACGGCACTAACGACTGGAACGGTGATCCGATTATTTCTCACACATCGTATTTTTATTTGATCGACAAACATGGCAAGTTTTCAACATTGTTTCCACCTGTACTGAATCCCCAGAGTATGGCGGACATTATTCAAAAACATATCGACAGTGCCGTTTGATCTTCAAAAAATAATTTAGCCGTGATGCGCTGTAAAAAATTTTTAAAAACGATAGAATCTTCCATTCAAAAATTTATCTCCATAATCTAAATATGACTAACCAACTAAAAACTGTTTTATGTGCCTGGCTGATTTTATCTGTAGTTGCTTTTTCTAACATTGCCCAGGCTCAAGATGGTGCGGCTTTATATGCGGGAAAAGCCTGTCTGGCCTGTCATGGTCCTACTGGTAACGAGCCCATCAACGACAATACTCCAAAAATTGCCGGGCAAAACAAAGGCTATCTGGTTCAACAAATGATGGATATCAAAAGTGGTGCCAGAAATAATGGACTATCGGCGCAAATGAAAGGTATTGTTTCCGGGGTAAGTGACGAAGAAATCGAAGCAATTGCTGGCTATCTCTCTGGTTTTTAATTGTCAGCTGGTTAACCACCTGGGTCTGTTGACCGATTAGGCCTGCAACCGACTGGACCGGTTGATCGGTTAGGCCTGAAACCATCTGGGCAATAGCTACACACAGACCAGAGCGTCGCAGATTAAAATCAGCGCCCCAAGCTCTCGGGGACCCACTAACTCGCCCAGAATAACCTTCATGCCTGGCCGTTTAATCCTTAGAATAACGAAACCGTTCCAAGCAGTAAAATTCCGGTTTTGGAGGAGTTGGAATTGTCTTTAGATTAAATTATGAAGGCGGTAGATTTTGATGTTTGAAAATTTTTGGTGCAAAGAAAATAATGATTAACCCGATACAAACTAATCCAACGCCATTAATAACCAGGGCCGTATCTGCTTGAACAATCTCAGCCAGAAACCCAAGTTCAAGATGACCAAGGGGTGCAATTCCGATGGCAAATATCCATGTCCCCATGGCTCGCCCACGCAAGCGATCCGGCACAATTAATTGCATCATACTCTGACTAAGCACATCGATGGCTGTAGCCATAATGGACACCACGCCCACAGCCAACAACACTAGACTAAGATAAGGCGCGAGCCCTAAACCAATTACACTGAAACCAAAACAAAATACCACGATTAAATATATCCGCCCCTTGTTATCCAGATTTAGTGTACCAGCCAAAGCGATTCCGGCCAGAACACCGCCGCATGCCCGCGCGCCATGCATATAGCCCAGCCCATTGGCACCTGCTTCGAATTTCAACGTCGCAAGTTCGGGCAGGGCCGTGGCAAATGAAAATCCCAGCACTTCTACCGCAGCAGTAATCCCAATTAAAACCAGCAGGTTTTTATTGTTGCAAATCTCAAACCAGTAGTCCCGTAGATTATCCCCGACTGATTCAACAACAGCATCAACGGATTTACCCAGCGTGGTCAGTCGACCCAAAAGTAGTAATGCACAACAATGCCCAACACACAATATAAAAAATGCACTGCTAGGGCCCAAATAATGTAAGGCCGTCCCGGCCACGAATGCGCCGAGCAATTGCCCAAACCGATATGCCAGATTAAGTAAACCGAGACTGGAAACGATATTTTTGCCGCCGACAATATCGTAAGCATAGCTGGACTTAATCGGCTCATAAACCGCGCGGTGAATTCCCAATATGAAGATCATTAATAGCAATTGCCATAGTTCAAATTTGCCCAGCAGAAACAGAATCCCTAGCGTGCCCAAGGTAACTATGATTGCGATCTCGACCAGGGGCAACAGTATTCGCCGATCAAATCGATCAGCAACTACCCCTGCGGGCGCACCAAATAGCAACATCGGTCCAGTATAAAACGCCAGTGAAATTCCAACCCATGCAGTTGAATCTGTCAGTTCGTAAATCAGGTAGCCAAATAAAACCTGTTCACCCATCGCGCCAATGGCGTTAAAAAACGTCGCAGTCCACAACCGGAGAAAATCAGGGGCTTCAAATGAAGGATTCTGGAAAATCCGAAATATATGTGAAATCAATTAAATTGAGTTTTAAAAAAGAACGTGAAGGAAAAATGTAAATTTCCAGGGAAGGTCAAAATTATAAACCAGCTATAACCATAAATGCCGGGTAAAAATTCATCAAACGTATAACTTTTCAGAAGATTCGCAAGTGAACTAGGTGTATGCTAGCCGGTCCAAATTACAATAACCGTTGAGGTGAGCTATGTCCGATGACACTAATATTCGTTGTGATATTGACTTTGACGCTCAGGGCAAACAAAGCAGTTTTCTTGGCGTACCCATTTCGACAAACGAATCTGCTTACGGCACCATAACCATTCCCATAACCGTTGTTGCCAATGGCGAAGGGCCAACCATGTCTTTTACTGGTGGCGTCCACGGTGATGAATATGAAGGCCCAGTAACTTTGATGAAGCTGGCCCAGTCATTACGCGCGGAAGAAATCAATGGACGTGTGATTATTATTCCCTGCCTGAATTTACCTGCGGTTCTGGCCGGCGCGCGATGTTCACCAATCGATGACCTTAACCTCAATAGAGTATTTCCGGGAATAGCTCAAGGGAGTATCACCGAATCCATTGCCCACTATGTCAGCACGGTTCTGGTCCCGCTTTCAGACGTTCATCTGGACATGCATTCTGGCGGCAAGACCCTGGAATATTTACCCAGCATGTATGCCAGTAACTGGGTTGGTGAAGACAAAAATGACGATTCCATGAAAGCGTCCATGGCATTCGGCGCCGACGTCACTCTGGTATCCGATGAACACCCCGACACCGGCCGATTCCTTTCTACGGTTTTTAGCGCCGCGGGAATACCCAATTATTCAACTGAACTCGGTGGTGCTGGCATCGTTAACCCTTATATCATTGAGACGGCGGAGCATGGCGTCATTAATATGTTAAAGCACTACGGAATTATGGATGGCGATCAAACTACGCCGGAAATGCAGGGGCGCGGTCCAACCCGTCTGGCCAAAGTCAAAGACGTTGACTGTTATGTCATGTCCCCTGACGACGGCTTGTATGAACCATTTGTCGATCTGGGAGATGATATCGACCAGGGCCAGGCCCTGGGACAGGTTCACTATCCTCAGCATCATAATGTACCGCCATGGGAAGTGGTGTCCCCAAGATCCGGGTTCTTGTTGTGCAAACGCCCACCGGGCAAGGTACAAAGAGGTGACAACATTGCCATTATCGCTCAAGACGTTGATTCCGATTAGTTGTTATTTTCCTGACTTAAATTTTTATGTCAGATAAAATGTCAGCCCAGTTAGATTTTACCGGTCGTGTGGCACTGGTAACCGGCGGCGCCAGCGGCATCGGCTTTGCTGTTGCAACCCAACTGGCGGAGTTAGGCGCCAAAATAGCCATTGCAGATCAAAACCATGACGGCGCACAGGCTGCCATAAATAAACTCGATTCCAAACACAAAAATCTGGCGATTCAGGTCGATGTCAGTAGTCCGGATGATTGCAAGAACATGGTGGCCACCGCAGTAGATGAATTGGGAAAAATTGATATCCTCGTCCACAGCGCTGGTGTTGGCATCGAAAAATCGTTTCTTGAAACCACACCCCAGGAGTGGCAACGACTCATAGATATCGATTTGTCGGGTACGTTTTATGCATGCCAGGCCACGGCAAAGCATATGGTAGAAAACCGATATGGTCGGATCATTAACCTGTCATCTACCGCAGGAATTCGCGGTGGAACTGGAAGAACCGCTTATGGATCCGCTAAAGGTGGGGTAATCTCGCTGACCAAAGTCATGGCTGTGGAGCTGGCGCAATACGGCATAACCGCAAATGCCCTGGCACCCGGCGCCATAGAAACCGAGCTCGTCGCCAAAATGCATTCCGAAGAAACTCGAACCGTCTATCGTGCCGGTATTCCCCTGGACCGCTACGGCACACCAGAAGAAACGGCATTTACCGCGGTATTTCTTGCCAGCAAACAGGCTGGATATATAACCGGCCATATTCTGGCAGTAGATGGTGGTTTTCTGGCTGCCGGAATCATGCACAAAAATTAAACTGAGGCCTGATTTTTACCGACATATATGGTTTAATGGCAGTAGACAACGTAATGGCTGTATAAAAACTTGCTTGCCATAACGTTGGCTGACAATGGGGGCTTCAAATTAGTATTAAGCTAATTTTGTTGCAATATCGTCAACACTTAAGTTTTGGGGAACTTAAACAATGACAAAAATAAATCTCAATGGTCGGGCGCGCCACAAGCTGCCTCTCTTGGTTTTCTTGTTCGCTTTACTTCTTGGGCCACAACTGGGCCACGCTACAGAAATCGTTTTGGATCCACCGATGAATAACGAAGGACAAAATATGGTTGTCGGTAGTTCGCCTATCTGGACTGTATTTGTTAAAAAAGGATTTGGTATACCCAGAGTTCAGGTATTCGATGAGATTAACCGTTTGCATGGCGTAATGGCTAAAAAGGGCTGGGAATTCAAGAATTTATTCGTTTACCTCGAAAATGGTGATCTGCAGGGTGTTCTGGTCACCTATACACGAGATTCAAATTAAGGGTGCCTGAAGGGGGCTATTTCAGATCGCTGTGCAAGGAAGCGCACGGCCTGATATTAAAATAATCACAGTTTGGTTGTTCTATGATTGTACCAGCCTGGTTGGGAATTGTGTCTATACACTCAAATTGACTGGCAAATTCTGACCAATAAGCGTCAATTTTGTTTTCAGAAAAGTTTGGTCGATTTTTTCTGGCCAAATACTGATAACCCCAATTTTGTGACGTTCTGCACTCCCAGGCAATTGCGGCGCGCCATATCTACGATATCTGTTCTCACTTAAGCCAAATAGTTAATAGTAATTCCCACCGATTCTATTATAGTAAGTCTTTGAGATGCATATCCGAATTACCTGCACGAGTAAAACCCGCCTTCCTGTAGACTAGTGTTCTGGTTAAGCTTAAATTCAGAAGCTGGGAAGTACACTGGATGTGGGTAAAATGTTGGAAACCATCATTTGTCATTCACAACTTAGATTTCATAACTTAGATTAAGGGGTAGCTATGAAAAATTTCAAATTCAGCCGAACATTCGCAATAGTCATTGTCATATTGTCGATGTCTATCAGCGCCTGTAGCTCATTCGGTCATCATTCAAATAAGTGGCGTATCGAAGTCAGCGAGGGTGCAAAATCCTCAGGCAATATCATTTTTCGGGTCAGCCCCATCGGTGGGGATGACGTCATCGTTGATGTTGGTATACAACAGGGGACTGGGGAAAACGAAATAGCTCGCCAAATCAGAAATGGATTTGCCCAAACGCTTTCACACGACGCTTATAGTTTCGAGACTGACGATGGCGAAGATGTACTTGTCAAGAAGCGAAGCGGCGCCGCCAATTTTCACATCGACCTAATTGAAAATACAGTGAAGAGTGTACGGATAAACATTGATCGGGAATAGTACAAAATAATTCTATTGACCTGAAAAATCAAGGAATACATTTTCGGGTTTTTACTGAACTGACTCCGAAGTTTGTAGTACTAATTTGCTGTTGTTAACATTTTAGTTTGACGGTACTGCTGCCAAAGCAACAACAGCAACATCTAAATTGGCAATTTATTCGTTGACCTTGAAAACGCAGCGGTGATCGCCCTCGAATTAAACTTGCGATAGCCGTGGGGAACTTGCTTTTTCTGGGCTAATGGTTAGTATCGAATTTTCGAACTCTCTCCTTAGCGTTACTCCAACCGTTGAAAAAAGTAATCTTCAGTCTACTGACCATTGTATGCATCTTTACTTTGTGGTCAATATCAGATGTGTTGGGTAGAGACGCCAGTTATACGGACGATAAATACGACTTTGGTAATTCCATTTATATCTACCGATGGATACAAATATTTGTGGGATTTATACCATTCTGGTTGCTGATCACTAGATTCACAAAATCAAAACAAATCCTTAATGATAGTGCTGTCAACTGGATACAGATTCGACTATTTGCAATCGCAGTATTTATCGCCTTATTGATTACTTCAATTGCATTTGGATATGGTATTTTTGATGGGGACCATTTTTTACTGCGCTCCTTTTTCCAAAGTTCGTTACTGTTATGCCTCGAACTATGGGCCATCCTGTTATTGACCCACGGTAGTAGTTTGATTCTAACCAATCAATGGTCCCGACGTATAGAAATATTGATTTTTAACATGGCGCTCACTGTTTTTTCTCTGGAAATAGTTTTAACAGGGTATTCCAAGATTTCTCCCAGCCCATTGCTTTGGGATCAATCTTCCATTGTTGATCGAATAACTGCTAATAAAATGGAACCCAAAACAAAGTACTACGACACTTTTATCAATAGTACGGGTTACCATGATGGCGAGTTTTTCGCGTCCACAGAATCAGATTTTGTTATCGCAATGTTGGCCGATTCTTTTGGCGTTGGAATTGTTCCATATGATTTCAATTATTCGACAATTGCAGAAAAACTTCTTCAAAAATCCCTTGGCAAAGAATACCAACGGATTGCAATTCATAATTTTGGCATCCCCGCCATCGGCATGGATGACTATGCCTATTTGCTTAATAGCGAAGTATTGCAATACAAACCCGATATGGTATTGGTCTCTGTCTTTATCGGCAACGATCTGCTGGATTCAATCCCTAAAAAGCGAGTTTATTACGCAATCCAAAATTGGATTTTAGGTCAATTGCCAATTCGAATTTTATCCATTGTTCGCGAAAGTAACCTGAGTATTGATCACGATGTAACCAATATTGGGAAATCCAGGGATTCGGGGGATGAAGTCCCAGAGCATATATTCGACTGGCGAAAAGAGAAACCAAGATTTTCCAAAAAAGCATATCTGGCAGTTGAACGAGCTCGGGTCGAAGTTAACAACCTGGAGAATCCTGAACTCGAAGCTCATTACCAGCACTTCTTCAAAATTTCACGATACTTCCAGTCTATGCTGGGTGATAGCGTTTTTTTCGTCTTAATCCCTGATGAATTTCAGGTCAATGATGCTCTGTACGATGAAATAATTGAGGCTAAAGCTAATCCACAAAGTTACATCCGAAACTATCCACAAAGCAGGATAATTGAATTTTTTAATCAAAACAGCATTGCATACCTCGATTTACTCCCGGTGTTGAAGGCACAACAAAAATTTGGCAGAACCTATCATCTGCAAAATACCCATTGGAATGCACGCGGCAATAAAATTGCAGGGGAGGAAATTGCACAATTTATTCTGGAAATTAAAAAAAAATAGCTCAATAATTTACCGCGGCAATACAACCACATACAGTCATCACAAAAAGAAACCACTTCAGGTATTGGGTTTTAACCTTAATTGCAATTTTTACCGCAAGGTGAGCGCCCAGCATTGTCCCTACGGCCAGAATAAGTCCAGGTACCCACAATACCTGATCTCTGGCGATGAATATGGCCAGGGCAACGCCGGTAAATGCCATAGTCAATAATATTTTCAACGCAATGGCGCGAACCAGATCATATCGAAGGGTTCCTGCTAATGCGCCCAACAAAATAAACCCAACACCCGCTTCAACAAACCCACCATAAAATCCGGCAAAGCCAAGTCCCCACCAGGAAGCCGGGGTGGATTTTACCCGGTTGGGGATAGTTCCAAGGGGTGGCGCGATAACCGAGGGTTTAATCAGTATGATCAACGACATGGTTAACATTGAACCCAACAACAAGGGTTTGACTATCCAGGTTGGCGCATAAGATGCGCAAATTGCACCGACCAAACCACCCAGCAGAGTTGGCACCATAATTGGCCCAATGTCATGGGTATCCAGTCTGTCATTATCGTGGAACCCCTTGAGCCCAACCACAGATCTTAGGAACACCCCGACCCGATTGGTTGCATTGGCCACCTCTGGCGGCATACCCATCACCATCAAGGTGGGCAGGGTGAGATTGGATCCACCCCCGGCCAGGGTCCCGATCACACCCGCAACAATGCCAACCATGATAAGGACTATTGCATATGTAACCGAAATTTCCATGGAACGTTATTTTAGTTTGGAATTATCTGTGAATAGTATGTTATTTGGTCATTCCTTGGAATAACCGCTTTTAACAATATCAACTCACCAGCAAGCTTGATTTATACTTGGCCCATGAAAAAAGTCGTTGTTATTGGCGCAGGCATCGTTGGTGTTTGCTGCGCACTGGAACTACAGAAACGTGGTTGCAAAGTCACGTTAATTGATAGCGACCCTCCGGTGCAGGGGGTAAGTTATGGTAATGCCGGCGTGTTCAATAATAGTGCAGTTTCGCCCTACCAAAGTAGAAGTATCGTCAAACTGCTGCCCAGCTTCATGTTAAACCTCGACCCAAGATTCAGATTTCACTGGCCCCATGTATTTCTGCTGATGCCCTGGTTATTGAAATCCTTGTCTCATTGCAATGCCCGATCCTTTGAAAATGGTCTGAATACTTTGAGCTATATACTCAAAGATGCGGTGGATCTGCACACCACCCTGCTCCGGGAATCTGATGCCATGCACCTGTTTCAGGATAGCGGATGGTTGCGCCTGCACCCCGACGAAGCGGACTACAAAAAAACCGAAGCGGATCGAAGAGACTATGACCGCTGTGGCGTGAAATATGAAATTCTGAATAGCGGAGAAATTCAGGAGCTCGAGCCAGACATCAGCAGAAAATACGAAAAAGCAATCTGGTTAACCCATACCCCCTGTGTAACCAGCCCTGAAAAACTGGGCATGGTCTATTTTGAAAAATTTAGATCCCTGGGTGGCAAATTTCAGCAGTTAAAGGCAAAACAGATCAGTCGAATAAACTCCGGCTTGCAGGTGAAAACCGATTCTCATACCCTGGAATGCGAACATCTGGTTGTCGCAATGGGCGCAAAATCCAGCCATATGCTCCGGCCCCTGGGAATAAAAATTCCGTTGGCCATGGAACGAGGTTACCACCTGTCCTATCAACCCGCGGAAGGCAAAAAGCTGAACCGTTCCATCATTGACGCGCACCTTGGATTGGTGATGACGCCAATGGATATGGGTATCCGGGTAACATCTGGGGTCAATCTGGTGGCAAGGGAAACTCGCCCCACCTATAGTCAGATTCTTAATCTGGAGCCTGAAATGAAGGCCATATTTCCATTGGGAAAACGGCTGATTGAACATCCCTGGATGGGTCACAGACCAAGCACTCCGGACTCCCTTCCGGTAATTGGCCGGGCTGTTGAATTTAACAATCTATGGCTGGCGTTTGGACACGGCCATCTGGGCTTGACCCTGGCACCTAAAACCGGAGAATTAATCGCCAACGCCATCCATGGCATACCCAATGATGCCGAGGCAGATGCCTTCCTGCCAAACCGATTTTAAACCCCACTAAAACTTAATTAAACTTGAAATAGTATGGTCATGTGCAGTTAATATACAATATCGCAATCAATAGCACTATCCTGGTAACCAGAAAATGAATGACAAAAAAACACCACCCATCGAACCCATAAGTGGCACCATCATGCCGCGTTACGCCGGGCCTTCTACCTTCTGCCGATTACCGGAATTGCGCGATGTGCCTTATTGCGATGTGGCCATGCTTGGCATTCCATTCGATTCGGGAACCAGTTACCGACCTGGTGCTCGATTCGGGCCTCAGTCGATTCGCCAGGCATCGAGACATTTGCGTACGAACTTTCACCCCGCTTATGACACCGAACCATTTAAAACCCTGCAGGTTGCAGATGCGGGGGATGTTGGATGCAATCCATTCAATATTGATGAGGCGATTTCCCAGATTGAAGTCGCAGCCACCGACCTGTTTACCAAAGCCAATGCCATTATTAGCATGGGTGGTGATCACACCATCGCGGTGCCCCTACTGCGCGCCGTCAACAAGCAAGTCGGCCCGGTGGCACTGGTTCATTTTGATGCCCACCTCGACACCTGGGATACCTATTTTGGCGCACCATACACCCACGGCACACCCTTTCGTCGCGCTGCGGAAGAAGGCCTGTTTAACGACGATGCTTCAATGCACGTCGGCATTCGTGGACCATTGTACAGCCGAGAAGACCTGTTAAATGACGAAGAGCTTGGGTTCAAGGTAATCCATTGTGACGAACTAGAAACCCATGGTGTGGATCATGTGGTCAAACGTATACGTGACCGCGTCGGCGATCATCCACTCTATCTGTCCATCGACATCGACGTGCTTGATCCCGCCCACGCACCGGGTACGGGTACACCGGAAATTGCAGGATTATCCAGTCGGGAACTGCTGAACATCATTCGGGGTTTACAGGGTTTAAATTTAATTGCCGCAGATATTGTAGAAGTTGCGCCTGCATACGATCATGCAGAAATTACTGCCCTGGCAGCAGCAACCATTGCATTTGAGATGATCAATTTAATTGCCTGTCGGTCGTAATTCCAATTGCAAAAGCCACAATTTTAAATACACAAACTTTGAGCTTCAATATTCGCTATGCCAAAGTCGCTGATGCTAAAGCCATCAACAAGATCGCTAACTGGTATATCGAACACACCGTAGTTAACTTTGATAAAGAAATTTGGGATCTTAAAAAACGAACACGATGGGTGGAGACATTTAATCATCGCGGTAGTCCCTATAAATTATTAGTGGGTGAAACGGACAAAAAGGTTATTGGGTTTTCCTGCAATACCCAATTTCGCCCAAAAGCGGCTTATGACACCACTACGGAAACCACGGTATATATTGCAAATGGCGTGGAACCCTTAGGCAGGGGTTTTAGACTCTATAAAGCACTATTGAAACGGGTTGCCAAAGAAGAATTTCACCAGGCCCTTGGCGTGATTACTTTGCCCAATCCGATGTCAGTGCGGCTCCATGAAAAACTGGGTTTCAGGCTAGTCGGTGTTTTTGAAGAAATTGGTGAAAAATTTGACCAGTACCACGATGTTGCCATCTATCAGAAAACCCTGAATTAAATATCCAATAATATTTACAACCCGGGTTGGACTATAATCGCCCTCCCCTTTTCAATCATATTAAAAATTCAATGAGCCGTCCGAGCAATCGCCAAGCCGATGAAATGCGTCCCGTTAGCATCACCCGTCATTACACCAAACATGCTGAAGGTTCGGTACTGATTTGTTTTGGTGACACCAAAGTATTGTGTAATGCGTCTATCGAGAACCGAGTCCCTCATTTTCTCAGGAATTCAAAACGCGGCTGGGTCACTGCGGAATACAGCATGCTACCGCGTTCGACCAACGAGCGTATGGCCAGGGAAGCTGCGCGCGGAAAACAATCCGGACGCACCCTGGAAATCCAGCGATTGATTGGCCGATCTTTGCGCGCTGCTATTGATACCACGCTTTTGGGCGAACGTACCATTACCATAGATTGTGATGTAATTCAGGCCGATGGCGGTACTCGAACTGCTTCGATCACTGGTGCGTATGTGGCTCTGGTAGACGCAGTCAATAAAATCATGATCGAAGAAAAGCAAGAAGTCAGCCCAATTCAGCGTGCTGTTGCCTCCGTATCTGTTGGGGTTTACAACGGTATGGTTGTTACCGATCTGGACTATCCAGAAGACAGCAATGCTGAGACCGACATGAATGTGGTGATGGACAGCGATGGCGGAATTATTGAAGTCCAGGGAACCGCAGAAGGCGTCCCATTTTCACGCGATGATATGGACGAAATGCTCGATCACGCCAGTCGCGCCTGTGTTTCATTATTTGAAATTCAAACCGCGAGTTTAAATTCCTGACCGGACCCTGGACCGGCTCTATTATCGGTTCCAGACGGCAACGCCATTGAACATGAAAATCGTTCTTGCCACTGCAAATCAGGGAAAACTCAAGGAAATCCGCGATCTCCTCAAGGATAGTGATCATGAATTTATTACTCAGTCCGATTATGGCGTTGTAGATGCCGTGGAGGATGGCGACAGTTTCAGTGAAAATGCTCTGATTAAGGCGCGGCACGCCAGCCGATCAACAGGTTTACCCGCTATGGCAGATGATTCTGGCCTGGCAGTCCCTTATCTCCACGGTAAACCCGGTATCCACTCTGCGCGATATGCGGGTGAAACCGCTACGGATCAGGAAAATATCGAAAAATTACTCGATGATCTGAAAAATGTATCGCAGAAAGACCGAAGCGCCCGTTTTCATTGTGTTATTGCAATGGTGATGAATGGCGATGATCCCAATCCCATCATTTGTGATGGAATCTGGGAAGGTCAGATTGCCACCTCCCCATCAGGTAATCATGGATTTGGTTATGACCCTGTTTTTTTTATTCCCGAAATAGGTTTCACATCAGCACAATTAACACCAGCGACAAAAAACAAACATAGTCATCGTTATAAAGCGCTGCAGTTACTGGGTCAGCAGTTGTTATACTTAGCGTAAATACCTCTGCGAAGAAAAAATGCACCTGGAAAAATTAATCAGCTTCAAAGGCCGAAAAGGGCCGATATTACTGGTTGTGGCCGATGGAGTGGGTCTGGCTCCGGATGGGCCCGCCAATGCATTGTCCATTGCCAAAACACCTGTAATAGATGGCTTACTCAAATCGAAACATAGTACGAAGTTGCATGCCCACGGTACCCACGTTGGACTGCCAACGGATTCAGATATGGGTAACAGTGAAGTTGGTCACAATACACTGGGCGGTGGCCGAATCTTTGATCAGGGTGCAAAACTGGTTAATGCTGCATTTGCATCAGGGGGTATTTACGAAAATCCATGCTGGAAAGAAATTGAGGCCCGAGGGACAAAGGGTAAGACGATTCATTTTCTCGGGCTTTTATCCGACGGAAATGTACATTCCCATATCGATCATTTGTTGCAACTATTGGCCCAATGCCAGCAGTCCGGAATTAAATCGGTTTGCATCCACATCTTGCTCGACGGCCGGGACGTCGATCCACGTTCGGCACCACTCTATGTCAGCCAGCTGCAAAAAGCTCTGGACGAAATCAATCAGGCAAAAGAATTTAATTACAGAATTGCCAGCGGCGGCGGACGTATGAATATAACCATGGATCGGTATGCAGCTGATTGGGAAATGGTGCAACGCGGATTTGATATCCATGTCCACGGAGATGTTGGGAAATTCGGAAAACAGGTAGCTGACGCCAGGGACGAGATTCAGCAGCAGCATGAATCAAACCCAAACCTGTCTGATCAATACTTAAATCCATTTGTAATTGTCGATGAAAGCGGCCCCGTGGGGAAAATGCAAGATGGAGACGGTGTTGTGTTATTTAATTTTCGGGGTGACCGCGCCATAGAAATTTCCCAGGCACTGGAGAGCCCGGAATTTAATCATTTTGATCGCGGAAGTTTCCCGGAAATCTATTTTTGCGGCATGCTGCAATACGATGGCGATCTGAAAGTACCCAATAATTATCTGGTGGATCCCCCCACCATTGAACGAACCATGGTGGAATTTATGTGCGCGGTTAATATGCCAACTTTCGCGGTTAGTGAAACCCAGAAATTTGGTCACGTCACTTTTTTCTGGAATGGCAATCGGTCAGGCTACATCGATGAATCTCTGGAGACTTATATAGAAGTTCCATCGGACAACTGTGAATTCAATCAGGCGCCGGAGATGAAAGCGGTTGAAATTACCGATGAAACCATTAATCTGATTAATTCCGGCAACTATAAATTTGGTCGTATCAATTTTGCCAACGGCGATATGGTTGGACATACTGGCGATATTCCCGCCACGGTCACTGCCCTTGAATGCGTTGACCGGTGTATGGGGCGGTTAATGGACTGCATCAAGGAAAACAATGGCATATTGATTTTTACGGCCGACCATGGCAACGCAGATGAAATGTTTGTTGAAAAAGACGGTGAGAAAATAGTGCGAACGTCCCACACATTAAATCCCGTGCCCTTTGTGATTTTTGATTCAGTGGATGACGATGACTATGAACTGCATGATGATTTTGAAGGTGGATTGGCCAATGTAGCGGCTACGGTTTTTAATTTGCTTGGATTCCGTGCCCCTGAAGATTATGCTGCATCGTTGGTTTCATTTGTAAATGAACCCAACCGCAGGCCCATATATCACGGCGTCATCGTAAATCTTGGTCTTGAAACAACCCGGCTACCCAATGATGAAATATTGGCTATGGAAATTGTTCGTCATCCCGGTGGCGCAGTGATTGTTGCCATTGATAAAAAAGATCGGGTTTGTGTTATACGGCAATTTCGCCATGCCGCCGGTGGTTGGATTTGGGAACTGCCTGCAGGCATTATTGATCCTAACGAAGAAATTGAAATTACAGCAGCTCGCGAACTCAAAGAAGAAACTGGTTGCGAGGCAAAAAACTGGCATTCTCTTGGATCGATCCTAACAACCCCCGGGTTTTGTGATGAACGACTGCACCTGTTTCTAGTCACAGATTTGACTATAGGAGATACGGCTCACGAACAACATGAGTTTATCGAATTACACTGGCTGCCCATTTCAGAAGTTGAAAAAATGATTATGTCTGGTGAAATGGATGACGCCAAGAGTATTGTTGCTATTTACAGGGCGCAACATCACTTGTCCACAAATTAGATCGAGACTAAAATCTGTATGGCTCAAAAAAGAACGACTATCCGATAAAAGGAATGGGAGTTTGGGTGTAACCTGCAGGAATCAAAAAATTTTCTGGAGCAGAGGTTTGGTTGGTTATTCTAATTAACGATGTTTTGATTTTTTCGTTTGCCATATACAAAAGAATGGGCAATCCCTCCTTTTCGAGTTTTGTTAATTTTGGAATCAGCATGCCCATATTGGATAGTATGCTACCTGCCCGATTTAATAATTGATTTCCAAATTGATACAATGAATCCAGAGTAGAATATGCTTCTCCTAATCCGCCAAGACTATTCTTCTCCGCCAAACACAACTCAGATTCCAGACGACCATTGCGGTACTCCTGAAACAATTTGCAATCAATATTCGCTGCCGACAACGTTTTGTTAGTTTCAACAATCTGAATATTCACCTCTCCTTCTTCATTGGCCAGACCGAGGGTTTCCAGTAAATCAGAAACAACACCCTGTTGGGCTCCAGCCACTGCTGATAGGGAATCAACCATCGATGCAACCTTGTTGATTACATTTTGGTCGATTTTATAATAGCTTTTGGCTTGATGATCTATGATGAACAGCGTCTGGCTTCCAGCAACAAATAAAATATCCTGATTTACATCTCCCCCAATTTGTTTTACGGAAACTTTTCCGTCCTGAACCAACGCGGTTTGTGGCAGGGTTGTACCATTGTCTTCAATCAAAAATTCAATAGCACGGCCCTGGTCTGCGTTGACAACGGAATTTCCGTAGACCAGCGTGACGACCAGAGTAATAACCAGAGTTGATATCAGGATGGGAATTCTTCTCATAGGGGCCCTACTTTACCCAAGAAGAATGAATTTTACCTTAAATATCCCTTAAGAAAGCTGTGCTTTTATTTTAACACTCACCGCGCCCATGTCAGCACGACCCTGAACCTTTGATTTTACGATTCCCATTACCTTACCCATGTCTTTCATAGTCTGCGCGCCGGTTTGCTCCATAGCAGCGGTGATTAGCAGATCAACCTCATCTTCCGCCAACTGCTCGGGCAGGTATGTCTCGAGGATTGCAATATTGGATTTCTCCTTATCAACAAGATCTTCCCTGTTACCTTTAATAAACTGCTCCGCTGCGTCATTGCACTGTTTAACCATTTTTTGAATGATCAGCAGCACGCCCTCGTCATCCAGTTCAACACGATCGTCTACTTCTTTCCTTTGTATTGCCGCCCTTAACAGGCGGATGGTTTCCAGTCTGACTTTTTCTTTATCACGCATTGCTGTCTTCATGTCAGCAATGATTGTTTCCTTTAAATTCATCAGCTTATAACTTAATCCGGCGAATTCCAGATTGGCTTCAGACTAAATCGAAATGGGCCTGACGCCAAAAATATCCGGATTGTATTAATACAATCTTCGGTGTCGCGCTCTTTGCCGGGATACCCGTTTCATTTCTCGTCTAACCGCAGCATCACCATCACGTTTTCGGATTGTGGTCGGTTTTTCATAACATTGACGACGACGTGATTCAGTAAATACACCCGCGCGTTCACATGCACGACGAAATCGTCGCAGAATGACATCAAAGGGCTCGTTTTGGCGAACTTGTACAGACGGCATAAAATTCAGTTCCAGTTAGGTTCAAAAGGGGCGTGATTGTACTGTATTTTTGCCCGAAGTTCACAGCGGAAATGGATAAATTTCAACTAATTCATTGACTCGGAATGAGCCCGGTGATGGTCAGATTGAATTTTGATGATAGTGGCTTAACTTATTGATTTAATTTGGTTTTCTACGAAACCTTGAAATCTAGAATAGCCGATCCCATGAATTGACTAAATTTCTTTGCGCATAATGGCTCAAAAGCCCCAATATTCCCCTAAAAGGTATGCATACCCTTGGTAATCCTCTTCCCTGGCTACAACCCTGTTTTCTCCGACCACTTTTAAACCAAATAAATCGGATAACCCATCCAATGGACTATCTCCATCGACGGACAACAGAGCATCGGTAAATGTTTTCACCAGTTTCTCGGGTATCCCGGGACCTACAGTAAATCCGTAATGCGGTGAAATTTGACTTTCAAACAAAATTTTAATCTGACTCGATTTTTTATCCGACCAGGTTTCAAAGGCTTTTTTCGGCAAAACCGCAGCATCGCATTGACCTTGCAACAATGCTGCGAGTTTGGGTTCCATTCCTCGAATAACTACCAAGGATGGCTGGGACCAGCCAGAACTATATTGATCCATCAGAATTATTGCATCCAGGTTTGGTAATGCCGATGCACAGGCTTTTTTGCCCTCCAGATCCGCTAGTGAATTAATCTGATTATCATCAATAATCACAATCACATAAGTCAGACTGGATGAAAGACCTACAATTGGCCGATGCGCAATATTTTCGATTCGCCAGCTCACAAAATGTGGTGCATCCAGAACTAAATCATAATTGCCCTGTTGCATATTATGCAAATAATTTGGCCAGTTTCCAGGAAACACATAGGTCACCTGATCGCCCGAGACAGCGGACAAATAATCCGCAACGGGCTGATAAATTTCCTGACTGTCTTCAGCTGATTCAGTCGGTGGCGCAGAAAACAAAACTTCAGCGGCCATTACTGTATTAGACAATAAAAGTAGTGCCAGGTATTTAATCGCTTGGTTTATCATTTCAATTTAGAATAAATCGCGCTTTTCTCGGCAAAATAATTTAATTCAACTGGTCTTAAGGTAATATGCGTATACCCCACAATCATCAACATCCACTTTTGTCTAAGCTGCAAAAATTATCGATTATATCTGTTTGCCTGATGCTGTTGTCATCCTGCGCACTGTTCAAAGCCAGACCACCAGGGTTTGGGCCGGCGCTGGATTGGAATGATATCGATGGCTGGGATCAGGATAACCATGCCCAAATTTGGCCAGCCATCCAGAGCAATTGCAAGGCCGTATCTAAAAGGCCAGACTGGAAAGAAATTTGCGCCGCAGTTCCATTGCTCAATCAACCCGATGACAAATCTGTAAAACAGTTTTTTGAGAACTGGTTCGTCCCCCACCAGCTCTATGGTCAGAGTAAAAAACAACAAGGTCTAATAACCGGATATTACGAACCACTTCTATTTGGAAGCAGGACCCCTGATCAGCGCTATCGTTATCCGATTTACCAACAACCCGCATCTCTGCTAACCATCGAGCTAGGAGAATTATATCCGTCGTTGAAAAATAAACGTATTCGTGGTTTGAAAAAAGGCAATAAAATTATTCCCTTTTATTCCCGGGAACAAATTGAAGCCAATCGGGAACTGTTATCCGGCAATGAATTACTCTGGATCGACGATCGAGACGCCCTATTTTTTCTTCATATCCAGGGTTCGGGCCGGGTGCAGCTGAACGAAGGTAAGACCGTAGGTGTGGGCTATAGCAATCAAAACGGTCATCCCTATGTAGCCATTGGCAGAATTTTGCTGGAACAGGGTGAGCTGGAACGAGAAAAAATTTCGTTATTTACAATCAGACAATGGCTGCAAGACAATCCAGCACAGGCCGAGGACCTACTGAACAAAAATCCGAGTTATGTATTCTTTGAATTAAGAGAACAACCCGAGCAAGGTCCCGTCGGTTCCCTTAATGTTCCCTTAACTCCGGAACGCAGTCTAGCCATCGATCCGAAGCTGGTTGATCTGGGAACCCCGATCTGGCTAAGTACTAATTTCCCTGGAGAATTAGGTAAATCTTATCAGCGGCTAGTCATTGCCCAGGATACCGGCGGTGCGATAAAAGGTCCGCTGCGAGCAGATTTATTCTGGGGATTTGGCGAATACGCTGAGCGCGCCGCAGGGGTGATGAAAGAGTATGGGGAAATGATAGTTTTACTGCCGACATCTATGGATTACACCGAATAGTTTCCAATTCGGATAACAATAAATCACCCATCGCAATTACCCTCTACCTCATTTAACCCTGCGCTTATAGATTCCAAGCATCACCGTCAAAAATTACGTAAATTCGGCGACGATTTGTTTTCCAACAAAATCATTTCGCCAACCCGTGAGTAATGCGATCTCATCACCCCCTGTAACCAGTGCTTCGATGTCATTTCGATTGGCGAGCAGGGATTGACTGATATTGGCATCCTCAGCAACCTGTTTGAGTTTTTTCATAATTGCCTTGACCTGGCTTTTTTGTTCACTATCAATGGCTTCATGCCGCGACCACACAGGATTATCGTTATCATCAAATTCATGGGTATTTATGATTTCGATGAATTCATCTCCTGAGTTTCTTATGACCCCAGGACTGAGACCTTCAATCTGATTCAAGGCGTTAATCGATTCAGGTCTTTTAAAACATAAATCAATTAGCGACTGCGAAGGTAATATCCATTCCCTGGGTCGATCACTTTTCTGGGCCTTGGTTTCTCTCCAGATGGCAAGCTGTTTGGCACATTGCTGATGTTTTGGTGGGATTTTCGACCCGCCTTTCAAACGTTTCCAGGCATCTTCGGGTTTTATATCATAGTCCCGAAGATTTAAAATGCGCTCGCATTCATCTTCCAGCCAGGCCACTCGCCCCAACCGAGTTAGTTCTTCATTTAGGAACAAACGTAGCTCATTTAAATAATTCACATCATCCACCGCATATTTGAGCTGAGCCGGGGACAAGGGTCGCAATCGCCAGTCGGTACGGGTGTGGGTTTTGTCCAGGGTGACATTACATACCGATTCCACTAATGCTGCATAACCCACCTGCTCACCATGCCCACAAAAAGCTGCAGCTATCTGGGTGTCATATAAATTACGTAACGGCTTGTCCAGTCTTAAATCCAGCGCTTCCAAATCCTGCCGACAGGAATGAATAATCTTGACCGCGTCACCATTAAAGCTCAATTCCAATGGGGTCAGGTCTTTAATGGCCAGGGCATCCACACAGAATGTATTAAATGGCGTATGCACTTGAATCAGGCACAACAACGGATAATATGTTTTCTCCCGCAAAAATTCGGTATCAACTCCGACCCAGTTCGCTGCACTGGCAACTTCCAGGCATTGCGCAAGGGCATTGGAATCATCGATAAGTTTTATTTTTGTCATGACAGTAATGATATCATCCACACAGAAAATTAACTGACCTTACCATGCTTGCAATTATTCCAACCTTATTTCAGATCTGTCTGTTCAAGGCAAAACCTCAGGACCTGCCAACTTCCCACAGAATTCTGATTGCCATAATTCTCGCAACCTTTGTCTTGTTCATGATTAGAAACACTCTGTTGGCCAAGGAAGCCAATATCATCGGAATATCTATTGTCCAGGTTGCGTTGCTCGGTATAGGCCTGAAAATTCTGCTCACCCTGTTTTCAAAATCTGAACGCTGGTTACAGGCAGCTACCGCATTGTATGGCTGCTCATCCATGATATTACTGGTAATAATCCCAATCATATTGACAGCAACCAATCTCAATATGTCCAGCGACAGTTTGTCTTTGTCGAAAATACTAATCATCGCCACCAGTTTTTGGTACTTCGCAATTATCATAACCATTTTTAAGGAAACTCTGGAGATCGGCACGGCCCTGGCATTTTTGATAACCGTTGTGCTTGAGGTTTCGTTCGCAATTATTTTGTTAAAAATTTTTGGGAATCAAATTTTGTGAAAATTTTTATCGCCGGAATTTGCGGTACCTTCATGGCAGGAATTGCTCAACTTGGAAAAGCAAAAGGATTTAATGTGGTGGGTTGTGATAGCAATGTCTACCCGCCCATGTCGACATTGCTGAAAACTGAAGGCATTAATGTTTTCGAAGGTTACGAATCAGAGATATTAACCCAGGCGAAATTTGACAAAGATTACGACAAGGTGATCATTGGTAATGCCCTGTCCCGGGGTAATCCCCTGGTTGAATTTGTGCTAGAAGAAAACCTGAGTTATCAATCTGGCCCCCAGTGGTTACACGACAATATTCTGATTGATCGAAAAGTAATTGCGGTTGCAGGCACCCATGGAAAAACCTCAACCGCCTCCATGGTCAACTGGATCATGCATAAATCCAACAACAGCCCTGGATATTTGATTGGTGGCAAGCCTGGTAATTTTCAGAACTCCGCAGAAATCGGCAGCAGTCATTGGTTTGTAATTGAGGCGGATGAATACGACACCGCCTTTTTTGACAAACGATCAAAATTCGTCCACTACAACCCCCACGTTGTGGTGCTGAACAACCTTGAGTTTGATCACGCTGATATTTTCAGCGACCTCGACCAAATCAAAACCCAGTTCCACCATCTGGTTCGAATTGTTCCTCGATCGGGCACAATCATTTTCAATGATGACGACCCAAATATCGCTGATGTTCTTGAAATGGGGTGCTGGAGTAACCGCCAGGGATTATCCATAAAGAATAAGTCGTCGCACTGGTATGCCAGCGCCCTGTCATCGGACAATTCCAGTTTTGAAATTTTTAACGCCAGCAAACCCGCGGGACAAGTAGAATGGCCCTGTATCGGTGAACACAATATGCAGAATGCCCTGGCCGCCGTTGCCTCAGCATCATTAGCCGGCATAGACACACAACAAGCCTGTAATGCCCTCGCAACTTTTAAACCCACCGACCGTCGACTCCAGTTGTTATATCAAAACGAAAACATATCTCTATACGAAGACTTTGCTCACCACCCTACTGCAATCAGACTGACTATTGACGCCATCAAATCCAAGTACCCGAAGCGTAAAATAATTGTTGTGGTTGAACCTCGGTCAAATACCATGAAAAGCGACGTCCACGGCGATTTTCTCGGCCAGTCACTTGACGATGCGGATTTGGCATTTATCTATCAAACCCAGCAACTGGACTGGCAACCAGAACAATTGAACACCAAAACACAATTGCGCGTATCGAAATCCAGAGATGAATTATTCGACAAAGTTGGTTTGAGCATTGAACCAAATAGCGTTATTATTTGCATGAGTAATGGCAGTTTTGATGGTATTCCTGCCGCTTTGAAGGAACGCCTTGAAAATAATGCTGTCGAATCTTGAATCCAATATCACTCAATTAATTATCAGCAATTATTTATCAGTATGAATACGAAAAAAGACGTTTGCTCCATGATTGTCGCAATTTGTTTTTCTGTTGCGTCGGGTCTTACCATTGTCAATGCTCAGGATGATCCGTTTATTGAAGGCGGTCATTATGAATTACTCGACGAAGTGCAACCCGTCCAGACCGGTGACAAAATTGAGGTTGCTGAACTATTCTGGTATGCCTGCCAACATTGTTTCAAACTGGAACCCTATATCATTGAGTGGCAGAAAAATATTCCGGAAACCGCTGAGTATGTATTGATCCCGGCTTTATTGAACCCGCGTTGGGAATTTCACGCACGTATCTATTACACATTTGAAGCTCTTGGGGTAGTTGAACAACTACATGCAAAATTGTTTGTGGCCATACACGAACAAAAACGCAACATTGATTCAGTGGACAGTCTCGCGGATTGGGCGGCAGAACACGGTGTAGATCGACAACCTGTTATCGACACATTTGATTCTTTTGCGGTGGAGAATAAAATAAATTTTGCCAATGTCATGGTTAGGAAATATGGTATTGATGGCGTGCCCGCAATAATTATTGATGGTCGATACAGAACTTCTGTGGGCATGGCTGGTAGTCATGAAAAACTGATTGAAGTGATCAATTTTCTGATTACTAAATCCGCACAGGCTCGCGCCAGTTAGAAAACTAATTTAAATGGCGGCTCAGCCTGCTGCACTGCCAGAGATTCACGGCCACCGCGGTGCCCGAGGCCTTTATCCCGAAAACAGTCTCAGGGCAATTCAGGTCGGTATCGAAAACGGCTGCGATGCCATTGAAGTTGATTTATGTATCAGTGCAGATGATCAGGTTGTAATACACCACGATCCGGTGCTGGCACCTTATCTGGTAAGAGAGCAGTCGGGTCGCTGGATAGATCGGGAGATCCTGATTCGGGAACTTAGTCTGGATCAGATTAAAACATTCGATGTCGGTCGAATTAATCCAGATTCAAATTATGCTGAACTTTATCCTCAGCAAATTGCGGTTGATGGCACCAGAATTCCGACTTTGGCTGAATTCATTGACCTGGTGCAGCAGTTACAAAGTGACATCACATTTAACCTGGAGCTTAAAAGCACGCCCTATAATTTAAATATTACCCCGGAAGTTCACCACTATATCGATCTGGTGCTGACTGAAATACAACGCCATCAGATTGAACGCCGTGTGTTTTTACAAAGTTTCGACTGGCGGCTGATGCTGACGGTTAAGCAGAATTTACCTCAGATTAAAACAGGCTTGTTAACCGATCTGCAATCTAACGGAAATCCACGCTCACCTCTTGCCGGGCAACCTACACATTGGACAAACAACCAGGATCTTGCTGACTTCAATGGCAATATTCCCGAGATGATTCATTCCTTAAACGCGAATGTCTGGTCCAGCAACCATATGGATCTGACCGCAGATGATGTTCAACAGGCCCACGATCTGGGTCTGGAAGTTTATGCGTGGACTGTGAATCAGATTAGCGACATGAATCGAATGATTGAAATTGGGGTAGACGCCATCACCACGGACTACCCCAATGTACTCAATGAACTGTTGAACGGAGGATTAGTGAACTGAGTATTGGATCTAATTTTGATCGAATCATTTTCAGAACTAGTGTTCGCCGCCGGCTTTGAAATTAAATACCGCACCAGAGCGTATGCCCGAAGGCCAGCGCGAGGTAATGGTTTTTAGTTTGGTATAAAAACGAACACCCTCGGGGCCATGGATTGCATGATCACCAAATAACGAACGTTTCCAGCCACCAAAGCTATGAAAAGCCATGGGTACGGGGATTGGAACATTGATCCCGACCATGCCGATTTGTATACGATTACTGAAATCACGGGCTGCATCACCATCCCGGGTAAATATCGCGGTTCCATTACCGTATTCGTGATCATTAACCATTTGCACCGCCTCTTCATAGCTCTTCGCCCTGACGACGCTCAATACCGGTCCAAATATTTCATCGGTGTAAATAGACATGTCCGTGGTCACATTATCAAATATGGTAGCACCAACAAAACAACCATCCTCCGCCCCTTTAACCACTGTTCCGCGTCCATCACGAACCAGGGTTGCACCCTCTTCCACACCTTTGTCGATATAGCCTTCGATTCGGGCTTTGGCATCGGGATTAATCACCGGCCCCATTTCTGAATCCGTCTGGGTATAGGGACCCACTTTCAGTTTATTCAGAGTCGGTACCAGTTTCTCAATCAGCGCATTCGCGGGTTCATCGCCAACAGAAACCACAACCGAAATGGCCATACAACGTTCTCCCGCAGACCCATAAGCGGCACCCATAACGGCATCGGTGACCTGATCCATGTCGGCATCGGGCATGACCACCATGTGATTTTTGGCACCACACAACGCCTGAACCCGTTTATTGTGTGCGGTTCCCGTATGATAAATATATTCACCGATAGCAGTAGAACCCACAAAACTGACTGCCTGGACCCGATCGTCTGTCAATATGGTATCCACTGCTTCTTTATCACCATTGACAACATTTAACACACCATCAGGCAACCCCGCCTGTTTCATGAGTTCAGCCAGTAGTAGTGGGCAGGAAGGGTCCCGCTCAGAGGGCTTAAGGATAAATGTATTGCCACAGGCAATGGCCATGGGGAACATCCACATCGGCACCATGGCTGGAAAATTAAATGGGGTGATTCCGGCACATACTCCTAATGGTTGACGAATATTCCAGGAATCAACCCCGCCGGCCACACTACCCGAATGCTCGCCTTTGAGGACCTGAGATATACCACAGGCAAATTCCACCACTTCCAGTCCACGGGTAATCGACCCTTTTGCGTCATCCAGGGTTTTACCGTGCTCTGAGGATACCGCTTCCGCCAGTGCATCCATATTTGATTTGATTAAATCCCGGAACGAAAACATGACCTGGGCGCGACGCCCCGCCGGGGTTGCTGCCCAATCCGGGAAAGCGTCCTGGGCAATAGAGATAGCATTTTTCACTTCATCGCTGCTAGCCAACGGCACCTGTTTGACTACGGCACCTAATGCCGGGTTATAAACATCTCCAAATCGTCCACTTTCGCCCGTGGTTTTTTGTCCATTTATATAATGGTGTAATTTTTCGATTTTAATTGACTCTTGTTTCATGGTTTTTTCCTGTTGGCTTCTAATGCCAGATTAATTTGAAGTATGCACTAAACCTACTGTATTCCAATGCAACAATGTTTTCAATTCGATTAAACAGTAATTTTTAATATAAAAATTAGGGAGCCTCTGATTAAAACTGAGCAAATCAAATTGCCACAAAAAATGGGGCTGGGTAAAAGGATCTAGTTCAAGGCGCGAAACACACGCCCAAGTCAAATAAGCTTGGGCACGGCTATTGCGAAGTTTTGCAATGCAGAAATTGCCACGTGATATATTGGGTTTAAACTCAAATTGACTGTTCATGTTTTAATCAGAGGCTCCCTAGATGCGCTTTGCCGCCTCACACAAATTTTTCAACTTGGCTTTCGCCAGTTCCCTACCCAGCAGCCCCAAACCGCAGTCCGGCGCCGCCAGCAGCCGTTCAGCATCAATATGACCTAATGCCTGCTGTAACCGAGCCATGATTTCCTCAACCGGTTCAACCCGACTTTTGGCAATGGCCACAGTACCAAAAATTACCGACGTGGTCTTGAATCGTTCGAGCAACTTCAGGTCATTATGACGATGTGCATCTTCGAATGAAACCGAGTCTATGGTTGAATCTTCTATTGCATCAGCAATTTGAAAATAAGAATCAGGGTCCGCTTTTGGATAGTCTGGGTGGTCCAGTCTATTGGGGTAGCCACAACACATATGCACAGTACGGACGACTTCTTTCGGGCAACCATGAAATGCTTTTTCAAGATTTTCAAATCCATAGTTCAAAGCATTTTGTGGTTGCCTGGCAAATACCGGTTCATCAATTTGAATGTGCTTGCAACCCGCCTCGGCCAGGGCCAAAACTTCGAGGTTGAGGGCTTCAGCCAGATCTGAGCCCAGTTTTTTCGGGTCGTTGTAAAACAAATCGGAATTAGTGTCCGATATTGTCATCGGGCCCGGCATGGTAATTTTGAGGGGTTTGTCGCTAAATGCCTGGGCAGTCTCCCAGTCATTTACTATGTATTGCTCGCGCACAGATACCGGCCCGGTAATTGACGGCAAATTTGCTGCATAGGTGCCGCCACGAACTTCCTTTTCAGTTAGATTAATAAAATCGAAGCCATTTAAATGTCGGCAATGATAATGGATATAGTTTTCCCGAACAATTTCTCCATCTGTAGGGATGTCAATTCCACATTCAATTTGATCGTCAACCGCTTCTTTTATTCCGTTTTTAATTATTGTTCCGGCCTCTGGCCCCATGGCCTCCATAGCCGCAGCCCAAAGCTTGGTCGGATCTACTGTATCCGGGCCGGCAGGAATATTGAACCAGTCTGGTAATTTTACGTGTTCTGGTTTGGGGTATGCGCCGATGCAAGTCGTCAGTATCGCCATATTAATCTCGTAAAAATGATAAGTTGTGATAGAAACTACGAATGAAATTATACCGCAGTCAATGGATGTGCTGATTAAATTATTACAACGTCAATATTTAAAATTTGCGACATCCAGGTTAATAAAATGCATTAGGAAAGGCTATTGTAATAATCCGGTGTCGATATACAAACTGTAATCGTCCAGTGAATTTTCCAGTTTGCCCTGGGACACAAGAAAATCAGCCAGTTGCTTAGCGTAGGTCCAGGCATCTCCGCCTGGCCCTAGCCATTCTTTGGAGCGCTGTTGATCGGTTGTCGGAAATTCGAATAGATTCAAAAGCGACCGTGCATTACGAATTTTTAATCCCGACCCCTCGGCAATTTCGGCAAGCATTGCATTTGGGTTTGTTTTAAATAAAGCATTGGATTGGGCAATCATATTCATGAACTTCTGTGCCAGCTGCCGATGTTCCCGCAGAAACCAACCGGCCATGGCTACTAGATCAAACATTTTTAATCCAATTGCCTCCTGCTCTCTTGCGGTCAACAAGTAGTGACCCCCCTCCTTCATCGACACCACCGATGCACCGAAGGCACAACCCGCAATGACTTTGTCGTAGTGCATCATTCGAGAGGCCGCTCTGCCATGACGTACAAATACCAACTCAATTTTATCTTTATCAATTCCCAGATATTCAATAATTTTCAGTAATTTGAAGTGACTCGAAGAGCCCTTTACCACAGCGATTTTTTTACCTTCCAGTTGTTGGGGGAAAAGTTTATTAAAACCACTGTTTTCACTTACCACACATTGCTCAAAACTTGAATAGGAAACCGCAACGCCAGTCATCACAACATCAAGCCCGCCACCCACTCCGGCTAAAAAAGGGATCAATTCCTGCGCATAAGCTATTTCAATTTCACCTGAACCCAGCGCCCGGTTCATATCGTATCCGGTTTCGAATGCCCGCCATGAAACCGCAACTCCCAATTCCTTGTCTAAAGCCTGGCTATCCCTGGAAACCATAATGGGTGCGGGCCATTCCTGAAAATAACCAATTGTTATTCTTTCAGGATCTTTTGCATCTGCTCGTACTGCTGAAAACATCATGGTAAATAAGCAAAAGCAGACCAGTATTGGCAGGTCCCTGGAGCAAATCGAGTGGCAAAACATAATAGGTTTTAATAGATAATTACTAAATAGGGTATCAAAAGTAATTAAAATCACGCGGCTGAAGTAATCGCGTAGACTAGTCGTTATTGTCGTTTTTCACAATAGACAAGATTAGGGAACCTCTGATTAGTTTAGTGCCATACGTGATTTTTAACCCAAAACCATGATGTAATCGATATCCTAGGGAACATCTGATTAAAACTGGGCAGATCAAGTTGTGATTAAAAATGATCAAGTTCAAGGCGCGAAACGCACACAATAGCACGGCTATTACGAAGTTTTGTAACGCAGAAATTGATTATTTTGAACTCAAATTGACTGTTCATGGTTTAATCAGAGGTTCCCTAGCTTAAAGACTCATTATACAGTGACCGAATACCTGTTCCAGTTACCCTCTCATCAACACGGAACACTACAGTCCCGAATTCAGGAGATGATTGTGAACTCGATACTGGAAGGACATCTCGCTCTGGACTCACCCCTGCCATCAAGCAGAAAACTTGCCAAGCAATTGTCTGTAGCTCGAAATACCGTGGTTCATGCTTATCAAAATCTGGTTGATGAAGGATTTTTGCTCGCCAGGGAACGCAGTGGATTTTACGTTAATGCTGAAATCCTAAAAGGCCGGGTCAATACGCCAAAGCAATCGAAATTATTCGAAAGTAAAGTTGATTGGGCAAAAATATTGGTCGTTAGTCCAGATGAGTTTCGACAAAACAGCAAACCTGCAAACTGGCATCAGTTTCCATACCCCTTTATTTGTGGCCAGTATGATCGGGGTATTTTTCCCATTGCTGACTGGCGTGAATGCGCCAGAGAAGCGGTGGCGATCAATGCAATCCATGATTGGGCGAAGGATCAGATCGACCGTGATTATCCAGAGCTCATCGACCAGATTCATAAAAAAGTACTGCCCCGTCGGGGAGTATGGGCCGAACCCGACGAAATTTTGATTACCGTAGGCGCACAACAGGGCATATATCTTACTGCCCAGCTACTTCTGAATATGAACAAGACAGTGGGTTTCGAAACCCCAGGCTATGTTGATGCGGAAAACACCTTCAGGGTATTTACGCCAAGAATCGTTCCTCTGGATGTGGACAATCAGGGACTGATTCCGGATAAAAGATTTTCAGAATGTGATTGTGTCTATACAACCCCAAGCCATCATTACCCGAGCACGGTCACTATGCCCAAGCAAAGGCGAATTGAGTTGCTCGAAGCGGCTCATAAACACGATATCATCATTATAGAAGACGACTATGAATCGGAATTTAACTACATTGGTGAGCCGACTCCAGCATTAAAGAGCCTGGATAACGATGGTCGGGTAATCTATGTAGGAAGTTTGTCCAAAACCCTGGCCCCGGGCATTCGACTGGGCTATCTGGTGGCGCCGAGAAAATTTGTTCAGCAGGCACGATCACTTCGGCGACTCATGTTGCGCCACCCACCAAGCAATAATCAGTTTGTTATTGCCCAGTTTCTGAAAAAGGGTTACCACGATGCCCTGATAAACCGACTTAGTCATACCTTGCATGAAAGATGGTCACTGCTCGGGGATTTGCTTGAGCAACATTTTCCAGGAAACAGCAAACGACCCACTTTTGGTGGCTCCGCATTTTGGGTGGAAGGGCCCGAAGAGCTTGACGCCAGCAAACTCACCGAGGCTGCCTTAAAATCCGGAATACTATTTGAACCAGGAGAAGTATTTTTTCATGGTAAAGACAAACCTCGAAACTTCTTCAGGCTGGGGTTTTCATCCATTGCAACAAATAAAATCGAAAAGGGATTTGAAAAATTAATTGATTTGATCGAACAGCAGTCAATCTAGAGGGCGACTAAAGGCCCCGCTAATTTATCTTTTAGTTAAACATCAAATCATCTGACAAGATTATAATCTGAGGCCAATAGGGATTATCGCCAGTAATAAACTGCGGCAGGAAGGCACCAAAAAACAGCAGGGTTTTTGGATTCGTCAGAGATACAAAAAATCCGCGAACAAAACTACCAGCGGCTGATAGCTGTTTCGAGGGCGGATTTTGTGACAACCCACAATATAAATTGAAAACCCCAAGGTAAATTAGATAAGCAACGCCTAGCCACTTCAAAATAACCAGTCCGTTTGTAATCTGGTCAATAAAATAAGCCGTGGCAATTCCGGCCACGACCAGTTGAACGATCATGGCAGAACTAGTGCCCAGGACGGTTTGTAATCCTCTGAGTTTGCCATGGGCAATACTAGTAGAAATAATTACCAGAACATTTGGGCCAGGAACAACAATCAAACCAATTGAAATTATTATAAATGGGAAATAAAGCGTTAGATCCATGTGGCAACCATTTAAAATTCAACTCGTAGATTTCATCTGCAAAAGTTTAGCTCGCTCCAACTAGTTTGATGCTCAACTCATAGTGGGCAAACTTTATAACATCTCCAGAAACTATTTTTTTCCGCTTTCTGGTTTCTGTTTCACCATTAACCATTACTTTTCGTTCGGAAATAAAAAATTTAGCCTCACCCCCGCTTGAAGCCAGGTTCTCCATTTTCAGAATTTTATATAGTTCCACCGGCTCGCTATTTATCCAGACCTTTTTCATTTTACAATCCAATATCCTCTTTGCTCCACGACATAACCTGCTGCCAAATTTCGTCTGGCTCCCAAATTGCAAACATTTCAGATTTGCTCTGCGCATCGCCCAATCCAACCACCTTTCCCAGATAATGATACATAAATGCCGATACCCGATAGTTCATAATACAGTGAACAAATACTTTTTTTTCGGTTAGAGTTTCCATGATATTGCAAAATTGCTTAACCTGAGAGGTTTTTGGGTTATCGAATTCAACGGGAATTTGCACATAACTCATCCCTAAGCTGGATACGATTGCACCTTCATTGGCGACAGCGTTTTTGTGCTCTGGCATTGCTAGAATTATTACTGCTTGGTAACCGGCGCTTGCAATAATCGAAAATTGATCAATTCTAGGCTGACCGGCGGTACCAATGTTTTTGTCAATTTCAACAAAAATTTTTATAGATTTCACTGTTTAGTTTTCAAGTCTGACCTGGGTTCCATTCTTGCCAATTCTGCACCCAATTTTGCTGATTGTTCGATAACATCGGGTTGGCTTTGAATGTCACCAAGCTCCCTCACCCCTGCTGCTCGAATCAAATAGGTGCGTTCAAACCCCAATAGTTCGAATGAGTGATTATATTTGCTCAGGATATCTGTGTAGTTTTCTTCACCTTCACCCTGGGTTTGCACAAACACAATTGTTTTACCCTCGCCCAAACGACTTTTGTTTTCGAGTTTTGCATAACCTGGAACAAAAAAGGAAAACCACCGATCCAGGCACAATTTTAACTGTCCACTTACATCAGTAAAATAAATCGGCGAAGACAATAGAACAATATCTGCGTCGTAGATCGAATTCAACACCTCGGTCAAATCATCGTTCTGGCCACACCGATCTGAACTGGTTTTACAAATGAACAGGTTCCTGCATCCACTGTAATTGAGTTCGCTCAACTGGAATTTTTTAATTTCTGCACCCTGTTTTTCAGCTGCAGTACAAAACGTTTGAGCTAAAAATGTAGAATTACCATCAGGCCTGGGGCTACCAAAGATGCATACAATAGAAGTCATGTTTGTGATATCGATCTGGTCAGCATGGCTAAAGCAATCCTGAACTAGTCTGAGTCAACCGCCAGGACCTCATTAGTTGTTTTAACCTGACAAAATTCACCATTCAAGCTGGCTAAATTAATGTTGTGAATTTCATCACCAGAATATTGATCGCCATTGATGCCGAATCGACCATGGGTCGCAGTCGCATCTGATACCAGAGTTACATCAAAGCCCAGATTACCCGCCATCCTAACCGAAGTCGAAACGCAATGATCTGTGGTTAAACCCACTACAACCAGGTATTGTATTTTGTTTTCATGAAGATAGGTTTCTAGCCCGGTTCCAATAAATGCACTGTTGACCGATTTTTTAAATTGTTTCTCTTCAGGCAAAGGCAGTGCCTGGGGTTTAAATTCATTTCCGGGCAGCCCTTCCCGTAATGGTGAATCGGGTTCAAGAGAGCAATGTTGCACATGAACCACAGGCTTGTTTACCTTACGCCAATGAGCGAGCAATAGTTCAATATTAGACTCAGCGTCAGGGTTATTCCGAACCCCCATGCGTGGATCATCTAGTCCTTTTTGTACATCAATCACCAATAATGCCACATTTTTCATAATTTACACCTGACACACTTATTATGCAGAGCCCACGGGCGATCTAAATCGATCGAGCGGAACCACAGCAATAGGACTTAACTCAACAAGAAAGTCTGGATGGCCAAGGCCCGCAATCCTGATTGATGTGCTAACTGGGGCATTGCTACCAATCAAAATCTCCGTGCGCACAGCTTGAATTTTTGCAAGGTCATCATGATTTATAAAGTACGTTGTCACTTCAACCAAATCTTCGAGGTTCCCGCCTATTTCTTTCAATAGAAATTCAATATTGCGATAACACTGTCGGGTCTGTTCTTCAACATCATCCAGACCAACAATCATTTCATCAGCATCCCATGCAACCTGACCAGTAAAATGGATTACCCGGCCTTCGGGTTGAACATAACCCATACTGAACCCACGCCCATTGGATTGCCATACAAATTTAGAATTAAAACCTGGGTTCACGATCAATCGCAATACGACTTACTAACCATTTTCCGTTCGCTGCCAATCCAGGTCAACTGAAATAAATTAAACAGATCGTAGGAACTCAGATAGCCAATTTCTTTCAATGTCACATTTGCAATTTTGCCGTATGACGCTTCAGATGTTATTTCTGCGGTATAGGCGGAAACCGCTTCAGGCGAGAGTGGATTATCTCGAACTTCATCAAAAAAGAATTGTGGAGAACCAGTATAAAATTCACCCTCGAAGTGGCCTGACATGATCGCAGACCGGTGAAATATTCGTTTCAGCTCATCAATATCGCCAGTGCGGCAGGCATCAACATAGGCCTCGATAGTCTTAGCGGGAGTAGCGTAGTTATTGCTTGTCATTGGGACTCTTTTGATTGATCAATTTAGTCAGATTTTTAATTATCACATCCAGGTTAGCCACTGGATTTGCTGCTACCGAACGCAGCCAATTCTGATTGTCAATTGTACTGCTTGAAAACATACCCTCGGGCAGGGAACCATGAAATTCTTCTGTGCTGCATGATAACGGTCGAAATACCGTAACACCCGTTTTTGGCGTTGCCCAAAGTAACATGCTTTTATGTTGCTTAATTTCCTCAGCCAACTGTTTTGCCATTAGCATTGACCGATCAATGCGCTCAACCACACCATCAATTCCCCAGGCAATTAGGGTAGCCAGTAACGGAATCGCGGACGCACCCCGCGAGCCCTGGATGCCTACATTTGGACTGGCTAAATATCCGCCACCAAAACTAATTACCGGTATGACTTTATCAGGTTGTCGATACAGGATGAGTGCGGAATCCTTGGGTTGAAATAACCATTTGTGCGCCGACAAAGCAACGCTATCCGCTTTTTCAATACCATCGAGCAAATTTCGATGTGCGGGACTCAGGCGTAAGGGGCCCGCCCATGCGGCATCTACATGGGTCCATTTTGCCGGACCAACCAGTTTCAACGAATCTATTTCTCCGGTGGTTGTGGTGCCTGCGGTTAAGACCAGGCAGGCGTCGGACAAATCACCCAGTTTATTGGCATCGATTTGACCGCTATTATTGGTCGGAATGGCTTCATACCCTAATCCGAGAATATGGGCGGATTTTCTGATACTTAAATGTGAATCCGAAGAAGCAACAACGTTTTTAATTCCAGTAACCTCCCGAGCCGCCCAGAGCGCGGTCAAATTCCCCAGAGTTGATCCGGAGCACATCTGTCCGCCATGCATACCAAAGAATGGTGCCAGCCAGTCGATCACGATTTTTTCCGCCTCCAGGGCAAATGGTGAAATTCCGGGATGTAATAAATTTTGATTTAGCCGGGCATTCCACATGGTCATGGCCCAGGTTATCCAGGGTGTTGGTGGGTCCATGTGGGCTAAAACATCGGGGCGATCTAGTCGTGCCGCCCCACCGAGAACATGGGGCCCAAGTAAATCCAGTGTCGCTAACTCACCAATTCCGTCCATGGGGCATTGCTGGGGCAGGTTTGGTTGATCCACGAAATTGTGATCAATCAAATCTACCGCATGGTCAAGACCTGATCCAGAACTAAAACTTTGATCTTTTTTATGCATAAAACAAATTTAGATTTAATGATGGCCCCTGTCTCAAAACCCGAAAGGGTTAGTCGTCAGCCGCCACAAACAATACCGACATATTGAAACCCACAGCTACGGTAATCATCTCAGATAATCCCGACACGCTTCGCGCCTTGGAAATTACCATAGTACCCCATTGGGTTTGATCTAATCCCGCCGGAGCAACTGATTGAGCTGTTCAATTTCTGACATTTCAGCAAATTGCTCAGCGTCGTTTGTCACGTCGTCCCAACTCGCTCTAGAGTCAACGAAAACATGGGCAACAATTTCCATATTTGCTGTGTCTTCCAGCAATCCAGCGGGAACCCAATATCCGTTAGGGGTATTAAGAAGATTGGGCAAAGGACTTCCGCACTTCGAACAAAAATCTGAAACGAATCCAGTTTGATTTACAAAATGAGAAATCAAGTTCTCACCTTTCAACCATTTAAAATTTTCTGATTTCACCAGCATGGCGGAGTTTGATGACGAACCGCTGACCTTTCGACATAGAGAGCAATGGCATTGATAAATGTTTGGAATTTCACCGCTTAATTCGAATTCAACTTCGCCACAAAAACACTGCCCTTTCATTTGATGCTCCGATTAGTTTAACCACAGGATAATTATATCTAATCCCATGAGCATCTATCGCGTTTAATATGGAATTTGATAAAGGTTACGCAGATTTATTATGCGCTCCTGTTATATGAATTTTACCCGATCTAAATTAATCTAATTCTCGGAACAGTGTGATTTGTACTTTGGAATTAGTTTTACATTCGGGGATAAAATCAAAATTGGAAATTTCCAGAACGTGGTCGCCGTGGCCACCATGTCCAGTGATAAAATGGCACGGACGAATCCGAAAAGCGGGGATGCCGTTAATCTGGCATTTTCGATAGACCCTGTCCCCGCGCACACGCACCCAGGAAAATGGCAGCACCAAATTTGGAGGCAGTTGAATCGATTCGGACAAAACCAAACTTAGATGCTCAACATTTTCATCGGCGGTCATTTTTTTTCCTCAAATTTGATTTTGAGTCAAAATTCTCCTGCGTGGCATGGGCTGATTAAATTCCAAGAAATTGTTCGTAAAGATACTTAACCACTATTGCAGTAAACAGATACATGCCAATTGCTGACCACAGCGTAACCGTCATGGTTTGCTTCATCTGTTTCGATTTTTCCCACAAAATGGTCATTTGCGCATCTCGTAATTCGTCCAAATTTTCTGTATCGAGTAATTCCCTGAACTTCAAATTTTTTTCGGAATACTTTCCCGAAAATATACTGGGTTTTCCCATTTCCTCCCATTCCAATGGGCGGTTCAACTCCAGGTATTTTTCAATTTTGCGTATGGAGTTAATGTAGTAATAAAAATACAATGCCGCCATAAGAAACAAAAATATGGTCAGCAGCGGGAAAAAATGAAGGAGTATTTGATTCAATTGTCTGCCTTTTTTCTGGGTTGATTTCCTAATTAATTATCTGACATTACCTATTGAAGCCTATGCCGCCGATTTTTGCCTGCAATAACAGGACGCTTTAATCACAACCTCAGCCCGGGCTGCAGCTTTGTCCAGCTGTAATTTGAATTGGGCCGCTTCAATTTTTTCACCCCGATGCACCAGGCATTCGTGCAGCCCATGCAAACTCCAGACATTACCTGGATGCTGGCAGGCCCGACTAAGGGTAGCATCGAGCCCGAGATCCGCCCGATAAACTTTTTCGGCTTCACCGTATTGACCTTGTTCGATTAACAACGCCCCCAATGCGTGTCGGGTGGGTTGCATCCATCCCCAGGGCTCGTCGTAAGGCAGATTATCATCCAGTTCCACCGCCCGCCCAAGGTGTTCAAAGGCTTTGTCATGGTTATTTTTATGATATTCAAGCTCACCCAGTAACATCTGTTCAGCCACGGTGAGTATATCGCGACAGGTATTGTTGAATAACATTCTGCTTTCCGGGACATTGTCCCGCGCAACAAAGAACAGCTCACGCTCGCCTTCGGCTTGCTTAATCTTGCCCGTATTTGCCATCGCCACTGTGCGGGCATAACGCATCATCGCCGTTGTTACACTGTAAAGTTCGCTGTCTTTTGGCATATCCTGATCGAGAATATCCTGCCAGCGTCCGAAGCGAATCAGCACATGTTGTTTCATTGGAATAAATCCTTCAAACCAGTCAGCCATGGTGCGCAGAAAATCTTCAGATATCGCCCCAGTCAATTCTTCAGCGGTTTGAAGTGCGATGGTTGGCTGCCCAAGAAACATCGCACCATAGATTTTAAAATGATAATTATGAGCCCGATAGACTGCATAAAAATTCTCACCACCTGATAGTTCTACAGATTTTTGATCAGCAATGATCGCAGCGTGATTTCGTGAAACCACATTCTGATAATCGCCGCACAGTACATCGACGTGGGTAGCCATATGCAACAGGTGCCCGGCATCAGGAACCAGGGTGCACAGCACATCACCATGACGCAATGCGCGCTCTGGGTATGGCGACATTTCCATCAGGTGCAGGTACATGTGCAACAACCCAGGGTGGGCCCAGGCACCCTCCAGATTATCGAATGCATGCTCAAGTACAGCAATAGCTTCCAGGGTGTCAGCCCCTTCTGCGGGTTTACCAGAAGGCAAATCCCATAACTGCCAGGGGGTTCGATTCATTATCGCTTCAGCAAACAGACAGCTGATGTCGAGATCTTCACGGTTCGATTGATATACCTTACGCATGGCCTCAGCATAAGCGTCATTCCAGTGGGCAAAGTGCTCTTCAGTAGCTTCCTTTGGGTAACGCAGTTCAATCGCTTCGATTAAGGATTTTTCGAAGCTCGAAACATTTTTACTAAGCTCGGTTGCCGAAGCGATTGATTCCAATGCACGAGTTAAACATTCCGGTTTCTCATCCTCCTCGAATGCCTCCCAGGGTTTATTATAATTAGGGCCGATGGCATAAGCGATTCCCCAATGGGCCATTGCACAACTTGAGTCGGCTTCGAGTGCTTTCTCAAAACAACTAATCGCTTCTTCGTGATTATATGCATAAGTCCAGATTAAACCGCGATCAAACCAAATTTGCGCATCGTCAGACTGGGTTGTGATTTTTTTGGAATAGATGCCTAAATCGTAATATTGCATATGCTATTACTCATACTTTAATCTAAATACTGGAAACACTATTTCTAGAGATTAAAACACTTTTTCACCTATTAATCGAGATCACAAAGAATTTCGTTACTATTTGGCACTTATGGATATGGTCCAACAAAGGATATTTACTAGCTTGTCGCGGAAAATAGCTTTTCAGCACACCATGGTTTTAGTAGTATGGGCCTGGAACGATACGTGAACCTGGGAGGATGAGAAACCTATGCCACAACCCGAATTAGCCACAGTTTATTTTCTCGTAGTTGGGGGATTTTTATTACACCCCGCGTTAATGTGGATTTATACGCCACTGATGTACTTTGTGGGTTATAAGGAAAAGAATTTCAGGAGCCGAATCGCAATATTCGCACTATCACTTGTATTGGCGTTTATGGTGTTATGGCCACTGAACTACATCTCAATCACATCCCAGGATTTCACCCTTCTGGGGTGGTATATTGGCATTCTGTTTAACTGCGGTCTAATGGCTATTTCAAGCTGGAAGAGATGGGACTGCCGACTTTTGCTGGACAAATTATTTTTACCCTTAATGTTTTCAACGCCAATAGCGGGCTACTACCTCGCCCTGGCAGTTACTCCCACAATTTAGACTTAATGATTAATCAGGGACGAGTCGAATTCTACAATTTAGTTGTGTGACATCAATTCTTCTTTAGTTAATGACAACTCTGTTCTTAATCGTCATTTGCATCGTCGTAGCTATATATTTGTTCCGAGCGCACATCCTTCGCCCGATAGCCAGCTTTCTAATTTCAAACATCCCTGCACATCAAAAGCCCGATGCAATTGTATTGATGAACGGCAACATCAGTACTCGCCCTTTTCTTGTTGCAGAATTGTATAAAAAATTTCGCGCCCCCATATTGATTGCCCGACTAGCGGATACCCAGGAAGTACGCATGGGGGTTATACCCAATATCAGCGAATCAACCCGTGAATTGTTGATTCGACTCGATGTTCCCGCCCAGGACATTCATCTGCTATCCACAACTCGCTGGGTAGCCGGCACCTGGAATGAAGCGATTTTGCTTTGTGACACTATTCGAGAAAATAATTGGCAAAAAATTAACATCGTTACGGATGCATTCCACAGCCGTCGTGCATGCTGGGCATTTCGCAAGGTGATGAAAAATGAAACCGTGGATTTTCGTTGTTCCTCTACCCGCTTCACTCTTGATGTCGCGAATCAATGGTGGCGATCCGAATACGGCGTGTGTCAGCTTGTGGTGGAATATTTAAAGTTTGCACATTATTTGAGGCTGGCGCGCGCAGCGAAACACACTATGCCCAATCAATCAGACCTACCTCAGGCCGATGATATTCGCCCCGTTATTCACGGGCAATCAGATTTAAAGTAATTCATGAACTGCGATTACCTGGTTATTGGCGGTGGTAGCGCAGGCGCGATTATTGCCCGACGACTGGCGGACGCACAGATTGGGAAGGTTATTTTGCTGGAAGCGGGGATGAATGATGAAGGCAAATCAGCACTACAGGAATTATCGTTGCTCGACCAACAAGGAGATGAGACAGAATGGGGCTTCCTCGCCAAACCCGTTGCAAATAAAAATAATCAGATCGACTACGCTCGCGCGAAAATGCTTGGCGGATGCGGTAATCACAACGATTGCGCATTTTTGGTTCCACCGGATTGCGACTTTGATCGATGGCATGATCTTGGTGCTAAAGGATGGAATGCCAGGTCATTGAAGCCCTACTCCGATAAAATTGATAACCGGGTTTGGGTTGAAACAAGCCCGCCGGTCAATCCAATATCCCAGAAGTTTATGGATGCCGGTATAGAGCTTGGACTAGAGCAAGTTAACTTCCGTCAACAAATCAGATCCGCGGTCGGCGCATTTCCGCTGAACTGCCGAGGGGATCTGCGACAATCATCTTCGGTTTGCTATTTACATCCCGTTGATTCTTTGCCCGACAACATCAGCATATTATTTAATACTAGAGTAACGGAAATTATATTTAATGGTACCAGGGCGACTGGTTGTCAGACAAATCAAGGCGAAATAATTGCAAACAAGGAAGTCATTGTTACCGCAGGGGCGATTCAAACACCACAACTATTGATGGTCTCTGGCATTGGCATTAGCGAGGACCTGAAGAAACTGGAAATTAGACCGAAAGTGAATCTTGAAGGTGTGGGCGCCAATCTGGTCGATCATGCATCTGCTAATGTTGTACTTTCCCTTAAAGATTCACTTCCACCCTGGCAACTAACCTGTTGCGAAGTGACCGCAATGCTTCAATTGGACGAAAAGGAGCCAGCTCCGGATTTGCTATATCATTTTGTTCTCGGTGTACGCGACAAATATGAAGGCCGCGAATCGAGTTATCCCAATAGCGTAAAAATTTCGCCCAATGTAACCCGACCAAGGAGCCGTGGAAACATCACTCTAACTACTGCGGATATAAACGAACATCCCGTAATCAACCTGAATTACTTTAGCGATCCGGAAAATTATGACCTGGAAAAACTGATTCGAGGTATTCGGTATTCAAGGAAGCTTGCGACAACTCAGGCATTCAATGATCTGGTTGATATGGAACAACTCCCCGGGAACGCAGTGCAAAGCGATCAGGAGATCGCAGACTACATTCTCGATACCTGCGAAACCGTATACCATCCTTCGGGTACCTGCAGAATGGGTGAAGATTCTGATCCCACCAGCGTGGTAACTCCTGATCTGAAAGTCAAAGGCATAACGGGCTTACGTGTCTGCGATGCTTCAGTATTTCCAGACATGGTTACCGTTAACATCAACAACACGGTGATGATGATCGCAGAGAAAGCGGCTGATCTAATTATTACCGCTAATCCAAAGACCTAACTGATCAAATTGGATCGATGGGAATATCGGTTCTACCCCGTTTTATCCCTGTCAGTTTACGTTGAAATGCAATTCCGTTGGCTGACACCCTTCTCCGTTAATCGGCGTTATGTCCATAGGACAGGCAGACATCACAGCAATGGTATCGAGTTCTGCTTTGATCGAAATTGTATCTCCCGGTTTGGATACCGTGGGCAGAAACTGGACGGAACCATCGGCGGCAACGGGAATGTTCATCCAGATATTAAATGGCGCAGGAATTTTCGGCGCCATTAACCCAATGGCGATCATCGCCATTCTTAAATTATCTGAACAATTATCATGATATTCAGTACAACCGAGCATGTGATAGCGATACACGTCACACGCAGAGATTACCGTATCGTGCACACCAGGAGAGGTGTCTTGTGTAATCGTCATTAATTGCCGTCGGCAGTTTGTATATAAACCATCCCCTTCATGAGGAAAAATTGACGCTAGCGCGGTATGGGTATGCTCCATGGAAACGAATTCATTTAAATCATCCGCAACAAAAGCCCAGAAGTCACATACCTGATTACCATGGGTATTTTCAATAACCAGAGTTTGGCCCGACTTCAAATTGACCGCCACACCGCAGCGTGGCGGCACATGATATCGCTTGCCCGACTCAGCGGCGCCATCGGCGGATATGGCTGAAGAATTACTTTGGTTCTCACCATCGGGTTTACCTGGATCATAGGGTTTATTCATCGATTTCACCTGGATGATTGAGCTTTTAGCTAGTTGTATAGGCTGAGTGTTATGCATCTGAACATATACAACCAAGAATTGAAAATTCTACACCAAAGTTCGAATCTGATTTCAATTAAAAGTTGATCTTTTGTTGTAAAAATTCTCGAATACACTTTGAGTAAAAATCGGTTTTGGTCAGGGGCGGTAATCATGATCTTGAGCTAAAATACCGATTTGGAACGAGGTTGGGCAATGCGTTATGAGAAGCGACCCCAGAATAGACCTCTTGACGCTAAATCAAGTTTGACTGATGAGAAATATGACTGAACCAGTAACCATAAAAAACATCATCCCAGCGCGTCCGACCACGGATGGTGCCGGGGTAAACATCAAGCGAATGAGTGGGTTTTCTGATTCAAAGGTTATGGATCCTTTCCTTATGCTCGATGAAATTAAATCTGATGACCGATCCGATTTTATTGGCGGCTTCCCGCCTCATCCCCACCGTGGGTTTGAAACCATTACTTATATGCGCCGGGGAAATTTTTCTCATACCGACAGCATGGGACACACCGGCTCCATAACCTCCGGCGGCGCTCAGTGGATGACAGCAGGCAGCGGCGTCATCCATTCTGAAATGCCAGCCGCGGATGCGGACGCGATCCATGGGTTTCAGTTCTGGCTAAATCTGCCGGCAACTGAGAAAATGAATCCGCCCGATTATCGTGACATAAAAAGCGATGAAATTATCTCACACCAGTCTGCAATTGGTGAGGTGAGAATCATTGCAGGTGAAATTGAGTTTGAAAGCAAGGTTATGGCCGGACCGGTTACAGGAAAAACCACCCAGCCATTAATTGTGGACGTGTCAATTAATCCTAATCAGTCCGTTGTTCTCGGCGTAAATCGAAATCTGAATCTACATTTCTATGTGTATCAGGGTAAAGTAGATTTAGGTGATCAGGAAATCTCCGAAAATAATCTCGCTTATCTCAATTCTGGTGACACTCTCAATCTTGTAAGTTCAGCGGGTGCTGGACTGTTATTGTTTGGCGGACTACCCCTTAAAGAACCTGTCGCACATTATGGACCCTTTGTTATGAATACCCAGGCCGAAATTGATCTAGCAATTAAGGCCTACCAGGACGGTACACTGGTCCAGTAAATTAAACATGTTCTGAAATATTTAGTGGTTAACCATACACACGTCTACACATATCATTTTTATGTCCCGGCCTTTTTATGCCCTGGTATGATAAAGCTCGTTAATTCCGTCATACCAGGTTGACAGACACAACCATTGCCAAACCAAATTTGAAATCGGCCTAGTTCCATTTTGATGTTCTTTTAAATGGTATTCGATACTTTTTTTGTCTAGATAACCATCTACAAATAATTTACTGTCCAATATCCGCGCCTCCGCTTCATCAAAAAGAGGTCCACGAAACCACGTTTCATAAGGAGTGGGAAAACCTATTTTGCCCCGCCGCCTTTGAACTGCCTGAGGTAATAGTCCAGTCATTGCGTCTCGAAGTATGGACTTACGCCAACCATTGTGAATCTTGGCAGCAGGGCCAAGTGAGAAAGCCAGTTCAACAAGTCGATAATCGAGAAAAGGCACCCTCCCTTCTATAGAGAAAGCCATATTAATTTTGTCATCATATTTCAACAAGATGGGAAGCACCCCAAATACAGTATCAAAATGAAGGTTCTGATTCAGCCGACTTTGACCACTTAGCAGTATCTTTTTTTCCGTGGCGAGAAGATTCGCGTTTTTCAACAGCGGACCCAATACAGATTCTGCCCTTAAAGAATTATCGGATTTTAATCGGCACCAGATATTTTTCTTTACTAAGTCTGTAACCCCCGCTGGGTGGACTTGGATACCGCGATTCTGCCAGATTGAAAGTATTTCCCGACATGCGCGAATTATATGGAATCGCAAAGCGTAATCTTTTATCAGGGACGCGCTGTATCGGGAGTAGCCGCCGAGAATTTCGTCTGCACCTTGGCCGAGTAACAATACCTTCACTTGCCCGCTCGCTCGCTTGGCAATTTCCCATCGCGGGAAAATACCATGGGCCAGAGGCGGCTCCTCAAGATGCCATATCATTTGTGGCAGCGCCCCCAATAGTTGATCACGTTGGGGCCATACTTGATGCCCACGGGCTGGATACATCGACGTCATCTGTTCCGTATAATATCGCTCATCATAATGTTTCGGTTCGTCGAAACAAGCCGTATAGGTTCGTAATGGTATTTGGCTCGATTGAGCAGCAATAGCATAGATTGAGCTTGAGTCCAGTCCGCCACTCAAAGAAATCCCGCAGGCAGCATCACTGACCATATGGGCGTTCACCGCATCTTCGAATGTGTTTTTAAAATGATCTATATCCGATTGTGCTGGAACCTTTCTCGAAAAAGGCGCTACATCAATATTCCAGTAACGCCATTCTTCCTTACCTTGCGCCGATATGAGGAGATTGTGACCTGGCTGCAGTTGATTAATATCCTGGAAAAAAGTTGCTTTGGAACCATCCACGGAGGTGTTGTGCAAGTAAGCGGCCACCACTCCACAATTGGGCCGGGTCTGCATTTCCTCACTGGCTAAAACCGCCCGAATTTCAGATGCAAATATAAATAACTCGCCATCGTCATAATAGTAAAACGGTTTTATTCCAAAGCGATCCCTTGAGCAAAACAAGGTCTGCTCCAACGCATCCCAAACGGCAAACGCCCACATTCCATTGAAACGCGAGATGGATTCACTTCCCCAGGTTGCATATGCAGCAAGCAGCACTTCGGCATCACAAGTAGAACGAAATTCACAGCCCAGGGACCTCAAGGTATGCCTCAGATCAGCGGCATTGTAAATTTCTCCGTTAAAGGTTAGCCAATACCGTCCCTCCTGGTAGGACATTGGCTCGTGCCCTGCTGAAGTCAAATCCATGATGGCCAGGCGTCGATGGGCTAACCCCACACGATCGGAATCAAACAGCTCAATTCCATGACCATCGGGACCTCGATGCAACATGGTGTCCCGCATCAGTGAAAGCCGCTCCCGACCTAAAACAGTCTTCCCACTCCGACTGAGGTACCCCACTATTCCACACATATTGGTTGTTAGAAATCTAGGAAGGTATGTGGAGAGAAAATTGGTTCACCAGGCGCATTAATAGTGATATTGTTGTTACTGATCGTGGGATGTTACGGCGTGTTTGGTTATCGAAATGGGCACACTACATCGTTTTACTCATTACACTATAACACGCATTTTAGAACTGCTTTGCCATGCTTTTGAAACACAAGAAAACACAGGGGGAACCCAGTTGCATAACCCGTTAAATGCTACCTCAACTTAAATTTCACAAAATTTCCAGCTGGCCAAAACTTGCCTGGGTAGCGAAAATGAATCTCGAAACGGGAATTATTGATGTTGTCCATGGACCCAACCTGGAGATCTTTGATGATTGGTGTGCGGAAATGGTATGGGATTTACCATTCGAAAGTGGGGATTTTGATCAATCCGATTGTGTGATCGGATCAGGCATTCGATTAAGGGGTGATCGGGTCATATTTGTAAATTCATCAGATACCCTTAGTCGCATTCAGTTCACTCAACTACAAAACGATTTATTTGTTTCAAATTCTATAGCAGCACTTTTAGCCATTGCAGATGTAGATTTTGTAAATGAATTTGATTACGCCACCGCCCTGTCCGAAGTATCCAATGGGATCAGTCCAGGGAAATTTGAAATTCCCACAACAAAATCAAAAATTAGAGTTGTTTATTTCTATAATATTGAAGTCAAGGGCAAACAGATTACAGAAATTCATAAACCGAAGATAGCCAGAAGCTTTAATAATTTTACAAGCTATCGGAATTTTCTTCAGCAACAATCGAAATCTATCATGGAAAATGCATCCTGCCCTGCCAGGATTCACAAAATTTCCGGACTGGCAACGTGTTCACGAGGTTACGATTCACCAGCTACATCGCTACTGGCATTTGACGCAGGAGTTGCCAACGCAGTCACTATTCGCAAAGCGCGGCGGGCACCTGGAAGTTTATATGATCTAGATGATTCTGGCGTTGATATTGCAAAACACATTGGGCTCAATTGTAAATCCTATGAACGTGAACGGGCTACCTATCCCTACGAAGATGCAATTTGGTCGGCGCTTGGGAAGGTCGGCGATCTGAATCTCACGGTATTTGATTTCCCTGGACCAGTTTGTTTGCTCTGGTGCGGATTTGGAGCCGGAAAAATCTGGGCAAAATCAACACCTGATTTCCAATTTCTGAGCAGAAGCCTCCCTACTGACTCATCGGGAATTCGTTTTTGTGAAGCCCGACTCGAACTTGGTGTATTACTTTGTTCGCCGCCTTTGTGGGCGCCATATCAACGAGAACAAATTCAAGGGATAAATTTTATGGATGAAATGAAACCCTGGCGGCTTAGTCAAGAGTATGATCGCCCAATTCCGCGGCGTATGCTGGAAGAAATTGGGGTTAAACGCAGTTCATTCGGCACTCGTAAAAAGGCAAGTTCATTTAATCGTGTGTATGGTGCGCCACTGTCATTTGATCTTAGAGAAGATTTTTTCAAATTTATGATTCGACGTAAGCACAAGCCAATTACAGAACCTTTGGAATACCTTTCTCTTGTATTTAGGGCCTTGGACTCGCTGGTATTAGAAAAACTTCCAAGGCCAATCCGATTCTCCTGCCGACACTGGATTAAATTACCACAGCCAAACGACTTTTTTCTGTGGGCGAACCAGAGACGTAAAAATCGGTTTGCAGCTCATTTGCACCAGGACACATCTCAGGTTTCAACTACCCCACCGAGAACCTAGAAATAATCATCGATCCCATGGGCGCGTTTGCGCAATAATTCAAGGTATGCCCCGGTTATCTTTCCACTCATCGATCCTGGTGTTTTATTTACATCTATGACCAATGGTGTTCCTGAATCCATACAAAAATCTATTTTTCCATAATCCATTCCCAAGCGCTTTCGATAGGCCAGTATTTCAGGATAAGAATCCGTGGCAACCCGCCCTACCGTGTTGAAGCTGGTAATTATTGGCTCAGTAGACAAGTTCTTTACCCACTCATGGGAATTTCCTAAAAACTTATAGCTGTGAACACAATAATGGTTCTTTTCTTTTTCGGTTATGAATCGTTCAACCACACTGTTGGGATCATTCCAAATTTCTTCGGGCACATGTTCAATGGTTTCAAGAATTCTATAGTCAGATTGCCTGTTGTACTGTGCAAAAGGTATTCGTAATTTCTTTTTGAGTTTCAAAACTGTCAGTCCTACCAAATTTGATTCTGCAATGCGTTCGGGCCAACCCGCATAATTTAAATTAGACTTAACGATCACCCTGCCAACATAATGGCTGCGCCTGGTTAGCAATAATTCGCTGACTTCTGATTTTCGAATATCCCTTATATTTCCATTCAGCACTATAGGATATCGATTGGCAAACTCCAGATATGCTTCAGGCACTACCGAAAGGTCGACGTGGACGATACAAACATCTGCTATGGAAAAATCATTGGGCCCATACAAAAACTTGACTCGATACCCACGTTCACGCCAATGCTGGGCCATATGGGTAATTAGATAATTATTTATAAAAAAGCGGTTTACACTCTTATGAAATAGTATTGCAATGCTTCTATTTAATGACATGATATAAGGGTAATAAAATTCACCATAGAAGTTTTTCGTCCCGCAAATTCTGGAACATAAAATCGATTCCGTCAGCGCTCAATTGATTAGGTTACTTTGAAGGGTGAATGTGGTGCATTCTTCTTAGCATCGGCATATCCTAATCCATTATCAGTTTGACTGTTTCAATAATTGAGGCACAATCCCCTCGTCTCAATATATTCTAATATCATGACTACAGAACAACCCTGCAGATTTTGTAATCCAAGCCCTGAAAGATCCCTGATCAAGGGTGAATTATGTTTTGCCGCTTGGGATCGGCATCCAGTCAATCAGGGGCATATTTTGGTGATCCCGTATCGACATGTTCCAGGATACTTCGATATTACAGAGGAAGAGCGTAACGAAATGTGGTCATTAGTCCACGCAGGACAGTCAATAGTAGAAGAAAAATATAATCCTGATGGCTACAACATTGGTATTAACGTCGGACAATGGGCTGGACAATCCATCCATCATGTTCATGTCCACGTCATTCCAAGGTATCAAGGCGACGTGGAAAATCCTAAAGGTGGCGTCCGTGGGGTCGTCCCAAACAAACAAAAATATTAAATTTGATGAGTAAAATGATGTTAGATGAGATTTTTTATAAAGCCTCATCTAACATCATTTTTCATTGATAACACATTATCATTGAGGCGAACCATTCCTGGCTCTAGCACCCTTGCAGTAATACCACCATGCCCTCGCATGGCGTTATAGCCGCCAATACCGAGTTGTTTTTCCATTTTGCTGCAGGGGTGACAAGAACCACTATACTCGAGCAATGCCTCGCCGATGCGAAATGTCTTGTCTTTTAGTGCCAGTAGATTAATACCTGATACGACAATATTCCGTCGCAATAACGAAGGCTCAACAGATTCTAGATGCAGACAGGCAGCGATTACTGATAGGTGTTCCTGCTGAATTAATGTTACTTGCCTGGGATTCCCAGCTCGACCTTTAAAACGATCTCCTTCAAGCCCTTTACCGAGATTAATCTGGACATTTTCAAGTTCGATCATTGGCTCGTTACGGGACGGCCTGATCCCGATCCACTCCACTCGCCCCACTTGGGGTAGCGTATTCAGTAATACCTGAAGCGGGTTCGATTCTAGACAAAGATTTTTCATTAATCGCTACATATCATATTAAGGCAACACCTTGTTTGGGCGTTTACAACAAGGATTCAGGCCGAAATAAAATAATACTTGCGTAAGGTCTCTGTGATTTCCCAGGTGCAACGTGTACCTTTAGCGATAAAAAATGTATCGCCGGTAGTAAAAGTCTCTGAACTGCCATCATCGATGCGGGTCAGGGTAACGGAGCCGGCTAGTATTGTCATCATTTCATGCACGGGGTATGGATCAATTACTTCTTTACAAGGCGCACATTCCCAGACACCGCTCAAAATGTTTTCGTCTTCGGTGGCGAAGTAATAGTGGTTTGTTTCTGATTTGTCATCGGTTGTAAATGCATCCGCTGCTGTAAAGTTTGATGGTAGCATTCCGGCGGCCGGGTTGGTTTCAAATCGTGAAAATGTTGTTTTCATAGCGTTCTCCTAATGTTGAATATTCCAGCATGATAACAAACTGTTAACGGTCAGAACAATTGTGATGAATTAACCTGGCGTAACGTTAATGGTACCGTCCGCAGATCGGCACCTGATTCAATTATCCATCTCCCCTAATTTTTCAACTTCAGCTTTACAATTTTCCCCTTCTCGTGAGCATCAATATAAGTTCCATTAATTACGGCGTCTTCATAGATTAGGTCGTATTTGGTTATCCCGCAACCGGTTTGAGTATCAACCGAAAATACCATATGCCCATCTCCAGTATTTGGCGCTGAAAAAACCATGGTTTTACGGCAAGGAACCGACCCACCAAATTTCACCGTTCCCAAAATTTGACTATCGGACACCTCTTTAATCACTAAGGTATAAGGCCCACTAAGCACAGACTCTTTGAATTTGCCTTTATAAGTTCCGAGCACCATTTCATTTGCTGATACGGTCACCGTTAGGCAAAGCAGCAATTGCAACGCAATCAATGTAGTCTTCATAAAACGACCTCCTCTGTTAGTGGGGGACATATCATCGCCCGGATCTTTTACAAATAGCAGCTATGCATTCTAATTTACACCAAAACATCTCCAGATTCTTTTCAATTATTGCGAATCTGGATGGAATTTCAATATTATGTTTCTGGAATTTACCTGAAATTTGATTATGTTTTTACACCTGATTTGCCGATTGCTTGATCAATAAAGCGACCAAATTACCAATCCCGCAGCAGCGACGAAGAAAACCCCGCTGCCCATAAGCATGGCATTGCCGAGACCCGTTAACTCCTTAAGCACATCATCAGCAGTGCCGAAATAAAGTGGAAGTCCCCGAGGCCGGTTTGGTGATGGCACTAATTCTCCATTATTCCATTTTCCAAATACGCATATATCGTCGCCTGGTTTTAGAGTCCACGATTTAACTTCCCATTTTGGGGATAACTCCTTAAATCGGTATTGAATAGCAACGTCTATTTGATCCTGTGTTTGGCCTAGAAGATAGGCTCTGGTAACAAATGGTGGGATAGCTTTCGAGTTCGGTTGTGCGATATCTTCGACATGCTCTACAACGCTGTCAGACAGGGGTTGTTGTTCAGTATGAATCATATCTGGAAACCCACCCATTTTGACAATATCTCCATCGGTTGAGATTCCGCTTGGAGTGAGGTAAAAGCCATCATAGCGAATGATTAAATGCAATGACCTACCGTCTTGTCTCTTACGTGCATTACTAAGGTCCACATCAAAATATTGATATCGATAAGCGAGCATGTTGTCATACAACAACTCGGCATTTGAATCCAGGGTGACTGCTTTACCAAAAACAGCGACCCACTGACCCTGTTGGTAAGGCCTTGATTGACGTGCCGCTTCCAGAGCACTTAGGTCGGCCTTTTCTTTTAACCCCTGCTGGGCAAGCCATAAGCCGGCCATAACAATTAATGGAACAAATAACGAAATTTTAAAATACCAACATAAAGCAGCAATAATCACAATTACGACAGCTATGGACATTCGTGCCGCAATAATTCGATATGTTATAGCAAAAGGTGAACCGATTTGATTATCTATAGCTGCCTCACTTGGTCTGGCCAAAATTCTTGTCTAGCATTATTGTGCCAGATTAATGGTCAGGATTAAAAAATAATTTTGGTAGAAATAATAAAATACACGATGGCACTTATAATTCTAACCAGGCGAGGTTGAAAATCTTTGGGTATTACTATTTATACTGGATCCCGCATCAAGTGCGGGATGACAATGGTGGCGCGGGCGGGATGGCAAGAGGGGTGTGATCGCGATGTCGAAGTCGGTGTAAGCGGGACGACGTGATAGTGTTTCCAATTCGACTATGGCTTCTAGCTATCAAATAAAATGTCTCGAATATCCCTAAGTTCAGCAACCAGTTGGTGAATATGTTCAATTTGGGTTTCAGGACTGGTTATGGTTAATCGCAAGTAGCGGACGCCGTCCAAGGTTGCTGTGGAAATATAAAAGTGCCCACGCTTCAGCAACGCTTCTCTTAGACTGAGTTGGTCGGGAAAATCACACACCTTGAAGCAAAGAATATTTGATTGTGGCGGATGAGGACATTCGAAATCCGCTTGTGCCTGCAGGTAATCATAAGAGGTTATAGTTAATTCAAACAAATCCTCGATGTACTTGGACACACCGACTTTCCCTTCTGCGGCCAGCATCAGGAAAAATTTTAGTCCCAATGCGGGTTTTGTGCATTCAATTGTACGATTCAGAAAATCGATGCCGGGTTGTTCTTTGTCGAAAAAAAGGTAGCTGGCTTTTTGCTCGAAGGCCTGATCCAGGGTATTTGAATTGCGCATCATTAGTGCAGTGCAGGTAGACGGTATGCGCATCAATTTGTGCATATTCATGGTGATGGAATCTGAAAGCTCTGCACCATCCATTAAGTGAGCATAATGGGTTGTAAGCAACGCTGGGCCACCGTGTGCAGCGTCAATATGGAACCAGATATCTTGTTCATTACATAACTCGCCAATTGCGCGAAAAGAATCATACATGCCGGCAACCGTATTGGCAGCATTGGCAACCAGTGCCATTGGCATTTTTCCTGACCCGCGTAATTTTTTAATCGTATCAGGGATTTTATCGACAACAATTAACCCATATTCATCTATCTCCAAAGGAACTATCGACTGATGCCCCATACCCATAATGCCCGCAGCACGGGCAATGGAATAGTGGGTTTCTTCTGGGACAAGGATGACTAAGTTGTCCGGGTTGCCCGTGCGCCAGACGTCTGGTACGCATTGGGTGCGAGCAGCAATCATTGCAGTAAGATTGCTGAGTGAGCCGCCCTGGAGCAAAACGCCCCCAGCGAATATCTCTCCAGTTTTCGTTTCAGGTGGCACAGGCGCTGCCGTCCAGCCAATTTTTCCGATCAGCCAGTTAATCAAAAAATACTCGAGACTGACTGAACTCGGGCCTAATTCATAAGTTGAGCCATCGCTATTGACATAGCTGTCCAGCAATCCGGCGACCGCAGACATAGGGTGTGGGACGGCACATTGATGGGCAATATTTCCAGGATGATAAACCGGAGTCACTCCAGACAGGTATGACCTGAGAAAGTCCGATAAACTCTGTTCCGTTAAATTGCCATCCTCAAGAATTTTTTCAAGTTTCATATCCCCGATCAATTTATCCATCGGCGACTGATTGATTGCCGGGGAGGATTGCGAACTGGCGTTGGCGTGAAATTCCTGCAAACGCTCAGTAGCGATTGCCAATGCGGATTGAAATGACAGGGTCATGTAGATAAGATAATAAAATTCGTAACCAAATTATACGGTTTAGTTTGCTGGAGATACTAGCCTCCACTTTTTTTCTTGATAGTTTATTATAGAGTCAAAGCAAGCTAAATAATTTGCTACACTGCTACTTTAGCTATTGTCCTCATCAGCGCCATCACTACGTGGGAGTCCCAATGTCATGCACCTTTCCTATATAAACCTCTTTAGAGCCATTGCAACGCTGTTTGTAGTATTCAATCACAGCATTCATGGCCTGCAGTGGGGAGCAAATTACGACAACCTCGAAATGTCTCGCCTGATGAAAATAGTATTTTCGAATGGCGCTTTTTTCTTCGTATTCATCGCCGGATTCATCTTTCAGCATTTGTTGTTTAAATACGACTACAGAAAATATCTCAAGTCGAGATTCATGCTGGTCATTCTGCCCTACTTACTGGTATCAATACCTGCGGTATTTGTCTGGACATTCGTGTATCAGAAATCAAGTATAAATATTCCCAGGGATTTGTATGATCAATCGTGGTGGTATATCGCTGGCTATTACTATTTAAACGGATCCCATATGGCGCCGCTGTGGTTTATTCCTATGATTGCCATGTTTTACTTGTTGTCGCCATTGTTCGCATTGCTTGACCGATATCCAATAATTTACTTCAGTATCCCTGTGCTGATGTGGATTTCCTATGAATACCCCAGGCAATTTAGTCCACTGTTACAGATGATACATTTTTTTCCGGTATATATAATTGGAATGTGTGCAAGCCGGTACAAGGAGCAGATTCTTCCGAAAGTTTACCGATATCGATATCTGGTATTTGTGGCTTTTCTTGGTTTTGTTGCTTATGAATGGTTGATGACAAGACAAATTCAATCCTTTTTCAACTACATGAACAAATTCTGTTTGTCATTCCTGTTTATCGCCTTGCTCTCACACTACGGCGATAAACCATTTAAGTGGCTAACCTGGTTTGCAGCCATAAATTTCAGCGTATTTTTCCTGCACACCTATGCTAATGCCGGGTTAAAAATTCTGATTACCGGGGGGCCATCACAATCCCTCCCAATTCTTGGAAACATTGGTTATCAGATGATTTATTACACCGTTGTGGTAGGGATATCTATTGCTATCTGTCTGCTGGTAAAGAAAATTTTTGGACAACGCAGTAAATACCTGATTGGTTCCTGAAAAATTGGGTTGCGGCTTATTGGTCTGCCTTTATGGGTTAGACGAGTAACGTCGCGTTCAACGTTTGGTTTTCGTCGACTCGGGGCTCCGCCCATCTCCACGGTATGCGCTAGTTGATCATTTGCTAATAGCGGCAAGAGCACCTGCCGCCGATGTGTAAATGAATCCGACGATTTTATTAGCGGTTTTTGTTTTGAGTTTTGATATGAACTTCGATGCAAATAGCGCATAGGCACCATATACGAAGAAGGATAGAACTGTACCTGTAACTACGATCACTACCCCTTGAATGAATATCGGTTTGTCTGGGCTCAGAAATACGGGGAGCAACATCATGTTTATGAGCACTACTTTAGGGTTTGACAATGAAATAAGAATGGCAAAAAGAAAAATACGCGTTTTGCTCGTCTCAGTCTCTGTTACCTGGGAACGGGGTTTTGCAGTAAAAATTTTGTACGCCATGAATAGCAGGTAAATCACGCCAACCCATTTCAAATAAATCAAGATATGCATATTATTCGCGAGCAGTAGTCCTAAACCAGCCATCACGATGAGAAGATTTAGTCCGCTCGCAACAGCAAAACCCGCAGAAGCTAATAGTCCATTTTTTGGACCGTTAGTCAGTGTTTGACCAATCGCATATGCGGCATTGGGGCCCGGAATCGACAATGCAGAAACAAACGTAACCACAAATAGAAGCCATAAACTCAGTGCCATAATTGTCTCCTCAGTATACTAATACATTCGAATCAGCACCCGCTTTCAGCGATGTACTGCATTCGCTTATTATATGGCCGTTTACAACGCCACGTCCGATGTCCTTTCCCGCACTCAATAGAACACCTCAATCGCCACTACCAATTATCGCCATCGCTTCGATTTCGACCAGCAGGTCCGGCATGACCAGTGCTGGAGAAACAACTGCGCTGCTCGAAGGCACGCCGTCGGGAAACATTTCAGCGCGAGCCCTACTGAATTCTGCATACCCAGACATGTCCGTCAAATATGTGGTGATCTTGACGACATCGGTCATTGTCGCACCGACACTTGAAAGCGCTTCTTCGATATTCTCGAAAGTTTTTATCGATTGGGTGTAGAAGTCGTTCTTTCCAACCACGCCCCCTTCACTATCGCATGACACAAGTCCGGAAAGTTGAACCGTGTCCCCAAGTTTCCATCCAACCCAGAAATTCAAGTTCTTGGTCCAGGCCCAGCCTGGATCCACACGTTGTCGCTTCATAGACTCTCTCCTATTCGTAATAGCTTAAGTTGGTTGAGTTGATTTTACAACAAATAGAACTCACCCAAGTTTACGCAGCAGCGCATTAGTAGTCGACTGCCAATTCACCCATACCGCCAACGATCGGGCGTGATCATTGGCCGATCTTCCAAATTGATGGGCGCGTATTTTTTACCGCCGCATAACGCCTAAATCAACGACCGAATTTCTCGCAGAGCAAAATCGGTGCGTTGCATTTCCTTGTTATGCTGCTCGTTCGTGTTCAACTCTCCAGCCTGGAAATACCAATACAGAAGGATGGCAATGCAAAACTCTAGCTAGTTGTTTAGCTCGTTCGACACCTAGATTAATTCTGTCATTCTCAATGGCAGAAATTGTTGATTGAGGAATACCTGTAGCCTTAGCCACTTCATTCTGACTCATTTCTTGAAGTCCTCTAATAATACGTACTGATTGTCCGACTGAAACATCAATCTGTGATTTAGCAATTCTGTAATCTTTCATCTCATTTTCTCCGGTAGTCATGTGCGGTTATATTTAATACCTGCACTAGCACTTCGTTTCTTACAATTTTGTAGATAATTCGATATTTCAAACCTAACCTCGAAGATCGATGTCCTTTCCATTCCCTCTGTAATCCCTCATCGTTAAATCCCTTAATCAATTTCAATCCTTCAGGCCCAGAAACTGAAACGATATCTTTCCATTTCTCATACTTTTTAAGTATTTCGATTGGAACAGAATGGAGCTGTCGAACAACACGACGGTGTTCATAAATAACCCACATACCATATATAGTATATATATCTTATATAGTATGTCAAACAAGCAGTATAACGAAGTGTTATCCGCCCTGCTTTAAGCTGTGCGTGCTCAACGTCTTGCTAGGTAACACGTTCAATCTTCGTGACCTTACGCAGATCAACATTCTTTCTGGCCTGGGCAATGGGCAAGATCAAATTGACCCTGCATCGCCAACCAACATTCAGCCGAGCAACCCAAAGACTTTGACAACCGCAATGCCATCTCAGGAGAAACATTACTTTCACCATTGAACTCCCTTTAAAGAAACGGATAAATTGAGTACCTCTTTATTGTTTAAAACGAAATTCACATAGTAAAAGAGTATTTGATCGAGTAAAATTATTGGACGATACCTACAACTTTACAGAGGATATACAATGAAATTCCTAGACACATACCAAGAGCATGCGTACGCGCTACTGAGGATCGTTATCGGTTATTTATTCTTATGCCATGGAACACAAACATTATTTGATTTTCCTACCCCATTTCCTTGGGGACCACTGGGCCCTCTTGAAGTCACAGAAGGTGTCATCGAATTGGTTGGTGGCGGTCTGATAATGATCGGACTATTTACCCGGTATGCTGCATTTATTTGCAGTGGCGAAATGGCATTTGCTTATTGGATCGGTCATGCTCCAGATTCTAATCCACTTTTTCCGATCACAAACGGTGGTAACCTGGCGGTTTTATATTGCTTCGTGTTTCTATACATTGCCTGTAAAGGTGCTGGGATGTGGAGTGTAGATTCGCGTCAATCATAACTTCATGGGTATTTTGGGCTTAGAGTAAAAATAAACCAAAATTTAGTACTCCCGACAAATTTCGATCTGTGGTCTTTCGCTTAGGATAGTCTGATTTCCATTCTCCATACCTAAGATCACAGCGATGTTGTCTTAATTTTGGACGTTTCATGGGTTTTATCTCCATGGCTATCGTTGTGATGGGCACTTGGACATTTCCATCAACCGAACCGCTTCTCGCTTAAACTCTCTATGTATACGTTTTATAGGGCTTTCTTTTCTGGTTCATTGGGATGCCTCAGACAACATTGTGCCTGATTTAATGTATTCGATAAACTGGGGGAGGTTCGCCCTGCCCCCTTTATTCTTCTATTGAATATTATTGCTAACCCATATGTAAAACTCAATAACTTAAGCGGAGAAAACCAATGACTATTAAGGTGCTGGATAAACGAATGCTCAATATCGTTGCGGAAAATCAATCCGTTGATGTAATTGATGACACTTTTGGATTCATTGAAGGCCCCATCTGGCACCCTATTGAACACCACATCACATTCAGCGATATACCAGAAAGCAAAATGTATCGCTGGAGCGAAACTGCGGGGTTAACTGTTTACCGTGATCCCACCAATAAAGCCAACGGTAATACCTACGATCAAAGCGGTCGAATTTTAAGTTGTGAACATGCTTTTAGTCGGGTGACACGGGATGACCGAGGAGAGGCGGAAGTTGTCGTCAGTCACTTTGAAGGCAAAGAACTCAACAGCCCTAATGACATTGTTGTACGCAGCGATGGAATGATATATTTTACCGATCCAAATTATGGCAGAGACGCTATGTATGGAGTTGCTCGGGAACAACAGCTGGATTTCCAGGGCGTATATCAACTTCACCCAGACACCCTGGAACTTACTTTACTCGACAGGGATTTCACGACACCCAACGGGCTTTGTTTTGGCCTGGACGAATCGATATTATTCGTCGCCGACACTGAACTAAACCATGTTCGCCGATTTCGGCTTGAAGGGAATAGTTTATCTGGTGGAGAAGTGTTCATACATTCACCCTATCCTGATGGCCTGAAAATTGACTCCCTGGGAAATATGTATGCCGGCGGACCCGAAGGCGTGCATATATACGATGGAAAAGATGGAACACCGCTTGGTGTAATACAAACCCCAGATTTCTGTGCCAACTTCACCTGGGGTGGCAACGACCTGTTGACCATGTATATGACAGCATCAAATGGATTTTATCAGGCTAAGGTGAATATCCCAGGAAGCCCTCTTTTTTAATGCCAAAGCAACCTTTTTATTTGAGGTGGGATGCCGGGAAGGTAATTTAAATGGTCAGTGCTCTTTAGTTACGATTATTATATTCCAGTATTTGAAACAGACCATCATTTGGCGTCAATGGATCAAGCTGGTCAACGGGTAAATGAGATCGTGCAATGGTATAGCTTTCACCGGTAATCGAAACAATGGTTGCCCCTTGTGCCCCATCGATAATCTTGCCCATTAAGGTTGTATCAAATGGTGAAATGGCCGTTAGTTCATCACCCATCTTCATTTCACCTATGGATACCAGCTGAGCTGCAGCCGCCATTGTTCCCGTTCCCGCTGGGCTGCGGCAAATGCTGCTAGATGGATGCACATAGGTCGAGATACGTCTCTCAAACTGACCCACCTCCCGTCGTTGGGCAGCGCCGGCGAGCAAGGCAAAGGAAGGCGCCCCAGGGTCGCCCAATTCAGGATGACGCCAATGATATTCCTTGCGTACGGATTCAACGAAACGCGAAGAGAACAGTGTGAGTTGTGATGCTTCTTCTTTCCTAAGGGAAAAACCCAGAACCTCCGCATCAACTATGGGGTAAAACACACCCGCCCAAACCAGATCAAAGGCGATTATCCCATAACCCTCGACATTTACTTTCAAACCTTTTTCTGACATGAATGAAGGCGCTTCAGATGTAAAGGTAACGTTTCTGACTCTCCCCTGTTTGCAATCAGCCACAACCTCAACAAGCCCACAAGGTGCTTCCAGGCTGACTTTTTGTTTTCCCTCTTTCATTGCGATTATCCCTGTTTCCAATAGCGCATGGACAGTGCTGATTGTGTTGGTGCCAGAGAATAAAGGATAGCCCATTGATTCCATAATGATGAAACCGGCATCGGCCTTGGGGTGGGTTGATTTGACAATGAGATTTGCAAACAAAGAAGGATGGCCCCCTCTCGGTTCATTAAGAAGAAACTGCCGCAGACCATCAGCTTGCTGGCTCAGGTAATCCCCTTGCTCGCGCACCGTTTTCCCGGGGAGTTCCTTTACGCCACTGATGACAATTCGGCTAACATCTCCACCGACATGAACGTCTAGCACTTCGATGGTGGCAGGTCGTGTTTCAGTCACAATTGGGAAGAATGGATAGTGTTTAAAGGGTACCTACTCTTTTACTTAACATGAAGTGTAAACAGAGACAGATGTATTTAAATTGGAAAAAATATATCTAACCCGATCTTAGGATGCAAACCTACTCATTAGGATCAACAGGACGCACACATACACATAAATATTCTCTAACTCTAAAATCTGCCTTATCAATCCCGATTCCATTTTCACCCGTTTCCCCATGATCTTGGACGTCGTTATCAGAATCCCACCAACGCATTCCGCTTTTCCAGGAAAACAGCCTACACCAACACGGCTCATCACACTGCTTATCCCTCGGAACGCAGGATATTATACGACTGGCAGGATCTGCCGGGTCTGTAGGCGCGCCACCTATAGAACAGGTGTCTGTGCTACAAACCGTCCAGTCAAGCAACTGATTTCCTTTTTTCGGCGGATCTTTTATTAGTAAATCATCATTTTTCATTGGGTTTATCCTTATTGTTGGCTATCAATTACGCCAGTTGTTTAGTTTGCAAAGAAGTCTAATGACCAGATCAGCGACTAATTTGTGCGATTGTATTTCCTGGATTAAAGAGAACTCGCCCATTAATTCCATCATACATGTTAGCTCTGAATTATAGGGATCAGTATCATTTATCTTATGTTGATTTGGGTAATATCGTGCAATACAATCTTTTGCTTCAACGGCCGAAAATTCAGAATATGCATCAAATTGAAATACCCAAAGAAATTATTGACCGAATCAGACGGCGGCGTGAACAAGTAAAAATCAATGACCAGTTGCAGCCCGAAAACACCGCGCTTTTGGTAATTGACATGCAGAACTGCTTTTTGCAGCCAGATTTTTCTGTTATCGAGGTACCAGAATCACGAGAAATTATCCCCAACGTAAACCGACTCGCAAATTCGTTTAGAAAATCAGGTTCTAGTGTCATTTGGACACGCCATAGTTCGTGTAAAGACTGGCAAAGTTGGTACGGGAAAATTTGTGATGAAAAGACTTGTGATCTAATTATTGAAGAGACTCGACCCGGTTCATTCGGCCATGCGCTGTCCGATAAAATGGATGTAATGGATGCAGATATTTTGGTAGACAAGGAAAGATACAGCGCGTTGATTAAGGGAACTAATCACCCCGATCTGGAGGTTATCTTGCGCGATAATGGAATTGAGAATCTGGTAATCGTCGGAACTTTAACCAACGTTTGTTGTGAGTCCACGGCACGGGATGCGATGATGCTGGGATTTAACGTAATTTTTGTTTCCGATGCTAACGCCACTCGTAGCGACGCTGAACACAATGCAACCCTGATCAGCCTGATCCAGATCGTTGCCGATATACAAAGCACTGAAGAAGTATTACAACTTGTTGCGACCGATTAATTTTCAATGACAATCATTATACTTTGTCTTAATGAATTACAGTAACTCTGTCAGCATAAGCACACAACTTTAAAAATCAGGATAAACCATTGTGAATGAAACAACCAAGGTAGGGGATTCCTACCACGCAAAATCTCCAGAAGAACAACTGGCCGTTTACGACGCCTGGGCTGGAGACTACGAAAAAGACTTGTGTAACATGGGCTATCGGCTGCCCGCGATCGCAGCCACAATATTTGCACGCTTTGTTTCTTTAGATACCGGGCCAATTCTCGATGCTGGCTGCGGCGGCGGCATTCAGTCCGAGCCATTACATCATGCCGGCTATGGACCGATTATCGGAATCGACTTTTCCCAGGGTATGCTCGACGTCGCCAGGGAAAAAGGAATCTACAATGAATTACATCAAATGGCCCTCGGCGGAAAACTCGATTTTGCCGACGAAACATTTCCGGTAATTTTTTCCACTGGAACAATTACGCCCAAACACGCACCACCGGAAAGTTTCGAAGAATTAATCCGCATAGCAAAAACCGGAGGGCTGTTTATATTCTCGATGAGAAACGACCCCGCCCAGGAACCCGGATATCCGGCAGCGCTTGAACGCCTGAGCAAAGAAGGTCGCTGGAAAAAACTTTTTACAACAGAAGGGTTTCAGTCAATGCCCTATGGCGAACCAAGCGTGACTCACCAGATTCATGTTTATGAAAAGACCTAGGTCGAGTGTTGATTACAGGAATATGGGGTCAGTACAGGAATATGGGGTCAGGTCTTTGATTTTGGATATTGATTGCACCAATCTTGATTATACAGTGACTAGGCATTTCTGGCCCAAAACCAAAGACCTGACCCCGCATCTTTACTACGAGATTGTCGCTTAATGAAATTGGTAACAGAGCATTGATGTTGATTTACACCCAAGCATTAATGCTCTGACACCGATAATCTTTAATGCTCTGACACCGATAATCTGCTGACACCGATAATCTGAGCTCAATAGTTTAATTGTGAGTGCGCAAACTTTAGGAACCAATATTTTAATCGTAGCCTTTTTGTTGCTGGGGTTCGAAGGTGGTAGTGTTTCGAATTCGAGTGAATTGGCGAATGCCGAGAGCCATTCCAAAAACTGTTATTCATTCGAAGGTATTTTTCGAGCGTATGGACGCAGAAAACCGCAATTCGAAATAAAAGCACCGCTACCAAATAGGGCTCCAGGAAATATCCGGAGTACAAACGAAGCGTTAGTGAGTCAGTTTTTGGGTTGCCATCCTGCATGTGTAGATGGTTTGAACCCGCAGTACACGTCTTTTGCTATTCAGTTTCACTCGAGCACTCTTCGGTGGGCTGCGCTTCATTCGACCAGTGGCGATATCGTATATCACGGAAAAAAGGTGGTGAATTGCAAAGATGGCGAATTGTTTTATTCGAGTAAAGCAACGGCTCCTTTTTCAGCTGATCTTCCACAAACTTTAGTTAATGTCGAGGATTTAAGATTCGCAATTATCAACAATAAAGGGTGGCTGGTTGGATATAGGAAGCATGACTTAAACGGAACGGCTTCCATCGTGTTTCCGACTGTCGATTCAAGGTCCGATGCCTGGGTCGAGTTTCCGCCGGATCCAAATATTCGAATTGACACGAAAATCTTATTCGGGAGCTTGCCCAAAATAGTGGAATTGGAGGTGGCAAAGGTAGGTGATCCCAATGCGAACATGTACCAAAAACGAATGGAACGACTAGCACCTCATAAAATGTTGTTGGTCAATGATGGAACCAAAACCACAGAAGAAACAATTGACGGTATCTCTCTGTTACTTGTATCAGTCGATCAAAAGAAAAGAGAGGACGGATTTTATGATATCTACGCGGATGTACGTGCTCGAAGAGGGGAGGAAGAACAGATGATTCGCTTGGAGAGAGACTACTCAGGGCTTGATTTAAAGTACAAACAAGTGTTTGATCGGGAAATAGCATTGGAAATCATCTATCAGCAAATGGGGTCCATAACTATTTTGCGGCCAGAACGCGCAAGGATATTAGTACGTAAAAGATAGGGAGAATACTTGAATATTCAAGACCCCATAATTTGATTAAAGAATATTTAAGACACCCATAATTTGATTCGAAAATACACGGAAATACAGTAGTCAAAATCCAAAATCAAAGACCTGACCCCATATTGGCAAAATCAAAGACCTGACCGCATATTGGCATTGGTGCATATTGCCGGTTGCTTCATAACCGGCGATAATGAAGGACGTTGCGACCAATGGCCTCCTGAAGGTTATGTCGATCCGCATCTTCATACGAAAAATTAATAGTGAATCTTGAATATGACACGTGACCCGCGCTACGACATCCTGTTTGAATCGGTGAAAATTGGACCGGTCACCGCTAAAAATCGTTTCTATCAGGCGCCCCATTGCAATGGAATGGGGCGAACTTTCCCTTCCAGCATGGCAGCCATGCGAGGGGTTAAAGCAGAAGGGGGATGGGCCGTCGTTTCCACCGAGCAGGTGGAAATCCATCCATCAGGCGAATTCACCCCCGCCACCGAGTGTCGCTTTTGGTCCGACCAGGATATACCCTATCTCGCTCGCATGTGTGACGCGGTCCACGAGCACGACGCGCTGGCATCGATCGAACTGTGTCACAACGGCATGTTTACGGCGAACAACTACAGTCGCGAGATTCCGATTTCTCCTGCCCATATTCCCGGGGGCTATGACAACAACCCGGTACAGGCACGCATGATGACGAAGTCCGATATCCGGGATTTCCGTAAGTGGCATCTTGATGCGGTGAAGCGGGCAAAAACCGCCGGCTTCGATATCATCTGCTGCTATGCCGGACATAACTTGACCCTGCCCGGTTCATTCATGTCGCCACGCTACAATACCCGTAGCGACGAGTACGGTGGCAGTCTTGAAAACCGAGTGCGCCTGTTTCGAGAAATCGTTGAAGAGGCGAAAGACGCAGTCGGCGATACCATGGGCGTGATCGTGCGTTTCTCGGTTGACGAATTACGCGGTACTGAGGGTCTTGAAGCCCATAAGGAAGGTCGTGAAATCGTTGAGATGCTGGCTGAATTACCCGATCTGTGGGACGTTTGCCTCGCCGAATGGAGCAACGACAGTCAGACCAGCCGTTTTTCAGAGGAGGGTTTCCAGGAACTCTTCATCGATTTTGTCAAAAAGGTCACCACAAAACCCGTAGTGGGTGTGGGCCGCTACACCACGCCAGATAGAATGGTTTCCATCGTCAACAAGGGCATTGTCGACATGATCGGTGCGGCACGTCCATCCATTGCCGATCCCTTTCTGCCGAAGAAAATAGAGCAGGGTCGAATCGAGGAAATTCGCGAATGCATCGGCTGTAACATTTGCGTTGCCTGGGACCTCATGCAGGCACCAATGCGTTGTACACAGAATCCCACTGCGTCGGAAGAGTGGCGACGCGGCTGGCATCCGGATCGAATCCCAGTCAAATCAGACGATGGCTCGGTATTGGTGGTCGGTGCCGGACCTGCCGGTCTCGAGGCTGCATTGGCTGCCGGTCAACGCGGTTACGATGTGACATTGGCAGAAGCCAGCGATGAACTGGGAGGACGCGTCAGCCGTGAAAGCCAATTGCCGGGTCTCGGCACCTGGGCACGGGTCAGAGACTATCGAACCTACCTGTTGTCACAGATGGCGAATGTCGAGATTTACCAGTCGAGTAAGCTCACCGATGCACAGGTTCTAGAATTTGATGCGACCCACGTCGCCATCGCCACCGGAGCACACTGGCGACGGGACGGCTATGGTCGTCATCACCAGTTCCCCATCGCCGGCATTGAAAGTACGCGTTTGTTGACGCCCGACGATATCATGGCCGGAGCAAAGCCCGAGGGTAGCGTCCTGGTTTACGATGACGACAACTACTACATGGCATCGGTGGTAGCCGAACAGCTGATCGCGGGCGGTTGCCAGGTGTATTTTGCAACACCCGATTCCGTGGTTGCGTCCTGGACTAACTATACCCTCGAACAACATCGTATCCAGGCTAGATTGCTCGAACTGGGTGTGCAGATCATCGTTAGTCACGAGCTCAGTAAGATCACTCGCGAGAGTGCGCTACTGGGTTGCATTTATTCCGGTAAATCACAAGCAATCGAGGTAACTTCGGTGGTCATGGTATCTTCACGTTTACCCGACGATACCCTATATCACAAACTCGCAAATGACGAAGAGCGGATACGAAATTCCGGGATTAAAACCCTTAAACCGGTCGGTGATTGTTACGGCCCGGCGACGATTGCTGCTGCCGTTTACGAGGGGCATCGCTTTGCTCGCGAACTCGGAGAAGAGCAAGCAGCGATACCATTTCAGCGTGAACTCACCGAACTGGCCGCCGATTTCCAGTTACCTTAAATCGAAAAGTTTGTGACCAGTGAAACATTCGGGATTACTAGAGCAAATAAAAATTTTACCCTAGCCGCGAACGGCCTTAGAGAAGTATTTAACCCCGAGTAATCGGTGGCATTCCAATATCATTTAGTGTCCGCGCATCCATTTCAGCCAATCGATCAGCCACCCTGGATCGTTCTCTCCAGCTAACAATGAATCGATATATTTTTCTCAACCCATTACAAGTTTTAGACGGACTGATTGTCAGGCGTGTCCCCAATACTTTTTTACCAATTACTGTTGCTTTCATACTCTTAACTCCAAACTACGGTTACCCATTACTGTTACCCATTGATGCTATGGACCAGATTCTAAATACATTTTCGAAAATACCATGTGAACCAGTTCACACAATATTTGTGAAGTAAGAACATCTGCTAGTCATCACCCTTTTAATTGACAACCCACAAATTTCTGGTTCATAACTCAGGTCGAATGAATATGAAATATAGTTCCCAAAAAAGCTTCTGAATATGGGGTCAGGTCTTTGGTTTTGGGTCCGAAATACCCAGTCACTATTTAATCAAGATTGGTGCAATCAATATCCAAAATCAAAGACCTGACCCCGTCCGTCCATTCTTGTTCGATAGTCCTCATGTTCAATGAGTTCAGTTTTCAATGTGCCAAAGAAACTTTCACCCACGGCATTGTCATGACACTCGCCCTTTCGACTCATGCTACAGATTAGGCTGTTTTTTAAGTAATTGGCGATAGTCACCTGACGCATAGGTACTGCCCTGATCGGAATGCACAATCCCATCTCTTCGATTCCCTGTACGTTGGATTGCCGTCGTTAACGCCACGATAACTAACTGGGTATTGTTGCGCTCTGACATCGCTCAACCAACAACTCGCCTCGAATACAGATCAATCATTGCTGCCAGGAACAGTAGATCTTTAGCAATTTTGTAATTTGAAAATTGATGTAAACACCGCAATTTTGGCGGCTATTAGTAAGGATAGAATCAGGGGGTAATATTTCGCCAAGCGCGAATACGAGATACCAGCAAATGGGGGTTTGAACGAATCCTTCTAAACAGGTTCAGAATTTCTGATCCACTGGGTCAATACCAATTTTTTTTCTTTGCCTGCGGGCAGCCCGCAATGCAGGGTGTAGTAATTTGGTTTGCCGTCCGGGTAGAGGTTGTTCCAGAGTAGAGCGGTGCCACGTGTCGGAGTAAATTCTTCGCGAATCATTGGAAACAGCGTGCCACAGCTCGACTCACTGTCACGCAGGTAAACTAGGGCTGACCATTGCCGCTGCCCGTTTCGAGTTTTCCCATCGTAGCTGACATAAGGTGGAGAGGCAACGGCATTGAAGAAGTCATGGTGAGCCTTGTAGCGTTGGTCGGTTTTGTAAATCTGGCACTGGAGCGCTTCGGCATTTTCCAGGTCCACACCCACCAGTCCGCATAGACGGGCCTGGGTTTCTGTAACTAGGGGAGGGATTTCGTCTCCATAGTTAAAAGTGAAGGAGCTACTGGTACGGACTTCGTGAATAGGATTGTCCGCAACCACGGTGGATCGGGCGCCATCGTCGACCAAAAGCGATTTGAATTCATCACACTGTTTCCGGCTCAGGAAATCCTCGAACTGGTAGAGTTCGACATAATCGTTCATGATCCGTTTTTTTCCAGGGATGATCGTGCCCTTGAGGGGGAGAATGGATTGCAGATCATCACGCTTGGTTATTCCCACCGGTTTATCAGCATCGAAATCAAGCAACTCGGATACATTTTCCATCGTCATGCCGTTGTCCAGCATAATTCTGCTAATGCCTTCCTTCGGATATCCCTTTTCAAGGTTTTCTATGGCCCAATCGATCCAGCTTCTGTCGATATCAAGGTGTTCATAATCTTCGACCTTCATGGCATTGGGATCGAGGAACAGTTCCCCAGGCAGCTTCTGGTCCGAATGGATAGCCTGTAGGGCGGATTTTGGGAAATAAAAATACTCGTCCTTGTCGTCACTTAACTGGAGATACATTACTTCATCGGGATTTCTCCCCCGGCTTGCAAGGCCGAAACAGAGTTGCTGCAGGATTGGGTTACCCTTGTTGCAAGCGACGTCTATAGCATCCATGTCCTTTAACTGGATGGTTAGTTGTACGATATCTTCCGTCATGGTATCAAGCGTCCAGTAAGGATGTTCTGGGGAGACGAGTGTTAAAGATTATGCAACAAAAAGCTTGGTGATTAAAGACCAACCTTGTGCAATTGGCGTGATTTCCACTAGCAATGCACGTATCAAAATGATTAAAACAATCACCATATTTGTATTATGTTTCATTGCAATTTCTATTCTTACAGGATGTGGCGCTACTCCGGCGATCCAAATAGATACCGAAGCAGGCAGTTCGTTTGAGTTGAAATTTGATCTCCAATATACTCGATGCGGTCCTTGAATCCGCTCAAGGAACGATAAAACAACTTATCAAAACGCTATTAACGATATGTGGGAAGAACTTGATGCCCCTTTTATGCTCTCTTACGTTTAAAACTGAAATTCTGAATTGACCTGCCCCCTGAAACGAGTCCATTTCTGGACTAGATTTCGGGATGCTTCTTTGATATCCTGCGACTTTACAATACAACGGAGGATTAGCACGTGAAAAAGAAAGATAATAATTTCGACGCTGGTGACAGTAAAACCAGCAAAAAACGCCGAAAGTTACTGGTATCCGGTGGAATTGCGGCGGCGGGGATCACTCAAATACCGACACAATGGTCCAAACCTGTTCTGCAAACTGTCGTTGTGCCTACTCATGCTAGAACGTCAATGTGCCCGCCCGGGAAAATATTAAAAAATATACCCTGTCCTCCTACTCCACCTAGTCCTGGTCCTACTCCTCCTCAAAAGCCATGTTTCGATTGCTTCCCAGCTCCTCCTGATACAGATTAACACTGGCAAAACAATTAACAATCCCTTAGGGGCGTTTCATAGATCGGCGGCCTACAGCTTCTTTATACGCGGTCATAATAAAAACAAATATAAATTATTGTTAATTAGAGGTGGTGGGCCCGGGAGGACTTGCCTGTACCCGGAAGGTGCGAAGTGCCCTTGGGTAGACTTCGGCTTTGATACACCCCGCAAAGGTGTACCGAGGTTCTGTGTCGCTGTTGGAAAACCAATACTCCCCACGACGAATCAGTCTATCCCAAAGCCCTACAACGGCGCGGATCTCCTCTCCTGAATGACCTCCAATCCAGAATGACTTGACCGAATAACTCAGGGCGTGAAGCCGAAAAGGTATAAATATCCATATTGCAGATCAAACAATACGATTTATGATTGATCTGTCCAGTTGCCGGACTGGGCGGATGTATCGAAACCGCCGTGCAACGAAATTCGTTTAATCGGGGACTTCCTATCCTGGGCGGATGCTTAAACTGGAAGTGTACCACCCCCTTTTTTTTCTGTCTCCCAAAGGACACATCGAGCAATCTGCAGATGCCCGGGTAGATATACAATGCTATTTTTTCAAGATAAAACCAAAATTTGACATCTAACGAATACCAGATTGCGGCATACAAGAATGAGCATAAAGACGGGGTGATCTCCTTGTTGGCTGAATTCTGGTCCATCGATCTTGCATTTGCCGAACGGTATTTTTGCTGGAGATTTGTGGACAATCCCCTGGATGAAGGCATTTACATCTCTGTCGCGTTACACGATGAGCGTGTTGTGGGAATCAGAACCGCATCTCCCGCAGAACTGTCGTGGGGCATTGACGTCAACAGGATCAGGGTGGCTTGCATCGTCGAAACACTTGTCAAGCCTGAGTTCAGAGGCAAGGGTTTGTTCCACGACCTGACCAACCATCTGCTGGGGAGATTGCGAGACTCCTGTTTCAGGTTTGTATTGAACATGAGTGCTTCGGAATTGGTTCGCCGGGCTTCACTTCGAAATGGCTGGAAAGGCACAGGGTCGATCCATCTACTTTCGTACCATTCGACTGATCAGGATGAATCTGGTCGTTCGGTTCGTTCACTAGATCACCTGCTGAATACTGAAACTGACGTCGGATCCTGTGCGGTTCGTGTCTCGGAAACCTGCTGGCCCCAACAAATGGCAGATCTGACTCTGAAGAAAGCCGCATCGGGAAGAATTCGCTTGTCCCAACAGGCTGACTACATTCGCTGGCAGTATCAAAATCCCGGTATGGAAGCGCGATTTATCTATTTGTATGAAAAGCAACCTTCAACGAACGAGGATGGGGAATTATTCGTTCCAGAGAAGATCACTGGCTTCATTACAATCACATCGAGCAAGCGGCAGGACAATTCGTCTGCGTGGATTGCTGACTGGGAAGGCCTGACAGGCGAAGATATGATCGAGTTGCTAAAGTTCCTTATCGACAAAGAAGCATATTCGTATATTTATTTTTTAAAACGCATCGTCTCTATCGAGGTAAGCGCGGCAGTCACTAGATTAGGATTTAAAGAAGTAGCGGACGAGAAGTTCTTTTACTGGATATTGAGCAAGTCACTATCCGGTGACGATAAGTATGTGCTAGAAAATAACCGGAATCTGGATAATGCGGCACACTGGGAGCATAGGGCGACAAACCTGGTGTTCTTGTGACTAGTCTTGAAGGACAAAAATTTGTGAATAGTTGATCTGCTACTGCCACATCTATTTCAATTGGACCCCTAGTGTTTAGATTAGAGAGCTTTAAACAGTTTCACATTAGAAACAGGGGATAGTCTGAGAGGTACTGATTAAAACGGACACTTTATAATGGGGACAATCCCCAGGAGTGTCAAATGAGTAAGAGAAAGACCTTTAGTAAGGAGTTTAAATTAGAAGCTGTCCGATTGTTAGAACAAGGCGATAAATCGGCGAGTGAATTAGCCGTTGAATTGGGTATCCGGCGTAACATGCTGTACAAGTGGCAGGAACAGCAAAAGAAACACGGTGAGTTTGCTTTTCGTGGCCCGGGTCGTAAACCCGATAGTGAAATAGATGAGGTAGCACAGTTACGTAAAGAACTGGCGAATGTCAAGGAGGAACGCGATATCTTAAAAAAAGCCGCAGCGTACTTTGCCAGGGAGCCCGAGTAAAGTACGCGTTTATCCGTCGTTATCACCGCCCCCAAGGTACCCAACAGATGTGTCGTGTACTACAGGTCAGTCGTTCGGGGTACTACGCTTGAGAATATGGGGTCAGGTCTTTGGTTTTGGGTCCAAAATACCCAATCACTATTTAATCAAGATTGGTGCAATCAATATCCAAAATCAAAGACCTGACCCCGTGCTACATGCTCGGCAAAGGGCTGATCCAATATATGCACAACCTACCCCATTGATTCTCTGAAATTGCCTAATCAGGCTTGATAGCTTCCCAGGCTTGTTGGGATCGAAGTTTCGCGGCTTCCCAAGATTCGTCGGAACTTTGTTTAGTTTGTTCCCATTGATCCGATGAACCCGCTTTTGTGGCTTCCCAGGCGTTAGCAGATTTGGTCTTACCCTCTTCCCATGCCTCGTCGGATGCGGCTTTGGCCGTTTCCCAGGACTCAGCAGAACCATCCTTGGCTGATTCCCACGCCTCGTGAGATCTTTGTTTGGCTTCTTCCCATGCTTCGTCTGAATTTTGTTTAGCCTGTTCCCACTCGTCAGAAGAACCTTCTTTGGTAGCCTCCCAAAGATTGTTTGTGTGCATTTTGGTTGACTCCCAGATTTCACTGGACTTTGTCTTGGTCGCTTCCCACAACCCTTCATCGGAATGAACTGTAACAGTGAAGAATCCAGTACTGGCAGCTATGGCCAAAACTGTTGCAAATATGGATAAATTTCTAGAATTATATTTCATGAGTTACGAATTCAACTTAATTGAATGATTTGTGAAATGAGCACCAATTATAAAACAGAAAAATATTTGATGGATGGCTTGATAGCCAATCATTCTAATCTCCTAAATTCCTCTTAAAAGATCGATCGGGGCTCTAAGGGGGAAACAGGGAACTGTTAAAACGTGACGTACTAAATAGGTGACGGAGGGATTAGCTTTTAATCCCTCCGTCACCTTTTTGTCTTGTCCTCTTAAACAGAATGATTTTTATTTTATCTCGACATTCCTTCACCAAATATATGGTGCTCGTGGTTTTGAATATTTACCTGATACTCTGAAACGACGGCTTCGAGTATAACCTAACAGCAAAACAGCAAAACAGGGAGCAGTATCCCTTTAGTTCTGTTTAGTTCCTGGTTTTAGTTCCGACCGCTTTGGTTTCTATCAGATGGCACCTGCTTTATAATTCCTATCCGCCTACAGCTGCGGCAATTTTCTACACAACAGGAAGATAATCATGGTAACCGGCGAGCACCTTTTCACCTTCGCAGTCGTCGCTGATACACACATCACCGAGGCAGAAGCTGTAGCTGTCAGCGGTTTTGATATTGACACTGTCAAGCTGGGTGCGGCGCGGTCACGCTATGCGGTTGATCGGCTCAATTGCCTGAAACCGGATTTCGTCGTCCACCTGGGCGATATTACACACCCCGTGCCCGACACCCCGGCCTACGAGGATTCGGCTGACCGTTTTCAAAAGCTCTATGAAGACCTCGACTGTCCGCTTTATCTGGTAGCCGGCAACCACGATATCGGCGAGAAGGCGTTTCCCGGTCAACCCCTGGGTCTGCAGGAGACAAAGCTAACTGTCAACGATGACAAGATCGCACAATATGAACACCAGTTTCAGGCGCAGTATTATTCCTTCGAACACCAAGACTGCCTGTTCGTGGTCATCAACGGCATGATCATTAACTCGGGGCTGGCCTGGGAGGCGTCGCAACGGCAATGGCTCGAAGCCCTACTCGAAGCAAATCAGGGGCGACGCATCTTCATGTTCTCGCACTACCCACCATACCTGTCCCGCCCCGATGAGCCCGACCATTACGACGCCACCGACGAACCCGGCCGGTCGTGGCTGCTCGGACTGTTCGAGGGCCATGGGATTGAAGCCTACTACGCCGGACACGTGCATAATTTTTTCTTCAATCGTCATGGCCCCACAAATTGCTATGTGCTGCCGTCCCTCAGTTTCCTGCGCCACGACTACCATGAACTATTCCGGGTCGAGCCGGGTATGAAACAGGGTCGCCATGACAGTGCCAAGCTTGGATACGCGGTGGTCAATGTTCATTCCCAGAGCCATCTCAATCATACGGTTCGTACCTATGGCCGGGGTCTAGATATCGGCGAATCAGCACCCGTTACAAAAAATCCGCTGCCAACCGTACATGGTCTACAGTCCAACTGCCAGGTTGTCGGCCTCTACCTCCGCCAACCCTGGTGCGACAGCGCCGACATTCCGACCCCGTGGGGCCTTGATGCTTTCAGGCGCAAGCGGATTCGTAATGACTACCCGTTAATGGCCTTGTGGGAGATGGGAGTTCGCGATCTGCGTGTACCGCTGGATGACCTGGCGAACTCAGAAACTGGTGCCCGCATGGCAGAGCTCGCCGCCCTCGGGCACCGTTTCACCGCCTATTCCTACGGCCTGCCAAAAGGAGCGGCAGCCGAAGCCATGAAAACTAAGGGCGGTATCCTCGAAGCCTGGGAAGTCATCGCGCCAATCTCCAGCGTGGCCGATTTGCTTGGCCCCATGGCGGCGTTGAAGGGTTCGACGCCGATAGTTTTCAATGCCCATCGCGCCTTAGTTGAGGCCTTCAGCAGCAGCCACGGCCTGCAACCGGATGAGCACGACGCAGTCGAGACGTTGCTGGACCTCCATGGCGCGCGGGATGTAATCGATGGTTTGGTCTACGGCGTTGCATGGCAGGAAGCACCAGCCCCAGCCATTGCGGCGGCCCGACAAAGTGCTGCGGGTTTTGGCGTCAAGGCAGTAGTCCATGTGCAGTTTGCCCATCGCAGACCTCTGGACGAGAAAGAAACCGAACGTCATGACGCTAACCGAATCGCTGAAGCGGTTACCGCCGCAATTGCCCATAGGAATACCCCAGTGGTTCTCGACAACTTCACCGGCATTGACCGGGGATATTACTTCAGCGGCGGCCTGGTTGATCGACTCTACAATCCCCTCGATGGTGCCCGTATTGTCCGCCATCTTCACGCGGCCCTTGGCAATGGCTGCGAAATTGGCGCCATTCATGACGACAATCAGATCCGAGTTGTTGAGTTGGGCCAGCCAGGGGTTCTATTGCTGCCGAAAATCGACTATGACACAGCAACGCTATCCGATCTTCCATCACGCAAAACAGCGCGCTGGATTGATCTGATCAGCGGCGATGAGGCACCGAATCGACTTACCAGTCCCACCCTGGTGCTGACTGGTGACGCCAGAGGGTGATTATAAATTTAAAAGGGACTGACCTTTAATTTAGGTAGCTTGCGATTTAATGAGTATTGTGATAATCCTCTAGCCAGCCTCCTCGCGGTCAGTTGTTAAACTGACCGCTCACTTTAAATTGAGGAGACTGACATGGCATATTACTGCGGTATAGATTTACATTCAAATAACCACGTTGTCGTGGTGATTGACGATGAGGATAATCGGGTTTACGAGAAGCGCTTAGCTAATGATCTTACCCTGACGCTCCGCGCTTTAGAGCGTTACAAAGAGTTGCTCCACGGCATTGCCGTCGAGTCGACCTTTAATTGGTACTGGCTGGTTGATGGATTACAGGCGGTTGGATTGAACGTAATGCTGGTGAATACCGTTGCGGTGACCCAATATGATGGATTGAAGTATAGCGATGATAAGCACGATGCCTATTGGTTGGCGCACTTGATGCGCTTAGGCATATTGCCGACAGGGTATATCTACCCCAAGGCCATGCGTTCGATAAGAGATCTGTTACGGCGCAGGGCCTATTTGGTACGCCTGGCGAGTAGCACGCAAGTCAGCATACAAAATCAGGTGTGGCGTTCGACGGGCGTACGGGTGAGTTGTCATACAATACGTCGAAGGGATTATGTTCCTGACAGCGTTGAAGGTTATATCCGTCAAGGCATTGAATCAGAGCTTGTGGTATTGCGTACCCTGCAGCAACAAGTCAAGGCGCTTGAAGGCAGTGCACTGGACGCGGTCAGGTTGTCAGACGAATTTAAACTATTACAAACCATTGTGGGTGTTGGACCCATATTGGGATTGACGATTATGCTGGAGGTCGGCGATATCAGTCGTTTTGCCAGTGCAGGGAATTTTGCCTCGTACTGTCGTTGTGTGGATGCCACACGGCTCAGTAATGGCAAAAAGAAAGGGACAGGCAATGCCAAGGCGGGCAATAAGTATCTGTCCTGGGCTTTCTCCGAAGCCGCCCATTTTATGGTGCGTTATGACAAGCAAGCGAAACGATTCTATGACCGTAAGATGGCAAAGACAAACGGCATCATCGCGATTCGAGCCGTGGCCCGAAAGTTGGCCAGAGCCACCTGGATGATGCTCAAACATCAAGTCCCGTATGAGGCACAGCTGATGTTTGGTCGTTAGATTTGGTTGGCCGGGGTAAACCAGGCTGGGGAGTGGTATAACCACCTATTGTGATTGGATATCTCGGTCGACCATCGATTTTACGTTTCGCCCAAACCGTGAGCTATGATGGGACTGGACAGCACGTGCTGAACCACAGATTGTGACAAAATGACTGGACGCGGTTTGGAACCGAAGATTGTGTGGGGTAGATAACTACTAAGGGCATAAACACAGTAGACGTGTTTTGCCTTGATCCAGATGGGTGACTGGTGCGGATCGTTTTGATCCGACACTAAAGACTTAAGACATAACGGGTGCGACAATGATTGAATCGATGGTGATCAATAGGCGCTATGCTATTTCTGGTAGCAGGAACAAGATCGAACTATTGACACAGGTTGGCTAATGGGTGTCCCCAAAATTATATTTTCAGACGAATTGAACTGATTAATTTGTTTTTATGCAATATTATTCTCTTATCTACTTAGCTGGCTTGTTAAAAGTTTGATGAAATCTTATTTTAGAATTCTGAAATTGTTATCCGATGCGCAAGTGACTTTGATACCTTATTTTCGTAGGATAATTCGATTTCTAGCATTACCCTATTGTTATTTTTATCTTGTTAATTGGGATATTTGTACTGCTTCACGCTGGCAGGTAGTGAAAGATTTTGCCTACATATTTTTTGTTCTCAAATATTTTCCGGATAATTATGGGCAATGCCGGTTTTGGGAAATAAGCCGAAAGCAATGGGCTGAATACTACGGCTCAACTTATGATCCTTATCAAAAAGCTGCGCTTTTAAAACATGCTCATGATAATGATTACATGATTGCTATCTCAAATAAGGAAATCGCAAGCATGCTGTATTCTCAATTAGGAATTCGCAATGCAAAGTCGATTGGGTGCATTAATGGTTCAGAAAAAACATTCGAGGAAATCTCAAAAATTTTTACAGATAATAAAATGTACCCTTTATTGTTAAAACCCGTTGGAGGAGGCGGGGGTAAAGGGATTATCAAGATTGTGTCAGATAACAACAGGATATTAGTTCATGATCAGAACAAGATCATACCGTTAAATGAATACCGGAACTTTTCTTATCGATATATTATTGAAGAAGCGTTGGACCAGCATGGAGACCTCGCATCATTTAATCCGAGCTCAGTCAATACATTGAGAGTTCAGACACTGTTGCCGAATTCAGGCTCGGCTATATTTGCTGGAGCCAATCTCAGAATTGGCAGAATTGAAAGTTATATTGATAATCTCAGTAAAGGCGGAGTGGGGGTAGCAGTGGATCGGGAGACAGGTGTATTGCAAAAATATGCTTATGATTACAATTTTCAATCATATATTGCACACCCTGACTCTGAGATCAAGTTTGAAGGATATCAACTGCCCTATTGGGAAGAGATTGTTAGTTTTTGTATTCAGATACAGGAAAAGCTCGACCTGCTAAAATTTCTGGGAATGGATATTGCGATAACACAAACTGGCCCAGTGGTTGTAGAAGTTAACGCACTGCCGGATGTGGTCGGTTTTGAACAAATTAATGGGCCTATGCTAAACAAATATGATGTGTGGGAGGGATTTCAGGATTTAGGTATTTTGATAAATCAACCAAGCAAATCACTGTACAGCTAGAATGGTATCCAAATGTCACATGGCGTACACGGGAATAAGGGGTCTAAATCACGACGCTCTGCAGGCTGGATTCGTCTTCAAATCGCCCCCGTAACATGATGTTAAATGACATACCCCATCTTTCTTTTGTTGAATTATTCGGTTCGACCCAGTGACGCATATAGGATGGGAAGATTACCAGTTTGTCTTTTTTGGCGGGAACCCACCAGTTGTTGGAATTATACTCGTTCAACTTCTTATACGAACAAACAAACTGTTTGTAAAAGGGATTTCCAAAATTAATGCCGGGAAACTCGTTTTCCTCGCCATTTAAATAAAACACACCACTCCACATTGTATTGTGATGGGTGTGTACGTGGTGTGACTGCCCCGGCTTGAGGCAATTCATCCACATCTGGGTGATTTCGTATTGGTACTCTTCACGGTATTGGAACAGTTCATTACCGATCAGTTTCACTTCATTCAGGATCGCATCGGTGAGTGGTGAAAAGGTCGGTTCGTTCTGGAAGTCTGATTTGACTTTAGGACTTTGTGGCGAAGTCAGGTCTTGATACTTTTGATAGTCTCCCAACGAAGCTGTCAGTCCTGTGTACTCAGCCGTGAACACCGAGTGGAAAAAAAGCCTCAACTCCCGCTTATCGGTTGCAATTGAATTGGAATTGGCCATGGCAATTGAATGATCTCTGTTTGCCGGATTCTATCACTCGCGTTGTAAATCGTCAGATAAATTTGGAATTTTAGTCGTTTGATTTAAGAGACGGTTCAGGCCATCATTAATATCTAACTCTAAAATTTATAATATTTAAGACACCCATCAAATTCACTTAATAATTAATGCTCTGACACCAATTTCTCGACACCAATTTCTCTGACACCAATTTCTTATTAATTTCTTCTAATTTATATGCTAAAGGGTACTGACCCTTATACTAGGCGCCAGTTTGCGCGTACGCTAGCCCCTTGTAGTGCCTGCATTACTGCTTCCACGCATTGAGCATCCCATAATTTGGCACATATTTGTAAATATGGTCGAAGTTCTCATCGTACCACCACTTGAACTCTATACTCGTGAGTTCCCGCTTATCATTTTTTTCAATTGCCAGGATTTCAATTGAGGTGTCGACGCAGTATCGACGTTCCGATAAACGCCATCCATACCCGGCCGGAAACTTACACCGGCCAGGAGCCCATGTGACGTTCCAGCGATTGTCGTGTACTCGTCCAATACCTTTCTCGTGACAGGTAAAGTACTGTACTTTGGTCCCAGACACCTTAGTTCGAACCCATACGGAATCCGTCACGCCTGTCACCCGATTCATCCAGGTGCTTGGCCCTTGAATTGTGGTATCGCTAAATTCGTTCACGGTGAACCGCGTATCAGCAGAATGCATACACGGGGCGTCGCGGTTCCCATCCCAGGGCGCGCCCGTCCAGAGCTGATAAGGTATAAACAGCACCCGAGTGGAACAGTCATATAGCTGAGCCAGGCTCCAGGGTGTCAAAGTGGTTTGATCTTTTTCACATGCTATGTCGTGGAGTGCGCCCATGCTTTGTATACGGGCTGATTCCGACGCCAGCGCCATTTGCCCCGAGAACGTGAACATACAAAGCACCAACACAAAGAGCTTCGAGGTCACTTCAGTCTCCTCGGCGAATTTTTGTCAGGTGACAGGTAGATATTAACTTCCATTTATCAGGTAATAAATTAATAATGCAATACCCTATTTTACAATGAGACATAAAACGGGGGGCAGACCCCTTTATCCCTTTTTTAAGGCATTGCTGCTTTGATAAGCGCAGCTTCGCGGCGTTGTTCTATCACGATATCTTTGAAGGGCATGCCGTCGGTGTAGGCTTTTCGTGAAAACTGAGGGTCGATACGAAGGATGGCTCCCACCGCTTCTTGTGCCAGTATAACATTGTCCATCTCGGCATGAATCATTGCCAAAGCAAAATGAGTATACGTGACGTTGGGATCAATATTAACTGCCTCTTGCGCAGACTCGACGGCCAGATCATATTTTTGCTGTATCCAGAAACAAAGAGAAATTCCATAGGGATACCAGGCAGGATAAATCGGGCAAAACCGCATGGCTTTACGCGTATAGTTAATAGACATTTCGGGTTCACAACAGGCGCGTAACACGATTCCCGCGATGGCAATTGAATTTGATTCGGTGTTTGCATAAAGCATGGCTTCCTCAGCCATTGCTTTCGCTTCATCAAATTTTTCCAGTGAAACAAAAATAAGCCCCCTCATAGCCAGCGCGGCAGCATTGTCCGGCTCCAGTTGCAATGCCCGGTCGCTGGCCGCGATAGACTTTTCCAATGACGCCTCGGCAGAAGTGCTCCATCCCCGGTTAAGAAATTCCTTCCAGTGAGCGGTACTTAAGGCAGCCCATGCAAGAGAAAATTTGTTATCCAGTTTTACTGCCTTTTCCAGCTGTCTTAAACCACGCCGAACACTGTCCTGGTCATGTGTCAGAACCGATGCCTGGCCCTCGAACGTCAAACGCCAGGCTTCGATATTGTCGGTACCGCGTGAAAACAGCAGGGCCTGGTCCCCCTCGGTTAACTCAACTTGTAGTGCTGAAACAACTGCCATGGTGACGCTATCTTGTACCTTAAAAATATCTTCATTTTCATGGTCGTAACTTTGATCCCACAGATGTTGGCCGGTATTCGTCTCCAGCAGATGCGCTGATATTCGTAGGCGTTTTCCTTCGCTTTGAACGCTGCCCGTTAACACATAATCAGCACCAAGATCCCGACCAATCTTGGAAGCATCAACAGAGCGGGATTTATCGTTCTCAGGTGAAGGGTATGATAAGACAACCAGTTTCGAAACTTTTGATAGTGTTGTAACGATATCCTCGGTCATGCCCTCTGAAATATATTGTTGGTCAGAGTTGTCGCCGAGATTTGCAAATGGCAACACTACGAGAGATGGTCGAGAGTCGAAAGCGGCACTGCCATTATTTTTTGAAATGTCCTCAGTTTCGTTGTCAGCATTCTCTTTGACATCAGCCACAAACGAGAATCCTTTCTTGCTAATTGTTTTGATAAAGAGTTGATGTTGACCGTCGTCTCCCAAAAGCCGGCGAGTCGTTTTAATCCTGCTGCTAATCGCCGAATCCGAAACTGTACGACCCTTCCAGACATTTTCGTTTAACTCTTCGCGACTCACCACACGCCCACGGTTTTTAATCAAGAAGGTGAGCAATTCTATGGCCTGTGGTTCGGCATGGACTGCCATCCCGTCATGAGAAAGCGAATAGCTTTCAGTATCGAGGATAAATTGATCAAACGAGAACTGCATAATCAGTGTTTAAAAACATTCAGACACTTAATTGTAGCCCAACCAGAGTTGGTTGATCATAAATTCACCCCAATTTCATCATCAGTTCGTCAAGTAAATGGTTCTGGCCACGGATAAAATTTTAAATTCATACAACACCCAATTGAATAGCAATGAACAAAGTCACATTAATCGGTCTCGGCGCCATGGGTTCTGCCATCGCGAATTTACTTTTAAAGAATAATTACGACTTAACCGTTTGGAATCGTTCCGTAGAAAAAATGGAACGGCCAGAATTTACTGGTGCGAAGACAACTCAGACAATAGAAGAAGCCATTGCACCCAGTCAAATTATTATCGTTTGTATTCATGGCTATGAAGCCACTCGATCTCTTCTGGATCAGCCCGAAATACTGTCTTTAATTAAAGGCAAAACCATCATTCAAATGAGTACGGGGACACCCACAGATGCACGCAACGCAGAAAAGTGGATACACACCCATGGAGGAAATTATCTGGACGCTTCGATTATGGTCTATCCGACTACCTTAGGTTCTAACGAAGCACAAATTCTCGTCTCGGGTTCAACTGCCGTATATGAAAACTGTGCAGCAATTTTTCCCTGCCTGGGTGGCGATGTGCGATACCTCGGCGAGCGTATTGGTGCGGCAGCAGGATTGGATCTGGCGATTCTTTCCAGGTTGACGGTCATTACTGCGGGGGTGGTTACAGGTGCCCAGATTTGCGAGGCTGAGGGGGTGTCTATGCAGGACTTTGCCGAAATGTATCCAGAAGGTGATCGAGCAAGATCCGTGGCTATGGCAATCCATAACAATGAGTATGAAAACAATGTTAGTGCATCAGTGGGCACGGCCATTGAATGTAATTCAACGATTAGCAACCATTTGCAGGAATTAGGGCTGAATCATGAAGTCCCCGACTTCATCTTGAGTCTATACCAGCGCGCAGTGAAGGCGGGGTATGCAGATCATGACGCCGCATGTCTGTACAAGATAATGCGTACCAAATAGTAAATCCCATTGATATAAACAGTTGGGATATCTGAAACAATGGCTAAGCATAGTCCTGTAACACTTGGTGGACTGCCACAAAAAGCGGCTCATTTGTGGGGGAATCGTGCAGCCCTAAAATAATTAATGCTCTGACACCAGTTTACACTGACACCAGTTTACAGAACCTTTATCTATGGCGGATTTACGAGGGAACGTCGTACTAATCGATTTCTGGACTTACGGATGCTGGAATTGTTATCGCTCGTTCCCCTGGTTGAATGATCTGGAAGCCAGATTAAAAGATGAAAAATTTCGAGTAATAGGTATCCATACACTAGAATTTGAAAGAGAAAAGGTTCGAGAAAATGTCGCCAGAAAAATCGACGAATTTAAATTGCAACATCCTTCAATGATGGATAATGATTTTGCATTCTGGAAAAAAATGCAAAATCGTTACTGGCCAACCTATTATTTAATCGACAAACGCGGCTTTGTTCGGCATGTATTTACCGGTGAGACCCATGCCGGTACGGCCAAAGCCATCGATATAGAAATGTCGATACAACAGCTGCTTGCAGAAAAGACTTAAACGAAGATTAGAACGAAGATTCGGGTCAGGTCGGCCATTTATACGAGACAGGTGTACTGTTTTTTTACCAACCGTCAGCAATACAACTGATAATATATTCGAGTTCTGATTCACTCACCCACCAACCGACAGGTATACAGACTCTGGTTTGTTCAACTGCATCAAGACCAGAAAGATCTCTACTGGTGCTGCCGGCATTGACGAAACAGGTGTGCTTATCATTTCTGCCATGAACCAGGGATACACTAATGTTTTTATCATTCATCTTGTTGATAAAATCCGCTCGATTCTCAACATGAATTGTATATAGCCAGTATGTTGAAGCCTTATCGGGTAGTGGTGGTTGTGCAATCTCAACATGGGACATGTTTGCTAATTCAAGATCCAGTCTGTTACCGTTTTTCCTGTGTTTCGCCAACAGTTGATCAGTATATTTAAGCTGTTGTATACCCAGTGCAGCGGCAAAATCGTTCATGTGTAACTTACCTCCCCATTCAGGAATATCCGCCTCTCCAAGGTTTGTTCGTGGTTTTTCCCGGTCAATTCCATACCATCTCAAAAGTTTCCCTCGCTCATAGCTTTCTTTGGTTTTTGTTGTTAGCGCGCCGCCATCAATGGTTGTTAGGTGTTTGATTGCCTGGAAGCTGAAGCAACTGAAGTCTGCGAACCTGGAACCGAGCACCTGATCTTTATACCCTGACAACCATGCATGAGCACAGTCCTCAATGACATACAGGTTTTTGTACCGGGCGAGCGTATAGATTTCCTCCATATTGCATGGGTAACCTCCCCAATGAACTACTACAATTGCAACGGTCGAATCTGTAATATTTTCCCTGATCGACTTTACGGAGATATTACAATCGCGTTCAACATCTGCCCATACGATTTTAAATCCTTCTTCGAGGATTGGCATATTCGTCGCAGTACAAGTCAATGGTGTACTGATTATTTCGCCGAGGCAACCGCGAAATCTGCGTTGATTATCAACAGGCGTACAGAGTCGTAATGCAAGTTGTAGTGATGAAGTGCAGCTATTAAGTGTCAATACATGGGGCGTCTCAAGTCTCTGCCCAAGTAATTGTTCGAAATCCTCTACCACTGGCCCCTGACCTACAAATCCGCTTTCAATTACCTGGCAGGCTTTCTCAAGCAAATCTGGTGGCGTAAACACCTTAAACAGGGGAATCGGTGAAGATTTATCCAAAATTAATTTCCAAAAACGATTGAATGCCAATATCTAAATCTGGCCTGCTAAAATGTTACAGATATCTGTAATTTGTCATACGCCAGATCAACTCGCGCAACCTGAACATGATCGACTCTGGTTTGTACCAATACGGTGTAGGGTCTTCAGGATTAAACCGGGGAAGTGTTTGGCGGCCCTGTTCTGTTGAAAAAGCAAGCGTTGCGCTGACAGCATCCTCGAGCTTCATATTATTTATATCGGGCTTTGCGATATGTATACAAATTTTGTTTGCCTCCGAAAGTAATTCTAGCTGCCACTTCATGTGGATACGTTTTCTGACTTCTTCCCGTGAATCAAAGAAAATCAATGCATCCTTGTCCAGAAAATAACACAATGCGGCAGCACCAGTTGACCCGGTCACACAAAACCTGGAAGCAACCATCAATGCCATTTGCTCTTCTACCGTACTACACCGAATCGCTTCTATATCGCTGGTCGAGTAAACCTGATCGTGCTCTATTGTAACCAGTTTGAGTCCTGTTTCCTGCCTGATTTTTTTGAAATAGGCCGTCCACTGATCCTTTCTCCAGTTGTCATTATGATTACTTGTCCTTTGCCGATGTCGTGACAATATAAATATATAATCATCCCCAATCAATTTCTGAAAATTTTCTACCAGGGATGGCTCAGGTATCAGGTGTATGTAATCACCATCTGGATAACTCATGAATGTGCTTCTATATGGAATCATGCCATCTGGCAAAAGCATGTCTACCTCATATCCTTGTTGCCTGAAATCTTCCACCACCTGATCAAAAAATTGTCGCGCCTCAACTGAACCCGATGTCGGGAGACCAGTTGTCGCTGGTATGCATTCATTCGCGCCAATCGCTTCTCCTATAGCGCAAGATACCTCCGGTGGATAGAAGCGAAGTTCATCAATAAAATCTCGATAAAAAATATCCCTGCCGGCAAAGCCGACATGAACTTTATAATAGTCTTTATAACGCTCCCTGCAGAGTTTTCTTATTTTGGGTGCCCACCAGCACAACTCATAGGAAAATTCCCCTATCCAGGGGCCAATGATCAGAACTTTTTTGTTCATGTTTTTATAGTCTTCAGGTCGGCCTGTTCCTGTTGAGATATTAAATATTACTCCATGCAAGATTCGATATCCATACCTGCCGGGAACCTCGATACACCTGCGCGACTAATAAAACACGCTCAGAAGATTAGGGCCAGAGTGTTAATAATTTGAAAGTTTTGTGCTGGAGTGTTAATTATTGGGTCTAACTAGGTAACATTAATACTCTGACCCGGATCTCCTAATTTTCATTTCGTTTTCGTTCTCCTCTGCTGGGCTCGTTATATGAAACGCCGGTGGCCCAAAAATTCGACTTGTCATTTCTCTGCTTTCGATATATTTCGTGGTTTGAGTTCATGAATAGCCATGTCAGTTAAGAGACACAGTTTTTTAAATAATTAATGCTTTGACACTAGTTTCCACATAGCCTCAGTTTTCTTGTCTCAAGCTCACAGTTTAGCTTTATTCACTGCCAAGTAGTAGCGAAGCAGCGAATAAACCGCAACAATCACGGGGTCGGATCTTGAATCTTGACCAAGTTTGGGAGATCGGGGTCAGGAGATCGGGGTCAGAGTAGAAATTATTTAATCAGCAACACCGCAAGGCATTTGGATCACTCGAAGGATTAAAACGGTATTGCCATTCAATCAAACAGCGTTGGGTTTGGGGTATGGGTAAATCACAACAGCCAAATCCAAAAGTTTTTCTACGCGCGGTTTAATTCCGTTCCAAAGTTTTAACCGCAATTAAAGCTATGGTCTTTGACAAAGGTCAATGTAGTACTATGTCTAAAATAAGTTGAACAACATTAATTTTGTTGATTGCAGGCGAGCGTAGTCGCAATTCGATGAATTGGTTGTCCTGCCTTTCATCAAAAACTTCAATCTAACAGCTAATTTTTCTTTTGTTCTTGTTTTTCAATTGATGGGTGTCTTATATATTTTCCTTATGGTAATTAGTTAATGAACTTTTTTAACAATTAGAGTGAGCGATTCGATCTGTCTCCCAAGATCTTCCCCGAGAAATCTGGAGGTGACATGTAATTGTGAAATTTTTCGATCGCACCTCTCGATTTCAAATTCGGTCACTGTGGGTTGGGCCAATGGCTCACCAGGAGCAATGAGCCTAGGTCTGGCTTCACCACAAAACCAGGACTCCGCAAGCCGAGCCAGAACGCCTACACTGCCCTTGATCACACCGCTGTTGTCAATTAGTGCGACATCATCAAACACCATCTCATTCAGCGCAAGTGGGTCCCCGGATGAAATCGCAGCCATCAATTTTTCAACCATACCTGTAAGGCTGGTATACCAACCAACGGTTTCTTCCCATGGATCGTATTCCAGCAATGCCTGTACAGGCGTTGTACAAATATTTGGGTCACCAACCCAGGGAATTGGCGCAACATGGGGTAGTTTGTCCTGATTTAATGCGAATGCATAGGGAAGATCGCAAAATTGATCACCGTTGGCGTCTATGCAGTTCGGAGAATTTCGATTCCAAAAATTGCCGCCTGTGGGTCGTTTCATGTTGAAATTGCTACCACCGATCAGGTTCTCGGCGTCATCGTTTGCATAAAAATTGTTCCACCAGATATGATTTTTAATGTCCCAAATTTGTACGCCCAAATTGTGTCCTTTGAAATCATTGCAATAAATCCGGTTTTCCGTTCCGACCATATGGGTTAAGCCGTTCCTGGTGTTATTTTGAATCTGGTTAAAAAATATTAAATTGCGATTACCATCCCCGATAAAAACACCTTCTGCACCGTTTCCGCTAATATTGTTTCTGACTATCCAGTTGTCATTTCCACTTAGAACCTGAATTCCGGATCCCAGGGGAAGTCCCGTTCCGGTAATGAAATTCTCCTCCAGCGTATTCAGGTTTGCATCGGTCAACATTATCCCGACAGCATTTAGAGAAAGTATGCTTTTTTCTACCCGACACTGAGTTGAAAATCTAAGCCATATACCAGCATCCGTTGCTGAGGTCACTCGATTATTATTTATCACCTTACACTTGACCGTGCTCTCCAACAAAATGCCATGCCGCATTACCTGGGGGCCAGTGAGCACATTCTGCTCCAATGTGTTGGAACTGCCTCCCATGACTACGATCCCCTGGTCGAAACCATGCACCTGAAGGCGCCTGACTGTTACGCCCTGTCGATTTTGCACCATTACACCCACAGCCCTGGCGCCGGGCGAATGACGCAATTGCAGACCCCCTCCATCCAGTTTCACATCGTTATCCTCGATGGATATGGATCCGGTCAATGAAGCACCAAGTGTGCAGGTTTTAGTAGCCGCATTCCAGACACCTATGCCGCTACCCACACAGTCTCCTCCCTGAGCATTGTCTCTGATCTGGTAATGTTGCGCGTTGGCCGATTGCGCGAATGTAATTCCAATTAGCAGGATAAAAACCACCGGAAACTGCCGGAATTGCAAGATAGTATTTGTAAATATGGTATTGTTCATCACTGCCCCCATTAATGACCAAGCTAAGTATAGCCCCTCAATAGGAAAAAAGGTTTAGCGTCCAATAGAATTTCGAAGCATATAAATCGGGGACAGGCTCCAGTGGGAATCCAGCATCCCCGCGGAAGCGGGTTTCCAGAACAAAAGGTAATCAGGGTCAGGTCTCACAATGCACAGGCTGTTCATCTTCTGCAATGGTTCGAGGAACTGTAGCTCGTTTTTCCAGGCTCTAGGAGCTCCAAAGCCCAGTTGTGCAATGTGAGACCTGACCCTGTATGTTTAGCTTGACCCTGTATGTTTAGCTTGACCCTGTATGTTTAGCTTTTTACCTACGGTTAACTTATCTCCCTGAGATTTTTAGTAATTAACGCATCTGTCACCATAATTTGTAAAAAATAATTAGATACGAATTTAGTGATTGAAGTCAAACAAAATTGTGATGATAATAACGAGCCCCCCAAAACGCCGATTTAAGATAGTGTTTCTGGAATATTGAACAATGGTTAATAAGGAAAAAGAAAATATGAATAAATCAAAACTATTACTTTTAGTAGTCGCGCTGAGCGCTGTTTTTCTACAGGCTTGCGCCCCGGCTTCCTACAACATAAAAAATCCAAGTACATCGGAATTTAACTACGAAGAGTCAGGGAATTCAAGCAAACTGGAACTCGTTCTAAACGATAATAGACCTGAAGATGGAAAGACTTTTTCGTATGGCAGACTACCCGCGAACTTAACGATCGATGGAGCGGATCTAGATCCTATTGACTATCTTAGACAAAATGTTCCAGAGGAGTTGCGCGCCCGCGGTCTGGACGTTGACATCACCAACACAAATGGAGCAAACGTTAATATCAATAAATTGGTAATGCGAAATCACAGGGTGAGCGGATTTTCTCCATTTGTCACGTTTACTATGCTAAGCGCTGATGTTGAGACGGAGCTCGGTGATACCAGATTGGGAATTTTTATTAAAAGAGGGAAAGTACCGGTTTGGAGTTTTGATGAAATCGTCGAGCCGACATTTAATGAACCCTTAGATATTTTGGTTAAGGAATTCGCATCGAAAATTAACATTGCATTTGATGGTAAGTCGGCATCAGATTCTCATGTTCAACGGTTAACGGACAAAATTACCGCCAATATAGAGAACGGTAAAACATATCTAGACGTTTATCAATTAGGATTTACAAATAATCTAAATGCTATAGACCCACTAGTTAAACTCACCAAGAATGATAAAGAGTATATACGACAAGCCGCAATTTCCTCCTTAGGGATTCTTAAAGCGGATGACCAATTAGAGTACTTGATTAGCATTGCTGAGAATTCCAGTCTATGGGCGGATAGAGGGATGGCGCTAAAAGCGATAGGAGATATTGGCAATGAAAATGCTATCAGCTATTTGAAGGAGAAACTTGCCTCATACGAAGGAGATTCTGACAAGAATGCCGAATGGAGCACTGAAATTATTCAACTGTATTTGGACTAGAGCCAGAGGGTTTGAGAACCATAGTTGACCTTAATCAAATCATCACCTATTAATATCCCTGGAACTTAAAATTTATTCCCCGTGTGATCAGGAAAATTGGCAACACCGAAATTCAGAGCAAGCACGAGTTGCGCTGCCACTGTGGTCGTGTTGAGATTGAAGTCAGCTTGCCCGAAGGTATCGATGAGGTAGGGCGTTGCAATTGCAGTAGATTAGAGAGTAGATTAGGGTCAGAGTAAAAACTATTGGTCGGCGGGTAAAACTACGAAATTAATGTGTATAGTGTCCCCGGAATTCCAACGTGAAAACTTATAATATGGTAATAAGAATCTCGCTCAATGTTGCTCGTTCGATAACACTGTCTGCTGAAATTCGAGCTATGGCGACGTCGAAACTCACCTTGATTCGCTGTTCGCAAACTTTGCTTGCTGCAATAATTTCATAGCTTCCAGGTGGAATATCTTTCTGCTTTTCCGTTATATCGCCACTTTCATATCCCCAGTTAGCGCCCGGTCCAATATTCGCCCAGAGAAGGACCGGAGTTTCAACTAAACTGTCTATATCCAGATCAAGCCCGAAAACCGCATCCGCCGGAATATTTAGACCATTTGCCGGCCATATACCTTTTACTACTGAACCTACTGAAGTATTACAATCAAAGAATACAGCAATATCAACATCGGCAGCTTCAAAACCCTCAGCATCAACAACTTCAGAAGTGGTGGATTCACTACCCAGTGATATCGTAGATACCGCTCCGTGGGACGGTAACAATATCGAATTCACAACGGGCTTCGACCATCTATTCGGTAACGATATCAGGGTCACAGCACTCCCAACAGAAAGTAATTGTGACAGTTTTCTTCGTGAAGGTTTCATTTGTTTTCCAGTCAGTTTATTGAACTCTTAGCTTGTCATCGAATCGATTTGAATCACAAACTAATATTTTTGAATATGACGTAACGGTACAAAAACTATTCGTGAACAATGTAAAAAAAGGAAAACTTATGGAAAACTAGGGATAGATTACGGTTCGACAGCAGATAAACTTTTAAAGGAAACGAAATCAAATCGTGAAGTGTTTTATTGAGTCCTCAGCTCTTTCACAGCCGAACTGGGTATGACAGGCTAAAAGATTGCGTTTGTGGGCAATGAGATACCAATCACGTTCGGTATGATAAATGTTTTCTACTTTAACACCATCCCGCACTTGATGCGGGATCCAGGAAAACGGTAATTACGCTTTTGATTCCGATTTCGAATTTGGATAGATTACTGGAAAATCAGAACCTGATAACGGCTCACCGTGTTTTAGCTGACAATCCGGAAACGGGGGTGACGTTTTTCCCGCGCGCACTGCATTAGTAGATTAGGGTCAGAGTAGAAATTGTTTACATCGCAGACAAAACAGAAGTCAAGGTTATTCCCTCTTTGGATAATATGCAATGGAAATCCAGTCGGACACAACCCCGGCTACCTCGACATATTCGTTCCGCCTTGAACATTCAATGACTAACAACAATACACCAGCAATCCCTTCAATCAATAATTTCTACTCTGACCCTAATCTCTCATGCTACGATCTACAGTGCCTTAGTCGATGCACGCCAAAAACATTATGCTAACCGATGCCCAATTGGCCCAATATCATAAGAACGGATATGTGATCCCGGATTTTCGCCTGGATCAGGACACGCTGGAGGCGATCCGCTCGTTACACACGCAGTTTATTGAAACCTATCCGCACTTTTCAGATTACTGCCCTGCCCTATTACCACTCGAAAAGCAGTTCCTACAGTTTGCTCAGAACGAAACTATTCTTGATATGGTGAACCAAGTGTTAGGCGACAACTTTGCGTTGTGGAATTCGAGTTTTTTCGCCAAGCCAGCTAAAGTAGGCAGTAAAACACCATGGCATCAGGACGGTGAATATTGGGCAATGCGGCCTTTGGCTACTTGTACAGTGTGGATAGCCGTAGACGACTCAACCACCGAAAATGGTTGCTTACGGGTCATCCGGGGCTCTCATAAAGACAAGCAGGTGCGACGCCACAAGGAAAACAATGAGCCGGGACTCGCGCTCAACCAGGAATTATCGTCAACCGAATTTGATCAATCCGAAGCGGTCGATATGATCATGGAGGCGGGACAGATTTCGTTGCACGATGTGTATCTGGTGCATGGCTCAGAACCTAATCGTTCAACAAGACCACGGCGCGGGATGACCCTGCGATTCATGCCCACCAGCTCGAAATATGACCGCAACATAGAAAAGCAGCAATATGATAAAAAAGTTTATGCCTGGGCCAACGACGCTGAGTTAAACCAAATGCAGCATTTGCCCTTATTCCTGATGCGCGGCGTTGATTTGTGTGGCATTAACGATTTCGAAGAACTAGAGAAATAAACAGCGTTTATACCGTGGTCTGTCCCAAATTTCTATCGTACGATTGCATATGCCGGTTGGCGCGGGTCAGCGCCGGCGCGCAGGAACCCCGGCTTGGGCTCAGCGACGATAACTTCAACCGCGGCTGCATTCCGGGTGTAGGCAGGACAGATATCCAGACGATGGCCCCTGCGTTCCAGATCCTTCTGCACCCTTTGGTCAATACGGTTCTCAAGACTGACCACAGCGGGGTAGTGTTGAAAGGGAGAGAATGAAGATGGGAAGCTGTGGGAGGTTATGCGCGGCGCGTCGATGGCATCTTGTACATCCATGCCAAAATGGAAAATATTGAGAAAGACCTGAAGCATGGATTGTACCTGGGCATCTCCACCAGGTGCGCCAATTGGCACAACGGTGCCATTATCGCGTAAAGCTATTGCCGGGTTGGGGGTAAGGCGGGGCCGACGACCAGGCCCGACGCCACTGGGATGGTTTGGATCTGTTCGAGACTGGCAACCGCGAGCCGACGGAATGAGGCCGGTCCCCGGGACAACTGGGGTGAGCCACATCCCATCTGATGGCGTCGCTGAGAATGCATTGCCCCATTTGTCCACAGCGCACAGATACGACGTATCAGGGTCGCGCCCCGGCAGACCGACCGTTGCTGGATAGTGGAAAGGTTCGTTAACGCCATTCGGTGTCGGCATGTCCGGCATAGCCTGTCCAGGATCAATTCGTTTGAGCCAATCACCCAGATTGGCGTCGCTATGCAATCGCTCGATGGGAACGTCAACATGATTCGGGTCACCATAGTAGTACTCGCGGTCCGCAAACGTGCATTTGATGACCTCGATCAGCAGATGAAGATAGTCTGCGCTGTTTTGCTTCAGCCCAGTCAAACCTGCCTTTTCAATCATGAGCAGGGATTCAATCAAGGCTGGTCCCTGACACCATGGTCCACAGGTGAAAACTTCGAAATCGCGCCAGCAGCCCTGCACTGGCGGTCCGACCTGACTACGGAAATTGGCGAGGTCATCGCGCGACAGGTAACCCCCTTCACTCTGTATATGGGCGACAATGCGTTCCGCAATATCACCCACATAGAACGCGGACCGAGCTGCTTCCAGTCCGGCTTCTCGCCCCGACTGCGCAGCTGCCTTTTCCTCATCAACCATGTATTGGATTGTTGCCGCCAGATCGGTCTGTACGAAACGCTCACCAAGGCGCGGCGGCCGGCCACCGGGCATGAAAATCGCAGCGTTGGCGGGCCAGTGACTCTCCTGCTCCGCGTTGTGTTCAAGAGCCGATGCAAGATACTGAAATACAGAAAATCCGTCGCGCGCGAATTCGATCGCCGCCCTCGCTACATCGCCAAATGACATTGTTCCGTAATCACGCAGTGCCGTGATCCAGGCATCCGGCGCGGCGGGTACAACAGTGCGCAACACGCCCATAGGGATTTCACCACCGTGCTCACGGATGAAAATATCTGCTGGTATGGACATGGGCCAATGTCCGAGGCCTGCAATCGTAACAACCTCACCACTGGCCAATCGGATAATAATGGGCGCAACACCGGAAAAACTGACCTCATCGGCGTGCAGCACAGCAAGTGCCATGCCGGTGCAACAACCGGCATCAATGGCATTTCCGCCTGCATCAAGGATTTCATTTCCAGCTACGGCAGCAAGATAGTGGCCAGCTGAAACCGCGTGTCGGTTACCATAAAGTGTTGGGCGCATATCTATTAAGGGGTCAGGTCTTTGGTTTTGGGTCCGAAATACCTAGTCATTGTATAATATTCAAGATTGTTGCAATCAATATCCAAAATCAAAGATCTGACCCCGTATCCGTATCCAGTTTGCATGAAGCCCTAAAATAGTTAATGCTCTGACACCAGTTTCGTTATTTTTGTTAACTCTAAGCACAAATTCGCTTATTCCGATACAAAGTCGCTGACTTCTTTCCACCATAGTAACTGCGGTGCCATGGGTACTGAATTATGTCTGGTTCCGTCAAACACCCAAAGCTTCTTGTTCGAATCAATGGATTCGTACAATTTATGACCATGTTTCGCAGGGACAACCTCATCCATTTCAGCGAGTGCCACAGCAACATTGCCCTCATACTCTAGAAGATTTTCAACGCTATTATATTTGTCCAACACAAGCCAACGGGCGGGTAGATACCAGTAGTGTGTCTGGGCCAGATTGGATAATGAATCCCAGGGTAAAAACATCACCAATCCTTTTATCGGGACCTCCGTTTGGAAGACAACTCCCGCGACAACACCACTTCCAAGCGATTCACCCCAAAGGTACAACGGCTCACCATAGGTTTCATAGGCGAGCCGTATCGTCTCCATTGCATCACTGACTAAACTGGTTTCTGTGGGTTGACCCTCGCGTCCGCCATAGCCCGGGTATTCGGCCAAAATCACGCGCAAGTTTTGTTTCGATAAAGCATCACTATAGTAAGCACGATGATAGGCGGTTCCAGCGTTACCATGGAAGACGATAACGGTACCCACAATATCGTTAAGCTCTTTCGCACCCGTAAACCCACGGTAGTTTTCAGAAGACGGCCAGTAGGTTAAGTTTTCCCCGGTTAAAAATTCTTCTGAAGGTTTAGCTTCACTGGGGTAATAGAGCATTTTTCGTTGAAACACAAAAACGGCCAACGCAAAAACGGTATAAGCAACCAAAACAAGAATAAAAATATTCCCGAGCTCTTTGAGAATTGGGTTCATTGTCTTCTCATTGACTTAATAAATAGTGTCTAACTTTCGCATAACCGATGAACTTAAACTGGTGCGACAAAGGCTCGACGCAGAGTTTTCAAAGTTAGATCAGGAAACAAACGAGCGGAATATGGGAATATGGGGTCAGGTCTTTGATTTTGGATATTGATTGCACCAATCTTGATATACAGTGACAAGGCATTTCGAATCCAAATCCAAAGACCTGACCCCGTATCCGTGTTCAAACTATTGCATAGAAAAAACGGGTTTATTGCGTAGCAATTGCATTTCCAGTTTTTTAACGCGGCACTGCATTCTATCTCGCCCCTATATAACTATAGTACGGGGACAGAGTTAATTAAAGAACACCAATAGAATTGTCCCAGTTTTCTATATACTATTCATTGGTCATCGGAGGTGTCATACCCGCATGAACAGGTAAAGCAACCGCATTTACTGCGGGTTTCTTCCAAGTTTCTGGTAGCGCCATAATCGCCCCACCTGCACATAACATGTGAAGCGTCTTTCTACGGGCAATTTCTTTTGGTGATTGTTCAGAATTTTTTTTGTCAGACATTATTCAATCTCTATTTGTAGGAATTTTCGATCCTGTCCCCATGCACATCTAATAAATTATTGTGAGATCAGGTATGAATTTAAATTTAACGAGCCATATTACACCAGACAAAACTAAAATAACAAGCGCAATAGAAACATCCGAAAGCTATGAAATACACGTGGAATATGGGGTCAGGTCTTTGATTTTGGATATTGATTGCACCAATCTTGAATATACAGTGACTAGGCATTTCGAATCCAAATCCAAAGACCTGACCCCGTATCCGTGTTATGTGTCATTTCTCTGCAAATTCCGGAAATCCCTGATTATCCATGTATGTATTCATTGCTTTTCGCCACAAGGAATTACTCCATAGCAGATCATGGTCCGCATCAGGAAAATAAGCGTACTCTCCACAACCGCCTGATCGGATGTACTCCTGAAAAAGCCACCTGGAATGGGCTGCCGAGTAAAATTGATCTTTTCCGCTATAGAGCCACAGTGTTTTACCCGTGTAAGGGCTTCCTTGTCTCGCGAGTTCACCGTTAACAATTCGGGCGTTTTCACATTCACCAATCCAACCTCCAACAAAATTTACAACACCTTTTACCTGATCTGAGTTGTTTCCTGCATAGGCAATTGAAAGAATTCCACCCCTTGAGTGACCTCCTAGTACCAGTTTAGTTGTATCTACATCCGGACGCTTCATTAAAACATCTATACAGGCCTCAAGGTCGACATATGCACGGCGCGCTCCCTTCAAAGCAATATCGGTATCAAGAGAGTATCCGTCTCTATTTTCATTAAGACCCTCATCATACACTCGATCTGAATTTCCGCGGCCTCTGCGGTGAGGTATTGCAACTATCCAATCACGTTTCAAAAAGTAATCTGCAATTGGTTGGTATGGATGATGGGTTCCAAGTTTTTCAGAATCTATCTCATATCCGCAAGAACCATGGTTAAACACAAGCAGTGGGTGGGTTCCTAACTGTTTTGGTTGGTGAATTAATAGATCGAATCGAACCGGCCCATCATCGTCCTTTATGGATGATTTGATCGAATCAATTTTATAAGTACTCTCAGTCAAACGTATTGGTTCCTTACTTAATTCGGGACATAACGTTAAAATCAGCGCCCGAATAAAACGCGTATCGGTTTTTCGGTGGGTTGCATTTTCTTGTTAGGCATTAGAACAAGCAACGGGGTCTGACCATAATCTCCTATAGTTTTGATAGGCAAGCTGTGACCCTAATCTCAGGAATATTCCGGATCGTCTCATCTCAGACAATAAATCCACCTGATTGGCGCTTCCACAGCTCCGCGTAAAGACCATTGGTTTTAACTAGCTCGTCGTGATTTCCTTGTTCAACAATTTTGCCCTGATCGATTACGATCAGCCGATCGAGCGCAGAAATTGTCGACAGGCGGTGGGCGATTGCAATAACGGTTTTACCTTCCATCAGGCTCAAAAGATTTTCCTGGATCGCGACTTCGATTTCGGAATCCAGTGCAGAAGTTGCTTCATCAAGCACGAGGATTGGTGCGTCTTTCAGAAAAACTCGGGCAATTGAAATTCGTTGCCGTTGACCGCCGGAAAGTTTCACTCCACGCTCACCAACTTGGGCGTCATAACCCCTATTGATGTCTTTATCACTGAGATCAACAATAAAGTTATGGGCGTTCGCACGTTGCGCAGCCAGAATAATTTCTGACTCGCTCGCGTCCTGTCGCCCGTAAGCAATATTTTCACGAACAGTTCGATGCAGCAAAGATGTGTCCTGCGTGACGACACCAATATTTGCACGTAGCGATTCCTGGTCAATCATGGATATGTCCTGCCCATCGATGAGAATTCTGCCGCGTTCAAGATCGAACAACCGCAAAAGCACATTCATCAGTGTGGTTTTACCCGAACCGGAACGCCCGACGATGCCAATTTTCTCGCCTGGTTTGATGGTTAACGACAGATCATCGATCACCCCTGTTTCCTTGCCATAGTGAAATCGGATGCTTTCGAAATCGATTTGCCCACTACGCACTTTTAGTGATTTTGCATTATCGACATCGGTTACAGCCTGAACCTGAGCAATTGTATTCATACCGTCGTGGGCCTGCCCGAGATTTTCAAACAGCTCGGACATCTCCCACATGATCCAATGAGACAATCCATGGATTCTCAAAACTAGTCCAATCGCCACGGCAACCGCACCAACGCTGGCACCGTCATTTAGCCAGGACCATATCGAGACGAAACCCACCGAAAATAACAGTAAAGCATTCAGCGTCTCGACATAGACCTCGAGCTTGGTATTGATACGCATCATCCGATAGACAGAGTTCAGGAAACCGTCCATGCTTTCGCGCGCATAGTTTTCCTCTCGTCCGGCGTGGGCAAACAACTTGACGGTCATAATATTTGTGTAACTATCAACAACCCGCCCTGTCATAACAGAATTAGCATCCGCCTGTTCATTCGCAGCGTCGCTCAAGCGAGGCAGCATATAGCCCAACAAGATTGAATACAAAACAATCCAGCTAAAAAATGGTGCGGCAATCCAAACGTCAAAACTTCCCACCAGTATTAACGCACCGCCGAAATACACGCAGACATACACCATCAAATCCGCCATTTTCATGATCGCTTCCCGCATACCGAGCGCAGTCTGCATCACCTTAGCGGCGATACGGCCGGCAAATTCGTCTTGGTAAAAACCGAAACTCTGTCGCAGTAAATATCGGTGGGAAAGCCAACGAATCCGCATCGGGAAGTTGGGAATGATGGTTTGGTGAGAAACCAGAGTCCAAATCAATGTTAGCAATGGCAGCGCAAACAGGACGACAGCACCGATTAGCACCAGCGTATCGCTTTCACGTTCGAGAAAAGTGGCTTTGTCAGTCGTTGCAAGCCAATCAATAATGTTTCCAAGAAACGCGAACAGCATGACTTCAATTATGGCGACAATAGTCACCAGGAATGAAGAAAAAAATATCCAGGGCCATACGCCACGAGTGCAGTAACAGCAGAACGCAAATAGCGTGGATGGTGGCCGTTGGGGAATTTCCGACGGAAAAGGCTTTAACAGATTTTCAAAGAAAGCAAACATGGGTTAACAGAGTCCATAGGTGAATATGTGATACGAAACGGGGTATAACTTGTTACGCGCGCAAACAAATAGAAATCGGTTGGGCGGTTCTCGCGCATGACGTGATTTCCGGTGGCCCGGAATTATCGTCAGAAGTTAATGTGTACGTATCATGGCTCTATTAACAGTTTTGGAGGTTTCCAATCATCATGACTGGAAGCGAGATTATAGCATTTTTGCGGTACTAACGGAGTAATGGGTGTCAAAGTGAAAATTTGAATCTTGGCATCATTTTCTAATCATTTTATTTTTCACCAGAGAGTGGAGGTTCAGGTCTTTAGATTTTGATAGAAAATATTTTCTTCAATCCAAAATCAAAGACCTGACCCCGTGACCCGGAGGATGCCCTTCCCCCGGATGCCCTTCACCAGCAATCCTTTCAATCAATAATTTCTACTATGACCCTAACCTCTAATCTCCAACCTCTTGCCAAGACCCAGACAACTATATCAGACGGCACCGTAAAGAAAGTTCTAATGATAAAATGCTGTTTTTACACAACCTGCCAATTGGCTAAAACATGAAAGATTGTAATCAATGCGGAAAATGTTGCATCAAATATGGAGATGGTGCGCTTTCTGCGACAAAAGAAGAAATTGACCTATGGGAGATATTTCAACCAGAGATTTATAAATTCGTTAAAAACTATGAGATATGGTTCGATCCCGAAACAGGCACCAGACTAAGAAGATGCCCCTTTCTCGAAGTAGCACCAAAAACAGACACGCATGCCTCAAACAAATACACCTGTAGCATCTATTTGAATAGACCTGAAGATTGCCGACATTACCCTAGCCTAATACCGGAAATGATTAGAGATGAATGCGAAATGATTGAAGCAATAGACTTAAAAAATCTAAAACACGCTCAAAGAAAATTGGATGCATTGATGGGTGATAGTCGCCCACCAGTAAGCTAAATACCTATGTCATATAACGTCGCAATTAGCGCTCGAAAACAGCGCAGCTTTTTTCGATGCGTCCGGTTGCCTTGTTATACAAACATTCAGTTATCTGCATTTGAAGCTATTGCCAGATAGTTTCTCATACGAATAAAGAACATAGATATAAACACCCATATCAGTAAATAGGTTCCTGCCTCTATCAGAAAATCTCGATATTCACCCAGATACTTTACTGCGGGCACTATTAATGGATGTCCTGGTTATTATTACTTATGATCCTGGAATTTCCTGCTACCAAATGCAAGATTTTTATGGATTGAGGTCCGAAGCTCAAATAAAGTGGCTCCATCTAAGTAGGATTCAAAAAAAATTCCGATAAGCCTATGGTCGATTTTCATTCGAAGAACCCAATGACAAATTGACAATTTTTACTCTGCGAATTAAATTAACTGTCACCATAATTCTTTTATCTGGGAATGCAATTATTTATTATCATCCAGTGCATCGCAGTCACAATCCGAACTCGTTTCAGTGCATGGGGTTGATTCTTGATCGCCCACTTTCAGATTTAATATACGTTTGGGGAATATACCGGTTAAAGATTCAATTTCAATTGTAGGATCTGTGCATTTGGACGCCTTACACCCTTCATCAGTGGGCAATAGTGTAACTGTGTCGCCAACCATGCCGGAACCAGAAATGCATCTAAAACATCCCTTGTCTCCGCTTATACTCGCAAAAACTGTTACAACACCGCCACGTAGTGTGGTGCATATCGCTTCTAGTTTACAAAATTTCGCAGCATGAGCGGTTGGGATTAACAATTCAAGAATATTAAGAGGGTCATCGGACGATGCAGATAGATGGGTAAGTCCAAAGTTCCCGTCAGGCTCACTAGTCGTTGCGTGTGCCGGAATGATTGCGGTCTGGACTAATGGTTTCGCCCATATTACGGGGATAGACCCGGCAATACCCTTAAATAAATTGCGTCTAATATTTTTAGTCATTATAACTTTCTCCAAATTACCACTCCAACCTACACCCAAGATCATGCTAACACAATGATTTACCAAAGGTTAGTACTCTATCGATGAATACCGACCCCTTAAATTAATCTCTGGAAAAGAATTTGGTTATCCGCGTCGGTAACCAGTATTGAACTTAATAACATCTGGATGCACGTGTCAGGAGCCAGAGTAGATAACTATTCTCTCAGGCAGAAAGCGGAAGTCTTAATCTTGAAAGAAGTACTTTGCACGGCGCAGATTCACTAACCTCACCGACATACTATGTTACTTATACCGGGTCTGCTCCAAGCACAATTTTAAGGTGACGGAGTATCAGGTAATCAGGGTCAGGTCTCACATTGCACAACTGGGCTTTGGAGCTCCTAGAGCCTGGAAAAACGAGCTACAGTTCCTCGAAAAATTGCAGAAGATGAACAGCCTGTGCATTGAAAGAAGCTTTTAGGTGAATCAGGCCACTGCTATAGATTACGCCCTATGTCCAAAACACCGGATGTCCGCAACAAGTAAATAGTAGAAGTTTTCCGGAATCCAAATTTTGTCCGCTTTGGAGAAAGCAGTCGTTTAAAAGTTGCTGGTGAGGGTCGGCTAATTGCTTATTGAGTTGAAAAACTCAAAAAATTAAATAAGAATAATTTCTGTCAAAATAGGTAAAGGTTTTAAATCATTTGGCTTGTATGCCTCTAAGTTTATCAGTTCCGTTTTTAGAGGATAACGTTAAAAACATGCCTCCCTAACATTCCTTCGAAATGATATTGTTAAAACATAATTGAGCGGCATTGGTGACTAAGAGATTAAATAATAATCCCTCCGTCGCCATTTATTGTCACCATTTATTGTCATTATTATTGTTAACTCTCGGCTCGTCCCGGTGTATCTGACATAAACCGATTGAACTCTTCTTCGTCAGCACGACGTTTGGCGTCGGATCGAAATTCACCGAAGCGGTGTGAACGCTCCTTGATTTCATCTTTGATTTCGCGAACCCGGTCAAACTGAGTTTGTTGAAAATCATTAAACACACTATTGTCAGTTCCCCCTGAGTGATAGCTGTCGTGGTTATTCCAGTAGCCTGAAACTTTTGACCACTGATGGCGAATCGTATCCGGCAGGTCTTTTACGCTGCGACCAGTAAGATTCCAGAACAGGACAGCTAACCCAATGGGCCAAAATATGACGAAGCCTATAACCATTGCAGCGATGTTCAACCCAGACCAATTACCGCTTCCGCCCCAGGCACCACAATAGCGGCCCCCGGATGGATTGTCGGAATCATTCTTTGTTGATCTGCTTGACGATGACATAACGTAAACTCCTAATGGATAATAATGAAGCGGCGGCCCATTCATTTACAGTGTTCGATATCGGGTCAATAACGCTTCGGTTGTAGATTAATGTGAACACTGTTAACATATGATATACGGACTTGATATCTAATTTCAAGTGTTTTCCGAAAAAAAGTGAACATTGTTCACATAATTCGAGCTAAAGCAGTTAAATGAACAAGAAAGGCACGGAAAAGAAACCCTATCACCACGGTAATCTGGCGGAATCGCTTCTAAATGCGGTGGATGAAATTGCCTCTCAATTTGGCTTGGAGGCGGTTACTCTACGTGGCTGTGCCAAACGAGTCGGAGTATCACCTTCGTCCGCATTCAGACATTACGTTGATAAACGCGCGCTATTAACCGCATTTGCCACTCGGGCGCTACATCAACTTGTTGATGCGATGGATGTGGCTAAGGACCAGGCAATAAATGAGGGCACCAATGCATTTCTTGCTGTAGGTTTAGTTTACGTAAAGTTCGCCATCGAAAAGCCGGCATTTTTTCGTGCAATGTGGCGAGAAGAAGCGATTTACGCTAATGATGAAGATTATGTTAATGCGGCGGACGCCCTTGGTGCTCATTTAAGGGGAGGCTTCGTTGGCACGATAAGGGACGCGAATCCAATGCGTCTAGACCCCGCTGAGTTATTGGCTTGGAGTTCAGTACACGGTTTAGCCAATCTTTTTGTTGATGGGCCTGTTGGAAAGACCAAAACCAATGCACAAAAACTGGAAATGGCCGCCGATATGTTACGTGCATTGGGGCCTGCGTTTAATCATCAGTAATTATACTTAGAGGTCACTTAGTGTACTTAGAGGGTCAGGTCTTTAGATTTGGATAGAAAATATTTTCTTCAATCCAAAATCAAAGACCGGACCCCATATGTCTCATGTTTGGACTACATTGGAAAAGACGGACGTATTTCTGCAGGAACACAATGAAATTGGCCTGTCCACCTATGATACCCATTCGGGTGGCAGCGGTGTCCGCTTTGCATCTCGTTTGCGCCCAATCCTTAACATGGCTCCCAAAACACCCTGCTGGAGCTTCAATGCCGACACGAACATCCTGGCCTGGCTGGAAAAGGAAGGCATTGAGTACGACGTCATAACAGATGAATGTAACGGGGTCAGACCTCACATTTCACGGTATAGAACTACAGTGAGTCGTAGAAGAAATGTCTGCTAACTTAGAATGGTATTGGACGCATATGCAAAACAAACATGGCTATCTGATTTGTATTTATCGTGCAATAATCTCGCTCGACCAATTGACTTCGGATGGCTAATGGGTGCCCCCTTTTCTTCCAGGTATATCAAAGTTCGTGAATCCCGGATACGACCCTTACCGCCCGGAATTGTGGAAACTGTTGGCGCAATCTAGATTCCAGCTTCGCAAGATTGCACGCATGGAATTCACAGGCAGTATCGGTCACTGAAATCTCATGTTGCTCGGAAAATTCGGAAAACCGATCCAGGCTTTTTTCCGGGATAGTGACTCTGGAAAATTCACCGAGTTCGGACAACTCTTTTTCATCCGCAATTATCACCGAACTTCGTATATTCCTTTTCTCGAGCGCCATCGCCAGGGAGAGGCTCTCTACGGAAACCGTTAGCTGGCAGGACCCAAAACAATCCAGAGCATTAATTGCTTCTGCCAATCCATCGGCAACGGATTCGTCACTCCTGTTATCACGGTTTGTAAAGTTTATAAACAGGTCGGTGACATTTTCAAGGTTTATATATCCTGCTGCCCTGTTAAACAGTATATCTCTTTTTGACAAACTGCTGAGGTAGATCTCCCCATCGTGTTGGTACAAATCAAAAGAAATGTGGGGATAGCCTGCCCCGTAATTTATATACGAAAAATGGAAAGGATGACGCAGTTTTCCCATGGAGTACATAATCCGATCCTGAAAATCTGAGCCCAACAACTCCTCGATTTTCAATTTTGTCCTGTACTCATAACTGTCATCGTCCAGTACTGATTTGGATCCTCCATTGACCAGATGATTCCCGTTATAGCCGTCAGCCGCCAGGTTTTTACTTTTGACCGAAGCGCTGGAAATCACGCCCGCTACCCCAAGTACAGTTTCAAAGATCTGGTCGTTGACAAACATGGCGTGTCGATTGGCTCTGATTGTCTCCACTCGATCAGGGTATTTTTCCATGTATCCCGGTGAAAAGTAGAACAACATGGGCACGGAAAATACATCGAATGTGGGCAACCCCATGTGTGCTGTGCCCCGAATAATATCGTCACCATGGTCAGAAAAATAAATCAGCACAGCTGGATCCAGTTCATCTTCCAGCAACTTGATCAGTTCATTGACTACATAATCGGTGTACTTAATAGATCCGTCATAGCAGTTTGAGTTTTCCGAAATACCGGTTAATGGATACTTTCCGGGCACCAGCCACTGGTCGAATTCTGTATCCTCGAATCGCCATTTTTCTCGATCATGGTCAATCCGATGACAATAAGCAACGTGACTTCCCTGGGTCCTGAGGAATACGACTTTCGAAGCCGCTGATTTTTGGGAAAGAATGCCTTTGAGTGCTTCCACCAGCTTTCCATCTTCCCTGCCTAATGCATCAGACAACCGGTTGACTGTTCCAGACTGTTCAGTAATAACTTCAACGGGTGTGTTGGCGACCCTGGTCCGACCGTTTTCCACCCAAATCGTGTCCAACCCGGCATCGTTCAGAACTTCGATCACGGAGGGCGAACCCCTAAAGGATACGCCAGAACCCGCATGAGCATTGGTCATAGCATACAACATGGCGCCCCGACTACTGATACCGCTGGCATAGGCGTTTTCCATGACAATGAAATCTCCAGAGCCCCGTCTAGCATTCAACAGCGGCGTTGTATCCCGGGGATAGCCATACAGCGAAACATGGTATTTGCTTACCGACTCGCCGATAACCAACACAACTGTTTCGTCCTTCTCCTTCTTCAACTCCGTATCAGGCCGGGCAATTTTTAGTGCCCGCTCTTCCATGGATTTTTGCAGGTACCTGAGGTCCGCCTGGTGGTTTGCAAGGGACATTCGAAAAACTTGCACACTCTTAAGTTGCTCCATAGCGAGGTATAAACCTGGCAAAAGTGTTGCCACGGCAAAAATCGAGAGTATCCAATGGGATCTGAACAATGCTACCCGGTTTGTATTTGCCAGGATAAATAGAAATAAAAGTATGATTGCAACCCCAACGAGCAGTTTTGGTTCAGCAAATACAGACAAGAATTCCGTGGCTTGTGTGGTGTGGGTCTGGAAAACTGCATACCAATCGTTTTCAACCATTGGCTTGTCAAACGTTTTTTCATAGCCAATTGCGATTATCGGCAGGGACGCCACCAGAAATGTGATCAAAATAAAAACAGGAATAAGCAGCAACCTGATCCACAATCCTGCTTTCGATTTAAGATTGGTCAAAAATGAGATCAACAAAGTAAAAACCAGAGGTACAATTGCAATTCCAAGAAACGATTGTGGAGTAATGTAGCCGCCCATTCTTCCTTCCGAGTCTGAAATAATCATTAACAGGGTGATGGCGAGGACGGCAGGTACCGGCTTTTTTAAGAACAGGCAGCCGACGACAAAAAGAATCCAGAAAACCGAGGCCAGGATGAGGTACCAAACCGGAACATCACCGGCCTCCTGGATTATGAGGTAGGCGGACCCGCAGTGATTAGTCACTCCATCGAAATAAAATGAAACATCATCTTTCGAGGAAACTTTCTGTTTTACGATTGACCACCCGGCGTGGGTCGATGGGTGCACAGATTCCTCGCCATTGATTAACAACCGCAACTCAAACGGTTCTCCAACGTAGTCTCGTATTTCACAGTCAATACCACCCGTCCGGAAATAAGCGAATTGGAACTGGTAGTGGGCTGGTATTTTTCCCCGGTGAACAAAACGACCGGACCCGGGATGGTCTTTAAAAAAACCGAATTCGAAGCGACTCGCGCCTTTGGGGTCGATTAACCGGAAACCATCTAGTTTATTTTTCCGATCAGAGGAAAGAGTATAGCTTTCCGAGGCTGCCCTAACCCAGGAATCCAAACTGGACTTGTAGTCCTGGACCAGGATGTTGATTGCCACGACAACGGCAACCAGATATGGAATAGGTCGAATTATTTTTCCCAAAATTGTATCAAGTTGTTAGGCCGAAATTCTTTTTATAGCTATACAGATGATATTAACACGTACGGATTGGCTGGTTGACAGGTCCATCTGACCTACTCCCCATTTTCCGTACCGAGAAAAGGTGATGGAGGGATTAAAATTAAATCCCTCCGTCACCTTTATTTGCGGTGCTAACGGAATAATGGGTGTCAGAGTGAAATTTTGAATCCTGGCATCATTTTCTAATCATTTTATTTTTCACCAGAGAGTAGAGGTTCAGGTCTTTAGATTTTGATAGATAATATTTTCTTCAATCCAAAATCAAAGACCTGACCCCGTGACGGCTCGAACTATTCCAGAAGATGAACAGCCTGTGCATTGTGAGACCTGACCCTGTATGCAATTTCCTATTGTTCGTCAATATCCGTACACTTCATTCCGGCCCATTTTATTCATCGAAAAATTTAACGAAGCTGGTAGCGATATGGTTTGTAATTAAATATGAGAACCAAACTCACGCATACCGCTGCGACTACCGAAAAAATGACTAACGCCAAAGGTAAAACGTAAAACGCGGCAATAAGAATAACAACATCCACCCCAAGCATCACTTTGCCAGATGGAATATCAAATTTTTTCTGCAAGTAGAGTGCCGCGATACTAACGCCTCCCAAACTAGCGTTGTGGCGAAACGTAATTAGCATTCCTACTCCCGTTAATAGCCCTGCTATGACTGCCGCATAAATTGGAAGAATAGTTTTTACTGTTAAAACAAGAGGCAGTACTTCCGTACAAATTGATATCACAGTAACACACAGCATCGTATTGATCGTAAATCTCAATCCAATATATCGCCATGCGAGATAATAAAAAGGCAAATTGAGTACAAAGAAAATTTTTCCGAAACTAAATTGCGATATTTGAGAAAATATCAGTGCCAAACCAGCGGTTCCGCCACTGAGCAAACTCGCTTGCTCAAGAAAGAAAATACCCAGAGAAATCAAAGAAGATGCTGTTATGAGAGCAAATATATCTTCAGCCAGGGAATGTTTTTTTTCGTTCATTTAAGAATCATAAGATTTAGGTCAGTATAAATAATCTAAAAAAGGTTAGTAAAAGCCATTTTGCCCATTTCAAAAATCAAAACTCTACAAACGAGTAATAGTGATAGCGTAATACAGACCACAAATAAGCAACAAACCGACAACCAATGGTTTAGCCTTGATCAATGCCTTGGGCAATTTGCCTGGACACATTAAGTACATTGCAGTGAGCACCATTAAAAAACCAGAGATTAACGCGGCGATACCCCAGAATTCAGTTAGGTGCTGCAGGCTGTACCACAAGACATTCCATAACCCGCCAAGTAGCACCACAAAAGCCATGCTCTTGCGAATCGCTGAGGGAAGTTTGTTTGACAGTAGTACGGTTATAACGCCGGCCAACATACAACCGGCCATGATTGTGCCCATGGGTAACATAATTTAAATTTTTGTTTAATAATGATAGGGGTCAGGCTACGGTAAGACTCCGCATTTCACAACCTGATTCAGGTAATCAGCGGAAAAAGGTGCCCGGAAAAAGGGGAAAAAGGTGCCGGAGGGATTAAGTTTTAATCCCTCCGGCACCTTTAATTAGGCACCTTTAATTATTGGAGCTCCTAGAGCCTGGAAAAACGAGCTACAGTTCCTCGAACTATTCCAGAAGATGAACAGCCTGTGCATTGTGAGACCTGACTCTGTATATTCTTTATATTTTCCTTATGGTAATTAGTTAATGAACATTTTTAACAATTAGAGTGAGCGATTCGATCTGTCTCCCAAGATCTTCCCCGAGAAATCTGGAGGTGACATGTAATTGTGAAATTTTTCTATCGCACCTCTCGATTTCAATTTCGGTCACTGTGGGTTGGGCCAATGGCTCACCAGGAGCAATGAGCCTAGGTCTGGCTTCACCACAAAACCAGGACTCCGCAAGCCGAGCCAGAACGCCTACACTGCCCTTGATCACACCGCTGTTGTCAATTAGTGTGACATCATCAAACACCATCTCATTCAGCGCAAGTGGGTCCCCGGATGAAATCGCAGCCATCAATTTTTCAACCATACCTGTAAGGCTGGTATACCAACCAACGGTTTCTTCCCATGGATCGTATTCCAGCAATGCCTGTCCAGGCGTTGTACAAATATTTGGGTCACCAACCCAGGGAATTGGCGCAACATGGGGTAGTTTGTCCTGATTTACTGCGAATGCATAGGGAAGATCGCAAAATTGATCACCGTTGGCGTCTATGCAGTTCGGAGAATTTCGATTCCAAAAATTGCCGCCTGTGGGTGGTTTCATGTTGAAATTGCTACCACCGATCAGGTTCTCGGCGTCATCGTTTGCATAAAAATTGTTCCACCAGATATGATTTTTAATGTCCCAAATTTGTACGCCCAAATTGTGTCCTTTGAAATCATTGCAATAAATCCGGTTTTCCGTTCCGACCATATGGGTTAAGCCGTTCCTGGTGTTATTTTGAATCTGGTTAAAAAATATTAAATTGCGATTACCATCACCGATAAAAACACCTTCTGCACCGTTTCCGCTAATATTGTTTCTGACTATCCAGTTGTCATTTCCACTTAGAACCTGAATTCCGGATCCCAGGGGAAGTCCCGTTCCGGTAATGAAATTCTCCTCCAGCGTATTCAGGTTTGCATCGGTCAACATTATCCCGACAGCATTTAGAGAAAGTATACTTTTTTCTACCCGACACTGAGTTGAGAATCTAAGCCATATACCAGCATCCGTTGCTGAGGTCACTCGATTATTATTTATCACCTTACACTTGACCGTGCTCTCCAGCAAAATGCCATGCCGCATTACCTGGGGGCCAGTGAGCACATTCTGCTCCAATGTGTTGGAACTGCCTCCCATGACTACGATCCCCTGGTCGAAACCATGCACCTGAAGGCGCCTGACTGTTACGCCCTGTCGATTTTGCACCATTACACCCACAGCCCTGGCGCCGGGCGAATGACGCAATTGCAGACCCCCTCCATCCAGTTTCACATCGTTATCCTCGATGGATATGGATCCGGTCAATGAAGCACCAAGTGTGCAGGTTTTCGTAGCCGCATTCCAGGCACCTATGCCGCTACCCACACAGTCTCCTCCCTGGGCATTGTCTCTGATCTGGTAATGTTGCGCGTTGGCCGATTGCGCGAATGTAATTCCAATTAGCAGGATAAAAACCACCGGAAACTGCCGGAATTGCAAGATAGTATTTGTAAATATCGTATTGTTCATCACTGCCCCCATTAATGACCAAGCTAAGTATAGCCCCTCAATAGGAAAAAAGGTTTAGCGTCCAATAGAATTTCGAAGCATATAAATCGGGGACAGGCTCCAGTGGGAATCCAGCATCCCCGCGGAAGCGGGTTTCCAGAACAAAAGGTAATCAGCAAAGGTAATCAGGGTCAGGTCTCACAATGCACAGGCTGTTCATCTTCTGCAATGGTTCGAGGAACTGTAGCTCGTTTTTCCAGGCTCTAGGAGCTCCAAAGCCCAGTTGTGCAATGTGAGACCTGACCCTGTATGTTGCATTCAAGTTTGGTGCAATCGATATCCAAAATCAAAGACCTGACCCGGTTCGCTCCAAAAACAACGGGGCGCGAGAAAAGTTTCTTGTGCTTACTTGACGGAGATTGTCTAATGTGGGACTCTTTGTTTGTAGTTGCTGTTCGCCGACATTCGAATCTGGTCAATTGTCTCGGCGTCAATGTTTATATTATAGAATCACCATTCTACAAAAATTAGGGGGAAATTCGAAAGTATGTAAAAGAGTTGCTTTCCTCCATTATCAACCATGAAAAACAATGAACTTCGACTTAGTAGACTGCTTTCTGTCATATTAGCGTTTGTCATCCTGACAGGCTTTACGCCGATTCGACCAGAAGACCTACCATTTCCTCGGATTGAGGAGTACCAGGCAGTTAATTCCGAGGGTCAATGGTTTCGCGAAGTCTCCAGCCAGAGTCTGGGCATCGATTTTTATCAGAATGTTGCCATGTCCGGATTTGAACTTGGATTCGGGGAAAACAATGATCACCAGATATCTGTGATCGGTGTGGAACCGGAATCTATGCCTGCATCAGGGAGAGTGCATTTCACTTATCATGAAAATGATAAAGACGACTACTTCCGCCCCTACTATTCCTTTCTTTCCTTCGATTCCGACCAGTCTCGGGTATTTACAACCAGCAGGATTTGCGAGGGGGTCTGCACTGTTCGAATTGCACCTCGCCACAACTACGAAGTGATGGTATTGAGCGGATTCAAATTTGATCTGATCAACGAGAGATCAAATTTGAGGAAACTAAGTATCCGCCCGCAAAACAGAGGATTTGTGGATGTGGAGTTTTCTGACAACGGCTCCAAGCGGTACCGGGTGACACTGCACTATCTGTTCATCCATGAATCTTTGGTATCGGGCAGCGATAGTCTGTCACTCGCTCGAAGACAGGACTCACATCAACGCACAATACGGGAGCAAAGAGAGCCCGGACTGTCGCTACTACGTGGATTCAGTTTTGAATTTTTAAACGGGGACCACCGTATTGGCGAACTTTCGATAATTAGCTCCCAAAGCGGAACCCGTTACGATGTTAAATTTAACGACCAGAATACGGACGATCCCTATCATGTCGAAATTGATTACATTACCCTTAGAAGTGATAGGTGAATGATAGATGTCAGGGGGGGAGTGGCCAGAGGGGTTCAGGTTCAGTTCTGGAGCAAAAATGTGTAGTCGAGGCCACCGAACCAATCAGCTACCCCTTCTCGCCCACGTAGGCCAAGCGTGACCAATAAAATATTCTAAAATAATATTCTAAAACATACTTGGATGTATCCCATACAATCAATATCCAAAATCAAAGACCTGACCCCGTATCCGTGCACTTATGCTAGAGCTGGATTGGCACTCGCAAGGATCAAGATATTTTGTTTTCAATTTAAGTGGATCAAAAAATGCTTTAAACGAAATCAGCGCAGCGTGTAATTGAACTTAAAAGACTCAATAAACGGGACAGATTTATTTTTCGCAGTGTAGAATAAATTTGGACCCAATAAAATAAATCGTCCAATGACGAACGGCGCGAGTATTGCGAGACCTGACCCTCTATTCTGTCCGTTACCCAAGGAATATGGATTCACGGTGCCACTCTAAATAATTTTTCTTCCCGCTCGCAAGGGCGGGTAATCTATTAGGTGTATCTACGCCGACAACCCCCATTTTTTTCATGGACTCACGATCCGCCACGTCCGCAAGTATGACCGACCCGTCATTTTCAAAAGCAATGAATCCTTTGTCAAATAAATGGTCAATTGTGGGCGTCAGCATAAACCCGTTCTCTGGGTCTAACCGCTCTTCATTACTTGCACTTCGCCAGGGTTTAATATGACTTGCGATCAAATGCTCAGGTTTATTTACTCCAGTTACGCGGCAACGCGGCTCTCGTATCAGCAGCAAACTTCGAAACTTACCTTGCCCCCTTCTTGACTTAATGAGTACTTCTTTCTCTGTTTCATCAATATCTGTTGATGATTCCAATTGTAGCTGAATCTGATCTTCCCAATCCTCTATATATCGATCTATGGTGTTTGGGATAATTAAATCATCATTTATGTAATCGCAATTTACTAAATCAACTATTTGCCTATCTATTAACTCGGCTATGGCTAAAGCTAACGGCTTTGAAATCTGAAACAAATAGGATTGATTTGCCTGGCCATTTTTTGAGCTTATAGGCGAATACTTTTCAGGAAGAAATGGAGTTAGATGGCTTAAATAATCCATCGTCCTGACTGGCTTATTTAGTTGCCGGTACTTAACGTTTATTTTCCATCCTTCGTCGGACCAATTGCTTCCAGCCTGCCCGAATTCAATAGGTTTTGGAAAGGAATAACAATGAGTTTCTGCAATCCCAACCGCGATGATTAATGCATTTGCATAAGAATAAATTACGTCTCCCGGTAGGATTCGCTTCATATATTCGTATGAAAAGTTTTTGTTTCCATCCGACTGGCGTTTTGGTGACCACATATATCCGTCACCGATTTCCTGTCGATGCGTTTGCTTTTGATTAACCCACCAATAGTTCATTTAGGCATTTAAACACATTGGATGCGAAATCGGCAAAAGTGTGCCCTTGCTTGACCGAATTAACAATCCAACACTTTGCGAAAAACTTAGGATCAGGTTTCACATTTCACACAGAAAAACGAGCCGCAGTTACTCGAAATATCGATGAAGATGAACCGCGGTGCTTTGTGAGACCTGACCCTGTATAGTTTTCACAGAGCGATATATCTAAACTCAAGGCTAATGCACTCAAAAATAAATCTGTCCCCTTTTCTTTGCTATGGAGGCATTGCTCTGGGTAATAAAAGAATATAATTCTGAGAAATATGAATTTGCATTGAGTGCGATGAGAAAAACTATCGAAAATGAAAGGTCACCAGACAGACCATTAAACATGCTTGTAAAGATGTTTGAGCGAATATCTGGCATGCCTTTCTCCGGGTAACTCTATGGCCCTGGAAAAACCGTGGCAAACAGCGAAAAGGCATTGATGATAAATTCGATTCGTTTTTCACCGCACCCTTATTGTTTTAAAATTTAATCGATGATTTTAGCCGGCGTAGACCTAGCTTGGATTAGCGCTAAAAATCCGAGTGCAATATCTTACGGCAAACTTGAAAACAGAGTGCTCACAGTATCTGAAATGGATGTCGGTGTAATTGGAATTGATAATGTCATATCGTCTCTGCAGTCAATTTTGAGGCTTAGAGGAATAGCAATTGACGCTCCTTTAATAATAAGGAACGAAGTGGGGCAACGTAACTGCGAAACCGCAGTTAGCCGTATATACGGATCAAAACATGCCGGGTGTCATACCTCTAATCTAAAGCTCTATCCAAATTCTGCGAGTGTAAAGTTGTCTGAAACACTCGATAGCTCAGGTTTTAAGCACTTATCCAATGAAAAATGGCAGATCGAGTGCTATCCACACCCGACTATATTAGAAGTTTTTGATTTAGAAGAGAGACTGAAGTACAAAAAAGGAAGAGTCGCTGAAAAGAAAGCTGGGCAAATAATTTTGGCCGAGTTAATACGAAAGCTTTCAGATCACAAAGAACTAGCGTTATTAATCTCCAAAGAATTTTCTCAATATCTCGACCCAACTCACATTGAGTCGCTAAAAGGTCAAGAATTGAAAAATAACGAAGACGTATTAGATTCAATGATTTGCTTATACACCGCGGGGCTTTATGCGCTGGGAGTTACTGAATGCGTTTATGGTTCAGTCGAAGACGGATATATTTATATCCCAAAATTAAACGCCTCAAAATTGTGAGGGTCAGGTCATTAAATTTGGATAGAAAAAATTTTCTTGATAGAACCGGGACAGATCTATTTAATACCTTCAATAAAATAGATCTGTCCCGGTTTATGCAATCGAAGCTATAGGTCTTTACGGTATTTTTTGGTATAAGATTGCATCTTAATGCAGTTATACAAATTAGCTGTGGATTGGACCGCATTTAGTAACCATAATCAGGAATAAAAACATATGTCTCTGATCCAACAAGGAATCGAGAAAGGCTTAATAACACTTGATGGTGACCAGAATTACATCACTTATGTTCACCAAAACAAAAAGAAAAATTACAAGAATCCTGAAGAGAACGTACAAGCTGAGGCATTTCTACAACTTGTTATTACATATGGCTATTCACCCAGTCGTATCAAACTATTCCAGTCAGTAACAATTGGTTCAGATACTCGGGAAGCCAATATTATCGTTTACAACAACGATGCCCATACATCGGCTCATATAATAGTTGAATGCAAGAAGGAGGAAGTTTCCGAGCTTGAATTTAAAGGAGCTAAAGGTGCCGGAGGGATTTAATTTTAATCCCTCCGGCACCTTTATTTCCGGTGAGCTAAAACGCGCTATTGGGCAGTTTGTTCATCATTACAATCAAGAGCGTTACCATGAATCCCTGGATAACATCACGCCCGCTGATATGTACTATGGCAGATACCATCAAATAATGGAGCGACGTGCCATCATCAAACAACAAACTTTACAACAAAGGAGGTGCGAAAACCTGATACCATGTACCTGATATTAAACAGGTAATCTAATCGAATAGTCTCTCTTAACTTCTAGGCCCAACTGTCCCAAATCTTTTGACGACATACAGTTAGCAATGTTTCTTTGGTTGCTAGGTCTCTTCTTTAATACGCAAGGTCTTCCAATATTTGCTTTAGTCAGCTTATTAGCATCAATACTACTTGTAGTATTTGCTACGGGATTTGGAATTCGTGAAGATTTCAAATCATTCTCAACTCCGATAGCTAATTACGTCGGATATCTGAAACGGTTCAATAAATACCAAGCTGGTGTTGTTTTAAAATTATTAGAATATGAGCAGTCAGCACTTGAATCTGGCCAGAAACTTTTGGAAGCCCGTAAGGCTATGATGAGTAGAAAACTGGATTGGGTTTTTGGTTCGGCTCAAAAGGCAGGCTTCCTTCCAATACTCGGAGCCGTGGTATTGGCTGTATACGAATTTTACAATTCTAGTGGTTCGTTATCTATTTCTCTCGTTGTTAGTGCTTTTGTGGTCGGACTAATGATTGGATACGCCCATATCGGAAAAATAGTTCATTGGTTAAACTGGTCAATTGAAACATTGAGTACTGCGATAGAAAACCAGTGCGATAAATCTAAACTCAAGGCAAATGCACGTAAAAAATAAATCTGTCCCCATTGCTTCTACTGACCCTAATCTCCTGAGAACTACTCTGATCTTAATCTCTTCTAACCTTTGGGCTTGTTGTATGTTGAAAAAATTGAATCAACTAGGCGGGTGCATCCGGACGTCAATCTGGCCAAAACACGTAGCTGTTCTTGACAAGATTCCGATTGCGTTTCAACAGGATAGTTAATGGAATGAGAAACTTCACCCCATACTTCCTCCATTAACGTCCTGATCTGGAGCTCTATTTTCATCTCAGGTCTCGCAGCAGGGCTAACAACATAATGTACGCTCGTGTACATTTCCTCACGAAAGATTGTTCTTAAGCCTATTCCTTCAAAGAAGGCTTTAGATTCAATGTCCCATATATACACGAGAGCCTCTTCACGTATCGTATATCGGTTTAGTTCAATAATACTAATGATCAAAGGATGAATCTCTGTCATTTGTTTAGTGTGAAGATGCAGAAGCCTTATCCCCACTAAATCATCCAAATGCTCTAGCAGATTGGACTTGTTGGTCAGTGCAGGGAGTGGAACAGTGCGATCTTCCTTCCTTACATCTGCTCGTTTCAGTTCTTTACGTTTTAGTTTCTCAAGAAGGTGGTCAGGGTCTTTAGTTCGGTACTTAGCTGAGTGAATGTACGGTTTAAGGCGTGCGTCACTAGCTAGTTGGTTCATCAAATGACTGCCTTGCAAATCGAAATCGGTACGAAGCGACTCGTAATATTTGACAGCTTTAGCGTGCGCTCTTTTTCTGCTTTCAGTTAGTTCTGCAGCCATTTAGGCCACTCTCCGCACTAGTTCTGCAGCCATTGCGTAGAATGCGGTCTCAGCTTCTTGAATCTGGTACTCAGGCCCTCCTTGAACTGCCCATAGCGGCACTCCTTGCTCTTGTGATTTCTGGACCAGGAGAGCGAAGTCCTTAATTTCTCCTAATTTTGATTTCGCTGCAGGAACGCCATTCAAGCTTTTAGATATTTTCTCTAGCGGCGTAAGCAAAGAGGATCTGAGTTCCTTTTGGAAACGAGCGTGGTATTGAGATGGCCATTGCGCCATCCCTTGACCGTAAACCCTGAAGCCCTGAGGCACGTAGCCAATGAACGTCGGTTTTCCTTTGAGCACTCGGGCGTTTTTGGGAGCTAGATCAACAATAATGCTCCACTCGCGTATCCACTTTGTCAGAGATGCTCCTAGTGTCTTTAGTGCTCTAACAGAAAAGAGATCGCACGCACCCGGGACCAAAAAGTAATCGCAGTCAAGCAGAATGACCCTATTCAGTGGGCCGATGTTCGGTCCGGTATCAAAGAAAACGAAGTCAATTTTGTGTTTTTTAGCGTAGTAGTTCGCGATAGCACTAAGCGTCGTTGTTCCGTTAAAACCTCTTTTTTTGCGCTGCAGGCATGAAGTCCAATAGTCAGAAAGTTCAATCTCGTACTCGGACAATTGAATATCACCAGGTAGTAGAAAGAGGCCTTCGACCGCAGTTTCATAAACACCCACGTCCCGAAATTCACCTTCTCCTTCCACAACAGGTTTGAGAGCTGACCAAATGGTCTCGCCATCTTCTTCATCTGACCTGTCCAGAAAATTATCTACTACAGAGTCTTCACATAAGTATGATGTGATATTGCATTGCGGATCAGAATCGATCAGTAGAACCCTATGTCCATTCTCAGCCAATGCCGCAGCAAGGTTAACAGTGAGTGTAGTCTTCCCCACACCTCCTTTGTGGTTAAAAATCGAAAGTTTAGTTGGACTCTGCATTAACCTCTGCTTCATCTGCAATTTTTTTCGGCTTGTTACGTCCCTTTGCCTTTGAGGCATATAACTTTCTCCTTTTACGCTTTACCATTTTCTTCTGAATTAGTTTCGCTTCATCTCGATTTGGGAGCGCCAATACAAACTGTTCTCCAAGCGCGCTGAGCTGTTTTTGCCCGCTTTTGGTAGCGCCAACGATGAACCCTGCTTTCGTTGTATCATTCATCGAAACCGTTGCGTTTGTAAATTTGGGTTGAGCTGCTTCCGTGTTTATTTTGCTAATATCTAACGTCTTAAAGTGGGGAAGGTTTCGATAGTGAGTTAAGTAATACGCTAAGCAAGCAATTCGCTCTATATTGGTCAACGGCTCCTTTTCAACTAAAAATTCTTTGGGCGTTAACTCAACTGATTGAGCGAAAGGCCGATCTAGTGAGTCGTTCGAAATTGCGTTATGCACTTGATTTGATTGTAAATTTGATGGCAAACTAGCTGGAAAATTGAACCAATTAGATACCATAATGAGAATATGTCGTTGAACATCTTCATCAAATTTCGAAAGACGTGACACTATCTCATTAAAGGCTGTTAGTTGATCTTGGCTGCTCATGCTCACCTCGCTAGACTTAATGGAGCTTTAGATAAAGCCCCATACTATACCCCTTCTCATACTAAGTAAATATAGATAAGAACTAAGATGCTTAGTTTTTGGGGCAGTGCACCCAGGCGAGAAGGGAACATAACGTCCGCATAATGGACGACAAAATTGCGCAGTAATTTGGGCGTCCCAATAAGCGAAGTGAACGAATTGACACGATTGTTATGCGCCGCACCTAATTTGAATAGCCGCTGCAATTCTCAAGCTTTGTTTGTAAGTAAATATTACGTAGTGAAAAATTAGCTAGCTCATCATTAAGGGTTAATTTCCTAAACGATATTAGAAACGCATGCCATTCGTCATGTACAATTTTCTTACGCACTCTTGTTGAGTGGGGAGTATTTTCCTGTAAACGATAGGTTTTTGTAGGTGGAATTCTAAATTGCTTTCCAAAACCAGTCGGACTCATTTGGTGACAGGTTAACAGAAACGCATTCAATGCCTTCCAATCCGCTGTTGTCATCTACGATGTAGACGCATAACGTCTATCTCAACGACCTGAGCACAATCGGCAAAAAACGCCAACGACGAAGAGAATTAGGATTAGTTTTTCGGACGTTGACTTTATTCAATGCCACTTCTCCTTTTTATCTATTGCGTCTAAAGCGTTCTCTTTGTCCTCGCTATCAAGTTCAATAAACGGGACAGATTTAATTTTTGCTGTATAAAATGTTTTTAGACCCGATAGAATAAATCTGTCCCGTTTACTTCTCAATCAATAATTTCTACTCTGACCCTAATCTCTCCTAATCTCTCCCTTAATCTCTCTCTCGCTCTTCACGAATTGAAATCCTCACTTCTCTAACACTTTTTTCTGAAAATCTTTGTGCGGCATTTGAGATGCCTGGATCTTGTCGTATCAGTTTATCTATTACCTCGGCCACTTGCGCCTGATGTTTGATAGATAGCCCCTTCAATTCTTCATCGTTAGCTAATTGGGCGCGTAATATTTTTCGATTTACTCTTGCGAGGCGACCCTGTTCTATCTCGTTATACGCTGTTGCCAATTTACTTATTGCAGATGCCGTGTTCTGAAATCCCTTAGGTAAGTATTTCAGAAGAAGATAAATAATAATTATGCCAGTGGGGTCTGGGACAATAGACAAGATTTGACTCAGTGTAAGTTCCCACGAACCTGCCTCCATGCGCGAAATTTTAAGTTGTGTTTCTTTGTCCCAGGCATATTTTTTAAGATCGCCTAGTACTAAGCGTCCGTATGATTGATCAACTAGCTGAAGAAAGCGACTAAGATTTCGAAGATTAAGGTCGGATTCGTCGAGAGTTACAACAACATCAATAGCACTAACTTTAATAAGTTCGCTGTCAGTAAAAAAAGAACGAAGGCTTTTAGCCGCTGGTGCAGGTAGATTTGTTTTCGCTTCTTTCACCATTACTATGATCTCCTAACGTCTAACTCAGTGCCCGAAGGACAAGCGTAGCTTTCCGAGGTGCATTGCAGTTTCTTGTTAGCTTGCTCTTACGCATCTAGTTCCGAAATAACCTCGTTTAACAACTCCAAAGTTAGGTACCGACATAATTTTCCAACAACTGAGGCTATTACAGTAACAGTATCCTACCAGTTTTGGTCAACCCCTGCCCTAAACTGGCTCTGAAATCGTCTGGCCGTTAGGCGTCCAACAGAATTTTATATTTCTCCCTGATCTTTTTATCGACATCTGGGGAGATGTATTCGGGTTGATGAGAAGCCAGGGTTTCTTTTACTTTTTCATGGGCACGTTCCCACATGTCTTTTGCGCCCTGCTCTTCCCAGGTTTTTGGGTCGTCACGGTCAGCAAATTTTGGATAGTAGTGGTCCCGTTCCATGGCCGCCATGGTGTGCCTGCCGCCGAGAAAATGGCCATCTCCGGTTATGGCTTCTTTTATCGCATCAAAACCCAAAGTTTCTTCGGTGACCTCGACCCCGCGCATGATTCGATAAACGTGGGACAACATTTCGTCGTCGATCATAAATGCTTCGAATGACACCCCTAGCAAACTCGCCATCATTCCCGAGGACTCATAAATCATGTTCGATCCGGCAAGGCCCGTCGCCAATGATGACAATGCTTTTTCCATTCCCATCTGGGCGTCTACCGCTTTTGAATCTGCCATGCTGGCGGCAACTCCGGAAGGCAGTCCCAGCCAGTTTGATAATTGGGCTGATGCGGCATTCAACAGGGTAATCTCGCCGCCGCTGCCAGAAAACGAACCGGTTCGCAAATCGATGACAAAGGGCCAGTTGGAGAAGATCATCGGATAACCGGGGTTGAATACATTAACCATGACCAGCGCTGCCAGCGTCTCTGCCAAAGTTGAGGTCAGCATACCGGCGATGCTCGCCGGGGAAGTTGCGCCGGACTGGGCGGCAATAATATTGTTCAGCGGCATGCCCCTTTTCATCGCAACCAATGCAACTTCTACGGCGTCGGCGCCATAACGCAACGGTGAGATAACCGGGCTAATGTGGGCTTTGCAAAAAGGTCGTTCTTTGAATTTCCCTTCGCCGCCCAAAACCATGTCAAACATATCAACGATGGGATCAACATGTTCAGCAAGGAAGAAACTGGTGCCCAGGGGTTTTGTTGTGCCTTTTAGAATCGCGTATGCCGTATTGACGTCGAGATCGAAGTTGTCGGGCACATCTGTAGCTACACAACATCGAGTGAACCAGGCGACGTTATTCAGGGTATCGATTAAACGGGTGAAATCGTATAAATCTCGCAGGGTGGAGGGTCGATAAACTTTGGTGTCCAGATCAAGGGTTTGAACCGCCGCACCGCCCGTCCCGAAATAAACCCGGTCCTTGCCAATCTCGAAATCATGTTTCTGATCGCGACCATAGAATGGAAATGATTTTGCTGCTTTGGAGATGATGTCTTCTACCATGGCTCGGGGAAAACACAGTCGGCCCAGTTCATTTATGTTCGCGCCGCACTTTAGCGCCTGATCGGTTAACACATCGGGGGATTCCCCCATACCCAGCTCTTCCAGAATACGTAATGCAGTTTCGTAGATCGCTTTAACTTCTGCATCGCTTAACGGTTTGTACTGTCCGCCGATTTGTCCGGGCGGACAGGGATCAAATTCGGGCGGCTTGGCACGCATGGCATGCATGGCCTCCCGGCTGCTGGTTTTGCCTCTTCGGGTTCTTTTTCGCTTCTCTGTCATTGTCGTTACCTGCTAGGCCAGTACCCGGGCATTGTCCGGGTCATATTGATTTGGATTAATTACCACTGCGGAATAATAATCGCCGAGAATACCAATTTGTAATTGTGTACCGATTTCTGATTTGTCCGGGTTAACAAATGCGTAGGCGATATTTTTTTGTGTACGATGCCCGTATCCCGATGAGGTAACCGAACCCACCTGAACACCGTCGCAACAAACCTGATCGCCGCCATGGGCTACGGCTATATCGCAATCCACTTCCATGGAAACCATTTTCTTCGTCGGGCCACGCTCCAATTGCTCAAGTAGTGCCGCTTTGCCCACAAAATTGGGTTTGTCGAGTTTTACGAAACGATCCAGTCCGGTTTCGATTGGGTTTTGTTCATAAATCAAATCTGCTTTCCAATGCAGATAACCTTTTTCAACTCGCATGGATTCTGTTGCGTATAAACCGAAATGAATTAAATCAAAATCCTTGCCCGCGTCATTCAAAATATTCCAGACCAGATAAAGCTGTTCGTTGGGAATATGTAATTCATAAGCAAGCTCGCCGGAGAAGCTCACGCTCATTGCCAACACTTCGCCATGACCGATCAACATTTTTCGTGCGCGCATCCAGGGGAACGCTTCCCTGGACCAGTCACATCGCGGTGAAACCGATTGCAACAGTTCCCGTGATTTGGGGCCCGCTACAACTAAAATTGTATGGCTGCCCGCCATCTCGGTTAGGGTTACTGAATCTGGTTTATATTTGTTTAACCAGTCCCGGTCATGCCATTCCGCTGCCGCCGCAGATCCATACCAGTAATGATCTTCCCCGAGTTTGGTAATGGTGGCTTCGGTCAGGACATTGCCTTTTTCGGTTAGCAGGTAACATAAGTTAACCTTGCCGATGGCTTTGGGCATTGCGCCACAAATCATTTTGTCTAGAAATTCTCCAGCGCCTTCCCCTTTTATTTCATAACGATTAAAGCCCGATACTTCCATCATGCCGACGCTGTTAACAATGCCCGCCACCTCTTTGGCAACGATGTCTTTGGTCGGGGTGAATCGATAACTGTGTTCGTCTATAAAATCCGGATCGGGCTTGAAGAATAATGCTCGTTCCCATCCTGCAACCACACCCCAGGCACAATTTAGTTTATCCAATACCGGATACAACGGCGTGGTCCGCGCCAGTCGGGCGGCGGGCCGTTGCTCGTGGGGCATGTGGTAATGGAATTCGTTTTGATAATCCTCGACGGCTTTTAATGCGGTGTGTTCGGTGTTGGCGTATTGGGTAAACCGTCGGGGATCGAGAAACCAGGCGTCCCATTCGCATTCGCCGTGAACCATGATTTGGGCCAGGACTTTTCCGTGGCCGCCCCCTTCGCCGATACCCGCCCGCAAACCGATACAGGAAAAAGCATTGGGTACGCCGGGAATGGGACCGACAAGGGGCGCACCGTCGATGGTATAGGTGATCGGACCGTTGACCACGGTGTGGATTCCGGTCTCGGTTAAACAGGGCAGCCGTTCGAATATGCGTTCCATATTGTCCAGGCAGCGGTCGAGATCAGAAGGACAGAGTGATTTTGTAAAGTGGGGATCGATGCCATCCAGCCCAAAGGTCTGGCAGCCCTGCTCATAAACCCCAACCAGTAAGCCGGTTTTTTCCTGGCGGGAATAAAAATCATCGCCGGGGTCACGAATTATCGGAACCCGGGAATCCAGCGCTTCGATTTCCGCAATGGGTTCGGTGAGAAAATACATGTGTTCCATAGAGGTCACGGGCTGGGTGACCCCCAGCATATTGGCCACCTCGTTTACCCGATAGCCGCCGCAATTGACCACCATCTCGCAGGTGATGTCGCCTTTTACGGTATGGACAATGAATTCGCCGTTGGCTTTGCGGGTGATGTTTTCTACGCCATTGAAGCGTTGTACTTCGGCCCCTGCTTTACGTGCCTGTCGGGCCAGGGCGAAACAAAGCTGGGCCGGGTCGATGTCGCCGTCTAAAGGGTCCCACCAGGCGCCGATGAGCCCGTCGGTGTTCATTAAAGGGTGGCGCTTGCCTGCTTCCACCGCATCGATGTATTCGAATTCCACATTCATGCCTTTGGCCATGCCTATGAAATGTTTGTAGCTATCGACCTGTTCAGGGGTATGGGCGAGACGCATGCCGCCGGTGATGTGGTAGTTGATGGGGAAGTCTTTATCTGCGGCCAGTTCGCGATATAAATCGATACTGTGTTTTTTTAGTGCAACCATGGTTTGGTTGGCACCGAACTGGGTGACCTGGGCTGCGGCATGCCAGGTTGAGCCTGAGGTTAGTTCATCCCGTTCGACCAGGATCACATCAGACCAGCCTTCCTGGGTCAGGTGGTACAGGGTTGAGCACCCTGCGATTCCGCCACCGATGACTACTGCTCTTGCGTTTGTTCTCATTTACTCGCTCGTTTATTCATACTATTTGTATTGATCGTTCTTACTACTTTTTCCCCGCCCCCTCATTCCCGTGGAAACGGGAATCCAGTCCAAACCATGGATTCCGGATATTCCTACGGAATTCCGGAATGACAACAGGGAAGGCTGACGTCCTGAGCGTAGTGCTCCGTCCTGAACAAAGCACGTCGTCCTGAACGTAGTGTTTCGTCCTGAACAAAGTGAAGGGAAGGATCCAAATACCAACCGATGGATCCTTCGTTCCTCAGGATGACGAATTAGTGAGGACTCAGTCCAGACCCTCCGATATTCTGCTCATTTTTATCGTTGGACAACTCAATAATATTGCACTATAGTTTAATTTCATTAAACCATTGACCTTTGCATCGGCGCCATTATCTAAAGATTCTGTAAACCTATAGATCATAGTGACAATACCATGAAACATACCCTGCCCAATCTCGACAGCCTTAAGGTCTTTGAATCAGCAGCACGACACCTGAGTTTCAGTACCGCCGCCGAGGAATTGTGCATAACCAAGGGCGCGGTAAGTTATCAGATCAAGAAACTGGAGTCGGAATTAAACACTCAATTGTTCAAACGCAGGGTTCGTCAGGTCTTGCTCACCGACCCAGGGCAGGAACTCTATCAAACCACACAGCAGATTTTTAATACCCTGTCCGCAACCCTAACCCGACTCGAAAGTGCGTCTCGGACTCAATCCATTTCCATCGCGGTTACGACCTATGTGGCAGCGCGCTGGCTTTCCCCTGTGGTTACCGAGTTTTGTAATCAACACCCGGACGTGTCATTGAAATTCCAGCATACGGTGAACTCCTCGGCATTCAATCTGGAAGATGTGGATATTGCCATTCGCTGGGGCCCCTGTATTGGACAAGGTGGCGGGGGATCGGATAATGCCCGACTCAAGGAAATGCCCATGGCCATGTACCCGGTTTGCAGTCCTGGTCTGTTGGCGGAAATCAGCCAGAGCGGAAACCCGGAGAATTTTAATGGTGCAACATTGCTGTGCGAAGACCGCAGCGAAGACCTGTGGCAGCAGTGGGCGGGGAATAGCGATCTATTGTCCGAAAACACCCAGCGGATTATTGCCGATGCCAATGTCCGGGTACAGGCGGCCATGGATGGGCAAGGTATAGTTCTGGCGGATGAATTGATGCAATCTGAAATTGGTAGTGGCGCTCTTGTTGCGGTGTCTGAGAAACAACTCACTGGTTTTGGTTATGTGGTTATGAGTGGGTTGTCAAAACAAAAGAATCCTGTGGTGGCAAATCTGTTGGAGTGGTTGTTGAAGGCGTAGCAATACCCCACCGTCATCCTGAGGAATGGAACAGCGATGGATCCATTAGCAGGCATTGGATCCTTCACTACGTTCAGGATGACAACCTCCGCACCGTCATCCTGAGGAGCGAAGCGCGCCGTCCTGAACGTAGTGCTTGTCCTGAACGAAGTGCTTGTCCTGAACGAAGTGCTTGTCCTGAGCGTAGTGAAGGAAAGGAAAGGAACGAAGGATCCAGATATTTTAAGTATTCATAGAAGAAACTAATGGATCCTTCACTACGCTCAGGATGACGCACTTCGTTCAGGATTCTTCGCTACGCTCAGAATGACAGTCTTCTAGCCGTCATCCTGGACTCGATCCAGGACCCATTTCAACCCATGGATTCCGGGTATTCCTGACGGAATCCCGGAATGACGATAAAGTAGTATTTGACAGCCCCCCGCCGTCATTCCGGAAGGCCGAAGGCCTATCCGGAATCCATCACAAACCCTGAATTCGCGCTTGAGTTTTAAACCTAATATATCGATACTCTGATTAGACCCGCAAACATCAGCAAAACAGAATCATTATGCCTTCAGCCAACACCCTGCTCTCCGCGGCCAAAAACGAAAAATACGGTCTGCACATAAACGGGAAAAATACATCCGCAAATTCTGCGGATATCGTCCCCAGCATAAACCCGACCAATGGCGAAGCGTGGTATGAAATTAGTAACGCAGATGCAAAAGATGTCGATGCTGCAGTGTCCGCAGCTCGGGGTGCGCTGAGCAATCCGTCATGGCGCAACATCACCCAAACCGCCCGGGGCAAATTACTTCATCGTCTTGGCGACCTGATTATCGAAAACGCCGAGCGCTTCGCTGAAATTGAAACTCTCGACAATGGCAAGCTGTTAAAAGAAATGCGCGCCCAGATGTCCAGTCTGCCCGAGACTTATTATTACTACGCCGGCATGGCGGATAAAATGAATGGAGAAACCATTCCCATCAACAAACGCGATGTTTTTAACTTTACCTTGCGCGAGCCTATCGGCGTGGTTGGTATTATTGTGCCATGGAATTCGCCACTATATCTTCTAGCCAATGCGGTGGCGCCGAGCCTGGCCATTGGTAATGCGGTTGTCGTCAAGCCCGCCGAGAATACCTCTGCCTCAACCCTGGAGTTTGCCGAACTGGTCCGGGATGCCGGATTTCCTCCGGGGGTATTTAATGTGGTTACCGGTTTGGGAGAAACCACTGGCGATGCGCTGACCAAACATCCCGGGATCAATAAAATAGTTTTTACTGGCGGAACCGATACCGGCAGAAAGGTTGCAACCAATGCTGCGCAAAATCTCACCCCCTGCACCATGGAGCTTGGCGGAAAATCTCCCCATGTGGTATTTGCCGACGCTGATCCCGAGCGCGCTGCCAATGGCATCGTCGCAGGCGTGTTTGCCGCCGGCGGTCAGACCTGTATCGCTGGGTCGCGCTGTTTCTTACAGGAAACAATTTATGATGACGTTCTGGCCAGGCTGTCGACCAAAGCAGAGCAGGTGATTATCGGTGATCCCATGGCAGAAGATACTCAGCTAGGGCCGTTGGCGATAAAAGCTCAGCTGGAAAAAGTAGCCAGCTATGTTGAGATTGGCCTAAAAGATGGTGGTCATGTTCAGTCCGGCGGCAAGCGCCCGGAGAATCCGTCTCTGAAAAATGGCTATTATTATGAACCGACGATTTTTACCGATGTCACCAATGACATGCGTATCGCCCGTGAAGAAATTTTCGGTCCTGTAGTTGCGGTAATGCCATTCAAAGATGAAGATGAATTGATTAAAAAAGCCAATGACACCATTTACGGTTTGGCAGCGGGTATCTGGACCCAGGACATCGACCGGGCATTGCGATTTGCACGGGACGTGGACGCCGGTACGGTATGGGTCAATACCTATCGCAGCGCCTCATTCATGTCGCCTTTTGGCGGCTTCAAGCAAAGCGGTTATGGCAAACACAATGGCTTCGAATCCATTCGGGAGTTTTCGCGGATTAAGAATGTAGTGGTTGATTATTCCGGATCGACACAGGATCCGTTCGTAATGAAACTGAAGTAGTTTCCACCCGAACTTTAAACTTCTAATAGCAAACCAATGAAATTTTCCATCGCGGTAAACATGAATCGGTTCTCCGAGAACACGAAAATGACCGACGTGGTGGCAGATACCCTGGAGCTGGTGAAGATGGCCGACCAGGGCGGCTTCGAAACTGCATGGGCTTCGGAACACCATTGCATCGAATTGATTATCGCGCCCAATCCGTTTATGCAACTGACCTACTGGTCTCAGCACACTAAAAATATTCGTCTGGGTACTGCGGTTATTTGCGCACCATACTGGCATCCCATTCGTGCCGCTGAAGAAGCGGCGCTGTTCGATCTTTATTCCGGTGGTCGCCTTGAACTGGGTCTAGCGCGGGGTGCATTTCAATATGAATTTGATCGCGTGGCCAATGGGGTTTCCCAGAGAGAAGACGGCGGTGAGTATTTATATGAACTGATGCCGGCGATTAAAAAGTTGTGGGCGGGGGATTATGAACATAATGGGCGGTTCTGGAAGTTTCCCAATGCAACTTCCGTTCCCAAGCCATTACAAAAACCCCATCCGCCCATTTGGGTTGCCGCCAGGGGCGCGGAAACTTTTGACTGGGCCATCGAAAATGATTTGCACATCATGTCAACTCCACTGCAGAAACCATTTGCTGAGGTGCTCGATCTAGGATCCAAACTAAAAGATTCTATGGCGAAATATCCGGGCAAAAAACGTCCGCGCTGGTTAATGTTGCGCAATGCTTGTGTCTATGAAAAACCCGAACAATGGCGTATGCCCATTGATGCAGTGCGACGGAATTCCGCACAGTTTCAGGGCCTGTTCTCAACGGATGGCGAAGTTATTAATGGTTTTCCAAAGGAAATCAAACTGGATGAGGCGAATCGCCCATCGGATTTTACCGACGAAGGGTTGTGGGAAAATATGTTGTTTGGTACCCCGGATGAAGCCACTGAAAAACTGAAGAACTATGAAGCCGCCGGCGTAGATTCGTTTTGTTATGGCGCTAATTTTGGCCTCGATGGTAAAACCGCTTTGCGTTCTCTGGAATTATTCATAACCAAAGTGATGCAGAATTTTAAGTAGATGCCATTACATTCAAAGATTGTCGAATCTGGCCTGGGTGTTGGCGAAGGCGACAATGTTATTCTGATTCATGGTCTGGGTTCCAATCTCCACTCCTGGGATGTGGTCGCCGCCAGGCTGGAAAAACGATTTCATGTTTTGCGTTATGACCTGCGCGGTCATGGTGAAAGTGAAAACCCCATCGGTCCATGGGGCCTGGAAGATTTTATTTCTGACCTCGAAGATATAGTTAAATACCGCAGCATATCCCGAACCCACATGGTGGGGTTTTCCCTCGGCGGACTGATTGCCCAGGGATTTACTTTGCGAAATCCACATATGGTCGCTAAGCTGGTCATTCTCAGCGCGGTGGCAGGTCGCACCGAAGAAGAGCGCGCAAAAGTTACCGAACGAATTCATAATCTGGAAAACGGTGATCTCGACACCAATATCGAGCTCGCCCTGGATCGATGGTTTTCGCCGGAGTTTCGTCAACAGCATTCGGATAAGGTAAAGAAACGCCTGGATGCATTGCGCGACAATGATCCACTGGGCTATTTAAATGCTTATCGGGTCTTTGGCCTCGGCGATCTCGGTGACAAGCTGGATAAAATTTATAGCCGCACCCTGATCATGACTGGGGAATTCGATCCGGGGTCTAATGTGCGCATGGCCAAATTTATGCATGAGAAAATTGAAAACTCGAAACTGGAAATCCTGCCCAATCTTCGGCACAGCGTGCTGACCGAAGCGCCAGAGTTAATTGCTGAGAAACTGGATGGGTTTCTTTAGGTAGATACATGGATTCCGGATAATCCTGCGGATTTCCGGAATGACGAAGGGTATTAAAATAGTAAGTAGCGTCATCCCGGAAGGCCGTAAGGCCTATCCGGGATCCAGTTTAAATTATGAATTCCAGATAATCCTGAAGATTTCCGGAACGACGACAACTAGATGCTAATCACAAACCCGCAATAGCGCATCCGCAGCAACCGCACCATCGGGCAATACCATCAGTGGATTGATATCCATCTCCAGCAGGGTATCCTTGTTGGCTTCAGCAAACTCTGCCAGTCCGGTTATGGTTTTTACCAGGGCCTCCACATCACATTTGGGCCGACCACGATATCCGTTCAAAAGCGGATAACACTTTAAACTTTCCAGGGCATGACGCACTATTTCTGCATTGGTTGGCAATAATAATGTCTGAGCGTCTTTCATCAACTCCACTAAAATTCCGCCACTGGCAATCACCATAACCATGCCGAATTGCGCATCAGCCTTCACACCAATCAACAATTCATGAATCACATCACCCACCATAGCTTCTATAAGATAACCCTGGATTTCAAAATCGACCGCAGCGTCTTTAATCGCGGCTTGTATTTTGTTAATACCTCCCTCAACTTCTTCCCGGGTCTTTAGATTCAGCGCCACTGCACCAAAATCACTTTTATGGGCCAGCTGTTCGCTTACCAGTTTAACCACAACCGGGAATCCAATTTTTTCAGCAAGATCGATAGCGTCTCCCAGGTCTTGTTCGGTGACAAGCACCCCTTGGGGTACAGTAACTCCAGAGTCCTTTAGTTTTTGTTTACTCTCCCATTCACTCAAGACACGAGTGTTGGTTCGGGACTCTGGTAAATTAATAACCCGAAAATCGTCTGTACTGGTACTCAGCAGTCGTTGGCGATTCTGATGGTATTGACTTGCATGATAGATGGCGTCCAGACCACGATCGAATCCCTGCATCGGCGTGATCCCACCGGCGGAATAAATTTCCCTGGACTCACGATCAAAGTTTTCCGCAAGTTCGCTGCAAATTCCCGCTGGTATGCCGGCTGCATTTACGGCATTCATAAACGAGTTTCCATCTGCACGATAAAACGCATTATCAGCGTCGAATTCTTCCGGCGGGTAATCCTGAATCATAATTGCGGCGTCGAAGCCATCGGCTAACGCCGCTTCAAATACTTTTGGCATGACTTCGGTGTTACCCCAAAGCGGTGTGGTGTAATCCAGTGGATTGGACACCGTTGCAATCTCGGGCAGCAGTTTTGTTAACTTGTCAAAAGATGCTTTGGAAGGCTGGGGCAATTCCAGATTTTTCTTTTCACAATAATCTGCCACCATTAAAGCCTCGCCGCCGGAGCAGGTAAATGCAGCAACCCGATTACCCTTGGGTATGCCGGAAAGGGTCATAAATTTTAACGTCTCGAGCAGCAGCTCTGGAGACTGAACCCGAATGATGCCCAGTTGATCGAACAACGCCTGATGGGCTTCATCGGCACCGGACAGGGAGCCAGTATGACTCACCGCAAGCTGTGCACCGATAGACGAGCTGCCTGCTTTTATCAATACAATGGGTTTGTCTGCTTTTAGTGCCTTCATCGCTGCGGTGGCAAATCGGCTCAAATCTCTTATGCCTTCAATATAAATTCCAAATGCTGAAACATGGGGATCATCCACCAATACATCGATATAATCTTCGATGGCCAGCATGGCTTGATTGCCGGCGGAGATCACATAAGCCAGAGGTACCGAACGCTGATTCATAGCCATGTCCGCGGTGATCATGCCACTTTGCATAATCAGGGCGATACCCTTGTCACACTCGCATGACCCTGCGCCGAACGGCCAAAGCGTCGCGTCGTGGACATAGTTAATCAGCCCATAGCAATTGGGTCCAACCAGGGCCAGATCACCCGCGGCTTCGGTTAATTCTTTTTCAGCCGCCTTGCCTTCTCCGCCGGTTTCGCCATAACCCGCGGTAAAACAAACCACGCCCCCTGCGCCTATTTCGTTAAGGTCATTAATAATGGACAGGGTTGCAGATTTGGGCGTAGCTAAAAAAACTGCATCCGGTGCTTCGGGTAAATCTTTGACCGTGGGGAAACAGGGTTGTCCGCCCATGGTTTCGCGTTTTGGATTGACACCCCAGATTTTTCCACCAAACCGCAAAGCGCATTGCCGTGCAGAATAATCCGCATCACTGCCGCCGATAAACGCGATATGACGGGGTGCCAACAATCTCTTCAGATTTTCTGTTCGTTTAGAATTATTATTTTTTGGCATGACGTCTCAAAATTAAATTTGCCAAATCATACTGGATTCCCGCTTCCGCGGGAATGACGGAGGGATAGAGTTATTGCTACGCCCTGTAATTCCCTCTCCACTACGCATCCCGGACCCCCGATCGGAGTCGAGGGCAGGCTTGATCCGGGATCCAGTTCAAATATTTTTAATCAGTAAAATCACTGATTCTTTTTACATGGATTCCGGATAGGCCTGCGGCCTTCCGGAATGACGCTGCTTTCTATTTTTACTACTCTCCGTCATTCCGGAAATCCGAAGGATTATCCGGAATCCACTAATTGTGCTATCTATCCTCCAGCCTCTCGCAACAGTGTTCGGGAAATAATATGTCTTTGAATTTCTGATGTGCCATCCCAGATTCGATCCAGCCGGGCATCTCGCCAGATTCGCTCTATGGGCAGTTCTTCCATGAGTCCCATGCCACCGTAAATTTGTATGGTGTTATCTGCTGCTCGCCCCACCGCTTCAGAACAAAACAATTTCGCCATGGCCGCATCCTGATTTTCCATCACCCCGCGGTCGGCTTTATCTGCGGCGTGCATGACCAGCAGATCTGAAGCCTGCAAATCCGTGGCCATATCAGCAATTTTGAATGACGTGCCCTGGAATTTGCCGATGGACTGACCAAATTGCTTGCGCTCGGCAGCCCAGCTGGTTGCTAGACCTAGCAAACGTTCCATTCGACCGCAACAACCCGCAGCAACCCAGACCCGGCCCATACGAAGCCATTCATCTGCAAGGTCGAAGCCTTTGTGTTCTTCTCCCAGAATTTGACTTTCATGAACCTTGCAATTATCAAAGGTCAGTTGCCAGGTATGGTAAGCCCGTTGGGCGGCACAGGTTGGACCGAGATCAATGGAAAATCCCGGTGTCTCAGCATCCACCAGAAATGCAGTAACCAGCTTGCGCTCACCGCGTGGTGTTTCAGTGACTCCGGTCTGGGCAAACAGGATTGCAAAGTCCGGGCTCACCGGGCTGCTTATGAAATGTTTTTTGCCATTGATCACAAATTGATTACCTTCACGCTTTGCTCGGGTTTGCATAGACATGATATCCGAACCTGCGCCGGGCTCGGTTAAAGCAAATACTTCTTTCTTCTCGCCAGTAACGCAAGGCTTCAAATAGGTTTCCACCTGATCGCCTTCACAGGCCATCAGAATTTCTGAGGGGCGATGGATGTAACCGTGTAATCCAAAACTGGATTTCCCCAGCTCCCTTTCAAATAGCGCCAGACATTTATAGTCCAGACCACCGCCGCCAATGTTTTCGGGCAAGTTAGGGGCGTAGAAACCCATTTCCAGCGCTTTTTGTTTGATCTGGGCACCCAGCTCATCGGGCACGTCTCCATCGCGATCACATTTCGCTTCGTGGGGCTCGAGTTCCTGTTCGACAAATGTACGAAGAGAGTCCACCAGCATTTGTTGTTCTTCGGTTAAGGGATAGTCCATAGGTTAATTCCGGATTGGCGATAAACTAAATATTCACTGGGAGCATAACGAAATGGGTGATATTAAGTCTACTGTATTTATGACAATCTATATGGCTATAGATGATTCCATGGATTCCAGATATGCCGTTGGAATTCCGGAATGACAGCCCTTTTTTATTCCTCCCCAAAAAATGGATCCTTCAAGCCTGCGGCTTTCAGGATGACGGTCTTATGAGGATTACACCAACAGTGTCATCCTGAGAAGCGGAGCGCTCCGTCCTGAACGTAGTGAAGGAACGAAGGATCCATAAAAGCAAATTCGTCTGAAACCCTTTTCGTTCGTTTAACATGGATTCCGGATAATCCTACGGATTTCCGGAATGACAGAGAGGTGCTAATTTTGCGCTCCCTGCGGAATTCCGGAATGACGGTCTTATTAGGATTACCCTCACATCGTCATCCCGGAAGGCCGAAGGCCTATCCGGGATCCACAGCAAGTTCTTGATTAATGACAAACTGTCCAACGCTGTGATATACCTCCAGGATCAATAAACCCTTTTTCGAGAGATACTAATGAGCGAATCAGATCAAGAAATTATGGTGGTAGAAAATGGTGCAGTAATGGAATTAACCATTAACCGTCCCAAAGTGAATGCCATCGACACCCCAACCAGCCGAAAAATGGGAGAGGCTTTCATTCGCTTCCGTGATAACCCAGAATTAAAGGTCTGCATCATCACCGCCGCAGGGGAAAAAATATTTTCCGCAGGTTGGGATTTAAAATCCCTCGATAGCGGCGACATCGAGCTGGACAACTGGTGGGAGAACGAAGATCCGGAATTGGGTGGCTTCGCTGGTATTACTGAGGTGTGGAATTTGAACAAACCGGTTATTGCAGCACTAAATGGCCTGGCTATCGGCGGCGGATTTGAAATCGCGTTGGCCTGTGATTTGATTATCGCTGCAGAACATGTGGAATTTTCCCTGCCCGAACTGCCTCTTGGCATTATCCCCGATGCCGGTGCAATGCAAAGACTGCCGCGACGCCTGCCCTATAACATTGCACTGGAAATGCTTTATCTCGGTCGGCGCATGTCCGCCGCGGAAGCCGCGGGTTATGGTCTGGTAAATAAAATTGTGCCTGCCGATCAGTTAATGAATGCCGCCAGAGAATGGGCTGAGCAACTGGCCAAGGTCGCACCGCTGGCGTTGCAATCCATAAAAGAAGTCCTGCGCGCCACCGACGGTGAAAGCATTCAAAACTCCTTTGCAAAAATGCGTAATGATGATTTACCCATGTATCGGGAAATGCTGCGATCCGATGATGCTGCTGAAGGGGTAAAAGCCTTCGTAGAAAAACGTAAACCCGATTTTAAAGGCGAATAGAGAGTTTAAAGATGATTACCAACGACCCAACAAAAGTAAAAAACATTACCTGCATCGGCGCGGGGCCCATCGGCGGTGGCTGGACCGCTCACTATCTGGCCCGAGGTTACAATGTCACCACTTATTTACACGATGCTTCGGAAATCGATGCATTAAACCGGTTGCTGGAAACCGCCTGGAGTAGTCTCACCGAAATGGGCCTGGTCCCTGGAGCATCGATGGATAATTTTAAATGGACAACATCTCTGGAAGAGGCTGTGGCTGATGTAGAGTTTATCCAGGAAAGCATCCCCGAAGTTCTGGAATTAAAACAGGCGCTATATGAAAAACTGGGTGAGCTGGTTGATCCTAATGTTGTCATCGCATCGAGCACTTCGGGATTATCCATGACCGATATTCAGGCCAAATGCAGCACCCCGGAAAGAACCGTGGTTGCCCATCCATTCAATCCACCTTATCTGCTGCCCCTGGTGGAAATGATTGGCGGAGAAAAAACCAGCGCCGATGTCGTTGACTGGACTGTCGAATTTTACAAGGCAGCGGGGAAAGCCCCACTGGTAATGAAAAAAGAAGTGCCTGGTTTTATTGCCACTCGATTGCAGGAAGCGATCTGGCGGGAAGCATTGCATATGGTGGCCAATGGCGAAGCTACAGTGGAGCAAATCGACCAGGCGGTAGTAAACGGCCCAGGCCCCCGTTGGGCGCTCATGGGTCCCTGTGAAATTTTTCACGTCGGTGGTGGCGAAGGCGGCATGGCTTATTGCCTGGATCAGTTTGGCCCTGCATTGAAGTTACCCTGGACTCGACTAATTGCCCCGGAACTCACTGATGAATTGAGGAATGCCATGGTTGAAGGCTGCGAAGAAATGTGTGGCGGTGCAGATTTTGCGACCTTAAGTAAGAAAATGAATGATGGTCTGGTAGAAATCGCAAAACTGAAATCTAAATCAACTGACAAGTAGATTTAGTTCAAACCTGCAAATTAGGGGAATTATCCCGAAATCAGCAGCAAATCAGGTATATGTTATTTGACTTTCTGTGGTTATTGGTTAAATATTACAGGGCTATAATTATATGCAGCATAAATTCCCCGCCAGATACATCTGGCCAGATTTAATTGGTTGGCTGTCTCTAGCTTTGGGAAATAATTTTTTATCTCTTCTGGAGGAGAATGTACATGAGTTTAGACAAACAAATTAAGAGACTTCAAAAACAGGTCTCGGAAAACCAATTGAGTCGACGCGGTTTTATGAAAGGCGCGATGGCTCTGGGTGTAGGTGCGCTGGCACCAACCCTGTATAGCGAAGCTGCAAGAGCAGCTCCCAAAAAAGGTGGTGTATATCGAATGGGAATGGGTGGCGCTAACACTGGCGATGCTCTGGATCCACAAAACAACGGTGACACCTTCATGATTAACATGAACCAGGGCGCACATAAAAACGCATTAACAGAAGTAATGGCAGACGGTACAGCCCAGCCTGAGCTGGCTGAAAGCCTCGAGCCTTCTGCTGACGCGGCAACCTGGCGTGTGAAGCTGAAACCAGGCATTACTTTTCATAGTGGGAAGGATCTAACTTTGGACGATGTTATCGATTCCATTGAGCACCACCGTGGAGAAGATTCTACATCAGCAGCTAAATCCGTGGCTGAAGGCATGGGCGCGTTGTCCAAAGACGGTGATACTCTGGTATTTACCCTGGACAGCGGAAATGCTGATTTTCCATTCATATTAAGCGACTATCATATTCTAATTGGTGCATCTAATGGCGACGGCACCATGAACTGGGAAGATGGTACTGGCCCTTATGAAGTGGTTGAATTTGAACCAGGGGTTCGTAGTGCAATGAAACGCAATGAAAGCTTCTTCAAAGAAGGTGAAGGCAACTTTGATGAAGTTCATATGACTGCGATCAACGATACTGCTGCTCGAATGAATGCCATGGTAACCGGTCAGGTTGACGCTATCGCACGTTGCGATAACAAAACCGCTGATCTGCTTGAGAAGAAACCCGAGGTAGACGTACTTCAGGTTTCCGGTACCAAGCACTTTACCTATCCGATGAATTCGACCCTTGCTCCATTCGACGACAACAATGTTCGCATGGCGCTGAAACTGGGTATCGATCGTAAGGGCTTTGTTGATACCGTGCTACGTGGCTATGGTTCTGTTGGTAACGATCATCCGATCGCATCAACCCAGAACTATCACGCTGCTGATCTGCCACAACGTGAATACGATGCGGACAAGGCGAAGTGGCATCTGCAACAAGCTGGTCTGGAAAGTCTAGACCTTGAAATTGCAGCATCTGATGCGGCATTCAATGGTGCAGTTGATGCATCCGAGCTGTATGCTGAGCAACTAAGACCGGCTGGAATTAACCTGACAGTCAACCGGGTATCCCCTGATGGCTATTGGGATAACGTCTGGATGCAGGTTCCATGGGCTGCCAGTTACTGGGGTGGTCGACCAACCGCTGACTGGATGTTTACCATCGGCTATGCGGCTGACAGCAACTGGAATGAAACCTTCTGGAACAATGCACGTTTCGAAGAATTGATGGTTGCTGGCCGTGCAGAACTGGATGAAGCCAAGCGTGGTGACATATATGTTGAAATGCAAACCATCCTGCACAACGAAGGTGGAACGGTTATTCCATGTTTCGTAAACAACCTGGATGCGGCTTCAATCGCATTGGGTCGTTCAGAAAAAATGGCGGGTAACTGGGAGCTCGATGGTTCTCGAAGCGCTTCACGCTGGTGGTTCGCGTAATACACGTCAAACTACAATTTTAAATTGTAATTGATGTAACCAAACGAGGCGGTCGGATTTCCGACCGCCTTTTTTTTCTTAACAATTACTAGAATAATTCGGTGAATAAAGACCTGTTAACAATGATCACCCATAGGTTCGCCCTGGGGATTTTTACCGTAATTGCCATATCCCTGGTCATAACCATTGGGGTAGAAGCATTATCGGGAGACGTCTGTACAGCCATGCTGGGACAAATGGCTTCGGACGAAACCACTGCTGCCTGTCATGCCAAGCTGGATCTTGATCGCCCGGTGATGGTGCGATACGTAGAATGGCTGTTTAATTTTTTTCAGGGAGACATGGGCAATTCTCTTGCCAATGACAGAACCGTTGCTGAACTAATCAGCGCACGAATTGGCAACACCATGTATCTCGCCTCAGCATCCGCAATAATCGCAATTCCTGTGGGAATCTTGCTCGGCGTAATTGCTGCCCTTTACAGAGGCACTGCATTTGACCGCGGTATTTCAGTTACCACCTTGAGCGCAATTTCAGTTCCTGATTTTTTTGTTGCTTATATTTTGATGGCGATATTTGCTGTGAGTTTCAGTATTTTTCCAGCCATATCAAATGTATCCAGCTCCATGAGCTTTGGCGAAAGACTTTACGTGTCAGCGTTACCAGTGGCAACTCTAACGCTGATTACCATTGCAAGTATGATGCGAATGACACGGGCATCCATCGTTAATCTGCTGGCGAGCCCGTACATTGAAATGGCGAAATTAAAAGGAATCAAACCCTTCCGCGTCATAGTCAAGCACGCATTGCCCAATGCCTGGGCACCTATTATCCAGGTGTCTATATTGAACCTGGCTTACATGGTCGTTGGTGTCGTCATTATTGAAGTTGTATTTGTCTACCCCGGTCTGGGCGCTCTCATGGTCGACTCGGTATCTTTGAGAAATATGACCGTCGTCCAGGCTACCGCAATGATTTTTGCTACAGCCTATGTATTTTTAAATTTACTCGCGGACGTACTTTCCATTGTTGCCAATCCGCGACTGCGACACAGGAGGTAGTATGAAAATACTAACATTAATAAAAGAACTCAACTGGAGCGCCCGCGCCGGCCTTTTTATCATCGTTTTTTTTACCATCTGTGCAATATTTGCACCATGGCTCGCGCCTTATGGTGAAAGTCAGATTGTCGGTGACGTATGGGAGCCCATTGGTGGAGAATTTTTGTTTGGTACCGACTTACTGGGTCGGGACCTGCTCACCCGGATTATCTATGGCGCCCGAAACACTATCGCTCTGGCTCTGATTACAACTGCACTAGCCTTTGGTGCAGGTGCCCTGCTCGGATTCCTGGCGGCGACTATGGGCGGCTGGGTTGATCAGGTGCTGAGTCGAATTGTGGATATATTAATTTCCGTACCCACCCTGATTGCAACCCTGATTATTGTTTCAGCCGTTGGAACAACGTACTTCGTATTGGCCTTCGTTATTGGCATTATTTATGCTATGCCTGTATATCGGATAGCCAGAGCGGTAGCCATGGATATCGAAGTTATGGACTATGTTGAAGCCGCACGCTTACGCGGCGAAGGTCTATGGTGGATAATGAAACGTGAAATCTTACCCAATGCCATGACGCCATTGGCTGCAGAATTTGGTCTGCGCTTTTGTTATGTATTCCTGTTAATCAGTAGCTTGAGTTTTCTTGGGCTGGGATTACAACCGCCCCTGGCAGACTGGGGCGCCATGGTGCGCGCCGACTCTGGCGGTATCGCCTGGGGGTATTTACACCCCCTAATCCCCGCAACCTGTATCGCATTGCTGACCATCGGTATTAACCTTGTTGTGGATTGGGTTGTGCATAGAGCAAGCGGCTTACGAGACGACCACTAAAAGCGATTAAATTTATCTCACCTCTAAAAAATAGATAATATTTGGAAACAACTAAATGAGTGAAACATTACTAGAAGTCAAAGACATTTTGATCGAAGCCGATATCGAAGGAGAGTGGACGCCCATCGTTAAAGGCCTTTCCATGAATCTGAAGCGCGGGGAAGTTCTCGGATTAATTGGTGAGTCTGGTGCTGGAAAATCCACCTTGGGTTTATGCGCTCTTGGCTATACAAAACCTGGGTGTCGGATCATATCCGGTTCAATAAAACTGGATGGCGTTGAACTGGTTGGGAAACCGGAATCAGATTTACGCAAGATCCGCGGTAACCGAGTTGCCTACGTTGCGCAAAGTGCAGCAGCCTCGTTTAATCCCGCCCACACATTACTCGAACAATTTTCCGAGGCACCCGTCCAACATGGCAAGATGAAAATGAGCGATGCTGAAGTTCGTGGACGAGAGTTGTATGATCAACTGGATCTACCTGAACCGGATACTATCGGTGATCGATATCCGCACCAGGTATCTGGTGGACAATTGCAGCGAGCGATGACTGCTATGGCTTTGGGTAGCGAACCTGATATCATTATATTCGACGAGCCTACCACTGCACTGGACGTAACAACTCAGATCGAAGTGCTTTCTGCCATCAAGGAAGCGGTAAAAGCTCGCAATGTAGCGGCCATTTATATTACCCACGATCTCGCAGTGGTGGCTCAAATGGCGGACTCCATAATGGTACTACGCTACGGCGATTTAATCGAAGAGGGTAATGCGCGAGAGATGCTGGCGAACCCAAAAGAAGAATATACCCGAAAACTTTTAGCTGTACGTGCGATCCGCGACGACCGAACCCTGGGCGATGGTAAAGATATTATCCTGGAAGTGAAAGACGTTACTGCGCGATACCCAGGTACCAACGTCGATGTATTAGAGGATATAAACGTCAAGCTGGAAAAAGGGAAGACGGTTGCCGTAGTTGGCGAATCCGGTAGTGGCAAAAGCACCCTCGCTCGAGTTATTACTGGCCTGTTGCCGCCATCTATAGGATCGATTACCTATCGGGGCGAAGTTTTACCTGCGCGATTAAAAGACAAGAGCAAAGAAAATCTGCGATCCATCCAGATGATTTACCAAATGGCGGACGTTGCCATGAATCCACGTCATAGAATAAGAGAAATCATTGGCCGGCCAGTGGAGTTTTATCGAGGGTTAAGCGGAAAAGAAAACGAAGCCCGTGTCCTTGAGTTGCTAAAACAGATTGAAATACCAGAAAATTTTATTGATCGTTTTCCAAATCAGCTTTCTGGTGGTGAAAAACAACGCATATGCATCGCCCGCGCATTAGCGGCCGAGCCAGAATTGATAATTTGTGATGAGGTTACATCCGCGCTGGATCAACTGGTTGCAGAGGGCATTCTGGACCTGCTACAAAACTTGCAGAACGACCTTAATGTTTCTTATCTGTTTATCACCCATGACCTGGCAACGGTTAAAGCCATTGCGGATGAAATTGTGGTTATGTATCAGGGGAAAATAGTTGAACAGGGACCGAAGAAACAGATACTGGAACCTCCCTACGAGCAATACACCGAATTGCTTTTATCGTCGGTACCTGAAATGGACCCCGACTGGCTGGATGATCTGGTGGATCGTCGCAAACGCGGCGAAGCTCCGACGTCTGAAATGCTTGCAGGAAATTGAATCAATCGATCCTACGATCGATTGATTCATCCTGAGCGAGGCGCGTCGTCCTGAACGTAGTGCTTGTCCTGAACGTAGTGAAGGGAAGGAAAGGATCTAATCTGACTATGGATCCTTCGTCGTACCTCCTCAGGATGACGCAGTAGTAAGGAATTAATCGGCCCCAATAAACACCTCCCGTCATCCTGAACGTAGTGAAGGATCCACGCCTTTAGAGCGAAGCGTGTCGTCCTGAACGTAGTGCTTGTCCTGAACGTAGTGAAGGGAAGGAAAGGATCTAATCTGACTATGGATCCTTCGTCGTACCTCCTCAGGATGACGCAGTAATAAGGAATTAATCGGCCCCAATAAACACCTCCCGTCATCCTGAACGTAGTGAAGGATCCACGCCTTTAGAGCGAAGCGTGTCGTCCTGAATGTAGTGCTTGTCCTGAACGTAGTGAAGGGAAGGAAAGGATCCATGCGTGAAGACAGTAAGTGAGGGTTTAATAGATCCTTCGTCACTTCGTTCCTCAGGATGACAATGTGGTGAGGAAATAATCGGCCCCAAACACCTCCCGTCATCCTGAACCTAAGCACGTCGTCCTGAACGTAGTGAAACGCTTCTAGAGCGTTAGAGATGGATCCTTCGTCGTACCGCCTCAGGATGGCGCAGTAGTGAGGAATTAATCAGCCCCAAACACCTCCTACCGTCATTCCGGAAGGCCAAAGGCCTATCCGGAATCCATCCATGGAACTATAAAAAATCTCGCCCAGCTGAAACCAGACCAAACATGGATCCCAGATCAAGCCTCCCCTCGACCCCAATCGGGGGTCGGGGATGACAGAAAATAATGACCTCACCCGTGGATCCTTCGTCGTTCCTCCTCAGGATGACAAAGCAATAAGATTAATATCTTAAATCTAAAACCTGGATCCCACGTCGCTGCGCTCCTCAGGATGATAACTCAATAAAACTTTCGTTTTATTGAGTTATCACATCCGGAAAACCATCTGCTCGGAGTTCTTCACCCACCTGTTCCTCGAGCATTTTTATAACATGAGGGGTCCAGGCATCGCCGCCATAAATTTCTTTTGATTGCTCGAATAATTGTTTGACTAAATTAGTCAGTTTTAATGGCACGCCATATTGTTCACCGAGATCTGCAACGAACCCTAAATCCTTTAGTCCGAGATCAGTAGTGAATCCGGTATTTAACGAGCCATTAAGAATCACTGGCGCCCAGTCTTCAAACTCTCTGCTGGTCCCTGAACTTGCGCAAATGGCTTCGTAACTTTTACCGAGATCCAGCCCACCTTTTTTTGCCAGCATTAGCGCTTCCCCAGCGGCAACCAGATCAACAAGGCAAAGTAAATTTGTAATCACCTTGATTAAGGAGGCGCTACCAATTTCCCCCATATGGATAATTTGCCCGCCTAGAATCTGTAGCAAAGGCAACTGGGTTGATAGAGATCTTTATCACCACCAACCAGAATGGTCATTTCTCCAGTTATTGCGCGGTGGACCCCACCTGTGAGTGGCGCTTCGAGTATCTGAACACCATGCTCATTCGCCAGAGCAGCCATTTTTTTAATTTCTGCAACGCTGGTTGTGCTCATGTCAATCCAGGTTGTACCCTCACCCATGGCGGACAACCCACTGCCGTCCCCCGTCATCACCGCCGCAGACGCAGTTGGTGAAGGCAGGCAGGTGATGACAACATCACATTGTGATCCCAAATCGGAAATTGATTCTGCCGCAGTGGCCCCGCCTTCTACAAGCTTGTCCACAGCCTGCTGGTTAAGGTCGAAAACAATAAGGGTCTTCCCAGCTTTGAGCAGATTGTTAGCCAGCTTTTCACCTAACTGACCCAGACCAATAAAACCAATTTTCATTTAAGTAAGACCAATTCCACTAGGAATTAAAGCGGGCAAGACCCCACAAAAATTATTTGCTCTTTAATCCAATTTTTGCCCGTGCTTCGTCAGGGGATAAAACGTTGGCGCCCAGTCGTTGGATGATTTCCACTGCACGCTCAACCAGCTGACCATTGGTCGCAAGCACACCGCGATCGAGATAAATATTATCTTCAAGACCAACCCGGCAATTACCGCCAAGAATAATTGCCTGGGCCACCATGGGCATTTGTAGTTTGGAAATACCGAATCCTGCCCACACCGCACCATCAGGCAGCGCCGCTTTCATAGCGGTCATGGTTTCAGTATCAGCCCCGGCACCCCAGGGAATACCCAGGCAAAGCTGGAACATGGGCGGCGCATCGATTAAGCCTTCATCAACCAAGGCTCGCGCTAATCTGATTTGCCCGAAGTCGAAAACCTCGAGTTCGGGTTTAACCCCCAAATCCTGCACTATCTTGGCCATGGTGCGCAGGTAGGTGGGTGTATTCAGATATAAATCATTGCCATTGCCAAATACCATGGTGCCACAATCGAGGCTGCAAATATCCGGCAAACATTCAACCACGTGGGCCAACCGTTCTTCGGGGCCAACCATGTCGGTCCCTGGTCCAGGCATTGACGGATCATCGTCACTTGGAATCCAGTCGCCACCCATACCCGCAGTCAGGTTAATAATCACATCAACGCCGCTGTCTCTAACCCGGTCAACGGTCTCCTTGAACAAAGCGGTATCTCTGGAGCCTTTTCCGGTCTCCGTGTCACGTACGTGGATATGTGCTACCGCAGCACCAGCATTAGCCGCTTCTATTGCGGCGTTGGCAATTTGTTCCGGTGTGATCGGAACCAGATCGCTCCTGCCAGTAGTGTCCCCTGCCCCGGTAACCGCGCAGGTAATGATGACGTCGTTATTCATGGTGATGTCCCTTGGTTAAAATCAGGAATTCTATCAGAACCCGACCGACCCGTTAAAACTATTGCTCGTTGTTTTCGATCAGCTTTCGTACAGATTTGAGCTCGCGCATAATTTCATCTTGCTGCTTAACCAGCATTACCCGTTCTCGGTCAATACTTTCATCATGTTCCGCCTGCATGGCTGAAACGATGATGCCGATAAATAAATTTAACACGGTAAAAGTCGTACACAGAATAAAGGCGATAAAAAATAGCCAGGCAAACGGAAACTCTGCCATTACCGGACGCACAATACCCATGGACCAGCTTTCCAGGGTCATGATCTGAAATAGTGAATAAGCTGATGCTCCGATGGATCCAAACCATTCGGGAAACAGGGCGCCATACAGTTTGGTGGCCATCACAGAAAACACATAAAAAACAAGCATCAGCAATACCGACACAGAACCCATTCCCGGCAATGCCGCAATCAATCCGCCAACCACCTTTTTGAGGGAAGGCACAACACTAATTAAACGAAGTACCCGAAGAATTCGCAATGCGCGCAACACCGACAGGTTCCCAGTGGCCGGGATCAAGGCGATACTCACAACAACAAAATCAAAAATTCGCCAGGGGTCGGAAAAGAACTTGGTTCGATAGACAAAAAACCGAATTAACAATTCGATGGTAAACACCACCAGAACCAGTTTATCGATAAATCCCAGGACCGGGCCTATTGCCGACATCACTCCAGCATCGGTTTCAAGGCCTAATGTAATGGCATTGATTATGATTAATACCATGATCGCGGTTTCAAACCTGCGACTTTCTATAATATCTTTAAGATGCATTGTCGATAATTGTCAGATTAATTTAATCATAATAAGGGAACCTCTGATAGCTAGTATGGTGAATTTAAAGAGAATTTTACCATCAGTACTATCTATCCAACACAAATGGTGACGACCACACTCCGACGTTGTAGACAGACTCGTCAAACGGTTTCTTGCCACCGGAACTAACCTATCTACATCTAATCTTAAACTTATATTATAATTTCCTTAGTCTCATAGCTCCAGGTTGAGCTCAAGATTCTTTATGGCCAGTAGGTCACATTTTTACAGATATCGATATTATTATATTGGGCTTTGTGTATTTATCCTGATACTAGGGCTTTATGCGTTCAAGAGAAAGGTGCTGGATGCTCGAATTGAACTACAACCACAGCAACAAAGAATCCCCGGCTATATTGAATCCATTGTCCCGTTACCACATGTAAGAGTGCCAGTGGTTAATATGTACCACCCAAAATCGTTTGAATTGGAGGTACTAACAACACAATTATCCCGCCCGCGATTTATGCATTTTCACAGCGATCGGCTTTTTATTGGCTCAAAAACTGGCGATGTAGTGTGGCTGGATCCGCCTTACACCGAGCCACACCAGTTTGCAGAACTCAAAAATTACCCTCACTCCATGTTAATTCGTGATGGCTATATTTTTATCGCTCAAACCAGAGGGATATATAGGGCACGCTATACTGCTGAAACGACATGGATTGAATCCGAAGATTTTGAAGTTTGGCTTTCTTATCCTGGGGGAGCCGGCCATGCAAGTCGAACGATTAAATTAGGTCCAGATAATCGACTCTATATCAGCATCGGATATTCTAGTAACTGTTCGGACCAGTACCTTGATTATTCCTATCCCGAGAGAAAACGTAGAGGTGGGATTGCTGTTGTTGATGAATCAGGCCCAAATCCAAAACTGGTGCCTTATGCATCCGGACTGAGAAACCCAGTTGGATTCGACTGGAATCCACAGACTGGCGTCATCTACGCCACCAACAATGGTCCAGATTTTATGAGTTATGAAGACCCGCCAGAATATTTTGCAAAAGTAACTGAAGGCTCATTTCACGGTATGCCCTGGTTTCAGTTTGATGGTAAAAATTTGTTTCGGGATGAGTGCTCATTGAAATTATCTGATCCACCACGGCCCATTGAAGATGTATCCATTCCAGCAGCAACTTTTCCAGCTCACAATGCGCCACTTGGCGTTGAATTTTTTCCTGATCACGCCAAAGCAACTGAGTTTATTGGCGACGCTCTGGTTGCACTACATGGATCATGGGTGACGATTGAAGGGGGGGAAGTCAAAGATGGTGACATTAGAACTCGTCGCCACCCTAAACTTGTTATAGTTAAATTTGAAAATGGAGAGGCAACTGAAGTTGTAGACTTGCTTACAGGATTCCAACTGCCTGATGGTGGTCGGTGGGGTCGACCCGCGGGTGTTGCCATCGGACCCGACGGAGAAATTTATTTCACCAGCGATGCTGGTATCGATGGATTGTATAGATTCAATAAAATCGAAGCACCCAAGGAAGCGCCTTAACAACGTAAATATTCTATTTGTACCAAGCCAATTTCTGAAACGGAGCTAGTTCGAGTTTGATTGGAATTTTTGTGAATCATTGATTGACCTGGTTTATAATTGCGGCGATTTCCGCTCCCACTTTTCAATATATTGTATGACCAACCAAATGCACTTCCAGCGTTTTCGCTACCTATATATTGGGCTAATTGTATTCGCTCTCATTCTAGGACTTTATGCATTCAAGAGAATAGTTCTCGATGCCAGGATTACTCTGCAACCCCAGCAACAAAGAATCGAGGACTATATTGAAACCGAAGTTGCACTACCTAATGACAGGGTGCCCTTGGTGAAAATGTACCAGCCGGCGTCATTTAAGCTGGAAGTATTAACCACCAAGTTGTCCCGTCCACGATTTATGCATTTTCACGGTGACCGTCTATTCATTGGTTCAAAAACCGGCCATGTCGTGTGGATCGATCCGCCTTATAATGAACCTCACCAGTTTACCAAACTTCGAAATTACCCCCATTCGATGATAATTCGGGATGGTTATATTTACATCGCCCAAACCCAGGGCATATACAGAGCGCCTTACAACGCTGAGGTCGAATGGATCGATTCCACAGAATTTGAAGTCTGGCTTAACTATCCTGGAGGAACCAGCCATGCTAGCCGGACAATAAAAATTGGCCCCGATAATCGACTTTATCTGAGTATTGGATCGGGTGGAAATTGCTCCGACCAATACCTGGACGACTCTTATCCGGAAAAGTATCGCAGAGGTGGTATCAATGTTATCGATGAATCGGGTGCTACGCCAAAACTGGTGCCATACACAACGGGATTAAGAAATCCTGTGGGATTTGACTGGAATCGACAAACCGACGTTATGTATGCGACCAACAATGGCCCTGATTTTTTAGGATTCGAAAACCCACCTGAATATTTTGCCAAGGCTACACAGGGTTCATTCCATGGCATGCCCTGGTTTCAGTACGACGGTGATAAATTTTTTCGAACCGAATGTTCCATGGAATTTACTGACCCACCTCATCCGATGGAAGAGGTATCCATTCCAGCAGCCACTTTCCCAGCTCATAATGCGCCGCTTGGGGTTGAATTTTTCCCTGATCACGCCAAGGCCACTGAATTTATCGGCGATGCCCTGGTTGCTCTGCATGGATCCTGGGTAACCATTGAAGGCGCAGAGGAGAAAAAAGGTGATATCACAACACGCCGTCATCCGAAACTGGTTGTGGTTAAATTTGAAAATGGCGAAGCAACCGAAGTTGTAGACTTGCTCACCGGGTTTCAACTGGCCGATGGCGGTCGATGGGGTCGACCCGCAGGGGTTGCTATCGGTCCCGATGGTGAAATTTATTTCACCAGCGACGCGGCGATCAATGGACTATTTAGATTCAAAAAAATAGATGCTCCAGAAGACTAAATTGAAATCAGTTTGAAACTGATCGATAAATTTCTGATTCAGAATTAAACGCCAGCCAGGCAAAAGCAAAATGAACACCGCTGTCAACAGCTGCGAGCTGGGTGTCTTTGAGTGGTCCGGTAGTTGCCTTGCCAAATATATCCCAGGTCGACTGGGTTTGATCATCCAATATTTCATGGTTTTCGATCCTGAAATTCAAGCCCTCAGCATAGCCATCTATAAGCCGATTCCACACCGTGACCTGCGGCAGGGTTTTTGAATCTGCTATACGGGAATTATCCAGGGCGGAAAGCACATTTCCTGTGGAAAAAATGACTACAGGGATTGAATTTACAGAATCATTAATCAGGGCGGTACCTTCAAATTCGGAAAGTGGATAAATCTTATTAGTCTGATCCACGGTCACACTCAACACCCGTTCCATTGGCGGTAACCGATCATCGATTTCACCCCTGAATAGAAATGGGCGCTGATTGATGTCATCATATCCTGGATAGGGGTTTCGCCCATAGGGACGCGAATGTCCAGTCTCCCTGTTTAGTACCCGTCCACCTGGAAAAGCATTTTGAAACGACTGAAACGAGACAATGGAAGACGGTATACGCTCGAGTTCACTGTCCAGATAAATACCTACAATTGCAGTACCCGAAAACTGTTGCCACCAGCTTTCGGTCTGACGGTCATACATCACAAGATCGCTCATACGCAGCAATCCGGTGGTTCCAAAATCCAGAACCTCTCCCTTTAAATTACGATTAAAGACCATTGAGGCATTACATAAAGGACAAAACGTTACCGCAATGGGTGTTTCGTCAATATCATCATTCACTATTTCATGATAGGTCAAAATTTGTAAAGGATATGCTTTGGCCTGGCCATTGAGCGTCACTGCAATAACCGGTTCAAGGGGCTCGATCCATTTCGATGCGTCCTCAACGCTATGGAAATTCGGGCTATCTACAGCGGGGATGCCGTCTTTTGGTGGGCCACCACCGAGAATTTCACCTAAATCAACAGACGTCATATTGAATTCAGTATTGGGCCAGTCATCTGGATTCCACCGCATTTGTGCGATGGCCATTTGTATTACAAAAATATTGGCAAAAATATTGCAGAGCAACCCGACCCAAATTACACAACGATTTTTAACTGCGGTTTTTCTGATCATGAATTTGTGACAATGAATATTATGTATAGTTTAATTAGGGTATTTATTCCGTGAAAAAATCTATAAAACCAATATCAAATTCAGGCAAAGGGATAGTGTTTATCCACTCCAGACGGTATCATCGAGGTGATCTTCAGAAAAACAAGCAATGATACGAGAAGCAAAATTTCAAATTGGACAAGTAGTACGCCACAGGGTTTATGATTTCCGTGGTGTTGTATTTGATGTCGATCCACAATTCAGCAATACCGAAGAGTGGTATCAATCAATTCCCGAAGCAGTTCGTCCGATCAAGGAACAACCGTTTTACCACCTGCTGGCTGAAAATGATGAGTCCCAATATGTCGCATATGTTTCAGAGCAAAATCTGTTGAACGACACCAGTGGGATTCCAGTGGGCCATCCACAAATAGAGGATATATTCATTCTTAATGAAAACGGAGAATATGTAGTCCGCTCAAATCAATCTCATTAGACTGAGAGATTCTAAGACGCTTTTAATTCCGAGTTTTAATTCCAGTTTTATTTACTCGGCAACAACGAAACGATTTTCCAATTGGAAAGTTATTAAATCGATCTGCTCTTAACATCTCTCGATAAATAAAAGCCCCGGATTACCAGACCAACAATCAACAGCAGATACACCAGGACAAGGTGATATGGCAAACCGTGGGGGCCGAAGTCTGACATAGCCCAACCACCTGACAGCGAACCGATTAATGCCCCAACCCCCCACATGACGGCAAAGGAAGCTGAGCCATTTATCAATTCAATACCCTGGAAACGACTGCCGAGGGAGGTCAATGATACGGTGTAAACACCGTAACCCGATGCCCCTGCAATGACCAGCACTGGCCACATTAAAACGGTGCCCATAGTATTAGGCAACACTAAAAGCATGATCACAGTTACCAATGCGCATCCGGCAAGTACCAGTCGATGGGGGAACTTGTCTGCCAACCAACCGATGGGAAACTGCAATACAATATTACCGCCAACCAAGGCAGTTAGTGCCAGTGCTGCGGTGGAGACATCGAGTCCGGTATAGATACCATAGACTGGTAATAACGCCAGAGTCGCTGCGTCAAATATGGCAAACACAAATACACAAGCCAGTAACATGGGTGCCTTGGGCATAAAATCAAATAACCCGGTGGCTTTCGAATCTGCACTGGTTTCAATTTTGTCTTCCTTAACCAGGAATAAGGGCAATACGCCGAGCAAAATCACGATGGACCCTATGATAAATGGCGCCCATCCATGGATTCCAATCCAGCCAACAATGGCTGGGCCAGCACCAAAACTCGCAGAAAGAACACTGGCGTAGATAGCAATCACTTTTCCCCGATGTTTGCTGCCGGCAAATCCTACAATCCATGCCTCACTCAATACAAATAATGTGGAGATCGACATTCCCTGGAGAAGGCGAAGAATGAACCACGATTCCAGGGAGTCGAATACTTTGTAAAACAGAATTAAAACCGATGTGCAAAGTGCTGCGAATATAGCAACGTTTCGCGATCCAAACTTTTTAACTGCGATGGGAATCACAGAAGAAAATAACAAAATACCTATTGGCATCATCGCAGAATTGACCCCAATCATTCTGGTGGAGACCCCTCGGAATTCAAGTATCAAGGAAAGTAACGGGTAGGTCATGCCAAATGCGAGGCCGAAAACGCTGATGGCAGAACACGCTGCAATCACATTTCGCAGATTTAACTGGTCGTTATTTGGCATATTTTTGAGTCTAATATAATGGTTGGATAAGTGGTCAAATCTAGAGAAAAGCGAGTATTTTCGCGGGGTTTTGCAGTTTATTTTCCAAATAATGACCGTTTAGCGGCTTTTTCCTACCGATTGTAATATAAATTTGTATAGCCTTTGACATAAGCCTATTATTTACTCACATTAGTAAATTAGGACCAGATAATGCTTAATATAGAACTAGCTGTATTACAGACACTCGATCGCGAAGATTGGTGGACATTGAGCGAAATATCAGAAAAAACAAAAATCCAGGAACAATCTGCGGAAGAAGTACTCAACGAACTCGATCGCCACGGCATCATCGAATCGCGTACTACTACTTCCTCAAACGATTCCGAATTTACTGGCGTAGAATGGCGTAGTCAGGACAACTCCCTGGAAACCTATCTAAAAGAAATAACACCATAAACTTTAAAATGGGATCAGATGAGGCTTTTTGCATAAAGTCTCATCTGATCCCATTTTACGTTGTGAATGTTATTGACATAAAACCCAACCGAGCAGCTAAACAGGGTTAACAGCTAGGGAACCTCTGATTAAAACATGAACAGTCAATTTGAGTTCAAAATAATCAATTTCTGCGTTGCAAAACTTCGTAATAGCCGTGCTATTGTGTGCGTTTTGCGCCTTGAACTTGATTATTTTAAATCACAACTTGATCTGCTCAGTTTTAATCAGAGGTTCCTTAGCATTTACTAGCCTGCCAGTGGGTTGGCCTAAGCTCTCCTTTTTCAAGGACCACAACCATTGCCGCCCAGGTTTCTATTTCGTGATCTGCGAGCGCCTTACCTACCAGCGAAACCAGTTTGTCATAGAGTTCACCAGAAAGCCTTTTATGTTCATTTATCGCTATCGGGCAATACCATGTATTTCGATCGGTAAATTTAATTTCAGCAAACCCTGCCTGAGCTAGTGCGCCGTTATATTGTTGCTGATTACCCATGCCGAAACCGAGGTCTTCCAGTTCAATATAACGTTGCATTTCATTGCTCACCTTCCCTTCTCCCCGTAGCCAGTCACTGGCAATAAACTTCCCTCGAGGTTTAAGAACCCGAAATACTTCGTTACAAATAAACCCTTTATCTTCAATATGTATCAAGGAATCTTTGGTGAATACAATGTCGAAACTCTGATCTGGAAATGGCAATGGCCCTGGCTGGATATGCTCAAAGGTAATTCTGTCTTTCAGGTCTTTTTCCCCTGCGCGTAATTCACACTTAGCAATCAGAGATTTTTCGACGTCAATTCCTGTAATGTGCTCTGTGTCAAATTTTTGGGCGAGAAAAAAGTCAATGCCACCGGAACCACAACCAATATCCAAAACTGACTTGCCGTTAAAATCCGTATCACCAATAATTTTTTCAACTTCTTCAGGCCCGCCAGGAGACAGATAGCCCTCCCCCCAGATTAATTCCAACAGATTTACAAAATCTTCGTCGTACTCCTGTTCGGGTTCAGTAGACATGGCGTGAGAATTGACCTGGTAAATGTTTAGCTATTCAAGAGTGGATGAGATTCTATCAACTCGGCCACATCCCGCTCTGCGCGCTTCTTATCTTCGGGATACATCGCAATAGGATCGACAATTTCTAACGCTTCATTCAGCAACCCTGCAGCTACTGCATAAGCGCAATAAGGTGCATAAGTAGGATTGTAGCCACCCTCCTGGGTCATGATTAATTTACCGTCGCACAAATCTATCGACAATTTTCGTATCTGTTCTGCCAGGGAATAATACCCTTGCATAGTTACACATTGACGGCCATTGGGATCAAATTGATTGGCATCCTGACCGTTTGCCAGCACAATCAAATCCGGATTGAAATTTGTTACCGCTGGCACCACGCATTGCCTGAAGACTTCGTTATAACAAATATCACCACTGCCAAAATGCAGGGGTAAATTAATATTGAAACCTTTTCCAGCAGCCGTTCCAATTTCTTCCACACCACCGGTTTGTAAATGAGATGGACCCCAGGATCCATGATTCATGTGCATGGATATGGTCAACACGTCGTCACGGTGATAAAAACCTTCCTGCGTACCATTGCCGTGATGAACATCCCAGTCAATAATTGCAATACGTTTATAATTATTTTTCATCGCTTCCAATGCAGCCAACCCCACACCATTAACATAACAATAGCCATCGACGTCTTCGGGAGCCGCATGATGACTGGGCGGCCTGCTGATGGAATATGCGATTTTTCCTTTACCGGAAATCACATGTCTCGCTGCACCCAAAGCTGATCCTGCGGATAATCTAACAATTTCCATTTGCCCCTTGTTCATGTACGTAGACGCCGACATATAGCGGCCTTCTTCACTGGCGGAAATTAAATCTTCAAGATGTTTCTGAGTGTGAAACATGAGTAGCTCATCGTCGGTGGCCTGTTCTGGCTCGAACCATTCTATTCGCTCTTTGATTTTCGTCCGTTCCAAAACGCCTTTAGTGTTTAATATTCGTTCCGGCCCTTCCGGTTGCTCAATTTGTTTTTCAAGATAGGGGGATGGGTTTGCATCAAACATGCCGCTGGGGGCACGATAGGACAGAAACTTATCATGATAAAAAACGCCGAGTTTTTCACTTCTATTTTGCATAATCTATTACCTGATAAGTATTACTATGGCGTTTTTATAATTTTCAAACGGTGCATGGATCTCGAGACGATCAAAACAATTTGATTCAAAACTAATCCAGAGAACATAAATAGCTTTTTCAAAACCGAATTTTCGGGATTTTTTCGCATAACCAAAAATATCCCATCACCCAGATTTACATTAAGCCTGATCGAACTGGTTAGCATACTTGTTTCAATTTTCTCACTTGCACAATTCGAAATTTCGGCCAGGCGCTGTTTGGCACGATATGGTAGCTGGATATCTAACATCTCACTTAACAATATTACTTGATTTCTAAACTGCAAAGACAATTTCTGGGATTGCGCAATATCAACCATCCAGTCCCAGTCGAGTTTATCTCCATAGTCGCGTAGCATTATTCCGGCATCCATGGCCCAGTTAAGCGGACCAGCTCCCTGCCACTGGACGCCGTTGAGGCAACCGCTTAAAAATAATCCGGATGCTGGAAGCGTCTTATGGTTTGTCTGGTTTATTATCAAATCATCATCTATAGTCTGACTGGAAATGCCACACCTCAAACCCCGGTTTCTGTGCAAAATATTGCTTGAACATCCCAGTATAATCCCCGATTCTGATCGGTGAAAATGCCCGCCACCTAGTTGAAACAGGGTTTCCATTGGATGGTTTTCCATAGGTTTAAACTTTTCTTGTTCTAGAATCTTTTTTGTACGACCAATATCAGCATCAGCGATAGTAATTTTGATTTGATTAACCGGCTTATGGGCTGGCATTTTATAATATTTATAGGCAACGGGAATTCTACCGAGCAATCTATATTCAATATCTTGCTGTTGAAATATTTCCAGCAGACTATTGGCGGTTTTAACGATATGCTGGGTTCGATACCAGTAAAATCGGTATGTTTTTTGGTAAGACTCCATTCTGTCCGGACTGATACCATTAGATAACAGATTTGCATATAACTGTGGAAGCGCTTCGTGGGAAGCAGAGTCCAGATCGTCTAAAATTACCCCGGACTTCCACTCTTCCCATGATTCCGCCCCCCTTCGGTCATTGAGCAAGCTAGCGCGAAGAAGCAGAATCTTACTCTTCGCATTTATTGTGTTTTTGATCATCCTGGTATTTAGTTCGGTCTACCTCAACCAAGGGCTTAAATCCTGACCAATCAATTGTTCGAGATTCAGGATGTCTTGTCGATAAATCTTTATTAGTTTTGAGCGTATTTCCGGATTCATTTCTTCCGCTGGCTTGCGATTGGGAACCTTGATCATGTTTGCCCATAGCGAAATCGTATTTTTTGGCAATACCGGCCGTAAAACTTTTTTTATACAATTTTTAAATCTTGAACGGCTATATATGAAACGATTTAAAACTTCAATTTTTGCTTCCGCACGAGTGTTCAATTTTTTGCTGGTATCAATATTTACATTGGGATCAACATTAAGAAATTCAAATATTTCTTTTAGAATCAATTCGTTGTTGTCCTTCCAGTTGTCGTATAAAATAATTTTGAATTGGTCTTTAGCGAATGTATCAAAATAATTTTTAATTTTGTTATAGTAAAAACCAGCTAATGTATAATCAAATTCAGAATCACCGTAATCTGCTTCAAAGATCAATCGAACCGAAATAGCCTGTTCGAAATCCACATGGGGTTCAATTCCTCTCAATCGCCTGTGTAAAAAATGCGAGTAAGCGCGATCGGCGGGATTACGCAGAATGATAATAAATTTACAATCCGGTATAAATTTCTTAATCATTTTTCGTGCATTATCGGAATAAAGATAAAAAGAACCTTCCCCAATTGCAGTCTCAGACGTGGCCCCACTAAACAGATCTAAATATGCTGACATCGTGACCGGTTTTGGACTCATCTTGGAAAGGGCGATAGTTAGTTTAAACCCACCGTCCTCTTGATAACCCGAAAAAAAATCTGGTTCTCTTATATAGTCTGGCGGAGTTTGGGATGCCAAATATATTTCGGGGTGCTGATTCAGATAGCTTTGCAGGGATGTACTACCGGATTTTGGTACGCCAATGATCAAAAAATTTGGAAGGGGCATAATTAATATTTAATCATTCTGATTTTACGTTTTTTACAGCGATAGAATTTCTCAGTATCTCAAAACGAAGCTTAAAATTCGCTTCGCTTTGCCCTCGAGCCAAATTATTATCGTGGAGTCTTCTGTAGCAGAGCAATTCAGGGCATTCAACGACCTTCAGTCCATTTGAAAGCGCCTGGGCAACCCATTGCATATCTGATCCAAGTGGATAAGCGGGATTGAATTCACCATACTTTTCAAATGTAGAGGCGTGAATCAGTGAAACCCCCATCATATTTGATTGTACCGGCTCGCTATGAAATTTAAATTCATGGTGTTGTTGTTGTGGGATTTCGGGGCTTATGAATTGGGCGATTTTCCCGGATATCAGCTCGGCACCAGGATATTTATCAAAAATGTCCATTTGCAGCTCCAGCTTGCGATCTACCCATATGTCATCAGCATCAATGAAGGCGATTAAATCACCGTTGGCCATGGTAATCAGTTTATTCCTGGTGGCAGCAAGTCCCCGATTTTTCTGATCATGCCAAGCCAGATTTTCAAAGTTCTCAGCCTGTTGTTCACAAAACTCACTGATTATGACGCTGGAATTATCGTTTGAACCATCATTTACAATGATGATTTCCATTGGACGATAATTTTGTCTAATCACGCTATCCAGTGCCTGGCGCAAATAATTCCCGGCGTTGAACACCGGAATTAATACGCTGATTAATTTTCTTTTTATATCAGGGCTATTTCGCAATTTTCTGTCTATCGATGGACGATTTTAAAACAGCAAACAGAGTCTTGTTTTCTTCGCCTACTCTGTTCGACAAATTATTGCCATGAATACGACGATAAAGTAAGACCTGGTTAATTTCCCCACTATACAGCCCGTGATCTTTTGCGCGAAAAATCCAGTCTGTGGCGTCGCCGTTTCTATAGCTGGGATTAAACTCACCGACGATTTTAAACGCCGCCTTGTGGAACATCATACTGCCCGAACAATAGGCAATGTGATCTGACTGGAATGCCTGTTTCCTGGTCCAGTTTGGCGCTTCGGCTCCATTCTCAAAGCAAAATGTTTCTGCGGTGAAACTAAATAAAATTTCCGGATTTTCCTGGTGAAAGGCTAACTGGATACTAATTTTTTGATTCGACCATCTGTCATCTGCATCGAGAAAACAAATAAATTCACCCTCAGCTACTGCCAGACCTGAGTTTTTGGCGCCGGGGTGACCTTGATTGGTTTTGTGGGAAACCAAAGTGAGATTATCAAACGAATTAATAATATCTTCGGTTTTGTCCGTGGAGCCATCATTAACCACCACCAGCTGGATATTTTCAAAATCCTGGTCTCGGACGCTTTGAATTGCCTCAGCAAGAAACCTTTCTCCATTGTATACACATATGATTACCGATACTTTAAGTGGGCTAGTAACTTTACTCATGTGCATTTGGACAACAAATTGGAGATTATATCTGGTATTTCATCAATCGGTGTTTGCGCTTTAAGGCGGTAACAAGGCAATCGCCTAATAATCTGACCCATGCGCTTTAACGAAACTTGTTTATTACCCGGGACCTGAAATAGGCTGGTTGGTGCGAGAGCGGTCAATGCCTGCAAGGATGAAATTTTTAACAGAGGGCTATTATCCGAATTGTAATTATCAGTAGGGTTTTCCTGGAAATGGCCTGGCACAATTACGGCTTTTACGGGAAACTGACGCATAAACTTGTCAGGAAAAAGGTCATACAGCCGAACCAGGGATTTATCCTCCTGCTTGGATATTGCACTTTTATATTCGGGTTTGAGGAGCTGCAATTTCCTCAGGCTATTGTCATCCAGATTTGCGCTATTGTATAAGCTATGGGCAATGGGTATTTCTGAGGATGAAATTGCCAGATTTTCATCGCCAGCAAATCTTAGAGACGAATTTATACAGCCAACCGCGGTTGTGGATTTCCCGGCACCACTTTGACCCGTAATAATAACGCCGTTATCTTCGAATCCCACTCCGGCACAATGAACAATCTGGAATTGATCGCGATTCAGAATCCATTGAAATATTGATCGCAATGGTCGACCATCGGGTGGGTGTAAACTATCAGAATCAGGGATCCAGAATATCGACCTTCGCGCTATACTGGATGTCATACACAAGTGTTTTCGGACGACCTGATAAGACATGTAAATGTCTTTATTCTCAAAATAGATGGTTTCACCATCGTGGGCCCCCAGTTTTTTTGAAGCCTCACCACTAACTGGTCGATTCACACTATCGTTGGTAATCCATGATAAATGTGGCAATGCAATTCCACTCGAGCGGCTATCGCATATGGTAATACGGCAATCCGGGACAGTATCCTGGTGACACAGGATATGCCGAAGAAATGGAACTATTGGATCAATGAGATCAAGCGTAGAAAATTCGAGCACAACAACCCGATTTGCCAGTCTGATTTTAAATGTCTTTCCTGTATTTGCGGATAACGCGTTATCTGCAAATTGATTAATTAATTTAAAACTATGGGCAATGGTGTGATTATTATAGGGATTACAACTAACCATCAACATTTTGCGATTTATACAATGGCAAGCCCTGATCATCTACTTCGTGGATTGGATCAACCAGCAAAAAATCCTGCATATCTGTAAAAACATTTAATTCGGGTTTTGTATAGTCGCTCCTGTCTGCGAGCTTAAGTGCAATCTGGTCAATTTGTTGTTCTATTTCATCGACACTTTCACAATCATTATCCTCAATTAGTATTAATTCCTGCTCCTGCAACTGGGCTATAAATAATTCAATATCAGAATGCAGTTGGGAATCGCTCACTTGATATTTACAAATCAGGCTTTCTTTTAAGCTTTCAATGGATGTGGATTTGCAAACTTCAATCCAGATCATCGCTCCGACTTCTGTTAGATTATAATAATTTCCATTTCCCAGATGAATGATAATGATGTCCCCATCAACCTGATCGTAAATTGCATTTGCTGGATTTATACTGATTTGCATGGCACTATGATTTTCTAAATTCGACAAATTGTTGCATAACCCGGGAGCAGGCGGAAATGCCGAACACCGTTCAATAAACCCAAATAATATACACTAAATGGGATTTCATAGCATTAATCAGGTTCTGAAACGCTGGTTTGGTAATAACGCTTTTGTGCGACACTTGCCATTTATTAAATACTCTCATGTATTAAATCAGCTCGATGCAATAGTTGTGCCTGATTTGAACCTTGCATTTATCCCCAATCCAAAGGCAGCAAATCGTTCAATAAAGTTGGCCATCGCTAGAAAACTCAATCCCAACTACCATGGCAATCCACATCGCATTAACTGGGCAACCATACCAAAAAACAAACTACGTGGAACCGAGTATTTCAAATTTGGTATTGTTCGCAATCCTCTGCAACGGCTGCAATCCTGCTATATCCAAAAAATTGTGGTCAATGCAAGGGCAGCCAGCACTGAAGATCTGTTTTGGAGATACGGCAATACATTTCATGCCGATATGAGTTTTGAAGAATTTGTGATCGCAGTTTCAAAAATTCCAGACTGGTATTCAGAAATACACTTTCGATCTCAACATCGATTTTTCTACAATAAAAATAATCTCGCAGTAGATTTCATCGGACGATTTGAAGATCTGGAAAATGACTGGAATGTGATAAACCAAACCTGCGACCTTGGTCCCCTTCCCCATTTAAACCAGGCAAACGGAAAATTCTGTACCACACGATTTACCTACGAAACCGCGCAGCTTGCCTGCCAACGATATACCAGGGATATTGATCTATTCGGATATCAGAATGAGGTGGACCAGTTACTAAATCAACTCAGGATTCAAGTGATTTGTGGGTCGGATGAACGGGTTTAACAATTTTGGTATTTTTCCCACGCTCTGATAGCCAGATACCGCTAATAACCAGGAAAAGTGCAACACCGTGGTAAACCCTGAATGGCTCGCTCAAAATTGATACCGCCAGAATTGCCGCGAAAATCGGCACCAGATTTACAAAAATGCCTGCACGACCTGGTCCGATTATTGCAACTCCTTGAATAAAAGCGATTTGAGCGATGAAAGAAGGCAACAAGGTTACCAGTACAACGATTATCCAACCTTCGGTTGTGGGCCACTGCAGGCTATCCAAGGCATATTCAGTTAAGCTCATCGGTAGGGAAGTCACAAATGCGGCGAATGCGATGATGGTAAAAAGGCTCAGTGACGATACGCCAGAGTAACGCTTCAATCCAATGGCATAGCCTGCATATAATAGACAGGCAATAATCATGAAATAATCACCCTGTTGAATATTTAATGCAGCGAGCTTCTCCAGACTTCCCCCCGAGGCCACAATACACACACCAACAATAGTTACCGCCACACCGATAATCTGTAATTTTGAAACCGGCGTCCGATAGATCGAAAACATTCCGATTAATACAAAAACCGGAATGGATCCCTGAATGATGCCGATGTTTAACGCAGTGGTCGTGTAGGCGGCGACGTAAAACAAAGCATTGAATGTGGCAAAGCCCAGCGCACCCATTAAAAACAAGGGAACGAGATGCATGCGCAAATAAGGCCAATCGCGAATTAACACCTTGCGCGCAAAAACTACCAGCAACATGACCGCGCCAAACCATCGCAATGAGACCAGCAACATCGGTGAGACATTATCTACAGCGAGCTTACCGAAAATAGAGTTTGCTCCCCAACACAGCGAAGTCACGGAAAGCAACAATATTGCTTTGGGAGCCGAATCATTGGCGAAAAAGTTTTTCAAAGTGCGCCCCGATCCATAGCCTCAGGATTAAATGATTTGTGGTAAACCCGGAATTCTATAGATTAATTCAGTAGCATGTTGAATAATTTTTCCCTAATAACTAAATCGGCGATGCCATACGCAAGCTGCTAACTAAATTTTAATTACACAACGATTTCATCAGATCGGATATTGTTCGCATCTCATAACTATCATAAGTCCCGGGATGGTCTTCATAGCGATCTGCAAACCGGAATGGGGTTATGCCATTTTTCATCGGCAACACATAGTTGCCGCCAACACCGGTCATGGATGTAATCATAGTTGAGCATCCTTCGATTGCCGCATAAGGAATCAACCACATCGCCATGTTGTATCGAGCTTCACCCCCTTCGGGATAAAAATAAAAACTCCGCAAGCCAGTGTCCGGACCCACATCGAGCATGGCATCCACCACATTTTTACTCAATAACTGTATACCTTCATGGGCGCCACCATTGCGTAATAGCTGGACGATTTTTGCAATATCGTCAATCGTGGGAAACATTTGATAACCCAATTGGGGTATACGATTTTCTTTTTTCCGGTCAGCAGTGTGCATCACCGGTAGGTACTGAATACCAATAGGCTGGTAAACTTCCGAAACCATCATATCCCATAACATCGCATTACCACCTTCCCTGGACTTTAAAAACCGATCCATGGCAAAACTTAATAAAAATGTATCTGTTGTACGGTACCGCAAAATTTTTCCAGGACCCCATTTATATTTATTGTACTTTCCAATCTGGCGAATTTTGTCCAGGGCATTTTCTTCGACAAAAACGCGACTCGCCGCCGGAGAGTTATCACCATCGACATAAAAATCAACTTCTTCGGGAAAAATATCTCCAATACCTGTACCCATGTTTATGGCATGACTAAAGGTTACTTCTTCCCAGCCATCATGGCTCGCGGGAATATCAACGTAGTCCACAATCTTCGCGTCTAAAACTTGGTCTCCGTATTTTTCGGCAAGCCGTGACAATGTCACTGCGGCGCCAAGGGTTTTTGAAACGGAGAAAACCGTATGACGAATATTTTCACAATAAGGAAAATCACCGAATCGGGTCTGACACGGTTTCTGGTAAATTACGCCATCGATAATCATACCGCTACTGGTGATGTTTCCCTGGCTGTATTTTCCGTCAAAGTAATTCAACACCGCTTCATCTACCCATCGAAATAATTTCGACCAGGGTTTTCTGGGTATGTTGGTCGACGCATAATGATGGTATTCATCGATGACCTTATCCGCGTCCTTGGAAATGGTGTCGCTAAATTTCGTCTTAGCCTGCCCCCATGATGTAAATTTGACCCGGGATCGCAGGGCAGATTCCTGGGTAATCTGGTAACGCAAATTGGAAACGGAATCACCATCGTAAACAAACATGGCGATGCCATAATGGCTGTCACCGCCGATCCTGCCAACCAGACTAAATGGAAATGATGCTCTGGAGTAATTACCATCATCACCTTCAGACCAGACTCGACCAGGACCCACCAGAATTTCCCAGTCTGAGTCTTCAGTTTCAAGAAACCCTGTTTTCACTGGAATGAGCTGATTGCCATCACCGACAAATTCCAGATTAATTTCCGGAATGCTGCCAAATCCATACCTGGGCTCACCACCGGCACGACGACCAATTAATTCGGTTTCTTCAATTCTCAATCTGCCACTAAAATCATGCTGAGCGGGTAAAACATCTCCAAGGGCCATAAAATTATCATTGTGGACGGCGCCTGGGGGTAAAAACTTCGCATCCAGCAATTCCTCAACGGTTGCATATTCGCGGGAACTGTATTTGCTTGGAGGGCTGACATCAACCTGCTGCCACGAATCCGTCTCGGGCACAGACTTCGGAACCCAAGTCGTCAGATAAATGATTAATCCAGCAACGATTACAATGGGCGCGTATTTGAATCCTCGAATCACCTGCCCCGGGTGCAGCAGATGCATTTTTTGTTTGGAAATTAATTTTGGATTCGATGCGATGGCAATAACATCAGCAATCATAATTAACGAAACATAGACGCTAGCCAGAATCACACCACATGCCTGAATGGACGGCACATCGCGCATATTTATCGAGCCAACAAAATAGGAGCCGATGCCGGGATAGACGAAAATTATTTCCACAATCACAATGCCCGCAATCAGGTTGGCCAGACCCAATGCCGTGGCATTGGCCACCGCACCGATATTGTTGGGCAAGGCATGGAAAATTAAAATCCGAATGGGAGAAATACCTTTCAGAATTGCCATTTCCACATATTCGGAATTCAACGTATTGATCAACGATGCCCTGACAATCCGCATCACTGGCGGAATGGTGACAAACAGCAAGGTAATAACCGGCAAAGTCCAGGCATGGAGTTTTTCGAATACCGGTGCATCATCATCAACCAATGCCAAACTGGGGAAAACATCAAACTGTACCGCGAGAATGGTCATAACGATGTAGCCAGTCAAAAACTCTGGGATAGACATCATCATGGTATTGGTCACGACAACCGCTCTGTCCTTGTTATTGTAGCGATTCAAAGCCGAGAAAATTCCCAGTCCAAATGCCACGGGAAATGCGACGGATGCCGCATAGATGGTTAGCCACATAGTGCGTTCCATGCGCACCTCCAGGATGGGTCCCAGGGCATAACCAGTCCAGGAAATTCCAAAATTTCCCTGGAACATTTCACCCAGCCACAGAACGTAACGGGTTAACAACGGTTGATAGAGGCCGAGCTTCTCCCGGATGACTTCAGCAGTGGATTGTGAGTAATCCCTGCTGAGTATGGCGGTAGCAAAATCCCCAGGAATTTTGTCGGTAACAAAAAATATCAGAAATGATGTACCAACCAGACTGGCAACCCCCAACAACAATCGTCTGCCAATGAGTTTTAGCACATCAAATTTTTAAAATTTCTGAAACGTCCCGGTTTCATGCATAAATACCGGCACATAACCGAATAACGCATTTAAATGATGCATATAGGCGTGACGACCGAATGATGTCCACTGGGCGGAAAACTTTTTATTTAGTTGATGATAATACTCGTGCAAATCCACCTCCGCCGCTTGTCCTGTATTGCTATGTTGTTGGCGGAACTCGGCGATCAATGCCAGCCAGGTGCGGCTGACCCCCATTATAAAATGCGGCCATGTGCGTTGAATCTCCAGCGGCCAGGAAAGGTCGCTGGTCGCTTCTATTAACGTCATCTGGTCAGCCTTGCCATCGGTAAAATAAACCGCCTGTATAAAATAACCCTGATCTAAATTTGACAATAGATTATGCGACTTAATTTCCGAATTTACTCGTTCTGAGATTTCCACCGTCGAATAATAAAGAAAACTAAAGCGATGACCAGCGGCATCGGGAGCGGCACGACGATGGAATCGCCATAGCTCAATTTCATTTTCATACTCGGTGATCACCGGCCTCAAAATTTGATCTGCGATTAACAAATGATATGAAAAATCAGGAGCCTGGTCTTCGGGCCAGGCGAGCTTGAAATTAACTCGCCACCAGTAAGTTTGCTGGTCCTGGGGCTTCAATCCAACCGTTGCACAACCCGCCAAAAACAGAATCAAGGTTAAAAAACAATAGCGACTAACAATTTTTGAAATTAATCTTTTATCGACAACCATTGCTGACTCATTTCAATTTTACAAATACAGTTCGAATTCCCGAGAAGATATGGGATCCATTAGTGTTTCAAACTCCGCACGCTTTACTTGTGAATACAAATTCGGATAATCAACCCCAAAATACTCAGGTAAAATTTTGGCGTTTTCAATTGCGTTTAACCCATCCCAAAAGGTAAACGGGATTTCATTATCCACCACAGCACCAGCGTTGCCGGTGGCCTTTTCGCCAGGCAACAGCTTGTTCGCTAGTCCGTGATGCACACCAGCCAGTACCGCGGCCATGACAAGGTATGGATTGGCCTCAGCACCGGAAACCCGGTGTTCAAGTCTTCGATTGGCATCATCGGATGGCGGAATACGAAAGGCAACGGATCGATTATTCTCGCCCCAGTCTTTGGTTACCGGTACAAATTCATCGGGCTTGAAGCGTCGGTAAACATTCAGGTTGGGTGCGAAAATTGCCATGGATTCCGCCATGGTTGCGCCCATGCCCGCTGCAGCATGTCCAATTAAATCGTTTCCATTTTTGTTATTCGGATTAAAAACATTATTCCCGCTATCGTCTTCAAGGCTGATGTGAACGTGTAATCCATTGCCGGATTCCTCAGCAAAAGGTTTCGACATGAAAGTGGTGTCGATTCCCTGGGATCGGACCACACCCTGCACCGCTCGACGCAATAGTGCGCCATGATCCGCAGCTGCAACGGGGTTGTGTTGGTGAGTCAGATTAATTTCAAACTGACCGGCACCGTTTTCGCTGATCATACTGGTTGTTGGAATATTTTGAATGGCACAGGCCTGTTCGATGGCATCGAGTATGGGTGCAAATTCATCCAGCTTATCCAGGGAAAGCACCCTGCCCTGGGTTTCAGGCAGCCCGGTTCGTGGTGAGGACACAGGAATGGGGTGACCCGATTCATCGCGCCCGGTTTCGATGAGAAAAAATTCAAGTTCCACCGCAACAACGGGTTTTAATTTTAATTCTTCAAACCGAGCAACTACATTTTCAAGAATGACCCTGGGGTCGAACCACTGGGGCTGCTGGGTTTCACCATCGAGCAACTGACACAGCACCTGACACCGGCCCTTCCCTGCCCATGGCACCGCAGCCAAAGTACCTGGTATAGGTCTCGCATAACCATCGGGATCGCCATTGGAAAAACCATATCCCATGGGATCTGCTGATTCACCGAGGACATTAACCAGCTGCATGGCCGCACAAACCGGCGTGCCCGATTTGTAAAGAGATTCAATAGCAGATATCCGTAGTCGCTTACCAAATGCATTTCCACATAAATCCATAATGAGCACATCCACATGGGTGGTGTCAGGATATTGTTTTAAGAAATCGTCGAGCTCAGAATTTTTAGGCATAATATTTATGAATTTGGTACACGCGTCAGTCCTGAGTAAAAATATCCAGTGGGATCATAGCTGAGACCAGAAAGTTTGGCAGGTTAACCGCTTCACTGATTCGAAGATCTACCGCAACACTGCAAAGAGCATAAGCCTGTTCCCGGGACAACCCGCGTTCCTCAGTCAAATATCCAATCATATTTAATAAGGCATTGCGCGCCGCTAGATTTAGATCTTCGCTCTGATTCACACCATCGCTGGTGCGGCAAAATCCGGTGGTGGCAAAGTATGGTCGGGATTCGATGGGCAAAGGCGCACTGGGATCTATAGATGTTACGTCCTGGCGAAAAAATTCAGGGTCGGTGATATCCCTGATCAAGGTATCGCTTTTGATTATTTCAAAGGAACAATACAGGGTTGCACCGATTTCAATGGCGGTACAGCATTCATTATCCCCCTGGGCGAAATGGGCGTCACCGGTAGAGAAAAGTGCGCCGGGCACGAATACAGGCAATCGCAGCGTAGCGCCGGAAGTTAATTGCTTAACGTCAATGTTGCCGCCAAATTCCCTTGGCGGTAGAGATTTAAGCGCCACATCTGCGATGGTTGCATCATCAGGAATGGCTTCATGTGCGCCGGGCATGGCTACAAAGGCGCCCCGCGCCGCTAGATCAGCTTCCCGGGCGGTGATGGTTCCCAGCAATTCCATGGATGGGGCTACACCCATAACCCCCATAAAAGGTGCTCCGGGAATTCTGATTCCGGGCAAGTCTGATGATGTGGCGAAGCCATCCGCAATCTGCCATTGAATCAGGTAGTTCTGGGTAAATAAATCCCGCAAAAACCCAAACTGGGGCCCTTGCACGGTGTATCCGAATGACTGGGGTTTAACTTCAATAATATTTACTTCGAGCAAATCACCCGGTTCAGCACCATTGACATATACCGGCCCAGTCATGGGATGGACCCGATCCAGGCTTAATCGGGTTAAATCTTCGATACAAGTGGTTTTATTAATCTGGCAGTCAAAGGCGTCCCGGCTATCCAGTGCAACAACCTCTCCCGGATTGACCTTAAGAATGGGTGGGATTTCTGGGTGCCAGCGATTGTGCCCACTATGGGGTTGTTCCCCCAGAGGCTGGTTGTGAACAATGGTTATGCGATGATCGGCGTGGATTGTCATTTCTGGGGTCGGTGTCAGGTTTTGGCTTGTTCGGTTATTTTACACGTCCGAGAACACCGAGTGGTGTTCCAGTGCAGGGGTTGTACGGTTGTTGTGGACATTTAAGCCAATCAAATTTATCCTTCCCCTAGCCCAATTCCGATAGCCCGATTCCAAACCACTCAGTTGCATAAACAAGGTTATGACCGACGCAAACGATATCCAGACATTCCGAAATGAAGTTCGCAGTTTTGTGCAAGACAATCTGCCCGATGAAATCCGGGCTGTGGTCGCCGCTGAGCGAGCTGACACGCCAAAGGATATGCAACGCACCTGGCATCGAATCCTTGAGCAAAAAGGTTGGGGTTGCCCTTCCTGGCCGAAAGAATATGGCGGGCCCGGCTGGAACGACGTGCAAATGTATGTGTTCGAACGTGAAATTGCCCTGGTGGATGCACCGCGCCCAATGATCTATGGCACCGGTATGCTGGCGCCCACCATCATGGAATTCGGCAGCCAGAAACAAAAAGATGAGATTCTGCCGCGGATTAAAAATGCGGATGATTTCTGGTGCCAGGGTTTTTCAGAACCCGGCGCTGGATCTGACCTGGCGTCCTTAAAAACCCGAGCAGTTCGCAAAGATGATCATTACATTATCAATGGATCGAAAATGTGGACCAGCGAAGCCCACATCGCTGATCGCATGTTTGGTATTTTTCGCACCGACTCCACTGGCAAGAAACAACATGGCATAACTTTCCTGGTGTTTGATATGGATAGCCCCGGGGTGGAAGTCCGACCCATCAAAACCTTCGATGGCGCGGGACCGGAAATAAACCAGGTGTTTTTCAAAGACGTCGAAGTGCCTGTAGAGAACCGCATCGGCGAAGAACACCAGGGCTGGACACTGGCCAAGTATTTGCTCAGTCTGGAGCGCTTCGGGACCGCTGAAGTTTCGCGTTCCATGAGCACAATACGGCGGATAAAAAACTTTGCTCATAGCCATAATACAAATGGCGATTTATTAATCCATGACCCTGAATTCAGTTATCGCCTGAGTCAATGCGAAATTGAGCTGCGTGCAGTTGAACTCACCGAGTACCGAATGTTATTCGGTGAACAACCCGCTGGCGCTGAGGCTTCATTGCTAAAACTCAAGGGCACCGAAGTTCAAAATAATTTACTTGAGTTGTTGCACGATGCGGTTGCGGATTATGCCCTGATCGATGGCTCAGATTCGGCATCCGTAGAGCATCTACCGAGCAACTTGGCCGAAGCCGGGTATATTGCTCAGGCCCATTTTAATTTTAGGAAAACTGAAATTTATGCCGGCTCCAGCGAGGTGCAAAAAAATATTCTTGCAAAAGCGGTGCTGGGATTATGATTATCCTGAATGAAGAACAAAAACTGATTCAGGACACTGTTGCCCGATTTATGGATGAACAGTTTTCTTTCGAGCAACGACTGAAAATTCTGGATAGTGAATCGGGATTCGATCCTGATCACTGGCAACAGTTTCTGGAACTCGGGTTGCTCGGTATTGCCATCGACGAATCTTACAGCGGTTTTGGCGGCTCATTAATTGACGTAGCAACCATTTGCCAACAACAGGCAAAAAAACTAATGATGTCACCTTATCTTACAACGGTAGGCAGCGCTGCAACCGCAATTTCTCTGGGCGGTGATGAAGATCAGAAAAAACTTTACCTTGGCAGCATCGCTGATGGCAGCATGAAAATATCCTGTGCATTGTATGAGACGGGCGGACCCGATGAACCGCCCCGCACCGAGGCCAGTAAGAACTCCCATGGCTATGTAATCAATGGTTGCAAGCGTTTAGTTCCTTATGGCGCCCAGTCAGATTTTGTCATCGTCAGTGCAGTGATTGAAAGTCAACTAAGCCTGGTTGTTGTACCGACGTCCAGTGAAGGTATAAAAGTTCGCCCATACAAAATGTACGACGGCAGTCGCAGCGCGGATATGGAGTTTTCTGATGTGAAAGTTGAAGCCGACCATATTCTGACGCAGGGTGACGCCGGCATTGTCGAAAAAATTATTGATGTTGAAACGGCTTTGTTGTGCGCCGAGGGTGCTTCAATTATGTGGGAGATTCATGATCAAACGCTGGAATATATGAAAATCCGCGAACAGTTCGACCAGACCTTAAGTTCCATGCAGGCATTGCAACACCGCATCGTTGATGTCTACGTCAAATGCCAGCTAGCCCAGTCCATGGCTGAGGATGGGGTGATGGCAGTGATTGATGGTTGTGATGATAATGAAAGAGCTCGGCGAATATCTGCTGCAAAAATCTATGTTGCAGAAGCGGGTCGGCAGGTTGGCAAGGAAGGAATACAGTTACACGGCGGCATTGGCATGACAAATGAATTACCCATCGGTCATTATTTAAAACGACTCACAACCATTGGTCGTCAAAATGGTGATGGGTCATGGCATCGCAGACGCTATCGTGCAATGGATGATTTTAAGGTCAATTAATTCACACTGACCCCAAAACGAAATGCCAGGTATCTTTCCGCCAGATGCACTAACTTCGCTATTTGAACCCGAGTCCATAGCCGTGATTGGCGCCAGTGGCCGGAAAAATCGACCGGGCTATGACTCCGTGGCCTGTGCAAACACCCTGGGCTGGAAAGGCACTGTTTATCCCGTAACCCCGAAATACCAGGACATCGCCGGATGGTCCTGTGTTGAATCCATTTCAGATATTGGTAAACCCATTGATTTGGTCATTATCGCCGGCTCCCCCTCGCGTATGGTCGAGGACCTAGAGCAGTCTATCGCTGCGGGCGCAAAATCCGTTGTAATTTATGGTAATCCGCTGATTGATCCTGATCCCAAATTTAATCAGCAAATACGGGAAATTATTGACGCTGCTAAAATTCCCGTCCTGGGCCCAAATTCCATCGGCTATGTCAATTATGCCAGGCAATCCATCGGCAGCTGGATTCCACCCACCGTTGCGCCCACGGGGCGTATCGCCGGCATCATTCAATCAGGAGCCATATTTGGCGCCTGTACACTGACCGATCCAAGGATTCGATATTCATTCGCCGCTCACCCGGGACATGAAATCAGCGTCACCGTAGGCGCCATGATTAACTATGCGCTGAGCTTACCCGAAACCGGCGTGATCGCGATTTATCTGGAAATAATAGTTAACCCCGCGGAATTTATTAACGCACTTAAGAATGCATGTGATGCCAATATACCCGTGGTCGTACTCAAACCAGGTCGCAGCCAGGCCTCAAGATCGGCGGTATCCACCCATGCTGGACGCATGGCTGCGGATGACAAAATTATTGATGCGGTACTGCGCAAGTACCACGCCATTCGGGTAAACAACCTTGATGAATTTTGGACAACCCTGTGCCTGTTTTCCCATGTGTCTGAAATCGGAACCGGTGGATTAACCGTGACCGGGGACTCTGGCGGGATGAAAGCACAGATCATCGACGAGGCGGAAAATCTAGAATTACCATTAACAACATTTTCAAAAACCACCAAGAAAAAACTGCGCGACCGACTGGTGGCCGACCTGCCAGCGGAAAATCCGGTAGATTTTTGGGGAGGGGAGGAACACCTAACCGAGCACGTTTCCGGCATCCTCGAAGACATAACTGCAGACCCGGGTACGGCGATTACTGTGGCTATGGGGGAATACGGCTTGGTAAAAAGCGATGTATTTACCGACCGGGTCGCCGAGGGTGTGATGGTTGCCGCTATGTCAGCGGACAAACCCATAGTAGCGGGTTCATACAGCGCCAGGCAATTTTATTCCGGCCGAACCATGAAATTTGATGCAGCGGGTGTTGCGGTTCTGGACGGCGTCCCCAATATGATGCGGGCGATTAAATACGCCTTTCAGTTCAGAGATCGTATTCAATCCACTAAATCGAAAAATGAGCATATCCAAAAACCAAATGAGGCCCTAACCCGTGCCGTGGAGCAGGCCCGCTCCGACCAGGAGTGTGATGCACTGGCGGTATTGCGGCATTGTGGAATCCACACAGTAGAAAGCTATCTGGTGACAAACGAAGAACAGTTGTTCGAAGCAGTTGAAAAACTACACTGGCCCATGGTTTTAAAAACAGCCGAGGGCCATGCACATAAAAGTGATTTGGATGGTGTGTTGCTTGGAATTAACAACCCAGCGGAGCTAAAACACCATTACAGCGAACTTGCCAAAAGACTTGGCCCCAGTGCGACCATTCAAGGGACTGCACCAAAAGGTATTGAAGTTGCATTGGGCATGATCAACGATCCAGACTATGGTCCATTGATTATGACGTCATCGGGTGGCAAATTCGTCGAATTAGCCGTGGACAGAACATTTGTACTGACGCCGTTGAGCGAAACTGAAGCCCAGGCCATGATTGAACAACTCAGCCCTACACCCCTGCTCCGTGGATTTCGAAACGCACCGGCTCTGGATAAAAATGCATTGGTTCAGGCCCTGCTATCGTTTTCCCAACTGGCAATGCATTTCCGCAACGAAATTTTATCCATTGACATAAACCCGTTGATTGTTCACAGCGATGGTGTAATGGCGGTTGACGCCTTGATCGAATTCAAGCCATGATTGATTATCCCCAACCCAATCAAATTACACGAGTCTGCTGTTTCGGATCGGGTTTGATGGGTAGCGGCTGGGCTGCGCATTTTTTACGTAGTGGACTGGAGGTTGTTTGTTATGACCCTCGACCCGAAGCGGAAGAATTTTTGCGTCATACAGTAAATACGGCCTGGCCCTACCTGGAAAAACTGGGATTGTCGAATCAGGCCGGGATCAACAAACTCAGTTTCACCACAGATATAAATACAGCGCTTGATGAGGTTCAATTTATTCAGGAAAGTGCCATCGAAGATGAAGAAGCAAAAATACAATTGCTGGCAACTCTGGATTCAATGGTGGATCCATCGGTGGTCATTGCCTCAAGCTCATCGGGTTTTCTCGCCGCGAACCTGCGCAGTAAATGCATTCATGGCGGCAGAGTGATTGTCGGTCACCCATTCAATCCGCCATATTTGATTCCCCTGGTGGAAATTGCGGGGGGTGACGGCGTAGACTTTGACGCCATTAACTGCGCAGTGGATTTTTATTCTCACATTCACTCGAAACCGGTGGTACTGGATAATGAAATCAACGGTTATATCGGCAATCGTCTGCAGTTCGCGGTGTGGAAAGAAATACTCTATATGCTTTCTCAGGGCGTTGCCTCGGTGGAGCAGCTCGATGCTGCCCTGACCCACGGTCCAGCGTTAAGATGGGCTGCCATCGGTCCTTCCCATACATTTTATCTCGGCGCGCGAACCCCGGATCAATACCCTGACTTTATTGAGTTACTGATCAAAGAGTTGGGGCGTGGGTATACTGCGCCCGATGATTTTTTTCCTGATAAAGCGCTCATTGAGCAATATGTGCAGGAGGTGTCTGCAACCTGGGGAGTAACAGACGCGGCCGAGCTAAAACACAACCGCGATTCCGCAATAACAAGATTGCTGCAGGCTTTAGAAAACCCCAACTAGAAAAGATCAAGCGAATCAAACGCGATTGATCTGATTGATGTAGAGTCAATTCAATTCTAAATTGGCAAATATGTATCTTACTAGCGACCATTAAATAGTCTAAATCCGTCATATTCAAATAATTGTCGAATACATTCAAATCTTCCTATCCTTAGACTCAGCTGCATCGGGAATACGCTAACGCTGCTCGTAACAGCTTTATTTTTTAGTTTCCCGACCAATAAGGAGGCGTAATTTGCACTATGGAAGTTGGGCGAGTTAACCCCTACTGTCTTGGGAAGATAGCACGCCTGAATTTATGAATTAAATAATTTAGGAATCAGACTATGTTTATATTATCAATTTACAAACAGAACATGACGGTGATTCGAGCTGCTGTGTTTGTATTAATCGGTTTATTAGTAAAACTACCTTCGGTATATGCTGAACCCAACGATCCTGTTGTTGAATTCGGTCCAGGAGGTCATATCATCGGAATATCCAATCTCCAAGTGGAAGAGAGTACCTACAATGTTGAGATTCTCTCTAACGTATACACCGTGTTTCCAACCATTGATGTCAGCGATACCAGGGCAATTGATATTATCGATGGTGTTATGGATACGCTCAAGCAGGAAGTGCAGATTGTGGAAAACGGCGAAATTGATCCAAATCTGCGAAGCCTGACCGCTGAGAGCATCGAAGCTTGCCAGCAAATCCGCCAGAGACGGCCCGCCAAGTGTCGATTCTCCATGCTGACCGCAGGCGAGGATAGTGGCATATTAAAATATACCCACGTCATAAAAAGCGTCTACTCGAAGAGAATCAAGGGATGGCGTATTAAAGAAAGAAATAGATTTGGTCTGGCTTTCGATCCTGCTGAAGATGTTTTACGAAGAAAAGAGGTCTTATTAAAACTCACCGATGTTACCCAAGTCGAATGCGAAGCAATGTTTCTCCCAGCCGCATCAGTGAGTTGCCCCGACCCATTAGCAACCACGGTGATTCAACGCAGCTACATCGATGAATCTGGTAATTGTCCAGTAATACGGGATTATCCTGCTGAAGGTGGTGTGGAAGGTTTTATCTACAGTACGCGCCACGATCGAAATATCCCTCAGAGCTTCTATCTTGGCGTGATGGTCGAGCGCGTCGATAGCGATGGCAATACCGATGGTAGCAGCCACATCCGTGCACGAATCGCCTACGACAGAACCGGTCTGGAAGATCTTATCGATCCAAATACTGGGCTTCCTTACTTTCGTGAAGTAACTAATGACTGCCCATATCAGAGCGGACTCGGTGGATTTGGTGCGGTTGAGGGAGATGACTTCAATATCTCAGGGTCCAATGGCGGCCAGTACACCATATCCGACGGTGGTACATCTCTGTTGTATGTAAACCCTACGGTTGAAATAAATCGGGTTGACATCGTACCCATACCTTAAGTTTATGTTGCGGTCAGCATCATAAATTTTGGGACGGAGGGAGTTACAGGTATCCCTTCGTTCCCATTTATGATGTTTGTAGTGAAAGGCGTTAAATTGTGTATGTAAAATTGTCACCTTCAGGCAATCTAAGGTCTAAAATCAAAGGGACGAGCAAAGCTCGTATAAATGATATCGCAGATAACGTTCCAGGAATTTGGCATATTGATAAATTAATCCGGAGAAAAATAACAACCCTAATTCATAATCTTCCTTGAGGCGGATAAATCGTATACCTCCAAGAGATTAATGCGCTGTATTTGCATCCGGGCAAAAACTCAGGGACTTCCATTGAAAGAACCATCGCACCAGTAGAACATGATTTCAAAATTTGTGATCGCGAAGCTGCGTTCGGATTCGATTGGCAAAATTATTTATATTTACAACACGCCACTACTAGCTGTACAAAGCGTCTCCTTGGGGGAGAGAAGTTTGATAATGCCTATCGATTTATGGCCGTATGAAATCCTTTTGCTCGATTAGTGTCGATCTACCACTATGCTATTTCAGAGGATGAAAAACGTTATGACAATTTTCGAAATTTTGTATTGCAATTACCTGAGATGGTGAATGCTTGTTATTCTGCCAGTGGCAGCCATATATCACCGCAATATCTGAACGCAACTAACAAAGACAAACTCGTTTGTAATGGGATGATTCGATTTTAAATTCTCGACAGAGATTTTAACCAAGTTGTCCTAGAGCTAAATGCAGATTTGCTTCTGCGAAATTTGTACAAGTTTCGACAAACTAATTTTCCTTTGGGAGAGGTTAAAAACCACTATGATGATGAAATGATTTTGGCAATGCTTAAAGCTTATGCCGATGATTTCGGTTTCTTTAATTACCCAATGTACCCGATCGGCGCGTTGTATGACGTGCTCTTGAATCTTCTTCACGCTTCAAAAGGGCCAGATTCGCTTGACGGAATTCATATCAAAGTCACAGGTTTAAGTGATCAATGAAATCTGACCCATTTGATTAATTTTGTTCCAGACTTATAAATCGCTGAGGTTAATTCCCAAAGATTTTGCAACACCCGCTCCATATTCCGGATCTGCCTTTAAGCAATTAGAAATATGCCTTTTTTGTATTTCGATGCTCGCGCCGCCTACTTCCCCCGCAGTATTATCGAACAATGTTTGCTGTTGCTCTGGGGACATAATTCGGAACAGATTGCCCGCCTGGGAATAATATTCATCATCATCTCGGTGGTTCCAACGGGTTGCTGACCCAGAAAGATCGAGGGGAGGCTCGGAAAAATTCGGTTGCTCTTGCCACTCACCCAGAGTATTAGGTTCATAGCCGATGGTACTCCCCTGATTTCCATCAATACGCATTGCACCATCTCGATGGTAGCTGTTTACCGGGCATCGTGGTGCATTCACTGGAATGTGATTGTGGTTCACGCCCAATCGGTAGCGTTGGGCATCTCCATAAGAAAATAGGCGGCCTTGTAACATTTTATCAGGGGAGAAGCCGATCCCTGGCACAACACTAGCCGGATTAAATGCGGCTTGCTCTACTTCGGCGAAAAAGTTTTCCGGGTTACGATTTAATTCCATCTGCCCTACTTCTAAAAGAGGGAATTCGCTATGTGGCCAAATTTTTGTCAGGTCAAATGGGTTAAACGCTACCTGGTCAGCCTGTTCTTCGGTCATTACCTGAATCTTCAGTGTCCATGAAGGATGCTCATTGTTCTCGATTCGCTCATACAGGTCACGCTGATGGCTTTCTCGATCAACTGCAATGATTTTCGCGGCTTCAGCATTACTCAGGTTTTTAATACCCTGGTTCGTTTTGAAATGAAACTTTACCCAGACTCGTTCATTGGCCGCATTAATCATACTGAAGGTATGACTACCATAGCCATTCATCGTGGTATAACTGGCGGGTATTCCGCGCTCACTCATGGTAATCGTTATTTGATGCAGGGCTTCGGGTAATGATGTCCAAAAATCCCAATTACTTTGCGCGCTACGTAAATTTGTTCGTGGATCTCTTTTCACGGCATGGTTTAAATCTGGAAACTTCAACGGATCCCGCAGGAAAAAAACCGGCGTATTATTACCGACCAAATCCCAATTGCCTTCCTCGGTGTAGAACTTGACGGCAAAACCGCGAATATCACGTTCAGCGTCTGCTGCGCCCCTCTCCCCCGCAACGGTTGTGAATCGGGCGAACAGTTCCGTTGTCTTACCGACTTCTGAAAAAATTTTTGCTCTTGTATATTGGCTAATGTCGTCGGTAACGGTAAATTTACCGTATGCCCCAGATCCCTTGGCGTGCATCCGACGTTCAGGGATTACTTCTCGTGCGAAATGTCCTAACTTTTCGAGGAACCAAACATCTTGTAATAATTGTGGGCCGCGAGGGCCTGCTGTCGCTACATTCTGATTATCCGCTACAGGACAACCAACCGCGGTTGTAAGTTTCTTTTTCATCTTAATCTCCAATAAAAGTTAATGTGATTAAGTTGATGTTAAAGAATTCAGATCAATAGGTAAATTGAATTATATATATCGATACAATAGTATTTTACTATCGATTAAATCACAACACTTATCCAAAATTTTTGAAACGTCTAACAACAACGGAATTACAGAAAATTATTGTTCTTCAAAAAGAGAGGCGTAATCACTGGGTTCGTAGGGGGCAATAAGTTCTTTCAGCGGCGCCAAAACACCGGATTTTCGCAATGGATGTGCGCCAAAATCTCCCAGTAACTCGTCATGGTAATGCTGGGTATGTGCAATGAGCCTGGCACTCCGTGAAGAACTGAAAGGAATCCACGCCCGCTTCCAGGCTTTCATTTCATCAATGTTGTTATGCATCGAATAATTGTCAGGAAGATCGAATTTTCCTTTTATCAGCTCGGCCAACCAGTGTGCCTGGAGGCAATAGGTCAAAATACTTGAAATCGATGCAGCACGACCGACAAATACCATGCCAGGTGTATCAGGGTGCAGAATATGCCTATACAGATAAAATCCATCATCTTCCGGTCCCAATCTTTGCCAGACATCGGGGGAAATAAAACTAAAATCAGTTTTCCAGCCTGTTGCCATTATCACCAGATCTAGATCGATAGAACTGCCATCTATCAGAACCAGACCTGTGGAGGTGAAGTTTTTGATAGAAGTCCGGTGTAATTCTATATCCCCTGCTCGAGCTCGTTTAAAAAATTCCCCTCTTGGGATCATCGTAGATTCACCAAAAGCATCTATTTCAATGGGTTTCTCGGAAACTAGACTGACCCGCGTACCAAATCGGGAACCTAGCTTGCACTGAAAATACAACAGTGTTTCCACCAACCGCCAGTAAAACCAAACCAGAGGCTTCCCCAGGCTGTGCACCATTTTTTCCAAACTGGTGGGTTTTTGATAGAGCGGTATCAGGGTACTGTTCATGCGATGTAGCAATCCCCATTTAAAAGGAAGAATGCCCGCCAGTTTCTGGGGAATAGGCCAATGCGGCGTACGAAAAATAATGTGCGTCTCGGCAGCGGAATTTGCCGCTTCCAGGGCCGCGTCCGTTGCACTCTTACCATAACCCACGACAGCCACACGTTTTCCCTTAAGCTGCTCAAAAGACTGCAGTTGAGAGTTATGAATAATCTCACCGTCGAATTTATCCTGATCGGGAAATTCTGCAATGTTTGGTACATTGGAATACAAACCGATGCAGACAATAATCAGATCAAATTTATCTTTAAAATTGGTGCCGCTATTGCTTGAATCAATAATCCAGCTAGAGTTTTCCGAATCTGATACGGCAACGCTGTTAACCGTTGTATTAAATCGAATATTCGGTTTTATCCCAAAATGATCTGCATAGTCGGACAGGTACCTGGCAATGGTAGGTCCTGGGGTAAAATCTGGTGTGTCCTCAGGTAATGGCCAGTCGGGGAACTCATACAGCTCACGTTGAACCTGAACGCCGAAATTGAGATAACCATCAGACCAGACGCCACCTAGAATTGAATTCCGCTCAAACAAGGTACACGTTAGTCCAACGGACATCAAACTACGCGCTGTGGCCAGCCCTGCAGCCCCTGCCCCGACAATTCCCACAGTTTTTACCTGGCTGTAATCCATTAGCGATAAGCCTTGAAAACCAGATAAAAGAACATCCCAATAATCCACAATACCAGAATATAAGTCCCAAACAGAATCCACAACAGAAATGTCCAGAATGCGAAATAATTCCCGCGAAGATAATTCCGTGAACCGCTAGGTACACCCCTGCCAGCAACGACATTAAACACGTACATAGCATGAACCAAACCAAGCAGAACGCCGATAACGGAACCAGTCCACATCAGATTCATTTATTGTCCTCCTGATTTTTCAAATCAAAATATGCCATCAAATCCAGCATAAAAGATAAAATTAAATTGCGAATTTGGATCAAGTTAGATTCTTACCTACCAATATATCCGGCGAGATGAGCGCTTAAATCCTGGGCATCGTCTTCAGCGCCGTGGATAAAACTGGATTTTCTGCGGCGTAAAACCGACATGCCCAATAAATACATTCCAGGAGAATCCACTACGCCGCCTTCGTGACGGATTTTTCCCTTTCTGTCCAGAACCGGCAAATCCAGCCAGGAATAATCTGGATAGTAGCCTGTGGCCCAGACCATGGATTTGATTCCGGATTTTTCAAAATCCATTATCAGAACCGGCGATTCATCAACAACAGTTGCATCATACCTTTCTCCAGGTTCTATCTGGTCATCCAGGTCGTGCTCGCTAACCCATTCGTCAATGGTATTTAACAGTCTCCCCATTTTGAGATCAGCCAGGGCACAATTGTTTTTTAAACCACCAGAAAATTGCAACTTGCCATCATCAATACCGGCCAGCCGACCACGCAGCTGAACACCAATGGATGTGAGCTTATTTAAGTCGATGGTGTATCTTTGATCAGAACCCACAAGCTGAGGCGATGGAATATTCCGACCGCGAACAATGTCGTCGATTTCATCGTAGCGCTCATCGAGAATTCCGGTAGTGTCCAGCCACCACTGAATATCCTTACCCCTATACACCCGGGGCAGTCGGACATGTTCACCCACGGAAATTGCGACCTGCCGACCTGATTCCTGAATTTCCTCAGCGAACTGAACGCCGGTGGCTGATGCTCCGACTACCATCACCCCGCCCTCGGGTAACTGTCCAGGATTGCGATAGTCCATTGCGGTAAAATTTTGAACACCATCAGGAACGTTGTTCGCGAGAGCTGGCACCTGGGCCCGATTGCAGGCACCACTGGCAACAACCAGGGTTTTTGCAAGCCAGGTCTGATTGTTGGTTATGACCTTGTATTCACCCTCTTCCATAGATACCGAAGTCACCGCCGTATTCAAATGGACGGTTGCATCGATAAATTGCGCATAGGATTCAATAAAATTGATAACCTCGGTCATATCCATATAACCGTCGGGGTTATCGCCCTGGTAGCTATAACCCGGCAACCTGGCCTGCCAGTTTGGAGTTAGCAGCTTGAGTGAATCCCAGCGCTCAAATTTCCATGAATTGGCAATTTCACCACGCTCCAGAATCATATGCTCAACGGACAAATCACTCAGGCATTTGCTCATAGCCAGGCCTGAGTGACCTGCGCCTATGATGACACAGGGGATTCGCTCAGACCCGCCCATGCTCAGATGCCATCGGCGCTGAAAATCTTAACCCTTGTACAGAGAGAAACTAGCTCATAAATTGCTGAATCTAGTTTACCTCTACAGTCACGTTAGTTGGATTTGTCACGATATCGTATACCGCTGATCGTTTTTGGGATTGGGCGACAATTGCCTTGACATCATCCTCAGAGGCATCCGCATCAATTTTATAATGAACCTTGATGCCGTCGAAACCATTTCGCACATCGCTGTCGATGCCCAAAATACCAGCTATATCCATTCCCGCTTCCACGGTTGCTGAGACCGAATTGAGCTGGATTTCCCGTCGTTGAGCCACCGCCGCAACACCCGCGGTAATACAACTCGCCAGTCCAACCAAAACCATTTCTACCGGCGTAGCGCCTTTGTCTTCAGAAGCAAAAATTTCCGGATGATCTGCATCAAAAGAAAATGTAGTCTTATGTTGTTGCTCTTCGCCGAGACCATAAAAACTTTCTACGGTTGATTGGCTGTGAGTACCGTTGACCCAGTTGCAGGTGGCGCGCCACTGAAACTGCGCTCCCGCGGGTGCTTCGGTTAAGGCTTCTCGAGCGCCGAGTAATGCTTCAACATTGACGCCGTTATCACAGGTTGCTGTTTCTGCCATATTATTATCCCATTTTGATTTTTGAATTTGTGGAATGAAAGCATATCAATCTCGCCGCCAAATATCCACATGCATTTCCAGCAGCATTTCCACCCGAATTTTGTTGGATGTTAGTACTAACATCCACCCGTGTTTAGCAATTCTTTGTAATCCAGCCCATAATTTACTACAGTAATCAATGCACCATTTGGAATATCGGGTAACTTTTCAGCCACGCCCCATCCCTCTGAACATTGATAAATATAGGCGGGACCCTTTCTACTTTGGGTAAGCTCGTGTGCCCGCTTTAATATGGTAATTGGAGGCGCGTTAGCAGGATTGGGGTCATGCATCTTTTTTGCAATCAGGCCCGATTGGCGGCATCGAGTACCAGGGGATAGCCGCTCATAAACCCTGATGAATCACTGGCTGCGTATAAAACCAGATCCGCCACTTCCTCGGGCGTGCAAACCCGGTTTAATGGCACGCTCATGGCAGATTGTTCCAACCCGCTCTTGGCATCAATACTATTTTGTTTGAATTCGCCTCTTAACATTGGCGTATCCACATCTCCTGGGCAAATTGGAATTACACGAATGCCATAACGTCCATAATCCCTGGCCATTGACCGCGACATTTGTATTACTGCACCTTTGCTGGTGTTATATGCCATCAAGCCTGAACTTGCGGATAATCCAGCGTCCGAGGCAATATTTAGAATTACGCCACCAGTGTCTTTCATATTTTTCAATGCTGCCCGACAGACATAAAACATACCGTTGACATTAACATTCATAGTTTCATGCCATATTTCATCCGTGGTCGCCTCGGCGTTGGCATGATAGATCACGCCCGCACTGTTGAGCACGATATCCAGGCCGCCGAGTAAGGAAACCGATTCCTCGACCAGCTCATCGCAGAAGCTGCTATCAGTAATATCTCCTGGAATAAAATGGAATTTGCTGTTGTGGGATTTGAGTTGTTCCACAATCCGATCACCCCGAGACTGGCTCCTGCCAGTGAATACCACATCTGCTCCGGCTTTAGTAAATGCCGCAACCGCCGCCTCACCAATTCCTGAAGTACCACCCGTAATCAAAACCGATTTTGCGGTGAAGTCAAATATCACGCTGCCCATATGTTTCCCTTATGAAAGATTCATGGGTTTATCCATGAATAACGTATTTAGATAAGCGATGCCAGTAATGATTAAATAGACGATTAATCTTTATAGGATGGATCTTTGGTATCCAGCATTCGGGTCACCGCAGTCCAGGATCGATCCACAAAATCATCGGGACCATCTTTTGATGGCAACCCATATTCCTGGAGTTCCTTGACTACGCTGTCTTCGGGTACAACCATTTTTGCCCCGGAACTCATAACGTCGACCTGGACCTTGCAGGCACTTTCCAGGGTGTATAAATAGTAGAATGCTTCAGACACCGTCCTGCCCGCAGCAAGCAAGCCGTGGTTATGCATTACCATCAGGTATTTGTCCTCGATATCTTCACCCAGCTTTCGACACTCTTCCTCATTATCAGTGGCCACATCATATTTATGGTAACTCACAGTACCACCGACTTCGTTGGCCTGCTGGGTTAATGGCAGCAAGCCGCAGTCCATACAGGACACCGCCATGCCGGCGCGGGTGTGGCTGTGCAACACCGAATTAATATCCGGTCGTGCTTTTAAGACCGCGGTATGAATAGCGTGACCCGCATCATTGTAGGGATAGTCTCCGGCAATTACATTGCCGTTAAAATCCGCCTTGATCAGACTGCTGGCGGTGATTTCCTGAAACAACAGGCCATAGGGATTAATCAGATATTGATCGGGGTGACCCGGAACCCGTGCGCTGAGATGGGTGAAAATTAAATCTGTCCAGCCGTAGTGAACGAATAACCGGTAACACGCTGCCAGATCCTGACGAACCTGCCACTCCTCGTCGCTGATGTTTTGTGTGGAAATGCTGGAAGCTACTGCTTTCATGGGAGACTCCTCTAAAGTTGGTCCAGGACTGCTGTAAAACTACAACTATATTCCCTTAAAGACAAGTCACAGTTTCTCTAAATCTAAGCTTGTTATCATAAAATTCCCTGGCTAATTCGATTCCACAGGGGTGTACACCAACAATACCGTGGGCAATATCATCAAAAACCTGGTAATCCGATTGGCTAAAGTGCTGCATCTGCGCATCTAAATCTTCTACCGGCAACACCGGATCCAGGGCACCGTGGAGAAATAACGTCGGAATATCCGTTTTCACCGGTTGATTTTCAATTTCTTCCGCCACCTGACCACCCCATTGCTGGCATTGGGTTCGGGAATAATCCAGCCCATCCGCAACCATGTCTTTAATTTCAATGGGCAACGAAATTGTATTCGCAATGGCCTGGTCAAAATCAACAAATGGTGCTTCCTCAAAACAAAAGTGTGCTATGGCAGAACCGTCCGCATACTCCCGATCAACAATATAAGATAGCCAGTCGTAGAGCGGTTCTCTGAACTCTCCTGGAAATCCATTTTCCAGGCTTTGGAGTATGGCCGGTAACTTTTCATAGAAACTGGCGTCATACAGCGCATAGTAATAAGCCTGAGAAAATCGGTTGCCGGTTAATAATATTTCGATTCGGCCATCGCGATAAGGATGATTAATGTCATATGAAATTGGCCTGGCATTCAATTGATTTACCAGATCCCAGAATCTTTTGCGTACATCACCTCCAGATTTACTGCACGTGCTTTCGTTTTCACAATACTCAAACAAACGCTCCAGGGTTTGAAGGTAGGCTTGAGCCGATCGTTCCGCATATCTGATTTCCGGAAATGTTGCGGCATCCAGTATCATGGACTCAACGCCATGGGGAAATTCCCGGGCAATGGTTTGCGCATAACGGCTACCGTAAGATACGCCATATAAATTCCATTGCTCAATGTTCAGTGTTTTGCGGAGCTGTTCTACGTCCCTTGCGACATTGGCACTGTTGTATTGGGCTAAATCAAACCCTTCTTTTTGCAATCGCGAACGGCAAGCATTGTACGCCTCCAACGCGTTGTGGTTTTCTTCAATATTGGTTAGCTGTTTGGCTAATTCAACTTCAATCATATCCACAAATTCATAACATTCCAAAGCCGGCTCCGACTGACCCACACCACGGGGATCAATGATATAAAGATCCCGATCGCTGTCCACGGACATACCCTGATACAGTTCCCACAAACTGGTTACATCGATGCCTGGCCAAAACCCAATGGGATTGCCCGGCCCGCCACCGCCTAGATGGATGACTGGGGACTTAGTGGATTGGTCGAGTCCAGCACTGATTTTAACCACGGAAAAGGCAATCCATTTTCCTTCCATCATTTCATAGTCCTGAGGAACATGCATCAAATAACAATGAGTCTGGGGTTTTTTTCTGGACAACTTAAACCAGCAGTCTACGGGCTCCAATGTAAGGTTGCGCTGACCTGGCGTCTCAGCAGAAAATTGATTCTCAACACTGGGCGGCGAATTTCTATCGCATGCCGATATCAATATCGCCAAAGCAATAACTGAAAATTTGATAAGTGGTAGTTTTATGGATAACACTGGATCAGGACCGGACAGTTAATCTGTATGCATAATACGCCAATGCAGAAGTAACAAACATGTAAATCGCACTGGCCATGGCCAGTATATCCATGCTAGTTCCTCGGTCGATAAACCAGCCGATAATAAATGGCGAAACCGCAGTACAAAAAACCATAACCGATGCGCCCAGGGATTTGATCGAACCCAGATGTTTATTGCCATACATTTCTGACCAGAATGGTGCGGTAACCGTAGATTGATATCCAACGGTTACGCCGGTCAAAACCAAAAAAGCACCACCCCAGAATATCTCCGTCGACGATGACAGAATCACCAGCCCGATACCCATGGGTAATCCCACCAGGGGCACCATTCGAATTGCACCGTAGCGATCCACCAAAACCCCGGTCACCAGTTTTGTAACCACCGATACCACAGCATAGAGGGCAAACAATGATGCCCAGATGGTTAATGACCAGTTTTTTGATTCCACCAGATGTACCTGATGGAATATGAAACCAGTAAACATTAATTGCTGGGACATCAGTCCTGGGGCAAATAAATAAAACCGTTTGTCGCGGATCACTTCGGCCCGGGTCCATTGTCGTCGGGAATCCATGGATTTATTTTCTCCATTGGACTCTGATTCTATGGTGGCGATTGTTTCCAGATAATTTTCATGACGTCGGGAATGGTTACGTAGTAAAAGAATGATCGCCGGGACCATAACCAGGACAACCACTACTCCAATAACCTGCCAGCTAATGCGCCAGCCAATCAGTAATAACATGGCGACCACAATGCTGGGCATCACCGCTTCGGATACCGCATAGCCCATACCCGCCAGGGCTGATGACTTGCCCTTGTTCTGATCAAGATATCGAATCACCGCCGTGGAGCTGGTGATACACATTAAGCCCTGACCCAGATGTCGGATCAGAAACATGCTAATCAGCAGACTCAATACGCCAGTACTGATTGACATAAATCCACAACCTGCTGCCAGACCCAGAACCAATGCGATGGAAAACTTTTTCAGATCAATTTTATCTACCAACGCGCCACTCCAGATCATAACCATAGCGCTTAACAACGTTGCCAAAGAATAGATGCCTGCGAAATCACCATCGCTTAAAGCCAGCTCCCCACGTATTTGTCCGCTAAAAAGCGATATCAGATAGGTTTGACCGGGGGATGACCAGAAGGTCATTAAAAAACCAAACAGCAATAGACGCCATTCGTTACGAATCAGGTTAATCACAAAAGATTCAAATTATATTTATTAACAACGTTGCATTGTCCCATAGAGCTGAGTAACAATTGCGAAATGAAAAACAGCACATCAATAAAGAAACGTCTTTTAAGTGGCGAACAACTAAATGCTTGCTGGATTAGCATGTTCAGCCCAATAGCATCAGAAATCGTTGCAATTAGTGGCTACGATACCGTAATAATTGACCTCGAACATTCTCCAGGTTCTTTTATTGATGCGATATCATCGATGCAAGCAGTGAGCAATTATGACTGCCCAGCTATGATCAGAGCAAGCTCCAGCGGTCTGGTAGATATAAAAAGAGCTTTGGACATCGGTCCCGAGGGCATAATGATTCCCGATGTTAGAAATGTTGAACACACCAAACAAGTTGTTGAAGCCTGTCGTTATGGACCAGCAGGAAATCGCGGGGCGGCACCAGGAATAATTCGAGCAACCAAGTATGGAGAAAATCTCGAAGGTTATCTGGAATTCATGGAGCAGGATTTTTTGCTGATGGTACAAATTGAGAGCAAAGAGGCGGTTAACGACATAGAAAATATTGTGCGGGTTGACGGCATCGACATGGTATTTATCGGCCCTGCGGATTTATCCGCATCACTAGGTGATTTACATAATTTTGATTCTGCCGAATTTAATCAGGCATTTGATCATATCGTCGAGGCAAGTCTGGGCACGGGCAAATTGCTCGGCACGATTCCAATTCCGGGGCGTGACGCACAACATCTATATCAAACAGGGCATCATTTAGTGGTATCCGGAACGGATACCATGTTGTTACAAAAAGCGGCTAAAGAAGATGTCGCGGCTATGAAAAAAGCAACATCCAGGGATCAATAGTTTTACTATATCGCGTTGCGTAGAACTTCCAGCGCGTAAACCAAAAATGCAGCAAATGACAGAGTGAAAGCCACGGTCCTGGAATTAAAATACGAGAACCCGCTGATATGTAGCACGGCATGAATCACTCTGATATAGAAATAAGCCGATGCACAAAATACAGTCACCCCGGTATGCACATCAGCGAGATGGGCGATCAGCACCACCGCAGAAAATTGGCCAAAATTCTCTACTGCATTGAGTTGAGCCCGATTGGCCCGATTGATCCAATCCGGGAGATCTGATGTAGGCGCTACCTTGTAGTCCTGGGGTGTGAGCAATCCGCGACTGGTAACATAGCCAATTACAACGGGTATCCAAAGCACCCCGGTCAAGATAGCGGTTAACAATAGGTAAAATAGTTCAGAAGTCATACCACGCCCTCTTTCAAGTGGAGAAATTTGATTAACCAGCGAACAGGTTATCACTAATTTCTGCAAATTTCATCCGTAGAAATCCAATGATTTTGTCTTAGGCATCCTGATGGGTGCAACTCCCTTCCCTGTCCTTTCGAAGTGACAGGCCTTGTCACTTCGAATTCGAACATGCCACTTTACTTCTTGGCGTTTCTCTCCTGAACTTCTTTTATGACTTCTTCTGCGACGTTTTTCGGGCAAGGATTGTAGTGAGAAAACTCCATGGAAAACTGGCCACGGCCTGAAGTCATGGTGCGTAAGTCACCAATGTATCCGAACATATCCGCCAGGGGTACGTCACCTTTAATGCGCACACCGGTTGGACCCGCATCCTGGGATTTAATCATGCCCCGGCGACGATTCAGATCACCAATGACATCGCCCACATGCTGTTCTGGCGTGAACACATCCACCCTCATAATCGGCTCGAGCAATTGTGGTCCAGCCTTGACCATGGATTGACGATAGGCTGCTCTCGCAGCCAGTTCAAATGCAACCGCTGACGAATCTACTGCGTGGAATGCCCCATCCATCAGGATCACAGTAACGTCGATGCAGGGATAACCAGCCAGAACACCTTCTTCCATACAGCCACCAAATCCTTTGTCTACAGCAGGCCAGAATTCCCGGGGAACGTTACCACCGGTAACCTTGGATTCAAACTGATAACCCGAGCCGGTTTCACCAGGCTCGATGACGTAATCAATTCGCCCGAACTGCCCTGAGCCACCGGTTTGTTTTTTGTGGGTATAGGTATCTTCAATCCGCTGGGTGATTGTTTCGCGGTAGGCCACCTGGGGTTTGCCCACTTCAACATCAACGCCATGGGTACGACGCAGCAGATCAACTTTGATATCAAGGTGCAATTCACCCATACCCTGGAGAATGGTTTCACCACTATCTATATCGGTGGATACATGGAATGATGGATCTTCTGAAACCATTTTTCCGATTGCAATACCCATTTTCTCAGAAGCACTCTTGTCTTTGGGTGAAACTGACATGGATATAACCGGATCAGGAAATACCATAGGTTCGAGGGTCGCAGGATTATCCGGATCACACAGAGTGTGCCCGGTTTTAACATTTTTCATTCCCAACACCGCAACAATATCTCCGGCCTGGGCCGAATCCCGCTCTTCACGGGAATCCGCATGCATTTCTACAATACGACCGATGCGTTCGGTTTTACCCGTTGCCGTATTCAACACGTTTGATCCTTTACTTAATTTTCCGGTATACACCCGCAGAAAAGTCAAAGCGCCAAAGCGGTCATCCATAATCTTGAACGCGAGGGCGCGCATTGGCTTGCTCGGATCCACAATGGCAAATTCGCCGGTGGGGTTGCCTTCTAAATCCGTCTCCGGCTGAGGCTTAACTTCCATAGGGTTGGGAAGATAATCCACAACAGCATTGAGAATTAACTGGATACCTTTATTTTTAAAAGCTGAACCGCAGTAGGTCGGGAAAAAGTCCAGCGCGATGGTGCCTTTACGAATACAGGCCTTGATCGTATCAATATCAGGCTGCTCACCATCGAGGTATTTCTCCATGGCCTCATCATCGTGCTCAAGGGCCATCTCGACCAGCTCTTCGCGATAAGTCTCAATCGCGTCTGCCATATCTTCAGGCGCATCTTCGATATGATAGTTTTCCGGATCCCCAGAACCATCCCATATCCAGGCCTTGCGGCTTAATATATCAACAACGCCAGTGAAATCATCTTCTTCACCAATTGGCAAAGTCATCACCAGAGGCTTGGCGCCCAATACATCTTTAATTTGATCCACTACGCGGTAAAAATCCGCACCCAAACGGTCCAGCTTGTTGACGAAAATTATTCGTGCAACTTCTGAATCATTGGCATAACGCCAGTTGGTTTCAGACTGGGGTTCAACTCCACCCGAGCCACAAAATACACCGACACCGCCGTCGAGCACTTTCAGTGAACGATATACCTCGATGGTGAAATCCACGTGACCCGGGGTATCGATAATATTCAATCGATGGTCCGCCCAAAATGCGCTGGTTGCTGCAGACTGAATAGTGATTCCACGCTCACGTTCCTGATCCATGAAGTCGGTGGTTGTATCACCATCGTGAACTTCACCGATTTTGTGAATTTTTCCTGTCAAACTCAGAATTCTTTCGGTGGTTGTGGTTTTACCCGCATCAACGTGGGCGAAGATGCCAATATTTCTATAATTCGATAATTCTGTCATGGTTCTTTACCAGTTTGGATTGCGCAGTTTTTGCGTAATAGTCTGCCTCGTCTCGGCAGCAATTTTTAAGCGGGCGCGATGATACAACAAATGCGCGGGTAAATCAGGGAATTTGTGGAGAAATTTCGGGGATTATTTCGATTTATGGCGTTTCTCGATCTCCTGCCATGCGATTCGGATTTCATGGGTTTTTTCATTGGCCAGTTTAATCATTTCTTCCGGCAATCCCTTGGCGACCAGCTTGTCAGGGTGATGCTGGCTTAACAGTCGACGATAAGCTTTTTTAATTTCATTAACCGGCGTATTGGGCGAAACCCCCAGCACCTTATAAGGGTCTTTTTCGCTGGAACGGGTCGATGGTCGGGCGTTGCCACCACCCCGCACCATTTCGATGATCATTTGAAGATCTGCCGCCCTAAACCCCAGGGTGGCGGCGATTTCACTGAGAATAACGTTTTCCTCAGGGTCGAGTCGGCCGTCTGCAAATGCAGCCTGTACTTGAATCTCGAGGAACATCTGTAGCAGAGTGGAACGGCGATTACATTGTCGCCGGAACTGAATCAATACGCCGTTGATATCGAAATCGGCATCTTTACCTCGATTAAACAGATCAATAGCGGTTTTTTTCTGAGCCTCATCCAGTTGCATATGGCTCATGAGCTGTTTTGCCAGGGCAATTTCGTCTGCAGTAACCTTGCCATCAGCCTTGGAAATATGCCCCATGACTGAGAATGTTGCAGTAAAGAACGCCGCCTGGGTCTGTTCCTGGCCTCCTGGGAAATAGCCGGACTGGCCATAGGCCTCATTATGCGACTGAGCCTGGGAAAAACCCTCATCCAGCTTGTGGCCCAATGATGCGCCCAATAGCGCGCCGATAGGCCCACCGAGCATGAACCCAAATGTCCCGCCCATCACTTTTCCCCACCATGCCATAATTATTCTTAGCTAGTTTGAGTTAAATCAGGAAATGGGAATAGCGCACGACAATTTTCAAGGCGATTTTTTTGAACCACCGAGACAATCCGGTGAGTCCGGAACCCGCCCACCTTTTTCAAACCATTCGTCTGGGGTCATGGTATGCAGCGCAAGGGCATGGATTTCACCAACCAGTTCATCAGCCAGAATTTCATTCACCATACGATGTCGCGCCACCAGCATTTTTCCTTCGAAGGCGCAGGAAACAATGGTCACATTAAAATGTGACTCCGAACCTTCGGGAACGCTATGCATAAAACTCTCGTTTACCACATTGAGATGATCTGGCGAAAAACACTGGAGCTTGGATTGAATGGTTGATTCTACTGACATGAAAGTTTCAATTAAATGTGAGTTGTGATTTTACAATGAATTTCCCGGGATAACCGAATTTTACGGATTTGTCACAGCATTAGTCAGCGAGATCAACAGAAGGTTCTTGTTTACCCCAAGCCACTACGACTAAATCATTTTTCCGCCAATCCAAGTATTTTATCCCGGATGTCCGACTCCCGCGCAATTTTTGTCTCCCGATGCATGGAATAGACACCGCTGGCCAGGATAATAACAATCCCAATTAAGGTCACTGAATCCGGGGTTTCTCCCCAGATGACATAACCTAATACGCCGCCAAAAATTATGGCAAGGTATTTGAATGGTGCAATGATGCCAACCTCACAATGTCGGAAACTCAAAGTCAGACCGTATTGGGCGCAACCACCGAGTAAACCAATGCAAATCAGCAGGAATAAGTCTTTTAGACCTGGCACCTTCCAGCCAAAAATCAAACACGCCAGGGTTGATACCACAGCACCGCTCAGGGTGAAATAGAATGTGATACAAACCGCCTGATCTGTAGAGCTGAGCTTGCGAACAATATTGGTTGTGATACCCACAAAAACCGCAGCCGCAAGCATAAACAATCCGCCCTGATGTAGAACGCCTCCCCCCGGGCGCATAATTATCATGATCCCAATCAAGCCGATTATCACCGCAAGCCACCGGCGTATCCCCACTCGCTCCTTTAGGATGGGAACGGACAAAGCCATAGCCATGAGGGGTGCGGTATAAAATACCGAGGCGGCATCGGCCAGGGGCATAACGGTAAATCCATAAAACGCGCTGGACATGGCCAGTATTCCAACCAATGATCTGATACCGTGGAGCACAGGCCGTTGGGTTTTAAGTATTGAAAATCCCCCTGCACGATGGAGGAAAATTAATACCGGAATAAATGCGACGGTACAGCGGAAAAACATAATTTGCTGTATCGGATAATCTGCACCCACCCATTTAACTGTTGCATCCATGGTGCTGAACAACAAGATACTGGTAAGCGCCGCAGAAATGCCCATGAAAAGATTTCGCTGGTGCCCACCACCTCGTTCGTGCGTTGGATTGTTAACATTTGCCTGGGCACTATTCATGGCCCTATAGTAGTGGAAGCGTCTGAAAAATATTCAAAATTTCTTAATAATTTAACTGATATCAACGGCCCTGTTGACATTCAATCATGGATTGCTTACAACCCACTCATCCATTACACATTTCTTAATTAGCGTCTATTTTTTGGAACTTTGAAAAATGTTTGAACAATTTGAGCCCACCCCCCAGGACCCGATTATTAAACTGATCGGAATGTTTCGAGATGACCCTCGACCAGACAAAATAGATGTCGGGGTTGGTGTTTTCAGAGACGCCAATGGCGAAACCCCAATTATGGATTGTGTCAGGGAAGCGGAACAAAATCTCCACGATACCCAAACTACAAAAGCTTATGTTGGCCTGGCCGGAGACGAGGTATTCAACAGTCAGATTACCAAACTGGTATTCGGAGACTCGGATCATATGGACCGTATTCGTGGTGTCCAGACCCCAGGGGGTTGCGGCGCATTGCGTATGCTATCAGACATGTTATATCGTATTGCTAGCGATAGAACATTTTGGGTCAGCGATCCCACCTGGGGCAATCACTATCCGATATTTCAGCAAAGCGGATTTAAGGTTGATGCCTATCCCTACCTCAACAGGGAAACCAAAACCGTGGATGTTGATGCACTCATGGGCAAGTTAGCTACCCTGGGGAAAAAAGATATCGTGGTCTTACATGGCTGCTGTCATAACCCAAGTGGTGCAGAGCTTCGACCCCAGGATTGGGACGAGATTGCAGCCCTTGCTGCCAAAAACGGATTTTTACCTTATGTTGATCTCGCTTATCAGGGTTTCGGCGACTCTCTGGAAGATGATGCATACGGAACCCGAGCACTGGCCAATGCCGTGGAATCCATGGTGGTTGCCAGTTCGTGCTCAAAAAACTTTGGTCTTTATCGCGATCGGGTTGGCTGCGCTATGTTAATGGGCCGTTCTCCAGCGATCGCGGATATTGCCCGGGGGCATATTTTAAGCACCGCCCGCAGCTCTTACTCTATGCCACCGGATCATGGTGGTGCTATGGTGGCCCAAATTCTGAGTGACCCATCTCTGCGTCAGTCCTGGGAAACTGAACTGACATCGATGCGGGAGCGCATGCTGGGAATCAGAAAAAAACTGAGCACCATGCTGCGGGAAAAATCGGGGTCAGATCAATGGGATTTTATTGCTGACCACCGCGGCATGTTTTCGTTGCTGGTTCTGGATGATCAACAGGTGGATAGCCTGAGAAACGATCACGGGGTTTATGCCGTAGCTGGTGGCCGGGTCAACATTGCGGGAATCAAGGATGATGCTCAACTAGGGCAATTCGCTGACGCCCTGGTGGCAGTGACCAGTTAACACTGGGTAACGAGAGTAGCCAGCAAATGCCCGTGACCATGGTTTGCGGGCAATTTTAATTCTTGGAGCATGGCCCAGTAAAGAGCATTATCCGAAGCGATTATTGGTTTTCCAGTTAATCCCTCGCACGCATCGGCAACCTGCAACATGCGCCAGCCCGAACCAGTCTGGACGATGGCATCGGCATCCGGTGCACGCTTATTGACATCCACCGCCGCAGCAATCATCAAATGATCGGGATAGTCCCAGTGAGTCGCCTCTTCTATGCGCAGCTTTTCTTCATGATCTGCAACCAGGCCCTGTTTGATCAAATCACCACCCCATAGAATCTCGAAACCGGCAGCCTCGAGATAGCCGTTTATACCTGCTGTCCAGTCATCTCGATAATAGCCATTGATAACTGCAATTTTCTTTGCACCCATTTCCTTTAGTGCATCAACAATACATTGACCAGCCATAAAAAATCGGGCATTGGCTTTTTCTGAAATTTCATCGCAGATGCGAACGATGTCCTCTGGCGAGGTACCATTGCAATGCACCCAGTTCGTACCCGACTGACCTACCACTTGACAGTGGGACTGGCCCAGACAAATTGCGGATTGCTCCAGCAAATCAAAATTCTTCGCGCGCTGCCCGAGCTCGTATTCATAATCGTCGATGGTGTTCACTCGCTGGGTCACGCCCATACCCTGGGGTGCGACCTGGAGAAATTGCTGGGGCGAATCGTCAAAATACCTGGGTGTGGTTACGAATCCCGCATAGGCGTTATAGCGTTTGTGAAGCGTCTGAATGGCCATAGTTTTTAATCAGTAATTTAATAAAAGCAGCTCAAATCATTGTAGAATAAATTTATTGCATAGTTTGCATCATTATTCGAAATAAATCATGGGCACCTCTCCCCTACTACTCAGCATCGACCAGGGCACTACCAGCTCCCGTGCCATAGTGTTCGACCGCAATGGCACGATTATCGCTTTAGAGCAACAGGAGTTTAAACAACACTATCCCCAAAATGGTTGGGTGGAACACGACCCCGAAGAAATTTGGCAAACCACGTTATTCTGCTGCAGGCAAGTCATTGAGCAAACTTCAGGGTCAGGGCAAATAGCCGGCGTAGGCATAACTAATCAAAGAGAGACCACGGTGATCTGGGATCGCAAAACCGGGAAACCGATTCATAATGCTATTGTCTGGCAGGATCGCAGGACTGCTGAGTATTGCGATGGGTTAAAGAAAAGTGGCGCTGAAAATCAGGTAACGGAAAAAACCGGTTTATTGCTGGACCCCTATTTCTCGGCAACTAAAATCAAATGGATTCTGGATAATGTATCGGGCGCTCGAAAAAAAGCGGATGCAGGAGATTTGGCATTTGGCACCATCGATTGTTTCCTGATCTGGCGACTAACCAACGGTCTACGTCATTATACCGATGCAACCAATGCCAGCCGAACAATGTTATTTAATATTCACAGCGGGCAATGGGATGATGATTTACTGAAACTATTCGACATTCCCAAATCGTTATTACCCGAGGTCAGAAACTGCGCTGATGATTTTGGTCACACCGACAAATCCATCCTTGGTATTGAATTAGCTATAACTGGTGTGGCGGGAGACCAACAGGCTGCACTGATTGGCCAGGCCTGCTTCAATTCCGGCATGTTAAAAAGCACCTATGGAACTGGCTGTTTTTTGGTTATGAATACAGGTTCAACCCCCATTCAATCAAATCACAAACTTTTGACCACCATTGGTTATCAACTGGACAACGAAATAACCTATGCACTGGAAGGCTCAATATTCAACGCCGGAACCAGTATCCAGTGGCTTAGAGATGGCATTGGGGTAATAACCGATACCAAGCAAATTAATGAACATCTCGAGCAGTCTGAATCTAACAATGGCGTGTATCTGGTACCTGCATTCACAGGTCTGGGCGCCCCTCACTGGGACCCCAATGCACGGGGAATGATTAGTGGGATAACCCGGGACACCAGCGCTTCAGACCTGGTCCGGGCGGCGATGGAATCGGTTTGTTACCAAACTGCAGACCTGGTCGATGCCATGCTCGAGGACAGTAAATTATCTCTAGCGGAAATTAGAGTAGACGGCGGCATGACCGTTAATCAGTGGATGTTACAATTTCTTGCCGATATAACAGACACGCCCATACGTAAACCAACCATCACCGAAACCACCGCATTGGGTGTGTCCTATCTCGCTGGATTGCAACTTGGTTTATTCAGCTCCATCGATGACATCGAAAAGAAATGGCAGCAGGAATCTGCATTCCAGCCGAATATGAACCCAACAAACCGTGGAGAAAACCTGAAAGGTTGGCGCAAAGCTGTGGAACGGTGTTTGCTTTAAACCCGTTTCATCTCCGACCTTTGGATCCTTCGTTGCTGCGCGCCTCAGGACGACGAAGTCGTTCTGAGCGTTGTGCGTTGTCCTGAACGTAGTGCGTCGTCCTGAGCGTAGTGCGTCGTCCTGAATCTAGTGCGTCGTCCTGAGCGTAGCGCATTGTCCTGAACGTAGTGCGTCGTCCTGAGCGTTAGCGAAGGAAAGGAAAGGAAAGGAAAGAATCTATCCACGCAGCAGTAATACTGAGGAGTTAATCATACCTTGGCATGGATCCTTCAAGCCTGCGGCTTTCAGGATGACGGCAGGTAATAGTGATTCAGGATGACAGCGAGATAAAATATCCCAACAACCCTGAAACAACAAAACAGCGTATCAATTTCTCAGCAACGTGCCCGAAACCTGATTTGGGAAATAATCTTCACAACTGCCTTCACGATAAACATCAGCCGTGGCGCAGTGAATACCACCCCCAAAAGGATAAGCCTCTCTGAAATCCAAGGGAATCACTTCCATTCCAAGTTTATCCATTTGCTCCAACTGATTGACTTCGCTGGCTTCCACGATCACGGTTTTATGATCGAGCACCAGGCAGTTCATGGATAACCAGACGCTGGAATAACATAGTGGTGGTGGTGCCTCATGGGCGGGCTGTGCCGCGTCTATAATTTCCCAGTCATTGGCTTCAAAAATTTTCCTTTGAGCTTCGGGTAGTTTCCTGTTGGGGTTGTTAATAATCAATCCCGGACGCAAGGGCACAAATGTTGCATCGATGTGAATTGGATAAGGGTCACCGGGAAAATTTACCGCATGGACGCGATGATCAGGAAAATGTCGTTGCAACCATTCCATGCCTCTACGGTTGGTGGTTAATCCATGCTGGCAAAACAGATCTTTACCCAGTCGACAAACATCCGCTGCATCAAACAATGGTTCGTTTTCGGTGGTTACAAAATCCAGCGCAGCGGTGCGAGCGAGTCGTTCCTCAATTGTAATGTCGTCAAAATAACCCTGCTGGTATGACGCGTCATTGAGCCGTGGTCGCGGCGCCTGCTCCCATTTAAAGTTTTTGTCTTCGTCGAAATATTTTTGCATCAGGTCGTGATAAGCCAGATATTCAAAATATCGACAACGAAATGACATTGGTGCGCTGAGCATCTCACTACCAATTGTTAACAGCACATCTCTTGGCGGCATGCAACCAAACTGGGAGTCTGTGGTGAAATCTGGTGTATGCACTGCCTGATTCCATTGCAAAGGCGTGGGGCGATCTACTTTAATTCCGTGCCCTTCGAGAATCTTTACCAGATTATCAAGCTGAAAATTTGCTTTTTCAACGGTATCCAAAGGCCGTGGCCCCCACATCCCGTGCATGTCGCTGTTCTCCGGGATTTTGGCTTCCGTCGCCGGTTCGTTGGGTGGAATGCAGGTGTGGTCGGCTCGACCAACGATAATATGTTTTAACGGATCAAACTCATTCCATGAATTAACGACTGTATTTGCCATTTGCGTGTTCTGGTTGGGAAAGGTCGGCTAATATAATCGAGATCACTGGGAAATTGAACCCAAAATATTAAGCGCCAAAGCCCATGAAACAACTGTGAGCACAATTCAAAAAATTTATTGTATATGATCCTACTTCGGGCCTATGGTAGGCTAGCGTTTTAACCACAGCGGAAGTTATGATGAAACGCCAACTCGCAGCAATTCTACATGCCGATGTTGTCGGTTATAGCCGGTTAATGGCCAACAACGAATATCAGACCCTTGAAGATCTTAAAGCTGGGCTGAGCAATATGATTTCTCAAATTGAAAAGGCTGGCGGAGAAAAGGTCAATGAAGCTGGTGATGCTGTACTTGCAGAATTTCCCAGTGCAGTGGCCGCGGTGGAATGCGCGATTAATTTTCAGCAGGTCATGGCCGACACCAGTGCAAAATCTAAAGCCGATCAGAAATTGCAGTTTCGGGTCGGAATTAACGTCGGTGAAGTCATCCACGAACGGGGAGATATTTATGGCGATGGCGTTAATCTCGCCGCCCGGATTCAGGATTTGGCCGAGCCTGGCGGTATATCCATATCCAGCACCGTATATGAGCAGGTCAATGGAAAAATGGATCTGGTATTTGATGATACAGGTTATCACACGGTTAAGAACATTTCCCAACCCGTTCATGTTTTTCGCGTGAATCCTAGGGATCAGGTGTTAGGTCAACAAGACCGCCCCGAATTTGATTTTGAAAGTATGGAGACTGATCAAAGAGCTCTAATTACCGGGGGCTGTCAGTGTGGCGAGATTCGTTATGAAATCACTCAGCCCGCAATGGGCACAGGCATTTGCCATTGCAGAATGTGTCAACGAAGTATTGGTGCAGTTCTTGATGCCTGGTCAGCATTTTCAAAGGACGCTGTGCGATTTATTTCTGGAGAACCTAAATTTTACCAATCCTCACCCATTGCGAAACGCGGATTTTGTTCAACTTGTGGATCAAGTCTATTGCTCAAATATAATGCGCCCACCGAATCTTCGGTACTCATCATTATGACGGCATGTTTGGATAACCCTGAAGACTTCGCTCCAGCCTGGCATGGTTGCACAGAGAGTCAGGTGCCCTGGCTTGATATTAACGATGGACTACCACGAACGCTCAGTAAAAATTCCACGGACCTCAACAATCGTTGGAGCGCCATGGGAGTATCTGACCCTTCAGACTGGAAGTAGGAAGCACTATCACTACCTAGTGGACAATTTGAAATGTCTCGTAATTCCCACATTCGGATTTACTTGTATCAACGCTATGCACCTTGGCAGATGGTGGTCCCACCCACAACCACTTAATGAATGCTTCAATATTATTTTCTTTACCCTGGGCCACACCTTCGACATCTCCGTCACTGCGGTTGCGCACCCAACCCACTAATTCCAGGCTGACGGCTTCATCTCGAGTAGCATATCTAAACCCGACCATTTGCACTTTGCCCTTAACAATGAAATGTATAGTTTTTGACATAGAATCGATTTATCTGGGTTAAAATTTACGCTTCAATTTAGTGGGTCTAAATACAATAAATCTGATTATATGAAAACTGAAAAAGTTATCGAGCACATTGTTAAGTGGTTGAACGATTATACTGATAAGGCAGGTACCAGTGGATTTGTAGTTGGGGTATCCGGTGGAATCGATTCCGCGGTAACTTCCACTCTGGCCGCCAAAACCGGCAAGCCGGTGCTTTGCCTGGAAATGCCCATTCATCAGGCAGCTTCTCAGGTCAGCCGAGCCCGACAGTATATTGATAATCTGGAAGCGAAATTTTCCAATGTTCGTTCGGCCCACATCGATTTAACCCCGCTGTTTGAAACTTTTGTTGCCAGCTTGCCTGAAGTGGATAATGAGGAGGTTCGGTTTCTGACTTTAGCCAATTCCAGGGCGCGGTTGCGAATGACCACATTGTATTATTTTGCGGGTTTGCACAATTACCTGGTGGCTGGCACAGGAAATAAAGTGGAAGATTTCGGTGTTGGATTTTTCACCAAATACGGAGATGGTGGAGTGGACTTGAGCCCCATTGCCGATCTCAATAAAACCGAAGTTTACGCACTCGGCAAAGCGCTCGGCGTAAGCCAGGAAATTATGATCGCCAAACCCACCGACGGATTGTGGGGAGATGATCGCAGCGATGAAGATCAGTTAGGAGCGAGTTATCACGAACTCGAGTGGGCAATGGATTACGCTTCTAATAAACAATCATCTGACAAATTAGCTGAACTAACCGAGCGCCAGCAGCAGGTGTTGGAAATTTATAACCGCCTTCACCGTGCAAATCAGCACAAGATGCAGCCCATTCCGGTGTGCGAAATACCAGACAACCTGAAAACCTAATTCAGGTTATTTCGCCCTATCCAGAAAAATAATCAAGAAACACAGCTCAGTTTAAAACAGCCCCTGGCAAATAATCATAATCGCAACCATGGCCACAACAAATCCGGCTTCGGTGGTGATGGTATAACTGCTTTTCTGTGAAAATAGCCCGCCGCCAATCATTAGCGCGACAATGGTCAGGGTAATCAAGATCATGGTCATTAGTTGACCTGCCACAGCAGTTACCCCAACGACCCAGGAAAGCAGAAAGGTAGCCACTGCCTGAATTCCCAATGCACCCATTGGCATTTCAGATCCTTCTGCCATGGATACCCGGGCACCTTCCGCCCACTTTGTACCGAACAGTTTTGGAGAATACCAAAGCCAGCCCAGTAAAAATGCAACCACAGCACCAACAATAACCGCAATCCAGTTCACACCCATTGTAATTTCACTCATGACGATTCCTCATTGAAATTAAAATTCTGCCTTTAATGGGTCCAGCTTTCACGGAATCCACTCGGGCAGTCTTGATCATTATATCAATTATCAAGTTCCATTCCAGCCAACCCTACCAACCACCATAAACCACTCTACCCCCCAACACAGTAACCAAAACCCGGGTACTGGAAATTTCTCCGTTAGGTATTTCAAACAGATTTTGATTAACTATTATGAGATCCGCAAATTTACCTGTTTCAAGAGATCCGGTCTGATTTTCCTGCCGCATGGAATAGGCTGCATTTATAGTATACGCCCTGATCACCTGACCAACATTATCCAGACTTTCATTGCCCCTATCCAATGCATTTTCCATGGCGACAAACGGATTCATGGTACTGACATCGTAATCGCTGCTGAGGGTAACCACAGCGCCGGTTTCAAAAATACTTTTTACCGGTATGGGATTGAACGCTTTTTCACCAATTAATACTTCTGATTCCCCATAAACTTCTGGATGAGACCACTCTCCCGCCACCTGAAAATCTGCAATGACATTCAGTTGCTTGAATCTGGGGATATCAACCTCGTCCACAATCTCCAGGTGGGTAATTCGATGCCTGCGATTTTTTCCGGTTTCAGAAATAGCCATTTCGCTGGCAGCTTCAATTGCATTCAGGGCTTCATGAGCCCCACGATCGCCAATGGCATGAATAAGGAAATCAAAACCAGCTTCACCCAATTCAAAAATATATTTTGTCAGGCGCAACTGATCAAAATAATTAAGCCCGCGATTGCCCTCAATCCAACCCAAGTCCTCAACATAGGGCGCTTTCATCGCTGCGGTGGTATTTTCTACAATGCCGTCCATATAGACCTTGACCTGGGACATGCGTAACAAACTGTCCGGATCATTTTGGAATAATTGTTTAATCTCATCGATCTGGCTATGGTCTTTATCCGGATACGCCCACAAGCTCAGCAAGACTCGGGCGCTAAGCTTGTTATCGTCCGCCAGTTTCTGCCACACCTGATGATGGTTTCGGGTCCAGTAAGTGCGGGCATCAACAATGGATGTCAATCCATTTTTCCCTAGATCACGCAGTTTGTGCAGCAATCCCGAATAGGCCAGATCGAGCAATTCCTGATTTGGCGCAAAGGCAAGCTCCATAACCATGTTACCTGCGTTGTCGAGCAAAAGCCCGGAAGCCTCTCCCGTTTCCTCATCCCTGACGATAACGCCGCCTACAGGATTGGGGGTGTTGATATCAATTTTTGCTACTTCCAGGGCCTTAGAATTCGCCCACATGGAATGGGAAGTAAAGTCCATAAACAATGCCGGCTTGTCTGGAATGGCCTGATCAAGAATGGTTTTTGGCGGCCGTTGAGTATCGAGCAAATCATAAATTGAATAGCCCCAGCCCAGCACCCAGTCAGTTCCGCGCTGATATTTTGCACATCGTTTTATATTAGAAATTTCCTTTTCTGGATCCATGCCAATACGCAAAATACACGCTGCACCAGCAGGGTTTGCGGCTTCCAGTGGATGGGTGTGAACGTCGTGCAATCCGGGCAATACCAGTTTGCCCTTTAAGTTTACAACTTTTTTAGCCCCACCAACCAATGCTGCTGCGTCCTGGTTACTGCCGATGAAACTGATTCGATCACCTTCAATACCCATAGCCTCAGCCCAGGGCTGATCGGGGTTTACAGTATAAAATTTGCCATTTGTAAGGAGCAAATCAAGGGCCTGGGCAGTGGCACTAATAAAACCACCAACAAACACCAAACAAAGTAATATTCGCTTCATAGGTAATCCGCCATACAGTTAAACTTATTCCATTATAGCGCTGTCTCCGCTTGAATAGAAAAATGTAAATGTATAATCCACGACCAATGAAACTAGCGAACAAAAATAATTTGATCATTCCAACTCCCGGACTCGGCACCGCTGGAATTCTGGGCTGGCAAAATGATGGGCCTGAGGTTGTGGAAATCATAACCTTTGCCCTTAACTGTGGTTACAGGCATATCGACTCCGCGCCCATATATGGTAATCAACGGAGTATTGGACGGGCCATAATCAACAGCGGTATTGAGCGCCAAGATCTATTTGTCACTACTAAGATAGGTATTCATGACATGGGTTACGATCTTGCTCTGGACGCGGCGAAAAATAACTTAAAGCGATTCCAGCTCGATTATCTGGACATGATTTTGATTCACTGGCCGGTACCTGGAAAAACAGAATCCACCTGGCGGGCACTGGAGCATCTGGTGGGCAATAAACTTGTCAGGGGTATAGGGGTTTCAAATTTTGATCAATCAGAATTGAGTTCATTGTTGGCATACGCAAAAATCAAGCCGACATGCAATCAGATTGAAATCCATCCCTATTGTGCACAGCCTGCTCTTCGCCAATATTGTCAAGCTCAGGAAATTCAAATAATCAGTTCATCCCCTTTGGGTGTAGGGCAATGGAAAGATATTACTGATGACCAACGCCCATATAACGATCCAGCTATAAAAATGTTGGCAGAAAAATATGGGGTAAGCCAGTCCCTGATTATTTTGCGCTGGCATTATCAAAACGATGTGATTCCCATCCCAAAATCCGGATCAGTAAATCATATTAAACAAAATCTGGAATTAACTGGCTTTGAACTAAGCCGTGAAGATATGAAAATTATTAACCACCTGGATCGGGATTTACATTTTAGCGTAGCCCCGGACTTTGCTAGTCTCTAATTAAAAACCACCGGCCCAATCAGCTACAGGCATAACTTCGTTCTTGGGGCGAGCCAGGTATAGCTGAGCATGAAAGCATCCCTCAGATTCATATCCAGCGGTATCGAACCCACGCTCTTCCACCAGTTCTATAGCTCGATTTTGTTCGGCCTTATCAATAAAAATTCGATGTTGAAATGGCGGCACAGGGTATTTCTCCACCACCAATCCTGCATTTTCCATGATTTCCATTGAGGCTTTCGATTCGTTGCCTCGAATGGGTGAAGAAATAATCCATGGCAAGGTTTCACCGGCTAGACTCAGTATGCGCTCCAGCGCGTCGGGCAGCATATGAATTACCGACCCAACCTCTATAATTAGGTCACAGTTGCGTATTTGTTCGGTTAAATCTTCTTCGGGAACCGTATCCTGTAAATCTATTGCATAAGCCTGGTCGTAGATCCCTGTTGCCACACCATATTCCAGAGCTCTGCCCGCCACATCAATTCCAAATGTATTGCAATAGCTAAATTCGCCCTGGTTTTCAGAAAACCATTTTTTGTCTGCGGCGTTGACTTCTTCGTGGGTCATGGCATTTATGTTTGCATCCTGATATCGACCTAATAACTGATCAAGGGTAATATCGTGACGCAATAGCAAGGCGCCAATGCCATAACCCGATGCAAAATCCATAACGCTGGGCGTTCCTAAGTTTCGTACTCTGATCAACTCGGCCAGGGTTGCGCGAAATGCGTCCACCGCAAAATGGGCATTACGATATTGGGCGTCGTACATCTCATGATAATACGCCCTGCAAGCCGGCAAATTATAGATATCATCAAATCGGGTAACCAACTGATGATCTTTGTGAGTTGTTTTATTATTCATAATGCCATTGTTTTTAGTTTTTGCGCTTAACATAATACCTTTCTAACTAATTTCACCCGCAGCATGGACAGCAGGACATGTGGATGGTTTCAAAAACGGATGAGTAATTGCAATATCGGTTAAAGTCTTTATTCTTGATGATATGTTAAGTTTATTTAATCTTTGAACTTGATCAAAATTTAACCGTCGAAACGACCAGAATGATGAACACGGCAAAAGCAGGTAGCGATACTACTAGATTGCCCGGATTTTACAAAATCTAATAGCCTCTATTTCCCTCTATTTCCCAACAAATTTCGTGAAATATTCACTATGACTAAATCAAAACACGCGCTTCTTAACCAATCCACCTTCGTTCAGGGGGCCGTTTTAGCCTGGGTAGCCGTCATTATTTATGCCTCAGCGAACTCAATTGTACTGACATTGGTGGACATAGGTGCAAACCATCTGGTAGCCGGCAGAAACGCCATAACTTTCTGTAACTTATTGTTTTTGGGTAGTTTATTTTCCCTGGTGCCGATGATATTTTTCTTTTGGAAAGAGTGGACAAAAGAAAACTTAAACAAAATCTCTCGGGGAGACTGGGTCGCCATGACCATTTCCGCTGTACTGTCATCAGCGCTGACCCCATCCCTGTTTTTCTTTGCCCTGGAGTTTTCAAATGTAACCAATGTGGTGCTAATTGGCCGGCTTGAACCCCCAGTCATGTTGATTCTGTCAACACTAATTCTTGGAACGGTATTCGATCGGTGGGCATTTGGGGGCGCACTGATCGCGCTGATTGGTGCGGTTATTATCATAACCATGCGGTCCGACGGTGGCGCCGGATTTGAATTTGGTAAAGGGGAACTTGCAGCACTGGCAGGAATCTGCACCTTCATGATTTCCAACCTGATCACCAAGAAAAAACTGAATGATGTTTCATTTGGTGTATTTTCGATTTACCGCACGACTTTGGGCACTGTAATTTATTTTTTCTGGGCGCTCTATCTATTCGGACCCAATCATTTTCAGGACGTGTTTGCCCCAGTAGTATTACAATGGACTATCGTTTATGCCGTCATTGTTATTCTTGGCGGGCAGTTTGCATGGAATCTGGCCCTTAAAAAAGCTCGATCGGGCGACATGACCATGGCCACGTCCTTTACCCCAGTGGCGTCAATTACCATCGCCATGTTCTTGCTCGGCGAAGACCCAGGAGATGGTATCTATCTCGGTGGTGCGATAATTATCGGCGGCATCCTGTTGGCTCAATACGGCAGAATGCGTAAAGCCAGATTAGAGCGCGAAGCCGAGGAGAAACAGCGCATGGAAGAAACGGCGGAAGAACATGCTATTGATCATGAAACTGAATTCCATTTTAAGGGCGCGTAATACAATATAATGATAACTATCAACGCTGCCTATATAATTAGTGAGAGTCTGCTTATTGCCCATTACAGCAACAAGCTAAATTTCAAAAACATGCAGATTCAATTCTAATTTCAACTCGGAGACTGTGAAAAGCTGACATTCCAATCATAGCCATTTGTTAAGTATTTCGTTCGTAAAAAGGGTAAATTACCACAGAAATCTCAGCCCCTAAAGTCGCGACTCTTTCGATAATTCTATGCTCTATTTTCAAGTCAAGGTTAGCTTCCGAATCTCCGCTCTTTAACCCAACAGCAAAAGCCTTAGAAAATCACCAACCCCATTCAATCCATAACATGCAGGAAAATTCAATGACGAATAAGTCGAAAACCGTAGTGTTTGACAGTAACCCCGGCCGCAACGCCCAAACTTATGGTGTAGCGCGTGAGCTCGGCACTGATATGAATCTGATCCACGAACCATCTGTGGGTGTCATGGGTACCAAGGGCGATAGTCAATGTTATTTGGGTGTGCAGCGAAAGGTCGAAGCCATTCACGAAAATCTGCGCCAACGTCTTGGGCGCGGTGACGGTCAGATACCAATGCGTCTGGTGCAACCTGAGTATACAGTTGCGACTTCGGATGGTATGCGTAACGGTACACGGGAAATGCGCTATTCACTCATTGGTCGTGAGGTCACCCATGATACGGTTTGCGAACACCTGAGCGCGAGTGGCCTGGAAGGAACAATCGCGGTGGTTGCTTGTGACAAACCGCCGGTTGGCGCTTTGGCCGGCATCCTTGAGCATGACCGACCTGCGATCATTATGTCTGATGGCTCGATCCGGCCCGGTAAAGATTCAGTAACAGCAGAGTCCATCGATATCATTAGTGGTTTCCAGGTGGCGGGTAGTCATGATACCGAGCTTAAAGTCCGTATCGCTCGCGAAGCCTGCCCGGGATATGGCAGTTGCGGCGGCATCTTTACCTATAACACGATGCAGACTTTTATCGCGGTTATCGGGATGCAGCCGCTGCACATGGTTGCGCCGCCGTCAGACGACCCGCGCCGGATTGACGAATTTCCCGAACAGCTTGTTACCTATTTGAAAGGCATGATTGATCGGGGTCAAACTCCGCGCGACATCGTCACCCGTGATGCCATCCGCAACGGCGTAATTGTTGCCATGGCGATCGGCGGATCAACAAATGTCCTGTTACATGCGCCCGAAATTGCGAGAGCGGCGGGATTTAGCAGTTTTTCTGAAGACATTATGTCGCCAGAAGAATTTAATCACTTGTCACAATATGTGGTCCCTGTTTTGACCGACGCACGCCCATACGGTAAATACTCTATGGTCGACATCGATGAAAAAGGCGGTGTGCAAGTAATCGTCAAAGAGTTAATGGATGCAGGGCTGTTAAATGGCGATACGGATACCTGTACCGGCGAAACACTGGCCGAGCAAATCGTCCAGCTCAATACTGCGGGACCAGATGGCACCGTGGTGTATACCGTGGAGAAACCATTCAAACCAACTGGAGGCCTGCGGGTACTAGGCGGCAATCTTTCGCCTGAATTCAGCGCAGTACTTAAACTGGCCGGCGTTGAAGGCGGGCTGGAAAACAATCGCTTTGTTGGCAAAGCTCGCATCTTTAATGGGGAACAGGGGCTGCTCGATGCACTGGAAATAGCACCGGAAAGTTTCAGCAATCACGATATGGTTATTGTGCGCTATGAAGGGCCTTGTGGTGCACCCGGGATGCCGGAAATGCTTGACTCAACTTCTCGTATCACAACACTTTGCCGTGAGAAAAACATTGTGGTGGGCATGATGACCGATGCCCGTTTTTCCGGCGGCTCTGTCGGCCTAGTAATCGGCCACGTTGGACCAGAAGCCGCGTTGGGTGGACCGATTGCCTTTATCGAAGATGGTGATGAGATTATCGTAGATCTCGACGCCAATAAGATTAACTGCTCGTCATTGGATGACACGGCAACACTCAATACGCGTAAAGCGGCATGGGAAAAAGTGGTTGCTGATAATGATGGAATGCATCCCGCCTGTGGCGAAGTCGACACCCGTTTATTAAACCGGATGCGAATGTCCGCAGTTTCCGCAGTCTACGGAGCCGGAATGCATCCGGATCGAGTCCTATGGGTGCCACAACCGCGTGAAGCAGGAAAAAGTGGTTTCGTACCACACAACAAATATCGTGAGGGATCGCAGAAAGCGTTCTAAGGCAGTATGACTAGGTTGCTAGAACAGGTGCTTGTCCGAGTTTTGCCCATTACAGCAACAAGCAAAATTTCAAAAACATGCAGATTTAATTCTAATTTCAACTCGGAGACTGTGAAAAGCTGACATTCTAAACATGGTCACTTGTTAGGCGAGTCGTGCTTCAAAAACACCGGGTAATCTGTCGTGGGTGGTTCCAGAGAGCATTCATACATCATCCCGGTGACATTTCCGCGATGGTAAGTTCCATGATTTACAACATGCAGTAGTATGTCTCTTCGTCTCATAGAGCCCACTCCACCACTAATGAAGGTGAGATTTACAACTTGATCTTCATCAGGTTTAGATAAAGTATCGGCATAAGTCACATACCACTCGTCTAACTTTCTCTGATCAATGAGAAGTTTGTTTAAACTTGGACAATCATCAGGATTTCGTGTTGTGAAGCCATGATGTTCTCCCTGCAAATTTGCCTGCCAAACTAAATCCATTGCAAACGTATGGTTGAGCGTTCGAATGATACTCCCGAACACAATCGGGCGCTTGGCTATCAATTCCTTCTCGGATAGTTCTTTTGCCGCAGCATACAGGAGCTCGTTTGCCCATTGTTTGTATCGCATTAGTGTTTGTAGGTAATTCATATTTTCAGTTCCAAACCGCCTAACGCTCGGCTGAGGCGCGCGCAATAAAACCGCGCGACCCTCTCCAGTCGCGGGTTAGGCATTTTCTCCACCCTCTGGGCCAAAAAAAATAACCCAAGTGGAAAAATCATCTGTAAATTCTTCAAACCTGTGAACTGCACTCGCAGGAACAAACAATACTTCCCCCGCTTCAAATGGATTTTTGCTTTCACCGTTAACGAATATTCCCGAACCAGAGACTACTACATAGATCTCATCTTGATTGTGTGGCTCCTGTAAGTCGACACCTTCGGGCTTATATATCTCGATACTCAACGAACCATTCCTAAATAACTCTTTAAACGGCTCGTCAACGCTACTAAGAGCTCGCAACGCGATTGATGTGGTTAGCCTTTCCATTCTTACTGCTGATGCCTAGTAGTTAATTAACCAGCATTTGGCCGGCCTATCCAGCTCGAATGGCAGCTATATGGGTAGTGATAGATTATTGGAAACACGCTCTTTCCTGTAATTCAGAAATAGGCGAAAGGCCGCTTCGAGTACAGACTGTGTGAAAACTATTTGCAATGTTGTGCCATCCCATTTTGCAAGTTATACAAGGCGATTGTGCAGACGTGAATTTGGAATGACTAACCTCGCATCTAAAAGTGTGCAGTCTCCAAAATAATATGTCGAATTTCGGGTTTTCACACAGTCTGAGTATACGGCAGCCACCTGCTCGGGTTAAGCAGAATCTGCCGATTTTTGGAGTTAAAGATGATTATTTATTGCACTAACATCCTTTTAAATGTCCTTAATGAGGCGCACTGATTACTTTTCGTATATTCCACTGCAGTGACTTTTTGGACTTAATGCTGACCTTTCGACTTTGCAATGCTTGATTAAATCCAAACCCTTCAATGGTATCAAGAATCAGGGAAGCGACTGCTTCACAATCAAGATTTTGGTCAAATACCTTGCTTTGAATGCCTGCCGATAAAACATTCTTTAGGGCCTTTGATATTCTGATCCGATTATCCTGAAAGCGCTTGGCCACCTCTTTGTTCCGCGTCGCCTCAGCAGCAATATCCATGGCTAATTTGGCATAGAGCGGCTGTGTTACTTCTTTAAGATAGACATTCACAAACCGCTCAATAGTCTTTATCGGGTCCTCGTGATCGGCAAGTATCATTTCAAAATTAGCTATATCGTCAGCTTCGACTTTAGCAATTTCTATTATTAGTGCTTCTTTGCTATTAAAGTAGTTGTAGAGATTCCCCAAGCTAATGTCTGCCGTTTGGGCGATATCGCGAATACTGGTCTGATGAAAACCTTTGGCTGCAAAACACTCGATCGCGGTATGAACGATTAGTTCGCGGCGTAACCTGATAGATTCACCCCGTGTGAGACTGGCATTTTGATTATCTGACATACCGATGTATTGATTTTGATTGGATTGAACATTATAATACTGAACATACGTTCATTCAATACTTTTAAACGATTTCGCTATGAAAATGCAAAAACATTGGTATCTCGGGTTCCTGGGATTAATAGGATTATATATGCTCCCAACAGTACTAGCTTACTTCCAGGGAGTTGGTATGGCATGGGATTTGTCTAATCTACTGTGGCTTCTCTGGTTCCTGTATCTTATTCCAGAGTCCAAAGTAGAGCAAAACACATAAGAATAATGAACTACATAGAGCAACAATTTGAAGCGTTTGCAGGTTCCTTCTATATTTTGGAAATGATCGGTTTGGGCTTTCTCATCATTATCTTCGCGGAGACTGGGTGGGATTTGTATACTAAAAAACGGCATGGCTACGGGGAGTCCGTAGCAAATTTTGTCATCGCCATTGGCAATTACCTTCTCGAACGCACGACCTATGGATTGGTTTTTGTTCTTGGCCTGTTTATTACCCAAACCTTTGCCTTTGCGACAATCCCGAACACCTGGTGGAGCTGGGTAATTGCTTTGATTGTAGCCGACCTATCTTACTACTGGATGCATCGACTCGAACATAAAGTACGTATCTTATGGGCCTATCACAGTGTTCACCATTCGTCGCCTGAATTCAATTTGACAACTGGACTTCGCCTGGCCTGGATTGAAGGTGCTATAGAGTGGCTGTTCTTCGTTCCAATGGTGTTAGTTGGATTTAGCGCAATCCAAACAATTATCGCCCTTTCGATAGTCGTTTTGTATCAAACATGGATTCACACCGAGAAAATCGGAAAACTCGGCTGGGCTGACCGCATATTTAATACGCCGTCGGTTCATCGTGTCCATCACGGATCGAATAAGCAGTACCACGACAAAAATTATGGTGGCATCTTGATAATTTGGGATCGTATGTTTGGAACCTATAAAACCGAGGAGGGAAAAGCAATTTATGGCATTACCACACCAATTGGAACTTGGAATCCAATCACTCTCAATATTCATGAATTCTGGCAAATCGCCAAAGATGTATGGCATGCCAAGAGCATTGGTGACGGGTTTAGCCACATATTCAGACCACCGGGTTGGAAGCCTGAGACTTAGATAAGTAGTGCGGTTAAGACCTAAATTGTGCAGGTCTATATAGCTGCCAGAACCAGGTGCTAGTCCTTATAAAATTATTCCTTAGGGTAAAGCTGGCATAACCCGTACGGAGCGGGCGTTTATATCTAATCAGATATAGAGAAATCAGTTAACTGGAGACTATCGATTTATCGACGAAATAGAACGGAGATTCGGTATCCGGGTTAAGACAAGAGGCCAGGGTCGACCAAAGTCAGGGGTTAAATAAATCTGCCCCCTTTTTGGCCTTCGTATTTGCCTGTGCCTGTATTTGCCTCTATAAATTCGATTCGTTGATCACCGAGGTTTCCGCTAAGCAAATAAATTGAACATCTCCGCTCTCTACATCTCCCACGACTTCGATGATCGCATTGAGCTCACGATTAAGAGCTTCGTTAGTAAAATTGACATCAAAATTTTGCAACTCGGCAACGCCATCTTCAATTACACCGTCGGCACTATTGAGATCAAGGCCACCAGCATCCTCGGTCTCAAAATCGATTTCAAAAGACCCCTCAAATTCAGGATCTTGAGTTGTAAAATTTAATATTAAATTCTCAACTCCGGAAAATTCTGCTTCTCCAAATGCTGCCATTGCGATATCCACACATACAGACATCGCTGCGTGGGCAGGAATCACAGCAGTAGAGATTACCGGCCTGACCCAACCTTCGGGTAACGCCTGGCTACCGGCTACCAATCCCGCGCCGCCAATAATTTTCTTTACCGCTGCTCGTCTTTCGGATAATTTGGATCGCCCTGGTGTCGGCTGAATTTCTATTGTCATGGCCTCGTCCTCCGTCAATATAAGTATCGAATTACGCAAATTGTCGTCTGAAACTACAATGTGCGGCAAAAATTACAGTTGTTGTACAAATTCCATTATGAGTATGATACAAATCCCCTGGCATTTCAACCTGGGCTGCTGCTATGTGGGAAAGCTGCCGTTCGAAAAACCGGGTTGAAGGGCAGCAACTTGCTTTAAGCAGATATTGCGTCAGAATCTACATGAGGGCTTAGTAAATACTGCGTCCCTGTAACCAACTTTCAGCGTGATATGCTCAACCAAGCGTACAACAGATGCCTAATGTTTTGAGATTCTGTCAAAAAATGCTTCTTATCTTATCTGCAAGTTCCAGTTTTTTGGTAAGGAAAGCCCGTGAATTTTCCTGATTGTCGGAGTTATCCATCAACCAGTAAGAGAGTGTTGCAAGGTACATAGACGTCAATCCAATCTCATCTATTATTCTCCTCGGGTTGGTCGATTCCACCCCTGCGCTTTCCAAAAACCATTGCACCGTACGGCTAACACGGAGAACACCCTGAAATTGGAGATGGGTGTGTAATGGCTCGAGTTTATAGTGAAGCATCTGCCGAACCAGGCGCTTATGCTGTGCCAGGGAATCGAACCAGGTAAATATAATTTTATGCAGTCGTTCTGGCATTGGCAATTCGGCAATGCACGCCGATTTCAGTTCCAGCACGGCCTGGTCGGCACCGTCGAACCAGGCCTCCACCAGGTCGTCTTTTTGGGAATAGTACCTTTGGATATCAACCAGGGATATATTCAGATCCTTTGCAATGTCATATAACCTGACCTGATCCCAAGACTGCTCATCACCTAAGCGAAGGGCAGATTCGAGAATTTGCTGTTTCCAATTTTTCACCGCCATGGCCTAATTCCTGCTGATAAGATATTTAGTAAGAAATTTAGTGTCACGAGGATATGTACCGTTAGGTCTTTCATTTTACGCTATCTTCAAATTTCTTTAGCATATTTTAGTGTCAGCGCATGGCGATAGGGCTGGTGCACAACATGTCCACCGGAAAGAGCAATCGCCTAAATTCAGTATAAAATATCGGACAATTTAGGAAAGTAACTAAAAATTGTCATGAATGCCGAAAAACGGAATATCGACCAATGGGATCGCTATTGGGCGTATGGTAATTTTCACTCGTTCAGCCAGGTGTCTGAAGGAAACTACAAAGGTGCTATTGCAGAATTTTGGCAAACACGATTTACGAATCAAAGCGCGGGGAGTCATATTGTTGATATTGCCACTGGCAATGGCGCACTTGCCCTGCTGGCCCTGGAAGAGTCCGAAAGTGGCGCAAAAAACTTCAGTGTGAGCGCCACGGATCTGGCCAGTATTGATCCCCTGAATCAGCTAAAAGATGAGCCCCTGCTAGACAAATTAAAGCATATTCGATTCTATCCACGGACGCCGGCTGAGTCCCTGCCTTTCGAAGACGCAAGCGTAGATATGGTGTGCAGTCAGTTCGGATTGGAGTATAGCAACGTAGATGTTTCTGTACCCGAGATTTGCCGTGTGCTTAAAAGTGGCGGAAACCTCGCTTTTGTGGCTCATCATCAGGAGTCCATACATATTCAAGCGACCCATGGGGAATTGATGCAGCTGGAATTTATTCTGAACACGACTCAAATATTCGAAAAAGCCCAGGATGTTCTAAAGGAAAGACTTAGTATTGAACAAAGCGAAGGGCACTATGACATAGTCCCAACGCCGACGTTATTACAAAAGCGCGAATTGATGAAAAACGCCATGGATCAAATTCACAACGAGATTGAGGTCGCCTCAAATCCCGCTATGCTCGCGGGGCCGATTCAATATATTCGTGAAATTTTTTCCAATATTGGCAAGGTTTCCGCCGAAGAGCTCGCTAATCATGTCATTGAAGCGCGATCTCGAGTAATGGCTAATCTGCTCAGACTCCAGGACATGATTGCTGCGGCAAAATCTGAAAGTGATGTAGCATCATTACAAGATCTGCTACAAAATAACGGGTTATCAAATGTAAGTGTTTCCTGTGTTGAGGAATCAAATGGGAATATCTTGGGCTGGCAAGTATGCGCATGCAGATAATTCCAGCGTATCAGTTTATACAACGATTTTTAACTACTAGCGGATATCACACCAGGGGAATAGAAAATGAAAGAAGAATTTAAAAATTTTATCATGCGCGGCAATGTCATGGACATGGCCGTGGGCATCGTAATTGGCGCCGCATTTGGCACCATTGTGAAATCATTGGTTGCTGACATTATTATGCCGCCCGTTGGAATGTTATTGGGCGGCGTGGATTTTTCAAATATCTTCAGCGTAGTTAGTGGCGGAGAATCGTCGGTCACATATTTAACCCTGGCGGCCGCACAGGAGGCAGGTGCTGTGACAATAAATTGGGGCGTATTTCTTAATACCCTGATCAGTTTTGTGATTGTGGCGGTGGCGATATTTTTTGTGATAAAGGCGGTTAACAAACTCCAGGAAGACCCTGAACCCGAACAAGAAACCCCTGCAGAACCCGAACCAAGTGCGGAGGAGAAGCTACTGACTGAAATCAGGGATTTACTGAGCTCGAAATAAATTTTAGTGTTTGCCCTGTTGACAGACAATCTAGGGGTATACCCGAATTACGAACCTTAAGTTAATTCTTAAGCTCGAAGAACTTTGGCTATAAGGATGAAAAATTGAACGCGAAAAAACGTGCGACCTCCATGACGGAGTATGTCGATATTATTGGCAAAATATTCCCATTAGCTGAGATAAACCACAAAGAGCAAGACGAATTCAACCTCAGGGCAAGTGATGTTGTTATTACCCCCTATTCAAAATCCGGAACCACCTGGCTTCAACAAATTTTCCATACCCTGCGAACGCGAGGTGATATGGATTTCGATGATATTTCCAGGGTGGTGCCGTGGATCGAAGTCAGTCCAGGACTAGGGCTGGACTTGAACGCTGATCAACGAGCAGAACCCCGAGGATTTAAGAGTCACCTCCCATTCGACAAAATACCCAGAGGCGGTCTTTACATCAATTCAATTCGCCGCCCCAGTGATGTGGCTTTCTCTCTTTATAAATTTATGGAGGGATGGTTTATCGAACCAGGCAGCATTTCAGCGGAGGATTTTATTCGAAATGGTTTTCTGAATTCGGATAGCTATTATCAACACCTACGGTCATGGTGGGCAGAACGCGAATCGGAATCCGTACTTTATCTGGTTTACGAACATATGATTGGCGATCTGGATGGTACGATTAAAAAAGTTGCTGATTTCTGCGACATCCCGCTAGATAATGAATTGCTCGCTATCACCCAACAACACGCTTCACTTGAATTTATGAAAGCACATCGGGATCGGTTTGACGATTCCATGCTTCGCGCAAAAACCGAAGAGATAGCACTACCTAAAGGCAGCAACACCAGCAAGGTTCGCGAAGGTAAAACCAATGCTCGGCTGGATGGATTCAGCGAGGAATTGAAGACTGCATTTGAAAAGAAATGGCTTGAGGAAATAAGGCCTGCAATTGGATTTGATTCCTATGAAGAGCTGATTTCTTCGCTAACGTAATTCGATCAGGTGACGACGCCATGACATCGTTTGTACTTCTTTCCTGACCCACAGGGACATGGTTCATTTCGGCAGGTGGGCGTGTCATTTTCCACCTGGGTAGTTTCATCATCCCGGTTAGATGAGCCTGATATCTGCTTTATATAATTCTGCCGCACTGAAGGTGCTATAGCCACGCTGTATATTCTAAAGAAAACGATCTCGCGCACCGGAGTGGCATTTGAAGCGGTTAAAATTTTTCTCTGGTAGTTGTTGTAATTTTGCAGCGGTGTGATTCATCAAATCCGGATAAGCGATCGCCCCGGAATCTTAATAGCCATGTTGACTGTTCATGTTTAAATCAGAGGTCCCCTAAACATAAAACATTTCAATCAAAGTGTAATCAACGGCGGTGAAATATCTTTGTGGTCAAATGCCTGGAATGTTTCGATGGATTCGCGATGGAATTGCCCGCGCCAGACTTTATGAAGTTCGCGGTTATCGACAATTAATTCCGCGGCAATTTTGTTTTCTTCGCCAAGCTCATCCTGAATCAATTTTTTCAACGACACTTCGTCTCTGATATCTACCCTAACATCCGGCCGAAACTCTGTGACTACCTGGCTGTTTTGTCGAACCGGCATCATCAACAAAGAAGCAACTTCGTCGCGCTTGTTGCACCTGCTCTGGACCCCCAATGCGGCACGAATCAATGGATCATCCGAATCCGCTACATGGTTAAAATAACTGGTGATGATAGTGGTATGTTGTCTGCCAGGAAAAACGTTTATTCCATCAATTTTATCCAAGGGCTGAATGGAAAACGTCGGATAGTCAGCGAGATTTTTGCGTAACAAATCTGCCGCATAACCATCACAGTGATTCATATATGCCACGACCTGGCCGCCGCTTCGCAGTTTTTTTGCGACAGCTCCAAAACAACAGGTGATGATGTCGTCAGCGGAGTCTGTAACCACGATGATATTATTTTGCGCCGCCTGCTCGTGACGTTCGATTAAGAATCGTAACAGGGTTTCTGCCATATTGTTGTAGTGTTGCAGATTTCTTGGATCATGGGCAATCTCACCAATGTCTACTTCCGCGGTATTCCAGCCTGCGGTATGGATTCGCAAAATAATATCGAGATCTGCACCATAGCCCGGAGTTAACTCGCTGACCGCAATTAGAGATCGATTAAATAAAAATAAACCCGAATTAATAGCATCAATATGAGACAGGCCAGGAAACATGATTGCGATGGCGGGCCTGACCATGAGCCGGGTCATGGGCATGTTGTCATGGGCATCGTGCCACAACCCCTTAACCAACCCCACACCCGGTCCAACTTCATCTCGCAAAGATTGGATCAGGGTATCGCTGAACCTGGAAAGGTCGGCATCGAGCTTGACCACCCAGTCATTTTTAGCCTTTTTATATCCGGTCCGCAGAGCATAACCCTGGCCCGGTTCCTGCTCAAGAATCACTGTCGCCCCGGCCGCTTCCGCCAGTTTAGCAGTGTCATCGGTGGAACCATTGTTAACCACCAATACTTCGTCGATTAACGGGCATTTAAATGCCTCGTTAACAACCCAAGCGATGGTATCTTGCTCATTTAATGCGGGTATAACTGCGGTTATTGCGTCGGGTTTTTTCAAAATTATAGTTTCACCAGGTTTGGTTTTTTTGCAACGGTTAACAATGCTGTATCACATCATATCCCCACAGGTTAGCCTTTTACGAGCCTGTTTATCAAGTCTATTGGGCCTATTAATCAGATCTGACACCGTTTTTATATTGTTGTTCACCCGTATAGTGGCTAAGCCCCTTTTTAACAGCGACTATAGCCAAATTCCTCGAAATCCTGTTGATATTTATGGTACACAATTTCCTCAATTTCATCGGTGTAGTATTGTTTTAACAATTTGTCGGATCGGGTTGCGTGACGTTCTTCCCTGCCCCAATACCGAGCATAGTCGGGATTAATGTTTTCCAGGATAGTTTTAAGGTCATCATCCAGATTTTCGAATCGACCAATAAAATCGTAGTCCACCTGCTCCTGAAAGGTCTGATAATACTGAATTCGCCAATGCGGGTTCATCTCACTGATACTCTGATTAGCCACCACACCAACAAATTCCTCGAACGACACATCAACATCCAGTACTTCCGGGTCGCGTCCCAGGCATTCCAGTATCCCTCGTTTGGCCGGCCAGTTTTGCATTATTTTATCCAGATAAGCAGATAGCAAACGGGTATAGGGGTTGCGCACAAAACAGAGCGCTTTGACATCGGGTCGCTGAATATAGTGGCTGAATGATCCGACCTGGGCTGGACGAATCATCGGCGAAAAAATTCGGGTATGGATATCCAGCAAATCTTCGCCATGATAACTGGGATCATCGAGCTCCATTCGCTGGAGAATTAATTTAATTGTTGAACATGCTACTTTTGCATTTTCAACATAGACATAGCCATAGCGCAGCGAGATATTAATCGAGTAGTCAAATTCGTCAGCGCTAATATGGGTAGTATACGCGCTGATATCTGACTGAAATTTCTCCCATAAATCGGACATGGTAAGGGATTAGATAGTTTGATTGTTATAACAAATTGCGTTTAATGGTTTCTTCCCAGGATTTTTCGTATACCCGCTCTTCATTTTCGAAGGCTTCGATTGTTGCCTGCAAATAAAAATTTTCACGATCACATTTTAGCGTGGTTCTGGTCTCGGTGCGGGTTGACCAGTTATCTCGTCGAACTGTGGCCGTCCAGTGGGTATGGCTAACGCAGGAAAGGGGATCATTGTTTACGATTCGATGTTGTTCTCTGGCATGCAATCCAGAAATTAATCCGTGCTCCAGAATCTGGTCTTCGCCATAATCATCATCGAGTATCATCACCGTTTCTCCACTGCCGATATCGTGTTTCACCTCACGACTGTTTTGTGATGGACGAATGGATTTGAGCTGAAGCGGCGGCGCAGATTCAGGTGCTTCGAATTCTTGGGGATTGTCTTCGACTGTTTGACGAACGGGCAATTCGAGTTTACTCGACCCCGAGGTAATGGATGCGCTAACCGATTCTGGTGAAGGCCAGATCATCGGCCAATATGCGTTAGAAACGGCAACACGAATTTTATTGCCTGGCTTTACTCTATAGGCAATATCATCCAGCTGAATCCGAACTTTGTATTTTTTACCTGGGACCAGCTCCATGGGTTTGTCATGGCCATTTTGATGGCATAAATTCAATATTCCAAAGCTAATTCGAGTGGATGCTCCGCCTGGCCAGACATCACACAAGCGCACAGCAATGTTGGCCTGGGGTCGATCAACGGATATTTCTAGCTCGACCACCGGTGCGCCAAAAATTTCTACGGGCGCGTCCAGAACCTCACTATCAAAAGCCAGAGAACCGGCGTCATCGTAACGCTGATCAGAAGGCCCTTCGGGACCTTTCCACATGGCACAGTATTCACCGCATGCGATCCCAGTATCCTGAGGAGAACACACAATGAGTTCCTTCGCTTCAGCAGCATCAACACCCAATCCGTATGGATTAAGGTATCGGGTTTTGACTTCCACATTTTTCGAAGGCCACTGATCTTCTGCAATCCACCGACCGGGACGGGACGGGTAAGACGATGCGGGTAAAATACTATCCATCATGTATACCTGGTACACCGGTTTTTCCATGACATCAGTGGATTGGTCACTACCGCCTAGCCAGTGATTCCACCACTTGAGCGAGTCCTGGAGAAATCCGATGGCTGGCGATGGTGTGGCGAAATGCGGATATTTATGTATCCATGGACCAATCAGACCCCGAACAGGCGATTCCAAACCCTGAACTAATCTGGGCACCGCATTTGAATAAGCATCCCCCCATCCACCAATGGCATAAACTGGAATTTTGATTTTGGAGAAGCCTTCACAAACCGAACCGTGTTTCCAAAACGCATCCCGATGGGGATGTTGTAACCAGTTATGCACCAGCAACGGCGTATTTTCCAGCCGGTTAATCCACATATCATGCCATTGCTCGCCAACCAGTTCCGGATCTGGCGGGCGGGATGAAAAGGCAAACATAGTCGAGGACCACCCCAGATTTTCCATCAACATCGCCCCACCTTTGTAGTGGATATCATCCGCATAGCGATCATCGGTAGAGCAAATAGTAATAATTGCCTTTAGCGCAGCGGGTTGCAGAGCTGCCACCTGCAGGCCATTAAACCCACCCCATGAAATACCCATCATACCCACATTGCCATTACACCAGGGTTGCTCAGCAATCCAGTTGATTACCTCAACCCCATCCTCCAATTCGCTTTGCAGATACTCATCGAGCATTAGTCCTTCGGATTCACCATTGCCGCGAATGTCTACCCGCACACCGGCGATGCCATGCCCAGCATAGTAGGGATAGCACAGTTCGTCCCGAACAGCCGTACCATCACGTTTGCGATAGGGCAAATATTCGAACACCACTGGCACGGGGTTGTTATCGGCGTCCTCGGGGAGCCATATCCGTGCGGCCAGCTTGCACCCATCACCAAGGGTGATAAAAGTGTTTTCAATAACCCGAATCTTGTGTGGAAATGAGGTTATTGTTTTAGGTGCATTCATAATATCAATTTAAGAAATTTGTTCTGTTTGGGATCATTTTATAAACCTAACTTAAGTTGCGGTGTATTGAAACAACCAAAAATTATCCAGTTCTAAATATTTCTGGTTTTCACCAAATTTTGAAGTTACAGATTCAAGCTCACTCGCAGTTGGAAAGTTTTTTAGTACCCGATGAATCGACCCATCTTTGAGAATCCTGTCTTGAAAGCTATTACCTAATTCATCTTCGAATACTATGGGTAATCGATCACATTGGGCTATGGAATTGTCGATAAACACCACAACAGAACCAGGCTCGAGTCGGCCATGTATGCTTTCAATGAACTTTTTCAGTTTTTCCCTTGGTACATGGGATAGCCAGAACCCTGCAAAACAGCCATTAAAAGTTTGGTCGAGAGAATTCAAGCTATAGGCATCCATAACCTGGGTTAAAACGGTCCCCTGAATCTCCCGCTGGGCAATCTGTTCCAATGCTTCCTGAGTTGCATCGGTGGCCAAAAGCGATTGGGCCTGGTTTGCAATAAACTGGGTCCAGTAGCCAGTGCCTGCGGCAATTTCCAGAACAGCGCGGCCGGAAAACTGGGGTGGAATATAAGTTTCCAGATAGCGTAAATCTTTCTGTCTTTCCGGATAGGAATAGACGTCGTCATGTATCGGCGCGCGCTTACGATAGTAAGACTTCATTTCGAGGTCAGAATTGCTCATACTCGATAAACCAAATTCATAATATTACTTCATAGCGTTGTTCGATCACCTCAACACCCCATTGACTTCCAGGACGGGTATCGACGAGTGAAAATCCGCACTTTTCGTAGAGATGCTGGGCTGCCACCAGCCCTTCAAATGTCCACAGGTGGATTCTGGGATACTGCCGCTGTCGACAAAACGCCAACGCCTCGTTAATAAGTCTATAACCCATGCCCTTACCGCGTAATTGGTCCGACATGATAAACCATCTTATGTGCGCGCTTGTTTTATCGATGCCATCCACAATAATGCTGCCTTCTACACAATCATCTAATAGCACAGACCAGATGTGATCCCGGTCAGGCTCATAACGACAGATGAACTCCGCAAATTCTGATGCAACTTTCGCTTCAAAAAATGAGCCGAATCCCCACTGGCTATGATAATAACGACCATGAAGCTCCGCCACCCGGCCAATAATTCCTGGGACATATCCCTGGGCCATAATGGTCTCTGGCGAGCTCATTGATCTGGAGGCAATTGAGGATTTCGGAAACTGAATGCATAAGTACTATGGCCATTTATCTTGAGAAATTCCAAACGGTCCCTGGCCTCATCCACGGATGGAATGGTGTCTGGATCAATCCACCATAAAACATGACTGGGCCAGGGCAACTTCTCAAACCACTGGTCTTTGCGTTTTAAAAAATCCAGATGATGAGTCTTAAACATAAAATATTTGAGGGCATCTATGGATTCCCAAACCGACATGTTAACGATAATACTGGGGTCAGGGAAAGCAGAGATCGCAGTAGCGTCACCACTTTCATCCTGGAGTCGCCAAACAAAACCAGGGCTGGCATCTGCCAGGGCATTAATGGGTTCAAGATTATCCATAAATTCCTGCATCACTGGATCATCCAAAGCCGCCCGGGGTTTTGCAAAATTTAATTGAGCGAGATGCATTAGGGAGTGCCCAGACCAGAATTAGCTCTGATATAAATCTTCTAGCTGTTTATTATTATCCAATATTTGCGGTTTGCAGATTAATATGGAAGCTGATCAACGTCAAATTTATGCCCCGGCCAATAAATCTAAAAATGGCCGAGATTTTTACTGCGAGAATGCCCCAGATCGATGGTGGTCAATCGCAAGCGGCTGCACAGAAACTTCGATAACTCTCGATAAAAGTGTATCGCAATTTGGGGATTTGCATCTAGAAGCTCGATCATAGATGCGTAGCCGATCCTGATAAGATCACAATTGGATACCGCTGTCGCATTAGCCGACCTCGGCTCGTCATCCAGTAATGGCATTTCACCGAAGTGACTGCCTGTTCCATAAGTAGCTACTTCAAACTTTTTAGAATCTTCATCAATCTGATCGATACTAACCGAACCGTATTGAATGATATAGAATGAATCTGCCGGCTCTTCCTGACGAAATATATGCTCCCCCGCATTGTAAGATCTCACCTCGGTAATATTTTCAATTAGTTCAAGATCGCTTTCACTGAGGCCATCGAACAGGTATAAGTTGTGTAATAAATTTGTCATGTTGGCATTATTTATAGTTGTTAATTTAGATTGTGATTATCTTATCCTCGGTTTAAGTATATATCAGCCATCAAAGCCTTGCCAATTATCCATTGGCTAAAATATTCAGCAACACTATCACAAACAAACAAAGGGTTATTTTGATATATTTAAGCGCCGAAAATGATTGCAGCCAGTCAACCCATAATTCATAACTTTCTATAAATGGGCACCCTGAAAATAAATTCAAGCTTTGTTGTTGCAGGTGTATTGTGCCTGGTTTTCGGTATCAGTTACCTGGTATTAAAAAACCCCGATCAATTTAAAGTCGATGAATTCAGATTTGCGGTAATTGGAGACTTTGGTTTTTTTCATAACCATGACAAAGTCAAAGCAGTTTCCGAACTGGTAAAAAGCTGGAAACCGGATTTTATTGCCACAACAGGTGACAATAACTATCCTTCGGGAGAAGCGGCAACAATCGACAGTAATATCGGGGTTTATTATTCCGAATTTATTTATCCCTACGTTGGCGCGGCGGGTGAAGGCAGTCACAACAAAATAAATAGATTCTTCCCGGCCCTTGGTAATCACGATTTACGCGACGATGATGGTCAGTCTCATTTTGACTATTTTCACCTGCCCGGCAATGAGCGTTACTACGATATACAAATTGGTATGGTTCATCTGGTCATTGTCAGCAGTTCCCGAGATGAAGATGGTAACAGCAGGAATTCGATTCAGGGTCAGTGGGCACGCAGTGTTTTAAAAGCATCCAAAGCAACCTGGAAAATTGTCCTGATTCATCACCCGCCCTATTCGTCCGGGCATCATGGCAGCAATCGATTTACCCGTTGGCCCTATAAGGAATGGGGTGCCACCACGGTGATTTCGGGTCACGATCATCTCTATGAGCGGTTGGAGTCAGACGGATTTCCCTACTTTGTTAACGGTCTTGGTGGAGTGAATCTACGCGGTTGGGGGAACATCTCAGACCGTAGCGTTGCTCGATATAATGACGACTACGGTGCTATGCGGGTGAGCGGGAATGGGGAAAAAATAAAATTTGAATTTATTAACATTCAAAACCAGCTTATCGACGAGCTGGTTGTTGCGCATAAAAATTAGCCCTGACGAAACCTATAAATATTACATCAAAAATTTTTAGGCCATTAACTGTCGTTGGTTTGTTGTAGCGCTTCCAGTTCATCCAGGGGAATGTGACAGAATATGGTTTGGCCGTTGTTCGATATTTGTGCTGGGGGCGTTGTTGTTTCACAAACATCACCGATTTTATGTTGGCATCGACGCTGAAATGCGCAGCCCTGAGCGGGGGGTGAACTTTCCAGCACATCGATCATATATACCACCTTGTGGTGACTCGCATCGACATTGGGATCGGGATCGAGTACCGCACTCATTAATGCTTCGGTATAGGGGTGGGATGGAAGCGTGTATACCGCCTCGGTTGAACCAATTTCGCAAATTCTGCCCTGATATAAAACCAGAACCCGATCCGCAATGGCGCGTACAGTGGATAGATCGTGAGAGACGAATAAATAGGCTACGCCATTTTGCTTTTGTAAGTTTGAAAGTAATGCCAGAACCGCTGCCTGGACGGATACATCCAGAGCAGATGTCACTTCATCGCATAGTACCAATTCCGGATTTGCGGCAAATGCTCTGGCGATACCGACCCGTTGTTTTTCACCACCGGACAATTGACCCGGCAATCGATCGAGATACTTAGAGGTCAGCCGCACCCCTTCGAGCAACTCAGATACTCTTTCGCGCGCCGCAGTTTTGCCCATATCAAAATACAATTCCAGCGGTGCGGAAATAATCTCGCAAATCGTTTTGCGCGGATTTAGTGCAGAATCCGGATTTTGGAAAATCATCTGAATGGCTTTCCTGGTTTCCAGAGTTCTTTGATCTGACAGGTCGCCCTTTGCCGAATTGTGGTGTAAATGAATTTGCCCATTGCACGGCGGTTGCAATCCAACGATGGACTTCAGGATGGTTGATTTTCCGCTTCCCGATTCGCCGACAACGCCAATAGTTTCACCTTGATGGAGGATAAAATTGATATTGTCTACGGTTAAAACCTGATCACTATCGGATTTTCTGGTTAGTCGGCTGATCAGACTTCTCTTGTTATAGGTAATGGCCAGATTTTCGATTTCGAGTAATGGTTGGGTATGGGGGCTGATCTGATGTATGGGTTCTGGTTGTTTTGTTGAATCAACTTTTAACTGATCCGGATTGTAGTGACAACGAACCTGATGGTTATGGGCCCTGGAATCCAGTGCCGGAGAAGAATCGTTGCATTGATCTGTAGCGTGCAAACATCGTGGCGCGAAAGCGCAACCGTTTCGCAGCGCAGTGAGTGTCGGTGGATAGCCTTTCAATGCCTGAGGTATAAACCCGCCTTCGATTCTTGGAATAGAATCCAGTAACCCACGGGTATAGGGATGGTCGGGCTGACTGAGAATAATTTCTTTGGGCCCAAACTCGATTAATTCACCAGAATACAATACCGCAATTTTGTCGCTAATCCGGGCCACGGCACCTAAATCGTGACTCACAAAAATCATCGCTACGCCCCGGGACAGGCTCAATTCTTTTAACAGATCGAGAATATGGACCTGGGTTGTCACGTCAAGCCCGGTAGTTGGTTCGTCAAGCAATAAGACTCTGGGTTCACCAGCCAAAGCCATAGCGATTGCACAGCGTTGTTGCTGGCCCCCGGAAAGCGCATGGGGATATCTTCTGGCAATTTCCTCGGCATGAGGCAATCGAACCTGATTCAACAAATCCAGGGAAGCTTTTTTCCGCTCACTGGATGAAAGCTTTGTATGAAGCATCAATGCTTCTTCAATCTGCTCGCCGATAGTCATGGTCGGGGTGAGAGATTGACCCGCATTTTGCGGCACCAGACAAATTTCACCGCCCCGTAGTTGCTGGAGCCCAAGGGAATCGATGTCGAAAATTGAATGGCCGTCAAAGTTTACCTTACCCTGGACACGGCACAGACCTGCCGACAAGTATCCCATCATGGCCAGGGCCACTGTACTTTTTCCGGACCCCGATTCGCCAACCAATCCTAAGGTTTCGCCCGGCATTATCTCTAGAGAAATATCCCGCAGAATCGGTATGGGATTTGCCATGGCGGAAATACCCACAGTTAGCGCTTCAACGTTTATTAATGGTGCAGTCATATTTATACCGGAGTATTTTCTCGGTCCACATGCAGCGCCTTGCCCAATGCGTCAGCAAAGAGATTGATGCCAATGATCAAGGTAGATAAAAATAACGCTGGCCAGAAGCCTGCCCAGGGCGCAATGGTTAGAAATTCCCTTGAATCGGATATCATCAGCCCCCAGTCCGGGGTTGGCGGGGTTGCGCCAAAACCCAGAAAACTCAATGAACTAAACGCCAGCATCATCCATGACCAGCGCATCGCCCATTCAACCAGTAATATATCCTGCAAATTTGGCAGCATTTCCTTGAAAACCATATAGCCTGATGAATGTCCACGTACATTTGCTGCAGTTATAAAGTCTTTGGCAGCAACACTCTGGGCAGCGCCTCGGCCAATTCTGATTACCGAGATGCCATTGAAAAACGACAGTGTCGGAATCAGGGCAACCAGACCGCCTCCGGTAAAACTGACAATCAACAATAAGAACAATAATCCCGGAATGGCCAAAAATGCATCCACCAGGCGCATACAAATTTCATCGATCCATCCACCAATTAAACCCAAGGCAACCCCTACAATTCCGCCCCAGACCGCGGCAATAATCGATGCGATTAAAGTGATGGTAATTGAAAGTTGGCCACCCATCAGGGTTCTGCTCAGCACGTCTCGCCCAAGACTGTCCGTCCCCATCCAGTGCGCCATGGACGGCGACTCCAGAATATGGTCTACGTTCTGCATGGAAACGTCATATGGCACTATTACCGGTGCGGCCAGAGCAGCCAATAAATGCGCAGACACTAAAGTCACACCGATAAATCCGGATGGGCGAGCGACCATGGTGGATAAAACACCCAATGCATTTTTGAATCGATGTTTTCGTCCATCGGGGTTGAGTGTTATATCGCCGTTTAAATTTTCTTCAATTTGCACCATGTTATCCCTCTCCCTGCACTTTGGATCTGAGTTTTGGATTTAACATGATGACCAATAAATCAGCAATCAGGTTCACCGCCATGTAAATCAATGCAAACATCAATGCAATGGCCTGAATCAGCGGCAGGTCCCGATCAAAAATACTTTGAATCATTAATGTTCCAAGACCGGGATAATTAAATACTTTTTCGATGACCACAACACCACTCAATAGCCAGGCGATGGTTAACGCTACGATATTAATGGTAGGCAATAATGCGCTGGGTAACATATGGCGAAATATCAGGCGCATGAACGGCACACCTTTTAGTGTGGCCATACGCACAAAATCGCTGGTCATGGTATTAATTACGCTCGCCCGAGTAATTCGCAGAATATGCGCGATCATCACAAATGCCAGGGTCACAACGGGCAGGACAATATTCGGCAGAATTTCTTTCACTGTGGCTTGTGTGGGCAGAATGGTTACCGCCGGAAACCATTTTAAATTAACTGCAAAAATAAAAATCAATAATGTGGCGATTACAAATTCAGGAATGGTCATTGCCAGAAGTGACAGCCCGGAAATGGATAAATCCGGATAGCGATCTCGAAACACCCCCGCAAATACCCCAAGAATGATGGCCAGGGGAATGCCAATACAGGCCGCGGTGGCTCCCAGAATGACGGTGTTACGGAGTCGTGGCCCGACAATATCCACGATGGGCCGTCGCCGTTTTAATGAGTCTCCCAGGTCACCATGCAAGATACCGTTGGACCAGGTACCGAACCGTGCCAGGGCGGGTTTATCCAGATTTAGTTTAGCGCGACAGTTTGCCAGCCGCTCACCCTGGGCCATGCGGCCGAGATAGGATGTACAGGCATCACCAGGCAATGCCTCGGCGACGGTAAACACCACGATAGCCACAAACACCAGTGTCAGTGCTGCCAACATCAGTCTTCGCAGTAAAATTTTTAACATTGGGTTTTAATCTTCAACTTTTCCGATATACTGCCAGCGAATAAACAGCTCTTCCTCCGGAGGAAGATTGCGTAGCTTTTTACTCATCACCCGATTTATATTCAGGTGAAACGGAATAATCGCACCGCCCTGATCTTGTATCATGCGCTGAACGCCGGCATACAATTCATAGCGTTTCTTGTCATCAACTTCTTTACGCGCCATATCCAGGTCGTGATCAAATTTAGGGTTGCTCCAATAGGTTTCATTCCACGCAGCCCCACCACGAAAAGCTTCATTTAATATTTGATCAGCGGGTCGCTGGTTCCAGCGAGTGGAGACAAAAGATTCCTGCATCCAGGTATCGGTCCAGTAGCCATCTGCGGGGACCTGATGAATTTTCAATCTGATCCCGGCTTCAGCGGCCTGATTCTGGAAAACTTCGGCCATAGACACAAAAGCCTTGTCCACAGAGGAAGTATAAAGATCAACGTCGATTCCATCAGCAAATCCCGCTTCCGTCAGCAATGCTTTTGCACCGTCGATGTCCGGGGGACAGCTCATCGGCACATGATACTGATCTCCAGACCACACCGGAGAATCACATGCCATCTGACCACCACCGTCTCCCAGTACCAGGAGTATCATCGCCTCTCGATCGATGACCAGACGCATGGCTCTACGCACCCTGACATCATCGAATGGCGGCTCATCGGTACGCATTACCATGCCCGGCCAATGGCCGGTCTTAACCGTCTGCACACTAAAATCCGGGTTTCCTGCAAACAGTTTTAGCTGGCGTCGATTTATCGATGGCAAATAATCAATCTGCCCGGAAAGCATTGCCTGTATCTGCGCCACCTGATCAGAAATCGCGACAACCTCAATACGATCGACTGCAGGTCGCCCCTCCCAGTAGTTGGGGTTGGCTACCAACGTGGTTATGCCTTCAGGGTCGCTTCGCTCGAGCATAAATGGTCCCGTGCCATCTCCGGTTTGTTCGATAGTGTCCGCGCTGTCTTTGGGAATCATGCCGCATCGCTGATCGAGCAGCAGTAATGGCAGGTCTGCATGGGCTGACTGGAGGTGGATCTCAACAGTCAAGTCATCAATAGCCACAACCCGGTCGATAATTTTTAAAGTCGACCGAACTGGGGACCCGCGCTCGGGGTCCACGGCATGGGACATGGAATAAACAACATCTTCTGCGGAAAATAATTTACCACTGTGATAATAAACATCGGGTCGCAGGTAAAATGTCCAGATTTTTGCATCATCGGATACTTTCCAGGACAGTGCCAGCTCTGGCCCTGCCGTTCCGTCATATTCCTGGCGCACCAGGCGATTGAACAGGGTCAGGGTTGTAAAATAAAAACGCGTTGGAGAATAAGGATCCAATGATTCCGCACCACCAAATCCAGCATCATATGCCAGGCGCAAAGTAGCTGCCTGGACGGGCGCAAAAAACAGCACTGCAACAACGAGCAGGGCATTACAAGCTTTAAATAAAGCAGGCTTTATCGTGGGCATTATTTTGATTATTGGGGAAACTGGCTTTTAAATACTTTCGAAAATCTGGGCGACTGGTTGAATGCGAACAAATTATAGCCTTTGTTGGCACGTGTTTTTATAGTTTTGACATCATCTATATTGTTAACCTCGGAAAATATACCATGCTCGAGGTGAAAAACCGTTAATCCGAGCCCTAAAACATAGGCACTGACTTCACACTGGGGATCATTGCCATGGTCTTCATAGATCAATAACAGTTCTCGATTTAGGGATTCTTTGGCACCTTTAATGGCCTCAACCTCCATGCCCTCGACATCGAGCTTAACCACGATGCCCTGACCCGGATTCGAAAACTGATTAACCAGTTGATCAATTGACACCGACTCGACGCACTCGAATTGGGCGCTATTCGAGAATGTTTGTTTGATCATAGAAGCACCTTCGTTGGCGAAGGAATCATCTGCAGTATATATGTTTACGGATGAGCCGCCAGATTGAGTTACCGCGCTGCGAATCGCGGTAAAGCGATTGTGGTTAAGTCTGTTATGGGCTGATAACCGTTCGAAGTTGCGTTTCACTGGCTCAATTGCAACGGTGTTCTTGCTGCCCAATGCTTTGGATGATGCCAGCACGCTCCAGTATCCATGGTTTGCGCCCAAATCGAGGAACAAATAATCCACCGAAGAAATTAATTTCAAAACCTGTTCAATCTCGGGCTCATAGGAAAACCCCGCATAAGCGAGCTTGCTCCAGTAGTAATCCGCAAGATAAAAACTAAATATTGAATCTTCGGATAATTTTAATCTACAAAGCTCATTGGGATCCGCGTAGCGGCTTACAAATACACCCACCCATCCAAACCATCGATAACCAAATGGTCGACTCAAAAAGCCATACCCCTTCAACAAGGCAATACAGGCTATGGTTACCATCTGCTTATTAAACTGCAAACAACGACTTGACAAGATTTTAGACTGATTTCCTGATAAACAATTAAATTGATCGATAGATACGACGGTGATAGTCTTCCCGCCACCAACGGTATCATACGTCGACTTTTATGCGTGCTTTACGAGCTTTAATTAAATTTTGTGTCCTGGTTTTTATTGGGTTGCCCGTTATTGCCGTATTGTACTCAGTATTTGAATACATTTATGAAATGAGTCTACTGCCTGAGGTAGACAGCTCAGCAACAACAATCAGCCTGGTAAAACAGGATAATGTGACGTTGTTTGTGCTCGGAGATTCGGGTTCGGGATTCCAAAGCCAGCGCGCGGTGGCTAATGCCATGGAATTACGGTGCAAATCGAGAAAACCCGATGGGTTATTGATTCTGGGTGACGTGATATATCCGATGGGCGTGACCTCGGTTGATGATGACCAATGGGAGTCAAAATTATTTTCGGTTTATGGTGGGGACTGCCTTGGTTCTGTACCGATTTACCCGGTACTTGGCAATCATGATTACCACGGAAGTGTTGCTGCCTGGTATGAAATGGCCGAGCAAAAATCCAGATGGCAATTTCCAAACAGACACTATTCCATTCGTTTTCCGGATGTAGTCACCATATATGGAATTGATTCCTATTACCCAGTTGGAATTAAAGATGCTATCCCTGATTTTGGCCATAAAAATAGTGGCTGGACCATCGCCATGGGCCATCATCCAATTATTTCAAGCAGTCTGGCCGGTGGCGGACATCGCGGTGGCGGGGTCAGGGGATGGCAGTTAAAACGTTTGCTTTGTGACAACGTTGACAGCTATCTCGCCGGACATGCCCATCATCTGGAGTACATAACCATCGATGACTGCGGATCGGATCAGTATATAGCGGGCGGTGGCGGTGCAGCCACGTACCCGATTAATCCCACTAAAAATGCTGAATTTGCAGAGTCGGAATATGGTTTCCTCGATCTAAACTTTTCTGCCACGCACATGGATGCGACATTTATATCCCAGCGCGGGGACATTTTGTTTGAAAGACACCAGACTCAAAACTAGGGAGCCTCTGATTGAAACTGGGCAGATCAAGTTGCCACATAAAATGGGGCTGGGGAAAATGATCGAGTTCAAGGCGCAAAATGCACACAATAGCACGGCTATTGCGAAGTTTTGCAACGCAGAAATTGCCACGTGATAAATTGGGTTTAAACTCAAATTGACTGTTCATGTTTTAATCAGAGATTCCCTAGGTGAGGTCTTGTGGATTGCTACGGTTAAATTCTTTTAGATAAACATATATCCAGAATATAAAGCCGCTGATTCCAATATGACCATAGTTGGCCAGGGTCTCGGCGTAGTCACCCAGCAAACCTTTGCTGGTGAAACCAAACACCAGGCTTGGAACCACTGCGACAATAAGTTTAGAAATTTTTGGCGACAAAATTACATCCCGCCACATACAAATTAGCAAACCATACATGGCAATAAAATGCGGTTTGGACGACATTGGACCAATTAACACAAAGGCGCTGTAAAACAACAGGCCAAGGGTAAAACTATCCGGCATGCGGGTTTGCACGAGCACCAACAGTAATCCGCTAAACAAACAACACCAAAACAAAAAAATAAGGTTTGCGCTAACCGCACCTTCGGGTATGAATCTAAGCACGGCAATGGTTAGCGACTGATTCAGGTGATTTCTTCGGTCTTGCCACCACTTCGGACCCTCACCTGAAAAGGTTAGATCTAGATAGTCGCCAAGATGGGCGAATAAAGAGTCACGGGTGGGCTCAACGGGGTATCGAGCGTAGCGATCCTCCCCAGGCTTCTCAATTACGCTGGTGGGAACGTCGAAATAAGCTTTTACCTGACCGGAATTAGGGTCGCCATCCATGTTTGGTCGAATTAAATCCGGCAGAATCAGGCCGACGACCACCATAGCGAGAATCGCAACCGTGGTCACTATTCTTCTTTGAAACAGCGGCAACAAAATCATGAATAACGGATTTGACTTTACCAGTACCGCGAGAGAAAAAAACCAGGCGTCTCGATTATTTCTCAGGGAATAATAATAGAGCCCGATAATCACCAGGGCAAACACGAACAAGTCGGTTTGCTGGTTATTGAACACCGCCAGAAAAAATTTTGCACAGATTATTATGACAATGGTGAATACCCATATGGATTTCCGATCAGGCGGCAACAATTTGTGATTGATAATTCGAATGCCCACAAACATACAGGTAAATGTGAGCAGGAAAAACAAAATCTGAACAGCATGAAATCCCAGTGGGGTGAATATCGACAACAGCGCACCGACAAACGCTGGATAGGTGAATGCACTTGTTTCGCTAAGATGCACCCTGGCGCCCTCTGCGTATCTTAAGCCAGCGGCGAAAAAAACATCGAAATCTCCGTTTTTATGTAAATCCAGAAACAGCAATGCCGCGAACACTACAGTCAGCATAACGATTTGCCACGCTGACGGTCTCTTGAAGACTATTGACCAAAGTGAATTCACAACAATGGCAACCAACTATTTTTCGTCGGTCTTTGCAATGGCCTTGTGACTGGCTTGCGGTCTGCGCCAGGTAAATACCGAGCTGACACTATAATTCCATATCGCGGCAACCAAAGTCGTTACCACGCCAGCCAGCCACCAGACCACATCATTGCTGTGCAAAAATTCACCTGCGGTTATGCCAATAAATGCGCCGAATGAACAGATTACGTAGAAACTGAGCATGCCGATCCAAAATTGCACACCGCTTTTCTTCTTATCACTGAAGGTAAATCGATTGTTTAAAATATAGTTTCCTGACATTGCCACATAGGCTGCAATTATTTGGCTGACAAGAAATTCAAGACTCAGAATTTTATGAAACACCCCCAATACAGCCAGATGAACAACAACACCAATGCCGCCAATTAGACAAAACTTTATAAATCGAATTGGCAATTTTTGACCGATTGCTTTGGAAAATAAAAACAAACCATATTCGAGAATAACCCTAAGCCCCAACTTGCTTTCACCAAGCTGCCGCGCGCGCATTTTGTAGGGCAGCTCTTCGATTAACAGATTTCGTTCAGTATTTGCACAAATATCGAGCAACAACTTAAACCCCTGTCCATATAACTTGTTGGCCACTTCATCAATGACTTCGCGCTTGATCATAAAATTTCCGCTCATTGGATCTGTCAGCGGAATTTTCAATACTCTGTTCGCCATCCAGGTCGCCAACTGGCTAATCTTCACACGCATTCCCGGCATTTCTCCAAAACTGCCTTCGGCGGTTTTTCTACTGGCGACGATGAGGTCCGCACCCCCTTGACGCATGTTCGTCAGCATGGTTTTAAGCAGGGTTTCATCGTGTTGAAGATCGGCATCAATAATTGCAACATAAGGCGCAATACTGGCAAACATACCTTCCAGGCAGGCTGAAGATAGCCCCGTTCTGCCAATTCGATGAATCAAACGTATTCTTGAATCACCCGCGGCCAGGGATCTGACAATATCGTGGGTTCCATCGGGTGAGTTGTCGTCGACAAAAATAATTTCCCAATTTTCCTGATCGAGCGCCGAGGTTATTTTTGCTGCCAGCAACTCGACATTTTCCGCCTCATTAAATGTTGGCACAACTACAGTCAATTCGGGAGCAGGATGAATTGAATCGTCAGAATACTTTTGCGAATCCCCTTTCGAATCTTGGTGCGAATCGTTTTGCGAATCTTGTTGTGATTTACCGTGCGAGCTATCTGGCGAAGTCATATTTTTATGTTTATAAAAGCAGGCTTATTTGAATTGTATAATTTTTAATAATAGTTGAAATAAATGGCTGGCTTTCAGAATATTAACATGGGCGTTAATTATCAACTTAACAATTAACAAAATTTGAAGGTTCCGGATCGGTTGCTTTATAGGCCGCAATACAGCCCTAATTTTTGAAGGAGCCTCTGATTAAAACTGGGCGGAACAAGTTGCCACATAAAATGGCGCTGGACAAAATGATCAAGTTCAAGGCGCGAAACGCACCCAATAGCATGGCTATTGGGAAGTTTTGCAACGCAGAAATTGCCACGTGATATATTGGATTTAAACTCAAATTGACTGTTCATGTTTTAATCAGAGGCCCCTTAATTGTTCATTAACCTGTTGATCGAATGAAACCTTGTACGAAAAACGGTAACTATCGTGGGCTGCAACCAAATTCACCAAAATTAAATAACTGCATATCAGAACCATGCCTATCCATTTCCTGAACCGGGACAATGCATTCAGGCTGTCTGAGTTATCGTTTAACAATTTCAACAGAGGCATCAGTGCAGCACCAAATACAATGATCAAATGCCATGCGTTAAATGTAATTGGAGACAAAATAGCACAAACTACAATGGCCAGAAATACACAAAATGAATAATGCATTAACCACCCTTCCCCTAAGTTTTCGATATTTGAACGGGTTATTCCAGGTCGCCAAAAATCACTTCCGATTTGCCTGAAAGCACGATAGCTTGCAGTGAATGATATGGCTACTGTTCCTGCTCCAATCAATAAAACCAGGCCACGCCAAAAATAAACCGCAAGCATTCGCAGGTTTTCTGAATCAGCGATCCATTCGAACTGGGCAAATAATACAATTTGGTGGGAAAAATAAAATGAACCATATCTCAACCAATACAACATGGACTTTAATATGGGATAAACATGAATCAAACTTCGTCCAAAATAATATTTTTCGACCGCTGTGCTCGAATAGATTAAACTTGGGTCAGAAATCGCACCGATCAGAAAAGTCCCCAGGGAAAAAATGACTAGCATTGCAGCAAAAGTAAATCCAGCCCAGTCAACCTTGATGAGATTTTTATAGAATAAAAATAATGAAACAATAGCCAAAACCAAGGCCGAAAAATGTAATTGCACAGCAAGTCCAATAGCCATTACGTGGATTACGGTATAAAAAATTGATTTTTTCTGGCTCATTTTTAACCCGGACCAAAGATGCATAGCGCCAAACAAAAATAAATAAGATGGATTCCAGATTGCAGTTTCGTGTAATAGCCACGGGTTCAACCAAAATAATCCGGCAAAAACCAGTCTTAACCATTGCGCTTTGAAAACGGTCTTTACGACGTTATCCATTAGCAGATAGGCGACAACCTGAAGAACCAGCAAAAATACAATCGGTGAATAATTAGACCGAAATATCATCAGAGGAAACCCCACTACAAAGCTGGACAGGTATCCAGGGGTGCTTCCCATACCACCACTGGAAGGATTGCCAAACGGGCTCCATATTCCCAGATCAGCAGCAAGATAGCCCCTGGAAAGCATATTGATATGATCTATGGTAACAATATTATTTGTTGCATAAATCATGGCCAGCCCAAGTCCCATAGCCACAAATGACCAACGACAAAACTGAAAAGCAGGATTATTGGTCAATTAACGAATTCAACTAAATACATAAAATTTAAGGAGCCTCTGATTAGAACTGGGCAGATCAAGTTGCCACTTAAATTGGCACTGGGGAAAATGATCAAGATCCAGGCGCGAAACGCACACCCAAGCCCAATAAAACAGGTCACGGCTATTGGGAAGTTTTGCAACGCAGAAATTGCCACGCGATAGATTGGGTTTAAACTCAAATTGACTGTTCACGTTTTAATCAGAGGTTCCCTAGATTCCCATTACCCGTTGCTGGAATATATGCTCCAGACATATACATTTTTTAACGAAAATCGCTGCACAATCCAGCGTACCCACGCCGGCATACTCGCAATTTCCAGATACCATTTCCGATTCTGGCAATTAAAGTTTTCGGGCAAAGCAAGTGCCCGGGTAAACACATAAACCGGCTGTGCCTGTTGGGCGAGAGAATCACAAGTGTTAGCGGAATTTTCAAGCCTTTGCAATTTTAGATTGTTCGCCATGTAATAATTCATTGTGAGCTTACCCCGGGTATAGGGGTCTCGTTCGTACAGATTTATCTGCAATGTGTTATGGCGCGCTTTTTCATAAATCCATTTTTGAACTATGGCTGACTGATGGCCAGGGGTAACGGAAATGGCTACCAGCAATACTATATTGATAGCTAAATATAATAGCATCAAAAAACGACCAGTAATATTTAAAATGCGAGACTTCAGAAATTTAGGAAAAGTCATGTGCGATACCGCCACCACACCAAACATGATCAAAATTGGAAAAAAATTTAATAGCGAATAAATAACTCGAGTTTCCTTGTGACTCACAAAGGAATAAACGAAGATTGACGGTAATACAATCCAGACAGCGATATTTTTGAAATGAGTAATACAGCCAATAACCATCAACAATAGTACAACAAGTCCAAATGGTGGAATAAAAACCATAACAATGGAACGTAAATAATACCACCATGGATCAACGCCAAATATAGAGGCAATGTCCTGAACAATATTAAGCTCAAAATAATTTGCTGGGGTAAATACCCATTGTCCGTAGAACCAACTATCCAGGGCGACATTAAATAAACAGGTTAGGCTGAATCCGGCAGCCAGAGCAACCCATAACCGTATCTGCAGCCGCTGTATTAGCATCGCCCAGCATGCTATTCCTAACAAAGAAAAACCCAGGGTAAATCTTAGAAAAAATGCAAGTCCAAATAAAACCCCTGCTACCGCGGCATATCTGGTGGCCAGTGGCGTTTCTTTTTTTTCAGTAGACTTTAGGAAAAACCATATGCCCAGACACAGAGCGCTACCAGACCAACTTTCAGAATTAAACGCCGAATGAAATGTTGGAAAAATCCAGAATAGGCAAACACTGATAAAAAGATATTTTCGGTGATTTTCGTTTTCAAACCAGCGCAGGGCAATGCCTGTAAGCAGGAACAAAGCAGAAAACCCCAGGACCGAAGAAATTAATCTAAGAAATAGGGTGATATCAAATGGATTGGTAACCCCAAATATGCCTAACAACTTATGCACGCCATAGACAAACATCGGTTGTATCGATGAACGAATCTGACCGTGGTATTCCCATGGCATGTCGTTGGCATTGCTGTGGCCAAGCTTATGCCATGCGAATTCCAGCAGTTGAAAATGCCCGTCGGGATGGACGTTGCCGACATTAAACCAGGTGGCAAGGCCATGAAAAAGAACACTGAAACCTATAACAAGGAAAATAGTTTTGTTGGAAAGCGCCAGATTCCAATAGTTTTGTCTGAAGGTTATCACTAGTGACAGTTTAGTTAAGCAGGATATTAGAGGGGTGATGCAGATTCTAAAATCCGAATTTACACCAAAAATTTGAATAACTTTGTTAGTTCACAATTTATTAATGATCCTGAAAATCATCACATGTTGACTTGAAAGATGGGAAAATTTTTCGACTGGCTCTCAATATTCGAGGTAATATTAATGAATCAAAAACAAGTTTAACCTGTTTTATGCGCAATCAAAAGCTTTGGGGAATTGATCTTGGTGGCACCAAAATAGAAGGTGTGGTTCTCAAATCCCGTGAACAGCCAGATACCCTATTCAGAAAACGCATTGCCACTGAAGGTGATCGAGGATATGACCACGTCCTTAAACAAATCCAGACACTCATAGAAAGCATGGGTGTCGAAGTGAACGACCAGCCTCAATCAATTGGTTTTGGGACCCCAGGAACCATAGATGTCAGCAGCGGATTGCTTCGGGGAAGCAACTCTCAACACCTTAACAATAAACCACTGGACAAAGACCTGAACAGAATTTTGGGGATTCCGGTTGTGGTGGAAAACGACGCTAATTGCTTCGCTTTGGCAGAGACGCAATTGGGATGTGTTTCAACCCTCGATCCCCAGGCCAATTCAGTTTTCGGAATAATAATGGGAACTGGCGTTGGAGGTGGGCTAGTGCTTAATAATAAACTGGTCACTGGGAAAAATCGTATCGCAGGAGAATGGGGCCATACTTTTCTCGATGGAAGTGGCGGGAACTGTTATTGTGGCAAATCGGGATGCGTTGAAACCATCATATCCGGCCCTGCCCTTGAAAAATACTATGCCAATATTTCGGGCACTCACCAACCTCTAACAATAATCGAAGCCATGGCCAATGCCGGGGATAACCATGCCCAGGACACAATCAATAGACTGATAACATTCTTCGGTAAGAGTGTGGCCAACGTTATCAATATTATTGACCCGGACGTAATCGTCGTCGGCGGGGGCGTTGGTAATATCGCGGATCTTTATACGCGGGGAACTACGGAAGTCACAAAAAATATTTTCTCGCCGACAATGTTAACTAAAATTGTAAAGCCAAAGTTGGGAGACAGCGCTGGCGTTTATGGCGCTGCATTCAAATCGGCTATTTAAAAAATCCGTATCTGAAAATACACCAGATAGCCTTAACACCATCTTTCCAGTTAATTTTCTTGCCCTCGTCGTAGGTTCGCCCGTAGTAGGCAATGCCTACTTCATATAATCGTATGCCAGGGATTTTTGCGATCTTGGCAGTGACTTCTGGCTCAAACCCAAATCGGCATTCATGAAGGCTCAGGCTTTTAATTATCTCACTTCGAAATAATTTATAGCAGGTCTCCATGTCAGTCAGGTTCAAATCGTTTACCATGTTCGACAACATGGTCAGAATTCGATTACCGATGGTATGCCAGAAAAACAAAATGCGGTGAGGTTTGCCGCCCATAAATCGGGAGCCGTAAACCACATCAGCCTGACCGGCGATCATCGGCTCTAAAAGCGAGTTGTAATCATTAGGATCGTATTCCAGATCAGCGTCCTGAATAATTAGATATTCACCCGTCGCCTGGTCGATACCCGTGTGTAACGCTGCGCCTTTGCCGCGATTTTTATTGTGGGCAAAATATAACAATTCATGACTGTGGTTTTTTTTTATGTACGCCTGTATTGTGGTTTCGGTGTTATCGGTAGAACAATCATTCACCAGAATAATTTGTTTTTTCAAATCACCAATAAGCTCGGCTTCGAGGACGCGATCGAGAATTTTCGAAACCGTGCGTTCCTCGTTGTAAACCGGAATAATAATGGAAAGGGTTTTTGACATGGCGGGATTATATATAAATCAATGAGAAATAGCGGGCAAAAATTATTCAAAACGTTAAGCAGTATTTTTAGTAGCGCCAGTGGTCAACGATTGCTGGTGTGGGATTAAATTCCCTTTAAATTTTAGGGAGCCTCTGATTAAAACTGGGCAGATCAAGTTGTGATTCAAAATAATCAAGTTCAAGGCACGAAACGCACGTAATAGCACGGCTATTGCGAAGTTTTGCAACGCAGAAATTGATTGTTTTGAACTCAAATTGACTGTTCATGTTTTAATCAGAGGTTCCTTAGTTCACAGTTGCCAAATTAGGGCTCTTGCCTCTGAGTTAGTCAAAAACACCATAAATTACGTTATATGCAAATTATTTCCTGTCTATTGCGAATTAAATATTTTGAATTAATATTATTGACTTAATATGCAATATTTAATACAGTAGCCTTCGTTTTCTACATCCCAGGGTCTAATCAGATGGCCAAACTAAAAACCCTAGATCCCCAGCAAACCACCGCCCCAAAAATGCTGGGGAAATCATCTTCATCGGATGAACTCAATCGTGAAATTATTCGATTACTACAAACCGATGGTCGCTTGCCGTTCAACGACATTGCCAACACACTGGCTGTTTCAGAAGGCACCATTAGAAATCGGGTTCAATGGATGAAAGAAGCTGGAGAACTAAAAATTGTTGCTCTGGCTGACCCCATGGCAATCAGATACAAAGCTGATGCCATGATGGGTATCAAGGTTTCAAACCTTTCCAGCCCCCGCAAAGTCGCCCAACGCCTGTCTGAGTTTCCCGAAGTGGTTTATGTGGTTTGGGTTTCAGGTCGATTCGATTTGCTGGTTGAAGTGGTATGCGAAACCGACAAAGCGTTTCAGGGGTTTCTGGACGACCACTGTTTCGAAAACCAGGACATCGATCAGTTTGAAGTGATGAGCACAATCGACATGTTTAAAAACCAATTCTTGCTTAAACGCCAGGCGGTATAAAAACTGACATTAATTTATTTACATAACGAGGAGAACAATGAGCAATACCTACTACGAAAATTTTAAAGACGCCTTACCCGATCCAAAACGCCTGACTGCCGAAAAAAAGAAACTCGAAGATGCCGGGGTTAAGTATATATTTTCATGTTGGGTAGACATGTTCGGTTTACCAAAAACCAAACCCGTACCGATGAGTGATTTTGAATTGCTGTGTATGGGCAAAGGCCCACAGTTTGCCGTTCATTCCATTTCATTTGTGCCAGAACTGGGTCCTGCGGATTCAGATCAGGTCCCGCTGCCAGATCTCGACAGCATTGTCATCTGTCCATGGGACACAACCATCGCCTGGGTTTTTTCAGATTTATGGTGGGAAGACAAACCCTACAACCTCTGCCCACGGCAGGCTTTGAAACGTGCTATTCGCGACGCCGCGGATGCGGGTTATGTCATGTACGCCGGCATAGAACCAGAATTCATTGCAATGCAATGGAATGAAGAGGGTCAGCCAGTGAAAGCATTTGATGATGATCCCCAACCTGGCGAAGGCCTGCGACCGCGCCGGCAGGCATTTGGTTATGATGTTGAATACTCCATGGATTCCATGGGTTTCCTCGGAGAGATGATTGATATTCTTGAGGATCTCGGATGGAATATTCATGACGTTGTGGCCGAAGGCGGTTACTCCCAGTTTGAACTGGATTTTCACTATACCGATGTATTGACCATGGCTGACCGTTACGTATTCCTGCGGGTATTACTCAAAGAGATCGCCAAGAAACACGGTATGTTCATTACTTTTATGCCAAAACCCACCACAGGAGACTGGCGTTCAGGGGCACATATGAACACCTCAGTTCATCGGATTGATAATCCTGGGGTAAATATCTACGAAGGCAAAGACGGCAACTGGAGTGAAGAGGTCTTTCACGCTCTAGGCGGCATACTCAAACACGGTAGTGCCATCACCGCCATCGCCTGTTGCACGGTAAATTCCTATAACGGCCTGGTACCAAAAGTCGGTGGTTTTGAAGGCGGCACTTACACCTGGGCGCCTACCCACATGGCCTACGGCAAAAACAATCGTTCTGCCATGTTACGACTGCCCCAAAGTCGATTTGCCATAGAAAACCGTGCTGCGGATATGTGCATGAATGTGTATCTTGGACTGGGTATGATGCTATCGGCGTCCGTGGAAGGACTGGTCAATAAACTTGATCCGGGCAAATCCCTGGACGAAGATTTGTATGTAATGGATGATGCAGAAAAAGCGGAGCGGGCGATTACCCCATTACCGCGTAATCTACTCGAAGCAACGGAGCATTTGGGCAAAAGTGAATTGGCAGCAAAAATGCTCGGCCCTGTGTTGTTGAATTCATTCGTGCAATATAAAGTGGACGAATGGGAACGCTATCACCAGACCGTTACCGACTGGGAAGTAGAAGAATACTTGCGACTTTACTAAATGCTTTTTGAGTCTTTGACTTGTGTTCAGCCTCGAAACATAAAAGTGTGTTTCGGGGCTGGCTCGCTCTATGGAAACAATTGATGTCAGCAAGGCAAAAGCTGGAAATTTACCTGGAAGGCTGGCGGCTGGGTGACGGTAATAAATGCCTGGAAGGGGCTGTAGAGAATTTTTTCTACGAAGACCCAAACACCGGACGGATTGAACGCCAGGATTTTGTGGCATTTGTAGAAGATTTTAAAGACGCGGCAGCAAATATGAATCAGGGAAAGACATCCGATCCGTTTCTAACTTACAGCGACATAGTAATCGATGAATCAACAACCCCTTGCACAGCCTGGTGTTGGTGGCAAGCGACGGATACACCGCTACAGGGCGCCGCCCTGGTCAAGTTCGATCACAGCGGTGTTGTTCGAGAGCGGATTGCTTATTTTTCTAAACTACCCTAATAGTTGGATAAAATTAGAGATATGAAAATGATCGACCAATTTGAAGATTTTCTGAATACTAAATCTGCGGTTAAACATGGGTTGCCGTCATTCGTTTATTCTTCGGATGCGTTTCGGGAAATTGAAAATCAGACGGTTTTCACCAATAGCTGGGTATTTGTAGGCTTCGCCCACGAACTAAAGGAAATTGGTGATGCTCAGCCAGTAAGCGTTGCCGGCAAACCAGTATTTTTAATTCGCAATGACGACAATGAAATAACCGCTTTTCATAACGTATGCCGGCATCGCTGCCTGAAGCTGATTGAATCCAGTGGTAATTGTGGGCCATTAATTCAATGCCCTTACCATTCCTGGATTTATGATCTTAAAGGTGCGCTCAAAGCCACACCCTACTTTTCAGGTAAAGACAGAAAACCGCCACCTGGGTTTTCACTCGAAGATAATGGCCTGGTGCCGGTTCAATGTGAAACCTGGCATGACTGGGTGTTTGTAAATATCGATGGAAATGCACAACCATTTGATGCCTTTGTAGCCCCATTGATAAAAACCTTGGGCGGGCTGGAACTGGATCAGATCAAACCCGTGGCAACCCTGGATTTTGGTGTCCTGGAAACCAACTGGAAATCGTTGATGGAAAATTTCATCGAGCCCTATCATGTGCAATTTGTGCATAAAACCACTACCAGTCAGCCCCTGACAGATCACTACACCATAATCGAAGATCATTGTCTGGGCAGTGCATGCGATATCGAAGAAAATCCGGGTAAAGACACCTCGGGTACCCTGGCGGTGACTTCGAGCTTTCTGACCTTATTTCCCAATTTTGTCATGGGCACTTATGCCCCCGATCAAATTGGAATACATTTAAATGTCCCGATCAATGCGACCCAGACCCAGCAACGCCGAGTCATTTATTTGCATAAAAATAACAAGGCATCCACCAAAGAAATCGACAATCTTAAAAAGCTTTGGTACGATGTACATAAAGAAGATCATGGAATTTGTGAGCGTCTGCAAACCGGCCGCCAGTCCGATGTTGCGATTAACGGTGGATACCTGTCTCCACACTGGGAAGACAGTGTGAGACGATTTCAGGAACTGGTGATGAAATCTGTAACGCCTGCACTAAAATAATCGTATCCGAGCAACGAACCTATAAACCCGAAATTTTGTAGATAATTAAATGACAAACCCAAACTTCCGAATTGACCATACCATGCTGCGCGTCAGCGACCTCGACAAAACCCTGGACTTCTACGTTCGTATCCTGGGCATGAAGGTTCTCCGCCAAAACGAGTATCCCGAAGGTAAATTTACCAATACTTTCATTGGTTATCAGGGTGAAGACGATGGCACCACCATTGAATTGACCTATAACTGGGACCAGGGAGAACCCTATGACCGCGGCAATGCCTGGGGGCATATCGCCCTGAAAGTAGATGATGTTTATGCGGCCAGTGAATATCTGAAAAGCGAAGGGGTCGAATTCACCAAGGAACCATCACCAATGAAAAGTGGTACCCGTATCCTGGCATTCATCAAAGATCCAGACGGCTATCCCATCGAATTAAACGAGCCGCTATCTAAAGATAATTAGTTTTGGATCGAGACGAAGTCAGACTCCGGCTCATTTTACAACAAGAGCATCAACGATAGTGCAACCGTCCGGGGTGACAATAACCGGATTCATATCCATTTCGCTGATCACGTCTACCATGACGTAGGCCAGCTGGGAAAAATCCGACAACGCCCTGGCGACCAAGTCTACGCGGCAGGGCGGCCTGCCCCTGGCACCTGCGAGAATCTTGTAAATTTTTAGCGATTGAATATGATGTAATGCTTCGGCTTCACTACAAGGTCCCGGGATAAACCGGCGGTCATCCAGCAATTCGATATAAATCCCGCCGGCACAAACCATGACTATAGGGCCAAATTGCTCATCGTTAACCATACCAAAAGATAGCTCTACCCCATCGCCAACCATCGGCGCCAGTACACACCGACTACCGAGCTTTTTCGACATCTGCTCATAAGCGGCACCAAGCTCATCCGCATTTCTCAGATTGACAATAACCCCTCCTGCATCAGACTTGTGCTGCAGGCCAGGCTGGGCAGATTTCAATACCAGTGGATAACCGATCTCATTGGCCGCCGACAACAATCTCTCGTCGTCATCAATGGTTAAAAACGCAACCACGGGCAATCCGAATTCGGAAAGCATATTCAATGATTCAATTTCATCCAGAGCATCATTGTCATGAAGTTTATCCCTCCATTTAGAAACTAATTGTTCATCAAATTGAACGGCAGCAGGGGTTTCAAATTCAGTCTGATCGCGAAACCTAAATAGATTACCCATGGCAGACAATGCCAGGGAAATACCATTAATCACCGGAATTCCAACCTTACCCAGAGCCAGGGCATTTTCTGAATTGCTCACATTGGTGGTGCTGTTAATCACAAAAAACGGTTTATCCGTCTGCCTTTGTATATCCAGCGCCACATCCAGCATTTGAGGATATTGGCTGAAACTATCGCGAAATTCGAATTCCAGAGACAACATGGCAGTGTCCGGATCTTGATCTAGAATCTGTAGAATTCTGTGGTAGTTTTCGGCGACATCCACATTTAAAGATCCCATGGCATCAACCGGGTTTTCTGCGATCAGTCCATATTCGAGGATTTCCTCTAGCACTGATTTTGTTTTCTGGTTGATATTAGAGAACCTAACGCCGTTTTCTTCTGATAAATCGATCATCTGTTCGCGCAGTCCACCTGAATCCAGCAAGCTCGATAACCCGCCTTTGCCCAGATATTTTCCCTGGGAAAACGCGAGTGCGGTTGCAGCGAGCTCATCCATGTCCTTAACCCGGATAGCGCCATAGTGATCACAAATTGCCTGAAACGCCGTGTCGCTTCCGGCAACCGCGCCGGAGTGGCTCGCTGCCATTCGTGCACTTTTTTCCGTTGCGCCCACCTTTACAACCACCACCGGTATGCGGTTCTCCTGGGCTGTTTTTAATGCCAAAATAAATTTTACTGGATCACGGATTGTTTCTACAAATATTGCAATAACCCGAGTTTCTGGCTGGACAAGGGCATACAACATGTAATCGGCAACGGTACCATTAATTTCCTGCCCCGGAGAAACCGCCAGATTAAACATCAGTCTTGGATCGGTGTTTGCCAGATAGGTCATTACCGAGCCCGAGTGGGCAATTAATGAAATATGGCCGGCATTGCGATCAGGAGGCGTATCGAAACTAACCAGGGTGTCGCTAGTGTAATTGTAAAAACCCATGCAATTTCCACCACACACGGGAATCCCGGCATCCCGCGCCTTGTTCTTTAAACGTTGTAATAACGGCGGTCTGATGTCATCTTCGAGATAGTTGTTGGCAAAAATGACAACCCCGCCTGCGCCCAATGCCATTGCACTATTAAATACCGCTTCGATGGTCTGACTGCCCAGAACAATGATCACGAGATCGGGAACCTGGGGAAGCGATTCCAGGTCAGCATAACATTCCAGAGTATTAATGGACTCATAGCGAGGATTAACAAGATACAGCTTGCCCGGATAAGCATGTTTTTCCAGCAAATCCTGAGCGGTGTGCCCAAAGCTGCCAACCCTGGTCGATGCGCCGATCAGTGCAATAGATTTTGGCGACAGCATCGCTGACATCCAGTGGTCTGCGGCATTTTCAACCATTATATTTTCTGGAGATTTATTGTTCATTTGAGTTACATTTAACAGTCACAAAATTTAATTGCGGAACCCGTCATGTCACAAGAAGTTCGTGTAGAACGCTTTGGAAAAGTTCTCCAAATTACCCTGGATCGGCCACCAGCCAATGCCATCACCGCAGAAGTTTCACTGTCCATTCACAACGCCCTAATCGAGTTACACGAAGATCCGGAACTACAATGCGGGATTGTAACCGCAACGGGAGAAAAAATATTCTCTGCGGGGTGGGATTTAAAGGCACTGGCAAAAATGGAGTCCAACGAAGAAGCATTGAATGACTCTTTGAATTGCCCCGGCGGGTTTGCAGGAATAACCGAATTCTGGGACTTAAAAAAACCCGTGATTGCCGCGGTGAACGGTATTGCTGTGGGTGGGGGTTTCGAAATCGCCCTGGCCTGCGACATTGTATTGTGCGTAGAGCGTGCGGAATTTTTTATGCCCGAGATGCAAAGAGGCTTCCTACCCGATGTTGGCGGCATACAGCATCTACCACGGAAACTGCCTTATAACGTTGCCATGGAATTATTATTAACCGGCAGGCGAATGCCCGCCAGCGAAGCCAGGCACTGGGGCCTGGTTCACGAGGTTCTGCCCCGGGAAGAATTGTTACCGAGGGCCCTGGAAATGGCGGAGCATATTGCCAATGGCGCACCCCTGGCATTACAGGCCTTAAAAGAAGTGGTTCCGGTGATTCAGGAAATGCCGATCCGGGAGGCCTTTGCCGCGACCAAACCAGGAAATGATGCCTTTCCGGTTTATCAGAAAATGTTGTTTTCCGAAGATTTTATGGAGGGCGGTAAAGCCTTTGCTGAGAAACGCCCGCCAGTCTGGAAAGGCAAATAGAAACTGCAATAACAATCTCCAAGCTCAAACATTTTCTGAACTATTTTGACCAGCTGTAAACCCGCGTTTTTAAAGCCCTTCGATTGATTCAGGAACGTCACATTCGGGGCAACGCAGCTTTAATTCAGCGAGCTTCGATTTGGCAATATCCAGTTTGTTTTCATCTACCAGTTTTTTGATGTCCTCGAGCCATTTTTGCAATTCAAAATCTGACATTCTCGGCATTGCAACCTCGCTTCGACTCTCGATTTCCTTCACTGTGCTACCTGCAAGCGAATTTACAACTGTCTGTTCTTCGGTCACTATCGAATCAGATTCAGGCTTTAACAACGATTCACTTTCGGTGGCAACTTGTTTTTCCTCTGAATTTTCCGAGGACTCTGTTAAAGCTTCGAGTTCAATTGATTCAGGGGCTATGGCTATTGGCTGGGAAAGATTAAATTCTTGGGTGGATTCCTGGGTCGCCGCATCCTGTAGCGTTGTCTCCTGCTTGGCTTTCTTTTGCTGATTTAATCCATCGCTTTCACTTTGTATGATTGCATCATCAGAATCGCTTTTAAAAACCACAATCTCATCAATCTGCTGTTGGTTCTGCACCCGGGATTCTAGTGGTGCATCTGCGCTGCTTATTTTAGCCGTGCCCAACTTTTTGGCGGTATCTGACTGTCCCATTGTCTGAATTGATAAGTCTTGTGGGGTTGATTGCAGATGGATAATAACCGGCCTGGCAACCACCACCGCCAGCCCGACCATGCAAACCGTGGCAGATAACCGCATCCAGCCTATGGAAATCAGATTTTCTAAAAAGGTCTTCCGATCTGGTGCAAGACGCCTGGCTTCACTCAAAATTTTATCGTCGAGATGTTTCGGTGAGTCCACATTGGGTATTCGTCGAATCATTTTTTCCAGATCTGGGTTTTGATATTCGCTCATATTGACACCTGCGCCAGAGATTTTAACTGACTGGTGGCGTAACGCATTCTGCTTTTTACCGTCTCCGGATTGGAATTGGTTATCTCTGCAATTTCCTTTTGAGAAAAACCCTCCTCTCTTAACAAGAATGCTTCTCTTTGTTCTTCGGGTAATTGCATGATGGCGTCTAAAATTTCCTTGACTTGAATTCCCCTCGTCATGTCATCGTTGGACACTCCATCAACAGAAATTTCAGAATTTAAATGTTGTTGTTCATCAAATGCCACAATTTCATATTTATCCGCTTTGGCTTTTCGCCAATGATCGATCAATTTATTTCGGGCAATTCGAAACAGATAGGTTTTAAACGTCGCCAGGGGAATGTACTTTTCTATACTGTGGATGATGGATAACCAGATATCGTGGGCCAAATCTTCAACCAGCTGGGGTTGCTGGCAACTGTTATAAAGAAAATTGAACAATTGATTTTTATGTCGCATATATAAAACCTCAAATGCTAACGAATCACCCTTCTGGTAAGCCAGCATGAGTGATTCGTCGCTTTTCAAAGATAGCAACACTTTTCCCATAAACCAATTGTAACTTAGCTACCCTTGCCTATGTCTTGGCCTATGTCCTGGCCTATGTCCTGGCCTATGTCCTGGCCTATGTCTTGGCCTATGTCTTGGTCTATGCCTTGGTTCATGGCCTGGTCTATGTCCCGGCCTAATTTTTGATTACTCGATGCCATCTCTATAAAATCCAGAGACTGGGTTAGTTCAACCAGTCGAATGAATTCACCACGATAGCCATGATAATCAGCCCCCCGCGCACCCCTGGCCAGACTAGCCACATCATCGAGTTTCCAATTCCCGGTAAATCTACCACCCCTCAGAATTTGCCCAAACCCTGCTACCGATGCAGCGAATCTCATACTAGGTGAAGCATCATCAATAGAATTGAGAATAGCGTTTTCCAGTATGGCTTGAGAAATTTCTTTGCTCACAGAAGCTTCGGGATCTTTATAACGTAGTTTTACGAATGCTATCTCATTTTGAAAACCAGAGTCTTGAAGGTCAGATTGAGATTCTGATTGCCCATCACCGTATCGCAAGCCTGGCAACAGCACATCTTCACTATTAGCCAGAGTGATCTCATAAAAAGCGGTTACGGTATGGCCTGCGCCGATATCCCCTGCATCAACCTTGTCATTGCGAAAGTCTTCCCGATTTAACATGCGGTTTTCATATCCGATTAATCGATAAGATGAAACCAACGCAGGATTAAATTCGATTTGAATTTTTACGTCTTTGGCTATGGTCAACAATGTTGACTGCATTTCATTGACCAGTACCTTTTGCGCTTCCTTGATCGAATCGATATAAGCCGCATTGCCATTGCCCACATCCGCCAATTGTTCCATTAATGCATAATTATAATTACCCGTTCCAAATCCAAGTGTAGTCAGGGCGATACCGGACTGTCGTTTGCGTTCGATCATGCTTTTCAGAGCTTCATGATCTGCAACGCCTACATTCATATCACCATCACTGGCGATAATCACTCGATTAATACCCTGATTGTTAAAGTTTTCTCTGGCGACGTTGTAGGCCAGCTGCAAACCAGCGCCACCATTGGTGCTGCCACCGGCTTGTAAATTATTAATTGCACGCAGGATTTTTTGTCTCTCACTAGCCGGAGTTGAGTCGAGTACCAAACCTGCAGCACCAGCATAAACCGCCAATGCAATTCGATCGGCTTGACCCATCTGGTTCACCAGCAATCTTAAAGACTGCTTCACAAGAGGCAGTTTGTTTTGATCCATCATGCTGCCCGAGACGTCGACCAGAAATACCAAATTGGCTGCAGGTCTATCCACCGCGGCGGGTTGATAACCTTTTAAACCAATTTGCAACAAATGACGATTTTCATTCCAGGGCGAACGGGCAATTTCAGTAGAAACCGAAAACGGCGTTTCCAGGAAGTCGGGTACGGGATAGTCATAACTGAAATAGTTAATCATCTCTTCAACCTTAACCGCATCCTTCTGAGGCATTTTACCCTCAGCCTCGAGCATTCTGCGCACATTACTATAAGACGCGGTATCAACGTCAATGCTAAATGTAGATACTGGATCATCGAGAACGAGCTTGATGCCATTTTCATCGAAATTAATAGTTTTCTCCCTGTCTACGGACGGATAGATGGCGCCAGATACCGTATCAAATGTCATGGTCGGCTGACTTAACACCCCACCTATGGACAAAGACAATTCCTGTTCCAGGATTTCTGTTGTACTCGGCGCGACCCGCAATTTTGACTTATACAATTCTTCGCTAAGAATAATACGATTAACGGATTCGTCCTTTACCGCAATCATGTCACCATCACGCCGTTGTTTTTCCTCAGCCGGTGCGATCGGGTTCTGTATATTTGATGACAGGTGGTTGTTAAGGTCGCGTTTGTCCACGTCCTTTTTGTACTGGCCCTGTTTGTACTGGTCCCTATTTTCATTGGCACAGCCGGTAAATGTCACTGCTATGGCCAGGGTAGAGATAATGAGTAGGTTTTTCATAGTTTTCACCGTTTTTGATTGATTCACAGTGATAAACGGCAAAAACCTGGAAATGGGGTTAAATAAATCTAAATCATGGATCCTTCGCTATGCTCAGGATGACGACCTTAAATAAAAACCAGCCCGTCATCCCGGAAAATTCTGCCGGGAGCAGAATTTCGCGTAGCCCCAAGGGGTGAGTATCAGAGATGATACGAACAAAGCACGAAGTGTTTATCCGGGATCCACTAAATGACATAGATTCCGGATAGGTCTTCGACCTTCCGGAATGACGGCCGAGGATAAGTCTTCAACCTTCCGGAATGACGGCGGGTGATGGATTCTTCACTTCGTTCAGAATGACGCCGAGTGACTCGATAAGCGCTGTCGTCCTGAACGAAGTGCGCTGTCCTGAACGTAGTGAAGGAAAGAATCTATTTAACCGGTCTTGCTAAACGCCTTGCAGGCCTCGTCCAGACCCCGAACGGTATCTTCCAGATCGCGATCATCATTGACAGTCGAGACAAAGCGTCTCACCCCCGGCAGTACATATTGACCTTGTTTCATCAACTCGGTATCCAGCCGCCGCATGGCTGCCTGATCGCTATTGAGCATATCCGACATATTCACCGGGGTTTTATCCATAAATAAAATCTGCCACAGTGAGCCAGTGTTCTGGGCGATAGCGGGAATATTGTATTTATTAAGCACCTGCTGACATGCCTTACACATGTCATCGGCATATTGATTCATACGCTTGTATGTACCCGTTTTGCTGAGTTCATCAAGCATCGCCAATGTCGCTGCAGAGGCCACTGGATTACCATGCAGGGTGCCATTGAAGTAGGTATATTTCTCCTGGCCCTTGCGATTGGGGTCAGCCAGGTCAATAATTTCAGCCCGACCGGCCACACAGGAAAGCGGGCCTCCACCACCCACAACCTTGCCATAGGTTGCAAGGTCGGGTTTGACATCATACCATTGCTGACCACCGCCGTAACACAAACGAAACCCAGTAACCACTTCATCGAGGATCAGCAAAATATCATTGTCATCACAAATTTTTCTCAAGCCATGCAAGAATTCTGCCTTGGCCGGAATAATGCGTTGCACGGATTCAGCGATGATAGCCGCAATATCTCTACCATTCTCAGCAACTATTTTTACTACTGCATCCAGATCGTTATACGGTGCAACCAGCATGGTCGATGTGGTGGCCTGGGGTTGGCCCGCCGAATCTGCTACGCCTTCGGGATAGTGTCCGGTTTCTTTTGGAAATGTGGAGACGATGGCATAGTCATGATTACCATGGTATGCGCCCTCGAATTTCAGAATTTTGTCTCGTCCGGTAAAAGCCCGAGCAAGGCGCATGGCATAAGCCGTCGCTTCTGATCCTGTGGTGGCATAGGCAATTTTCTCGGCGCAGGGAATATCCCTGACCAGGCGCTGGGCAAGTTTGATGGTCACATCGTTAAGGGAACCGAACATATGCGCGCCTCGTGCGATTTGGTCCTGGGATGCTTTGACCACAGCCGGATGGGAATGACCCAAAATCAACGCCCCTGCCCCACCGACATAATCGATATACTCATTACCATCCACATCCCACATCCGCGAGCCTTCACCATGGCTGTAAATCAGACGAATATCTTTATGCAATGAGTAACTGCCGAGTCCAGCACCGGGCATGGCTGCTTCCGCAATCTCAAATAGTTGTTCGGCGTTTTGTGTCATGGGTATCAGTACCGGTAGTTATTTACAGTTTTGTTTACGAAATGAATACAGGGTCAATCAACCGCCTCTCTTAACCATTGGTGCAACTTGGAGGTGGATAATTCGCTGTCGATGCCGCCATTGGGATCCACAACCAAAGGACCCGGACGATAGCCCATAGAGTTCAAACCGCGCTGAACATTTTTGACCAGTACAAGATCTTCAGCAAACGTGGTCTGCCGATCCAGATCAACAATTGTTTGCAAAGTCGCATCAACGTTGCCATCGTCGGAATACCATCCCCGATACACACGAACATCATCCACCGCCAATGGACGCCAGTGGTATGTATTGACCACACCGCCGGGATAAATCTGAAATGACATGGACGGCCACAGAAAAAAACTGCCATAGTCGGACCCACTGACGTCATACCAGGCCTCGTCGCTCATGGTTGCTTTTGCAGAATGGCGCAATACCTTACCCTCACCAAATGGCGCTACATTGTAAGAACCCGGATCAATTACCCCTTTGGCAAAATCCGGATGAGCGCCTTTGCAGTGATAGCACTCATTGTAATTTTCAACTGCGGTTAACCAGTTACAGCCCTCGTCCGCATGATGCTCGTGGGCGAAAACCTGCTTCTCAATGTTCGGGCACAAATCCAGTATCTGCGCTTTGACACCGGGGTAACACGTTTCCATGGACTCACAATTTTCGTCCAGATTAACAAAAACAAATCCAAGAAACTCTTCCACTCGTATTTGTGGCACACATATTTTTGAAGCATCAAATCCGGGTACCGACTGGGAGTTGGGCGCACCAATCAACTGCCCTTCGAGATCATAAGTCCAGGCATGGTAGGGGCAGGTGATTCGGGGCTTGGTACCACTACCTTCAACCAATAGATGGCCGCGGTGCTGGCAAACGTTATACATTCCACGCAGTCGTTTATCCTGCCCGCGTATGACAAACAAATCCTGATCAAATATGGAAAGACTAAGATAATCACCCGGGTTGGCGACTTGGGAGCTGTGGCAGGCCAGTTGCCAGGTTTTGAAATAAATTTCAGTTCGTACCGATCGAAATATGTTTTCATCGGTAAAGTATTTTGCCGGCAAACCGAGGATGGGCGCGTAGCTAACAGGTTTATTCATGATTTGAACTCGATAATCAATATTCCGTCTAGAATTTAGTACATTTGTACCATAATAGTCAACAATTGATCAATTGTATTTTACGCTTGAGTATTAGGTTTCGTATATTCCCGAATCCCATCGAAGCTGGGTGAATTTGTCGATGTGTTTTCCTGCCTTGGCTCCCCCTTTTGCCACCAGTAAAGCGCACAGCGTCTCGAGCAATGCGATAACCGCAGAATTGGAATGGAAAAATTGCGGGGTATGGGTGGGCGCGTGTAAGCCGATACCCGATTCCCGATAAATGGTGGCCGCCGGACTATCGGAAATCCCCACGGTCTTCGCGCCCCTTTGGTTTGCATAGCGACAGGCATCAATAACATCAGTGCGATAGGGCTGGAAAGTCATGGACACCAGCAGGTCTTTTTTACTAATGTTAACAATATCGTCCATGGGCAAACTGCCGTGTCGGGGAATCAAAATAAAGTTTTCAAATATCATCCGCGATACATACCAGAAGTTATATGCCAATGGATAACCCGAGCCAACCCCAAGCACAAAAACCCGCTCTGCCTGAATCATCCATTTCACCGCCTTATCCAGTTTTTTCAAATCCAGCCCCTGATAGGTTTGTTCGAGATTGTTCAGCATCGAAGATGCGACCTCACTGACAATTTTTGAATTTCCACCCTGCTTTTCCATGGCCTGGAGGAATTTGACCCGTTCTTCTGCGCTGCCACTACCGCTACGTACAAAGTCCCGAAATCGCTCGCGCATGGCCTCATAACCTTCAAATCCAAGCTGTCGCGCCAGTCGAACAAAACTATTGGGATGGACATCCGCCCGGGCGGCGAGATTGCGCATGGTCTGCACGCCAACCTCATAGGGATGGTCGATGACGTATCGCGCGGTGATTTGCAATTGGGTTGGTAGTTCGGGAAACGATGCCAGAAGATTTTCAATCACCTCTTCCTGACTTTTTGGGGGACGCATCTTTTGTGACATATGAACACTTGAATTACAATTTGATACAAGTGTATCATTGGCCAATATTTAAATCACCAACATTTTTGTTAATGACAATTCCTTCCCAATCGAAAACCATAATAATCGGTGGTGGTGTCATGGGTTGCTCCCTGGCCTACCATCTGTGTAAAGAGGGTGAGACCGACGTTACCCTGCTGGAAAAAGGCGAGCTGACATCGGGCTCAACCTGGCATGCAGCCGGACAAATAACCCATTCGGTGAGTCACTACGGTTTGGCCAAGATGGCAGCTTATGGTACAGAATTATATCCTTCCCTGGAAAGCGAGACCGGTCAATCCTGTAGCTGGCATGGCTGCGGCAGTCTGCGCATTGCCTATGAAGATGCCGAGGTTGACTGGTTAAATTACACCCTCTCCATCGGCAAGGGGTTTGGTCATGAAATGGAAGTTGTAGATCTGGATCGAATTCGGCAACTCCATCCTTTTTATAATCTGGATGGCGTCAAGGCGGCATTGCATACCACCGGTGACGGCCACGTTGATCCTGCTGGGGTTGCCTTTGCCATGGCCAAAGGCGCACGCATGATGGGCGCTAATGTGATCCGGCAAAATCGGGTGACCGGCATCAGCCAGCAATCCAATGGTGAATATACCGTGCACACCGAAGCGGGCGATATAACCGCCGAACGCGTTGTGAATGCGGGGGGCACCTACGCCCGGCAAATTGCCGCCTGGGTCGGTCTGGACTTGCCCATCGCTAACATGCTTCACCATTACCTGGTAACCGACACCGTCCCTGAATTCCTGGAACTGGACTATGAACTTCCCGTGATTCGGGATGATCGCGAAGTTTCAGGTTATGTGCGTATGGAACAGAAATCCGGGTTAATCGGTATTTATGAAAAAGCCAATGCAACATCAGTGTGGGATGACGGTACGCCCTGGGAATCTGAAAGCGAATTATTCGAAGCGGACTATCCGAGAATTATGCCGTGGCTGGAAAATGCCATGAAACGGATGCCCATTCTCTCAGAGCTGGGTATCAAACGGGTTGTCCATGGCGCAATCACCCATCCACCCGACGGCAATATGTTGCTCGGCCCATCGGGCCTGGAAAATTTCTGGTTATGCTGTGGATCCCAGGTGGGTATCGCCTGGGGCCCCGGCGCCGGAAAATATCTGGCCCAATGGATGGTGCACGGTTCCGCGGATATTTCTATGAGCAGTTTCGACCCACGGAGATTCGGTGCCGATATCGATGACACCTATCGTATTGAGAAAGCCAAAGAGGACTATTTGCTCCGCCATGAAATTCCTTTTCCGGCTCTCGATCGCCCGGGGTGTCGCCCATCCCACTCAAAGCTATCACCACTTTATGAGGTACTCAAAGACAAGGGCGCGGTCTACCAGGATATCTATGGCTGGGAACGGCCATTTTGGTACGCCACCGGCAATATGTCCCAAAAACACATTCATAGTTTTTTGCGCAATGAATTACATGACATCGTTGGCGAGGAAGTTAACCGGCTTCGCAAATATGCGGGTATCGCTGATCTCACTGCCTTTTCCAAACTGGAAGTTTCGGGGAATGACGCCGAGAATTATTTAGGCCGTATCTCATCCAATAAACTGCCCAAAAACCAGGGCAGCGTCAGTTTGACTTATATGATTGTACCTAACGGCAGAATTGAAGGGGAATCGACGTTTATCAAACTCGGTGAAAATCATTTCTATCTGGTTTATGCGGCAGCTAAAGAAGCATCGTTGCTTAACTGGATGGAAACCCAGATCACGGCAGATGAGTCAGTGACTATTACCAACGTATCAAACGATTATGGCGTGATCATGCTGGCCGGCCCACTATCGCGAAAAATTCTCGGCCAATGCACAACGGCACCACTGGACAATGAAAGCTTTCGCTGGTTGTCTACCCAGCACATTAATGTTGCTGGTGTAGATAACGTTCGGGCGATGCGGGTGACCTACACCGGGGAGCTTGGATGGGAACTCCATGTACCCATGTCCGGCATGTTGGAAGTTTATGGCGCTTTGATATCAACCGAGCATAGCGATGATCTGGTCCACGTCGGTTCTGCAACCTTGAATGCCATGCGGATGGAAAAGGCGTATCGGTCAGGCCATGAAATTACTAATGAAGTTACTTTAGCTGAAGCAGACGTTTTACGGTTTTCCCGAGAACAGGGTTTTCAGGGTGCTGAGGTATCTCTACAGCCAGCAAGTCGTTGGGTTCTGGTTTATCTAAAAATTGATGAGCCCGGCGAAAATGATGTCGCTGCAGATCCCTTGGGATCAGAAACCGTGCTGCAAAACGGCAGCCTTGTTGGACACATTTCATCTGGCGGATACGGCTATAGCACAGGAAATTATCTTGCATTTGCCTATGTCAAAACTAGTGTTGCCAAGCCTGGCACCCAACTCGAAGTTTCCATACTGGGGAAACCCCGAGGAGCGGTTATACTCGATGATGCAATGTGGGATCCTGGAAACATATTGCCGCGTGCGTAACAATATAATGTTTAACATTAATTTTCTTAAATTAAAATTTTGGAGCATCCACAATGGATAAACAACGATTTGAACTTGGTCTTGAAAAACGCAAAGCAACCCTGGGCGCAGAGTATGTCGAAAAAAATCTTGAAGCGGCAGATGATTTCACCCGCCCATTCCAGGAAATGATGACAGAATGGTGTTGGGGATTTGGCTGGGGTGATGATGCCATCGATGCGAAAACCCGGTCGATGATGAATCTGACTATGATTGGCGCATTGGGTAAAATGCACGAATGGGAAATCCATTGCCGTGGCGCGATCAGCAATGGGGTTACCAAAAACCAGTTACGGGCTATCATTCATGTTATTGCCATATATTGCGGCGTCCCCCAGTCTCTTGAATGCTCCCGAGTCGCCCAAAAAGTTATTGCAGAAACAGGATTAGAATAAGGATTTTTTAAAGATCAGTCCGACGGTCTTCTTACGGCGCAGATCTTGTTCATTTGCGACCAAAAAACCATCAGAAAATTTTTCATATAATAACTCCAGGGCAATGGTAATGCCGTTCTCATAAGTATGGGTCACAGATAGCCCAAATTGCTTATCCGGCATTTCTTTCAATTCTTCTGATCTACCGAGTCGCCCGGAAAACAACCACTGATCCGAGGGTTGATATGCAACCTCCAGGGACAATGCCCGGGGTCGATTTTCGTCAGCCTCAGCTATGAAATCATCCAAAGCCCAGATGCCTTCCACGCCCATAAACCACTCGGTGGACTGCCGGGTAACATAAAAACTGCCTGCCGACACTGGATTGTGACCGACCGTAAACTCAGACTCGATGGGTAAATCATGAGCTTCTGCAAGATCTGAAACATACCCAAACCCAAAACCAAATGCACTTTTATCTGATGCGTAGATCAGATTAATCCCGTAGTCAATTTCGTCGTTATCTGGCTGACTGTCTACCTCGCTATCAAGGATATAAAACGAGTTTTGAAATCCGGCCGCCCACTGGTATTCGAGTTTAATTGATTCTTTTTTGATTTCACCGAATTCAATCAGGGAATCGTGAATATCAAAACGAGTAAAGGATTCAATAAATGGTAAATCAATACGCCCCACTGCAACAGAAAATTTGTTGAGTTGGGTTTCCAAAAACAGCTCGTCGAATTCCAGATTCCAGTCTCGGCCCTTTTCGATATCAAAATCCACAAACAGACGGCTGGTATGGGGTAATTCCATTTCGACTTCGGATTTAACACTATACAGCGCATCGGTTTGGCTTCTGTGTTTGCGCCCATCAACCCCATCGAATCTTGAACGCAGGATTTCCACTTCGAGATCAGATTCCATTTCAATTTCAAAACCAGAACCATCTCCGGCACAAAGGTTCACGCAAAATAAACTGATAACAAAATAACAGCTGCCTGTTAACCAGCATCTAAAGTCATTTGTCTTAAGCAAGGTCGACATAACTATTTATTGATTTTAATTCACGATATATGACGGATTAACTTCACCATTTTGTAATATTAATGATAACAGCTATACCCTATTCAGACGATCCATTAAAATCCCTCCTCAAACATACCACTCAAAAAACAGGTTTAAAACAGGGCTGCAAATTTATGCGAATATTATTAATTGAGGATGACCAGACTCTGTCCAGGTTTATCATCAAGGGATTAAAGGAAGCAGGCTACTCGGTGGAGAACGCCCACGATGGCATGGACGGACTCGATCTTGCGATAAATGATAACTTTGATCTCGCAATTATCGATATCATGCTTCCCAGACTGGATGGTCTTTCGATAATTAAAAGAATGCGTCAGGAACAGGTCAATCTGCCAGTCATAATTCTCAGCGCTAAACGATCAATTGATGATCGAATTACAGGCTTACAACAGGGCAGCGATGATTACCTGGTAAAACCATTTTCATTTAGCGAACTGCTCGCCCGAGTCCAGGCATTGCTGCGCAGAGCGAAAAATGAAGTTGAACCGACAACATTACGGATTGACGGCCTTGCCATTGACCTGCTTACACGAGAAGTAACACGGGATGGAAAACGAATCGACCTCCAACCCAAAGAATTTGCCCTGCTCGAATACTTGATTCGAAACAAGGGGCACGTAGTCACAAAGAACATGATCACAGAGCGGGTATGGAATTATAATTTTGACCCCCAAACCAATATCGTCGAAGCACGTATCAGTACGCTGCGTGAAAAAATTGACAAGGACTTTGATTACCCATTATTACAAACCCGGCGCGGCATGGGTTATGTAATGAAACGAGCCGATGACTAAAGCTCCGCGTACCCTTTCCTACAGACTGACCCTCTGGTACATATCAGCATTTGCGGTATTTATCATTGCAGCGGTGGTTTCGGTTTCATTAACCATTAACAGTATTCTGAACTATCGGGTAAATGAAGATTTAACCGAGGAGCTCGAAGAATACACATTGTTCTATGAATCGGGGGAATTAGATGGAATTAGTAAAGCGCTGGAATACGAAATGCTCGAAGGCAAGAGCGCGAGTGAGTTTATTCGAATCATTAATTTAAACGGCGAATCGGTTGTAGATACTGGCCCACTAGACTGGTCGGAAATTGAAAGCGACATGATTTCAATCGCCCAACTGAGAGTTAGCGAACAGCCCGTACTACGAGACTTCGAATTTAGGGTTGCCGACGATGAGAGCATGGATATGCGAGAAATTTATGGATTTGTTGGCGAAGACACGATTTTACATTATGGCGAATCCCTTGAAGCTAACCAGGATTTGATGGAAGCATTATATTATTCATTTCTTGTCATGCTGATTATCGTTTTACCCAGCGCAAGTGTGGTTGGATGGTTAATGGCCAGAAATGCGGTCAGGGGAATTGAAGAAGTCAGTCGTACAGCGGCCACGATTCATAGCGGCCAGCTGGATCATCGGGTCAGTGTTGATTCCCAGGATCTGGAAATACAGAATCTTGCCAGCACTTTTAATTCAATGCTGGATCGGATTCGCGAACTGGTAAATGAAACACGCAATATGATTGATAATATCGCCCACGATTTGCGCAGCCCACTGACGCGAATTCGGGTTATATCAGAATCAGTACTGACCAACGGCCATAGCAAGGAGGAAATCACCACATCTGCAACCCAGACTATCGAAGAGTGCGACCGTTTGCTGCAAATGATCAATGTATCCCTTGATGTCGCTGAAGCTGAATCCGGAACGGGAAATTCAAATTTTGAATCTGTTAACCTGTCCCATATTGCAAAGGACGCATGCGAATTATTTGAACCCGTGGCTGAACAAAGTCAGATTTTATTCCGCTGCGACATTCAAGATAATAACAATATTCGCGGTAATGTCCAAAACCTGCAACGTATGTTAGCCAACCTGCTGGACAATGCCCTGAAGTACACCCCAGCGGATGGTGAGGTTGGTTTAAAACTAAAATCCGATGCAGACATTGTTGTTGTAACCATTACCGATACCGGAATCGGTATTCCCGAGGATGAACAACCACAAATTTTCAATCGGTTTTACCGATGCGATCAAAGTCGATCCAGAGAAGGTTGTGGGCTGGGCCTGAGTTATGCCCGGGCCGTGGCGAGGGGTCATAAAGGCGACATTACAGTCACCAGTGAACCTGGCAAAGGAAGCAGTTTTATCATCACTCTTCCCGCCATTCATAGTTGAACAGTTGCAGAGGCTCCTCAATTACAGATAATTAATCTATTCATCAGGTTGAGGTAAAAATCGGGTGATACGCTTTAGTTCTGCACAGATTGATGTATTAACCGGATCACCCGTTTACATCGAATCTCAAGATAGCAGATATAGGCGATGACAAAAGACCCCTTTCAAATGCAGTTGAATCTGACAAATAAATTTGTTCTCATAACCGGAACTGTGGGCTATTTCATGCCAGTAATTTTTGCAACAACCCCTCTCCTGATTAAAGTGATTTAACCTCCGAGTTATCCGCTCAGGTTATCTCCTCGGGCTCTCAACCAAGGGTTTGGTCGCAACATCGTATCATCCGGACAATCTGGCGGTTGGCTGGTAATGACAAAATCCAGCCGTAATAGGTAATTTTTCTTAACCTATATCCTTCCAATGGATTACAATAATCTCAATACCGGCAATCTATCAATTGCCTGATTAATTCAATTTCCAGAATATATAGAGGACTATCCCATGTCAGTCATGCAAGAAATTAAAAAACTTAGCGGAAAAATTTTGGTGGACGGTAATTTTATCAACAGCAGTTCAACTGCTGCCTTGCCAGTGATCAATCCCGCTACTGAGGATGTTATAGGCGAAATTCCCGAAACCACCAAGGATGAAATTGATGCCGCGGTAGCTCGCGCCCACCAGGCACAAAAAACCTGGTGGAAAAAGAGTGCATTGGAGCGTGCGGAAACCATGCATGATATCGCCAATGAATTACACACCATGAAATCTCGCCTTGCTGAAACCCTTACCCGAGAAATGGGAAAACCCTACAAGGAATCAGCAGACGAGGTTGAGTGGTCAATTTCTGCCATTCGCTACTATGCAGAAATTGGACGAAGTGATGTGGGTCGAGTTATGGGTAATGCGGTGGAAGGCCACTTTAACTACACCCTGAAACTGCCCCTGGGTGTTGTGGTATCCATCCAGCCATTTAACTATCCAATGACCTTGCTGGCCTGGGAAGGTGCAGCGGCGCTGGTGTGTGGTAATGCGGTTATCGCAAAACCATCGGAATACACCACCTTCACCACACTCATATTTGCGGAAGCCTTTAATAAGTTTTTGCCCGAAGGTCTGTTCCAGGTTGTTACTGGCGCTGGGGATGCGGGACGTCACCTGGTCGAACATGCGGATACCAACATGGTTGCATTTACCGGCAGTGTCCCCACAGGCAGAGCCATTGCAAGTACCTGTGGTGGCATGATGAAACCCACGCTAATCGAAACTTCAGGCAATGATCCTTTCCTGGTAATGCCCAGCGCACCACTGGATGTTGCCGCCCGGGCGGCGGCATTTTCAGCCTATATGAATTGTGGCCAGATATGTGTGTCTGCTGAACGATTTTTTGTGCATGAAGCCATCCACGATGAATTTGTGAAAAAGCTCGAACAACACGCCAGGGCAATTCGTATTGGCAACGGCCTGGACAAAGTAGAAATGGGTCCTATGGTGGCGGAAAAGGAACGGGATCGTTATGAAAGCGTGCTGCAAAATGCCATTGATCAGGGTGCCACCGCAACCCTTGGCGGTGGACGACCTAAAGATTTGAGTAAAGGCTGGTTTGTTGAACCTACCATTCTCTCTAATTGCACAACCGACATGGACATTCTCAATAATGAAAGCTTCGGGCCGGTGGCGCCAATTTGTAAAGTCAGCAGTTTTGAAGAAGCCATGTCTCATGCCAATAATTCAAAGTATGGACTGGGTGCGTGCCTGTATACCGAGGACATGCGCGAGACCATGACAGCGGCGAATGAACTCGATGGTGGCATGGTTTGGGTTAATGCCCCTCTACTCGATAATGACGCTGGACCATTTGGCGGCACAAAAATGAGCGGTATGGGCCGTCAATTGGGGACCGAAGGTTTAGAAACATTTCGGAAAACTAAATTTGTCTGGATAGACCCTTATAGTGGCACCCAGGATTTCTGGTGGTTTCCCTATGATGACAAAGAGTCATATCAGGGCAAATAATTTCTCGAACCACTTGCTCCCTGTCTTAACATTATCAGCTGATTACAGAATCAGCTGATAATCAATCATATAGCCCGCACAATTGAAGCCACTTAGCGTCAAACAAAAAGAATTTCTCTATGGCGAAGTCGCATTTGGCCGATTCCGTTGGATAGCCAAACCTTTTTACGACGCCTTAATGGGTTTGGAATTGTCATTCCATCGACTGGGGGATTTGTTTCACCCAAGAGATAAATCTGATCTAAGTGATCTTACAATCATCATCAAAACCTTTGAACGACCCTATGCGGTAAAACGGCTGGTAAAGAGCATCCAGCGGCGCTACCCCGATATAAAGATCATGGTTGTGGATGACAGCAAAAACCCGGGAAATCTCCAGGGCGTTGAGCAGGTGAATTTGCCTTATGACACGGGAATTTCCGCTTCTCGAAATGAGGCCCTGGATCGATTAACCACGCCCTACTTTTTATTGCTGGACGATGATTTTGTTTTTTCTCATCGACAAAATCTTGGTGAATTAATGGATACCATGCGACGACATCTGGATATAGACATTCTCGGTGGACGTTGCATTGATTTGCCTTTGTATATTGTGCACAGTTTTCAAAATATGTCTGTGTTCTCCACCAACTCCGAACCCAAGACGCCTATCGGTACAAAATTTGATGGTCATTCGGTAGTTGATAAAGTGCAGAACTTTTTTGTCGGTCGTACCGAAACGATAAAAAAAGTGAAATGGAAGCCCGAACTAAAAATTAATGAACACACCGAATTTTTTACCCGCGCCCGAGGCGAATTGACCACAGTATTTCATTCGAGGATGAAAATTTTACATGCAAAAACCCCATTCGATATTGCCTATCTGCAGAAAAGATTTCGCAGATAAAACTATTGCGCGGTGTTAGCTGAAATCCCTGTCTCGCCTGATTTAAAACTATCCATAGTTTATAGCGTCAGGTATGTCTGAATTCAACTCGTCAAAATTTTTCTACATCAGTAGTAATACAATTCCGTGGCTAAATTAAAACATCGGGCAATATCTCTACTTAAAATCCTCACAAAGATCTTCATTGGGATCGAATTGAGTTGGTTAATTTTAGCCAATTTAGTTTTAAGCACGGAGACTGGCGCCCAATGGATCAATTTCAAACCGGATAAGTTTTCCATCCAGTGGGAACGTGCATGGACATTCTACCCCGCTCACCTCCACGCCACTGGATTAACCATAAACATTCATACCTGGACTTCAGACACGGAAATAACCGTGGATCACGGCGAGGGGGACATCCGCATCCTTCCCCTGCTCGGTAAAAGCTTGCTAATCGATAACATCAGCATCGACTCGGCCACAGCATCGGTTAATTATCAACAGCAAAGCATTCCCAGACCCAATAATAAACCGCCGAGCGGGTTTTCTCTGGAATTGCGTAATTTACATGTAAAGGATTTTGAGCAGATGGTCTGGAACCAAACTAAAATATATGGCGGTGAAGCCCATACCTATGGGTCAATTCAAATTAAATTCCGAGACTATGCGCAAATCAGCGGAGTTGAAGCGGTCTGGAAAGATGCCATAATTTCTCTCAACGATGACATTCTGGGGGAATCCCTGACCCTCAGGTTTAACGGTGGTTTAGAACGATTTAACCCCAGAGTTGAAAAGGGTCTTGAGCTACTAAAAAAACTAAGTGGCAAGCTGGTAATAAAAGGCACTACGGCGAGTTTGCTCCCACTCAAATTGTTATTTCCGAATTACCAGTGGATTGAAAAAATTGATGGCCAGGGAATTGTGGACGCCACTGTGGTAACTGAGAATGGAAATTTATTGCCTGGGACAAAAATTGATGTGATCGCGACAGACCTGGAGCTGAAATTTTTGGGATTTCGAGCTAGTGGATCTGGCAAAGTCCACACCAAAGTTGAGGGCACAACTGATGGCACAAAAACCGAAATAAATCTTGCGTTCAACAATTATAAATTGCATCGAATAGGCAAAGCCCAGCCCTTGCTTATTGGTCGCGGTTTAACCCTGGCCGCGAATGCTGCAGAAATCGGATTGAACAATGATATCGAAGAATTAAAAAAGTTTAGCCTGATATTGGATATTCCTGATTCCGAGGTGCCTGACATCGCATTCCTCGGCAAGGGATTACCTGATGCCCTGGGACTTTCCATTCATCAGGGCCAGGCCTTTTTTGATGGCAAACTCGAGGTATCCGGCGCAGAGGAATTTGCCCAGGGTGAATTCAGCTTAACCGGTAAAAATTTGAAGGGTCAATTTCGTAACATGAATTTTGCAATGGACATGGCCCTTGACTCCAGACTATCTGGTAAGGATCTTGACAATTCAACTATCGAACTGGCGGGCACGGAGTTTCGGTTATATAACGGCGTTTTTGAAAACCAGTCTGTAGCAGTCGATGACGCCTGGTGGATGACCATTGCCGTCCCAGATGGTCGGGTAAACTTTACCGAGCCGATGAATGTCGACGCCGACATTAATCTGTCCATGAAAGATACCCGGGCTATCATCGCCCTGTTTTCTGAAATAAAGGACTGGCTCAAACATTTTGACAAGTTTCTGACAGTGAACGATGTTCACGGAAGCGCCGAACTGAGCGCGGCTGATCAACATGTTTCCATTGGTGATTTGAACCTGGAAGGCGACAGACTGCAGTTTATGGCCGAACTTGATTTAAAAGAATCTATCAGTAATGGCATTGCCTGGGGCAAACTCGGTGTACTCAGCCTGGGCGTGGAAAGAATTGACAATGAGTCAAACTGGAAATTCATAAACGGACGACGATGGTTTGAGCGCAAACGAACCGAATATCGAGCAGATTAATAGTTCTATTTAATCTGCTCGAATATAAATCGCTTTTATGTCCCGACCTCTATAGAAAAATAAATTTAGTTGTTCGCCAACTAAGCATCACGCTTTGGCAATCCGTCTTCTTTGGACTAACACCACAACACCGAGCAATAATATCGCCGGTATATAAAATATTTCCTTCGGCACTCGATCGGATCGGGTCAACACTTTTTCAATTTTCACTGGCTCATCGGCATAAAAATCGAAAGTCTTACCCAGACTTTCGAAGAAAGGTGTTCCAGGGAATGGTTCTTCTATCATCGCAAATCCATCTTCGAGATTAACATTAAGACCTGCGGCTTCGAGCCGTTCCACCGCCTCAGATCGATCTCCCAGGGGAACCAGTATGGTAGTGGATTCAATTTCGCCTGAATCGAAATCCGGCCCACTAATAACCATAGTAACCACACCATTCGGGGTCGCTTCACCGACCACCTCGTATACGTGGGTGGGCTCATTAAAATCATAGGGTGGAGAGACCCGATCGAGCCAGTATCCCGGCCTAAACAGGGTAAAGGCGACCAGCAGCAAAATCACCGACTCCCAGATTTTATTTCGAGTCAGCAGAAATCTTTGGGTTGCGGAGGCAAATAACATCATCGCAATTACCGCAACAATGAAAACAAAAATTGCTTTGAGTGGCGATACATCAATTAACAATAATTCGGTATTAAATATAAACAGAAACGGCAGAAGTGCAGTACGGATGTCGTATGCAAAACCCTGGATACCGGTCTTGATCGGATCGCCTTTGGAAATTGCTGCGGCAGCAAATGCAGCCAATCCCACAGGGGGTGTATCATCGGCCAGAATACCAAAATAAAATACAAACAAATGCACCGCAATCAACGGCACGAGTAACCCATTGGCAGCACCGAGAGTGATAATTACCGGCGCCATCAACGACGACACGACGATATAGTTAGCCGTTGTCGGCAGGCCCATTCCCAGTATCAGGCTCATGACGGCAACTAATATCAGCATCACCATTAAATAACCGCCAGAAAGATATTCTACAAATTCACCTACGACCTGGTGGGCGCCCGTCAATGAGATAGTCCCAACGATAATACCGGCAGCGCCTGTTGCCACGGAAATACTGATCATGTTGCGGGACCCCGCCATCATCCCATCCACCCAATCATTAACGCCGATTCTGAAAACCTTGCTGTATTCCCCGGTACCCCTGAAAAATGCCTTGATTGGATTCTGCGTAAGAGAAACAATGATCATGGCAATGGTTGCCCAAAAAGCAGACAGGGCTGGTGACAGCCGCTCGATAATTATGCTCCAGATCAGTATGACGATGGGCAGGATATAGTACAGACCCGTTATCGCGGTCTCCCCCGCCTTGGGTAATTCCAGAATCGGGTCGTCCGGATCGTCAACTATAAGATCGGGAGTTTTGGATGCGAGTTTTAGTAAATACAGGTAAAACAGCGTACAGCCAGTCGCAACTATGTAGAATGCAGAATCCGGGGCAACGACCTTGATCCAGCCGAGGCCGTAATAGACCACGAGGCCCAGCAGCGAGATACCAATAAATCCGCCCAGAAAGCCCATCATTTTAGTCTTAAAGGTGCGCGATGAAGGTGGTTTTGGCAACCCCTCCAAATTCATTTTCATCGCTTCCAAATGTACGATATAGAACAGGGCGATGTAGGAAACCAGCGCCGGCACCAGTGCGTGTTTTAAGATTTCCTGGTAACTGATGCCGGTAAACTCTGCAATTAAAAATGCGGCAGCACCCATCACCGGAGGCGTCAACTGTCCGTTAGTCGATGAAGCAACTTCGATTGCACCTGCTTTTACTGCTGAAAAACCGGTACGTTTCATCAGCGGAATGGTGAACGTTCCGGTAGTAACCGTATTGGCAATGGATGAACCGGAATACATACCGCTCAGCGCCGAAGCAACCACAGCGGCTTTAGCCGGACCGCCGCGTAAGTGGCCGAGCAGGGCAAAGGCGATTTTAATGAAATAATTTCCGGCGCCAGCCTTTTCTAGAATGGAGCCGAACAGCACGAACAAAAATATCAGAGTAGCGGATACGCCCAGGGCGACGCCAAACACACCTTCATTCTGCATCCAGAAATGCCACATGGCTTTTCCGTAGGATGCCCCCTTCCATTGAATAGCCTCCGTTAAATATTCAGAGTTACCAAAAAATACATAACTCACAAATACGCATGCCACAATCAGCAATGGCAGTCCCAGGGTTCGATAAACAGTAACACCAAGAATCAGCATACCAATTGTCGAGGCAATCAAATCACCCTGGGTGGGTAAACCGGCCCGAAGCGCGATTTCATTGCGCAAAACCACGATATACAAACATGCGGCTACCCCCACCAGCGCCAGCACCCAGTCATACCAGGGAATGCGATCCTTGGGACTTGATTTAAATAAAGGAAACGCCAGGGTGCCGAGAAAAAAACCAAAAGCGAGGTGAATCAGGCGGGCATTAGAATTGGTAACAATAACGCTAATTCCGGTTACATCGGTGAGCCAGAATGGCAGATTCGAAGCTATGTAGAGCTGAAATAGCGCCCAGATAAAAGTGGTATAGGCAATCAGTTTCCCTTGCCATCCAATCGGGTCTCGACCTCCTGACTCGATTGCCGCAAATTCGTCGACATTAACCTCATTATCTGTTTTAGCCATAATTTCCTCACTCTATATCAAAAAGTTTCAGATTGAATTTTATCCATATATTCACCCACGTAAAACATGGGACTTGAAACGCAACACAGGCCCGGCAAAATAATTATTTTTGCCGGGCCTGCCTTGTTTACTACAGTATTACAACCAGCCGCGTTCTGTATAGTACTTCACCGCGCCTGCGTGCAATGGTGCTGACAACGCATCAGTAATCATTTCTGATTCTTTGAGATTAGCAAACGCCGGGTGCAGCTTCTTGAAATCTTCAAAGTTGTCGAAAACCGCTTTTACAACAACGTATACGGCATCTTCAGACACATCAGCGCTGGTGACGAATGTTGCGCCAACACCAAAGGTTTGGATATCCTCTTCGTTGTTGTACATGCCAGCGGGTATGGTTGCTGTTCGATAGTAGGAATTATCGGCTATCAGCTTATCGATGGCAGGACCCGTTACGTTAACAAGGTGAGCGTCGCATGAGACCAGAGATTCCTGGGTCAATGCTGAGGGATGCCCAACCAACCAGAAATAAGCATCGATCTTGCCATCACAAACTGCCGCACCGGTTTCAGCCGATTTCATTTCTGCAGCCAGCTTCAGGTCACTTCGTTCCCAACCGAGGGCTTCTTCAAGAACTTCCCAGGTACCGCGGGTACCTGATCCAGGGTTTCCGATGTTCATGCGTTTGCCCTTGACGTCGTCGATATTAGCAATACCCGAGCTATCGCCGGCGATTACGGTTACCGGTTCGGGATGAACTGAAAAGATTGCACGGAGATTTTCAAACGCACCCGCATCCTCGAATTTGGAAGTACCGTTGTAAGCGTGGTACTGCCAGTCAGACTGGGCTACACCAAATTCGAGCTCGCCAGCACGAATGGTGTTGATGTTATAGATCGATCCACCTGTAGATTCCGCCGAGCAGCGAAAGCCATGTTCTTTTCGATTCTTGTTCACCAGCCGGCAAATTGCGCCGCCAGTTGGATAGTAAACCCCGGTTACACCGCCGGTTCCAATGGAAATAAACTGCTGGTCTTGTGCACTGGCACTACCGGCAAAGGCAAAGGTACCAGCCAGTGTAGCAGCCAAGAGGGTAATAATTGGTTTTCTCATTATATTCATTCTCCTAAATTGATTTATCAAATTGCTATGGAAAACGCTTCAGATGATTTTACTGAAAATTCCGCTCAGAAAAATCCGCTATCAGCATATCCTTAGTAAAGCTTAAAACCGAATACATCATAATAGTATTCCGGGCAAATGTTTAGCAATTATTACCCGGGCCCCATAAGACATGAATCAAGAATACCTTAAAGTTTGACAAAATGCATATTTTATTTGCATAAAACGCCTATAATGCATAATAATTATGCACGACCTCACAATAGATCAATTAGAGAAACCTGTGCCCAAGAACCCATTGAATGAAGCATCATCCTGAATCCCTGGCTGAGTTGAGTCAGCTTATCGCGGAAATTGAAGGAGATACCAGCCCGGTGCAGCTCGGCCCCACAGCGCGCAATACCCTGCGAAATTTGATCGACTCCCCGGCCAAAACGGCAATATCGTCAATTTCGGAACTTGCCGACACCCACAATATTAATCCATCCACCCTGAGTCGGCTGGCAAAAGCCCTTGGTTTCACCGGTTTTTCGGCATTCCAGAAGGTATTTCGAAATTATGTGGATAAAAACAGTGGTTACTACAGTATCCGCGCATCCCAGTTAATCGAAGAATTTCCAGTTTCCGATCATGGAGATACGGCGTTTGAAGCCATGATCCGGGATGAAAGTCGAAACCTGCAAATTCTCCGCACTACCCAGAACAGAGAATCCATAGACCAGGCTGTGGACATGGTTATCAATTCGAGAAAAGTCGCATTCTTCGGCCGCAGACAGTTTTATTCCCTGTCGTCTTTTATGGGCTATGCCATGGGATTAATTCGTGACAATGTAGAATTGTTACAACCCATTCCGGATATTTCTCATACCCTGAACTTTATGGGGGAAAATGATTTGTTGTTTGTAATGGGCTGTGATCCTTACACCCGGGCCACGGTGGATGCCTGCAAAATTGCCCAGCAACACCAGATTCCCATGATCGCAATTACCGACTCACCGGCTTCTCCCCTGGCTCAATACGCTACCCACCATTTGATTGTACCCACGGACGGTCACTTTTATAGCAATAACATGGCTGCATCGTTTGTTATGGCTGAAGGGCTGCTGGCAATGGTGGCACAGCGCATGGGACAGAAAGCGGTATCAAATTTAAAAAACCGCGAAAAACTCAATCGTGAATTTGGTACCTCGTTCAGCTAATCAAATTCGTGAGCCATATTTTTCATCGCAATTTAAAACAGCCCCTACCAAAAGCGGTTACGGGGGATGGGGTTTATCTCATCGATCAGAACGGTAAACAATATTTAGACGCCTCATCAGGCGCTGCAGTATCCTGTCTGGGTCACAACAATCAGTTTGTCATCGATGCGATAAAATCCCAGCTCGACAACCTGGCATATGCCCATACTGGTTTTTTCACCACGGAAGTAGCGGAGCAATTGGCTGATCTTTTAATCAGTCGCGGAACTCATGGGTTGAGTAAAGTTTATTTTCTTTCCGGCGGATCAGAAGCCATGGAAACGTCAATGAAAATGGCTCGACAGTATTTTGTTGAAATCGGCGAAAGCGACCGACAATATTTTATTTCCCGTCGGCAGAGTTACCATGGCAATACCATCACCGCATTGTCCGTCGGTGGCAATATGTGGCGGCGTAAACTTTACACGCCAATTCTAAATCGCTCCGAGCATATATCTCCCTGTTATGCCTATCGCGATAAAAGCGAAGGTGAGAGCGAATTTGACTATGGTCAACGGGTCGCCAATGAACTGGAACAGGCCATAAATAAACTCGGCCCGAATAAAGTCATTGCCTTTATCGCAGAAACTGTGGTCGGCGCAACCTCAGGGGCGCTCACTGCAGTGCCGGGATATTTCCAGCGAATTCGCAAAATATGCGATGAATACGGCGTGTTATTGATCCTCGATGAAATCATGTGTGGCATGGGCCGGACGGGAAAATATTTTGCATTCGAAGACGAAGGAATATCCCCGGACATTGCCTGCATCGCCAAAGGCCTTGGCGGCGGCTATCAGGCCATCGCAGCCTCACTGGTCAGCCAAAATATTTTTCATGCTATCAGCGCGGGCAGCGGTAACTTTCAGCACGGTCATACTTATATCGGCCATCCCACCGCAGCTGCGGCGGCCCTGGCGGTACAAACCTATATCGATCAGAACAACCTATTGGACACGGTGCGGACTCGGGGTAATCAATTATTTGATGCCTTACACGATCGATTCAAGGAACATCCAAATATTGGCGATATTCGGGGGCGAGGTTTGTTTTGCGGAATTGAGCTGGTGCAAGATCGACAAGATAAAACACCGTTTCCGCCGGACAGTAAACTGGATGGAAAAATCAAATCAACTGCCATGGAAAATGGACTCATGGTCTATCCCAATGCCGGCACAATAGACGGTCAAAATGGCCACCATATTCTGGTTGCGCCGCCCTTTATTTGCTCCCCGGATCAAATTGATGAAATCGTCGATAAACTGGAAAAGTCCATAAACACCACAATTTCAAATCTGCTTTAAGATTTTCGTGACCAGCGCCGGCCTAACGTCGACCTAGCTAGCGTTTGATGACCAAAACCTGCGCGGTGATCCCTTCTTTTTTTATGTATTGGGTTTCAATTATATGTTCAATTGAAAACTGATGATCTTTTGCTTCCTGAATTACCTCTGGCTCGAGATTTAATTGTTCCCACGCGGCGCCGTTAACGGTAATGATGCAACACCCTCCAGGCTCCACGCAGTTCACCACGTGGTGCATATGATTGATTTTGGGGATAGTAAAAGAAAACATGCCCACACAAATTAAACTGTCATATAAATTTTTTACCTCTGCAGCGCCGGTGAAATCATGTTGCCACAGATGTTGATATACATTTCGTGCTTTTGCAATAACGATCATCTCCTTGGAAAAATCCACCCCTTCAACATATTTATATTTCTGGCATTTTAAATATTCGCCCACAAGACCGGTGCCGCAGGCCACATCCAGAACACGTGAATTTTTATCCGTTACATAATCTACAAAAATATCACTGGCTTCCTTGTGGGCAACATATTCCAGATCATTAACCAGGTCGGATTCATAATCCGCCGCCCACTCGTCGTATTGCTGTTCCTTGTTGACATCCGTTGAATAAACTTTTGTCAGCCGCTGGTCAAATTTTTCTACATCGGGTTGGCGTTTTTTCATTTCATATTTGGCCAGGTGTCTCCCAGCTTATAACCTTCGGGCCAGGGGTCGTCGGGATCCAGGGTGTGTTGGTGGGTGCCAGTAATCCACGATCTTCCGGTGAGTGACGGGATGATGGCAGGTTTGCCCGCGACCGTTGTTTCGCCAACAATTGAACAGTCAAATCTTGAATCGATAATTGAGTAGTTGGTAAATTGATCCCCTGTTTTCATTTCGCCTTTTGCATGCATCACCGCCATTCTCGCTGAGCTACCCGTACCGCAGGGCGAGCGATCAATTTTGCCTGGCTGGACAATCACGGCATTTTTGCCAATGGCCACATTATTTTCATGGACAATAGGCATGGCAAACTGACAAAAAGAAATATGGGACCAGCCGGTATTTTCGGGATGGACAAATCCCAGTTGCTCGTTCGCCGCCTTGGTAATGGTAGTACCCATATTTGCAAGATCCAGGGCTTCATCAGGCCTGACCTGAAAGCCAAGCTCCACGGGATTAACGATGGCATAGCTGTCCCCACCGTATGCGGTATCGACGGTGATGGTGCCCACACCCTCCACCTCGAGTTTGGCATCGAGCTTGTCCGCAAATGATGGCACATTGGTTATGGTCACCCGAACTGCCTTGCCATTTTTACATTCAACTTTGGCGTTAACCAAACCTGCCGGGGCTTCGAGTATTAGCTCGGTATAGGGTTCCTGCATCTCCACTATGCCAGTATCCACCAGAACCGTGGCCACACACATGGAATTTGAACCGGACATGGGCGGCGTATCTTCGGGCTCCATGATGATCCAGCCCGTGTGAGCAGACGGATCCACCGGCGGCACCAGCAAATTCACATGACGAAAAACACCACCTCGGGGTTCGTTTAATACAAAATTCTGTAGCACGTGATCGTCGGCAATAAATCGGGATTGATCCCAGATGGTATCCCCGGGGGGCGGTGCAACACCACCAACAATAACGTCTCCCACTTCCCCTTCACAGTGACAGCTTACGATGTGAATTACTTTTCTAGAGCGCATCAGAAAATTTTACTCGGTTATTGGAAATCATAGGAATTGTACTCCGATATAAAGCCACCTTATGATGCTTTATCAGGGACGATAATTGTCTAAAGTTTTAATGGATTCTTTTCCATATTTGAGATTACAGAATTCCACTTCCGTCTGATCACTAGTTTCGTTTGAAAAACTGTAATAGGGCGGCTTTTGATCGATGAAAATTTGTTTGTCAAAGCTAAAGCTATGAAAATCAAAAAGCCCGGCGGGCACAAAATATTTATTATTGTCGAAATAGTGATAATAAAGACCGCTACCACAATTCGTACAAAACGCCCGTTCTCCCAGCTCGGAAGTTTGATGCAAGGATATGTTATCAGCACCTTTAACAGTTATGTCATCTCCACAGTCAACAATCAGCAGAGGTCCGCCAGTCCATCGTCTACACATTTTACAGTGACACGCAGTCAGGCTTTTGCTCGCTTTATTCGTTGATATTTCAACCGAGCCGCATAGACACCGACCCTGTAATCTAATTGTTTCTTCTTTCACAGACGCTCACCTATAACGAAACTATTTCAAAGGATTATACGTACATTATTGTAGTAATAACCAATGATGGATATGAAGAACTAATGCTTTACGGCAATGACCAGATCCATAACATTAGTGCCGGTAAATCCGGAAACAAAAAGACCATCTGCTTTGTCCAGAAATGTGCCAGCGTCTGCATTGTCCAGGGCGGCCTGCCCGCCATCTGTTCTTGAAAAAGTTGAACCATCGACGATGGCGCCCGCGGCACTTGTAGGACCATCGGTGCCGTCGGTACCTGCGGCAATAACCGTAATATCATCCCGGCCATCAATTATTTTTGCGATGGCCAGACCCAGGCTTTGGTTTCGCCCGCCTACCCCTGGGTTAGGTGGCAACACTACCGTAGGCTCGCCGCCCCAAATGTATATTCCCTTTTCCCCCTCTGTTAAATTTGATCCGATCATTGTTGCCACGATAAAAATGTCCTGATCAAGTGTTTGGTCATTTTCGACTACTGTATAACCCATTTCGTTTGCATAATTTTCCACCGCGTCTCGCGCAATTTCGTTTGATGCGATGATTTTTCCGCGATATAAATGTTTAGGGTTACCAGGCGGGTTTGTTTGATCGGAATTGATGCCGTCAATAATATTTTGAATGAAATCAGGGATTTCAAACTCTGGAAAGTCAGAAACCCGGTTACTGCCAATGCCCGAGCCGATAAAACCGATGTCATCAGATGGCACATCTGAAATCGCACAAACCGTTACTGATTTGCCTGCAAACTGTCCCAGTAGTTTTCCGCCTTTGATTTTTGATAGCTGAATTCTGATTGAGTTTATCTGTTCGATGGAAAAACCTTCAGCGATGAGTTTCGTATTAATCCTTGCAAGCTCATTAAAATCGACGCCATCCGCCAGATGCTCCACCAATGCAGAGGCGCCGCCGGAAACCAACATTACCAAATCATCGGTGGGCGGAATGGATTGTATAAATTCCATTGCCCGTTTTCCCGCTGCAAGACTGTTTGCATCGGGTATGGGATGCCCCGACTCGATAATTTCAAACTTTCCCAATACCCGCAACTCATCTTGTAAATCGCTAGTCACGTGACCGTACTTGGTTATCAGCAGACCGCGGCCCGATGATGCGAGTTTGGGTAGCGCCCCCAAACTCATGGATGAAGCTGCTTTGCCAATGGCTAAAATGTGGCCGATTTTGTTTATTCCACCCGCCTCCAGCGCGGCGAGTGTCGCATTACAACCATTGACGCTGTCTACCCCCCGCTGCCACAGGTCAATCAGTAGCTGCCTGGAATCCATCGTCGAACTCATAACCTTGAATTAAATTTAATTTTTTGCTGGCACTTTATTCTGCCCTGTTAATCCAGCAAAACCCAGCAAAATGATTAGAACAATTGTGGCGCCCAACCACTGCAAGCTACTTAGACGCTCACCAATAAATAAAACTGCTAACAAAATAGACACCACAGGTTCAAAATTGAATATAAATGCCGCTTTCTCTGCGGGCAGCGTGGACAATGCCTGAAACTGACAAATACTGGCGATGATATAACATCCCGTAGCACCAGCCAGTAACAACAGGCCCGTTATGGAAACCGGCATGAAAAATTTTCCAATGACCAATGGCATGATCAAGAATATGCCCATGAAATTTACCCAGAATGCGACAACAACCGGACTAAACTGTGACGCCACTCTGCTTCCGGATAAAAAAGTATAGGTCGCGCCACAGGCGCCGAGGAATGCAAACAAAATACCCAATGGGCTAACCTTCAGTTCGCCACCACTGAGCATTAATCCAATCCCCACAAAGGCAATCATAAATACGCCGGCGGTTTTTGCGGACAAGTCAATGCGACCGATAAACATAGAAATCAACAAAACCAGAATTGGATAGGAATATAAAATCAGTACAGCGAGGCTAACCGAAATGGTTTCCACAGCCATCAAGTAACAAATCATCGATCCAGACCAGATCAACCCAAGCAGAATTACCGGGCGCACCAATGGTTTATCAACTTTAAATGATTCGCGCCTGATCAATATCAATGCACCAATAATTATGATACTCATGGCAAACCGCCAGAACATCAAAGTCAATGCATTGCCTCCGTCAGCATAGACTAACTTGGCCTGAGTTGTGATCGCACCCAGGCCCAGGGCTGCGGCCAATGCATAAAATATCCCGGCGCGAAAAAAACTCATGGATAAGTAATATGATGAACTGGGGTTAAGCTAGCGCAGTAGCCGCTAACCAGAATTAATTTCCTTTGCTGTAAATATCCAGCTGTCGTGAAATATTATTCCGTGCTTTGCTTTCAAGAGTGCGGTAAAAATATTGAGTGGAATAAATACGTTCTCTACTCAAAAGCTTTTCCATAAAACCTATTTGTCCGACGATATAACGCTCTAGCTCGATATGGCTATTCTCTTTGCGCAGGTTTTCGCTATCCCTGGAAAATCCGTCCCAATCCTGCCCGAATCCAGACAGATCGATATCCACCACGGTTTTCGAATATTCATCAACCGGCGGCTCCCTGTGGGTGGTGCTTAAAATACAGGCGTTCACTTTGGACGCCAAATCTTCGGACAAACAATTTTGGGCATAATCGGAAAAAACCACCGCACTACGCGCCTCATTTTCCCTGTTTCCGATTTCGTATATGACATCATGAAACCAGATTGAAAGTTCTATTACATCGTGCTTGTCATTTTCCATACCCTCATCTATATCCCCATCTATATCTGCGGAATCGAACTGTTTCAGACAATGATCAATGTGGGATGATGCATGATAGAAGCGATGGGGTTCTGAGTATTGGGTATCGATAAATTCAAAAATCCTCTCTGGGTTTGACTCACAGTTTAACTCTGCGCGTTGGGCACATTTGTTCCACAAATCAGAAAATCTTTTTGAATCCATTAAATATTCAAGAAGTTTCGGTTTTTAATATACCTGGTTAAAAAGCCTGGCTCAGGATTCTGCGTTTATCTTAACTAAATCCTTTATCTCCTCAGCACTGCCCTCCGCCGCAATTTTGCCTTGTTCAAGTAAGATGAGTTTGTCAAATCTGTCTATAGAATCTGCGTTATTAAGTACCCAGATTACAGTACGGTCATCCATTAATCCAAGAATATTTGCTATCAATTCCTCTTCGATTTCTTTTTCGAATACAGAGGTGGCCTCATTGACCAGCAGAATATCTGAATTTTTCACCAAGGCTCTGGCCAGGGTGAGTTTTTGTCGCTGCTTCGAATTTAATTTTCCGCCGGCAACACCAACTTGATAATCCAGTCCGATGTCAATAATTTTACTGGTTTGTCCTGAGGACTCTACAACTTGCATGATCAGATCCAGCACTTTTTGCTGGGCATTGGCCTGGCCATATGCAATGCGACCAAACAATATATTATCCTGAATGGTCAATTGTTTGGCGATACGCCCTTTGTCATAAAATTCAATCAGGTCGTTGTCTTCACCCAACTCTTTTCGAAGTTCCATGTGGGTGTCAACAATCAGTTGCTGAATTTCCGGCGTAATCAATCCAAGTCTGTGTCGGGCAACATTCAACTTGAAGGCCAGGCTAATTATTCGATTAACGTCGTCGCCGCTAACAGAAGACATCTTGGTTTCATCTGATAACTTTGACAATTCTTCAAACGCGGGCAATTCATCCGCCTTAATAAAATCGAATTGAGTAAACATGGGGCTGTCATCAGGCACCCCGGATAACATATCCACCAATACCGTGCTGGCGTTAAGGCCTATGCGAAACAGGGTTTCTTTCAAACCCGTGCGCTCGAAAATCTCTGCAACCCGAGGATCGGCTAACAACTCTTCATTGGTGTTGATTCCTTGCACTTCGCCAAAAATCAAATTTTCAACCACACTCAAATTGGTGTTGTACTTTTCTGCACTTAACGTATCTACCAGTCCCTGGTATTTATCCTGCTCTAAAATCTGGTAAAGCTGGTTTCGCACATCGAGCACCATTGCTGATAACTCGGGTTGCTCCACAGGATCAATTTCTCTATTTAGACCAAATTGCAGCGTGTCCTGATCCATGTCCAGTTTCTGTAAAATATTCAAAACTGAATCACTTAATGATTCATCTACACCATCACTTTTACTCTTAAGTCCATAGAACAAATTATCGCGAACCGTGCCATTGAATACAAATGACTGCTGATCTACGTAGGCAATCTTATTACTTAAATCTGATTCATATAATTGGTCAATATCTTGGTCAGAAATTTTTATCGCACCATCACTGGGTTTTACCAGTCTCGCTATCAACTGGGCCAGGGCACTGCGGCCACTTCCGCTTTGACCAAGCAAACCAACGTGGGTGCCCGGTGGAATTTCGAAACTAACCCCATCCAGTGATCGCACAAAAGCGTCTTCGCTGTAAGCCAATGCCTTCGTCTCGATAGTTGTGTCTTTCAGAGCCTGTCCGGCTTCGCGTTCTTCCTGCAACGCCGGATTGAGCATATTTCCTGGCTGGAAGAATTCGATAATCTGGCCGTATCTAACCCGAATGTTTTCGGTTATCTGATAAAAGCTGAGCAGGTCTTTCCAGGATGTATCGAGGTCTTTATACGCCGCCAATACGGCAACAAGGGCGCCGAGAGAAAGGTCTCCGTTGATTACAAAATATCCACCAATGGCGTAAAAGAAAAATGGCGTGAGCTGCCCGAGAAAGAGATTAAAAAACTTGATCAGGAACCAGCCTTTGACAATACCCAGTCTGATGTCATAAATATTACTGAGATTGGTTGTCACTTTTGATTTTTCGTATCGCGAGGTATCATTGATATGAATGTCAGAGACCCCCGATACCGCCTCACCCACCTTGTCTGAAAATTCTCTTACCGCCTGGACCCGACGTTTATCCAGGATATTTATCCGCGCCTGAATTTTCGGAATGATATAGAGCTGAGGCGGATAGAGCATAACCGCCGCCAGGCCTAACCAGAAATCCTGATTAAAAATAAAAAATAAATAAGTGATTAGCAATCCACCCTGAAAAACGGGCAATGCAAATGAATTACCAATCCATACCCCCAGGGGCTGGGTTTCTGCAGTAATTAACGGAATGATCTCGGCCTGGGAAACCTGTTTAAACCGGGGAATGGGGAAGCGCAATAACCTGCCGTACAAATCAAAGCGAAATCGCTTTAACATTCTCTCGCCGATAATGCCTCGATAGATACTGTAAATATAGGTTAGTCCGCCGTTTATAAGTATCAATATAAAAAACGCAGCGCACAGAATCATCAGGTACTTTACCTGGTCCACAGGATACCCAAAAAAAGTATCCGGGATGTCGATACCCGAAATAGCCTGGTTGATTATCATCTTCGGCAATTCCAGCATGGCGTAGGCCAGGGGCATGGTCAAACCGGTTAACAACAATAATAATATCTGGTCGCGCTTGGTATGCTTGAGAATGTAGCGATAAACCGACGGATCGAGTTTATTTGGGTCGTCTTTTGTTGGATCTTCCGCGATCATTATCTAAGTTTTAGTATACAGTTACAACTATTGAACGAATGACTCAATTTGAATGACCCAATCTGAATGATCCCGTCCGGTGAACATAAAACCAGGCATATTGGGGGCCGGTATTTAATTATTCAACTCGATTAGTGTAAATAATTATCTAATTTGACTTGTTCATTGCCGCAACTTCTCGCTCCAAATCGGCACTGAGTTTTTCCGACAGCTGACGCATCACATGTAACGACATGCTAAAGTTTTCAGACAGCAATGTCATAAATGTATCCGCATCTATTTTTAGAACGCTTGCAGCCCCCGCTGCTCGAATCGAAGCCGATCGCGGTGAATTGGTTATAACCCCCATCTCTCCGGTCAGGGTATTTTTGCCCAATTCCAGTACCACCTTATCTTCACTGGATTCACTTTCAACCACCAATTCAACATTGCCTTCAAGAATCAGATAAGCCGAATCGGAATGATCGCCTTTATGAAATAGAAATTCTTTGTCAGCAAGGGATAGGCGTTCGCTGGTGAAAGCCATTAACTTAAGTTTTGCCTTGTCCAGTTTGGAAAACAAAGGCACCCGGCTCAATTGTTCAGATTCTTCGAAAACGTCCAATTTAATTTCCTAATCTTAAATTCAATATGCATATTATCAGATCAACAAATTAATGCAATTGACGCGAATTACTCATGCAAGGTGTTTTTGCCTGGAAAAGCGCTTAACATATCTGAGGCAAACCTGAGAAATCCTCATTATCAGGCCAATTTTTAGTATATATTCAAGAATCAACTATTTCCGTTCAATATTGGTTTGTACCAGAGGTGGAATGCGAAATTTAGTTGGAACAAACATTCATACTCGGAGGACAAAATGAACGATAAGAACCTATGGCGTTCAATAGCCGTTGCCATTTCCATCAGTTGCGCAATCCCCGTCGCCCAGGCAGAAATTAAAGTCGGTGTAGCCGGCCCGATGTCGGGAACCTATGCCTGGTTTGGCGAACAAATGCAGCTCGGTGCTGAATTAGCTGTAGAAGACATTAATGCAGCAGGCGGTGTTTTAGGCGAACAACTGGAACTCGTGGTTGGTGATGATGCCTGCGACCCGCCCCAGGCTGAAGCTGCGGCAAATCTGTTAATCAGTGAAGGTGTTATCTTTGTCAATGGACACTGGTGCTCAAGTTCGACTATACCCGCTGGAAAAATTTATGGTGACGCTGGCGTCCTCATGATTACCCCCGCTTCCACCAGTCCATTGGTTACCGATGAAGGCGGCCCTCACGTCTTCCGTCAATCAGGGCGGGATGACAAACAAGGTCTGGTCGCCGGACAATATCTGGCTGAAAACTGGGGCGACAAGAAAATTGCATTCCTTCATGATGGTACAACTTACGGAAAAGGTCTGACCGACGCCACAAAAGCGCATATGAATTCGTTGGGCGTTACTGAGGCAATGTATGAGGCTATCGTCCCGGGTCAGGATGAATACTCGGAAATTATCGCAAAGTTACAGGCTGATGCCATCGACGTATTTCATCTTGGCGGATACAGCACCGAAGCGGCGCTGTTGATCCGCGAAGCTCGGGATATTGGTTATGGCGTTCAAATGGTCTCTGGAGATGCGCTGACCAGTGAAGAGTTTGGAATCGTCGCTGGAGAAGCCGCCGATGGCACGTTAATCACATTCTTCCCCGATGCGCGAAATTTTCCAGAAGCCCAGGACGTGGTGACACGATTTCGCGATCAGGGTTATGAACCCGAAGGCTACACATTGGCAACATACGCTACAATGCAAACCTGGGCCCAGGCCGCCGAAAAAGCGGGTTCACTGGACCTGGAGAAAATGAAAGAAACTTTACACAACACTGAATTTCAAACCGTAATTGGAACTTTCAGATTTAATGAAAATCGCGATATGGATGCACCTGGTTTCGTCTGGTATGTATTCGAAGGCGACACTTACGTACCGGTAGAGTAGTCAATTGCAGTTTTTGATATAGAACGCATTCAATTTTAAAAAATTTCTCAGGAACGAATTTCCCAGGGTTTATTGGCTAAATCGTCTGAAAAAATAAATTTGGGCGTTCGGGGAAGGCTTTTACTGGCTTTTCTCGGCATCGGCGCGTTCTCTGTTATTGCCGCAGCATCGGGTTTCTTTTCACTATCCCAGGTCGGCGGTGCATTAACTAAAATCACCGAAGAACGTGTGCCTCAGGCACTCTCTCTTTTAGAATTATCACGACAAGCTGAACGGGTGGTTCGGGCTGCGCCTGCTCTGTTACAGGTAACCAGTCATAGTGCCAGAGTAAAGGTTTCAGAAGAGATCGCGGTACAGGTAGAACAGCTGAACATGCTGGTCGAACGTATAACCGATTCTCAATCTGAATCCCCTCAGCTACTTATAAAAAATATAACCTCCCAGGTTGAAAAATTTAACACTAATCTTGAAAACCTGAGCAAGATTGTTCAACAACGATTGAGCGCTGCATCGATTCGAAAAGAAAAAATAAAATTGCTTACCCGAATCCATGGCACGTCACTTCGACTGGTTTCACCTGGATTAAAATTGCTCGACTCACAAACATCGAATTGGAATAGAAATCAGATATCATCTGGCGAAAACCCGCTAACCGAAAAACAAACCAAGCTGGCCCGCTCCATTGTTGAGTTAGTCCCTCAACAAAAAGCAACGGCGTTAGTTGATGCTGTCAGTAACGGCTTACTGGCAATTGCTGCTGTAGATAGCGTTTCCAAAATAGACGTTTTGATATTTCCGCTGATTAAGTCGTTTAAAAAGTTAATTGAAATCACCGAGATTATGCCAGCGCGGGTAAAGAAACGTCTTGAAAAACAGGTCGCCATATTGAGCACCCTTGTAGAAGGCGAGGCAAGCATCGCGGAAACCAGGAAGAATGAGCTTGAGATCGTAGAACGCGCAAAGAGTCTTCTTGTTATAAACGAACAGCGCACAACCCAATTAACCAAAGAAGTAAGCTGGTTGGTCAAGAAGGCCAATGAAGAAATAGAAGTGGCACGATCCAATGCAAACAGTATTCAAGTGCTCAATCAAAACATATTAATTGGGGTTCTTATACTGGGTTTTGTCAGCTCGATATTGATCGTATGGTTATACGTCAGTCGAAATCTGATTGCCCGCCTAACAGGATTGAGTAACAGTATGTTGGCCATTGCCAATGGCAATCTCCGGGCAACTCTACCCAAGTCCAGCGGCAATGATGAAATAAGTGAAATGGCCAAAGCCCTGATTGTTTTCCGCGACACGGCAATCGAAGTTGAGGAGAGCAACCTTGCTGAAATTGAAGAAGCACGGCGGAGATTAACCGATGCAATCGAAAACACCTCGGAAGGGTTTGCATTTTACGATGAAAATGACAAGTTGGTTATTTGCAACGAAAGGTATCGGGAACTCCTATATCCGGACCAGGATTTGAAAATTGAGCCGGGAATGAATTTTGAGGATATTATTCGCCAATCTGCTGAATTAGGAAATATTGCTGAAGCGGGAGAAAGTATTGATGAATGGGTAGAAAGACGTCTTAAAACCCATCGCAACCCTGGTGAGCCCCAACTTCAGGAACGCGGAGACGGACGATGGATTTTGGTGAGTGAGCGCAAAACTGGAGACAATGGCACAGTCGCCATCTATTCGGACATTACCGATCTCAAACAACGGGAAAAAGATTTGGCTGAAAAGTCAAATACCCTGGAGCAACTTTCCAAACAACTGGCAAAATATTTGTCTCCCCAGGTATATGACTCCATATTCTCTGGCAAACAGGAGGTCAAGCTGATTAGTGAGCGAAAACGGCTCACTATATTTTTCTCCGACATCGCTGGCTTTACCGCAACAACTGAAAAGCTGGAATCTGAGGATTTGACCCAGCTGCTTAATCATTATTTAACCGAAATGTCCAACATCGCACTGGAATACGGCGCAACAATTGACAAATATATTGGCGACGCTATTGTCATATTTTTTGGTGACCCTGAAACCCTTGGGGTAAAAGAGGATGCAATGGCCTGCGTTAAAATGGCCATCGCCATGCGTAAAAGAATGCTCGAGCTACAAAATGTATGGGATGATGCCGGGGTTGAAAATCCTTTGAAATGCCGAATGGGGATCAATACCGGAATGTGCACCGTGGGTAACTTTGGTAGTGATGATCGAATGGACTACACCATTATTGGTGGTGGCGTGAACCTGGCGGCTCGCTTGGAAGGGGCATGCAATACTGAACAAATCCTGATTTCTTATGAAACCTTTGCCCATGTTCGCGATGAGATTTACTGCGAGCCTCTGGAAGAAATTGTGGTGAAAGGTATTTCTCAACCCGTGGCGACTTACCAGGTTGTGGATTTATATGAAAATATTGATGATAAAAATAAACCCATACGAACTAAATTACCCCACTTCCAGCTCAATATCGATGTGCCATCCATGACCAAACAAGAACAAAAAGCTGCAGCCGCCGCATTACTGGAAGCCGCTGAAAATCTGGGCCACCCCAAAGCGAAGAAAAAATAATCAGTGACTATCTATATCTGGCGAGATCTGTATAAAAACCACTTTCATTAATATCGGACCAGATCACTAATTAAGTATCAAATATTTTTAAAATCAGCGCGTTAGGCATGAATGCACTGCGGAATAGGGTTTTCTACAACCACAAACAGCATCGCTAGATAGTGCCCCATTAAGAAAACAACGATATTCCAAAATTTAGTCGCAGCATACTTGCATATTGAGGATAACCGTATCAGAATATGATTTGAAATTAACCGTCCCAGAAGCGGAGTAAATCATGGTGAAACGAGTAAGCTTCAAGCTATTTTTGTTACTTTTGGCCCCGTTGTTCTCTATAAATTCTAGCCCCTCGTATGCTGAGGAAACGCTGGTGCTGAAGGTTGCCCATAACGGCCCAGCCTCACATCCTTTTCAGGATGGATTCGAAAAATTAAATGAAGTGCTGGAAAATGAAACCGACGGCAAAATTACGGTACAAATCTTTCCAAGCGAACAACTCGGTACAGAGGAAGAAACGAGTCTGATGATTAAACAAGGTGCCATTGGGTGCGCGGCAGAAAGCGCAGGTGGTGGACTCGCTCCATTTGTCGAAGAAGCAGATTTACTGAATCTTCCATTTCTTTTCCGTGATCTCGATCATTTTTATGCCGTTGTTGATGGTGCGCCAGGTGATTTTATCGCCAGAAAAATCGAAGATAAACTGGATGCGATTGTTCTCGGTTGGTGGTTTTCAGGGGTTCGAAATGAATGGAACAACCAACGACCAATCTACAGCCCCCAGGACCTTGAAGGGCTCAAAATTCGCGTCATGGGGTCTCCAGTTTTAATTGATACTTTTAATGCTCTCGGTGCGCAGGCCACACCAATGTCATTCGGTGAGGTTTATACCAGTTTACAACAAGGCGTCATCGATGGCGGTGAAACCGACCACGTTGACTTACTTGTGGAGAATTTTTACGAAGTCACCAAATTTGTTTCCCTGACTGGGCATATGTATCTCGCTGCTGCACTTATCTGTAGTAAAAAAGTTTACGACAAACTCGATCCTGTATCCCAGATCGCGCTGTTAAAAGCTGGCAAAGCCACTATTCAAGTACAACGAAACTCAATGAGCAAGAAAACCCAGGAGGCTCATGAGGCGCTCATAGGTAAAGGACTAGAATTCAACGAAGTCGATATCAATTTGTTTCGAAACAAAGTGAAGTCCGTGTATATTGAAAATGCTCATAGGTTGGGTGGAGAATCAGTAATAGAACAAATCATAAATCAATACTAGAAGCACATAGCATGGTTTGCTCTGTACTACAGTATTCTCGACCCATTGTAGAATTCATATTCATCAGGTTTTCAACTGTGCACTAGCGGGATGAGAAATACCTGTAATCGAATCATCAGTCATCCTGTAGAAACCTTTTTATGTTTGCTCATGACATCTCTGTGTGTGGTGGTTTTTACTCAGGTTCTTGCGCGCTATATTTTCGAAGCACCCCTAACATGGTCTGAAGAGGCCGCACGATTTTTGCTGATGTGGCTGGTGATGATGAGTGCTGCTTTCGCCTTTAAGAAAAACGCCCATTTTGCTGTGCGTTTCGCTGCTGATCGAATGCCTCCACCAATACAACGGGCAATAACTAATACAGCAAATCTGATTACGATACTTTTTATTGCCCTCTTTTTTGTCGCATCTATTCTTATGGTCATAAACTCCCTGGGATATACGGCACCGGCTTTGAAAATTTCAATGGCCATTCCCTATTCTTCGACTATTGCTGGCAGTGCATTGATGCTGTTTTATGTTTGCAAATCCGCCTGGCAGGAATGGATTCGACCCAAAGATTGAAATACAAAAAACAATTCAGAATCTGACATGGGGATTCTGATTTCCATCGTATTGTTGGTCGCGCTTCTGGCTTCAGTCCCGGTATCTATTTGCCTGGGAGTGGCCGCCCTTGCTGGACTAATTTATCTTGCTCCGGATATTGTTTTTCTGAGCCTGCTACCCCAAAAGGTATTGGCGGGAATAAATTCCTATACCTTGCTCGCCATCCCATTATTTGTGCTGACTGGAAGCATAATGGCTTATGGCGGTATGGCACAACGAATAATTGATGTGGCTTTATTATTTGTTGGTCGCATCCCCGGAGGCCTGGGACTGGTGACAATTTTTTCTACCCTGTTTTTCTCTGGAGTATGTGGATCAGCAAGTGCCGATACCGCAGCCATTGGTTCGGCCACCATGCCGGAAATGCTGAAACGAAAATACCCACCCGCTTATGCCACGGCATTACTTGCCGCGGCGGGTGGTACTGCAGTACTGATCCCGCCCTCTATCGATCTAATTGTGATTGGCGTGCTGTCGGGCATATCAATCAGCACATTGTTTTCAGCAGGGCTCTTACCGGGAATACTCAATGCCGTGGCGCTCAGTGGGATTGCAATTTATTACGGTCGAAAATATGAGTTACCGTTGGTCCCGCCAAGCAGTTTGCGTCAAAAACTACAGGTAATTTGTCGAAATGGTCTCGCCTTGATTATGCCGATAATTATTCTTGGCGGAATTTTGGGCGGGATCTTTACCCCCACCGAAGCCGCCGCAGTTGCCGTAGTTTATGCCTTCATCGTATCGTTCTTTATTTATAAAGAACTAAAATCTGAGCAAATTCCAGAGGTTATTCTATCTGCATGCCGGTTAACCGGCGTGGTTATGCTGGTATTGGGAATGGCGTCTGCATTTTCATTTGTGATTACTTTTGAGCGCATTCCCCATGAACTGGCAGCACTTATCGCAGATCACTCTAAAAACTGGATTGTATTTGTCATATTCGTTAATTTGTTGTTATTTCTCGCGGGCATGATTATGGATATGTTACCAGCTATTATCATATTGGTTCCTATACTGATTCCTGTTGGAATTGAGCTCGGCATGAATCCTGTCCATCTGGCCATCCTGATTGAAGCAAACGTCGCACTGTCCCTTTTCACACCGCCCATTGGATCCTGCCTATATGTGGCCTGCGGACTAAGTAATACCTCGATTGAAGCGGTGACCAAACCATTGTTGCCATTTCTTCTTGTGCTGATAATGACGTTGTTGTTAATCAGTTATGTCCCAGAAATTACATTGCTCCTGCCAAGGATGATGGGCTACTCGGTGGAGTAAGTAATGAAACTAAGCTGAGACGACGTAATTCCTGATATGAAAATTCAGCACGTCGCTCTTTTCATCACCAAGGTGATCCGAGTAACTGGCTATAAATAACGGTGACGGCCTTGCTCCTCTGAGTCTCTTGAATATCGCATCACCTTCATTTGCGATTCCAGTACTGCCGTTGTAAAGCAATCCTTTGGAATTTGCTGTTCTAAGTAACTGTGCAATGTCAATTCGGTAAGTATCCCGACCAACCTTGCCCATATAATTTCCAATCATCTGTCCACCGTCGTAAATACTTGAACCCCATGCCCGGTTGTTTTTATCTATAAAGTAAGTAACCAGATCGAACAACGAACTTGATGCGACGAGTTTCAACCATCGTTCTGTCAGTCGTGGAAAATCTTTGTTATATCCACCATAGTGGGAAACATAGAGATCCAGCAGATTTGCCGCTTCTTCATCCGTAAGCGAATCTCGATAATCAATTTTACAGTTGCCATTTGTCAGCATATTAAAATCTTTCTTCAAGTCCCTGTTGGTTTCATCTATATCATCGAATAAATAGTACATGCTGTACCAACTTAGATTAAATCCGCAGTCAACGACATAGTCGATGGTTGGACCACTCTGAATAAAATCCAAACCCATAAAGAATATCGGTCGATCCGGGAAACGGTTCACCAACGAATCTCTGATCGACTCGATTGCTTTCTTTCCAAGCTGCAGCGAGGGAGACGAAAATAACAACCATTGATTTAAGAAGACGCCACGATCAAGCCCCATATCGCGAATGCGTCTACTCGATTTCGCGGCATCCTCCGTTTGATTGTTGATAATAGGCAGTAGGGTACATTCACAACCATTGCACACCACAATAGGTAAAATTTTGTTACCTATGGAAACCAACTCATATTCTGAATTTAGATTGGTTATATAGTGTTGAAGACCATCTCTGACAATTGGCTTAAGATACGTTAACTTGGCTTGATTTGCCGTTTCAAGATTCTTTGAAATACTATTTATATTTTCTGCACTAAAAAAGTTTGTTTTCATACTACCAGTCACTAAGCAACCGAATGTTTCAAATAGTGCAATCCATGGTGACCGATATCTCGACGAAAGTGCATTCCATCCCAATTGATCTTGTTTACTTCTTTGTATGTTGTTTCAAGCGCTTCCTCCAGCGTATCCGACATGGCGGTAACACCCAGCACCTTTCCACCATGGGTAGAATAATAATTATCTTTTTTACATACACCTGCATAGAATATCTGGAAGAACTCGTTACATTCAGTTACGGATTTAAGCCCCGAAATTCTGTCACCCACCTGGTTCCGACCAGGATAACCCGAGGTTGTTAAAACAACACAGGCCGCATACTGATCGCGCCAATTTATAGACAGTTGCCCCAGGCGCTTTTGTAAACATGCAAACGCGATTTCAAGTAAATCGGTATCGAGCAGCAACATCAAAACCTGCCCTTCCGGATCTCCCCATCGGCAGTTATATTCTAAAACCCGCGGCCCCTCGTCATTGACCATCAATCCAATAAATAACACACCCTGATAATCGATTCCGTCTTCTCGCAAACCCCTGATGGTAGGTCCAATAATTTTCTGATCAATGGCGCTGACTACAGCTGGAGTCACTTGAGGCACCGGCGCGTAGCAACCCATACCACCAGAATTTGGCCCGGAATCCCCTTCATCCAGACGCTTGTAATCCTGAGCCAACGGGCAGGTTTTGTAATTTGTCCCGTCTGTGAATACAAATACGGAAACTTCGTAACCCGAAACAAATTTTTCAATCAAGATTTTATTTGCGCCATAACCAAATTCATTATCGTCAAAAATTCTATGAATTGCTTGTTTTGCCTGTTCCTGGGTATCGCAAACTGTCACACCCAATCCAGTTGTAACCCCATCAACCTTGACCACCAGGGGGTATGAACTAAATTCGATAATTTTCAACGCTTCATTCCGGGTTTCACATACCTGGTAGTTTGCTGTGGGGATGTTGTGACGGTCCATAAACTGCTTGGCAAAATGTTTACTGCCTTCAAGGCGTGCACCCACAGCTGACGGAGCCCAAACCATACAACCAGCATCAATTAACGCATCTCCAAGGCCATCGATTAGCCAGGTTTCAATAGCGATGATCGTAAGCGCAATATCCTCCCGAACAACAAAATCAACAATTTCGGCCAGGCTATTGAGCTGGACAAGTTTGACACCAGGCGAACCAAGCATGCCATCATTTCCTGGGGTTACGTATAAGGTTGAAATATTCGGACTCTGGGATAACTTCCAAGCCAGAGCATGTTCGCAGCCGCCGTCTCCAACGAGTAAGACCTTTGACTTGCGCAGCGTCATCGCCATCGCTGCCAGTGGTGTTCAACTTCAGCCTGCTCTATGAATTCAGAACCTTCAAAATTTGGATTAAATTCTGGTCGATTAAATCCGATTATCAGCACATCCCGATATCCCCGGCGACAGACCCAGGGATTGATCACATTAAACGGTGAAACCGAATGGAAATAACGTTTATCGTCGAATACCAGCATATCCAACGGACGACGGTACGAGCCGCTGAAAACGACGTTTTGATCCTTGTCGTACAGCGTACTGACTTCTAAACTGACATTGTGGCGATCAACAAAAATAATCGCCACAAATTCAAATTGATCGTGGTGGGGCCCCTGGGGCGTTGGATTTCCCGCAATCGCGCCGTATTCTGCATTAATTCTGTATTGGGTGATTTCCACATGCCAATGGGTTTGCGCATCATTCAGGATACGCGCGGACACCCCTAGTGAATGCAAAAACCGAATACTTTGAATCAAGAATTCACTTTCGTTGGTTCCATAATCCAGTGGGTACATTTCCCGCAAGAGTGTTTTGTCCGAGGCATCTGCACCGTGCATTTTATGAAAATTATTGGATGCCAGACATAGACTATCGCTGCCTTTTTGCCAATTGTAGATTCCGTATCGACCGTTTCTGAATCTAAAAATCTCAGGCTGGGTGTAATCCGGGCCCAGATTGTCCCATGAACACCTGACATCAATAAAACTGTTTTTTTCCGACTCACTCATAAAAATGTCACGACCCGATATGAATTGATACCCATACTCAGATATTGACGCTGAAACATTTTTTAATTCCATGTGAAAGTTTTCGTTTTGCGACTAATCAAGTGAAATTCCTGGCCAGTGTGCCTTGACTGCCTGCTTCTCAATATACGGCGACCCTTCAAAATTTGGATTGAACCCTGGGTTACTGAATCCAACCACCAATGTATCTCGAAATCCTGTCAGATCGATCCATGGCTGACTGACTCCGAAGGATGTGACATGATGGTTAAGCCGCCTGTCATTGACGATGAGCATATCCAGCGGGCTATCGTAAGTTGTTTGAAATATTTCTTCGAGGTCGAGATTGTGAAGCAACCCTTGTTCGGGGGTGATGTTGTATCGATTGATTAATACAACCACCATGAACTCAACTTTGTCCTGGTGGGGCCCGTCCGGGGTCGGGTCACCGCGCTTGATCCCAAATTCTGCTTCAACTCGATATTGAGCAAAATCCACATGCCACTTCATGCGTTTTGGGTCCATGATGCCGCTTGAAATTCCAAGCTTCAACAGAAACTCTAAAATAGAATAAAAAAACATTTCCTGGGTTAACAAATAACTCACTGGGAACATTTCCCGAGAAATATGATCCCCATCGTTTCCATACATCAGGTAGCGTTTGTTACTGAGAAAATTCAGCTCACCCAATTTCAGATCCCATTCAAATAGTGAGTATCGTCCTCTTCTGTAGTCACTGTCTTCTGCTATATTGAAATCAGGACCCAAATTATTCCAGGACTTTTGAAATTTGAAAAAACTATTTCGTTCCGAGTCACTCAGTTGAATCTGATTTTTTGGAATGAAACAATAATCCTTTTCTGCTAGCGACTTCGCTGAATTAATTTTGCAATCCATGTTTAATCGTCACCGTCTACATGCTTCCACGGCGGCCAGATCGAATCAACTTGTGTCTGGTCAAAGGTTGATGAACCTTCGAAGTTGGGATTAAATTCTGGTTCATTGAAACCAATTATCAACACATCCCGATATCCCTGTAAATCTTCCCAGGGATCGCGCAGGGAAAATTCGCTTACACTGTGGAAAAAAGACTTGTCATCCCAAACCATCATATCCAATGGGTTTTCATGACTCGCCCGAATGGCCTCGTTTTGTTCCTGGTCAAACAGTATATATTCCTCCTGACTAATATTATGTCGCCCAATATGCATGGATGCGATAAATTCGGACTTGTCGTGATGGGGTCCCTGCGGAGTGGAAACACCGGCCTTATCTCCATGCCGCAGTAATACCCTGTATTGCCCAATGTCTAGATGCCACTTTCTGCGGTTTTTATCAAGATATCCATGCTCGCAACCTGTCGAATGAATAAATTTAACCAGGCTGCTTAAAAATACACTGGTCGCAAAATGGAATGACAGGGGTAGAAGCTCTCGTCCAAGATTATCTTGCTCGGAACCATGCATAAGATAAACCTGACTCGACAAAAACCGCATACGATCCAGATCGAGATCCCATTCGTAGATGCCGTATCGCCACATCCCCATACGATATATATTTTCCGGTTCCGCATAGTCGGGACCAAGATTATTCCAAGTCAAACATATTTCATTAAAGCTGGTTTGCTCTTCGCGTGTTAATTTCAGTTCATTCTTTTTGATTTGGTGAAAGCCGATTTCAGCCAAGCCGTTTAGTTTCTCTTTACACTGCATTTTTCCAATTTTGGGAAATATTATTTCCAGTAGTTTCTCACAAGATTTTCCTCGATAAACGGCGAACCTTCGAAATTTGGATTAAAGTCGGGCCGATTAAATCCGATAATCATAACATCGCGATGACCGTATTTATAAATCCACGGATTCGCTACGGTTATCGGATCAACATCATGCAATAATTTTCGATCATTCCAAATTAACGTATCCAAAGGTGATTCATATACGGTTTCAAAAATCGGCCCACTTTCCAGATCAAATAATCGGGATTTTTCCATTTCTATATTATGTCTTCCAACAAATGTGACCGCCGCCAGCTCAAGCAGGTCATGATGCGGGCCCATTGGCGTGGGCTCACCATCCTGACCAAATCTGGTACTGATACGATACTGGGTAACATCAACATGCCAGACCTTTTCGTTCGGATTGAGTATTTTGGCGTCGCATCCGGCGACATGAATGAATTTCAAAAACCCTCGAAATATGGCGCTCTCAATAAAACCATAACTCGGCGGATATAAATCTCTGGTAATGTCATCTTGCTTGTGTTTGTACATGGCGTACATTTTGGTAGATAACAACTCAATCCGATCAAATTCAGTATTCCATTCATAAATTCCATAACGTGTTTTTCGATGATTACTTGATTCCGGTATAGAATAGTCAACCACCAGATCATTCCAGGTATGCTGAATTTCAAGAAAACTGGCCTGTTCTTTCGAGCTAAACAAAAGATCCGTTTTACGGGCCATACAAAATCCATTGTCTGCCAAATGATCAAAATTGATTTTAGATTTCACGACTATGCGTTTTGGTTTAGAAATTACTTCCCATAATTATTTTACAATAGAACTACCTTAAAAATTTAATTTTGGTAAATTTACTCATTTGATAGACTAAAATTTATTCAGAAGTAAACCAGACATTATTATCACATTCCCACAAACTAATTCATTAATTTGAAACCGTACAATAATTTTAAAACACGAATTAAGAATCGCTTTTTGTATAGCAAATATACGGACATATTTGAAGATATTTTTGATTGGTCGATAATTATTGGCTTCTCATTGATTAACAAAGGTAAGATCAACTTATTGTCAATTGTCAACGGTGATCTTGGAATTTTCGATAAAGAGGACAAGAGCGAATTATATGAGAAGGTAAAAACCAGTCATTCTCAGTGTATTCTAAACTATAGAAAAATCCCTACCACATGGTCGCTGGAACATAAATCTAAAGAAATATTTGAATTTGCAAAAATTTTTGGCTACCCAGTTGTCATCAAACCAACTCGATCGAAGGCTTGTTCACTGGCTTACAAAATCAAATCTGACAGTGACGTTGTTGAAAAACTAAACAAATACGAATCAATTGAATTTATAGTCCAGGAATTCTGTGATGATCTCGAATGCCGAGTATTCTATACTAGAAGTCCGGAAGAGCGCCAAGGCAGGGTCCCATTTTTACTTGGAAAAACAACTGTAATTGATGAAAATGGCGAACCATTATTTCGCCAAATCAACACCTATGGCTCGATGTTTATCGATCTAAATTCACAATTGTCTCCAGAGCTACTAGACATATTCGACGAGATTTCCAAAAACTGCAATTTGTATTGTGGCCGATATGATTTAAAGGCTAAAAACCTCAACCCTGAAATAGGGCCTGTCGAAATGAAACTACTCGAGTTTAATGATCCGTTCTCTATGGATCGAAAAATGTTTGGAGAAGCCTCTATTTTCCAAATATACAAATTCCGATTTTTTATCTGGAAATTTTGTTTCGACGTGGCTAGAAAAAACCTCAAACGGGGATTCAAATGTGTTCCTTTCTTGCAATTTGTGCGCTCTAATTTTAATGAGATCAGGTTAGATCGGCGTGCGGCACAACTGGACAGAGAATAATGCTACTGTTTCGCATATTTAATCTTACCGAGGGAAAGTTAATTGTGCATGAAATGTAAAACCAGACTGCAACATATTTTATACTTGTTAGGGGGGCCGGATCTATTTCAAAAACTTTACATTTATATTCGATTATTAATTCGCAACAAGCGAAGGTTTATTTCCGCACGAATTTCTTCAAAACGTGAATCAAAACCGATATTGTTTTATCCTGACAAGCCGCTGCCAACCTGCTTATGTGTACCTTTCGTACGATTTATAAGTTCAAATTTTAATGAAATCGGGTTGGACGGAATTGCGGCACGACTGGATGAGAAATAATCGAATTTTATGCTCTATTCATGCTTTACCGAATACAAAACATCTGAATATTGATACAAACCTATTCCTGCATCCTGCAATGAATGGCCATTACCTATTAATCGACCGGTAATTTCTTTTCCAGAAATATTAAGTCTTCAGCTCGAATATGTTGTCCACTCCTTACCTGTGAATCTAAAATTAACATTCGATTCTGTACTGACTTCGGAAGTATGTGAAAATTCTTGCTATTTAAAAACGTGTTCAAATACATTTTATAGACCTGACGAGTTGCATCATCATACGATCTAGAAACAGGATAGCAAAGGGCTCGATATAGACTTCGATACCTGGCACGTATTTTGTATTGATTTAGAAAGTTTTTGTCTTCTTCAGATATCGGCTGTGCGCGGTGCAAAACTTTTCCTTCCGTTAATCCACAAAACACAAGAATGACCGAGTTCTTGCAGATGAAAGTATTTCCATGGTCCCAGATTATGGGAAAGGGGCACCCAGTGACGCTCAATATGTTCGCGCCATAACAATTGAGTGTAGTTAGAACCGGAAAATCTTCATTCTCCTCGTCGGTATACTTAATGCACCATGGGAATCCGGGTTTAGGTCTGAATTTTTGTGAATTTCCCAGAACTGTCTGCACCGATACCACGGTAGGTATCTGCTTTTCTAACAAATGCAAAATGACGGGATCCCAGGTTCGTCTCATAATTTGCGGAAACCCTGGATTAAACATCACCACCAAATCTGGGACCTTGAGACGATCCATAATGTCCTGATAGTAGCCATGTTCAATCCTGATTTCCAGGCCGTCTTTGATTTTGGGAAATTCTGATTTTATATTCCACTTACGACTGATGATGTGTGGCACGTTGTCATTAAAATACATTTCTTTAACAACCAATACTATCTTCAGTTGTTTTATATAATTCGGCATACTTTGGTACAGAGTCTCCCAATGACCGAGACCTTCAAACGGATATGACGCCCCTAATATATGAATCTCCAATTTATCAGAATCACCTTCTCTGATAATTCGATTCCAAAACTTGGACAATATGTAAATAAGAGTCAATGGAGGGGAAAAACGCACCGCGGTTGGATTGTAAAAATTAGGGCAACTCCATAGTTCAAGGGAGCAGTTGTAACGTAAAAGCCATGCCTTCTCACCAGCAGAACAGTCAGCCATATTAGAAAAATTCGGAAATTTTTGCCAGAACTGACAAAGCCCACTAATCAATAGTCTCCAAAGGTGTTTTGCAATTCTCATTCAGATTGGACCATTCTATTCTAAGTAAAAGTTTTATAAACTCGGTTAGTAAATAGCGTTTACATAGAAACCTTGAATGGCATTTTCCCTGTTTCGGATTTTGAACTGGAATTTCTGTTTTGATGTCGCAAAAAGGAATATACGCCAAGAGCTTCTATTGGCGCCATCGCCATTGGTGAAGTATATCCGATCCAACTTTAATTAAATTCGACTTGACAGAATTTCTGCTTGCCTGGATAAAACGTAGAACTGAATAGGTCGAGAAATTTTGATTACAAAAAGTATACTTTCTTAATTCCCGAATTTTCCAAAGCATACAATAAGAATCGAGCTTAGTTTTCAATATTCAGATCGGAAATGCTTTTTCATGCTACGGCTTGATCAAGTATAATTTAAAGAATGCAATCCGAAAATGAAACCCAACGGAAAAAGCAAGTTGATTCGATGTCACCTCGGATAGTTGCTGACGAAATCTTAACCCCTGGCAATGGATTCACGCACCAGATTCGAAAATGGATTTTGTATAGTCACATAATTGATTTCTTCGAAGATATATTCGATTGGTCGACCATCATTGGACTTGCCATGATCAACAAAGGCAAAATCAATCTCTTATCAGTAGTCAACGGTGACCTCGGTATGTTTGACAAAGAAGACAAAAGCGTATTCTACGAAAAAGTCAAAAAGCACAATTCACAATACATACTAAATTATCGAAAAATTCCGCATACGTGGACCCTCAGCCACAAATTTAAAGAAATACTGGAATTTACTGAAGAGCATGGATATCCAATTGTACTCAAACCGATTCGATCGAAGTACGCTACGCTCGCATTCAAGATCGTGTCCGGTAATGAGGTCATGGAAAATCTCGAAAAATTCTCAGAAATCGACTTCCTCGTACAAAAGTTCTGCGAAGATCCTGAATATCTTGTGTTCTATATGAGATATCCCAACCAACACGAAGGTCTTATTCCATTTGTTAGCAGATGCATTCCCGGTATTGACGAGCATGGCGACCCACAGTTTCGACATGCCATGCAACTTGGTTCCGTATACCAACCATGTCTTTCGGTGATCAATTCAGAACTTCAAGAAATTTTTGATAAGATTTCAAGGGACTGTAATTTTCACTACGGGCGCTATGACTTAAAAGCACATAATCTGAATCCCGAACAGGGTGCCATTGAATTAAAACTACTCGAATTCAATGACCCGTTCTCGATGGATCGACAAACATTTGGCAGTTTATCACTTGCCCAGTTTTACAAATCACGATTTCTAGGTTGGAAATTTTGCTTCGATGTCGCAAAAATAAATTTGAGTCGAGGATTTCAATTGGTACCATTGATGCAGTTTATCCGATCAAATTTTAATGAAGTAAGACTTGATCGAGTTGCAAGTCGACTCGACAAGAAATGACGCTGTCGACGTCGTATAAATTCTTGGCTTCCAATTGACTTATCTCTGAAATGCAATTGGACCCATGTACTCGATTAATGCGCATACGCTATTGGCTTAAAAGGCCACAATTCTTTCAAAAATGTGCGATATTTATTAACCTATTTGTCCAATGCAAATACTATTTTCTCAAAGCTAAATTCACCAACAGTATTAAATCCAGAACCATACTGTTTTATCCAGACAAACCGTTGCCAACATATTTGATTTACCAGGTGGTTCATTATCTCGGTTATCGAATGACAATAAATATCAATCAAAAATCTGATCTTGTCGTTGCCTGGCAGGATAGAACGTTTCGGGAGCATTGGCCTCCATTAAACGAAATTAATGCGCGCCAGCCGGTTTTAAATTTGTTTTGCACGGATATATCGAAAACAAAAGTTGAACAGGCACATTTGGCGGTATTTGGATTTGGGCTAAAAATCGATCCACTAACCTATACAAAAATTTGTATTCGTAAATCTGATCAGAACGCTGCCCACGACGGTAAGATGGTACAGTGCCCAATCAAAACAATTGAACCCGGTTTCGTATATCAACGGGTCATTAACAACGAATTTCAACCTGGTATGGTGCAAGACATTCGCCTGACAGTGATGCAAGGGAAAGTCGTATTTTGTTTTTTGAGTAACCGCCCCATGGCCCAGCGATTCGATGATTTTGAGACTGAAGCGATCTTCGTCGAATCAGAGGACATCTTATCTGAAAAAGAAATAAAACAGATATTTGATATTTGCAATGCCATGCACCTCGATCTGGGTGTGCTAGATGCTGTACGGGATCAGGATAGTGGAAAATTATATGTGCTAGATGTTAACAATACCCCTGTTGACCCACCAGGAAACGTCGTAGGACTTGAAACCGAGGACGCACTAAGCAAAATAGCCATGGCTTTTTACCAGACTTATTTTTAAACTTTTGTATTAAAACGATATTAATTCGTCGATAACGCAGATTTATTCCGGGTGGCACCGATAAGAAACGCACCCATCCCCCCAATCAGTACTACCACACAAATCATTAACAGCTTGGTGTATTTATGGTATTCACCGAGAAACTGTGAATGTCCCGAAGATTCACAGAAATACAATATCGCCCCCAACAACGCTAAAACAAAACTACTGACATAACTCCATACCGGGATATTGTCGTTTCCCGCCCATAGCGATATGAATATCACAGGAACCAGATACATGGAAACGGTTCCGCTTACCGCCACCGCGCTAAACAGGTCTTTGTTTCCCAGAAATACCAGCAAAACCCCGATCACCATAAATACCAGCATTATTAATCTGCCATTAGCGACGGTGCTTTTAGTCAGCCCCATATCTACGGCGATCAACTTGGCCGAACTCGCCAGGGTGCTGTCCAGAGTTGATAGCGCAGAAATAATCAGGGTTATGCTAAATATCAACATGGCTGTACCGCCCAGCAATCGCAGTAATGTGTCGTTCATGGTTTCTGCCTCTACGGCATTAGCCCCGGCCAGAACGCCCAAGCATCCAAAGACCGTGATACAAATCACACTGATCCAGGCCGCGTGATAAAAACTTTTTCGGGTGGTCTCGCGATCGGCGAGAAAACCTCGATCCATCATCACTGGATCGTGCATGGGGTAACTCCAAACCTGAAGAAAAGCCACTATCATTAAAATCGGTCCCGGTTCGCTAATCACAAATGGCTTTGAAACCAGCGCGTTTAGCATGAATGCGTCACTCGATATGGTTATGGCTGCCAATACCACCAACGCCACCAGAAACAACCCCATTTGGAAAACATCGGTGCGCAAAGAGGCATGGAGCCCGCCCATCATGGAATAAAATAATGCCACCGTTGCAGACGCCAGAATCAACGCGGTGTAGGCGCTACTGCCGGCAGCACCAAATAAAATTCCAATGACCAGCAGATTTGCAAAAACCTCACTGACCAGTCGAATGGCAACTACAAAGTTATAACAACGCGTACCCCATGATCCGAAGCGGGCGCGCAGGAATGCCTGGATACTTTCGAAGCCGTGATCAAATCGGACGCTGTCGACAATTTTAGCGCCGGTGAGAAAAGACAGATAATAGGTCGCATAGGCCAGTGTGCCCCAGATTCCATAGTAAAAACCCAGGATAGCGGCGTTTAATAGCGAGCGGGCAAATATCCAGGTTGTAACCTGGGAAAACACCAGAGTAAGCAAACCCGGCTTTTCACCTGAAACCGACGTGCCGAAATAGAATGTCGCATCGGTTTTGGCTTTTGGTGATAAAAGAATGGAAACCAGCGCTACTGCACCGATGATGAAAATAAGCGTTAAATCCACGTGATTATTCCGGGTAATTTATTTTATTGGTGCTGAATCTATTCTCAGCATACGGTGGCTAGACATCACCGCCATCCACTAGTTCATTGTAAACCAACAGCAAGCTGATCTACACCGATAATATGTTTCTATGGAATTATCATTTATAAAAATTTTTGCGGATGGATTCCGGATAGGCTTCCAGCCTTCCGGAATGACGGGTGTGAGGAAATTCAGGATGACAGCGCTACCGTCGTCTATGAACCTATGCCGTCATTCTGAACGAAGTGAAGAATCCACTCATCTATGGCCTGCAAAGGAATCTCAGTGTTTGAATATGGATCCTTTCCTTTCCTTCACTACGTTCAGGACGACGCACTACGTTCAGGACGACGCGCTGTGCTCAGGATGACGGTTATGTAGTACCCAGCCTTCACTCTGCTCAGGAAAATTCAGACCTTCTCAGCCTCTTCCCGTAACTTGAATTTCTGGACTTTTCCAGTTGAAGTTTTTGGCAACTCACAAAACACCACATGCCTGGGCACCTTGAAGTGAGCCATGTTGTCCCGGCAGTAATCAATCACCTGCTGGGTGGTTAGTTCAGCACCAGGTGCCAGTCCCACAAATGCACAAGGGGTCTCCCCCCATTTGTCATCCTGTTTCGCTACTACCGCCGCTTCCATAATATCCGGATGACTGTACAGGCAATTCTCGATTTCGATTGAAGAAATATTTTCACCACCGGAAATAATAATATCCTTGGACCGATCCTTTAGCTGAATATAATTATCTTCATGCATCACTCCAAGATCTCCGGAGTGGAACCAGCCCCCGGCGAATGCTTCGACCGTAGCTTCGGCATTGCCAAGATAACCTTTCATCACGATATTACCCTGAAACATGGTTTCCCCCATTTCAGCGCCATCAGGTTTAACCAGAGCCATGGATTTGGGGTCCATTATTTCCAGACCATCGAGGACATGGTAATTCACCCCCTGACGGGAGTTTTTATCGGCCTTTTCCTGACCCGATAATTCGTCCCACTTGTTCTGCCATGAACATATCACCGCTGGTCCATAGGTTTCAGTTAATCCATAGACATGGGTAACGCGGAAACCACGCGCCTCCATGGCTTCCAGAACCGATGCCGGCGGCGGCGCGGCGGCGGTCATCATATTCACCTGATGGTCAAATTCCCGGCGTTCATCTTCAGCTGCGTTAATTACCATGCCCATAATGATCGGCGCGCCACAAAAATGGGTCACCTTATAGTCTGCAATGGCATCATAAATATTTTTTGAATTGATATTGCGCAGACAAATACTGGTGCCGCCGATGGCAGCCAGAGTCCAGGGGAAACACCAACCGTTGCAATGGAACATGGGCAGGGTCCACAAATAAACTGGATGATGGGGCATCTCCCATCCCACCGCATTGCTCATGGCATTTAAATGTGCACCACGGTGATGATAAACCACGCCCTTGGGCTTCCCTGTCGTACCCGAAGTATAGTTCAATGAAATGGCATCCCATTCATCATCGGGCCAATGCCATGGTTCATCTGCATTTCCACTTTCCAGGAATGTACTATAACTGGTGGTGCCAAGAGCGAGATCAAAACCTTCAGCTTCAATTTCTATTACCGTAATCTTTTGCTCCACCGAATCCAACGCCTCTCGAGCCACAGCTGCAAATTCAGAATCAACCAGTAGTACCCTGGCCCGACCATGCTCCAGAATATAGGCGATGGTTGCCGCATCCAGCCGAGTATTAATTGCATTTAATACGGCCCCAGACATGGGTACACCGAAGTGTGCCTCATAGCAGGCCAGGGAATTGGGCGCGATAATGGCAACGGTTTGATTTTTACCTATACCCAGTTTTTGTAAGGCAGAGGCCAATTGGCGGCATCGCATATCCACTTCCCGCCAGGTCTTGGTTGTTTCTCCATCAACTACTGCAAGGCTATGCGGATATACTTTGGACGCACGCTGGAGAAAACTAAGCGGGGTGAGTGGGGAATAATTGGCTTCACACTTATCTAAACCGGTTTCATACAGATTTTGATTTTTCATAAAATTGTTTTGCCTACACGGTAGTCAAAGCATTGGAATTACATTAGATTAAACGTTAACTAAATTTATCACAATGACAAGCATGCCCGACACAAATACATTACGCCGAATACTATCGGAAAATAATACGGTAGCAATCGTTGGTCTTTCTGATAAATGGCATCGACCCAGTTACTTCGTTGGAAAATATCTGCTCGATCATGGCTACAACGTCATTCCGGTGAATCCCAATAGTGACGAAATTCTGGGAATGAAAAGTTATCCCGACCTGGCATCAATTCCTGATCCTGTAGACATTGTTGATTTATTTCAGCGCGCGGAAACTACCCCCGGTTATTCACAACAGGCCATTGATATCGGCGCTAAAGTGGTTTGGCTGCAACTGGGACTTGAAAATGATGAAGCCAAACAAATAACCGAGAAGGCAGGTCTGGAATATGTACAAAATAAATGTGTGAAAATTGAACATGGCAGAATTTTTGGTGGATTAAATTTTATGGGTGTAGATACCAAGATTATTTCTTCCCGTCGACTTAAAACCATAGCCAACTAAGCGAGTTGTTATTATGACTGATCACCAATATGAATTTGATACGCTGTGTTTACACGCAGGGACCCAGCCCGATCCCGCCACGGGTGCCCGGGCAACGCCAATCTATCAAACGGCATCTTATGTGTTCGACGACACCGATCATGCTGCAAGCCTTTTTAATTTACAGACATTCGGTAATGTTTATACCCGATTAATGAATCCCACTACGGCCATGTTTGAAGAGCGTATGGCTGCATTGGAAGGCGGTCGTTCCGCCGTAGCTGCCAGCACGGGTATGGCGGCACAGATGACCGCCCTGCTGACCATACTCAAACAAGGAGATGAAATTGTTTCAGCCAACACATTATACGGTGGCACGGTTACCCAATTTGCCATGACCTTTAAACGCATGGGGATAAAAACGATTTTTGTGGATCCCGATGATCCCAAAAATTTTGCGGACGCCATTACCGATAAAACCCGAGTGGTTTATGGAGAAACCATTGGCAATCCAAACAACAATGTGTTGGATCTGCAGGCCATTGCGGATATCGCCCACCAACACGATATTCCTTTTGTGGTAGATAACACCTTCGCCTCACCCTATCTGTGTCGTCCCATGGAATTTGGCGCCGACATAGTCGTACATTCGGCAACCAAGTTTATCTGCGGCCATGGTACCTCCATGGGAGGCATTGTGGTGGAGTCGGGGAAATTCAATTGGGGTAATGGCAAATTCCCCGACGTGACCGAACCTTCCGAGGGCTATCACGGGGTCAAATTCTGGGAAACCTTTGGCGACTTTGCCTACACCATGAAAGTTCGATGCGAAACTCTGCGCACCCTGGGACCGGTGATCAGTCCGTTTAATTCGTTCATGATGCTCCAGGGTCTGGAAACCCTGCCCATTCGCATGCAACGCCATGTGGAAAATGCGGTAGCAGTGTCCGAGTTTCTGAAAAAACATAAATCAGTCTCCTGGGTTAAATACGCCGGCGATCCGGACAACCCCTATCACAGCCTGAGTCAAAAGTACCTGCCCAGCGGCGCAGGCTCGATTTTGACTTTTGGCATCAAGGGTGGCCAAAAAGCCGGGGCGACCTTTATTGAAAGCGTGGAATTTTTAAGTCACCTGGCCAATGTCGGCGACGCTAAAACCCTGGTTATCCATCCGGCATCAACCACCCACCGTCAGCTCAACGAAGAAGAACAAATTAAAGCCGGCATCAGCCCGGATATGATTCGAATCTCTGTGGGCATCGAAAGTATTGGCGATATATTGTGGGATATCGATCAAGCCCTCGCTGCTTCCCAGAAATAATCCAGAAGCGGCGATGCCTTTGTCAATATCTATGGGTATTAATCTGCTTTAAATTAAATCCAGGGGAACGGGTTTCCTGTTTTTATCGATGGAAACATAGGTATAGGTCGCTTCGGTGACCTTTAAATGCTCTTCTTTTGAAAACTTGCGTCGCACCCAGGTTTCAATATGGATCGAAATTGATGTGGTTCCAGTCTTTAGGCTTTCGCAATAGCAACTGACCTGATCGCCAATAAAAATGGGCAGATGAAAAGTCATGCCCTCCACTGCCACCGTCACCAGCCTGCCTCTGACAATATAGCTTGCATAAATTGCGCCGGCGAGATCCATTTGAGACATGATCCAGCCACCAAAGATATCACCACTGGGATTGGCATCTGCGGGCATGGCCACGGTACGCAGGGACAGCGTCTTGTCCTTGGGTAACGTGGGGAATTTGGATGTTTTTTCAGCCATATATTTAGAGCTCTAAAATTTAAATCCTTTATGTTTATAGAATGGGATTAAAGTAATGGCGGCCCGAAGTAATATTGTTGACTTCCTGCAACAGTAATTCATAGTGCTCATCGTTATTAAGAAAATTCAGATTCTCTGCATTGACCATTAATAATGCCGAGTCGTGGTAGCCCAGAAAATATCGGGTGTAGGCGTCAGACAATTGTTCCAGATAGTCACGCTCCATATTGCGTTCGAATAACACCCCTCTTTTTCTGATCCGACTAACCAGCACGTCGGTTGGGGCCTGGAGATAAATCACCAGGTCGGGCGCGGTTACTTCTGTGGCCAGGTGCTGATAGATTTGCTCATAAAGATAGAGTTCATCTTCGTCGAGGTTAATCCTGGCAAAAAGAGGATCCTTGTCGAGCATAAAATCTGCTACCCGAATGGGGGTAAACAAATCACCCTGACGCACATCCTTTAACTGCTTCACCCGCTGAAACAAAAAGTACAGCTGGGTTTGCAGGGCAAATTGTTCCCGGGATTTATAGAATCGCTCCAGGAATGGGTTTTCTGCTGGCTGCTCAAGCATCAAAGCGGCGCCCAATGACGCTGCAATTCGCCGTGCCAGTGTGGTTTTACCCACACCAATGGGGCCTTCAACCACAATGTATTTCTTATTCGTAATTTTCAATCGCTTTGTTTACTTCTTGTCTGCCAACTCCGTATACTCTCATGCTTTATCCAATCTGCCAATTAAATACTCCAATTTCGGCAATTTAATGGCGGCAATTTAAGACACCCAAATTATGAAACTCCTGTTCGATCTGTTCCCGCTGCTGGTATTTTTTGGCGCATTCAAACTTTATGATATTTATACTGCCACGGCTCTGGCCATAGTAGCGACGTTTATTCAGATTGGTGTGTTCTGGTTCAAAAACCGCCGATTCGAAATAGCCCATATAGTTACTTTGGTGGTCATAACCCTGTTTGGTGGTCTAACCATCCTGCTGAAAGATGACGTTTTTATTAAATGGAAACCAACCGTTGTCAACTGGCTTTTTGCCGGAGTGATTATATCTATGCTGGTTTTCGCCAAAAAATCCGCCCTGGAATATGTCATGGGCAAACAGATTTCTTTGCCCGACCACGTGTGGCGAGGTCTGAACTGGGCCTGGGCCGTATTCTTTATTGCCCTCGGCGCACTCAACCTATACGTCGCTTTTTACTATGACCTGAGCGCTGACCCTGAAACACGGACCGCAACCTGGGTCAATTTTAAGGTATTTGGGTTGCTGGGCCTGACCCTGGTATTTGCCATTGGTCAAATGGTTTTCATATCCAAACATATCGAAATGAAAGAGGAAAATTAATGTACTACAGCATTTACGCCCAGGACGTTGAAAATAGTTTGCAGGATCGACTTGCCGCCCGGCCCGACCACGTAGAAAGATTAAAACAACTGGTCAACCAGGGACGACTTCTGGTGGCCGGGCCCAATCCCGCAATCGACAGCGAAGAACCAGGGCCTGCGGGTTTTAGCGGCAGTCTGATCATAGCCGAGTTTGATTCCCTCGAAGACGCCCAGAGCTGGGCTGATGCCGATCCTTATATCGCAGCGGGCGTGTATGGCAGCGTTGAAGTTAAGCCTTTTAAAAACGTTCTACCCTGAAATATCACTCCTTTTTATATCCGCGCAAATGGGTGGGCCGCAGCGCTCCAACTGCCGCTGAATCGCGAAATGCCTCGCGTACTTTCACCCAGTGCTGATATACCTCCAGATCCACAATTTCCAGGATTTTTTCTCGCAATGGTCCCTGAAGCTGCTCGTATTCCATTGCAGCCATAGCCGCATACCAGGCATTTCGATCCACTGTGGACACCTTTTCAAATCCGGCATTTTCCATTGCCAATGCCGTTTCCACTGCTGTAGAAATCTTAAAATCCAGATGACTTAATTCCCGGACTCGAGCCCACTCCTGGGTTTCATACGCACCCTCCCCCACCAGCCAGTCGCTTGCGGCAAATACACCCCCGGGTTTCAGGACTCTGAGAGCTTCTTTGAATATCGCGTCCTTGTCTGGGATATGGATCATGGAATCCTTGCTGAACACAAGGTCAAATGTCTGATCCGCAAAATCTAAGGACCCGGGCTCAACCAGAATAACATCGACCTTGTCTGACAAACCCTTTTTATCTACCAGCTTTTGTGTGTGCTCAATTAGCTGGGGCTCGACGTCGATGCCAACGATTTTTGCGGTTTCAAAATCCAGACCCAGGACCACTTCAGCCCCGCCGGTTCCACAACCAATATCCAGCACAGTCTTGTTATTCAGATCAATATCTTTGACAATGGCTTTAACTTCATCGGCGCCACCGGGAGAAAGAAAGCCTTCACCCCACAATATTTCCAGTCGCGCCGTGAACTCGTCGGGATACTGAATTTTGTCATCGCTCATGGTTCAAGTTGCCTGCTGATCACTTCACTCCCACTATATCAACCTGACAAAGGTGCTGCAATTGGAATGAGGGTAAAAATAATCCGCTCTGGCATACCTCAACCTGTCAATTTTAAGGGTTATAATTTCTGGCCAAATATGAATCCGTGGATGAGGTAGTAATGGCTAAAAAAGATAATGCGTCTGACCGAGAAATTAGATTTGGTGTACCCGATGGTTTCGAAGCAGATAAAACCAAAGTTGCCGCGGTCAAGAAAAAACTGACCGACGCCGGGGTTCGATCCTGTTTTGCCACCTTTGTAGATGTCCATGGCGTACCCAAGGCCAAAGCAACACCCATTCAGGCATTTGAGAAAATGTGCAACGGACAGGAGCTATACACCGTGGGCGCCAATGAAGGACTCGGCCTGGCGGGGCCTCATGAAGACGAATGCGCGACCATCCCTGACCTCGATTCCATGGTGATCCTGCCCTGGGACAACACCCAGGCCTGGTTTAATGCAGATCTTTATTATCATGGCGCTCCCTATGCAAATGATCCCAGGGGAATTCTGCGCCGGGTCATGAAAAAAGCAGAATCAATGGGCCTGAGATTCAATCTTGGCATCGAGCCTGAATTGTATGTTCTGAAACAGAACGACGAGGGAAAATACGTTCCCATTACTCAGACCAATTTCAAAGGTCCCAATGCCTGTTATGATGTCAATCTGACCACAGAGTCCATGACATTTCTCGGCCCCATGACCGAGTACATGGGCGATCTAGGATGGGGTTTGTTTTCATTTGATCAGGAATGCGGCCGCGGGCAGCACGAATTGGATTTTAACTACGCTGATGCCCTGACCATGGCGGACCGATTTGGTTTTCTGCGCTTCATGGCCAAAAAGGTCGCGCAGTCCATTGGTGCGGTCGTAACCTATATGCCCAAACCTTTCGCTGATGATTTTCGCAGCGGTGCCCATTTCAATATGTCTTTGGCGGATATCGAAACCGGAGAAAACCTGTTCACCCTTGGTTCTGGCCAGAGTAAGGGCAAGAGCAAGGGCCAGAAACTTTCCGCGGTCCACGATGTACCCATGTCTGATCTTGCCTATCATTTCACCGCGGGAATCTTAAATCACGCTGCAAGCTTAACCGCAGTGACCTGCCCGACCTATAACTCTTATCAGGGTCTGCTCGCCCAGGGTGATCTTGCGGACTTTTCCTGGGCGCCGGTGCTGGTTGTATGGGGCAAGAACAATCGTTCTGCGATGTTACGCTTTCCACTCAATCGCTATTGTCTTGAAAACCGCGCAGTAGATATGTCGTGTAATCCTTATCTATGTGCTGCATTCCATCTTGCCGCAGGCCTCGAGGGTATTGAACAAAAAGCCGATCCGGGCGCGCCAATTAACAAAGACGTTTATCGAATGCGCCGGCGTGACCTAAAAGAAGCCGGGATTGAAACATTACCGCCCACCTTGCTTCATGCATTGGACGCTTTTGAAAATGATTCTTTGGTGGATGACGTATTCGGTAGTGAATTCAAAGAAATTTATATGACCCAAAAACTTCGGGAATGGGATAAGTCTTTTTTTCAGGTCTCCGACGAACAACGGGAGGATATGCTGACTTATTTGTAGTCTAAGTCTTGGATGGGTCCTTGTTTGTTGTGGATCCCGGATAAGTGCTTTGCACTTTCCGGGAAGACGGCTGCTTGATTCTTTTGTGCCGTCATCCCGGAAAATTCTGCCGGGAGCAGAATTTCGCGTAGCCCCAACGGGGTGAGTATCAGGGATGATACGAACAATTTCAAATAATTGCCCAGGATCCATATTAACTGGATTCTTTCCTTCACTACGTTCAGGACGACGCACTGCGTTCAGAATGACGGCGTTGTAGAATTATTCACCGTCATCCTGAACGCAGTGAAGGATCCATTTTTAAACAAAGAGCGACTGGCTCATTTTATCTGATCCCAGACCACACCATCTGCAGATTTTTCCCGTAGTAACTCGAGCCATTTTTCATGGAGCTCAAGTTCTTGATCGTGGGCCTGGGTTGGGCTCAGTTTTTGGGCCTCATTTAAATCGATTTTAAAATCATTTTTATTATGATCTCGTTGGGTCAGATCATCGGTTTCACCCAATAAAGTCATCTGACCGCCGGTCATTTGCAGATAGACATCTGCCAGGATTTCCGCATCCAGCAATGCGCCATGCAAAGTACGTTGAGTGTTGTCTACCTCATAGCGTTTGCATAGGGCGTCGAGATTATTCTTTTGTCCTGGATGTTTATGCCGAGCCATGACCAGGGTGTCTAGAATCTCGCAATGTTCTTCAATAATTTTGTCCCCCATACCAAATTCCTTAAACTCATGATTCAAAAATCCAACGTCAAAAGGCGCATTGTGGATGATCAACTCAGCGCCCTTTAAGAATCCAATCAACTCCACGGCAATGTCGTCGAACTCCGGTTCATCCTTGAGACGTTCATTGGTAATACCATGTATTTCAATAGCCGCCTCATCAATATCCCTCAGCGGGTTTATGTATTTATGAAATCGGTTATCGGTCATTCTGCGATTGATCATTTCGATTGCACCGATCTCAATAATCTTATGACCCTGGCTTGTTTCAAGACCGGTTGTTTCTGTATCCAGAATAATCTGCCTCATGATCCAACCTCATCCACACCTTTATTTGCCAGGCCATCCGCCCGTTCATTGCCTGGATCGCCAGCGTGGCCTTTAACCCAGCGCCAGTCAATATCATGCTCAGTAGACAACTGATCCAATGTTTCCCAGAGATCCTGATTCTTTACTGGTTTTTTATTGGCGGTTTTCCAGTTGTTGGTTTTCCATTTTTTTATCCATTGCTGAATTCCGTTTTTGACATAAACCGAGTCGGTGTACAGGGTAACCCTGCAACTTTTTGACAATGCCCGCAACGCTTCGATGGTGGCAGTCAACTCCATACGGTTATTGGTGGTGTCCGCTTCGCCACCGTAGAATTCTTTTTCGCGCTCGCCGCAGATCAGTAATGCGCCCCATCCGCCTGGGCCCGGATTTCCCCTGCATGCACCATCGGTGTAGATTACAACCTGATCAGTCATATTATTTGCACAATAAATCCCAGGTCTTAACTAATTTTTGGGAACCAGCTTCAATGAAACTTTTGCCGCGTGTTGTGCCGCCGGCTGTGCAATACCGGGAATCAGTTGGCGCCAGGTCTGACTGGATTTGGGCAGCGCCGTGGTCGCCATGACTCGCTTGCGCCCGACAATGACATAGACACCGCCCAATCCCGGCCACCAGCGATCTCCCGCTTTTTCAACAAAGCTCAGTTTGTCCCGCCATTTTTTCGATTGCAGTGGCAATTGATAAGACATCATGCCTGCGCCAACCAGATCGTATCCGAGCAAGGACAACCAGTCCTGTACACGCCCAACTCGATAGTAATGCCCATCCCAGGGGCGTTGTTCAGATTTGCCTTTCAGTAATCTAATGGCGCCATAAAAACTAACCAGATTGAAACCAATAATCACCATGCAGCCTTCAGGGACCAGAATCTGGTTTACCTGGCGAAGGACCTCATGGGGATCCCCGCAATAATCCAGGGTGTGAGGCAACACCGCAAGATCATGGGTTTTTTCTGGAAAAGGTAATGCAGATTCAGTGGAAACCGCGTAATGACAATTGTTCGATTCCATCGGGTAACGATCAAAACTCAATTCTTGATCGCCGCGGGTCAATGAATCGTATTCCGTATCAATTATAAAATTTGAAGAAACTTCCACGGCTTCGAGATAGTTAACCCATGGAATCCCCACCTGCATACTCCTGGCATAATAGCCCGATGGCAGCAGTTGGGCGCACTTCTCCACTTCACTTTTAATGATGGATTGACCCAGAGATGTATTAAACCAGTTTGTCATGGGGCCTATTTTAAACCAGATTCTATTTAAGATTGCCTGATAAAAACTGCTTAAAACGCTCGGACTTCGGATTACCAAAAACGGCTGCAGGGGGACCATCTTCTTCGATAGCGCCCTGATGCAAAAACAACACCCGATCAGACACTTCCCTCGAAAAGTCCATTTCATGGGTAACCACCAACATAGTCCGACCTTCTTCGGCCAGCCCCCGAATAACCTTTAATACTTCGCCCACCAGCTCCGGATCCAGAGCAGATGTCGGCTCATCAAACAACATCACAGCCGGATCCATTGCGAGGGCCCGGGCAATGGCGGTGCGCTGTTGCTGACCACCGGATAATTGTGCCGGATAATAATCTTTACGATCTATCATCCCTACTCTGTCCAGGGTTGCTTCTGCTTTTTCAATTGCTGCAGCCTTGTCAATCTTTAACACTGAAATCTGAGCCTCGGTAACATTTTCCAGCACGGTCAAATGGGACCATAAATTAAATTGTTGAAATACCATGCCCAATTTCGAGCGAATTCGCTCAATCTGTTTATGGTCAGCTGCAACCCGTTCACCATTTTTGAGCTGTTTCATTTTAATTAATTCGTCAGCAACAAAAATTTCACCCGAAGTAGGTGTTTCCAGAAGATTAATACAACGCAGCAATGTGCTTTTTCCAGATCCGCTACTACCCAGTATAGAAACCACGTCGTGATTTCGGGCTTCCAGGGAAATACCTTTTAACACCTCAAGATTGCCAAACTGCTTGTGCAAATCATTAATGGTTAAGGCGATGGGGTTATCGTTCATTTTTTGTTTATTAAAGTTACAATAGCCCCACAATAAATCTTAATCCATCACATTGCAACGATGTCACATTCACCAACTGTCGAATTAGCACAGAAATTAATCCAGATTGAGTCGGTGACCCCGGTTGACGGTGGGTGTCAGGCGCTTTTGAGCTCCCGGTTGGAACAAATTGGCTTTGTCTGCGAGCAAATTAATTTTTCTGACGTAACCAACCTTTGGGCTATCCGCAGCAGTGAATCCCCCACCATTAACAATCCATTGCTGGTTTACGCCGGGCATACCGATGTGGTTCCTACAGGGCCTTTAGAGCAGTGGACCTATCCGCCGTTCGAAGGAATAATTAAGGATCAGGTTCTCCATGGCCGGGGCGCGGCGGACATGAAAGGCAGCATCGCCAGTTTTGTAACTGCCTGCGAGCGCTTCGTCGAAAACCATCCCGATCACGCGGGGACAATTGGGTTGCTGATTACCAGCGACGAAGAAGGCATAGCAAAATGGGGCACCAAAGCGGTTATTAATGAGTTGCAATCCAGGAATGTAAACATCGATATGTGTATTGTCGGCGAACCCACCTGCACCAAGGTTTTCGGCGATACCATTAAAGTGGGCCGCAGAGGTTCGTTAAACTGCAAGCTAGTAATTCGGGGAAAACAGGGGCATATTGCCTATCCCCATTTGGCGCAGAACCCTATTCATACTGCCCTGCCTGCAATTGATGAATTGATCTCCAGACAATGGGATCAGGGCAATGAAAACTTTTTGCCCACCAGTTTTCAGTTATCAAACATTCATGCCGGAACCGGGGCGACCAATGTCATACCTGGGAAAATTGACTTAGATTTTAATTTTCGTTATTCACCGGAAACCACCGATCAGGAATTAATCAAAATTGTGGAATCCATTCTGAACAAACATCATCTCGACTATGACGCCCAGTGGGCCATGCCGAGCTATCCTTTTGAAACCAAACGGGGTGACCTTACCGAATGCGTAAAGCAAAGCGTGATTGAAATCACCGGGATTACCCCGGAATTATCTACCAGCGGCGGTACATCGGATGGCCGATTTATCGCCCCCACCGGTGCTCAACTGGTAGAGCTTGGACCCATAAATGCCACTATTCATCAAATTGATGAACAGGTCTCAACCAATGATCTGGATCAATTGTCTGCGTGTTATGAGCGGGTTTTAGAAAAACTATTGTGACTCCCTAACCATGAGTCATCGGGTAATTGTTGTCGGTGCAGGGATAATCGGTTCGTCCATTGCTTATTATCTTGCAAAAAATGGTGCAGATGTCACCGTTCTGGAACAATACCGCCCGGCCTGTGGCGCGACCAGTAAGTCCTTTGGCTGGATAAACGCAAATTATCCGGAAACAAAAGAATACTTTGCCCTCAGACAAGCCAGTATGAATGAATATCACAATCTTGCAAATGAGCTCGAAAAGCCTATAGGTCTGAAATGGGGTGGCAGTCTGTGGTGGGAACAGGAGGGTCAGGGCTTTGATGACCATCTTGATAGGGCAAATGATTTTAGCTATGCCGTAGAAACCGTAGATCAGGATAAATTCAAAATCCTGGAGCCTGAATTCCATTCCCCACCCCAACGAAGCGCCCTGTTTCCCAATGAAGGTGCGGTTGATGCCATCGCCTGTGCCAAGGCCATGCTCAACAAGGCGCGGGGTTATGGCGCCAAATTGATCATCGGTTGTACGGTTTCCGAACTTATAATGAAAAACCAGCGCTGCATTGGAGTTGATACGCCTTTCGGAAAAACGACCACAGATACTGTGGTGGTTGCGGCGGGGGCTGAAGCACAATTCCTGCTCGAGCCCGCGGGCATCAATTTACCCATGGAAAACCAGCCCGGTTTGATTTTGCACACATTGCCCGTTGAGCCGATTTTAAATCACTTGATCATTTCTTCCAGCATTCACTTCCGCCAGCATACCAATGGCAGTCTGCTGGTGGCTGAAGATTTTGGTGGTGGTAGCATTGATGGTGACCCACTAAAATTTGCAGATCACCTGATCAATCAGCTAAAAACTTACCTGCCACAATTGTCTGATCTAAAGCCCAGCGAAATCACGCTGGGTATCCGGCCCATGCCCGCAGACGGCTATCCAGTGCTAGGCGAAGCAGACGGCGTGAAAAACCTTTACATCGCATCCATGCATAGCGGCGTCACCCTGGCACCCATCGTTGGCAAACTGGCTTGCGAAGAGATTTTACATAACAAGCCCGCTGAACTGTTTGCGCCCTATCGACATCGGCGTTTTACCCAGGAAAATAACTAGCTCGGCGCTAACAGCAATCTCCAGGTCGCATAACAGGTTTACGATTTCATTTCTGTAACACATAGTTTGACTATGGATATCACCAACGCCATAACCATAGACAAAACCCTGATCATCGCCTGCGGTGCATTGAGCCATGAAATTGTTGAATTAATCAGAATCAATAACTGGCATCACCTCGAGCTCACCTGTTTGCCAGCAAAATATCACCATACCCCTGAAAAAATTCCAGCCGCAATGGCCAGCAAGATTCGACAGAATAAATCAAAATATAAAAACATTTATGTTATGTATGGCGACTGTGGTACCGGCGGCGACCTCGATCGCGTACTGGAGCGCGAGGGTGCCACACGAATTCCAGGCCCCCATTGTTTTTCATTTTTCGCCGGTAATGACCGATATGAGCACTGGGGGGAAAACGATATCACCACGTTTTACCTTACGGATTTTTTCTGCGAGCACTTCGACAAATTTGTCTGGCAAGCCCTGGGATTGGACCGGCGCGACGATATGGTGGAATTTGTTTTTGGAAATTATAAGAAAGTGGTTTTCATCGCCCAGACTGAAAACCTGGAACTTCAAGATAAAGCCCGGGCCATCGCAGACAAACTTAACCTGAACTACGAATACCGGTTTACCGGTTATGGTGATATGCAAACCAGCATGGCAGAAATTCCGGTTCGCCTGGCCTGAATTTCGTCACCCGGATTACTCGGGAGCCATGCCCCGAAATAAGAAATCCGATATACTCCACGCCCAATATTTCGCTTCATTCAAAATTAATGTCGGTTGAAACAAAACCCGTAAATTTTATCCGCCAGGTTATCAACCAGGACCTGGATTCAGGTAAACATGACCAGGTAACTACCCGATTTCCACCGGAACCCAATGGCTATCTGCACATTGGTCATGCCAAATCCATCTGGCTGAATTTTGGCATCGCTGAGGACTACAAAGGAAAGTGTACTTTGCGTTTTGACGACACCAACCCGGTTAAAGAAGATGCGGAGTTCGTCAGTGCCATCGAAGAAGATGTGCGCTGGCTGGGATATCAATGGAGTGCTATTGCCCATGCATCGGATTACTTTGAGCAGCTCCATGGTTTTGCAGTGGAACTGATTGACAAGGGTCTGGCCTACGTTGACAGCCTGGACGCTGATGAAATGCGAAAACTCCGGGGTACGCTAACCGAGCCAGGCCAGGACAGCCCCTTTCGCAATCGAAGCATCGATGATAATCGAGCGATGTTTAAAGCTATGCGGGATGGTGAGTTTTCCGATGGTGAACATGTGCTGCGGGCGAAAATTGATATGGCCTCACCGAATATCAATATGCGCGATCCGGTATTGTATCGAATTCGTCACCACAGCCATCAGCGCACCGGTGATAAATGGTGCATCTATCCGTTATACGATTTCACTCACGGATTAAGTGATGCCATCGAAGGGGTGACCCATTCGTTGTGTACTCTTGAGTTTGAAGCTCATCGACCCCTATACGACTGGTTCCTCGATAATATTTCCGCACCCAGCCGCCCCCAGCAAATCGAATTTTCACGACTAAATTTGAATTTTGCGGTGATGAGCAAACGCATGTTAACCCAGCTGGTGGAGCGCGGCGATGTTGATGGCTGGGATGACCCGAGAATGCCCACCATCTCTGGACTGCGAAGAAGAGGATTCACCCCGGCATCGGTGCGTAATTTTATCGCCTCCGTGGGCATCACCAAGAAAGACAATATCATCGAAATGGGTGTTCTGGAAAATAGCGTTCGCGAAGACCTCGACCCCATTGCGCCTCGGGCCATGGCGGTGTTGCGTCCACTTAAAGTGGTTATTGAAAACTTTCCCGAAGGTGAACAAGAGCAAATCGAAGCCCCCAATCATCCGGGTGACAAATCTCTGGGCAAGCGAACCATTACCCTGACCCGGGAAATTTATATCGAACACGATGATTTCATGGAAGATCCGCCAAAAAAGTTTTTCAGACTGGGGCCGGACAGAGAAGTTCGCCTGCGTTATGGCTTTGTGATTTTTTGTAACCAGGTGATCAAGAACGACCAAGGTGATGTCATTGAACTACGTTGCAGCTTTGACCCGGATACCCGTCACGGTAAGCAGCCCGAAGGACGAAGGGTTAAAGGCATCATTCACTGGGTAAGCGCGGATTGTTGTGTTGATGCAGAAGTCCGGCTTTATGATCGGTTGTTTTCAGAAGCCAATCCCCTTGCAGACAAGTCCCGAGATTTCACCGAAACTTTGAATCCCCATTCTCTTGAAATTTTACAAAACTGCAAACTCGAAGCCAGTTTAAAGTCCAGCTTAAAATCCAATGAGGTATCAAGCGATGATCGCAGGTATCAGTTCGAACGGCTAGGGTATTTTTATGCTGACAAGCATAGCAATGCAGAACATCTGGTTTTTAACCGTATTGTTACCCTAAGAGATACCTGGGCCAAATTATCCCATTAACAAATCAATATTCAATAACTATTTCTAACATGCAATTTTTAGCAGAATACGGCCTTTTCCTGGCAAAAGCGGTGACCATAGTGGCGTCGATTCTGATCGTTACCATGGGGCTGGTTTCCATGGCAATGCGTCAGAAAAAATCCTCAGATAAACAGCTCGAAATTACCCACCTCAACAAACAATACGAGGAAATGGAAACGGCTATTCTCCAAGCTGCATTAACCCCTGTCGGGCTGAAGCAAAAATTCAAGCTGGAAAAGAAGAATGCAAAAGCTGAGGCCAAAGCGGAAAAGAAAGCGAACAAATCGAAAAAAGCTTCTGATGACACTGTTGGCGACAGGAAGCGACTGTTTCTGATGGATTTTGAAGGTGATGTAAAAGCCAGCAGTGTTGATTCCATGCGTCAGGAAATTACAGCATTATTGACCCTTGCCAATGAAAACGACGAAGTTATGCTACGGCTCGAAAGTGGCGGTGGCACGGTACATGGCTACGGTCTTGCAGCATCACAACTTCAACGTATCCGTGATAAAAAAATCCCATTGACTATTTCGGTGGACAAAGTCGCTGCCAGCGGCGGCTATATGATGGCCTGTGTTGCCAATAAAATTATTGCCGCACCATTTTCCATCATCGGCTCCATCGGCGTTCTTGCCCAGATTCCCAATCTGAATCGCCTGCTCAAGAAACACGATGTGGACTTTGAACAATTGTATGCCGGCGAATATAAACGGACCTTAACCCTGTTTGGTGAAAATACAGATAAGGGACGGCAAAAAATGCAATCGGATTTGGAAGAAACCCATGACCTTTTTAAAGATTTCATAAAATCCCAGCGCCCGAATCTGGACGTAGACAAGGTCGCCACCGGAGAACACTGGCTCGGCACCAAGGCATTGGAACTTGGGCTGGTTGATGAATTGCAGACCAGCGATGACTATCTGATGAACTTGCGCAAAGATGCCGATCTGATTCATCTGGAGTATTCAGAAAAGAAATCCATCATAGATAAACTGTCCCATATGATGACTTTAAAATGGCGAAACCAGAGCAAGGTTATTGAAGATATGGACAAACCAATGTTAATGTAATGCTGGTTGCGGTTTATTAAATTATAAAAATATGATTTACAAGCTAGAGGACAGACCCGAACCTCAAATTGACCCATCCAGTTTTGTGGCGCCCAGTGCAGATATTATTGGCTGGGTCAAAATCGAGGCTGATGTAAGTGTCTGGTTCAATGCCGTTGTGCGCGGTGACAATGAACTAATCACCATTGGTAACCGATCCAACGTTCAGGACTGTTGTGTCTTGCATACCGATCCGGGCATTCCGCTGACCCTGGAAAATGATGTAACCATCGGCCACAGCGCAATGATCCACGGCTGCCATATTAAATCCGGAAGCCTGATTGGCATCGGTAGCGTAGTATTAAACAATACGGTGATTGGCAAAAACTGTATCGTCGGCGCCAATGCACTGATTACCGAAAATCAGGTATTTGACGACGGCATGCTCATTCTCGGTTCCCCGGCAAAAGCAATCAGGACGCTCAACGTAAAAGAGCTGGAAACCCTGGCAACATTCTCACAGTCTTATGTTGGTAAAATTCCGCGCTACCGCAACCTTGAACTGCAATCCCAAACGGATTGAGTAAACGTCATGTATCAGCTTTATGGTAATCCTGGTTCCGGATCTTGCGCAGTTGAATTGGCTTTGGCTGAACTCAAGCTGCCTTATGAATTTCATGAAATCGAACTAAAAACAAATGAACAACGCCATGCAGACTATGCTCGGATAAACCCCCAGCAAAAAGTGCCTGCATTGGTTTGTGAAGATGGCAATGTCATAACCGAATCCGTGGCTATCATTCTGTGGCTGCTCGACAAACATGGTAATCATCACCTTCTACCGGCGCAGGGTTCCAATGAACGCAGTCAGGCACTACGCTGGCTGATTTTTGTAACCGCCGAGCTTTACCCCATAATCGAGATCATTGACTATCCCCAACGCTTTACCACCCCGGAATCTGATGCAGATGCTGTGTTAGAAACTGCGATAAATATCTGGCGCACCCGATGGCTTGTCATGGAAGATCATATCGCTGGAGATTTTTTGCTCGGTAGTGAATGTTGCATCACCGACTTTTATATTTCAGTTGTGAGTCGCTGGGCCGGTCAGGGGAAGTGGCGACGGGATAATATTCCTAAGATTGAGAAAATTACCGAATTGGTATCCAGACGGGAATTGTGCAAAGAGGTTTGGGCAAGGAATTTTCCTGGGAAATAAGTCTGGGACCCAACCGCGAATGGCGCGGTTATGGATCCCGGATAAATACTTTGTATTTTCCGGGATGACCGCATGAGGTTACTGGATTCTTCACTGCGTTCAGAATGACGGAATGTTAACTCCCAACCGTCATCCCGGAAAGTGCACAGCACTTATCCTAAACGTCATCCCGGAAAGTGCACAGCACTTATCCTAAACGTCATCCCGGAAAGTGCACAGCACTTATCCTAAACGTCATCCCGGAAAGTGCACAGCACTTATCCGGGATCTCCCTACGTAACAGGGACCGTTCACCACGCTCAGGAAGACAGTTACGCCGTCATTTAATCCGGTCCAGCCCTATCCCAAGATCAGCAATAATGTCCTCAGCGTGTTCAAGGCCTATAGATGCCCTTATCAGTGAATCGGTAATCCGCGCTCGATCCCGCTCCTGCTGACTGATCCGACCGTGGGTGGTTGTCGCCGGATGGGTGATGGTGGATTTAGTATCACCCAGATTTGCAGTAATCGATATAAATCGGGTTGCATCGATTACATCCCAGGCCTCGTGTCTGACCCCTTTCACCTCGAATGCGACGATACCGCCGAATCCCTGTTGCTGGGATTTGGCCAGCCCATGCTGGGGATGGGATTTCAATCCTGGATAATAGACATTCAATACCGCAGGATGGGATTCCAGAAACTGGGCAACCTGCAATGCGTTTTCGCAATGCTGCCGCATTCGAATTTCCAGGGTTTCCAGCCCTTTGCTGAATGTCCAGGCGTTAAATGGACTCATACAGGGCCCGGTGGTACGCAACATACCAAAAAACTCATCGTAAATTTTTTCATCATTGGTTACCAGCGCGCCACCGACACACCGTCCCTGGCCGTCGAGATATTTGGTGGCGGTATGCACAACGATATCCGCGCCAAGGGCAAGTGGCTGCTGCAAAACCGGGGTGCAAAAGGCATTATCCACAGCCAGCAACACCCCTGCATCTTTGGCAATTTTTGCAATGGCGGCGATGTCCGCAATTTCACACAGCGGATTTGATGGCGTCTCCACAAAGATCAGTTTTGTATTGGGTCGTATTGCAATTTTCCACTGCTCAATATCCGTCAGATCGACAAATGACGTCTGGATATTGAATCGGGTGAGGAATTTTGAAAACAACGCCACGGTTGAGCCAAACAGGGCAGATGATGCAACAATATGATCCCCTGATTTGAGCAATGACTGGACCATTCCATTGATGGCAGCCATCCCCGACGATGTTCCAAGACAAAAACGCCCGCCTTCCATTGCTCCAAGGCGATCTTCGAATGTGGCCAGGTTGGGGTTGGTAAATCTGGAATAGACATTACCCTCTTCATCTCCACTGAACAGGTCGGCTGCCTGTTGGGCATTGTTGAAGACATAACTCGAGGTAGCAAAAATGGGTTCGCTGTGTTCGCGTTCTGCAGTCCGGCGATGACCCGAACGTATCGCCAAAGTCTGGCGATGGTATTGAATTGAATGTTCTGACATGTGACACGCCTCAATAATAGTTTAATTTAAGACGCGGGCATAAAAAATCCCGCTTTCAGCTTTACTAATGAGTGTTCAACTAGCAAATGCAAAGCAGGATTATCTTTGCACCTCTTTAGCGGTATTTTTAAAGCGCCCGCAAGCTGATAATCAAATCGGCGCTAGGGACAAGTCTAGTGCATGGGCCAAGCTCATGTCAACTACAAGAATGAAGCTGTATAATTGGCTTCTTCTAATTTTCTAATACCTAAAATGGCCAGTTCAAGTTCAAATACGAATAAAAATCAAAAACCGGAATCCTATCGATCGGGTCCAGATGACCAAGGTCATTTCGGTATGTTTGGCGGAAGATTCGTTGCCGAAACCCTGATGCCACTAATTCTGGAAGTGGAAAGCGCCTATAAAAAATATCGAAATGATTCGGACTTTCTTAGCGAACTGGATTATTACGCCAAAGACTATGTTGGCCGACCAAGTCCGCTGTATCATGCCGAGCGTTTAAGTGCGGAGCTTGGTGGTGCAAAAATTTATTTCAAACGCGACGAGCTCAATCACACTGGCGCGCACAAAATCAATAACACCCTGGGCCAGATTTTACTGGCTAAACGAATGGGTAAAAAACGAATTATTGCTGAAACCGGCGCCGGCCAACACGGCGTCGCCACCGCTACTGTTTGTGCGCTGTTCGATCTGCCATGCGTTGTATATATGGGAGAAACCGACATTAAACGCCAGGCGCCCAATGTGTTTCGAATGAAATTACTGGGTGCCGAGATTGTTCCGGTGACCAGTGGAACCGCGACCTTGAAAGATGCCATGAACGATGCCTTAAGGGACTGGGTTTCCAATGTGGATGACACCTTTTATATCATCGGCACCGCGGCCGGACCCCATCCCTATCCTGAAATGGTTCGTGATTTTCAATGCGTGATCGGAAGGGAAGCCAAACAGCAGCTAATGGAAAAAGAAAATTGTTTACCCGATACCCTCCTGGCGTGTATTGGTGGTGGGTCTAATGCCATCGGATTATTTCATCCTTTTCTCGATGACGAAAGCGTATCAATCATTGGGGTTGAAGCCGCCGGTCATGGCATTGAAACCGGGAAGCACGCCGCATCCCTGAGCGGGGGTGAGCCTGGGGTTTTACATGGTAATCGAACCTATCTATTGCAAAATAATGACGGTCAGATTATCGATGCCCATTCCATCTCCGCCGGGCTGGATTATCCAGGAATTGGTCCTGAGCATTCCTGGCTGCATGAAATGGGACGGGTTCAATATGTTTCAGTAACCGACCAGGAAGCCCTGGATGCATTTCAGTTGTGTTGCCGTACCGAGGGCATCATACCCGCGCTGGAACCCGCTCATGCCCTGGCTCATGTCGCCAAGATTGCCCCTGAAATGGATAAAGATAAAATTATTATTATGAATTTATGCGGACGCGGCGATAAAGATGTTTTTTCCGTAGCTGAAGCGCTGGGTCACAAACTATGAGCAAGGATAGCCAACGCCTGGAGAACCGCTTCAAGCAGTTAAAAGCAGATGGCCGTGCAGGACTGATCACGTTTACGACCGCAGGCGACCCCGACCCTGATACTGCGCAAAAAATTCTCAATGGCCTGCCTCAGGCAGGGGCAGACATAATTGAACTGGGCATGCCTTTTTCCGATCCCATGGCAGACGGACCGGCAATTCAGCTAGCCAGCCTGCGCGCCCTAAAAGCAGGTATGACATTGTCCAGAACCCTGGAAATGGTATCCGAATTCAGAAAAATCGATGACCTGACTCCAGTCATTTTAATGGGCTATTACAATCCTATTCATTACTATGGCAATCAGAAGTTCCTGGATGATGCCATTTCCGCTGGAGTGGATGGATTAATCATTGTAGACCTGCCCCCCGAAGAAGACGATGAACTATGTCACCCCTGTCTTACCGCAGGTCTAAACTGGATTCGATTAACCACACCCACCAGTGATGGCCATCGACTGGAGACAGTGCTCAAAAACAGCTCCGGATTCGTTTATCACGTGTCAATTACTGGCATCACCGGAACACATTCTGCTCAAAGCACGGATGTTGACTCTGCCTTGAAGCGTATACGAAAACAGACTTCACTTCCTATTGCAGTGGGTTTTGGAATTAAATCTAAAGAGCAGGTTCGGGATATTGCATCTATCGCTGATGCTGCGGTCGTTGGATCCGCGCTGGTAAATATTATTGCCGAAGGCTTGTCGAAAAACTCAACCGGAGACCAAATCACACATGACCTGCACGCATTTGTCGCAGAACTGGCAACAGGTACCCGGTAGTTACAATCCTAAAGATAATACCCGTTTACGCCAAACTGTCAGAATACAGTCAGTCGCCAGTTAATCAATAAGCTCTTTAACCAGTTTTTCAGCTTTGGCTTTTTGTTTATCGCTACCTTCATTGATGACTTCTTCGATGAAACCTTTCGCAATATCTTTCTCGCCCAGCTCCAGGTAGGCTTTGGCCAGTTCCAGAGCAGTTTCTGATTCGTGATAGGGCTCCAGTTTACTGATTGACTGTTCGCTGGCTTCGGTTAGATAAGAATCCTGATCTACTCCTTTGTTTTGTTGTGACTCTGCCTTGGACTCCATTTGTTCCAGTACGCTCACCAGCTCGGAAGATACGTCGTCGTCAAAATCATCATCAACATCATCTCCCAGATTAAACTGGATTTCTCCATCGTCCTCATCGCCAACATCTGCCTGGGAATCCTCAACGTCGAGTTTCAGTTTTTCTTGCTCTTCAACTTCAGCTTCAGCTTCAGCTGCGGTGATAATCTGACTCAAAGTGGGTGCATCCAAAGCACGGTCGGGGGCTTCATCATCTGAAATAAGTGATAGTTCCAGATCATCTATTTCAAGGGATTTTATTGCGGTATCTTCTTGTTCGCCAATGCCGAAATCCGGAGCATCAGCATCAATTTCCATCAGGGTTATATCATCGATGCGCGGAAGGTCTACTGCACCACTTGGATCTGAAACCGATGGATCTGAAACCGTTGGCGCTTCAAGATCGGGAAGGTCAAATGCGGTTTCTGCGGCATCCAGCTCTGATTCAGACAGGGATGGCACGGATATGTCCGCTGGATCATCATACAATGTATTGTTCGGGCTGACTTCCTTGCCCATGGCAATTATTTTAGTCCAGATTGGATTCTGCCTCGCACCAATCCGTGCTCTTAATTCTTTTGCAAGGCCATCAAATGCGATTCGATCGTCCTGCTTGTGGTAAATCTCCAGCAGTTTCTCTGCGAGTTCGGTTCTTTCCGGATTGACCCCATAGGCTTCTTTGAGAACCTGTATCGCCTGCTCGCCGCGGTCATAGGCCAGGTACACATCAGCTTCTGCGAGGGGATCAACTGCGCCCGACTGGATGACTTCATTTTCTTCTTCAGCGACGCCGGCGATAGCTTCTTCACTCAAATAGGACATGCCGCCACCAATGGTGAGTTCGAATCCACTATCTCCACCGCTGACCAGGTCAATGCCCGATGCCGCGCTTATGTTGCGGAACGATTTATGCTCGGTGTTGGCAGAAATTTGTCCGCTCTCAATATCAAGCATACTTTCGTCAAATTCCCGCTGAAATTTTCTACGCCGATAAAAGAACAGACCGGCTATTAATGCTATCAGTCCAGCTGCAATTTTCAATACATAATCCGATATGGAGCCGAATATTCCGGTGACGGAATCCATAATACTGGTTTCCACTACCTGGCGTTGTGGGCTATCGTCTTCGGACTCATCAACAACTTCTTCAGAAGTTTCCACCGCTGCTGCAGTAACTGCTTCTGAAGATTCTGCTGATGTGTCAATCTGGCTGGTTGATTCGACGTTGTCAGACGACTGGTCCTCTACCAAAGAATCGGCTCCGGTGTCATCGATATTCTGAATGGTAGTGGATTCTGCCACGCCGGTTTCACCACCATCATCCAGCTGTCCGGATTCATCAACTACCGCAACTGCTTCGTCCAGTCCGGTTTCACTACTATCCAGTTCCGTTACAGTATCATCCGTGCCCGCACGATCCTCGACCATTGCCAGGCTTTCATCTTCTATTTCGATAATTTTTGATACCCGTTCTACCTGGGCCTGAATTTCAGCGAGTCGGCGTTTGACTTCCTCACTTTCCACACCTGAAGCCAGCAAACTCTCGTCGAGCTGGGCAAGCTGGGTTTTTAGCGCTTCAACCTGGGCGGCGTCACCCTCGTCACCACTAATTGCACTAGCCAGGTCTTCGTCACTGGTTTCCTGGCCAATACTCAGGCTTGCACCATCGTCTTGCTCGGCTTCCAGACTTACATCAATTTCGTCGAGGTTGATTTCCGCCAACTCCGCACTGGCCACTTCTTCAATGGCATCTGATTCTTCTGCCAGGGCTTGATCTACACTTTCGTCATCAGTTATTTCTTCATCAGCAATTGATGCCACGAATCCAACATCTGAAACATACTGGTTGTAATCTGCAACCTGGGTCTGGAAATTCTGAACCGCCACCTGGCGGTTAATTTGGGCCATGGATTCAAAGCTCGGCACATTCAAATTCGCACCGGCAATCAGGCGATTCATATTGCCGTTTACAAAGGCATCCGGGTTTGCTTCCAGCAATGCGGTCAGACCCTGATACAGTGAAACAGAATCTGGTGTATTTAAACGACTGACAATTCCCGACAGAGTATCACCCCTTTGAACGGTAATGCTCGAAGGTGAGCCAGATGAGCCCGATGAGCTAATGTCGCTAGATGAAACCTGGCTGGTTTGCTCACTTTCCCCAGTGGCTGCAACCTCGACCACTCCAGCGGGTTCACCGCTATATAGCGGCGGGTCGAGCAAGGCGGTATATTCCCGAACCACTTTTCCACCCGCCCAGGATGCGGACAGTAGCAGATGAAGATAAGTATCGTTTACCAGATCTTGGGAGGTTATTAATACAACATATTTCCCCGAATCTTTTTCAACGATATCGAATATGAATAACGCTGCATTATCGGGGTAGTGCATGTTCGCCCTGGTAAAATCCGAGCGACTGGCCAACCCTATTTCCATAGTGCCAAGCTCCGCAGGCGTCGCTGACAATAATTCAACTTCAATATTGAGCGGTTCTCCAAGCTTGGAGTTTACATTGATATCGCCAAACCCCACTGCAACGGCAATTGATGGTGCCAATATCAAAAGCATGGATGACTTGATTACGGCAGAAACGAAATTTTTAATTTTTGACATATATTTTTTCAATTTGTGGAAAGCCAAACAATCAGCCTTCAATCAAACAGCCCCAAAGTACCCCTATTTACCAAACAACCACGGCGCCTCAACTTTCCGGCGCCGCTCGTATTGAGATATTATGTCCGCTTTTTCAAGCGTCAACCCAATATCGTCCAGACCATCTATTAAAGCGTTTTTACGAAACGAATCGATATCAAAATCAAGGGTAGATTTATCCGCCAATTCTATGATTTGATTCGGAAGATCTACCTTCATTGCAAACCCAGGATTTTGCTCGACCTGAATGAACAAATCTTCTACTATTTTCTCATTAAAATCAATAGGTAATATACCATTTTTGAAACAATTATTAAAAAAGATATCAGCGAAACTTGGGCCAATAATGCACCGAATCCCATAGTCCAGTAACGCCCATGGGGCGTGTTCCCGAGATGATCCACAGCCAAAATTCTTTCTTACCAGGAGAATCTGGGCGCCTTCATAACGGGGTTGATTGAGCACAAAATCAGGATTAAGCGGGCGAGCGCTATTGTCCATTCCAGGCTCACCTGAGTCCAAATACCGCCATTCGTCGAATAAATTGGGCCCAAAACCGCTTCTTTTTATGGATTTTAGGAATTGTTTCGGAATAATGGCGTCGGTATCCACATTCGGACGGTCCAGGGGCACGACAATGCCTTCCAATTTGATGAATTTTTCCATATTATTCTCCGCCAATGCTGGCGGGATCGATAAAATGACCGGCAATGGCAGCCGCTGCAGCCATTACAGGAGAAACCAGATGAGTCCTGCCACCCTGACCCTGTCTGCCTTCGAAATTGCGATTTGAGGTTGAGGCGCAGCGCTCTCCTGGCTGGAGTCTGTCTGCATTCATGGCCAGGCACATGGAACAGCCCGGATTGCGCCATTCAAACCCCGCATCGATAAAAATTTGATGTAATCCTTCAGATTCAGCCTGCCGCTTCACCAGACCTGAACCTGGAACAACCAATGCCTGTTTAATCCCTTCTGCTACTGTTTGTCCCTTGGCTATTTTTGCAGCGTCGCGCAAATCCTCAATACGACTGTTTGTACACGAGCCTATGAATACTAGATCCAGATTAATTTCCTGAATGGGCGTTCCAGCCTTAAGGTCCATATAAGCCAGGGCATTTTCCATGCCTTCGCGCCTAACCGGATCAGCCTCATCCTCGGGATCCGGTACAACACCATCGATGCCAACCACCATTTCAGGTGAAGTGCCCCACGTTACCTGGGGAATGATGTCGTCCACATTAATCTTGATTTCGAGATCAAATACTGCATCTTCGTCGCTATACAACTGATGCCAGCTCGCCACCGCTCGATCCCAGATATCACCTACTGGTGCATAAGGTCTGCCTTGCAGATAATCAATAGTGGTTTGATCCACCCCGATCATGCCCGAACGGGCACCTGCCTCGATGGCCATATTACAAATTGTCATCCTGCCTTCCATGGACAACGCTGAAATCGCTGGGCCAGCAAATTCGATGGCATAACCCGTACCACCCGCGGTACCAATTTCACCGATAATAGCCAGCACCAGATCTTTGGCCGTCACTCCGGGATGTGTTTTACCTTCCAGCCAGATTCGCATGTTTTTAGATTTACGCAGAATCAGGCACTGGGTTGCCATAACGTGTTCTACTTCTGATGTACCGATACCAAACGCCAGTGCACCGAATGCACCGTGAGTGGACGTGTGGGAATCCCCGCAAACGATGGTCATACCCGGCAGCGTCGCCCCCTGCTCGGGACCAATAATATGAACAATACCCTGCCTGGGATCTGACATTCCAAATTCGGTGATTCCGAAATGGTGACAATTCTGATCCAGGGTTGTGACCTGGAGTCGGGAAATCGGATCATCAATTTCCGAATTATCAACTGTTGTGGGAACATTGTGATCGGGCACAGCGATCATGGAGTCTACCCGCCAGGGCTTACGATTTGCTAGATGCAATCCTTCAAAGGCCTGGGGAGACGTGACCTCGTGTACCAGGTGCCGGTCGATATAAAGCAAAGTGACGCCGTCGTCGGTGGAATCAACAATGTGTTGCTGCCAGAGTTTGTCGTATAAGGTTTGGTGTTGCATTTCTGGTATAAAGATCGGGAAACCGCGGATAATAACATAACGCGCCCATCTCAATCCCTAAGACGTAAATATCTGAACTTGATCTGATTTCGCAAAATTTGAGGTTAGATATAATCTGATACTGGCTGTAGAATACTCAGAGCCAACAGTGGGTAGAAATGAGAACTGGGCTCGATCCTACAGTCTACGCGACACACTCAATAAGACGTACGAAACCATCTCTAATCTATAAACGAACAAAAATTTTACGAGCAGTCCAAATACTACTTGGTCATACCAAACTCGAAATCACAGTGAAATATATGGGAGTTGAAGTAGATGATGCCCTTGAAATAGCGGAGCAGACTGAAATTTAACCAAAGTACCGGCAATAGGGCTTTACAAAGCCTTGTTGTCGGTAAGATACTCTAAGCGGCCGTTTATGAGGAGCGATTTGGGATACCCATTGATTTTAACGCTAACTTCTCATCGGTTTAACTTCGTAATATTAATTTCAATTGATGTGTGTCCCTAATTAGTTTCCTTCATTAATTAATACTCTGACATCGAATTCCCGGAGGATAAATTTTAATTTGGTCTAATTGGTTGGTCCTAATTCTTTACCAGCTCAGGATTACGAATCCCCTAGCGCCATCTTCGCCATCAGGACGGGGGGTCTCGCCTGCTTCGCCTCCCGCACCGTTGTCATTACCAGTCAGAAATACGCCGGTACCGTCTGGTCCGCCTGCACCCCCGAAGTTAGATCCAGTTGTATTGGCTTCGTTGTCACCGCCGGCACCACCGGCGCCACCCTGTGCAAGAGCGTATTCGGTCGCGCCTTCGAAAACGCGGCTGTGACCCCCGCCACCTCCGCCACCACCAGCACCCGTATTCGTTGGTTCACCAATGCTACCTACAAATCCACCGCCCGTTAGGGCGTCTCCAGACCCGCCGGGACCAGCTCCACCTGATTCCGCATCCTGGCCACCAGCACCACTAACACCACCACCGCCGACTGTCACTGAGAGTACTTGTCCAGCGGTAACACTGAATGTGCCGCCGGACTCAGTGCCCATTGACCCGTCTGTGCCATCCAGGGCTCCGGGCGCACCGGACCATGAACCACCACCTCCACCGCCTTGGGCGCCACGCACTGAGTAAGACAATTGGCATACACCGCCAGGCACGGTGAAGTCATCTGGTTCCGCTCCCCTTGGAATATTAAACGACATCGAACCTTCTGTTGTATTCATACACTCCGGTGTACCTGTGCCGACAGCATGGGCGGGAATTATCGCGGTGCTCGTCACCGGGCGAATCCATGTTGAGGGGATAGCAATAGCGCTGCCGCTTGCAGCAAGGATTTTTAATAGTCGCCGCTTGGTTTTTTCCCTATCACTGTAGGATCGTTTGCTCATACATTTACCCTCACATTTGGTGAATTGTCTTGATTGACGAGTTACTTTAATTATAAAGCGAAGTGACGTCAATGGTGTGTTTCAGAAACGCCACACTAAATTTAAAGTAATTCTGAGTAATTCTGAGGATCACAATACTTAAATACCGCAAAAGGTGGGGAGATCACGGAGTTCAGTAAAATCTTAATTGTCGGCTTAGGGCAAAACTCGGTCAGTCACCACCCTAAAGTATCTGAAATGATTTAGTAAATTTGTACGAACAAATCTAAGTTCTTACACCTAAGGCGATATCCGGATTGACACTGTTCGCTGGGTCACTAGCGAATATTCTGCCCACGATCCCGTAATGCGTGATCCATCAGAACCAGAGCCAGCATGGCTTCAGCGATGGGAACTGCCCGAATACCCACGCATGGATCATGACGCCCGGTGGTCACCACTTCTATGGGTTGGTTTTCAAGATCTACCGTATCTCCTGGCACCTGAATGCTTGAGGTCGGTTTAAACGCCACTCTGACCCGAATATCCTGGCCACTGGATATGCCGCCGAGCACACCGCCAGAGCTGTTGGATTTAAATCCATCTGGCGTAATTTCATCCCGATGCTCGGAGCCCAGTTGTGCAATGGATTCGAATCCCGCGCCGATTTCAACCCCTTTTGCTGCATTAATGCTTATCATTGCCTTTGCGATATCGGCGTCCAGACGATCGAATACCGGCTCACCCCAGCCTGCGGGCATTCCCGTGGCTTCAATATATACCCCGGCACCAACAGACTCCCCGGCCTTTCGTGTTTTGTTGATCAGTGTTTCGAGTTCCTTGACTATGCCATTGTCTGGCACAAAAAATGGATTTTGTTCTACGTCATCCCAGTTTTTGTGTTCGATTTTGATATCACCAATCTGGTAAACATGTCCACGGATTGATACGCCATAGTGTTCATTCAAATACTTTTTGGCGATGCCTCCAGCGGCTACCCGCATGGTGGTTTCCCGGGCAGAAGAGCGCCCGCCGCCGCGATAGTCGCGAAATCCATATTTTTTGGTATAGGTAAAATCCGCATGGCCCGGTCTAAACCGATCTTTTATTTTGTCGTAATCCCTCGAACGTTGATCCTGGTTTCTGATTAATAAACCAATGGGTGTCCCCGTTGTTTTACCTTCGAATACGCCGGAAAGAATCTCAACCTGGTCACCTTCCTTGCGTTGAGTGGTGAACTTGGACTTTCCCGGCTTTCTTCGATCCAGATCGATTTGCAGGTCTTCTTCGCTCAACGCCATGCCCGGAGGGCAACCGTCGACTACGCAGCCAAGGGCGGGGCCATGACTCTCACCAAATGAGGTTAAAGTAAATAATTTTCCGAAGCCGTTGCCAGACAAAGTAGTAAATTAAATAATGTTAAAGCGTAATTGTAACTTATTCGCAAAATCTTATTGGCAAAGTATTTTGCCCGATCCACAGGCTTATAAAATAATTACGAATCGTATTTAATACAGACAGTGCCAGGGGCCGTAAGTTAATCCTTGGGTCTTAATCAATTGTTTGTGACGGCCAGTCCAGTTCGTCTTCTTCTACAATTTCTTTTTCGTGTTTTCCTTCTGCCAGCCATTGCTGCACTGATGGGCAGTTATGCATTGTGGCACAATAAGCCTGACTAACCTCATCCAGCTCTACTTCCACGCTTCGATAGCGCATCACCACTGGCGCATACATCGCATCCGCAATTGAAAATTCACCAAACAACCAGGGGCCGTTGTCGCCGTAGTGTGATCGGCAGTGATTCCAGATCGCGCTGATCCGGGCGACATCCACCAATGTCGCATCGCTTGCTTTGTAACCTGGAAAGAATCGCCGACAATTCATCGGTAATTCATTGCGCAGGCTGGAAAAACTGGAATGCATTTCTGCGCAAACCGATCGCGCCACCGATCGCGCCTGCTGATTTTCAGGCCAACCCTGGGTATGTGGATAACTTTCCGAGAGATATTCCAGAATGGCAATGGTGTCCCAGATTTCCAACCCATCATTAATCAACAGAGGCACTTTTCCGTTAGAAAAGTGCTGGCCCAGTTTTCTTACGCTGGCGTCCTCGAATAGCGCGATTTTCTCGATATCAATATCTAACTCATGGTATTTGACAAACAGCCACGGTCGCATGGACCACGATGAGTAATTCTGGTTACCAATAATCAGTTTGGGTTTATTCATAATGGATTCTGGGCAGGCAACAAAGCCGTTCAAATTATTGAAGATAGGGCTTGATAAATTTGTTCCGCAACCAGCCGTTGTCCTGCTGGATCGGTAATCAAATCCTGCCGAATTTCCAGTAATGCCAGCTCGACGTTCCGCCCCTCAGCGTGCTCAACCTGAGCATAACCCCTTGGATCATTAGCGTGATAAGGCTGGTTGTCACCAACAACGCGGTCAGGAATTTTCGAAAGGTTATCGATCAGTTGGCGGGCAAGAAATTCATCCCTATCCCAGAGCACACCAAAATCCCATGGACGCTGGAATCCATTCAGGGTGGGGGTGAAACTGTGGATGGACAATATCACCGGACGTTGATGTGTAGATTTTAAAGACGTCACCATATCGCTATACTGATTATGATAGGGGTTAAAATATTTTTCTATTCGCTGATTGCGTTCATCAGCAGAAAGCTGTTGATTTCCAGGTATAACGACACCGTCAGCGTGGGTCACAATCAAGGTGGGGTCGTCCAGGTGACGGTTGAGATCGATCACCAGGCGGGAATAATTTGCGGATATCAATGGCGCACTAAACATGCTAGAAAGCAGGCTGGCTACCTGTTTTGCACCAATGTCATAGGCAATATGCCGGGTAAGATGGTGGGGATCTAGTCCAAGCCCATGCAGATGATCGGGCAGATAATTTTCGGCATGATCACAGGACAGCAATAATGGTGCAACACCATCAGGATTGACAACTTCATAGGCTGGCTTTTTTTCCATTATTTAAATGTGTTCCAAAATTAATGTGTTCCAAAATTAACGATAATTGATCAATACTGATATCACTTCTAATTTAATTTGAACTCTAAAATCAATGCGGGATAATATTACAGACTACGGCCTTTTACTATTACTTGCTGTAATCTGGAGTACTTCATTTTTACTGATCAAAATCGGGGTGGACAGTATTCCGCCGTTCACCATGACCGCTGCAAGACTGACCATTGCAGCACTGATTTTTTGCGCATTTCTCGGCATAAAGAGAGAATGGATACCCATGCATCCCAAGGCATTGTTACTGTATTTTGTATCGGGCATTCTAGGTAACAGCCTGCCTTTTGTGCTAATCAGCTGGGGTGAGATCTTTATCAGCAGTTCGTTGACCGCAATTTCTATGGGTATAATGCCCATCAGCACCTTTATCCTCGCACATTTTTTCATAGCTGACGAACCCATCACCCCACGAAAGTCTTTGGGCGTGGCCTTTGGATTTTGCGGACTGATTACCCTGGTGGGGGTAACCGCATTGACCGGACTGGGTGACCACGTAGTGGGACAACTCGCGGTATTGGGCGGTGCGCTGAGCTATTCTTTTTCAGTGGTGTTTGTGCGTAGCCAACCCAGCTTTAGTGGCTACAAGATGGCAGCAGGGATGAATATCAGCGCCGCATTAACCAGCCTGCCTCTGGCTTTTCTAATTGAAGACCCACTTTCACTAATCCCTACAACGGATAGTTTATACGCCGTGCTGGCATTGGCGATTTTCCCCACTGCCATCGCATCCCTGATTTATTTCAGGGTGCTAAAGAATCTCGGCGCCACGATTTTTGCGCAAATCAATTATCTCATTCCGGTACTGGGTGGATTGTGGGGGGTATGGGTACTCGGGGAAATACTGAGCTGGAATACCTTTGCAGCCCTGTTTCTGGTTTTGTGCGGAATCTATTTTATCCAGACAAAATCTCGCCGCTGACTTTTTTGATATACCCGGCCAGTTGTAATACCGCCGGCCCGGCATGGGCGCGATCATAATGAAGCTCAACCACCGCACCGTTTAGTTTCGGTAGTCGGCTGGTGACTTCGTGGGTTTGTAGTTCTTTGGGGACGGTATTCTCCGCTAGTACCGTAACCCCCAATCCGGCGGTAACCGCGGCGCAAATGCCGCCATAACTGGTTCCAGTGTAAACGATACGCCATGGAATCGACTGTTGATCCAGGGCAGTTAGCATTCGATGTCGATAAACACAGCCATGGGGTGCAACAACCAGGGGAATCCGGGTGTATTCGGTTTTGTGATGCCTTTTATCGGTAACCCAAACCAGTTTCTCAAACCAACCTTCGGCAGAAGGTTTGATATTGAATTCTTTGTGTATGGCAACGACCAGATCGAGCTCACCGTTGGATTGCCGAGCCAGCAAAGCACTGGACAATTCGCTAATCACTTCCAGTTCAACCCCAGGATAGGTTTCCGCAAATCCGGTTAAAAATTCCGACAGATAAGAAATTGCAAATTCATGGGGAATTCCCAGTCGCACTTTGCCCACCACATCGGGTTTGGATAATCGAAGTAATACTTCATCATTGAGCAATAAAATCCGCTGGGCAAAATCGAGAAGAACCTCTCCGTCTTCGGTCAGCTTAAACGATCGTCCATCCCTGACCATGATCGGACGATCAACCAGATCTTCCAGGCGGTTCATTTGCAGGCTGACCGCTGGCTGGGATCGACCCAGTTTTTTACCTGCGCTACTGAATCCGTCTTCTTTTACAACGGTGACGAATGTACGTAGCAGATCGGTGGGTAAGTTTTTCAATCAATTGCCACTCGGTAACCTGGGACTAATACTTTGCGAACCAGGTTGATTATTTCAGGTTCAGATTGGTCGACCATGTTTTGATCACAGACGCACTACTCAAAAGAATTCGATACCTCGACCAGTTGCGCGAGTTTATCCAGGCCCGCACTACTGGACAAGATTTCCTGGGCGGTTTGCACGCCGGCCTCCAGAGAATCTGCAATATCCGCAGCATAAATTGTACCACCAGCATTCAGGGCAATTATATCTGCTGCGGGCCCTACTTCGCCGCCCAATGCTTGTTTAACCATTTCAAGGCTCTGGGCGGAATCTGAAACCACAATGGCATCCAGGCTGGATTGCTTGATTCCAAATTGTTTGGGCTCGATTTGATATTCACTGAATTTCCCATTTTTATATTCCACCACCTGGGTTGGCGCGGCAATAGAAATTTCATCCAGTCCATCATCCGAAGAAACAACCACCGTATGAATACTTCCGAGCTCCGCATATACCTCGGCCATGGGTCGAATCCAGTCCTTACTGAATACACCGGCCAATTGATATTTTGCATCCGCTGGATTGGTTAGAGGCCCAAGCAAATTAAATACCGTTCTGATTCCTATTTCTTTTCTCGGTCCAATGGCGTGACGCATGGCGGAATGATGGGTCGGTGCAAACATAAAACCGACGCCACATTGGTCAATACACTGACCGACCTGCTCCGGTGTAATGCTGATATTCACACCGGCGGTTTCCAGCACGTCTGCGCTCCCGGAATTTCCCGTGGCGGCACGGTTACCGTGTTTCGCCATGGCCGCACCCGCAGCGGACGCCACCAGTGCGCTGGCCGTAGACACATTAAACAATTTCGCGCCATCGCCACCGGTGCCTACACTGTCGACAATTTTACTCGCCTGAGTTGGCACCTTGGCTGAAAGCTCACGCATAATAGTTGCAGCACCCGCGATCTCATCCACGCTTTCACCTTTCATCATCAAAGCGGTGAGGAACGATCCAATTTGCGCGTCGGTGCACTCCCCCGACATGATCTGTGTCATCACAGATTGCATTTCATCCCGGGTTAGATTTTTACTAGCAACGAGCTGACGATTGGCTGTTTGTAGATCCATTGTATTCTCCAGATTAGCGATACTGTATTGGGTTTAAAACAATTATTTGGCAAGGGAGAGTGTATCGTCATCAACCCGGTGTGACAAACGGGTTTATTTCACATTACGGTTGTGTCAAATTACAAAACCGAATAAATAATATAAAGCGCCACTGCCATCAGGGTAAATGTAAGTAATTGACTAAATAGTTTTTCGGATAATCGCCCCACCAATGCATTGCCAATAAAAACCCCAATCAAGGTAACTGGCAATAGAGTCATGGACAGGGTAAATCCAGAACTCGAAAAACCGTAGAAATACAGGTGCAGCATAATTGCACCGCTATAGGAAAATAGAAAAACATAAAAAATGGTAGCCCGGGTTGCTGCTTTGTTGAAACCGACGGCATTGGTATATATAGCAATGGCTGGGCCAGCCATTCCCATGGACGTGACCATAAGCCCTGAGACTATTCCAGCCGAAATCGCTCCCCGGGTGCTATCTTCAAAATGTGAGGAAAACTTTTTTTTCAATGCGGTTATTAACAAGGCAATCATGATACTTATTGCAACGGCAATTTTTATTAGGCTGGAAGTCGCCATCATGTAACAAACAAACCCAATAGGGAATCCAATAGCCGTTCCAATCAGCAGATTTTTTGATGTCGATTTGGGGATGTCTTTAAAAACCACAAAAATCATCACAATAGCAATTGCCAGGCTTAGAATCATGGCAAGCTGAATTGCGATATCTACCTCAACTACCAACAGGTAAATTGGCACTGTAATTAATGCGAATCCAAACCCAATGGCGCACTGCGCGATTGCCCCTAAAAGGGTAATAGCGATAAGTATTGTCCAGGAAATCAGTGAAAGGTCCATACCCGGAGTATAAGTCAAAGATCCGACGTTATTGACAATGGTATTTTAGACCTTATGGATCCTTCACTACGTTCAGGATGACAGGGTTACGCTCAGGATGACTCTCATCGGGCGAAGCCCTTTATAACTGTTAGCAGTCGGGTCGATATCCTTCGCTGTGCTGGGAACGGCAGTTAATCTGTCATCCTGAACATCGTGAAGGATCCATTTTCAATTAATCAGGTTACACATCCGAGTCCGGGGTGGATGGGTCCTTCGTCGCTTCGCTTCTCAGGATGACAGCTATGCTGTCAGTTGGAGATCCTTCGCTTTGCTCAGGATGAAACTCATCGGGCGAAGCCCGATGAGTTTCAATCTAAAAACTGTGCAGGGTCGACGGGTTCGCCGTCTTTTCGAATTTCAAAATGCAACATCACCGTATCAGTACCGCTTTGACCCATGGTGGCAATTTGTTGTTCTGGGGCGATAGCCTGGCCTTCGGTGACCAGTATTTTGCGATTGTGGGCATAGGCACTTAAAAACTGAGTGGAGTGTTTTAGGATAACCAGTTTGCCATAACCTCTTAGTCCCTCGCCCACGTATACCACCTCTCCAGCTGCAGTGGCCTTGACCGGGCTATCCTCGAGCCCTGCAATTTGAATGCCGTTGCTGCCTTCCGACGGCGAAAATTTTCCAATCAGTTTCCCTTCTGCTGGCCAGTTCCATTCTCGCGGAGAGCTGGAAAAAGAGACTACAGGGGCCGACTCTATTTTTGAAGTTTCGATTCGTGCTGGCGCATTTACGGGTAATTTTTTAACATATTCGGGCTCCCTTAGCTGTGTTGATACTGGGTCCAGAGGCGTGATTTTTGTAGCGGGCTTCCTCAGCAGAACAATTTGGCCCGGGGTAATTTCATAAGGTTTTTTCAGATTGCTCCACTCTGCAATATCAAGATAATCTACCCCAAAAGCCCAGGCAATTTTGTAAATTGAATCCTGATGCTTGACTTCGTAGGCTTGGGGAATATTTCTCGATGGCGACTTATTGATAATTGGTGCACTAGAAGTTGATCCACAACCCGACAAAAATCCCAGAACTAGCCCAACGAACAAACTGATCGTAATTATTCTCTTCATAGTATTTTCACAACGTAAAATCCGGCCACTGCAAGTATCAACACACCCCATCCAATCCACTCCATCCATTTCTCCAGAACCGGTTCAATTTTATCGCCACCCCATTTCAATAATCCTGCAACCAGAAAAAACTGGGAAGCGCGACCAACCAGGGAGGCCAAGGTAAAGGGGATCAGGGCCATGCCCAGCACACCCGATGTTATGGTGAATAATTTGTAAGGAATGGGCGTCAATCCGGCAAGCAGTACCAGAGCAACCCCGTACTGATCAAACCAGAATTTCATTTTATCAAATTTATCGCCGAGGTGATAAAAATCCAGAATATGCTGACCAACCTGGTCAAATAGAAAGTAACCAATCAAATAGCCGAACAGTCCACCGAGCACCGATGTAATGGTTGTGACCAAAGCCAACCACCACGCCTTCTCTCTTTTCGCCATGACCATTGGTGCCAACATTAATGATGTTGGGATGGGAAAAAACGAGGATTCGATAAAACTGACCCCGGCAAGATATCTCACCGCGTGACGGTGGCGAGACCATTCCATGACCTTGTTGTAGAGAGAACCAAAAATTTTCATTATCTGAATTTTTAATTATTAAGACTTACCATTTAACATTGGCACAAATCGCACCGCTTCGCGTTGTTGTTCATCGAAGCCCCAAGGTGTTCGCGTGATAATTCTCAGATTTTGATCGTTACCATCACCGACGGGAATCACCAATCGGCCACCCAAAGATAATTGATCCTTTAATTTCTGAGGCACTTCTACCGGAGCGGCGGTGACAATGATGCCGTCAAAAGGCTGGTTACTTTCCCAGCCAACAAAACCATCTCCGTTATGGTAGCTGATATTCCGATACCCAAGCTCAGGTAACCGAGTCTTGGCTTCATTTTGTAAAGTTGAAATTCGCTCGATTGTGAATACCCAACTGACCAACTGGGAAAGAATTGAAGTCTGATAGCCGCAACCCGTTCCAATTTCCAGCACCTTTTTAACCGCGTTTTCGTTGTTAAGAATAAGCTCGGTCATCAATGCCACAATAAAGGGTTGGGAAATAGTTTGATTGTGGCCGATTGGTAGGGCAGTGTCTTCGTAAGCCTTATGTGCAAGGGCCTCATCGATGAACAAATGCCTTGGCGTATTCAAAATGGCGTCGAGGACCAGTTGGTTTAAAATACCCTGTTCACTCAATCGATCAATCAACCGCCGTCGGGTGCGCAGGGAAGTCATACCGATCCCTTGCCGTTGTCTGGAACTGGTTTCGATTGTAGGCATATTAATTAGGGAACTTCTGAACAAGTCTGGGCGAATCAAATTGCCACTTAAAATGGAGCTGGGCAAAATGATCAAGATCAAGGCAAAAAATTGGTGCAATAGCAGGGCTATTCCGAGATTTTTTAACGTAGATATTGATTATTTTGGGCTCAATTTGATCGGTCATGACTTGTTCAGAGGTTCCTTAGATGAAACAACGATAAGAGTGGATTATATATTGACCCAATCCATAATTTAATTAACTTTCAATTAGAAAATTTTTTACTGGCGCTATCGACCCACTGGTCCACCGCATGCATCTGAGCGAAATCTGTCATATCCAGAGTAATCGGCGTAATGGACACCCTGTTTTTTGCAATGGCATCAAAATCGGTACCTTTGCCACATTCATTCCTGGGTCCGGGCGGCCCTATCCAGTAAACATTGTCACCATTTTGAGCATCGTCATTTATCACTGACTGGGACTGAAAACGACTTCCCAATCGGGTCACTTCAATTCCTCTGATTTGCTTATAAGGTAAATCTGGAACATTAACGTTTAACACTGGAACGTCTTTAAGTGTGTCGAGGGTATCCGCCCCATCTCTGAGCATTTGCAATAAATCAACAGCCACCTGTGCTGCCGCATCATAATGATCCAGATGATGGCCAGCAAGGGAAATGGCCAGCCCAGGATAGGCCAAAAATCGCCCTTCAATGGCCGCGGCGACGGTTCCCGAGTAAATCGTGTCATCGCCCAAATTGGGTCCATCGTTAATGCCAGAAATCACAATATCGGGCTCAAAATTCAGCAGACCGGTCACCGCCAGGTGGACACAGTCCGCGGGCGTCCCATCGACGGAATAAAATCCATTTTCATGGGTTCGCACCTTAATTGGCTGGCGCAAGGATAAAGCGCTGCTGCAACCGCTGCGATTGTGTTCCGGCGCAACCACGGTAACTTCCCCCAGATCGGCGATGGCCCGGTGTAACACCAACAGCCCTTCCGCATCATAACCATCATCATTGCTGAGCAAAATTTTCATGGCAGGTTTATACAGGGTTAAGGCTAAAATGTCACATCAATAAATCGGTAATCCGATATCGATTCTCCGATACATGCTGTGTAATGGTCGAAAAAAACGTATCATTGCCCACAATATTAATAGCCAATTATTATCAATTTGTTCAATTCCATTTTCACCTGGTTCGAAAACTACAACGATCCTTTCCCCGACGAGATTCCACCCAGGCCACCGGCCAGTTTATTCGGTTTTGTTGGGCACTATGCCAAACCTTTCTGGAAATTAATCGCGGTGAGTGCCGCATTATCCACGACTATTGCCTTGATCGAAGTTTACCTGTTCTCATTTGTGGGTAATCTGGTTGACTGGCTGGCAACCGCTGACCGTGAATCGTTCTGGGAATTGCATCGAATCAAAATTATTACCATCGCCGGCGTCACCATGATTTTGTTGCCGCTGCTTAAGTTTTTGTATGAAGCGACAGTGCACCAGGGCATGCTGGGCAATTTCGCCATGCGCACCCGCTGGCAGTCTCATCGTTACCTTCTGCGCCAAAGCGTGGAATTCTTTCAGAATGACTTCGCCGGCAGAATAGCGGCAAAAATGATGCAGACTTCCCTGGGTGTGCGCGATACCATCATCAAGGCAACTGAGGTAGTGCTGTATGTGGCAATCTATTTTACCGGCGCTGTTGTGCTTTTTGCCGCCAGTGATGTTCGGTTAACCTTCCCAATGATTGCATGGTTGAGTGGTTATATCCTGGTGATGTACATTTACATCCCGAGACTGCGCAAAGTTGCCATGGACCAGGCCGAAGCACGTTCCATGGTTACCGGCAGGGTGGTGGACAGCTATACCAATATCACCACGGTAAAAATGTTTGCCCATGCAAACTACGAAGACAATTACGCCAAAGAGGGCATGAAAGAATTTCTGGCGCCGGTTTATCTGCAAATGCGGATGTCCACTAATCTGTCTTTTTTGCTCTCGGGATTGAATGCGTTTTTACTGGTTGGGGTTGCTGCCAGCTCAATCTGGCTTTGGTATGAACAAGCCGTCACCCCTGGGGAAATTGCATTTGCTATTGGACTGGTTTTACGGCTACAGGGCATGTCCCAGTGGATACTCTGGGAGATTTCCACTGTGTTTGAAAATATCGGTGTGGTCCAGGATGGTATTGAAACCATTTCCAGGGAAATTTCCATTGTTGATGAAGCTGATGCCCAGCGACTTGATGTCACTCGGGGCGCTATTGAATATGAAAACATTTCTTTTAACTATGGCAAAGACGATGGCGCCCGTGGTGTTATTGAGAATTTGAACCTGTCCATCGCTGGAGGAGAGAAAATAGGCATCGTTGGCCGATCCGGCGCAGGCAAATCAACCCTGGTCAGTGTGTTATTGCGGTTTTATGATCTTGGCCAAGGAAAAATTTTAATCGACGGCCAGGATATTAAAGCGGTGACCCAGGATAGTTTGCGCTCCCAGATTGGAATGGTCAGTCAGGATACCTCCCTGCTCCATCGCTCGGTGTTCGATAACATTCGATACGGTAGCGAACACGCCACCATGGAAGATGTGGTTGCGGCGGCCAAACAGGCCAAGGCGGATGAATTTATTGCCGGGCTGGAGGATTTATGGGGCGAGTCTGGTTACCAGGCTCATGTCGGCGAACGCGGGGTCAAGTTGTCCGGCGGCCAGCGCCAGAGAGTTGCCATCGCCCGAGTGTTATTAAAGAATGCACCCATATTAATTCTCGATGAAGCCACCAGTGCACTGGACTCTGAAATTGAAGCGGCGATTCAGGATAGCCTGTATAAATTGATGGAAGGCAAAACCGTCATGGCCATCGCCCACAGATTATCAACCATTGCCCAGATGGATCGATTAATCATTATGGATGAAGGACAAATTGTAGAACAAGGCAGTCACAATGAGTTATTGAAGAACCGCGGACTGTATAGCGAGTTATGGGCGAGGCAATCCGGCGGATTTCTGGCTTATGACCGGAAGGAAACAAGCAAGGCCTAAAGCTAATTAAAACATCGCCTTCAATTGATCCAGCCGGGTGATCTTGTGGTGGGCAAATTCCGGCCACGCAAACACGCCCTGATGATCATAATGAACGGTATTAATTCCGGCCTTGAAACCGGCTTCAATATCATAAAGATAATCACCAACAATAACGGTTTCGTCTTTTTCCGCCTGCCATAAATCCAACAGGTGAATGACACCGTCAGGATTGGGTTTTGGCAAACACGAATCCCGGCTGATAATAGTTCGCTTTTCAAAAAATCGGGACAGCCCTGCCGCCTCCAGAGTGGCATGAGTAATTTTGTCACCATTACGGGTTAGTATCCCTAAGGTTTTGCCCTTATGGATTAATTGGTCAAGCAGCGAGTCAACACCCGGTTGAGGTTGGGCCTGATAAGCCAGATCCATTTCCAATTGATGGAGCATTTGAATTGCTGCTTTTGCCTGGTCTTCGGGCATTTTGTCGATAGCTTCGAGGATCGGCTGACCTGGGGCGATACCAATCGATTTTCGAATATCCTCAAAATTATGAATGGGCAGGGTTAACGTCCCATCCATATCAAAAATCCAGTAGTTGCAGGTTTTTAGGGGCATCGCTGATTATTGGTTTGCCCGAGTCAGTTAAATCTTGGGGCGGTTAAAATAGTATGGGATTATACTTGCAGAACAACCCAATTTATTAAGTTACCAGCAATGACTGTACCATGCGCACAATAATCAGGCACCCAGACAGACTCCGGAAACTCGCACAATTTGTGGTTTTAATTGCCATTTTGGCCGGCATCTATTTATACGATGTCTACGTCGAACCAAATCCGGAAAACCAGACGTTTGATCGCAGCACGGTTTCCGTTCTGGATCAGGCAATTAGCAATCGTTTAAGCGATGTTCAGGTCGAAGGTTCCGGGCGGGTGGTGAAGGTATTACCCGATGACACCCAGGGCAGCCAGCACCAACGCTTGCTAGTCAAACTCGATTCCGGTCATGTGGTTCTCATCGCCCACAACATTGACCTCGCTCCCCGGATTGATCAAATTTCTGTAGGAGACAAACTTTCATTCTTCGGCGAATTTGAATGGAATGACAAAGGTGGTGTGGTTCACTGGACACACCATGATCCTCAAGGAAGACATCCCGACGGCTGGCTCGATTACGAGGGACAGAAATATCAATAAAAGCTGTGATATCCTTTGAATCTGTAACTAATCAGGACGGCAAAATGAAAACAAACCATTTTCTCAAACTCGGGTCACTTTTACCCTCACTGGGCTTGGCGCTACTGGTATCAGGATTTTCGGTTATGCCGAAGGCTATCCACGCCGCAGAAGATAGTGAGACCCAGTCAAAACTAAAAGCAGCCCTGGCTATGGAACATCGTTCTGAAAAAAATCGGGCAAGAGATGACAATCGCAGCCCGTTGAAGGCAATGGAATTTTGCAAACTGGAAGCAGGCATGACCGTGCTTGAATTTGGCCCCGGCGCGGGCTGGTATACTGAAATTCTCGGTCCGGTTTTACAGGAAAAAGGCAAACTGGTTTCGGCGTATAAGGATGAATGGCTGGAAAGACTGGACCCATTGCTGGAGAATGATTTTATGTCCGCCGTGGAAATGCACCCCATCGATATTGGATGGAATGATGAGGAAAAACGATTCGACGTTGGCGATGTTGTTTACAATGTGCAAGACGTAGATCTAGCGTTAAATATCCGTGAATATCATAATTTTAATTCCCTCGGCGCAGCGATAGTCAACCAGGCAACCTACGACGTACTAAAATCAGGGGGATACTATTGTGTCATCGATCATACACGGAGGCATATGGAACCACGCAATTCAGAGAATCGTCGTCGTGCTGATCCGGTAAACGTCATACTCGAGATACAGGCTGCAGGATTTACACTGATCGATTCAAGCGAACTCTTTTTTAAAGCTGATGATGAGTTACGTTATGAAGTTGGCAGAAAAACGGTAACCGGTAACACCGACAGATTCTCCTTGCTGTTTCAAAAACTATAGGTAGGGAGCCTCTGATTAGTACTCTAGGTTTAACAGCTCGGTTATTTTCTGCTCTTTAGGAATGAATTTTTGACTCTGATTTTTCCGTTGGAAAAATCGAATAAATCACACCCATCCATTTCCATGACACTGCCGTCGGGTCGGGTGGCTTTAAATGTCCATTGGGTACAGCCACGATCACCGTCAACGAAATGACGAGCATTTTCAAAACTGACGTCGGGTAATTCAGCCCATACCGATTCGAATCGAGCCTTAACCACATCGTAGCCTTCAAAACGGGTACCATAAACCTGGCTACCACTGCCGGTTTCGAAAATACAGTCATCGGTCATAAATGACATGACTTTTCTGATATCGTGGGCATTCCAGGCATCAGCGTATTCTTGCAGGTCGTCTGTGTTCATCTCATTGTCCTCTTTGCCTTGGTTTTAAATTTCCCAATCTGTTCGCCAGGGTTGAAACCGAAGGGGCTAAAACAGATATTGTATAACGTCTGCATATCGGGAAACAAAATTTGCTTTGATTCCTTTGGTAATGTAACCCGGCAATTCTTCAAAATCACCACGATTGGACTGGGGCAGAATTAAATTTCTGATTTTCATTCTGCGCGCGGCAATCACTTTCTCTTTTATCCCGCCCACTGGCAGAACCTGTCCTGTTAATGAAATTTCACCAGTCATGGCTACAGATTTCTTAACCGATCGACCAGTGGCTAAAGAGATCAGTGCAGAAGCCATGGTCACCCCAGCACTTGGACCATCCTTTGGGGTTGCGCCAGCGGGGACGTGGAGATGAATCATGGACTTTTCAAAAAACTCATGGTCGATGCCAAAGTCCTGGGCATTTCCCAGAACGTAACTATAGGCAATTTCAGCGGATTCTTTCATCACATCACCGAGCTGACCAGTAAGTTTAAAACCTCGGCTAAAGCTATGACTTCGACTGGCTTCAATATCCAGAGTAGCGCCACCCATGGCGGTCCAGGCAAGGCCCGTAACCACCCCCACACCACTGATCCGACCCTCATCAGTAAAAATTGGTTTGCCTATAAATTTTTCCAGGTTTTTAACCGTAACGTGAACCGGGCGTTTCCCTCTCTTCAGCAGTTTCATAACCGCTTTTCTGGCGATGGTGCCAAGAAATTTTTCCAGTCTGCGAACCCCGGCTTCCCGAGCATAACCCTCGACAATTTTTCTGATTGCCAAGGTGTCGATTCGCAAATCCCCTCTTTGCTTCAAACCCACTCGCTCCAGTTGTTTCGGCAATAAATGTTTGCGCGCAATATCAATTTTTTCCGCTGCCAGATAACCCGACAGGCGAATCGCTTCCATTCGATCAATAAGCGCACCGGGTATGGTATCGAGCTGGTTAGCCGTGCAAATAAATAAGACATTGGACAGATCAACTCGCACATCAAGGTAATGATCGAGGAAATCCTTGTTTTGCTCAGGGTCGAGCACTTCCAGCAATGCTGAAGCCGGGTCACCACGAAACGACGCCCCAACCTTGTCAATCTCATCGAGCATGATCACCGGATTTTCTGTTTTACACTCCCGCAATGCCTGGATAAATTTTCCAGGCATGGCGCCGATGTAGGTTCTTCGATGGCCCTTTATTTCAGCTTCATCGCGCATGCCGCCCAGGGAAAAGCGATAAAACTCCCGGCCCAGTGCATTGGCCACGGATCGCCCCAGTGAGGTTTTACCTACCCCCGGCGGACCCACCAGCAGCATGATTGAACCTGCAACCGAGCCTTTCATTTTACCCACGCCGATGAATTCCAGGATACGCTCTTTGACCTCATCCAGGCCTTCATGATCTTTATCAAGAATGGCTGCAGCTTTTTTCAAATTCAGTGCGTCTTTACTGTGTTTGCCCCAGGGAACATGGGTCAGCCAGTCCAGATAATTTCGGGTCACTGTGTATTCGGGGGAGCCTCGTTCGAGCATGGATAATTTTTCAAGTTCTTCATCTATGCGCGATTGGGCCTGCGTGGGCACAACACAATCTTCCAGGCGTTCTCGAAAGCTGTCCACCTCCGACTCCCTGTCGTCCTTGGAAATCCCAAGTTCTTTTTGAATGAATTTCAGCTGTTCACGCAAAAACATTTCCCTTTGATGCTGGGTAATCTCACCTTCGATATGAGCGCGAATTTCGGTCTGGGCCTTCGCTACCTCGACTTCTTTTTGCAGCAGGACCAGGGTTTTTTCCATCCGTGGCCGCAATTCGATGCACTCCAGAATTTCCTGCATTTCTTTAGCATCAGCGGTGGTAAGGCTGGCACCAAAATCAGCCAGCCTGGATGGCTCGCCGGTTCCAAAATAGTTCAGAAACATCTTCAGTTCTTCACCGTACATCGGGTTGAGCGGGAGCAACTCCTTGATGATATTTACAATGGCCGTGGTATAGGCCTTTATTTCGGTGGTTTCCTTGGGGTTTAGTTCGGGAAAGTAACTGACCTGTGCGGTAAAGGGTTGTTTGCTGGATACCCAACTGTTAATTTCGAATCGCTGCATACCGGCCAGAACCACGTGATACTGGTTTTCATGTTGTTCTATCTGGTGAATCTTGCATACCGTGCCAACGATACGAAAATCTTTTTGGGTCACTTTATCGGCGCCCACACCATCGGTATAAACCACCCCTACCGCAGCATGGCCTGCTTTGTGGATAGCCTTCATGGTTTTTCCCCAGCGTTTTACGTCGAGAATAATCGGCAATACCTGCCCCGGGAAAAAGGGTTTTTTCTCCAACGGCAGTAAATGTAAAACGCCAGGCAACACATCTTCGGGCCTGGCAATATCGGTTACAACAGCTTCAATGGTTTCGTCATTCATAAATTAAAGGCGGCATGCTAGGCCGGACATTAAGGGAACCTCTAAACAAGTCTGGGGAAATCAAGTTGCCACTTAAAATGGAACTGGGCAAAATGATCGAGATCAAGGCAAAAAATGGGTGCAATAGCAGGGCCCATACAATCACTTGGGCGAGATTTTTCAACGTAGATATTGCCACGCGATAGTTTGGGTTTGGGCTCAAATTGATCGGTCATGACTTGTTTAGAGGTTCCTAAGGTTTAGATGACAAAATATGGGGATAGGATTCGGTTTCCCAAGAGGTGGTTCAGGATCTGGATTGCAGACGGCCGTTGTCGATGGTGACGATATTTCCAGTTTTCTCAGCCAAGGCCAGGTCGTGGGTTACGACGATCAGACTGGTGCCAATCTCCTGGTTCAATTCCAGCATAAGTTGGTGAATGGACTCTGCTGTTTTGGAATCGAGGTTTCCGGTGGGCTCATCGGCCATAATACAATTCGGCCGGGTAACCATAGCGCGGGCAATGGCTGCTCTTTGCCGTTCACCGCCGGACAATTCACCCGGTTTGTGGGACAGTCGTTGGCCCAAGCCAACTCGGTCAAGAACTTCCTCGGCTTGTTGCATTGCCGCGATAGAATCTTTTTTGCGAATGAGTAAAGGCATTGCCACATTTTCAAGGGCGGTGAATTCAGGTAGCAGATGATGAAATTGATATACAAATCCGAGAGCGGAATTTCGAAGCAGCCCCCGAGCTTTGTGTGAAAGTGTACCGACGTCCTGACCGTTAATTAAAACTTGCCCCTCGGTGGGGTCCGCCAGTCCGCCAAGAATGTGTAGCAGAGTACTTTTCCCCGACCCCGATGCGCCAATAATAGCAACCTGTTCACCCCGGCCCAATTTAAAGTTAATATCCTTTAGTACATCAACTTTCAAGTTACCTTCGTCAAAGGTTTTGGAAACATTCTGGCATTCGATGACCAGCTTGTTTTCATCCATTGTTTGCTTGCCCTTAATTATTCTGTCCATATCTATTCAATTCCAGCTTATTCAAACCTTAAGGCTTCAGCTGGCTGGACCTTCGAGGCGCGCCATGCCGGATAGAGCGTGGCCAAAAAGCACATGGTTAAGGCCGTGGTGATCACCCGAAATACATCGCTCCATCGCATTTCTCCAGGAAAATCGCTAATCACATAGACATCTGCGGGAAATAGTTCGGTTTTGAAAAATTCTTCCAGGGCAGGAATAATGGTCTCAACATTTAAGGCCGTTATGACGCCAAACACCCCGCCAAGCAGAATCCCAACCACGCCAATCACCGTACCCTGAACCATAAAAATTTTCATGATGCTGCCGGGGCTCATTCCCAGGGTTCTTAAAATAGCCACATCGGATTGTTTATCGGTCACAATCATCACCAAGGTGGATACAATATTAAATGCGGCAACGGCAACAATCAACAGCAGGACGATAAATACAACCCGTTTTTCGATTTCAAGGGCACGGAAAAAATTTGAATGCTCCATGGTCCAGTCACGCACCCGGAACTGGTCATTCAACTGCTCTGACAATTCATAACGAACTTTTCGTGACCGCTCAACATCACTGAGTTTCAGGCGCAATCCGCTGATCTTATCCTTTAGGCTGAGCAATTTTCTCGCATCTTCGATATGTATCAACGCAATACCGCTGTCGTATTCATACATATTGATCTCAAACAGGCCGATTACGGTAAAGCGCTTTAATCTCGGTAATAATCCAGCGGGGGTTACCTTTCCCTTGGGCGCGATTACGGTTACTTTTTCGCCCAGGCTAACACCCAGTTGGCGGGCCAGGCTTTTGCCGAGAATAATGCCGAAGGAACCAGGCTGTAACGCATCGGGGTTGCCTTCGACAATATGATTCATGACTTGCGAGACATCTCTTTCCTTCTGCGGATCAATACCGCGAATAATCGCACCGGTTACAACCTTGCCCTTGGTGAGCATGCCTTGACCTAAAACAAATGGTGCCTGGGCCTGAACTTCGGGATGCCCCATGACAGCTTTGGAAACCGATCGCCAGTCGTCGAGGAATCCGTCATAGTCACTGATGGTCACATGGGAAACCACAAACAAAATTCGATCTCGAAGATCTTTATGAAATCCATTCATAATCGACATCACCGTAATCAATGCCCAAACTCCAAGCACGATTCCGACCATGGAAGTCATGGATATAAACGAAATAAAATGATTGCGTCTTTTGGCCCGGGTGTAACGCAAGCCGATCATAAACTCCAGTGACTTGATCATTTTGTATAACCCTTAGGCTAGACTTCGTGTCGCATGTGGGGGAAAAGTACCACGTCGCGGATGGATGCGCTGTCAGTCAGCACCATAATCAGACGGTCGATACCGATTCCTTCACCTGCGGTAGGCGGCATACCGTACTCCAGTGCACGAATATAGTCCGCATCATAATGCATGGCTTCATTATCCCCAGCGTCTTTTTCTTCAACCTGCTTCGCAAATCGTTCCGCCTGGTCTTCAGCATCGTTGAGCTCGGAAAACCCATTAGCAATTTCCTTGCCCGTTACAAAAAATTCAAATCGATCGCTAATATCGGGTTGATCATCATTTCGGCGCGATAACGGAGACACTTCCACCGGATAAGCCGTTATGAATGTGGGATTGATTAATTTGTCTTCGACCAACTTTTCAAATACTTCGGTTTGAATTTTTCCAACACCGTAGCCCGACTTAACTTCAATTTTTAATTCTCGCGCCAGCTTTGTAATGGATTCCAGATCGGTGAGCTGATCTGGTTTAATATCCGGATTGAAATGTGAAATGGAATCGAGCAGGGTATATCTTTCAAACGGCTTTGAAAAATCCAGCAACGTTCCCTGACATTCCAGGCGGGTATCACCGGTGACTGCCTCACAAACCCCTCGGATCATTTCTTCGGTGAGATCAATCAGGTCCTGGAAATCCGCATAGGCCCAGTAAAACTCGAGCATAGTGAATTCCGGATTGTGCCGAGTGCTCACCCCTTCATTCCTGAAATTTCGGTTGATTTCAAACACCCGTTCGAAACCACCCACAACCAACCGCTTCAGATATAACTCTGGCGCGATACGTAAAAACAAGTCCATATCCAGGGCATTGTGGTGGGTGTTAAATGGCCGGGCCACTGCACCGCCGGGTATGGGATGCATCATCGGGGTTTCAACTTCGAGAAACTGCCGCTCGGTCATAAAGTCACGAATATATTGAATCGCTTTAGCCCGAATTCGAAATACCGATCGGGTTTGTTCATTCATGATCAAATCAACGTATCGCTGGCGATAGCGGGTTTCAGCATCGGTCAGGCCATGAAACTTTTCAGGAAGGGGTCGCAGGGACTTGGTCAGCAAGCGAATGCAATCGACCCTGACCGAAAGCTCACCGGTTTTAGTGTGGAACAGTTCTCCTTCTGCGGCGATAATGTCGCCGATGTCATATTTTTTGAATTCTTCGTTATAAACATTCTCGGGCAAATTATCGCGCTGCAAAAATAACTGCATTTTCCCGGACACGTCCTGTATGTGCGCGAAACTCGCTTTACCCATAATTCTGCGAGTCATTAAACGACCGGCAACTTTTACCCGAATGGTTTCAGATTCCAGGCCCTCCTTGTCATCATCATATTTTTCCAGAAGATCACCCAAAAAAGCATCTCGTCGAAAATCATTGGGAAACGGATTTCCCTGCTCGCGTAATGTTTTTAACTTTTCCCGCCTTTGCAGACCTTGATCGCTATCTTCGCTCATTTTCTAATATTCATTAATCTAAAATTATAGGCCTGCTTTGAGGCTGGCCTCTATAAACTGGTTCAGTGAACCATCGAGCACAGCCTGGGTATTTCCGGTCTCAACATTAGTACGTAAATCTTTAATCCGCGACTGATCCAGCACATAGGACCGTATCTGACTGCCCCAGCCGATATCTGATTTACTGTCTTCTTCTGATTGCTGATCCTGACGTCGTTTTTGCATCTCGGCCTCGTATAAACGCGCTTTAAGCATTTTCATCGCCTCTTCTTTGTTGCGGTGCTGGGAGCGATCATTTTGGCACTGTACCACGATTCCGCTAGGTTCATGGGTCAGGCGCACTGCTGAGTCTGTCTTGTTAACATGTTGCCCACCGGCGCCACTTGCACGGTAAGTGTCCACCCGAAGATCTGCCGGATTAACCTCGACTTCAAAACTGTCGTCGATTTCGGGGTAGGCATAAACCGATGCAAAAGAGGTGTGTCGCCGATTGCCCGAATCAAATGGGCTTTTTCTGACCAGTCGGTGCACACCGGTTTCGGTACGCAAATAGCCATAGACATATTCACCGCTAATTTTGATCGTAGCACTCTTAATCCCAGCTATATCCCCAGGTGAACGCTCGACCAGATCGAGTTTGTAACCCTGATCCTCAGCCCAACGGCTATACATTCGCAGCAACATTTCTGCCCAGTCCTGGGCTTCTGTTCCGCCAGATCCGGATTGAATATCTACGAATGCATTCAGCGCATCGGCTTCCCCGCTGAACATCCGTCGAAATTCCATTTTATCCAGCCTCGACTCAATCGCGAACACTTCCTTTTCAACCTCGGCAAAGGTCTCTTTGTCGTCTTCAGCTTCCGCCAGTTCCAGCAATTCGGTGGAATCTGAGATATCAGTGTCCAGTTGATCCAGACCATTGACTACCTGCTCCAGGGCGGCTCGTTCCTGGCCGAGTTTTTGGGCGGCCTCAGGATCATCCCACACCGCGGGGTTTTCCAGAATTAAATCGACTTCCTGTAACCGCTCCTGCTTTGTTTCATAGTCAAAGATACCCCCTTAAATCAGCAACACGCTGGCCAGAAGATGACAGGGATTCTTTCAATTCATTAAAAGTTGACATAATAAAACAATTATAAAAGCGGGTGATTCAGAAGTGGGCGAGAATACCTAATTTTTGCCCCGAATAACATAGGGGCCTCTGATTAAAACTGGGCAGATCAAGTTGCCACAAAATATGGGGCTGGGTAAAATGATCAAGTTCAAGGCGCGAAACGCACGCCCAAGTCAAATAAGCTTGGGCACGGCTATTGGGAAGTATTGCAACGCAGAAATTGCCACGTGATATATTGGGTTTAAACGCAAATGGACTGTTCATGTTTTAATCAGAGGCCCCAAGGGATTATGGCGAATCTAGCGTGGGAAATTCGCTGACAAGAAAGATTCCACAGAAATTGACAACAATTACCACAATAGGTACAGTCCGCTTCCCTTTTCTAAGCCGGGGTGGCGGAATTGGTAGACGCGCTAGCTTCAGGTGCTAGTGGGCATTAGCCCGTGGAGGTTCAAGTCCTCTCCTCGGTACCAAAATTTTAAAATTCTGATAGACTGCTAGAAAACTCAAATAGGGAGTTGGTCATGCAGTATATTGTAGTATTTGCGAGTTTCGTTGTATCAACCACAAATTTAAAACGGATCTTATTGTGTTCCCTTGTTATTGCGCTCACAGGCTGCGGTTCAATGGGAAAACAGAAAAATTCCAACGAACCAGTCGGTCAGGGTAAACCAGAACCCTATTCCATCGACCATGCGGAATTGGACCAGCGGTTAAAGTCGTTTTCTCAAGCAACAAATAAGGATAAACCCCAAATCGGCCTTGCCATGTCTGGTGGCGGCATTCGTTCAGCCGCGTACAACATTGGGGTCATGAACGCGTTACAAGATGCGGGTATTTTCAATGATATAGATATCGTGTCCACCGTTTCAGGCGGTACTTATGCGTTGTCCTGGTACATTTCTCAAAATATTGAAGCTGAAAAACATAAGCAGAACTGGAAATTTTTTGAATCTTCAGTGCAATCAAGCGATGATGAGACAAACAAGTTGGACAATGGATGCAGCAAAGTCGATTTTGACAAACCAGAAACTGGAAAATACCAGGCGCACCTCGAGTGCCGTGGTAGTATCTTGTTCCACCCATGGGGCTATGGAAAAAATCGCTTTACCCAAGGAGGGCTAATTTTTGGTAACTACGCATTAACAACCGCAAAATTTGCCGCGAATGTTGTCACAGTTATACCCCATTGGGTAGTAAACGGTATTTTTGGCGCACGCAAGAACTTGGGATTTCTACCCAAATACTATGAAGATGCTTTGCAACGAACCTTCTTTCTCCATCCACAGGACGCCCAACTAAAAAGAAGCGAATATACTAATAGAGACGAAGGTTTATTTTTGACCCGAGGCACCGAACCCGAAATTATGTTATCCGAAATTCGAAAAAGATATTTCCAGTCAAATTTCAAAAAAGGGCAGAATATCCCTTTTTTCGTAATTAACACAACAGCGCACTCGTCAGCAGTTTTTAATTCCACAAAAATCATTTCTCCAAATGGTCAGATCAAATCCACAAGTGGCAAGCCCAAACTTGAGGATAAAATTTTTGAATTTACCCCTGTTAACTTCGGATCAAATCACTATGGGTTACATGAAATTAATGATGATCCGAAATTAGCCAAAGACTTTAGCTTAAGCCATCTCGCCACGATATCTGGCGCTGCTCTAGATGGTACAAAGGGAAAAGGGATTTTCGGATATGCAATAAGCGCCGTAAATTTTGGGTTAGGACAATACATCCCAAATCCAAATTATGATTCAACTGAATGCCAATTAATACTGGAGCAACGTAAGGGCAAGCGAATATCCATTTATCGGTTCGATAAAATTCGCTATACCCAATGCGCAAAGAAAGTTTATCTGACGGATGGCGGACATTCAGAAAATCTTGGTGCATTTGCTTTGATCAAAAGATTAACCAAAAATATTATAATTTCTGACGCCGAATACGATCCTGGCTATACCTTTGGGGCGTATAGAAAACTCAGAAACAATCTTAAGAGAGATGGCATAGTGATGCGTATTGATGGTATTGAAGACCGATTGAAATTTCTCAGAACCAATGAAAAGTGCCGTAAAAACAAATTTTTTCAGAGGGCCGGGAATCCAGGATTTGGCAGAAAACGAAACAACTACCATGATGGCTGTGATTTAAAGTTCGCCAAATTGCCTGGGGTAACTAATGAAGACAATTCATCTAATTCCGAAAGAGAAATTGCCAAACATACATACCCAGTATTTTCTGGTCAGGTTAGCAATATCAAGTTCGAAAAAGAGAACGGAACCATAACGGATATTGTTCTCAATGTTAAATACATTAAATTGGCGATTAACAATTCATTTATTCAGGGAGACGGTCCAAGAAAGTCACTTTCAGCGGCCGAAATTAAAAGTTGTGAAAAGTATTACAGCGACAAATCCTGCAGCTATTTTGAAAAGCATATAGCGGATAGATCATATATTTTCTTTCCCTCGTCCCCCTTTCCCCAGCAGACCACAGGAGATCAAGATTTTTCAGACCATCAATTCCAGGCTTATCGGGACTTGGGGTTTAACTCATTATCACCTAAATCAGGAATAAAACCCATTGATGAAATTCTTCAATGGTAAAATTCTAGTTATTAGAATTGAATTGCAGATCAAACGAATCTGCAATCTAAAATAAACTATCAGTTTTGTCGTTGGACCGCTGCTAGAGGTTGATAATCAGCAATCGCTATTCTTTCAGAATAGTGGAATAAATTATTTCTTGTTCACCCGGCTCGATAACCTGTAAGAGCACCTTCTGGCTTGTACTGTTTCGCAGAAAATCCACAACCATGAAACCCGTATGCTCATGGGCAAAAAGCGTACTTTCTTTGTTACGACCAACTGGCTCCACTTTCGATTCTGAACCTGCGCCACTAACTAAAAAAAACTGTGCCGTATCTAAACCTCTAATCACCTGTAGTGAATGTTCATGACCAGACGCAAATATTAGCGGCGGGTTGCCTTTTAGCATTTCAGAAATTTCCTTTTTCATTTTGATATATTTATCGCCCACCAAATCCTGGTCACTTTTATATATGTACTTCCGAACGAGAGGATAAATAGATCCCAGAATAGGTAGTGGAATGTACAGCGCATTGTGTAATTTTGTTAAAGGAAATAGATGATCTTTTAGTGTAAAAAATCCGCCATGTGGTCCATGGGTTTCCAGTGGGTGATGGGTTGCGATAATTATCTCGCGGTCGCCTGCTGAAACGAGGAGTTCTCGCATTTTCTCGGTCGCCAATTTGAGTGACTCTAATTTACAGTTTTCTGGTGGCTCATTGGGGGTTAACCACCATTGTGTGTCTAGAATAATTATTCGCACACCATTCAAATCAATTTTGACTGGCCCTGGGCATCCAGCTTGCAATGGTAAATTATAGACACCCGGCCACTCACGAGCGGACATTTTCTCCAACAAACTGAATTGATTCTCTAGTACGCAATAATCTGGGCCTTCGCTACCACCCCAGTCATGATTCCCGGGAACGAATACGCCAGATGAACCACTTTCTGACAAAACACGTGCTTGAATGCTGAGTGGAAATTCTTCAGCTTTGTCGCGGTCGTTTTCGTTTATTTGGCAAACACATTTATTCGAATCCTCCCCATCGCAACTTTTGCGCACGCCTTTTAGTATGCCGTCTGGATAAACGTTATCTCCAAGAAATACCGTGAACGTTTTCTTAGGTTTCTTTAATGCCCAATTCTTTAACAGTTTTAAAACTGGTTCACATATCTCCTCTCGCGCTATACCTTCAGTTTTTAAACACGCTTTTGGCTCTCCCGCATCACCCACCAAAATTACGCGTTGCTCAAGGGTGAATTGTCTCTGGCCAGCATCTGTCTGATTTAACGTAGAACCGTAATACGGGGTTTTGTAACTACAGCTTACGGACATGCTGAGAATGACGAGCAAAAATATATATCGAGTAAAACTAATTTTTTCGTACAACACAGGGCAACACGTCCTAAGCCAAACCATATCTTCTATTCTCCAAGGTAAATAGACGATTTACAAGCCGCGTTTATGGGCATTAGCCCGGGGAGGTTCAAGTCCTCTCCTCGGTACCAGAGCTATTTAAATGAAAATTTACAGCTAAAAAATACTTGATGTTCCGCGGGCTCTATAGCCCTCATGGTTTAACAACCACTCTTTTCGGTGGATACCGCCAGCATATCCTCGCATAGATCCATCTTTTCCAATCACGCGGTGGCATGGAATGATAACCGCAATGGGGTTTCGGGCATTAGCGCTGGCGACGGCCCGAACTGCTTTTGGGTTTTTTATCGCACCCGCCAGTTGATCATAAGAAATCGTTTCACTGACCGGTATAGTTCGCAATGAAGCCCATACGCTTTGCTGAAAGTCCGTCCCGCCAGTAAGTAGTGGTAATCCATCAAAGGCATTCCAATCACCTGCAAAATATTTTTTTAACCGATTCTGCATGTTCAGTAAGTCGGGTTTGTGGTTGAGCTGGTATTTACCATATCGCTGTATCAACTGTTTTTCGATTCTTTGTTGATTGTCATTGAAATCTAAAAAACAAAGTTTGTCTTCATCCCCTAGAACCAAAATCTCGCCGATGGGGCTTTGAAAATTATCGCTGAGTAGTTGTTTCATTTTCGTAGTTTACTCGGTGGAACACCATAAAGTTTGTGAAAAGTGTCATTAAACTGGCGCACACTGCGGAAACCCGCCTTGTGGGCAACCATTGTCATGGAATCTGTGCTGTCGCTTATTAGTCGCTTGGCCAATAAAACCCGGCGAGATCGCGCCACAGACCTTGGGCTCGCACCAACATATTTTGCAAACAGGCGTCTTAGGTATCGATCACTAACCCCCAGTCGTTCTGACAATGCACATACACTACTGTCGTCCAATGCGCCCTGATCAATTAAATCCAACGCCCTTTTTACGGTGGTTTTTACCCCATTCCAGGCCGGGCTATTGGGGGCCGATTCGGGCCGGCATCGCAAACAGGGTCTGAATCCGGCATCGAGGGCGGCGGCGGCGGAAGGATAAAATTCACAGTTGTCTGGTTTCGGTGGTACCGCAGGGCAAATCGGTCTACAGAAAATTCCGGTAGTGCTCACGCCGGTAAAAAATACGCCGTCGTAATCTGGATCGCGTTTCTTTACGGCGCTATAGCAGGTGGTATGGTCTAATTGCATGGTGATGAGTATACTCGTTTGCAATCTGGTAACTGGCAAAAAACGGAACTTCACATTTCGGATTTATTAGAAATTCCATAAACGCATTAAAACTGTTATGAATGTCGGACGCCTTTTATCCGCCGTATTTGAAAATTCCCAGTGTCGGTTATCGAGACTAGGGGCAATTGGTGTTGTTGCCGGTATGGTATTCATCATGGCAGGAATTGGTGGCGATCGATTTTTTTCCAAGATCGCAGATGATTTCGAATTCGCATATTATCCTGGAGCACTGTCGTTGAAAAACGGCGACGGTTATAGAAACGTTACAGGCAAACCACATACCCATCATCCACCAGGTTTCAGTCTTCTAATCGCACCCATTGTCACCAACGATATTGATCAATCCGTCCAACGTATTCGTTGGCTGGCAGCGGTGTTTGGTGCACTTAACGTAGCTTTGTTGGCTGGTATTATTTATATTGTGGTACCGACGGTGTCAATCTGGATTCTGTTACCACTGATTGCGTTATGGCCTCCCATTCTTCCGATTTTAAGCCCTGGGGGCAGCGAATTTTTTTTTGTTGTGCTATTAAACTCCGCAATCTTTTTGCTGGTTAAGTGTTTGTCCAGGCCCCCTGACATTCGGAATTTCCTGATCGTATCTCTTGTCACAGGTCTTTTACTCGGCGCTGCTACGCTAACCCGGGTCATCGGCATTACCGCCACCGCCGCTATTTTTATCGCCATTGTGATCGGATGCCGGCAGTGGCCGAAATCCTGGCGCGTTACAACCGCGACATCTATTGTGCTTGTAGTCTGTGTTTCCTTGCTACCGTGGATGAAATATGTGGAATCTCACGCTGGTAACTTTGCCCTGTCAAGCGGCGCCGAGTTCAGCATCCAGGATGGCTTTGCAAAAATTAGGAAATCAACTGGACCCGTTGGAATTCCCCGATTTCCCCAATTAGTTGCGGGCCAAGTGTTCGCAGAAGCGGAACTATGGGAAAACGCAAACAGGCAACTCGATGCAATAGCTACGGTAGCAAAACAATATCCCGCTAGTACGG